>NZ_KI912600.1:91070-225750 GCF_000519205.1 Amycolatopsis taiwanensis DSM 45107 | reverse complement strand
CAAGCAACGCTACCGCAGAAACAACAAGTGGTGTTCAGCACCGAACGGAGTGACACTCTTCGATCCCATATCGATGAAAATCGAACGCCACACCTGGCGCGGGAGCAAGATCGCCAACCCGTGGACCCACGCACTCCGAAACACCATCGCCTGACCGACTCGTGGAGAGCCGGATGCCGGGAAACTGGCACGTCCGGTTCGGCGGAGCGGCACGGGGAAACGACCCGGCGAAAACCGGGAACCGCGCCCCGTGCCGACTCCAACGACGTCGCCGGCTGGGGCTTCGAACTCGACGACGCCGCCGGTGAGCTGACCGTGACCACCCCGACCGGACGCACCCACACCACCCAACGCGACACCATCCTCAAACCCACCGTCGAAAACTCCGACGAGTCCACAAAGGACGAACGACGTGACAGCGACATCGAGGAGCCGCCATTCTGACCCAGAGAGACCCGGTTTCGGCGAACCGTCAGGCGTGCACGGCGAGCAGCGTCTGCCAGGTCCAGCCGATAGTGAGTCAGGCGCGCCGGCTCAGTCCGCCGAAGTCGACCCAACATTCACCGTCGGGATTTGAGCTGCGCGGGCGGGCTCTGACCTGTCAGGCATCCACAAAGGATCGACGCCACGATGACAGCGACGATCCGGTCTGCTGAGAGCAGATCTGCGCGCAGCAGAGAAAGCAGCGAACCGCCCCGGGGTGGCGGCATTGTCGGGGGCATGACCAACGACGAGAAACAGCCGCTGTTCGACCAGCGGCTCCGAGAACGGTTCTTCAGCCAGCGGGTGCTGGTCCTCGACGGAGCGCTCGACGACGACAACGGGACAGTGCTCACCACTCAACTGCTGTCGCTCGCGAGTGAGGATCCCCGCAAGGACATCTCGTTGTGGATCCACTCGCCGGGCGGCTCGGTCCCCTCGATGCTGGCGATCCGCGACGTGATGCGGCTCGTGCCGTGCGACGTGTCCACGCTCGCGCTGGGACTGGCGTGCAGTGCCGGGCAGTTCCTGCTGTCCGCGGGCACACCGGGCAAACGCTTCGCCCTCCCCCACGCCCGCATCCTGATGCACCAGGGTTCGGCGGGAATCGGCGGGTCGGCCGTCGAGGTCGAGGTGCAGGCCGACGACCTGCGCTACACCCGGGACACGGTGCTCGGGCTCATCGCCGAGGACACCGGCCAGCCGATCGAGAAGATCTTCGCCGACTCGCTGCACGACCGATGGTTCACCACCGAGCAAGCGCGCGAGTACGGCTTCATCGACCAGATCGTCGACAGCCTCGACCAGGTTGTGCCTGTGCGCACCCACCAACTGGGACTCGGCTCTGCGAAAGGAACCTCCGCATGAGCACCTACACCATCCCCAACGTCATCACGCGCAGCATGGGTGGCGAGCGGATCATGGACGTCTACTCACACCTGTTGTCGGAGCGGATCGTCTACCTCGGCACCGCGATCGACTCCGGGGTGGCGAACGCGTTGATCGCCCAGTTGCTGCACCTGGAGGCGGACAACCCGGAAAACGAGATCAACCTCTACATCAACTCCGAGGGCGGCGACCCGTCCGCGATGCTCGCGCTGTACGACACCATGCGCTTCATCAAGGCACCGGTGGCCACGACGTGCATCGGTCAGGCGGTCGCGGCCAGTGCGGTGCTGCTGGCCGCGGGCGAGGCCGGGCACCGCTTCGTGTTGCCCCACACGCGGGTGGTGCTGCATCAGCCCGCGGCGCAGGGGCGCGGCACCATCCCGGACCTCATTCTCCAGGCCGACGAGGTGGTGCGGGTGCGCACCCAGTTGGAGGAGATCCTCTCCGCGCACACCGGCCGCGATGTCGCGGACCTGCGGCACGACACCGACCGGGACCGCGTGTTCGACGCGGCGGGTGCCGTCGGCTACGGGCTCGCGGACAAGGTCCTCGAGCATCGGATCTGAGGCCGCGGCCTCAGGCTGCCATGAGCACGGGTCCTGCTGGACGGCGCCCGACCGCGAGACCCGTGCCGTGGTGGTGCCGGACGGTGCCCGCGATGCCGACGAGCAGATCGGCCAGGTCGACCCCCAGCGCACCGATGACCGCGGCGATCATCTCGCTGGAAGGCTCCTTGCGACCACGTTCGATCTCCGACAGGTACTGCGGCGAGATGCCCGCCCGCTCCGCGATGTCGACGAGGCGGCCACCCTGCTCCTCCCTGGCCGCACGCAGGCTCCGGCCCAGCGCCTCGCGCCATAGTGGTTCCGGCTCATCATCCGGCGTGGGCGTGCGCTTGGGGTGGAAGGGGAGAATGTCCGCCATGCCGTCAGCCTGCCACGGGTGCGGCTGCCAAGGACAGCGGTTCCGCTCTTGGCGGAACTCCGGTCATGGTGGGATGGTGCCCGAGCCAGCGCCAACTCGAAAGGTCCACCCGCGTGAGCGCCGCACCAGCCCTGCCACACCCGTTGCTGCCCGTGTTCCTCGCCGCCGCCGATGCCGCTTTCCCACCGGCGGATGGGCAGGTCATCTTCATGCCTGCCCCGCAGAAGGGCATGCACGCCATCGTTTCGTTCACCGGCCACGCGATCGTTGCGACCTCCCTGCCCGCGACGGATTTCGCGGAGTTCGATCTTGACGGCTTCGGATCGGCGTTGGAGCCCGGTGTCCTGCAACGTCTTGCGGGACCCGGCGGCGAAATCGGCGTGCTCGACGTCACCCTCGTCCGCCACGGCCAGGGCGGCGGTAGCAGGCTGCCGATGCGCGATGATCTCGATCACCATCCACGGGTGCTCCACGCCCGACGCCTGCGTAGCGACGTCCGGGTTCACGGCGATGACCGAGGGCTGATCACCATTGCTTCCGGCCTCGCCGGGCGGACCGAGATGTCGGTGGAACTGCACCATCCCGACTCCAGCGACGGCGCCGGGCGCGCGCTCATCCACGAAGCGCTCCGACTGGTCCCCGCCGGTGAACCCGTCTTCGCCGCGGTGGCGCCGGGCAATGCACGTTCCCTGCGCGCGTTCCTCGCCTCCGGGTTCCGGCCGATCAGCAGCGAAGTGATCATCACGGCCGATTCGTACGATCCCGCCTCGACCGCAACTCGGGAGGCTTCTTCGTGCTCGTCCTGAAGTCGATCGCGCTGTTCGTGCTGGCCGCACTCGCCGAGATCGGCGGCGCCTGGCTGGTCTGGCAGGGGGTCCGCGAACACCGTGGCTGGATCTGGATCGGCAGCGGGATCATCGCCCTCGGCCTCTACGGCTTCGTCGCCACCCTGCAACCCGACCCGCACTTCGGCCGCATCCTCGCCGCCTACGGCGGCGTATTCGTCGTCGGCTCCCTCGCCTGGGGTACGGCGCTCGACGGCTACCGCCCCGACCGCTACGACATCATCGGCGCCCTGATCTGCCTGGCCGGCGTCGCCGTCATCATGTACGCACCACGACGCTGACCGCACTCGGCTAAAACGCTCGCGCATCGAGCAGCACGTCGGGCACCATGCGGTCCGTGCCACCGGAATTCCTGCCCGGGATCGAACTGTCCGCCCGGCTCTATCGCGACGCCGTACGGCCACTGCTGTCCCGTCACCTACCCGGCCTGGTCCACACCGCTGCCCTGCTCGGGCCCGGCTCGGAGGTCCTCGGGTTCGACACCGCCCGGTCGACCGACCACAACTGGGGCCCTCGCCTGCACCTGTTCCTGCGCGCGGACGACCTCGCCGCCTCCGGCGAAACGATCTCCGCCCTGCTCGCCGAGCAGTTGCCCGCCACGATCGCCGGCTACTCCACAAACCTGATCGCCGTCGACGACCAGGGCACCCGCCACATGCGGCCCGCGAACGGGCGTATCCAGCACGCCGTCGTGATCGCCGAGCCCGGCGACTGGCTGACCGGCCAGCTCGGGTTCAACCCGCTGGCCGAGATCACCATGCTCGATTGGCTGGCCACCTCCACCCAGGCGCTGGCCGAGTTCACCGGCGGCGCGGTCTTCCACGACGGCCTGGATTGTCTGGAACCGGCCCGCCGCGCGCTGGCCTGGTACCCCGACGACCTGTGGCGCTATGTGCTGGCCTGCCAGTGGCAACGGCTCAGCCAGGAAGAAGCCTTCGCCGGCCGCTGCGCCGAGGTCGGCGACGATCTCGGTTCGGCCATCGTCACCGCACGCCTGGCCCGTGACCTGACGCGCCTGTGCCTGCTGATCCACCGGACCTACCCGCCCTACAGCAAGTGGCTGGGCAGCGCCTTCGCCCGGCTGCCCTGCGCCGGCCGGCTCGGCCCGGTACTGACCGCCGCCGTGGCCGCCACCGACTGGCACGACCGGGAGGAGCAGCTGGTGGCCGCGTACGAAACCGTGGCGAACCTGCAAAACGACCTGGGACTCACCGCACCGGTCGACCCGCACGTCCGGTTCTTTCACGACCGGCCTTACCGGGTACTACACGCGGAACGCTTCACTGCCGCACTACTGGACACCATCACCGATCCCGCCGTACGCGGCCTGCCGTTGACCGGCGCGATCGACCAGTTCGCCGACAGCACCGACGCCCTGGCCCATCGCACCCGTAGCCGACGTCTCGCAGAGGCTCTGTACCGGCCTGTCCAATAGAGACAGCGCGGACTACCTGCCTTCGCCGAGGTCAGTGCTTCGGGGCCCGCCGGCCGGCAAGTTGTCGCAACCAGGGATGCGGTCCGTAGGTGCGGGTAATGGCATAAGCAAGCCACTCCCGTTGTTCGATGGTCAGAATCGGCAGTACTGCGGCGAAATCCACGTCGTCCTTCGGGCGGTGCCCCTTGGCCTTGTAGAACAACTGAATTTCGGGGCAGAGAAAGGGAATTCCGTCACCGCTGGTGTCACCGATCCCGGCGATCGGGCGGCGCACGTCGGGATTACGCGACGAAACCCAGTCGTCGCCGCTGGACTCGTCCACCATGACCTGGACGCGCCAGGGCCGGTCGGTATCGGGGCGGCACCAGAGGTCGTGCACACCGACCGGCAGGCGCTCACCGAGACGCCAGGGACGCAGCGCGCCGGGTGGATCAGCGGCCCACCATTGCCAACCGGCCAGGGCGTCCTGGACGGCCAGGTGGTCGCGCCGCAGGACGAGCACGTCGATATCGGCGTGGTCGCGGACGGGGTGTCCCAGGGCGAACTCGATGGCGTAGCCGCCGGCCAGCCACCACGGCACCGGCAGCGTGCCGAATTTCCTTGCCACCTCAGCGGGTGTGGCCGGTTCCCAGACTCCCCACGGTGTGCGTGTCGGTGCCATCAGGCGCTGGACGCTACGTGTGGTGGGCACTACGGTCAACGGCGCAGGGCCTTGCGGGCGAGCAGGTTGCCGAGGAACTGCGCGGCCTGCACGAGCACGATGATCGTGATCACCGCGAGCCAGGTGACGGCCCAGTTGAACCGGTGGTAGCCGTAGGTGATGGCGAAGTCGCCGAGCCCGCCGCCGCCGACGGCGCCCGCCACGGCCGTCATGTCGACCACTGCGACGAACACGAACGTGTAGCCAAGGATCAGCGGGCCGAGCGCTTCGGGCACCAGCAGGGTGAGGATGATCCGCAGCGGGCCGGCGCCCATCGCACGCGCGGCCTCGATCACGCCCGGGTCGATGGTGACCAGGTTCTGCTCGACGATCCGGGAGATGCCGAACGTCGCCGCCACGATGAGCGCGAAGGTCGCGGCCGTCGTGCCGAGTTGGGTGCCGACGGCGAAGATGGTCAACGGGCCGATCGCGGTGATGAAGATGATGAACGGGATCGGCCGGATGATGTTGACCACGACGTTGAGCACGGTGAACACCCAGCGGTTGGCCAGGATCCCGCGCTGGCGCGTGGTGTAGAGCAAGATCCCCAGCACGAGGCCGAGCAGCCCGCCGATGAGCAGGGTGGACACCGCCATGAACAGGGTCTGCCCGATCGCATCGAGGAAGACCGGGCCGAGGGTCTGCCAGTCGACGTTCACGCCGCGATCTCCTCGATCTCGGTGGTGGTGCGCAGTTCGGCGACGAGCGCGTCCACATCGGACGTTTCGCCGATCAGCTCCAGCGTCAATCCGCCGAAGGACCGGCCGGAGAGCGTGGTGATGCCGCCATAGACGATCTCGAAGCGCACCCCGTGCCGGCCGACGGCGTCGGACAGTACCGCGCCGAGCCGCCCCGCATCGTGGACGCGTGCTGCGATGAGCCGCCCGCCGTGCCGCGACCGGATGCGGCGGAGATCGGCGCCCTCGGGCGTTTCGCGGAGCACGGTGTTGACGAACCGTTGCGCCGTCTCGGATTTCGGCGCGGAGAACACGTCGTAGACGGTGCCCTCCTCGACGAGCCGGCCGGAGTCGAGCACCGCGACCCGGTCGGCGATCTCGCGCACCACGTCCATCTCGTGCGTGATCACCACGATCGTCACGCCCAGTTCGGAGTTGACCCGCTTGAGCAGCCGCAGCACCTCGGCGGTCGTGTCGGGGTCCAGCGCGCTGGTCGACTCGTCGGCGAGCAGGATCTTCGGATTGGTCGCCAGCGCCCGCGCGATCCCGACCCGCTGCTTCTGCCCGCCCGAGAGCTGATCGGGATAGCTCCATGCCTTTTCCGCGATGCCGACGAAGTTCAGCAGTTCGGCGACGCGGCGCCGGCGCTCTTCCTTGGCCCAGCCCGCGATCTTGAGCGGGTAGGCGACGTTGCCGAACACGGTGCGGGACCGCAGCAGGTTGAACTGCTGGAAGATCATGCCGATCCCGGCTCTGACCGTGCGCAGTTCCCGCTCGCCGAGGGTGGACAGGTCGACCCCGTCGACCAGGACGCGGCCCGACGTGACGGGCTCGAGTGCGTTGATGAGCCGCACCAGCGTGCTCTTGCCCGCGCCGGAGTAGCCGATGACGCCGAAGATCTGCCCGGCTTCGATGCCGAGGCTGAGGTCGTCGATCGCGGTGACCGCGCCGGTACCGGTGCCGAAGACCTTGCTGACGTGCTCCAGTTCGATGAGCGGTGCGCCAGTCATTTCTTCGCCGACCGTACAGTCGGTTCCAGCCGGGCCAGGATGCCCTCCAGTTCGGCCTGGGGCCGGTCGACGAGCACCGCGGTGTTCTTCGATTCGGCCTCGACCTGGCTCGTCACCCGCGGATCGTGGTAGATCTGCGCGAGCTTGAGATAGGTCGGGTTGTTCTTGTCCTGGGCGCGCGCGACGAAGGCGTTGATGTAGGGCTCGGCCGACGGACTCTTCGGATCGTCGTTGAACAGGGCCGTCGACGGGTCGAGGCCGGCGTCCAGCGCGAAGTTGTTGTTCACTATCGCGGCGTCCACCGACGGTAGCGCGGCCACGGTCTGCGACGCATCGACCGACGTTACGGTGATCTTCGACGCGGCCTGGTCGATGTCGGCGGGCGTGGACAGCACGCTTCCTCCACCGCGCAGGCTGACCAGGCCGGCCGACTGCAGCACCAGCAACGCGCGCGCCTGGTTCGTCGGGTCGTTCGGAATGGCGACCTGCCCGCCGCTCGGGATCTCCGCGACGGTGGCGTGCTTGCGCGAGTAGAGGCTCAGCGGGACCACGTAGGTCGAGCCGATCGGAGTGAGCGTGTCGTTACGGGACGCGTTGTAGTTGGCCAGGAACAGGATGTGCTGGAAGTCGTTGAGGTCGAGCTGCCCCTGCGACAGCGCGGGGTTGGCCTGGCTGTAGTCGCTGAAGTTGACCAGCTGGACGTCGATCCCTTGCTGTGCCGCGATCTCGGTGTAGGTCTTCCAGTAGTCCGCGCTGATGTCGGTCACTCCGATTCGGACCGTCGTCCGGCCCGCCGTGCTCGACGAGTCGCGGGTCATATTGACGACGACGAACACCGCCACCACGACGACCACCACCGCGGCCACGATACCGATGAAGAATCCCTTGCCCCGGCCGGGCTTCTCGGGAAGCGCAGCCTGGGACTCGGGCGCTTCGTGCGCTGACATGGATCTCCTCAACTCAGGAAAACGACACAGACCAGATCTCTTTCCGGCCCGCGTAATGATGCGACAGCGGGGCCGGTGTGCGCACCGAGTTCCAACCCGTGGAACGGAGAGTATCCTTCGCGCGGGCGGTTATCTCCGGTCCGAAGTGGAGTCCCCGGACGCGGCAGGCCGACGAGCTGTCGTCAGTGCGACGACGAACGGTCAGGGCCGGCTCCGGCGGCCATGCCGGCGAAGAATCCGTTCACCGAGAAGACCACCGCGTCCGGGGTGTAGTCGCCGTCGAGACGGAAGCGCAGGTAGCGCCCGGCGTTGCCGAGGTACTCGTGAGAGGTCTCCGCCGCGTCGTTGATCACCGCCCGGTAGGGGCGTACTCGATCGAGGTCGAGGTAGGTCAGTGCATTGATCGCCTCGAGCCGGGTCCAGACGTTGTTGGCCGGTTCCGCGAGCCGGGCCAGGGTCGCGTAGGCCGCCTCTTCCCCGGTCGTGCGGGCGAGGGCTTCCGCCGCCGGCACGACCACTGAGGGCACTGGGTCGGGTAGAGCCGAGCGGAGTGCGTCCGCCGCCGGGCCGGCCTCCGGGGCCAGCCACAGGAGGCCGAACGCGGCCCACCGGCGGACCACCGGATCGCCGTCGGCCAGCGCCTCGGCGAACGTCGGCAGCCGGGACGGGTCCCGCTCGAGCCCGAGGTCCGCCAGCTCGAGCACGCGTTCCAGCGGGTACGCACCGGGCTCACGGCTGGCGTCCCAGCCCAGGAGCGGAGAGTCTTCGGGGAGGAAACCGTTGTCGTTCACCGCGAGGATGTGTTCCCGGAGACGGCGGCGCAGGTCGGCCTCCACCTCGGCATAGGCACCTTCGCCGGCGAGGTTGACCACCTCGTCCACATCGGCATCGAGGTCGTACAGCTCGACCGGCGGAGCAGGCAGCCACCACCGCTCCTGCTCCGGGGTGAGCCGCCCGGCCTGCCGCTCGCTCTCCCACGAGCGATAACCGGCCGCGTTCCACGCGAACGCCTGGTGCTGGATCACCGGTCGATGAGGCGTGTAATTCCGCAGGTACCGGAACCGCCGGCTGCGGATGGTACGAACGAGGCTGTAGCGCTCGTCCATCCGGCCACGTGCGCTGAACGCGTAGGACGGCTCCGCGGGCGACGGAGCCGCAGGCCCGGCGAGCGGCTCGCCCTGCATCTGCGCGGGGACGTCGATCCCCGCGAGTGTGAGGAGGGTCGTCGGTATCGACAGGCTGGAGACAGGTTCCGGCCAGCGCCTGCGCTCCCGGCCTGGGATGGCCATCATGAGCGGCACGTGGAGCCCCTCGTCGTAGAGGTAACGCTTGCTGCGCGGTGTGACGCCACCGTGGTCGGACGTGAGCAGCACCAGGGTTTTGTCGGTCAGCCCGTCCTCGTCGAGTTGCGTAAGGAGCCGCCCGACGAAGGCATCGAACCTCGTCACGGCTTCGTGATACTTGGCGAAGTCCGTGCGGATTTCCCGCGTGTCGGGCAGGTAACGGGGAACGCGCACCGCGTCGAGCGGAACCGTTGGTACGAGCGGGTCCGGACTGGGGAGTCGAACGGCGTTCGGTCCCAGTTTCTTGGCGAACGCCGCCATCGCCTGGGCGAGCGGTGACTCGGCGTCGAAGACAGACGACTCGTGCGTGGGATCGAAATTGAAGACGGCGAGGAACGGGCCACCCTCGGGACGGCCGCGCCAGTGAGCGGTCGCCGACGATTCGTCCCAGATCGCTTCCGCGTCGACGTCGAGGTTGTAGTCCGTCTTCTGGTTGTTGGTGCAGTAGTAGCCGGCTGCGCGAAAGGACTCGGGGTACGTCGTCATCCAGTCAGGCCGCTCCGCGATTGATCGCATCCGGTCCGCGGGCGAGTGGCTCTCGGGTGCGATCCCGGTCAGGAGGCTGAACCGTGACGGCGAGCACACGGGCGCGGTGCAGTACGCGCGCTCGAAGAGCGTCGCCCGCTCCGCGAGGGCGTCGATGGCCGGCGTCGAGGCCAGGGCGTCTCCATAACAGCCGAACCAGGGCGGACAGTCCTCGCCGACGATCCAAAGAATGTTCGGCCTCGCCGATGCACCGACTGCCATGCCCACCCTCCCCTACCTACCGAGTACTCAGTAGTTATAGCAGGCACGACCCCGCCGCGACCAGGAGAACAGCGAGCTCGCTACCTCTCAGCCGGCGTGACGAGGGCGGCGACCGCCCGATCGAACGCGGCCAGCAGGTCCATCTCGGGGCGCAGCAGCGCTTGCAACTGCAGGCCGTCCATCAGCGCGACCAACTGCTCCGCGAGCGCGTCCGCGTCGACGTCCGGCCGGATCGCGCCTTTGCGCACGTCCGCCTGGATGGCCTCGCCGGCATAGGAAAACACGCGGGTGTAGCGCTCGACGAAATACTCATGAGCGGGATGGTCGGGATCAGTGGCCTCGGCGGCCAGGGTGACGAAAAGTCGCATGAAGCCCGGATGTTCGACATTCCGCTGGAGGATGTAGCGGGTGACCGCCACCACTCCTCCTTCCTCGAGAACGCGCTGGAGATTCTCCCGATCGAGGGCGTTGCGGTGGTGCAGCGCCGCCAGCAGCAGTTCCTCCTTGGTCGGGAAGTAGTGCAGCAGGCCTTGAATGGTGAGCCCGACCTCGTCCGCGACGGTCTTGAGCGCCCCCTGCCGGTAGCCCTGACGGCCGAACACGCTCACCGCGGCATCGATGATCTGCAGACGGCGCTGCTCAGGAGTGCTCCGCTTGGCCCTCGTCCGGACACCGACCCGGGACGCGGCAATGTCGGTCATCCCGACATCGTATCGCCAGCGAAACGGCCAACCCTCGCCGTCGGCGTCTATCCGGCCGTGGACCAAGCGCTGATCAACCAGTTCATCAAGGCGGTCCGCTGAGGTTTTCTCTCTTCGCCATTCTCGCCTCGAATTCGTCTTGCGAATGACCAAGCCAGGAGATTAGGAAGACAAAGATGACAGACACCACAGACAACTCGACGGACCTAACCCTCGCGGAAAAGGCGTCGCTCACCAGCGGTGCGGACTTCTGGACCACGAAGGCGATCGACCGTGCCGGCCTCCCGTCGATCATGATGACCGACGGCCCGCACGGTCTGCGCAAACAGCGCGGCGCGAGCGACCATCTCGGCCTCGTGGACAGCGTCCCCGCGACGTGCTTCCCGCCGGCGGTCGGACTCGGCTCCTCGTTCGATCCGGAGCTTGCCGAGCGCGTCGGTGAGGCGCTCGGCGTCGAGTCCGCGATTGCGGACGTCGCGGTCCTGCTCGGACCCGGCGTGAACATCAAGCGCTCGCCGCTGTGCGGGCGCAACTTCGAGTACTTCTCGGAGGATCCGATCGTCTCCGGCGTCATGGGTGCCGGCCTGGTCCGCGGCATCCAGTCGAAGGGCGTCGGCGCGTCGCTGAAGCACTTCGCTGCGAACAACCAGGAATTCGACCGTATGCGGGCAAGCTCTGACGTCGACCCGCGGCCGCTGCGCGAGATCTACCTGCGCGGATTCCAGCGGGTCGTCGAAGACGCCCAGCCCTGGACGGTCATGTGCTCCTACAACCGCATCAACGGCGTGTACGCGTCGGAAGACCCATGGCTGCTCACCCAGGTGCTGCGCGGCGAATGGGGCTTCGAGGGCGTCGTAGTCTCCGACTGGGGTGCGGTCAACGACCGCGTGAAGGGCCTGTCCGCCGGTCTCGACCTCGAGATGCCGTCAAGCGGCGGGCGCACCGACGCGCAGTTGGTCGCGGCCGTGCAGGACGGCACCCTCGACAAGAGGGAGCTGGACGTCGCCGTGGGTCGCCTGATCGACCTGATCCGCAAGGCGCAGACGCGTCCCGCCATCGATGGCCCGCTCGACGTGGACGCGCACCACGCCCTCGCCCGCGAGGTCGCCGGTCGCTCGATCGTGCTTCTGAAGAACGAGGGAGACCTTCTGCCGCTTGCGCGCGAGACGAAGCTCGCCGTGATCGGCGCGTTCGCCGAGCAGCCGCGCTACCAGGGCGCAGGCTCCTCGCTGATCAACCCGACGAAGCTCGACAAGTCGATCGACGAGATTCGCGCGCTCGCAACAGGCGCTGTGTCGTACGCGGCCGGTTTCACGCTCGACGGCTCGGGGGATAACGCGGCCCTGCGCAAGGATGCGGTTGCCGCGGCATCCGCCGCGGACGTCGCCGTCGTCTTCCTCGGCCTGCCCGCCGCGGCCGAATCCGAGGGCTACGACCGCGAGCACCTCGACCTGCCCGCCGTGCAGCTCGAACTGCTCGACGCGGTGTTGGCGGCGAACTCGCGCACCGTCGTGGTGCTCTCCAACGGCGCGGTCGTGTCGCTGCCGTTCCGCGACCGCGTGCCGTCCATTGTGGAGGGCTGGTTGCTGGGGCAGGCCGGCGGCGGTGCCATCGCCGACGTGCTGTACGGCATCGTGAACCCGTCCGGCAAGCTCACCGAGACGATCCCGCTGCGCCTGCAGGACACCCCGTCCTACGGCAACTTCCCCGGCGAGTTCGGGCACGTCCGCTACGGCGAGGGCATCCTCGTCGGCTACCGCTGGTACGACGCGCGCGACCTCGACGTCGCTTACCCGTTTGGCCACGGCCTGTCGTACACGACGTTTTCGTACGGGGATGCCTCGGCCGCGGTGAACGCCAACGGCGACATTGCCGTGACGGTGGCCGTAACCAACACCGGCGCGGTGGCCGGTCGCGAGACCGTACAGCTCTACACGTCGCTGGCGCGTTCGGTCGTTGAGCGCGCACCGCGCGAGTTGAAGGCGTTCGTCTCGGTCGCACTGGAACCGGGCGAGACTCGCGAGGTGTCACTTACGGTGCGCCGCAAGGACCTCGCTTACTGGGACATCCGCGTCGACCGCTGGGTCGTGGAGGGCGGCGAGTACACCGTCGAGGTCGCAGCCTCGAGCCGCGACATCCGCTCCACGGTAACCGTCGCGGTCGACGGCGACGCGGTGCGACTCCCGCTCACCATGGAATCCTCTGTCGCCGACCTGCTCACCGACCCCATTGCCGGCCCCTTGGTGCAGAAAGCGATGTCCGAACTGTTCGGCGGTGCGATGGATGCGGCCGCAGCCTCGATGATGGCCGATGAAGACGGGCTACTGAAAATACTGTCGTCCTTCCCGATCGGCCGCATCACCAGCTTCCCCGGAACACCCTTTACCTACCAACAAGTCGAGGCACTCGTCGCAACCGCGAATGCACAGCGCTGATCGTCCGGACCACTCTGTCAGCCAACGAGGGAGCGGCGGCGCCGACACTGACGTCTGCGCCGCCGCTTCCGCTCTGGAGACCGAGCTACCTCTTACAGCTTGTCAAAGCTAGCTTCAGTGGATATCTTACAACCTGTCAAAGATCATGGCCGTGGTCACCGCACGACAGGAGCACTGTGAGAACCCTCAACAGCACCGACCCGAAACAGTTCATCGCCGACTTCTTTTCCTCCTTCCACGACGAGCTTGTGCGTAGCGACGAAGACCCGGCGCTGGTCTTCGACCGCTATCACACCCCGGACATCGTCCAAGTAGCCGATGGACACCGGATGGACCGGGACAAGCTCATCGCGCACACCCGTCCGGTACGCAAGAACCGGCCTGCCGGTCGCATGGACGTGCACGAAGCGCTGGTGAACGGGGACAGGATCGCCGCCCGCTACACCTTGTACGTCCAGATGCGCAAGAAAAACCTCGCCATCGAGGTCTGCTTTTTCGGGCAGTTCACCGATGAGGGGCGAATGCGCCAAGCACACATGCTCACGCGCTCGGTCCCCACCGACGTCGACCAGGCGGAGCAGGAGGCGTCGGCATGATCGAGAACACCTACACCGTCAGGGGTATGTCCTGCGGACATTGCGCGGGCTTCGTCACCGAGGAGATCGAACGCATCGCCGGTGTCACCGCTGTGGCGGTAGACGTCGAGACCGGCGCCGTCATGGTAACAAGCGACAGGGACCTCGGTATCGCGGACGTGCGCGCCGCAGTCGAAGAAGCAGGCTACGAACTCACCACCGCGCGCACCTAACGGCAATCCGGCGGGATCATCCCCAACGTCTTCAACACGAAGGCAAGCCACTCGGTTTCCCGGGTGAGCGCGAACTCCCGGCCGGTGACCCACCCGTGGCCGCACCGGCTGACGGCAGGCGCACGGCGGGGCGGTGGCGCGGGTGGCCGCCACCGCCCCTCGGGGTCACGCGCTCTGGTAGAGCCGGGTCAACACGAACTCCCGGTGCCCCATCACTTCGGCACAGGTGAGCCTGCCGTTGATGGTCCGGTCGATGATCGACATGAGCTGGTCCCCCGCCGACTTGAGGTCGTATTCGCGGCGGAGCAGCCCGGAGCAGTCCAGGTCGATGTGCTCGGACATGGTCTCCGCGGTGACCGGGTTGGCGGTCAGCTTGACGACCGGCTCGATCGGGTTGCCGATGACGTTGCCCTGCCCGGTCGGGAAAAGGTGGATCGCCGCGCCCGCCGCCGCCATCAGCGTGATGCACTCCGCCGCCGCCGAGGAGGTGTCCATGAAGTACAGACCTGGACCGGCGTTTGGCACTTCGGCCTTGTCCAGTGCCCCGATGACCGGTTTGGTGCCGGTCTTGGCGATGTTGCCCATCGCCTTCTCCTCGATGGTCGACAGGCCACCGCGGATGTTGCCCTGGGTGGGCTGCGAGCCCAGCAGGTTGGCGCCGGTCGCCTCGATCATCTCGAGGTATTCGTCGTAGATGCTCTGGAAGCGGGCGCGCACCTCGTCGTTGACGCAGCGTTGCGCGATCAGGTGTTCGCCACCCGTGAGTTCGCTGGTCTCGCCGAAGAGCACCGTGCCGCCCGCGTCGACCCAGCGGTCGACGGCCTCGGCGGTGGTCGGGCACGAGCCCAGCCCGCTCGTGGTGTCGGACTCGCCGCATTTGATGGAGAGCATGATCTCGGACCCTTCGACGGCCTCGCGCCGCTTCTCGGAGTCCTCCTGGAGGAACTTCGCCGCGACGCGCGCGGCCGCCTCGACGGTGCGCAGGTCCCCGTGCCGCTCGATGGAGAAGCCCTGGACCTTCTTGCCGGTCTTGGCGATGCCATCGACGATCTTGTCGGTCCAGGCCGGCTCGATGCCGATCACGACCACCGACCCGACGTTGGGGTTGCTGCCGGTGCCGATCAGCGTCCGGAAGGTCAGGTCGAGATCGGGGCCGAACTGGAGCCTGCCGTAGGCGTGCGGCAGGGCCAGCGTCCCCGGCACGACCCTGGCCACCGCCTCGGCGGCGGCGTTGGACAGGTCGTCGACCGGCAGGATCACCGTGTGGTTGCGGATTCCCACCGCGCCGTTGTCGCGGCGATAGCCGGTCAGGCCACGCTGTTGTGCCACCGTGCGCTCCTCACGTTGTGGACGTGGACATAGTCGCCCTTCTTGATGTCCGCGGTCGCGGTCCCGACGCGCTGGCCGTACTCGATGATGTCGGCACCCTCCGCGATGTCGGTCAGCGCCAGCTTGTGCCCGAGCGGCACCGGGTGGTTGAGCCGCACCCGCACCGATTCGGGCTTGCGGAGGTACCCGCCCTCGACGTCGCCCGGCTCGAGATCACGCACCGCGACTCCGACGAGATCGGCATCGTCGTGAATCAGGTAGCCCGGGGGGCCGGATTCGACCATCTCCACTCCTTTGGCTAGAGGTCTTACCATTTGGACCGTAACTCAGCCAGGCCACGGCGACAAGACCCGATCCTGGAGAGGTAAACTGGTCTGGCCAATCCAGCGAGCGAACCAGGAGGCGCCGGTGACCGAGAGCAGCATGTGGGTGCCGCTGCAGCAGGGCCGGATACCGGACCTGATCGCGGACCGGATTCTCGCGCTGATCTCCTCCGAGCGGCTGCGCGCCGGGGCGAAGCTCCCGCCCGAGCGCGAGCTGGCCACCCTGCTGGGCACGAGCCGCCCGTCGGTGCGCGAGGCGCTGCGTTCCCTGCAGGCCAAGGGACACGTCCAGATCCGGCACGGCGCGGGCGTGTTCGTCGCCGACCCCGCCACCACCCGTTCCCTGCGCGACGCCGTCTTCGCCGAGGAAATGAGCCTGGCCGAACTGTTCGACATGCGCGAGGTGCTCGAACTGCCGGCGGTCAGCTGGGCCGCGGCCAAGGGCGACCCCGAGAAGCTCGCCGACGTACAGGCGGCGTTCGACGCGGTCGATGAGGCATCCGCTCAGGAAGTCGTGGACTGGCCACGGCTTCAGCAGCTCGACGCCGCGTTCCACCTCAGCATCGTCCGCGCGGCCGGAAACCGCTTCCTCAGTCAGACGCTGACCGTCCTGCAGGACATCCTCGCCCGCGGTATGGAAACCACCCTGCAGGTCCCGGGCAGGCTGGAACGCTCACGCGGCGACCACCGGCGCATCCTCGATGCCGTGCTGGCCAACGAACCCGCCGCCGCGCGCCGCGCCGCGGCGGCCCACATCCGCGGTGCCCGCAAGGCGGCTTTCGCGCGCCTGCGCAGCGAAAACCCCGAAATCGAATAGTCCCGAGCACCCGCAGCGCTCAGCCGGCGGGTTTCTCCCAGACCAGCGAATACCGCCGGAGCACGTGCCGGCGGTAGCGCACGCCCGGCAGCAGCCGCCCCGCCGAAGCTCGCACCTGCGCGTAGCTCATCCGCGGGTCGGCGACCGGCATCGCCTCCGGACCGCTCGCGCGGCGCAGCAGCTTGGTGATCCGCACGACCGGGGCGCCCGCGACCCGCACCGTCCAGTCCGCCACGCTCGCGTCGCGCGCCAAGCCGACCACCACGAGCGTGCCGCCGGGCCGAAGCAGGTCGCACATGCGGGTAAGCGCCGCCTCGAACTCCATGTGATGGATCGCGGTCACCGAGCAGATGAAGTCATAGCCCGATGCCGGCAGGTCGGCCGCGAGGAAATCACCCTCGACGAAGGTGAGATCCGCATAACCGGCAGCGAGACCACGGGCGCGGCCGATCATCTCCGGCGAGGTGTCGATCCCTGTGACACGCCCGGCGCGCCCAGCCAGTTTCCGCGCCAACAGCCCGTCCCCGCAGCCCACATCCAACGCGTCCCGGCAGCCCGCGGGAACGGCGCGGAGGATGTCCGGATGCCGGGCCACGTTGGTGTTCCAGTACGGCTTCAGATCATCGTCGGGCACCGCGCCACCCTAGGACACCGCGGTGACGACTCCGGAGACGATCACCAGGCACGTCACGGCAAGCTGGAACGCTTCACGCGGGATCGCGTCGGCCAGGCGGGTCCCGATCTGGTTGCCCGCGACCCCGGCGGCGACGAGCAACGGCAGCACGGGCCAGAGCACCGCACCCGGAATCCGCCCGTGCAAGCCCAGTACCGCCAGGGAAATCGCGTTCGTCCCGACGAAGTATCCGGCGAAGTCCGCGACGAACCGCGCCGGTGTGGGCCGCGCCCGGCCGAGCAGCAGCGCCACCGGCGGGCCGTTCAGCGAGGTCGAAGTGGACAGGTATCCCCCGGCCAGGCCGACACACAGGTAGGCCCGCCGCCCGGGCACGGAGGCCGGCTGCCCTCGCCGGAGCAGCAGATAAACCCCGAGCACGGCGACCACGATCCCGGTGACCGTCTTGAGTACCCGCTGGTCCAGGTACCCCACGGTGAAGGCGCCCGTCACCGCGCCGGGAAGGCTGCCGCCGACGAGCAGGCCCACACCGCGCCAATCGACGTCGTGCCGCCGCAGCGCGAGCACCGCGATCCGGCTGACCAGCGTGGCGGTCAGGTTGACGACCACCACCTCGGCCACCCCGAACCCGAGGAGCAGCAGCACCGGCGTCGACAGCAGCGAGGTCGCGAACCCCGTCGCGCCGCCGACGACCGAAGCGAGCAGCATCCCCGACATCGCGAGCACGAGCGTCGTCATGGCGCCGGGTCAGTCCTCCACCGCGGGAACCGGTGTCACCGCCCGGGTTTCCCGCTCCCCCGGCCCGGATTCGGCTGCGATCTCGCGCAGTGTCGTGCCCACGCTCTGCCCGGCCGGCGATGGCGTCGTGCACAGGCTCACCACCACGAACACGATCAGGTTAGCCACCAGCGCGATCAGCCCCGCGTTCACCCCGAACAGCGGATCGTGCCCGCTCAACAGCAGCACGGCGGTGACGGCCCAGCCGACGAGAAGGCCCGACAGCATGCCCTCCTTGGTGGCCCGCTTCCAGAAGATCCCGCCCACGACGATCCCGGGGAACAGCTGGGTGATGAACGCGTAGGCGACCAGCAGCACGCTCACGATGAGCGCCGGCGCGACCAGCGTGAGCACCAGCGCAGCGCCCACGAGCGGGAACACCAGCATCCGGGTCAGCCAGAAGATCCGCCGGTCGGACAGTTCGGGTTTGAGCGCGTGCACCACGTTGCGGGACAACAGGCTCGCCGACGTCATCACGATCGGTCCCGCCGGCACGATCGCCGAGAGCATGGCGGCGATCGCCATCAGCACCAGCGCCCAACCGGGGAAGATGTCCCGCATCATGCGCATCACCACGTCGTTGCCGACCAGGCCGGTGCCCAGGGCGATGATCGCGGCGAACCCGACGGTCAGCACCGCCACCTTCACGATCTGGTAGAAGGGCATCAGCACCGCTTGGCGTTTGAGCGCCGTCGGCGAGGACGCGGTGAACGCGGTGCCGAACCACTGCGGCCACATCCACTGCCCCACCCCGGTGACCAGCACCGTCGAGATCAGCCACACCGGACCGAGTTCGGGTGCCTTCGCCGAGGGCAGCTGGAAGTACCCCGGGATCTTTTCCACGAACGAGGAATACATGTCGCCGAAGCCGTCGAAGAACGTCATCGGCACGGCGATGAACAAGGCCCCGACCGCCGCGAACATCAGCAGGTCCTTGATCACCGACTGGATCGCGTTGCCGCGGATCCCGCCGATGAACACCGCGCAGGCGAGCACCACGAACGCGATCACGTTGCCCAGCACCGGGGAGATCGCCCCGCCGCCGAGGATGCGGAAGATCGCGGACAGGCCCTCGATGTTGAGGTCGATGTAGGCGATCATGATCAGCGCGGTGGACAGCGCGACGAACACGCCAAGCGCCTTGCTGCCGTACCGGTGCGCGACGAAATCCGCCTGCGTGACATAGCCGAACCGCTTGCCCAGCATCCAGATACACGGCAGCACCAGGAAAGCGATCGCGTACGCGACGTCGTTCTGCGCAACGTTGTAGAACCCGGCGGCACCCTTGGAATAGGAATAGCCGGCGAGCCCCTGGAACGTAAAGGCCGTATAGATTTCGCTGCCCAGCAGGAACCACAGCAGCACCGACCCCATCCCGCGGTGGTGGACCAGCCAGCCTTCCAGGTTCTGGTTCTTCGTCCGGCCCGCCCACGCGCCCGCGACAAGGACGCCGAAGGTGAGGACGATGGCAAAGACCAGGATCACCAGCGGCGTCACCGGTCTTCACCCCCGTTCCGCGGCGCGCGCCGCCGGAGCCGGGCCATCAGGCGCCGGTCCCACAGGTAGAACAGCGCCATCACGCCCGGCACCGCGACCGGGAGGATGGTGAACCACAACAGCATCACGGGCATCCCGGCCACCGCGCGGTGGCCGTCGTTGAACCAGATGACCGGGACCACCGTGTAGAGGACCAGGACGACGGCATTGAGTAACAACCAGGCGAGGACTACGGACCGGACCATTCCACGTCTCCACTCTGAGGCCGGAGGTCTTACCAATCTTGGTCCACCGTGACATGAGGTGGTGAAGCACGTCAAGGAGTCCTTCCGCGCTGGCGAACCGAACCCGCGGGCACCACAAGGATCATCCCGCCGCTCCGCCGATAGCATGTACGGCAACCAGGAAGGGGCCCGGGATGGACCACGATGACGCGCTACGACTGGTGGAGAACAGCCTTGACCGGCCCTCGGCGGCGCGGGTGTACGACTACGTCATCGGCGGTACGCACAACTACGCCATCGACCGGGAATTCGCCGAGAAGGTGCGGCGACGAATTCCCATCATCGCCGACTACTGCAAAACCTGCCGGCTGTTCCTGGGCCGCGCGGTGCGGCGTTGCATTGACCTAGGCGTCACCCAGTTCATCGATATCGGGTCGGGACTGCCGACCGCGGGCAACGTGCACGATGTCGCCGACGCGGCCCGGCCGGAGCGAGACACCCGCGTGGTCTACATCGACAACGAGCCGATCGCGCTGGCACATTCCACGCTGCTGCTCGCCGAAAGCGCTGACCCACAACGACACAAAGCAATCGCCGCGGACCTGCTACGCCCCGACGACCTATGGGAACGAGTGCACCAGACCGGCATCATCAACCTGCAACAACCGGTCGCCGTGATCATCAACGCCGTCCTGCACTTCGTCCGAGACACCGAAGACCCAGACTGGGTACTGGACTACTACCGGCAACTCTGCCCGCCCGGCTCGCTGCTGGTGCTGAGCCAGATGACGAACGAGAACCCCCGCAGCGAGGACGAACGGCAGGCCCTGGTCGACCTGGTCAGCTACTACGACAGCACGACCAACCCGGTTCAGTTGCGCACCACCGAGGAGTTCGGCCGGTTCTTCGGCAACTGGGAGATGCTGCCACCCGGCCTGGTATACGCGCCGGCCTGGCACCCCGACGACAAGACACTGTTCACCGAAACACCATCGGAGTCCCGGATCATCGCCGGCATGGCGCGCAAGCCGTAACGAGGGTCAAGATCCTCGACCGGTAGCCGCCACACCGAGCTTCCCGGCCCAGACGCGCAGCTCGGCCATGGTCGAGTCGGCGATGTCCAGTTCCTGATCGGGATCGAGGTCCGCGGGCAGCGCGCGCCGCTCGCCCGGCAGTCGGCCCCCACTGTCCACAACGGACAAGGCGAGCCGGTCGAGCCGGGCGGACGCGGCGCCGAACCGGTTGGGGTCCAGGGCGACCAGCAGGTGACCGATGCGCTGCGGATGCGCGGCACCCGAGTCGGCGAACATATCCGGCACCTCGGCCGACAGGTTCGGTCCGGCCAGCCCGCCGGCCAGCGCCTCCACCACCAGCGCGAGCGCGAACCCCTTGGCACCGCCCAGCGGAGCGAGCAGGCCATGCAGCGCGGCCTGCGGATCGGTGGTGGGTTGTCCCCCGGCGTCCAGTGCCCAGCCCGGTGGCAGCGGCGTGCCGCTCTTCGCGTGTGCGGCGATCCTGCCCCGGGCCACCGCACTGGTCGCCATGTCGACAATGGCCGGTCGTGGCCGGGAGGGGATGCCGGCCGCCAGCGGTGAGGTGGACAGCAACGGTTTCGCGCCGCCCCAGGCCGGCATCACCGCGGGTCCGTTGGAGAACACCAGGGTGACCTGCCCCGCCTCGATACCCGGCACGGTATACAGGCCCACCGCCCCGCAGTGCCCGGAGTTGGCCACCGAGACCGCGGCGACGCCGAATCGGGCGCACCGCTCGGCCGCGATCTCCGCGGCCCGCCACGCCTGCCAGTGCCCCAGCCCGCCACCGCCGTCCAAGGTCACCAGCGGGCCGGAGTCGGTCACCTCGGTCAGCTCCGCATCCGGCGGATAGCCGCCGTGCCGCATGCGGTGCAGGTAGTACGGCAGCCGCAGCAGTCCGTGCGAGCCGACTCCCCAGGCGTCGGCCACCACCACGCACCAGGCCGTCCGTGCCGCCCGGTCGCTCGACAGGCCCGCGCCGGCCAGCAGTTCGGTCGCCAGGTCGCGCGCTTCGGCGAGGCGGATCTTCACTTGCGCCCCCTCCCCCACGCGTCCACCGCCGAGGCCGGCCGGCCGCCGTCGAGTACCGCGTCGATATCGGCGACCAGCGTACTCAGGATGCGCTTTTGGCTCTGTGTGGTGATTCCGGCAATGTGCGGGGTGAGCAGCACGTTGTCCAGCGTTTCCAGCCGGCCCGGCGGTGGCGGTTCCTGGGCGCGCACGTCGAGAGCCGCGCCGGCCAGCGCGCCGGACTCCACCGCGTCGGCGAGTGCCTCCTCGTCGACCACCTCGCCCCGGCCGACGTTGACCAGCAGGGCGGTGGGCCGCATCCGGGCCAGCAGCCGGGCGTCCACCAGCCCGCGCGTGGAGTCCGTCGCCGGCAGATGAACGGACAGCACGTCCGCGCCGGCCACCACCTCCGCCAGCGGCGCCAGTTCGATGCCCGCCGCGGTCAGGCCCGCATCGTCGGGGTCGACGCCCGGATCGTGCGCGAGCACCCGCATGCCCAGCGCGCGGGCCAGGCGCCCGCACGCCCGGCCGGTCGCACCCGCGCCCAGCAGTCCCCAGGTGCCGCCGTGCAGCTCGATTCCGGCGCTGCGGTCCCATTCCCCGGCCCGGCAGCCGGCGTGCAGCCGCGCGGTGCGGCGAGCCAGCGCCAGCGCCAGCCCCAAGGTGTGCTCGGCGACGCTGATCGCGTTGGCGCCCAGCGGCGCGGACACCACTATCCCGCGCCGGTCCGCGGCGACCAGGTCGATGTTGTCCAGCCCGACGCCCACCCGGGCGACGATCCGCAGGTCCGGCGCGCCCAGCAGGTCGTCATCCACCTCGGTGCGGTTGCGCACCACCAGCGCCCTGGCACGCTGCGCCAGGTCACGCAGTCCGGTGCGGTCACGCCAGGCGTCCGGCCGGAACACCACCTGGCGGCGCGCGGCCAGTTCGTCCAGCGGCGCACCGGTGATGTCCTCGGTCACCACCACGTCGATCAGTGCGGTCATGGCGAGCGGTGTTCCTTTACGGTCGCAGGGTTCACAGGCCGATGGACGGGTAGCGGGTTTCCGTGATCAGCGTCGTCGGGGTGCTGCGCAACATCACCGTCCTCAATGGATTGTCGTTGTCTCAGCTGCTCTTGTACCTGCGGGTTGACACAGCCAAACGATCCTCTCTGGCTAGAGGTCTTACCAATTGTTTCGACGGTAGCCCAGGTCGACGGCCGACACAAGCCCCGCTCCCCTCGGACGACTGCCTGCACCGCGGACTCGCGGCAATGGTCAGCACCAGCCAGCCGTCACTACGGATCGCTTGCCGGCGTTGAAACCCAGGGCCACGTGGACATCCGGCGCGGTGCCGGGGTGTTCACCGACCGTTCCCGGTATCGCTCGACCGAAAGCGTCTCCCGTCCGACGACAGGGATGGCGATGAAGACAAAGCAAGGGAATTCATTGATCCGGTCAATCGAACCCGGAAACCATGTCGTGAGGATAACCGTATAGATATCTTCACCGCTGCCGAAATCTTGCCCGGGCACACTGGGACAAAGATACGCGATCGCCGCGCCCTTCCCGGTATCCAAGGTTGGAAAATCTACGATCCTGGGTGGCCGGGTATCACTGTTGGCCGCCGGTCTCCCACCAGCCTGATAACGGATTTTCACGTCGTGTTCGATGGACTTTCGTTCGTACGAGCGATAAAATTAGGTTTTCCGTTTCGAGACGAAGGACTCCCCCATGATGTATAACCTGTTTTCGCTGTGCGGCGACGATATCTCTCGCATGTCCGATCACGCTGCGGTCGACCATGAGCGTGGCGCGGGAAGCGATATGCCGAGCCCAAGCCATCCAGGTACACGCGATCGCCCGGCTATGCAAGGTCCGAGGCCACACCAGATGGGTGACCGACGAAGTCGCACTCGGACTCGGCATGACCAGACAGGCCGCCGCGGGCCTGGTCGGCGCGGCGGAGGTTTTGACCACCCGGCTTCCTCGGCTGCTGGCCGCCATGGAGCACGGCGAGATCGACCTGCATACGGCTGGCAAAGTCTGTGACGTGACCGCGGCCCTGTCGGATGAGCATGCTCGCGAGGTGGACGAGCGGATCGCTGGACGCTTGGCGGGTAAGGATTCCGCGAAGGTGCGGCGGATCGCGCGGGATGCTGTTTGCGCGGTTGATCCTGACGGGTATACGGAGCGGGCGAAGAGGCGCCGGAAGGATCGCCGGGTCGAGTTGGTGCATGCCGAAGAGGGAATGGCTTCCCTCTGGGCGTATCTCCCCGCCGAGATCGCCAGCGCGATTTACGCCCGGGTGGATGGCATTGCCCGGAAGTTGAAGACCAAGGACGAGGACCGCACCCTTGACCAACTGCGAGCGGACGTGCTGGCGGATCTGGCGTTGGGTAAGCACGAGGGCCTGCCCGGCGTGCTCGCCCAGGTCTACGTCCATGTTCCGATCGACGCAGCGCTGGGCATCACCAACACCGGATGCGAACTCGCCGGCCACGGGCCGATCCCCGGTAAGGTCGCTCGACAGATCATGCACGATCCCAACAGTGTGTGGCGCAAAGTCACCTGCGACCCGGCCTCCGGCGCCGTCCTCGACGTCGGCCGCACCCGCTACCGACCACCCGCCGCCCTCGGCGAATTCGTCCGAGTTCGTGACCGCGAATGCCGCGCGCCCGGCTGCCGACGACCCGCCCAACGCTCCGACGTCGACCACCACCGCGACTACCGGCGTGGCAAAAACGGCCACACCTCGAAAAGCAACCTCAACTGCCTCTGCCGACGCTGCCACCGCCTGAAGGACGTCGAAGGATGGGACTTCCACCTGAATGAGGCAACGGGCGAGCTGACGGTAACGACCCCGACGGGACGCCAACACACCACCCGACCCGAAACCATCTTCAAACCGAACGTCGAAAGTCCGGACAAGTCCACAAAGGACAATTCGCCCGACATTCAGGAGCCGCCGTTCTGAACCCACAGACCAAGTCACGACGGCTGCCACACCAAAGCGCAGCCGCTTCACGCGGCCACTCCGCGATGGCGCCTATCCGCCCAGGGCCCCCAGGGCGGTGGCGGTGTGGATGACGGTCAAGGAGGTACCGCCGCTGACCTTGCCCCATTCCGGGCGGGACAAGCCGATGGCGACGTCGGCCACCTGGACACACGCGGCCGCCGGCAGTGCCAGCGCGCTGAGAAGCCCCAAGGCGAGCATCGGCGCGATCGCGGCCAGCACACCCAGCGGCACGGCTCTCGCCGCATACATCCACGCGTAGAACCGCTCTCCACGGTCCGGTGCGACAGACCGGCTTAGCAGCGCCGGCCGGATGACCGCGAGAACGGAGAACGCGACGCTGGCGCCGGGTGCTGATGCTGAGCCTGGCCACGATCGGGTTCGCGATCAACTTCTGGGCGTGGGCGCTGCTGAGCCCGCTCGGGCCGCTGTTCCAGGACTCCCTCGGCTTGACCGCGGTCCAGCAAGCGCTGGTGGTGGCCGTCCCCGTCGTGGTCGGGTCGCTGGGCCTGATCCCGGTGGGCGCGCTGACCTTCGGCGGGTATGTCTCGTTTTCGGTGTACCTGCCGGCCGAACTGAAGACCGCCTACGGGCTCACCCAGTTCGACGCGGCCAACCGGATGGCCGGGTTCGTGCTGCTCGCGGTCCTGATGCGCCCGGTCGGCGGCTGGCTGTCCGACCGGCTCGGCCCGATCCGCGTCCTGATCGGCGTCTTCGCCGTGGTGACGGCCGCCGCCGCGGTGCTGGCGATCAACCCGACGTTGATGCCGTAGGGCACCATCGCGTTCCTGGTCGTGGCCGCCGCGCTCGGCTCGGGCAGCGGTGCGGTGTTCGCGCTGGTCGCGTTGCTCGCACCGGCGAGCAAGGTCGGCTCGGCCACCGGCGTGGTCGGTGCCGCGGGCGGCCTTGGCGGGTGCGTGAAGCCGAGTTGGTTGGAGCAGGGGATGTGTGAGTACTGCGGGTGCCAGCCATTCGATGCCGCAGGATCCATTCGGCCCATTGAGACGCCGGCGTGCCTTCGAAGTATGGCGCGGCCGAACCGGTGCGTGGTCAGTCCCAGTAGTTGAACAGCATGGCACCTACCGTTTCCGGCTGCCAGTAACGAACCTGCTCACGTTCACCGTCCCCCAGCCGGGACAGGTCGACGCGGGCAAGCGGCTGTCGGAGTTCGCTGGCACTCAGCAATCGGAAATGCGGAATCTGGGACAGCACAGGGGCCAACTGTTCGACGTCGATGAACGACAGCGGGCCGCTGTCGTCTGCGGCAGGCGGCCAGGCGGTGGCCAGCAGCGGCAGGATGACGTGACAGACGACGGCCACCGGACCGGTTCTATAGCTCAAGACGGCGGTGTAGAAGTTCGGCGTTGATCCTTGAGGACGAGTGAAGGATCGAACCTCGGCACTGGTCACGCGGGCAGCCTCGTAGCAGGCGGCGCGAAAAGCCTTGACGTCCACGCTGGGTGCAGGACCAGCCGTAGCGTCCCAGAAGCCGGTGGCTCCCCTCGGCAGGTTTTGCATGCTCATCCCTTCCGTTTCGTCGACGTCGGTCAGGGACGTGCCGCCGCCGACCATGCCCCATTCCCGACAGGACAAGGCCGACGGCGACATGATGCCGCCCTGGCCACTGACCGATGAACCCGCGTGTTCAGCGGGTTACCGTCGCCCGGCCCAGGAAATCGCGGATCAGCTCGGCGACCTGATCACCGGCGCTTTCCAACAGGAAGTGACCGCCATCAAGCAGGTGGATCTCGGCGTCCGGCACGTCCTTGGCGAACGCGCTGGCGCCCTCGGGTCCGAAGATCGGGTCGCCCTTGCCCCACACCGCGAGTACCGGTGGGTGGTTACGGCGCAGGTACTCGTGTAGCGCCGGGTACCGCGGCGCATTGGTGGCGTAGTCGCGGAACAGCGCCAACTGGATGGCGTCATTGCCCGGCCGGGACAGCAGCGCGAAATCGTGCTGCCAGGTGTCCGGGCTGACCAGGCTCTCGTCGGCGACGCCGGTGAGGTACTGCCACTTCGTGGCCTCCAAGGTCAGCATGGCGCGGACGCCGGCCTCGGTCTCCGGGGTCTGCGCACGTTGGTAGTCCCAGATGGTCTGCCAGAAGCCGGAGACAAAGCCGTCGTCGTAGCCGTTGCCGCTCTGGGTGATGATCGCCGTGATGGCCTGCGGGTCGGCCTCCGCGAGACGCCAGCCGATCGGGGCGCCGTAGTCCTGGACGTAGATCGCGTAGCGCGACACGCCCAGGTGCTCGAGCAGCGCCGCGGTCAGGTCGGTCAGGGCGTCGAAGGTGTAGTCGAACTCGTCGACCGACGGCGCATCGGACTGCCCGTATCCGAGGTGGTCAGGGGCGATCACGTGGTACCGGTCGGCCAGCGCCGGAATCAGCGTGCGGAACATGAACGAGCTGGTCGGGAAGCCGTGCAACAGCACGATCGCCGGAGCGTCGGCGGGACCGGCCTCCCGGTAGAACAGCCGCCGGCCCTGCACGGTCGCGTAGCGGTGGTGAACGACAGTCATTTTTCTAACCTTTCTAATCGACTTTACTAGTTAGACTCAACCAGCGCGTACTATAACCTGTCAAGGGAATTTTGGAGGTTAGCTTGGTGATCGAGACCCGCGAAACACCGCTGGACGAGCCCCTGCTGCTCGACCTGCTCAACACGACCCCGATCGTCGACGGGGCGCAGCGCGACGACCTGGCCGACGCCGAGGCCGGCCGGCGATGGCTGACCGCACACGACCAACCGGCCTCCGACGCCGAGTGGCACGCCATTCTCGACGCGCGCGCGGCGTTGCAGAACGTGGTCCGCGGTGACGAGGTTCCGGCGTCCCTCGCCCGTTTCGTCGACGGGGTGTACTACCGCGCCTCACTCGCCGGCGACGGCGTAGCGTGGAACCTCGACCTGCCAAAGGGACGGTCGGCCGCGGCACGGGCCGTACTCACCTGGGACGCGCTGCGGGTGTCCAGTCCTGGACGGCTGCGCCCCTGCGCCAACCCGGAGTGCCGGCTATTCCTGATCGACCACAGCAAACCGAACCGTGCCCGCTGGTGTTCGATGGCGGCCTGCGGCAACCGTATGAAAGCCCGTCGGCACTACCAGCGCACGCGCTCCACGACCTGAAGGAGGCGAGCGCATGGCACGCCTACTGTCACTGAATGTCGGCTTGCCACAGGACGTGCCCTGGCAGGGCCGGACCGTCCACACCGGAATCTTCAAATATCCCGTCGACGGCCCGCGCATGGTCCGCAAGCTCAACATCGACGGTGACGGGCAAGGCGATTTGAACGGCCACGGCGGAGAAATACGTGCCGTGCTCGTCTACCAGCGTCAGTCCTACGAGTACTGGCGAGGGCACCTCGGCCGCGACGACCTCGAATACGGCAGGTTCGGGGAGAACTTCACCGTCGACGGCTTGCCCGATGACCAGGTGCACATCGGCGACCGCTATCGCATCGGGAAGGCCGAATTCGAGGTCACCCAGCCGCGCGTCACCTGTTTCCGGGTCGGCATGCGCCTTGGTGAGCCCGAGATGCCCGCGCTGCTGGTCGCCCACCATCGGCCCGGCTTCTACCTCCGGGTCATCACCGAAGGCCGCGTACAGGCAGGCGACGAGATCATCCGCACCAGAACCGGCCGGCACCGGATGAGCGTCGCCGCCATCGACGCACTGCTCTACCTGCCTGACCGCGATCTCGACCAACTTCGCACAGCCGTGGACATCCCCGCGCTCAGCCCGGGCTGGCAGGCGTCGTTCCGCGAACTGCTGGAGGCCGCCGAGCACCAGGCACCCGCCGGTGCGCCACCCACCGGCGCCGAACCCGCCGAACCCACTGGCTGGGCCGGCTTCCGGCCGCTGCGAGTCACCCGGATCAAGCCCGAGAGCGCGACGGTGTCGTCGATTCATCTGGCGACACCGGACAGCACCCCGCTGCCCCGTCCCAAGCCAGGCCAGTACCTCACGCTGCGGGTCACCGGTGCCGGCGACCCGCCGCCGGTACGCAACTACTCACTGTCAGCCGCCCCGTCGGACAGCGAGTACCGCATCAGCGTGAAACGCGAGACCCACGGCGTCGTCAGCAGGTATCTCCATACCCGCCTGCGGGTCGGCGACACCGTGGACGTCGCCGCCCCACAAGGCGAGTTCGTCCTACCCGAAGACGGCGACGACACCACGCCCGTGCTCCTGCTCTCGGCGGGCGTCGGGGTGACGCCCGTGCTGGGGATGCTGCACGCACTCGCCGCGGCGCACAGCGAACGCGACGTCTGGTGGCTGCACACCGCACGATCAGAGGCCGAGCACGCCTTCGCCGCCGAGGCCCACCAACTGCTGACCAGCCTCGACCGAAGTCACGAACACGTCTACTACACCGCGCCGACGGCGAGCGTGGCGCCACCTGCCATTCGGGGCCGGCTCAACCGCGA
The DNA here is from genome assembly GCF_000519205.1 of Amycolatopsis taiwanensis DSM 45107. GTDB lineage: Bacteria > Actinomycetota > Actinomycetes > Mycobacteriales > Pseudonocardiaceae > Amycolatopsis_E > Amycolatopsis_E taiwanensis. Next base: position 196,748 of record NZ_KI912600.1, on the reverse strand, counting down.
GACACTGGCCGCGCTCGGCCTGCCCGCCGCCGCGACCACGTACCTGTGCGGCCCGAGCAAGTTCATGGACGCCATGCGCGAGGCGCTGACCAGCATCGGCCTGGCCACCGATCGCATCCACACCGAACTGTTCGGCACGCTCCCGGCCGTCAACCCCGGCCTCACCGGCGCCACCCGTACCCCGCCACACCAGCCCCCGGGTCCCGCCGGCGCCGGGCCCCGGATCACCTTTACCCGCAGCGGCCTGACCGTGCCGTGGAACGAGGACTACCGCACCGTCCTCGACCTCGCGGAAGCCTGCGACATCCCGACCCGCTGGTCCTGCCGCACCGGCGTCTGCCACACCTGCCAGACTCGAATCCTGTGCGGCGCGGTCCGGTACCGGCCTGATCCCCTGGAGCCCCCGGCCCGGGGAACAACGCTCGTCTGCTGCTCACAACCCGAAACCGACCTCGTCCTCGACCTCTGACAAGGCCCGAAGAACCCTTTGCTCCGCAAGCCCTTACGGACGCTCGCGTTGTCGGGCCGGTCGATCCGCCGTTGCCATCGAATCTTCCGGGAGTTCGACGGTGATGCCGAGACCGCCGCCAGGCCGGGCGGTGACCTCGATCCGTCCCTGGTGAGCGAGCGCGACCGCGCGCACAATGGACAGCCCCAGCCCCAGCCCCAGGCCATCGGTCCGGACGCGAGTCCCCTGCCCGTGCACGAACGGTTCCAGCAGCGTCTGCGCCTCGCCGGGCGGGATTTCCCGGCCGGTGTTGGAGATCCGCAGGACGGCCCGTCCATTCTCGGTACCCGTGCCGATGGCCAACTGCCCGCCTGCCCGGTTGTGGCGGACCGCGTTGTCGACCAGGTTGAAGATCATCCGTTCCAGCAGGACCGGTTCGCCGCTGACCGGTGCCGGCCGGAGCTCGGATCGTACGGCGATGTCGGCGGCTGCCGCCCGCGCTCCGGCGGCGTCGAGGGCAGCGGTCGCGACGGCGGCCAGGTCGACCGGCTCCTGCGTTCCGAGCCCGGCCTGGCTGCGGGACAACAGCAGCAGTCCATTCAGGACGCGTTGCATGTGCTCGACCGCGTCCCGTACATCGCCGGTCATCGCGAGCAGTTCGGCTCGGCTGGGGTTTCCGTCCAGGGTGACGTCGATCGCCGTGCGTGCGGTGGTCAGCGGCGTACGCAGTTCGTGGGCGGCGTTGGCGGTGAACAGCCGCTGGCTGTCCAGGATCCGATCCCGCTCGGCGACGCCACGCTGGATGCGGTCGAGCATCTCGTTGACCGTGCCCGCCAATGCGGACAGTTCGTCGGCAGGGGTGCTGACCGGGACGCGCTCGGTGAGGTTCTCCGCGGACAGCCGCTGGGCCGTGGAAGAAATCACGCGGATCGGCCGCAGCACCCGCCCGGCCACCAGCCACCCCAGTACGGCGGCCACCACGGTTACCACGACGAGCGCCAAACCGGCCCGGGGCAGCAGCGCGGACAGGGTCTCGGCCGCCACCCGGTCGGCGATGTCGCGCACTTCCGCTTCCGACGGTGGCGGCGGGTGGGGTATGCCCGATGAATCAGAGCTGGTCGGGGTCAGCTGCGTGAAGAACACACCGTTGCGGCGCAACAGGTAGGTCAACCCGGCCAGCCCGGCGCCGCTGACCGCCACCAGGGCGGTCAGCAGCAGGGTGAGCCGGGCCCGGGCGGTCAGGCGCAGCATCCTCAACCGCCGATCCGGTAGCCGGCACCGGTGACGGTTTCGATCAGCGGTGGATCACCGAGCTTGCGGCGCAGCGTGCCCACGGTGATCCGGACCGCGTTGGTGAACGGATCCGCGTGCTCGTCCCATACCTTGTCCAACAATGTTTCCGCGCTGACCACGTCACCCCCGGCGGCCAGCAACTGCTCGAGCACCCCGAACTCCTTGGGCGTCAGACGCAGCAGCCGCCCGTCCCGCTCGGCGCTGCGCCGCGCCGGATCCAGGGCCACACCCGCGGCGCGCAGCACCGGCGGACGAGCCGGCGCGCTGCGCCGCACCAGAGCGTGCACCCGCGCAACGAGTTCGGAGAACGCGAACGGCTTGCCCAGGTAGTCGTCCGCGCCCAGCATCAGCCCGCCGACCCGGTCCTCCACGGCGTCGGACGCGGTCAGCATCAACACCCGCGATCGCCCTCGTCCGGCGAGCTCGCGGCACACCGCGTCGCCGTGCACGACCGGGAGGTCCCGGTCCAGTACCACCACGTCGTACGGCGTGACCTCGCATTTGTCCAAAGCGGTCCGACCGTCGAGTGCGATGTCGACAACGAAACCATGCTTGCGCAACCCGACCGCGATGTACCCGGCGAGAGGCTGCTCGTCTTCCACCAGGAGCACACGCACCCAGGGATTGTCGCAACACCCGCATATGGAACGGATATGACTCGCCGAACTCGACGACATCGTCCGCTACGACAAGAAGTTCGAGCGGTACGAGCGCACTGTGGACGGACAGATCGTGTCCGTCCCCGTCAGCGGCGTCCCTGGGTGGATTCGAGGTAGCGCAGGACGGCGGCGACACGCCGGTCCGCGCGATCGGTCGGAGCGAGGTTCAGCTTGGCGAAGATGCTGCGAATGTGCTTGTGGACGGCCCCGTTCGTGACGTAGAGCCGCTCGGCGATGGCGCCGTTGCCCAGTCCTTCCGCCATCAGCGCCAGCACGTCGCGTTCCCGGGCGCTCAGGCGCTCCAGGTCGGCGTCGGGCCGGCTTCTGGTCATGAGCTGGGCGACGACTTCCGGATCGATGGCGGTACCTCCGCGCGCCACCCGGTGCAGCGCATCCAGGAATTCCCCGACTCGTCCCACCCGTTCCTTGAGCAGATAGCCGAGGCGGGAGGTGCCGCCGGCCAGTAGATCGGTGGCGAAGGCATGTTCGACGTAGGCCGAGAGCACGAGCACGGCCAGGTCCGGCTGCCGCCGCCTGGCCTCGACGGCGGCAAGGATGCCTTCGTTGGTGTGCGTCGGTGGCATCCGAACGTCCACAATGGCCACATCGGGCTCGTGTTTCTCGACCGCGGCCAGGAAATCGTCGGGTGTACCGGCGGTGGCCACGACGTCGAGTGACTCCGCGCGCAGCAGCAGCGTCACACCTTCGCGCAACAGGAGGTCATCCTCGGCGATCACTATCCGCATGGCAGGCTCACCGTCAGGGTCGTCGGTCCGCCGGCCGGACTGACCAGCGAGAATTCTCCGTCCACCGCTTCGATCCGGCGGCGCATGCCGACTATCCCGGAACCGCTGTGCTCGTCGGCGCCACCGCGTCCGTCGTCGGTGATCTCCAGCCGCAACTCGTCATCGGCGTAGCGAAGTCGGACGTTGGCCTGCCGGGCGTAGCTGTGCTTGGCAATGTTGGTCAGCGCCTCGGCCACCACGAAGTAGGCCGTCGCCTCGACGGATGCGGCGCACCGGCGAGGTAGGTCGGCATCGATCCGGCAGTCCACCGGGCACGATGCGGCCAAGCCGGTGAGGGCGTCGGGAAGGCTGCGATCGGCCAGCCCCGGCGGCAGAATGCTGCGGACCACCCGGCGCAGCTCGCCGAGCGCTTCCTCGGCGGAGTTCTGGGCGCGGTCGAGGATGGCGTGGGCGTCGGACGGATCCCGGGCAAGTGCCCGACGAGAGGCGCCGAGCAGGACGTTGACCGCCACGAGCCGGTTCTGGGCCCCGTCGTGCAGCGCACGTTCGATCCTCCGCAGTTCGGCGGAGTGGGCGTCCAGCGCGGCGGCCCGGGTCGCGGTCAGCTGCGCGACCCGGAGGGCGAGGTCGGCACCGGGTTCGGGCGAGAGAAGGCGGCGTCCGGGCCACGCCTGCAGCCTGGCCATGCCGGGTAGGACGACGAACACGACGACCAGCCAGCCCAGGCCCAGCAGGCTCACCCAGAGGGCGTCCCGCGTGCTGTGCACCTGCACGAGCTCCAGCGAGTCGCTGGATTTCTCCGGCGGCACCAGGTGCCACCACAGCGGGAAGGTGCCGTTGGTGACCACGTAGAGCGGCAACGTCACGCCGATCAGGCCGACCGCGAGCCCGCCGGTCGCATGCCAGGACGCCCAGCCCAGCTCGCGGCGCACTGCGGGATCCTTGACGGCGGCACCCAACCGGGCGGGCACCGGAGCCGGACCAATGATCTCCGTGTCCCAGCGCGAAAGCCGCGCACGCTCCCGATCGGCGATCACGCGCACCGCCCGCGGCACGAAGGGGGCCAGGAGAAAACCCACGCCCACGAGGCACATCAGTGCGGTCACGATCAGCGCGAGCAGCGCGCCAACGGCCAGGATCGCGGTGCCGAGTCCGCCGATGAGGTGTTCGAAGGCTTCCATGGTGACGCGCGCGCGGGTGGCCAGCCGCCGGGAAGGGGTCGGCGCCGGGGCTTCGCGGGTCGGCATCCGCCGCACCTCCTTGATGAAGATCGAATGCTAGGACACCATGAGTGGCCGCCCGCTGCCCAGGTATCCGGAGCGAACGTACAGCCTGCTGTACCCCAACGGTCCAGCTCGCGGGTTCGCCCGGGGCGATCATGGCGCCATACGCTCGGCCGCGTCCACACAGGCCGTCGACCATGGAGCGTCCATGACGGACCCCGATCGCAGCACGGAGAATCCCGGGGCTCACCGAGAAAGACAGCCCACCACCGGAGCCGGACGACTTCGTCCGTTGTTGTGGCTGGTGCTGATCGTCGGTGTTTCCGGGGAGCTGGTGGTCTCGCCCACGAGCTTGGACGTCCGCATCGGTTTCGGATTCGGGGTGCTCATCGTCTTGAGCGGCATCGGCCTGATCGTCCACCACTACCACCACCGACGCGGATGACCACCCGAACCACGGCAGACCGACCACAAAGGACGAAGAAGCTGTCCACCGTTGCACTGACGCAAGTGACCAAGACCTATCCCAATGGCCTCAGAGCGCTCGATGAGGTGAGCCTGACCGTGGAGCGCGGCTCCTTCGTCGCCGTGATGGGACCGTCCGGATCGGGCAAGAGCACGCTGATGCACTGTGCCTCCGGCCTGGACGTCCCCACCAGCGGACGTGTTGTCATCGGCGACACCGACATCAGCGCCTTGAGCGAAACCCGCCGCACCGAACTGCGCCGGGAACAGGTGGGTTTCGTCTTCCAGTCCTACAACTTGTTGCCCTCGCTCAGCATCGCCGACAACATCACGCTGCCACTACGACTGGCCGGCACCGCGCCGGACAAGGACTGGTTGCGTACGCTGGTCGATCGCGTCGGTTTGGCCGACCGCCTCGCGCACCGCCCGGCCGAGCTCTCCGGCGGCCAGCAACAGCGGGCCGCGATCGTCCGGGCGCTGATCGCCCGGCCGGCGGTCGTGTTCGCGGACGAACCAACCGGCGCGCTGGACCTGCGAAGCGCCCGCGACGTGCTCGACCTGCTCCGTGAAATGGTCCACGGCCTCGGGCAAACCGTCGTCATGGTCACACACGACGCCGCCGCGGCCGCGCACGCCGACCTCGCGCTGGTCATGACCGACGGGCGGATCGTCGATACCGTCACCGCGCCCAACGCCGACGACCTCGCCAGGCGCATCACCAAACTTGAAACGGAGTAGACGATGCTGCGCCTGGCGCTGCATACCGCCCGCCACCGGATCGCCGCCCTGCTCGCCGTCGTGTGCGCCACGCTCATTGGTGCGATCCTCATCACCTGTATCGGAGTGATAGCGGAGTCCGGCCTGCGTTCGCACGCTCCGGCGAACCGGCTTGCCCCCGCCGACATCACCGTGTCGGCCAGCCAGTCCTACACGCCCTCCGGCGACTTCCCCGTGGCGTTGCCGGAACGCGCCGGGGTGCCCGCGGACCTGGCCGGCCAACTGGCTGAGCTCCCGGGCGTCCGGACCGCGATCGGTGACGTGAGCTTTCCCGCCGCCATCATCGACGCGCGAGGCGCGGTCGTGTCGGCCGGAGACCCGCGCGCCACCGGACATAGCTGGTCCTCCACCGCCTTACTGGACGACGCGCGCATCTCGGGTACGGCCCCAACCGGCCCAGGCGAGATCGCCCTCGACAACGACCTCGCGACCGCGGCCGGCGTGTCGGCCGGCGACCAGGTCGCCGTGAGCGCCGCCGGGCGCCAGGGTAACTACCGCGTCTCGGCCGTGGTCACCACCGCGCGACCGGGTGGGATCTTCTTCGCTGATCTCACGGCCGTGGAACTGGCCGGCCGCGGCGGCGCCGTCGACCTGGTGGTGCTGCGCACCGACGCGGGTGCTGCCGGCTCCGTTGCCACCGAGGTGCGAAAAACCCTGGACGGGAGTGGACTGCTCGTGTCCACCGGTTCGGAGATAGGTGACGTCGAGGACCTCGGTGCGTCGGCGGCACGATCTCTCCTTCCGCTGCTCGCGTTTTCGATGGCCGGGACCGTTCTGCTGATCATCGGGTTCATCGTGGGTGGCGCGTCGGCCGTGTCGATCGGGGCGCAACGACAGGATCTCGCCCTGATGCGTGCCATCGGGGCGCTGCCACGCCAGATCCGCAGATTCACGGCCGCGCAGGCCACCATCGTCGCGCTTGTTGGCACGGTGATCGGCCTCGGCGCCGGTTATCTGGTGGCCGAGCAGTTCCGGCGGATGCTGGTGTCGATCGGTCTCGTCCCCTCGAGTCTGTCGCTGACCGTCAGCCCGTGGCCGGCGATCGCTGCGACCCTGCTCTTGACCGTCGTGGTGCAGGTGTCCGCACGCTGCGCGACGTGGCGTACTTCCCGTCTGCCGGCCACCGAGGCCGTAGCCGAGTCACGCAGCGAACCGCGCACTCCATCGATAGTTCGGACCTTGGTCGGCGTCCTGCTGATTCTCGGGGCCACCGCGTTCTCGATCATGCCGATGCTGAACCGGTCGGAGATCGGGGCGTCTGCCACCACCATCGCCGGTATCGTCGCGGTGATCGGGCTCGCGATGGCCGGTCCGGCTTTTGTCCAGCGGCTCAGCCGAGTCCTCGCGCGGATGCTGCCGGCGGGTGTTTCCGCGCCGACCTGGCTGGCGGTGGCCAACGGCCGGGGTTACGCGCTGCGGATGGCCGCGGCCATCACGACCCTCGCCATGACCGTGGTCTTCACGCTCACCTACACCTTCACGCAGACCACGATGCTGGCGGCCACCGCCAGCGAGGTGCAGGACGGTACGCGCGCGCAGTTCCGCATCAGCGCGCCCGAGTTGGGTGGGGTGCCCGGCGACGTGGCCGCCGCGGCGGCGGCCGTACCCGGTGTCCAGACCGCGACCCCGGTTTCGAGCACGACGGTTCTGTGGCCCTACCAGATCGTCGACGAAGTCGAGGCCGAGAGCGAGTCCGCGCTCGTCCTGACCGGGGCCGCGCCGGAAGTCCTCGATCTCGGCGTACGCACGGGTGATCTCGCTGAGCTCACCGGCGCCACCGTCGCCGTCGACGACGGGGCCGCTGGATCGCGTGACGCGTCGGTAGGCAGCGAGATCAACCTGGTCCTCGGCGACGGGCAGCAGGTCAAGGCCAAGGTTGTCGCCACCTACGCACGTGGTCTCGGTTTCGGCACGGTGGTGCTCTCCCACGACCTCGTCGCCGGGCACACCACTACCGGACTGGACGACGGCATCCTGATCCGCACCGATGGCACGGACGCCGTCAAGCAGAACGTCGCCGCCTTCACCGCGTCCCGTCCGGGCCTGGTGCTCGACGACGATCCCGCGGCCGCACTGGGTGGGACGACCACCGTCAGTCCTGAGTTGTGGATCAACATCGCGGTACTGGCGGTGCTGCTGGGCTATCTCCTGCTCGGCATCGCGAACAAGATCGTCGCCGCCACCGCCCAACGCCGCAACGAATTCGCCACCCTGCGGCTGATCGGCACCACCGCGAGACAGGTCCGGGCGATGATGCGGCGTGAGGCGGCATTGATCTGCATTACCTCACTGGCCACCGGTCTGGGGCTGTCGGTCGTGCCCGTCGTGTTGCTGTCCATCGGTTTCCTGCACCAGCCGTGGCCGGCCGGACCGGTGTGGCTGACACCGGTGATCGCGGTGGTGGTTGTGGTGATCACCTTCCTCACCACCGACCTGCCCACCCGTCGGCTACTGCGCACACCCCCCATCGAGGCCCGCACCCAGCCGTCATGAACCCACGCGGATCTCACCAGGGTCCACCTCGGACCGATCGATCGAACACCAGCTGGCTATACCCGCGATCCGGTAGCTGACGCTGCTGTGCCGGCAGGCGGCAGCTTGTACCTTCCAGGTCACCGGATTCGAGAAACGAAAACATCCTTTTCCGAAGAAATGCTGTCGACCAAAGTCACGGCCTGACTGCCCGAACACGTTCTGAACAACATTGAAGGGAAAAGCCCGTGGACAATCGTGGGCAACCTGGCCAGAAGGCCGGCTTCTTGCGTTCCATCGTCCGCCATCACCCGTTGACGAGTTTCTTCGTCCTGGCGACGGGACTGAGCTGGATCGCATGGACGCCTTATGTGATGTCCAAGAACGGCATCGGTGAGGAGGACTTCGAGTTCCCCAAGGTGTTGGGCACCTCGCAGATCCTCGGCATGCTGCCCGGCGCCTATCTCGGCCCGATCCTCGCCGCGTTCATCGTCACCGCGGTCGCCGAAGGCAGGCCCGGGTTGCGCCGATGGCTCGGGCGCTTGCTGAAGTGGCGGGTCAACTGGAAGTGGTACGTCCTGGCGCTCATCGGCGTCCCCGTCGCCCTCATCCTCGGCGGCATTCCGTTCGCCGGCGTGGCAAACATGGCCGTCCCGCCCGCGACGGTGCTCGTGGCCATCGTGCCCGGACTCATTCTGCAGGTCCTCACGACCGGTATCGCCGAGGAGCCCGGCTGGCGTGACTTCGCGCTGCCCTTGATGCAGCCGCGGTTCGGTCCGCTGCCCGGCACGCTCCTGCTCGGCGTGCTCTGGGGCATTTGGCACCTGCCGCTGTTCCTGACGGAGTGGGGCGGATACCCCAATGTCACCTGGGTGGATCCCGTTGAGTTCATCATCTCCTGCATCGCCATCAGCATCGTCATGACCTGGGTGTTCAACCGCACCGGCGAGAGCCTGCCGGTCGCGATGTTGTTGCACGCCAGCGTCAACAACTTCTTGTCGATCGGGTGGGCGTTCGTATTTCCCACACTCGGCGACTCGCACCAGTCCTCGGCCCACGTCGTTCTTCTCGTCTTCGGACTAACGGCGCTCGTACTGCTCGTGACGACCCGCGGCAGGCTCGCATACCGGCCACGCGCGGCAACCGAAGTGCCGGAAACCGGCGGTGCACGGACCGGCGTAACCGGCTGAGCACAGACCGTTCCACGGGCTGTCCAGCGCTGTTCAAAGTGGATGTTGTGATCGGCTTGCCGCTGGGTCCAGGGGCAGCGCCCTGGTCCCGGCGGCAAGTCGGAGAACCGGACTGGCCGATAATGAACAGGTGCGGATCCGAAGGGTAGACGTGGGCGAGCTGGATGTTCTGCGGGACATCGAGCGGGCCGCCGGGCAGTGCTTCCGTGACGTGGGAATGCCGGAGATCGCCGATGACGAACCGTTGCCGGTGGAGACGCTGGCCGAGTACCAGCGTGCGGGGCGGGCCTGGGTCGCGGTTGATGGAGCCGATCTGCCGGTGGCTTACCTGATCTCCGATTCGGTCGATGGCTGCGTGCACATCGAGCAGGTATCCGTGCATCCGGATCACGGGCGTCAGGGTGTGGGGCGGGCACTGGTGGATGACGTGGCCGCCAGGGCGGGCTCGGCCGGAATCCCGGCCCTGACGTTGACCACGTTCGCCGAGGTGCCGTGGAACGCGCCTTACTACCTGCGGCTCGGCTTTCGGGTTCTGAGTGAGGACGAGCTGACGCCGGGCCTACAGGCGATTCGGGCACGTGAGGCCGCGCACGGCCTGGACCGTTGGCCTCGGGTGTGCATGCGCCGGGACGTGTGACAGCGCTAGACGTCGAGGTTGTCTCGCAGAAACTGCCGAGCGTCGCGGGCCAGTCGCATCCCGTCGGTCCACGGGTCACGCCAGATGCACAGGTTGCTGGACAGGCTCGGGTGCACGACCTCGGAGGAAAACGACTCGAACGTGATGGTTCCGGTGTAGTCGACGTCGCGCAGTGCGGTGAAGAACTCCGCCCAGGGAACCGAACCCGTGCCGAGTGCCCCGCGATGGGACTCACCGACGTGCACGTAACCGAGCTTGCCGGCCGCGGCGGCGGCCAGCACCGGTTCCCGGAACGACGTCTCCTCGATGTTCATGTGGTAGGTGTCCAGGTGCGCGACGACGTTGTCCCGGCCGAGTTCGGCGATGAAGTCCAGGGTCTGCGCGGTCGTGTTGAGCAGGTTGGTCTCGTACCGGTTGCAGAACTCCAGGCCGAGCGTGATGTCCGAGGCGGCAGCACGGTCGGCCAGCGTGGCCAGCGCTTCCCGGGCATGCGCACGGCCGCGCTCGGTGGGTGGCGTGGTGTACCGGCCGAGTTTGGAGAACAGCACCCCGCCCAGATAATTACCGCCGATATCGCGCACCAGGTCCACCGCGGCGGTCAGGCGCCGGCGACCGGCGGCGACGATCTCCGGGTCCTCGCTGGACACGTCGGTCGACTCGTCGAGCCCGAGGCTGACGCTCGCGGCCAGGCCGTACTCGGCCAGCAGCGCGGCCGTGCCGGCCGCGTCCACTGTGTCCGGTTCGAGGGCGGACAGCTCGATCAGGTCGTAACCGGCCTCGGCGCTGCTGGCGATGGCGTGCCGGGCCTGGTCACGGCTCCAGCCCCCGGCCCAGACCAGGGCATGGATGCCGATCGGGTTGGTCACGGCGAAGGGTCCTCTCTCCTCGTGTCGGTGCTGGCCCGCCTTCAGCGGGTCCCCCCGTATCGTCGGCCGGCCACGCCGTTGAGCAGCGCGGCGAACACCAGCACCCCGCCGAGTGCGGCGAGCTGGTACTGCGAACCGGTGTTGCCGACGAACGCGAGCAGAATGCCGGCGTTGAGCCAGACCACCAGGAGGGTGGCCAGCACGACCCCGGCGACCCGGCCGACCCCGCCGGTGATGGCGACGCCGCCGAGCACGGCGATGGTGATCGCGGGCAGTGCCATGCCGTTGCCGGACGTACCCGCGTCCGGCCGGGCCGAGGCGAACTGGGCGACGGTGACCACGGAAACGAGCCCGGAGATCACGCCGGCCAGCAGGTACGCCTTGAACCTGGTCGCCCGGACGTTGATCGTGGACCATTCGGCGGCGACGTCGTTGGTGCCGATCGCGTAGAGCCGCCGGCCGTCGCTGCCGCGGGCCAGCACGACCCAGACCACCACCACCGTGGGCAGCAGGAAGGTGAAGATTCCCAACGGAATGGCCGGCAGGAACTCGCCGATCACCGGCAGCTGCACCGATCGCGCGGTGGAGAACAACTGCTGGATCGGGGCGGTGCCGATGGGCTGCTGGTGGTTGATCACGATGGCCAGCGACTTGTACGCGTAGTAGGTGGCCAGTGTGGTGATCAACGCGGGAAAACCGAGGTAGGCCACCAGGAACCCGTTGATCGCGCCGAGCGCGCCGCCGACCAAGGCGGCGAGCAGGATGGCCAGCCACAGCGGCCAGCCCCACTCGCCGTAGGCGAAGCCGAAGGTCATTCCGGCCAGCGACACGATCGAGCCGACGGACAGGTCGATACCGCCCCGGCCGGAGGAGATGACCAGCAGCTCGGCCAGGCCCAGCATGGCCAGCGGTACGGCGTTGATCAGCGTGGACGCCAGGTATCCCGCGTCATACGGCGCGCTGAGGTAACCGCCGGAACCGAGCACCGTGAACCACACCACGACCAGCACGATGAGCACCACCAGCAGCGCGATCCGCTGGGTGAGCAGCATTCGCAGCAAGAGGCGGGGCAGTGACTCGCGCGCCGCGTCCGGCGGTGCGATCTCGCTCATGCTTGTCTCCTTGCCCGCTCGCGAAGCAGGTCCGACCCGACGGCGATCACGATGAAGATCCCGACGAACAGGTCCGACAGCTGGGAGGGCCAGCCAAGGTGGGTGACGCCGGAGGTGACGGTCTGCACCAGCAGCGCACCGAGGAACGTGCCGAGCACCGAGCCGCGCCCGCCCATGATCGAGGTGCCACCGATCACCACGGCGGCGATGACCGCCAGTTCCTTGCCGATGCCGACGGACTGGTCCAGCGTGGTGGTGCCGGAGGCGATGGTGAAGCAAGCAGCGAGACCGACGAGCAGGCCGGTGATCAGGTAGGCGAGCAGTGTCCTGCGCCGCACCCGGACCCCGGCCAGCCGGGCCGCCTGCGGGTCGCCGCCGATCGCGTAGAGGTGCCGGCCGCCCGCGGTGTGCCGCAGGTACCACCACGCCACGGCCGCGACGACGACGGTGATCGCGAAGGTGTTCGGAATCCCGAGTGTGCGGCCGGCGGGCCCCAGACCGAACACGTCCAGGGTGTGCGGAATGTTGTTCACCGTCTGGGAACCGAACAGCTGCAACCCGGCGAACTGGAACAGGTTCGCGGTGCCGAACGTGATGATGATCGGGTGCACCCGGCCGTAGGCGATCAGCACCCCGTTGACCACGCCGAGCACGCCACCGGTGACGATCGCGGCCAGCACCGCGACCGGCAGTGCCAGCTCGGCGCCGACCAGCAGCTTGGCGGTGGTCACCGCGCAGACCATGATCGCGGCGCCCACCGACACGTCGATGCCCGCGGTGATGATGACCATCGTCATGCCGACGCCCACCAGCGCGATCGGTGCGGTGTTCACCAGCAGCGCGCGCACCGAGACGCCGGTGAAAAACGCCGGTGTGGTGACCGCGAGGATCGCCCACAGCGCGACGATCACGCCGATCAGCACCAGTTCCTGGCCGGAGACCGGCGCAGGCAGGACGCGCCCGCGCGAGCGTGCTGTGGCCGCGTCGGTGGCGGTGGCGGTCATGCTCCCTCCTCCCCGGCGTCGCCGGGTGCGCCCGCGGCGGCGGCGAGCACGTCGACCTGGGTCGCGTCCGGGCCGAAGGCCACGGTGGTGGTGCCGCCGCGCACCACCTGGATGCGGTCGGAGATGCGCAGCGCCTCCGGCAGGTCGGAGGTCACCACCAGCACCGCCGTCCCGGCCTCGGCCAGCTCGTCGATGATCCGGTGGATCTCCTCCTTGGCGCCCACGTCCACGCCTTGCGTGGGTTCCTCCAGCACCAGCACGGCGGGCCGCTCGACGAGCTGCCGGGCGAGCACCACCTTCTGCGCGTTGCCACCGGACAGCGCGGCGATCGGCTGCCGCTCGCTGGGCGTGCGGACGGCAAGGCGGTCGATCAGTTGGCGGGCGATGGTGCGCTCGCGCCGGCGGTCCACGATCCCGGCGCGGGACAGCATCGGCAGGTGGCCGGCGGAGATGTTGAACGCCAGCGACTGGAACCCGAACATGCCCTGCTTCGTGCGGTCGGCCGGCAACAGCGCGATACCCAGTTTCTGGGCGTGCCGCGGGGATCGCGGCGCCACCGGCCGCCCGTCCAGCAGGATGCGGCCGGCGGTGGGCCGGTCCATGCCGTAGACGGTGGCGGCGATCTCCGCGACCCCGGACCCGACCAGCCCGTACAGGCTGACCACCTCGCCGGGCCGCACCGCGACCGTGACGTCGTGGAACCGCCCCGTGCGGCCCAACTTCTCCAGCGCCAGCACCGGCTCGGCGTCGGGCACCGTGCGCGCCCGCCGGGTCTCGGTCAGGATGCCGCCCACCATCAGCTCGGCGATGCGCCGCACGGTCAACTCGCCGATCGGGTAGCTGCCGATGGTCGAGCCGTCCCGCATCACCGTGACCTCGTCGGCGATGCGGAACAGCTCGTCCAGCCGGTGCGAGATGTACAGCACCGACACGCCGGTGTCGGTGAGCCGGCGGATCACCCGGAACAGCACCTCGATCTCGGCGTCGGTGAGGATCGCGGACGGTTCGTCCAGGATCAGCAACCGCGCGTCACCGGCCAGCGCCTTCGCGATGGACACCTGCTGTCGCGCGGCGATGGACAGCGTGGCGACGCCGACCGTGGCGTAGCGGGCCGGCAGCTCCAGCAGGTCCAGCAACGCCACGACCCGCTCGTTCTGCCGCGCCCAGTCGATCCGGCCCGCCCGGCGCAGCTCCCTGCCGAGGAAGATGTTCTCCGCGACGGTCAGCTCGCCGAACAGTTGCGGCTCCTGGTAAACCGTGGCCACGCCCAGCCGCATCGCGTCCACAGTGGACCCGACGTGCACCGTCCGGCCGTCGAACTCCACCTCCCCCGCGTCCGGTGACTCGGCGCCGGACACGATCTTGATGAGGGTGGACTTGCCGGCGCCGTTCTCCCCCACCAGCGCGTGCACCGTGCCGGGCCGCACCGTCAGGTCGGCGTGCCGGATCGCGCGCACCGCACCGAACCGCTTGGCCAGCCCGGTGATCCGCAGCCGCGCGGTTTCCCCCGCGGTATCCACAGCGGCCGGCGAAGGGTCGGACGCGGAATGCTGGGACATGGTGTGGGTTTCCGTCCGCCCGGTCAGTAGTTGTACTTGTCGACGTTGTCCGTGGTCAGCACCAGTGGCGGGCCCAGCACCAGCGTCTTGCTGGCCGCGTCGTACGGCACCGCCGGCAACGCGTCGCTGACGTGGTTGATCGCGGCGAGTTCCTTGCCCTCCGCCAACTGGGCGCCGGTCCACGCGGTGAGGTAGCCGAGTTGCTGCACGTCCCACAGCACCGACGCCGACGACGAGCCGTTCTTCAGGTACGAGGCCATCGCCTTGGGCGTGCCCACGCCGACGCTGAAGACCTTGCCGATCCGTCCGGCGTCCTGCACCGCCTGCGCCACCGCGGGTGCCGAGGAGCTGCACTGTCCGATCAGGCCGGTCAGGTCGGGGTGAGCGTTGATCAGGTCGGTGGCCATCTGCGTGGCCTTGTTCTGGTCCTCCCCCGCGTACACCACGTCCAAGAGCTTCGCGTCCGGGTACTTCTGCGCGACGTAGTCCTTCTCGACCTGGATCCACGAGTTGAGGTTCGCCGCGGTCTCCCCGCAGGACACGATCGCGAACGAACCCTTGCCGCCCATCGGCTGCAACAGCTGGTCGATCACCGCCTGGCCGACGTCCTTCGAGGTGGCCTGCTCGACGAACACCTGCCGCACCGAGTTCGGCGCATCGGTGTCCGCGGTGCCCACCTTGACGCCCTGGCCGGACGCCTGCGCCAGCAGCGGCCCCATCGAGTCGGGGTCGTTCGGCGCGACGAACAGCGCGTTCACCTTCTGCTGCATGAACGAGCGCACCACGTCGGCCTGTGCGGCGGCGTCCGCCGTGGTCGGACCCTGGTACAACCACTGCAGGTTCGGGTTGTCCTTCGCCGCCTGCTCACCGCCGGCGTTCATCGCCTCGAAGTACGGAATTCCCTGCAGCTTCGGCACGAACGCCACGCGATACTTCGTGCCGCCCCCATCACCGCCGCCGGATGCGGAGTCGGAGTACTTCGTGCAGCCGGTGACGGCCAGCGAGGCGGTCAGTACCAGTGCCGCGCCGGCGACGATCCGTTGGGTGATGCGCACCTTCTCGTCTCCTCGCAGAGATCGTGGGATGGCAGGCCGAACCCGGACTGGGACGGCCGAAGCGGGAACTGTCCGATCAGGACGTGCAGATCGCGGGCGGCGAGTCGGGGCCGCAACCGCGGGTCAGAGCAGCCGGGGTGGTCGCGACACGAGCACCGGGTCCTGCCATAACGCCGACCACCTCCAGGTTACATTTTGCATCGTTGCAAATGCGGTGATCAGGCACGATACGATACGCTCTGGCACGTGTCAAGATCTCGTCAGGCCGCACGCACGGCGCAGTCTCCGGACGAAGGGCCCCGCGGTCGGGTGGGAATCAAGGACGTCGCACGCGTAGCCGGCGTCTCCCCGAGCACCGTGTCGAACGTGCTCAACCATCCCGAGCGGGTCGCCCCGGCGAAGCGCGCCCAGGTGGAGCAGGCGATGCGGACGCTGGGTTTCGTGCGCAACGAGGCCGCCCGGTACCTGCGCACCGGCGCCTCCCGGACCCTGGGGCTGATACTCCTCGACGCATGGAACCCCTTCTTCACCGAGATGGCCCGTGGAGTGGAGGACTACGCGTTCGCACAGGACTGGGCGGTGCTGGTGTCCAACAGCGACCGGCGGGCCGACCGGGAATCCCGCTACCTCAACGTGTTCGCCGAACGCCCGGTCGACGGCATCATCATCGTGCCGCACGGTGATCCGCCGGAACGCCTGGCGGACCTGCGGCGGCAGGGCATTCCCAGCGTGCTGGCCGATCGCCGGGGCACCGGCGACACCACCATGTCGGTATCGCTGGACGACGTGGGAGGAGGTCAACTCGCCGTGGCCCACCTGCTCGAACTCGGCCACCGCGACATCGCCTTCGCCGGCGACCCGGCCCGGGTCACCCAGGTCCGCGACCGGCTCCTGGGCGCGACAAGGGCCCTGGCCGCGGCCGGCCGTCCCACCCAGTTCACGGTGATCGAAACCGCGCTGACCATGGGGGGCGGTCGCCAGGTCGGGAAGCAGTTGGTCGACCAGCCACCGGCGGCACGCCCGAGCGCGGTCTTCGCCAGTAACGACCTTGTCGCAATCGGCCTGCTCCAGGTACTACTCCGGCACGGCGTCCGGGTCCCGGAGGACATCGCCGTCATCGGCTACGACGACATCGAGTTCGCGTCCCAGCTCGCCGTCCCGCTCAGTTCGGTTAAGCAGCCGCCGTACGCGATGGGACACGCCGCCGCGGAACTGCTCATCGCCGCCCTCACCGGCGAGCCGCGGTCGGAGAACCACGTTGTGTTCCAACCAGAACTCGTCGTCCGGGAGTCCACTGTGGGCACTCGCGGCTGAGTCCCAGCTGCCGGCCATGGCGCACCGCCGGGTCGTAGCCGAGTTGAACTCGGCCCTCCGACAGTAGGTAGCGATTCGACCAACGCGCGGATTTCGAGCGGAAACCGGACCACAGCCAGAAGCGCTGTCCTACTCACGGGCAGCGCTTCTGGTCTTGCCTGTGACCGCTTGTACCGACCTACGAAATCGAAATCACTCGGACGTGTATCGAACTTATGTCTGAAAACAGGTTAGTATGGTGGCATGTCCGAGCAGACTCCCGCCTCCCGGTTGTGGCAGGTTCCCAATGAGGACCTGGCCGCGATTGTGGCGACACGTGGAGAAAGGCTGCGGATCGCCTACGCGGAGATGATCGAGGTCGTGGGCGAGAGCGAGCAGCGGGCGTTGGGGAAGTCGTTGGGGTTCAAGGACACGGCCGCGTTCCTGACGGATACCTTGCGGATTTCCGCCCGCGAGGCCAAACAGTGGATCGAGCACGCTGCGGCCACGATGCCCTCCTCGTCGCTCACGGGCGTGCCACAATCCCCGCCGCAGGCCGCCACCGGTGAAGCCCTGACAGCGGGCGAAATTAACGCGGAGCACGTCCAGGCGATTATCGCGACCTTTCAAGCCTGCCCGGCGGAGATTCCGGCTGAGCAGCGCGAGGCGGATGAGCGGATTCTGGTGGAGCTGGCTCGACAAGCCGGGCCGGAGGCGGTGCGCAAAGCCGGCCGTCGGCTGCGCGCGCTCTGGGAGCAGGACACCGCACCACCGGAGGACAAGGACCGCGAGCAGGCTCACCCGTTGCGCCGGTTGGACATCACGCGCCGCAAAGACGGCAGCATCCGCTTCACCGGTGAACTCGACCCCGAAACCGCCGAGGAACTCGACGGGCTACTCGGGCCACTGGCGAAACCACACAAGAACCCCGAGACCGGCGAACACGACACCCGCTCCGCCGCCGAACGCGCCGGAGACGCCCTCGCCGAAATCATCGGCCTAGCCGCTCGTTGCGATGAGTTGTCGACTCAGGGCGGCGAACGCGCCGTGATGATCGTGTCCATCACCCTCGCCGAACTCGAAAACCGTGCCCGGCACGCCTTCCTCGACATCCCCGGAATCTGCAGCGTCGACGGACTCCGCCGCCTGGCCTGCGAATCCAAGGTGGTGCCCGCGATCTTCGGCAACAACGCCGCACCCCTGTATGTGGGCGATGCTTCCCGGTTCGCCACCCCCGCCCAACGCCGCTACCTCACCGCCCGAGACCGCGGATGCGCCTTCCCCGGCTGCACCCGCGGTCCTAAATGGACAACACCGCACCACGTCATGCCATGGTCGGTAGACAAGCGCACCGACGCAGACAATCTCGTGCTCTTGTGCGCTCGACATCACCGGGTGATCCACCATACGCCGTGGGAGGTAAGGATGAACGGGCATCTGCCCGAATTCATCCCGCCACCTTGGATCGACCGCGAGCGAAGACCCATGCGCAACCTGGCGCACACACCCCCGCCCAGATACCAACAAGCCGCATAACCCCACAGCACGTCAGCACCCGGACAGACAGCACGGTCGTCCGGGCGCTGGCTCTGTCATGTCACCATCACCATAGGGTGATCCGCCTTGGTAGCCCGGTTCGAGCTCCGTCCCTCAAGCCCTGGTCGCCCGATCTCGACGACGTCAAAGGCGCCTGGCAGGTTGTCCGCCACCCGCCGGCGGTGAATCCTGATCGGCTGACATTCACGCGTCCTCTGTGCCGATTCGCTCCGCGGCGTCGAGCAAATACTGAGGCAGCTTTACATCAGCCGCCAACACCTCGACACCAAGGAGCCGCCCATACTCGTCAAAGTCGAGGTTGATCGTACCTCCGACCTGGACCGGATCGCAGGGACACATGTGTGCCACTTCGAGCATACTTGCGGATCAACGAAGTAGACATAGGCTGCGTTCGCCTTCTGATATAGATAACTTTCATCTCTGCCACAGTCGGCGCTGCGCCGTCGCGTCATTCGATGCGGTGCCCGCTCCGCGCCCGATTCCGTGCCCGGACCGGCGACCGTCCGGCCGTGGTGACATGTCCACTCGTGAAACCGCCTTCCTCCTCCTTTCCGGATTGGCAGCTAACCGGGTAACCACGAGCCGGCACGCCAAACCCTTGGCTCTTCACACGCTGGGCCACGATGGCCAGCAGATGGCTCCGCGCTGCACCGGCTTTATTCGTAAGTGCGGACCTCGAAGGTGATGCAGCCTTCCGGTGTGGTCCACGGCCCGTGCGCCATGCCAGGCGGCCGGCAGGCGTACTCGCCCGCACGGAACGTCTTGTTCAGGGTCAAATCGTGTAGCGCGCCCTGGTAGATCAGGACCTCTTCCCAGAAGTCGTGCCGCTGCACGCCCATCGGAGTCGAGTCACACCCAGGATCGAACCGCAGCAGCCGGGTCACCGAGCCGGTCTGAGGATCCTTGGACAGCACGTACTCGGCGAGGCCGGGCACGCCCTCGATCGGCTCCCACGCCGATTCTCCGGACGCGAACGGGTCCCAGAACTCCATCTCGGGCTTGGCCATGGTGATCACTCCATTCAGGAATCGAGCACGGGGAGTCGATGGACGGCGTATTCGTGGACCAGTTCGCGGCCAAGCACTGGATCGTCCAACCTGACGCGGAAATGGCTGCCGTATCGGAACTCGCCGCCAATGATCGGCAAGGTGCCGGAGAACACCGCGGCGCCGTCAGCTGTGGCTCCACGCCCGGCGATGTGGTCGACAATGTGTTCAGGGGTGAGCATGGCCGCGAGAGTGTCATCCTGGTAGGGGTGCCAGGCGCCGTCCACCTGAACCTCCCCGGACAGGCGGATCTCGTCCCAGTGCCCGGCCACCTCGTCGTAAGGCCACACCTTCTCGCCGACCGGCTTGTCGCAGGTCTGCTTGGACTGCAGCACCGAGTGTTCCTCCAACCGGCGGTCGGTGTGGTCCGATCCGACACCGACGAGCAGCCGCTCGCCGTCGCGGACGAGCACGAATTCCGCTTCGCCGGACGTGCGATCACTGCATACCTGCACCACGTTCGCGTGTGTAAGCCGGGTCGCCGGTACCGGGTAGACGGTGGGTACGCGTTCCGGTGCGCTCACCCCGTGCTCGGCCAGTTCGGCGATGTGCGCCCGGACCGCCTCCTGATCGCGCCCGGTATAGCCGGCGAGCAGTCCTAATTCGACGGTCACCTCAACGGATTCGGTACCGGCCTTGGATTCCACCGTGAATCTCATGTCACATCCCTAGAACTCGATCTCGCAGCGCGGGGAAGTCCTCGCGCGCGGCACGGATATGCGCCGCATCGATGTCGACGTGGAGCACACCGGGCCGGTCGTCGAGTTCCCCGAGCGGCGTGCCCCAGGCGTTGAAGGCGCACGAGGAACCCGCGTAGGTGCCGGCGCCCTGTCGCCCGGCGGAGTTGCATCCGACGACCGCGGCCTGGTTCTCGATGGCCCGGGCCCGGGCCAGACATCGCCAGGCGTCCACGCGAGGGAACGGCCATGCCGCGACGATCACGAACAACTCGGCACCGCGGTCCACCATGGCCCGATACAGCTCCGGGAACCGGAGGTCGTAACAGGTCGACAGGCCGATCGTCAAACCGTCGACTGCCGCCGTGACGACCTCCGTTCCCGGCGACAACGTGGCCTGCTCGGCCGAGCCGTAGCCGTAGAGGTGCATTTTGCGGTAGCTGGCGATGCACTCTCCGGTCGGTCTGAAAAGGACGGTCGTGTTGTACAGGCCATCGGCGGCCTTCTCCACCATGCTGCCGGCACACAGGTACACGCCCGCGTCCGCCGCGATCCGGGAGAGGGTCGAGCCTTCCGGGCCGTCGAGCGGCTCGGCGAATGCCGGATAATCCTGGAACCCGAAAAACCCCGGAAGCCACATTTCCGGCAACACGACCAGATCGGCGCCCCCGCGTGCCTCGGCGTGGATGGCCGCATGTGCTCGCTCGGCCCGTAGCGCGCCGGGCTCGTCCCCGTCGACGGACAGCTGGATGGCTGCGATCCGCATGGGCCGGCCCCTAGCGGTTGAGCTCGGGTTGGAGATGCTCGGCGATCTGGTCGAGCTGATCCAGGTCGTCGGTCAGCGGCCCCAGTACCACATAGTCCATGCCGTGCTCGGCCAGTTCGGACAGGCGCGCGAGCTGATGGTCGGTGTCACCGAGCAGGTAACATTCCTGCAGGTGCTCGTAGCTTCGGTGGGTGCCGAAGGCCCGAAGCGCATGTTCATGCTGTTCCTCGAGCGCCTGGGAACGGGTTTTGCCGGGGCTCAGGTGGATGAAGTTGCAGTGTGCGAACCGGACCGCGTCCCGTGGCTTGCCGAGTGACTCCAGATGATCGCCGACGGTCGTCCAGTCCCTCAGCAGCCGGTCCTGCGTGCCCGAGCACCGCGACAGCCACGCGTCCGCGCCCGCGATCCGGTTCAGCACCGACTTCGGCATGAAGTCCCGGTCGTGGAAGTTCTTGTCCGGCACGCGGCTTCCGCCGGATACCCACACCTCCGGCATCCTGGACGGCAACGGGTCGATCGTGACGTCGTCAAAGGAATAGAACTCGCCCTCGAAGCTCGCGTTCTTGGTGGTGAGCAGCTTCCGCACGGCCGCGATGATCTCGTCGGTGCGCCGCCCGCGCTCGGAAATGTGGGTGCCGACCGACGCGAACTCCTTGGGGTCCCAGCCAGGCCCGACACCGAAGAGGTAACGCTCGTTGGACAGTTGCGCGAGGGTCGCGATCTCCTTGGCCAGCAGCACGGGATTGCGCAGTGGCAGCACCAGGATTCCGGTGCCCAGCATGGCTTTCTCGGTGAGCGCGGCCGCATAGGTGAGTACGGACATCGGCTCGAGCCACGCGTTGCCGTAAAGCCCCGGTGCGGTGAGCAGATGGTCGATGTCCCAGATGTCGAAGCCGAGATCCTCGCAACGCTGGATGTATTCCTTCATTCGTTTCACTCGTTGCGCACGCTCCTCGGCGGAGCTGACGTTCCACGCGTAGGACGGTAACCAGATTCCGATCTTGACGGCCACGGGACCACCTCCATGGAATACTGTAGATAGAATTCTATCTTCTAGGCAAGGGCCGGCGCACACATGCCCACGAGAGCGGCGGTATTCTGGTGACATGGCGCAGAACGGTGTGAAGACACCCGGGACGATCACGGACTTCGTCACGGAGCACATCCGCAACCGGATCGTCCTCGGCGTGCTCAAGCCCGGCCACAAGGTGCCCGTCTACGAGCTGGCGGACGAGCTCGGCGTGAGCAGGGTTCCGCTGCGCGAGGCGGTCCGCCAGCTCGAGGCCGAGTCCCTTGTGCACAATCTTCCCCGGCGTGGCACGGTGGTTCGCGAGCTGAGCGCCGCCGATCTGCGGGATACCTTCGAGATACTGCACCACATCGAGCCGATCGCGGCCAGGCGCGCGACCGAGCCCGGTAACGAGGAGATCGTCGCCCAGATGCGCTACTGGCTCGGGCAGATGCAGGAGCTGGCGAAGAAGCGGGTCCCGTTCGTGTCCGAAGAAATGCTGCACGCGCACCGTGAGTTCCACTTCGCCCTGTTCCGTGCCGCCGGTGAGGGTGGCGTGCTGGAGCGCCATCTGTGCATGCTCTGGAATGCGTGCGAGCGCTACGTTATGAACAGCCTGCCCAATCGCAAGCGTCAGGCCGCGGCGGCGCGCGAGCACGCCCAACTCGTCGAACTGATCGAGGCGGGTGATCCGGACGGCGCCGCCGAGGTACTGCACCAGCACCTCGACCACAGCCTGGCCGGCGCCATGGGTTATCTCGAGACCAACGGAATCTCGGCGTAGCCCAGCGCGCCATGAGTGGCCCGTTCGTGCCGATTTTCGACAGTAACGGATCACTCATGAATATCCGACTTGACGCCCTCGCCAATGGTCGAGGAGATGGCGCGCACGATGCCGTTGTACCCGGTGCAGCGACAGAGGTTGCCGGCCAGCGCCTGACACAGCTCGTCCCTGGAGAGCACCGTGCGGGCCCGGACGAGGTGATGGCCGGTGATCAGCATGCCTGCCGTGCAGAACCCGCACTGGAGGGCTCCTTCCCGGGAGAAGGCCGCGCGCAGGGCGTCGGCGTCAGGACCGTCCAGGCCTTCGACGGTGCGTACCTCCTTGCCCTGGCAGGACGCGGCGAGCGTCAGGCACGCCCGCACCGGCAGCTCGTCGAGCAGCACCGTGCATGCGCCGCAGACACCTTGCTCGCAGCCGAGGCGGGTTCCGGTGAGCCTGAGGTGATCGCGGAGCAGGTCGGCCAGCGTCGTGCGGTCGGGCACGGTCAGCGTCCGCTCGACGCCGTTGACGTGCAAAGTCACCGTGGTATCAGGCATGAGCTTCCCTTGTCGCCTCGAGCGCCCGCCGCACGGTGACCGCGTGGATGGCGCGTGTGTAATCGCCGTGATGACCGATCGCCTCGAGGGGGTCGCTGTCCGGGTGGATGCGAATGGGCGTGTCGCCGGCGGCGCCCAGCCACAGCTGTTCGGAGTCGGGACGGTGGACGGCGACGGCGATCGACTGGGCGAACTCGCCGGGCTTGCGCGCGGTCTTGTGGAAACCCCAGCGGCTGCCGGCCGGTAGCCGCGGCACTTCGACCGCGACGATGATCTCGTCGGGCGCCAGCGCGGTGGTGAAGAAGCCGAGGATGAGGTCACGGACACCGATCACGGCTGGGCCGCGTGGCGAGACCGTGTGCACCGTGGCACCGAGTGCGCTGAGCACTACCGGCCATTCCGCCGAGGAGTCCGCGTGTGCGACGCTGCCGCCGAGCGTGCCCCGGTTGCGAATGGCCGGATAGCCGATCCCGGCTGCGGCCGTCCGCAGGAGGCCGCCCGCGGCATCGGCGACCAGACCATGCTCGAAGGCCATATGCGGGGTGAGCGCCCCGTAGGTGATCGACGCCGGTGATTCCGCTACCTCATGCAGCGCGTCGATGCCGGTGATGTCGATCAGATGTGCCGGTTCGGCGAGCCGCATGTTCATGATGGGTAACAGGCTCTGCCCACCGGCCAGCACCTTCGCGTCCTCCCCGTGGTGCGCCAGTAGGTCGACCGCCTCTTCGATCCGGTGTGGACGGTGGAGGGTGAACTCCGCTGCTTTCATGGCGTGGCCACCAATCGTGCGGCGCCGTGCACGGCATGCCAGACGCGGGAGGGGGTCAGCGGTGTCTCGTTGATGGTGGCGCCGAAGCCCCGCAGCGCGTCGGCGACGGCGTTGCCGATCGCGGCCGGTGGCGCGATCGCACCACCCTCGCCGGCGCCCTTCATGCCGAACACCGTGTAGGGCGAAGGGGTGTGCAGATGGGCCAGCTTGATCTCGGGGATCTCGGTGGCACCGGGCAGCAGGTAGTCCAGGAACGTGGTCGCCGTGGGCTGCCCCTCCGGGCTGAAGGTGATCTCCTCCAGCAGCGCCGTACCGATGCCCTGCGCGACACCACCGACGATCTGACCCTCGACGATCAGCGGGTTGACGACTGTGCCGCAGTCCTCGACCACCGCGTAGTCCAGCACTGTCACGAGGCCGGTGTCGAGGTCGACCGAGACGACGGCGGCGTGGGTGGCGTAGGTGAACGCTCCGGTCTGCACCTCGGGCCGGTAGTAGACGGTCTCCTCGAGCCCGGCCTCCACGCCCGGCACGTGGTCAGGCGTGAACAGGAACTCTCTCGCGAGTTGGGCGAAGGAGATCGAGCCGTGTTCGCCGACGACGGAGCCATCGCGGAGGCGCACATCCTCGATGGGTTCGCGCAGGAGTACGGCACCGATTCGGCGGACCTTGTCCGCGAGCCGGGTCGCGGCGCCGTGCGTCGCACCACCGGCCATCACCATTGAGCGGGAGGCGAAGGTGCCCTCGCCCCGCGGCGTCCGCGCGGTGTCGCCGTGCACCACGGTGACCTGCGACGGGTCCACGTCCAAGACCTCGCCGACGACCTGAGCGAGCGTGGTTTCCGCGCCCTGGCCGTGGCTCTTGATGCCCACGGAGAGGGTGAGTGACCCGGTTGCGTCCAGCTCCAGGCGCGCGCCCTCGGTGCCGATGGTGACCGAAAGCCCTCGGGAGGCCCATTCGATGCAGCCGTGCGCGGTTTGCTCGGTGAACGAGCCGTACCCGATTCCGATGCGGGTGTTCGGCGACGCCGCGGCGGCACGCTGACGCTCGCGCCAGGTGTCGTGGCCGATGAGCTCGGTCGCCATCTCGACCGCGCGCGGGTAGTCGCCGCTGTCGTAGACCTTCCGCGCCACCGACATATAGGGCATGTCCTGTGGCCGCACCATGTTATGCCTGCGCAGCAGGTGCGCCTCGATGCCGAGTTCGTGGGCGAGCTCGTCGATCGTGCGCTCGATGGCGAAGCACGCGGCGGGCCGGGCGACGCCGCGATACGGTCCCGACGGGGTCTTGTTCGTGGCGAGGCTGCGGGTGCGGAAGCGATAGTTGGCAAGGCGGTACGGGCCGGGAATCATCGCCGCGGCCATGGTCGCGTCCATGGTGGCGGTCCACGGGTGCACCGAGTACGCACCGCTGTCCACCGTGATGTCGGCGTCGATGCCGAGCAGGGTCCCGTCGGCGGCGGCGTGCGCGGTGATCCGGTAGTGGTGGTCGCGCGCCTGGGTGGCGGCGACCATGTTCTCCGCGCGGTCCTCGATCCACCGGATCGGGTAAGGCAGGCGGGTCGCGATCGCGGCCAACGCGATCTCCTCCGGGTACACCGAGCATTTGGCGCCGAACCCGCCGCCCATGTCCGGTGCGATCACGCGGACGCGCCGGGCCGGCAGGTCGAGGAGCAGCGCGATCATGTCACGGATCATGTGCGGGGTCTGCGTCGACGACCACACCGTGAGCTCGCCGAGCGCGTGATCGTACGAGGCGATCACACCCCGGGTCTCCAGCGGGACGACGGCCTGCCGGTGCAGGGTGTATTCGCGGGTGATGGACAGAGCGGCTTCGCGAGCCGCTGAATCGACGTCGCCGACTTCGCCGGAGGTGGTGGCGAAAATGTTGTCCGGCCACTCGTCGTGCACCGTGGTGGGCGCCGCAAGCGCGCCGTCCATGTCGACGATCGCGGGCAGCTCCTCGATATCCACCGACACACGTTCGGCGAGGTCTTCCGCACGTGCCCGGTCGGGCCCGATCGCGATGGCGAGCGGCTCGCCGACGTAGCGCACCTTGCCGTCGGCGAGATTGGGTACCGGTGCGGCGCGGAAACCATCCAAAGTGGACGTCGCGGTGAGCGGGCGGGCCAGCGGTTCGAGGTCGCGCGCGGTCCACACCGTTCCCGCAGCGGCCTCGGGTGGCGGCGCGATCATCGTGATCCGGCCGTGTGGGATGGGTGAGCGGACGACCGCGACCTCGCGCAGGCCGGGAAGGACGAGGTCGGCGACGAACGAGCCTCGGCCGGCAAGGTGCCGGGCATCTTCGTGGCGTGGACGCCTGCTACCGATTCCGTTGTGGTGCGTCATGTCGCCTCCCGAGACGGGTGGGTTGCCGACCTTGACAAGAGGTCGCGGCACCGAGCATATTCTGAATATAGAATTCCATATGCTCCCGACGCAACCGTGGGACGTGGTTCGCTCAGCGGGAGCGCTTGTGCACGTACGGGCCTGAAGTTTCACCTCAATGTTGACGGGAGCGCCTGGCCATGAACGTTCACACCTCCGCTGCGGGCCGCCGGCACGCAGGCGATACGGAAGCGATGCCACCATCGGCCAAGCGGGCGGCACGCGCCGCGTTCCTCGGCTTCGGCGTGGACTACTTCGACATCTACCTGCCCGTGGTCGCGCTCGCGCCGGCCATCCACTACTTCCAGCCGACCTCGATCTCGCCCACCCTGGAATCAACGCTGTTCTACGTGACCTTCGCGGTCACGCTCATCGGACGGCCGATCGGGTCGGCCATCTTCGGATCGCTGTCGGACAAGATCGGGCGGCGCAGGTCGACCCTGATCGCGGTCGCCGGGTTCACGGTCGCGACGATGCTCATGGCCGCGCTGCCCGGCTATGCGACGTGGGGATGGGCGGGCCTGGGCTGTCTGATGGCCCTGCGCCTGATCGGCGGCGTCTTCATGGGCGGGGAATACACGAGCGCGAACCCGCTGGCGCTCGAAGCCTGTCCGAAGTCGCGAAGGGGAATCGTGGGCGCCTTCGTCGCGGCGGCCTATCCGGTGGGATACATCGCGATCTCAGTGGTGACGCTCCCGCTGCTCGCCTGGTTACCGAAGGCCGGGCCCGGCTCGGCCTACAGCGTGTGGGGCTGGCGGATTCCGTTCGTGGTCGGCGGGATCCTGGGGCTTGCGTTCTTCTGGTACTTCTACCGGTCGATCGAGGAATCAAAGGTGTGGCAGGCCTCGAGCGAGCCGGCCAAGCGGCGGCAGCCGATCCGGGAACTCGGGCGAGGAACCAACGCGCGGCGCCTGGTGCAGGCGTTCGTGCTGATGAGCGGGCTGTGGTTCGCCGTGCAGGCCATCATCTCGCCCACTTCGTCGCTGTTGATCAATTCCCTGAAACAGGATCCGGGTGCGGTCACCGCCGCCCTGCTTTTCTCCAACGCGGTGCTGTTCGCCGGGTACCTCTGGCTCGGCCACCTCGGGCAGCGCTACGGCAGACGGAAGGTACTGATCATCGCCGGTGCCAGCACCGGGACGGTGTCCGCGGTGATGTTCCTGCTGGCCGTGTCTATTTTGGACGGCGGCGGCAACTTCGTGCTGGCCATGGTGCTCTACACGGTGGCCCTGGTGATCGGGGTTTCTCCTTACGGCATCGCGACCGTGTACCTGCTGGAGGCATTCCCGACCCGTGTGCGCGCGTCGGGGTACGGCATCGCCTACAGCTTCTCGTTGATCATCCCGTCGTGCTACAGCTTCTACATGCTCGGGCTGTCGTCGGTCATGCCCTACGCCTACACGCCGGTGCCGCTGATCGTGCTCAGTGGCGTGCTGACCGTGATCGGCGCCATACTCGGACCGGAAACCCGCGACACCGAGTTCGCCGAGGTCTAATCGCTACCGTCGGCCGCGTGGTCGTCGATCTCGTTGCCGACCTCGAGGACGGCTCGCACGATGCCCTGGTATCCGGTGCATCGGCAGGTGTTGCCGGACAACGCTTCGCGGACACACTCGGCGTCAAGAGGCTTGGGACGGGTCTCTTCCTGCAGCAGTTCGGTTGCGCTGACCAGGAAACCCGGTGTGCAGAAACCACACTGCAGTCCATGATTCCTGCTCATCGCCGATCGCAGGCGCGTCGTCAGCTCACGGCCGCGCAGGCCCTCGACCGTCGTCACCTCGGCGCCGTCGGCCTGTACGGCGAGCGTGATGCATGCGCGGGCGCTGCGGTCGTCCAGCAGCACCGTGCACGCACCACACACACCGTGCTCGCAGCCGAGATGCGTCCCGGTCAGTCCTAAGTGGTCACGCAGGAAGTCGGCGAGCGTGAGCCGCGCCGGTACGACCGCCTCGACGGCCTGGCCGTTGACGACGACCCTGATCCTCCGGTCACTCATCACCCGCTCCCTCCGGTGCCTGGGCCCGGCGGTGCGCCTGCCACAGGCTGGTGCCCAAGGCGTCGGCCGCGACCTCCCGGACGTAGTCGGCATCTTCGACCGGTTCCGCGGCCCGCACCCATTCGCGTGCAACACGCCGCCACGCTTGCTCGTCCGGGTTCCGCCCGACGACGTCGTCGTCCACGCTGACCAACAGCGGCCGGTCGGCGGCGTGCAGCAGCCCCGCCCGGACGGCCGTCACGGCGCCGTCACTGTCCACAGTGACCAGAGTGGCGGCACCGGCGATGCCGTACTCACCGTGCCGCTGCGCGTGTTCGACGAAACCCCACCCCTGGTTCGGCGCCGATGCGGGCATTCGCACCCACGTCACCATCTCGTCCGGCTCGACGTCGGCGGTGTAGTAGCTGAGGAAAAAGTCGTCGGCCGCGACCTCGCGGCGACCTCGCTCGCGCGACTCCAGGTACAGCGTCGCGCCCGCGACGAGCGCGATCAGCGGTAGCTCGCCGGAGGGGTCGGCGTGCGCGAGGGTGCCACCGATCGTGCCCCGGTTCCGGATCGCGACGTGACCGGTATGGCGGATCGCCTCGGCCGCGAGCGGCAGCCGGTGCCCGAGCAGCGGGTCGGTCTCGATGGTGCGCTGGCGCACGAGCGCGCCGAGCAGCATCGAGTCCTCGTCGTCGAACGTTCTGGCCAGCTCCGCGAGATCCATGATGTCCACGAGCAGGCGCGGACGCGCCAGGCGCAGGTTCATCATGGTGAGCAGGCTCTGCCCGCCCGCGAGGATCTTCACGTCCTCCTCGTCGGCCAGCAGGTCCAGCACCTCGGCGACCGAGGACGCCCGCACGTAGTCGAACGCGGGTGGTTTCACGCCGCCCCCTCTTCCCCAGCGACGGCGGCCCGCACCACGCGGGGCGCGATGGGTGTCGCCACGATCCGGGTGCCCACCGCGTCATCCACCGCCGCGGCGATCGCCGGGCCGGCCGCGATCGTGCCACTCTCCCCCGCGCCGCGCACCCCGAGTGGATTGGCCGTGGCGACCCCGAGATGCCGCACCCGCACCTCCGGCACCTCACAGGTGCCGGGCAGGCCGTAGGCCGCGAACGTCGTCGAGGTCGGTTCTCCCTCGTCCGAGTAACAGAACTCCTCGTACAGCGCGCCACCGATGCCCTGCGCGACACCGCCGAGCACCTGACCGTCCACAATCAACGGATTGATCTCGACTCCGCCCTCGTGAGCGACCGCGTACCGCAGCACCCGCACCACACCGCTGCCCGGGTGGACACCGACGATCACGGCGTGCACGCCCATCGTCCACGTCACCGTCTCGCACCGGTAGGTCCCAGCCGCCTGCAACGCGGGTGATCCCTCCAGCGGCTGACCCGGCGCGGTGAGCTTGGCGAGATCGGCCCACGTCGCCGTGCGGTCATCGGGCGCGGTGAAAACCCCGGCGCAGTAAGAGATCCCGGCCGCATCGCAGCCGTACGCGTCGGCGAACCGCCGCCGTCCCGCCTCGACGAGATCGTCGGCCACGGTCACGATCGCGTTGCCGGCCAACACCGCCGACCGGCTCGCGAAACTGCCGACGCCGTGCGGCAGGGTCGCGGTGTCCGTCCGCAGCACGGACACGGCGTCCATCTCGATGTCCAGCCGGTCGGCGGCGACCTGCGCGAACGCGGTCTCGTGCCCCTGGCCCGCGGACGCGGCGCCGGTCATGACCTCGATCCGGCCGTCCTGCGCGAGTTCCAGCCGCGCCGCCTCGTACGGGCCGCGGCCGGTCGCCTCGATATAGCAGCCGACGCCGTGCCCGATCAGCAGCTCCGGATGCTCGCGGCGCACCTCGTCCACCGCCGATTCGGGCAGCATGTCCACGGCCTCGTCGAGGCACCGCCGGTAGTCGCCGCCGTCGTAGCGGATCGGCACGCCATCGCGGTAAGGAATCGGCCTGCCGTAAGGCATATCCTCCGCGGTGAGCAGGTTGCGGCGGCGGATCTCGACCGGTGTGAGGCCGAGTTCACGCGCGGCCGCGTCGAGGGATCGCTCCAGCACGAACGACGCCTCCGGCCGCCCTGCACCGCGGTACTGCGCGACCGTGCTCTTGTTGGTGAACACGGCGCGGCCGTGGATGTGCGCGGCGGGCAGCCGGTACGGGCCGAGAAGATGGATCGCCGTGTTGGCGACGATACCGGCGACCCACAGGCTCCCGGCGCCGGTGTTGACCAAGAAATCGTCTTCCAGAGCCAGAATCCGGCCCTCGGCATCCACTGACAGCGAGCACCGGTGCACCTGGTCACGCCCCTGCGCGGCAGCCGTCAGGTGCTCCTGACGGTCTTCGATCCACACCAGATCGCGGCCGAGCAGCTTGGCCATCGCCGGAATCAGGATCTCTTCCGGATACACGTTTGCCTTCGTGCCGAAACCGCCGCCCACGTCGGGAACGTGCACGCGGACATCGCCGGCGGGCCAGCCGGTCGCCTCGCAGATCCCGCGCCGCACCATGTGCGGGATCTGCGTCGAGGTCCAGATGTCGAGCGATCCGCCGAGCGCGTCCACCCGCGCCAGCACACCACGGCATTCCAGCGGGACCGCGCCGTGCCGCCCGATCCGGTAGGTGTCGGTGACCGTCACGGCCGCACCGGCCCGCAGCTTTTCCGGCTCACCAAAGGAAAACTCGATCGAGGCGGCCTCGTTGCCGTCCAGGTGCGGGTGCAGCACCGCAGCGCCGGGTGCGAGCGCGGCCTCCGGTTCGACGACGGCCGGCCTGCGCTCGTAGCCGACCTCGACCAGTTCGGCCGCGTCCTCACCGACGTAGCGGTCCACGGCGACGATCGCGGCGACGATCTGTCCGACGTAGTGCACGCGTTCACGCGCCATCACATCGAGGAACTGGTCCGCCATCGTGAACGCGGTAGCGGCCGAGAACACCGGATCGGGACTGTGCAGCCCAGCGATGTGCCCGGCGGCAAGTCCGAGATCGGACGCGGTGAGCACCGCGACGACACCTGGAACCCGTTGTGCCGCCTCGGTTTCCACCGTCAGCACGTCGCCGTGCGCGACCTCCGACCGCACGAACACGACGTGCAGCGCACCGTGCGCCCGGTCGGCCAGGAACGCCCCCCGGCCGTCGAGCAACCGGTCGTCCTCGCGCCGTAGCACGGGCGAACCGACCGGGCGGCCACTGCCACTGCGTTCAGCCACCCCACTCACCTCTCTCGGCGTCCGGCCAGTCCCACACCGGCCGCGGCGGCCGCGAGCACGACCCCGGCCAGCACGCCGGGAGACCGCAGCAACCTGGCCACAAAACCCGCCGGTGCCGCGGTATGCGACACGGCGGCGGCCACCGGAGCGGTGTCCGGCGCGGTGTCCACACTGGACACCCGCGCGGGATCGCGGGGAGTCCGCTTGAGCGCGGGGGGAGCTCCTGGCCGGTCCTCGCCGGGCTGGGGGAAGTCGGCGGGGTCCGCCCCCATCACAGGGAGTCCATGATCTCGGCGAACGCGCGGATGGTGTCCGCCCTGCTCTGGCCGGGGCGCACGAACGGGACGATGGAAATCTGGTCCACCCCCATCGCGGAGATCGCGCGGACCCGCTCGCGGCACTCGTCGGGCGTGCCGGCCAGCGCGAACAGGTCGACCAGGCCGTCGGGCACCAGGTCGGCATGGTCGGCCTCGGTGTCCATGTGGTGGTAGTAGTCGTAGTTCTCGCGGATACGGTCCACGGCGGCCTGGAGGGCCGGATCGATCTCGGCGGGCAGCGGGCGGATCACGACGCGCGAGACGTGCGCGCGCACCAGGTCGCGGGCCTCCTCGGGGTCCTCGTGGATCGCGGTCGGCGTCCACAGCACGATGTGCAGGTCCTTGAGCGTGCGGCCACTGGCCTTGGCCCCGGCTTCGATGCGGCGCAACGCGCCCTCGATGAACTGCGGCGCGGTGCCGACCAGCACGATCACACCGTCGGCGACGCGGCCGGACATCTCCAGAATCTTCGGCGCGGACCCGGCGATGTAGATCGGGATGTCCACCGGGCCGTCGAGGTAGTTGAGGTGGAACTCGGCGCCGCTGGTGGCCTCCTTGACCTTCTCGCCGCGGAACAGCGCACGCAGTTCCTCGATGGCGTGCTCCAGTTCGGCGAGCTTGAGCGGCTTCAGACCCATCGTGCGCAGGGAGGAGTCGCCGGTGCCGATGCCCAGCGCGACCCGGCCGCCGGTGTATTCAGCGAGCGTGGCCCAGTGCGAGGCGAGCAGCGAACGGTGCCGCGTCACGGCGTTGGTCACGCCGGTGCCGAAAATGACCCGTTCGGTCCCGACCGCCGCCGCGCCCATGACCGTCGAGGACTCCCGCCAGATGTTCTGCGAGTCACCGAACCAGACGTGGTCGTAGCCGAGGCTCTCGGCGAGCTGGACGTACTCCCGCATTGCCCCGATCGGCTCGGTCGGGAACAGGCCGACACCCTTGCTCGTCAACGAAACCTCCCAAGTGTATTCTTTATCCGATCTTATCTCAGCCGGTGGCTTTTGGATAGCCCGACGAGACCGATCCGGCAAATGCGCCCTTTAGCT
Source organism: Amycolatopsis taiwanensis DSM 45107 (assembly GCF_000519205.1). Lineage (GTDB taxonomy): Bacteria > Actinomycetota > Actinomycetes > Mycobacteriales > Pseudonocardiaceae > Amycolatopsis_E > Amycolatopsis_E taiwanensis. The sequence goes on along the minus strand of NZ_KI912600.1, from coordinate 163,867 downwards.
GGTGTTACCCACGCTCACAACACCGATTGGCATCGCCATCAGGAGCGCAACGCGAAGCCGTACTGATCTAGGTAATGTATACGGTCTGGCTTCAGGAGGCGGGCGCGGCCGGGTCGCCCGCGCAGGATCGGGAGGCTCACGTGCGGCTCGTCAACGGATTCCAGGTCAACCGTCCCGTCGATGAGGCGTGGCCGGTGCTGACCGACATCGAACGGCTCGTCACCTGCATTCCGGGCGCATCGCTGCGTAGTCGCGACGGCGACACGTACGAGGGCGAGATCGCGGTGAGGGTCGGCCCGGTATCGCTGAAGTTCGAGGGTGCGGCCGAGGTGGTCGCGCTCGACGGCCAGGCGCACACGATGTCGGTCCGTGGCCGGGGCCGGGAACGTGGTGGTCAGGGCAATGTCGAGGCCCTCATCACGATGACCATGACCAGCGCCCCCGGGCGCGGCACGGCGGTCACCGTCCGCACGGACCTCGACCTCGGCGGCAAGGTCGCCCAGTTCGGCGCCGGGCTGATCGAGATGGTGAGCGGCCGGATCATCAAACAGTTCGTGGCACGCCTGGACGCCCAACTCGCGGGCAAGGAGGCGGGCACGGAGATGGCCACCACGGCGAACGGCACGGCGCGCGATACGGCCGGCACGTCCGCCGGAGACCCGGACTTACTCGTGCCGGCCGTATCACTCGCGATCGCCGCCGTGGGCGCGTTCCTGTTCGGCCTCGCGTGGCGCCGCGCCCGCCGCTGAGGCCGGCGCGCCCGGCCGACCGCGATTTATAGGTTGCCGTGTAGGACAATCGTGTCCGGGGAGGCGGTGCGTGACAGCGTGACGGCGAGGGCTATGGCGATGACCATGATGAAGACCTCCGCCGCGGCGAGTTGAATGAACGCGCGGCGTGCCCGGCCGTCCTCGCCGGTGCGGATCCGGCTCACCGTGTGCCGGCGGTGCCACCAGCCGAAGACTCCGAGCGCGATCAGGGCCGCCCCCTTGAGCATCACCAACACCCCGTACCGCGATCCCCACAGCGTGGGCAGCGATCCGAGCAGGTACCAGGAGGCGGTGATGCCGCTGGCCGCGATGAGGACATAGCAGCCAAGGGCGACGGTGCTGAATCGAGGTACCGCGACGGCCAGCATCGCCGGTTCTTTGCGCACGTGCATGAGAAGCGCGGCCAGGCCACCAACCCACAGCGACACAACGATGACGTGGACGAGCAGGCTGTATTTGAGGACGGTGCCATGCGACGCGTGCCCCTGCAACGCCATCGGCACGAGGTTGTAGAGGGCCAACGGCAGCAGAACCATCGCTCCCAGCCGCGTATCGGTGACGGCGAGCCCCACCGCGATCATCACCGCCACGGCGGTGCTGGAGACGAAGTCCGCGACGCCGGGAAACGTGTCGCCGATGTCGGTGAACAGTTTCGTGATCGGCAGATCGGTCACCGGCATCCCAGCCATGTCGGACCAGTTGAACAGGAACAGTGCGAACGTGGAGATGGCCCAGACGACTGCGAGTTGGCTGGCGGTCCGCAGACAGCGGCGGGCGGTGGGGCTCGGCTTCCCGTCCTGGTCCGGGAGCAGGAGACGGGTGAGCAGCATGCCGACGACTCCGACCGACGACACCTCCATCACCAGTTTGGACGCCTGCAGCCCCCAGGTCGTGAAGCTGCTCGTACCGCCGATGAGCAGTCCGTCGACGCTGGCTTGGCTGAGGTTGCCGCCGAGCCACATGGCGATGACCAACGTGGCGACGCCCGCGACGGCGAGTGCCGCGACGAACAGTGTTACCGGTTTCCGGCGTAAGGAACGTGGGTCGACCCTCCGCCGCGAGACCGCGTGTTGAGAACTAGTCAAGGCCATGAGTCGCCCTCCTGCCGAACAGCACCGCACCGGATACCAAGATCAGCGTCGCCGCGACCGCGAGCCACGGTGCCCACCGCGGTGCGTTGTTCTCCGAGCCCGTCGGGACGGGCCGGAGCGCGGTCAGGCCCGGACCCACCGCCTGTGCGCCGCCCGCGGCTGGTCCAGGCTTGGTGAGCGTGAACCGCATCCCGAAGGAATTCGGGTGCCCGTCATCGGCCACGACACGGATCTCGACTCGATATTCACCGCTGGGTCCCAGTGGCTTCAGCGGCTGGGTCAGCTTGTCTTGGACTATCTGCGGTGGTCCCTCCTGATATTGGCGGCTGTCGGGTCCCTGCACGACGATGTTGGCTCCGACGGTGAGGATCACCTCACTGAATTGCAGCTCGATCTCGCTGGGCGCCGTGTCGATCTGACCGCCGTCCTCTGGGCTGGTCTCCGTCAGGGCGGTGTGCGCGGCGGCGGGCGGGGCCAAAGCGAAGATGATGACAACGCTGAAGATCGCAGCGGCGATCACGCGGACCGCACCGGTGAGCCGGCCTTTGCGGTACGACACCGGTGCACCTCCTTTCGACCTGCCACAGATCGGCAGGTTTGTGCTCGCGTGTTTGCTGGACGCGGCGGGCCGTGCGGGTCAGCTCGCTGACCCACACGGCTCGCGCGTCCTCTTTGGACGCCGTCACCGCCGAGGCGGCGCCGGAACTGCGGCTACCGCACGTCGAACGGGCGCATCATCTCGTGGTCTTCGTGGTCGACGAGATGGCAGTGGTAGATGTACCTGCTGACCAGGTCGAACGGCGCGATGAACCGGGTGATCGCCGCGTTGGGCGCGAACACGGTGTCCTTCTCGCCGTCAGCTTCCCAGGGCTGCAACGGAATGAACTGACCGTTCCCCTTACCGGTGGCGGGGTCTATCCTCTCCTTTTCGGTGATCTGGAACTCGACTTGGTGAATGTGGAACGCGTGACCGCCGGCGAAGCCCACGGTGTCGCTCGGCGGGTTCCAGATTTCCCACAAGGCGGTGGCGCCGGCGGTCACGGTCTGGGAGATCGGGTCCGTCCACCGCTCCAGGATGTTGGCGCCGCTGGCGTCGATCCTGCCCATCTGGAACCGAGCCTGCTCGGTCGGCAGTGCACCCGGGTTGGTGTTGTGGAGCACGTTCATGCTGACCCGGTGGGTCTCGGTGAAAGCGCCGAGGTTCCGGCGAGACGGCCCGGTGATCTGGTCCGGCGGCAGGCTGGTGTCGGTACTCGTCCGCGGGACCACATGGAACTTCATGATCTGGCCGACGTTGTTCACATCGTTGGTGCCCGACGTCCCGGTGACCAGGTCATTGATCAGGTAGAGATCCTGGTTCAACGGCACGTTGGTGAAATCGACGACGATGTCGACTCGCTCCGAGGTCTGCATGAAGATGCCGATGTTGTCGTTGTGCAGCGGCCGCGGCCGCGTGAACAGGCCGCCGGCGTCCGCGGCGATCACCCAGGTCGGCACCGCCCAGGTGCCGGGCCGGGCGAGCGGGTCGGTGACGATCTTCAGCGTCATGCCGCGGAAATTGTTCGCGTCCAGGAGCCGGAACCGGTACCTGCGCTGTTCCACGTTCAAAACCGGCCAGGCCTGGCCGTTGACCGTCGAAACGGTGCCCTGGAAGTTGGAATTCCAGTACGGCGAAATGTCGCTGCTCGGGACGTACGGGCCGGTGAGATTGCTCTTGCTGGGGAAGAACAGCGAACCATCGGTGTTGAACGAGTGGTCCGACAGCGACAGACAGATGTCGTAGTACTTCTTGCCCGGCGGGTCGCCCGGCATCGGCCGGGGTCCGGGTAGCACACCGTCAGGCAGGTCCGCGTCGCCGCCGCTGAGGATGTAGAAGCCGTTCAGGCCCGAGTGCACGTCGAGCCGGGTCATGCCCAGGACGTGGTCGTGGAACCACAACGTCCCGGCGCGCTGGTCGTTCGGGTACACCGATGTCAACGTGCCCGGCGCCCAGGTCACCCCCCAGCGGTTCCGCGCCTCGGCCTTGAACGCGTCATAGTCCGAGCCGACCTTCGCGTAGTTGCCCGGGATGTTCTTGGCGTTGGGCAGGAACCACGTCTCGGGCAGACCGTCGCTTTCCTCGAAGTCGTGTGCCCCGTGCAGGTGCACGATCATCGGCTGCGGTCCGACGTAGGGCGGCGGCGTGCTGGTGAACGTCGGGGTCGAGTCCCGCCCGCTGAGCCCGCCGGGTGGGTTCGCCCAGTGGAGGGTCGGGTCGGTGGTGAACAACGGGGGCAGGTAGTTGTTGTTCGAGTCGACCATCTGGTTGATCCAGGTGACCTGAGTCGGCCGGTCCACCGTGTTTTCGATGGTGAAGCTCGGGGCGTGGAACGAGGAGGGGATGTTGGGGTTTCCGTACCCATTGACCACCGTCGTCGGCATGCCCGGCGGCAACACCTGCGCGCGGAACCGCCGCTCCGCCACCTGGTAGGTGAGGCGGTTGTTGACTGACCCAACCGGCGGCATCGCCGGGAGGATGAACAGCTGGTTCTGCCACTTCGGGATGAGGTTGGGATCCAGGGACGGGGCATCGGCGGCCTCGGCGCTACGGCTGGTCAGGAGGTAGGGACCACCGAGTGCCACTGCGGTACCGGCGATCACGCCGGCTTTGACGAATTGCCTTCGTGTGGGCATAACTGAATTCCGTTCCTGATGGTTCGAAAAATGGGCGCAGTGAATTACGGGCAGCATTCACCGTCGCGGCACGATTACGCGTTGTGAGACAACTGGCCACGATGTTGACGTGAAACTATGACAATGAGTGTGCGAAGAACGCGCTCAGTAGCGCACCGGTCGTGAGCGGGAAACGCTCACCCGTCCATTACGGCATTGACCTCCCTGGTGACGAACGGTTAATACTTATGGTCTGAAGAACCTCGCATGAGCAGGCCTTGCTCATAGTGGGTGCATAGGTTCGGCGTGGACAGATCTTGGGCACTGCCGCCGGCCTCGTGAGCCTTTTCGGAGGCAGGCCAAAGCCATCAAGGACTCCACATCTTCTCCAGCACTCCCAGCATGAACACACGTCCGCATCGCGCGGATCGGCTACCAAAAACGCAGTGAGATCATTTCGGTCTTGCGTGCTCCAGGAGCGCAAGGAGATTGGCTGGGCCCCCACAGCGTCTGTAATAGTGAACCCTCAACAAACACAAGGGCAATAGCCGTTAAGGAGCAGCACCATGGCGCATTCGGCGCACTGCTCACACTGAGTACCAGCACGAGCTCTGCATTTCTTGACGTACAAAGCGCCCCTGGACTGCGGCAACCCCGTCGAAAAAGATCGTTCCGATCATCATCGGGGATACGTGATGTTACGTCAAGGTAGAAACATCTTGTGAAAAATTTGATGATTCATTCATTCATTTCGGAACGGAATGTGGCAGCCGACTGCGCCGAATGGCCTCATACAAGACGTTTGTCGTAAGAGTCGCCGATCGACCGTTCGATCGAGAACGGTGACCCGGCAAGCGACCGCGCCTATCCAAAATGGACTGGCGGCGGACGGAAGCCCAGCCGCTGCTACCCACGCAGATGTGCCACCAGGTCCAGCTCCACCGCGGCCCCGCCGGGCAACGACGCCACACCGAGCGCGGTGCGCGCGTGAAGGCCGGCGTCGGGGCCGAGCGCGCGGGCCAGTACCTCGGACGCGGCGTCGATCACCGCGGGGTGACGGTCGAACTCCGGGACGGCCCGCACGTAGCCGCGCAGGTGCCCGAGCGCGGCCAGGCGCACCAGCCCGACGTGGAACTCCAGTGAGGACAACAGGTTCGCCGCAGCGCGGCGGGCCGCGAAACGGGCATCCTCGAGCGACACCGTGTCACCGACGACACCGGCCGGGCCGGGTCCGTCAGGACCACGGCCGGTCACGCCGGACACCCACGCGGTGGTCCCGACGACGCGAACGGGCGCGTAGTCGCCCCGCACACCCAGCGCGGGGTTGAGGGCGAGGCCGTACCCGGCCAGCACCTCGGCGACGTGATCGGTGCTCGTCATCAGCGTTCCTCCGCGACCTTGCGCGGGCGCGCCCCGCGGTCACCTTGGTTGCCGCGGCTTGGCACAGCGCGGGTCATCAGTCCTCGTCTTTCAGCAGGGCGCGCAGGCGGGCCACGGAGTCACTGCGGTGCAGGTTGAGCAGCCGGACCGTCCGCTCGACGTCGTGGGCGAAGGCCGCGTCCACGATCTTCTGGTGGTCGCTGTTCACCGAGCCGGCACTGATGTGCCGGTCGAAGTACAGCGCGCGGTACGGGTCGGTGGCATCCCAGAGCTGGCTGACCATCCGCATCGCGCGGCGCAGCCCCGACGGCTCGAAGAACTGGAAGTGGAACCGGCGGTTCTCCCGGTTCACCGTGGCGAGGTCGCCCGCGTCGGCAGCTCGCTCCATGAGCTTCATCGCGTCCTCGACCACCTCGAGGTGCGCACGCCCGAGGCGGGGCACGCTCGCGCGCACCAGGCCGGTCTCGATCCACTCCCGCATGTCGTAGATTTCGATCAGCTCGGCGATCGACAGCCGCGTCACCCGGAAACCGTGGTGCGCGACGTAGGTCACGTGCCCCTCGCCCTCCAGGATCTTCAGTGCTTCCCGCACCGGAACGCGGCTGACGCCGAACCGTTCGGCGATCTCGTCCTGGCGGATCGCCGAACCGGGCGGCAGCTCCCCGGTGACCACGAGACCACGCAACCCGTCCAGCACGACCTGGTGGGCCGTCGCCGGCGGACTGTATACATTACGTTTCCGCCGGGAGGGCTCGCCCACCGCGTCGACGGACCCGTCAGTCGAGCGATTCACCATGTAAATCACCATTTGGTAGCGGTTGTACCTGGAGCGCGGGACAACCCGCGAGCGCCCTGGAGATCACATCGCCCTCTTCCCGGCCGGATTGTATAAATACTACACAAAGCTGAGGATCTCGAGGGCGTGTCCCCGGGCCGAGCGTATGGCACGCCCGCCCAGCGACGCGCTCCCTTACGGCACCCGGCCACGACACCCAGCGGGCAGGCCCGTCCCCGGCGGGACAAACCCACGCGGATGACCTTCGCCCGGTCAGGCGAATCGCCTTGAAAGAATTGTGGTCTTTCACGTGCCGTCGCTCACGTCCGGCCCACGGATCCGGGCTCGGGCACCATGCGATTCGACAGGTCTTTCCCCAGCCGCGGGCCGAGTGAATAGAATGTCCAATCTGACCCTTCCAGGTCCGGACAGAGGAGATCGACTGCCGTGACCCCGAAATCCGGCTTCCGCAAGCCGCAGACCGCGCACCAGGCGGTCGTGGTGGAACTGCGCCGCATGATCCGGGAGGGCGAACTCGCGCCCGGGAGCAAGCTGGTCACCGAGTCGCTCGCCGAGCGACTCGGCGTCAGCAGGGTGCCGATCCGCGAGGCGCTGAAGGTCCTGGAGGGCGAGGACCAGGTGGTGCACATCGCGCACCGAGGGTATTTCGTCGCCGAGATGGACATCGCCGATCTGGAGGAGATCCAGCGGCTGCGCCACATCCTGGAGAGCGAGGCCGTGCGTCACGCGGTGGCGCGCACCTCTGAGGAAGACCTCCAGACGATGCGTGACGCGCTGGCCGAGATGGAGGAGTCCTCCGACGACCTCGCACGCCTCAACGCCGCGCACCGGCGCTTCCACTTCACGCTGCTCGACGCGTCCGGGATGCCGCGACTGACCCGGTTCATCCATCAGCTCTGGGACTGGTCGGAGGTGTACCGGTCGGTCTACCACGGCGACGATCACTTCCGGTCCGCCGCGCACCAGGACCACCACCGCATCCTGCGCGCGGCCGAGAAACGCGACGCCGACGCGCTCATCGAGCTGATGTCGGCCCACCGGATGCACACGGTGGAAGGGCTGCGGAGCGTCGCCGACGCCAAGGACTAATCGTCCACAACAGACTGTTCACAACGAAGGCCCTGGCCACCCCCTTCGGGTGTCCAGGGCTTCGCTTGTACGGCATAGCGCTAGCGCATGCGGCGCTCCCACCACCACAACAAGACCGACAGCACGAACGAGACCAGGATCAGCAACAGGATGGTCGCCATCATGTCGGCGTACTGGCCGGCCGAGTACGACTGAAGCACGACCCGGCCCAGCCCGAACTTCGTCGCGAAGAACTCCGCCAGCACCACACCGACCAGCGCGAGGCTGGTCGCCAGCCGCAGGCCCGCGATCGCGGGACGGCGGATCGCCGGCAGGATCACGTACCACAGTCGTTGTGGACCCGAAGCGTTCACCGAACGGGCCAGTTTCCGGTACACCGCGGGCACGTTGCGGCTGCCGATCGCGACGTTGACCAGCACCGGGAACAACGCGAACAACACGCCCATCGCGATCTTGGAGCTGATGCTCAGCCCGAACACCGGCAGCAGCACCGGGTACAGAATGATCTTGGGCAGGCCGTTGAGCGCGGTGATGATCGGCTCGAACACGATCTGGGCCCACCGGAACAGCCCGAGCCCAAGGCCGAGCAGGAAACCGGCCGCCGACCCGATCACGAACGCCCAGAACGCGGCGACGAACGTGTACTGGAGGTTCAGCAGGTAGTTCCGGTCGCCGAGGTCGCGAAGCAGCGCCGACACCGTGTCGCCGGGGCTGGGCACGACGAACGTCATGCCGGACACCAGCTGCCACACGATGACGGCGAGCGCGGCCACGCCGACCGAGCCGAGCAGGGTCTTGCCGGGGATCTTGCCGCGGCGGATCACTCCGGTCGTCATCGGCCGCTCCTTTTCGCCACGACCCGCTCTCCGATCTCCAGCACCGCGGTGAGAATCACCGCGATCACGAGCACCATCGTCACGTAGGCGTACATGTGCGGAGTCTCGAAGGACTCGTACAGGTACCGGATGCGGTAGCCGAGACCGGCCTGCGCGGTGGTGAACTCCATCGCGATCACACCGATCAGCGCGTAGGAGGTGCCAAGGCGCAGACCGGCGAAGACCATCGGCGCGGCGGCCGGAAGCGCCACCCGCACCAGCGTCTGCACCTGGCTGCAGCCCACCGACTTCGCCAGTTTCAGGTAGACCGGCCGGATTCCGGACAGGCCGACCCAGGTGTTGACGGCCATCGGGATACCGGCCATGACGGTGCCGATGATGATGACCGACCACACGTTGATGCCGACCATGACGATCAGCATCGGGTAGAACAACACCAGCGGCACCGAGTAGAACGCGACCAGGTAGGGCTCGAAGACCCGTCCGACGCCGGGCATCTTCCAGAACAGCACGCCGATCAGCAGACCGGCGGTGACCCCGAAGGCGACCGAGCCGAGGATTTCCACGGCACTGCGGCCAAAGTCGCCCCAGAACGTCGGATCGCCGAGCAGGTTCAGCGCGATCGGGACGACGTCGGAGGGTTTCGGCAGGGTCGAGCCCGGCCACCAGCCGAGCGCCCCGCCGGCCTGGAGCAGAAGGCCCAGCAGGACGAGAAGCCCGACGGTGGCGGCGAAACTACGGGTGCCGTCGCCGATCCGGCGCCGACGCCGCCGGGACGGCCCGGCGGCGGGCGCCTGCTGTTCACTGGGACGCGTCTGGCTCTGCACCGTCATGAGGCTGCCCCCTCCGCGAGTTTGCGCGCGACCGCGATCGTGTCGCCAGGGCGCTCCTGACGAGTTCGAGTCACGTCGTCCTTACCGGCGCCCTGCCAACCCGATAGCGGGGCCTGTCGGCGGCGCGCCGTGTGGTCGTCCTGCCAGCCGCGAGTTGACGCTGCGGGTGTCACGAGGCTGCCCTGGACTCGCTGGCGAACCCGCGCATCGACTCCGCCTGCAGGGAACTCCAGATCCGGTTCTGCAACCGGTTGAAGTCCGGGGTCGACACGATGTCGGGGCTGCGCTCCTCGGGCAGGTCCACGTCGACGACATCGATGATGCGGCCCGGCCGGTAGGACATGACCCAGACCTGTTGGGACAGCAGGATCGCCTCGGCGATGTCGTGCGTGACGAACAGGACCGTCTGGTGGGTCTGCCGCCAGATGCGCAGCACCTCGGCGCCGAGCAGGATGCGGGTCTGCTGGTCGAGCGCGGCGAACGGCTCGTCCATCAGCACCACCGAGGGACGCAGCGCGAGCGTGCGGGCCAGTGCGACCCGCTGCCGCATGCCGCCGGAGAGCTCGGTGGGCCGGGACTTCTCGAAACCCTTGAGCCCCACCAGTTCGATGGCGGCGGCGGCCCGTTCCAGCTGCTCGGCCTTGCTCACCCCCGCGACCTGCATGGCGAAGCGCACGTTGTCTACAACCGTGCGCCACGGCAGCGTCGAGTCCTCCTGGAACACCAGGCCCACGGCCCGGTCCGGGCCGTTGACTGGGCGATCGCCGATCCGGACCGAACCGGAGGTCACCTTCTGGAGGCCGGCGACCGCGGCGAGCAGCGTGGACTTGCCGCAGCCACTGGGTCCCACGATGGAGACGAAGGTGCGCTCGGGAATGTGCTGGTGAACTCCGTCCACCGCGACCAGTTCGGTGCCCGAAGCGGTCGGGAAGGCGATGCGGACGTCCTTGAGCTCGATGTCGGTTGGAGTCGGCATAAAGGCTCTCACATGGTCGTTCGGTCGGTGGCGGGCAGGTACTGCTGATCCAGCGCGGTGGTCCAATCCACTGGCGCCTTGATGAAGCCGGCCTGAACCATGAGGTCGGACAGGTTCTTCAGGCCGGCCGGGTCGACTTTGAGCGAGTACGCCTTGGCGGGCTCGGGGGTCTGCTCGATGCCGCGCTGCAACACGCCGGCGTCGACCTTCAGCATCGGCGCGAGGTCCTTGGCGGCATTGGCCGGATCGGTCGCGACGTAGTTGAACGTCTTGGCCATCGCGGTGAAGAACGCGCTCACCGCCTCCGGGTGCGCGGCGGCGAACTGGGTGTTGACGGCGACCAGATCGGCCGGGAAGTCACCGATCTCGGTGCGACTGTCCAGAACGACCTGTGCGCCCTGCTGCTCTTCCATCTGGTTGATGAACGGGTGCATTGCCCAGCCCGCGGTGATGCGGCCGGCCTTGGCGGCGGCCCAGTTCTCGCCGGACTGCCCGACCCCGATCGTCTGCAGTCCGGGGTGCTTGGCCTGCAAGGCTTTCGTGATGAGTTCGGTGGTCGAACCCGCCGAGGAGAAGCCGAACGTCGCACCGTCGAGGGAAACCTTCTGCGGACCGATGAAGGAGAAGTCGTTGACCTGGAACCAGGGGGCGACGATCTTGATGCCCGAGTCGGCCTTCTGCGCGGCCAGCACCACGGACGTGTTACCCGCGATCGCGATGTCAGCGTCCCCTGTGGACACCGGACGCAGCGTGTTTCCACCCCCGCTGCCGGAATACAGCGAGACGTCGACGCCCTGCTCGGAGAACCAGCCCTTGTTCTGGGCCAGCTGGATCGTGGCCATGAACGGGAGACTGTCGGTTCCGGTGGCCGAGATGCGGATCGCCGTAAGGCCCGGTTGCCCGGGCGGGGCGGAGTTGCTTGACGTGTCGCTCACGCAAGCGGTGAGCGCGGCGAGCGACAACAGCGCGACACAGCTCATGAGCGCCACACGGAGTCTGGAGAGTGTCATCGGGGCTCCTTGGTCGGGTCGGTCATCCTGTTACGGAGCGGTTGACCGCCCGTCATGCCGTTCTCCCTGAATTGGATTTTGGATAATGTAGCCTGTACCTCCCTCTCCCGGAAGCCCTCGTTTCAGGAGGCGGCGTTGCAAGTTCGTAAACCGTTGGGAGTCCCCGGATGACGACTACCTTGGTCGAAAACATCGCTGTCCTGGCCACTGGTGAGCCCGGCGCGCCAGTGCTGCGCGATACCACGCTGGTGGTGGACGGGGCGGCGATCGCCGCGATCGGAGAGGTACCCCCGAACCCCGATTTCGTCGTGGACGCCGCCGGACTCACGGTCATCCCCGGCCTGGTCGACGGGCACGTGCACCCCTCGTTCGGGGAATGGACGCCCGCGCAGGACAGCCTCAACTGGATCAGCAACTACGCGCAGGGCGGCACCACGACGATGGTGTCCGCGGGCGAGTTGCACCTGCCCGGAATGCCTTTCGACGAACTGACGGCCGACGACGTGGTAGCGCTGGCGCGCACGTCCCGGCGCACGACGGCGCGCGTGCGACCCTCCGGTGTGCGGGTGCACGCCGGAACGGTGCTGCTGGTGCCCGGAATGCGCCAGAGCCACTTCGATCAACTCGCCGAAGCGGGCGTCCACCAGGCGAAATTCATCTTCTACGACTGGTCTCGCCTCGGCGATGGGGAGGCACAGCAGTACGTGGCGTGGGCGCGCGAGCGCGGCATCACGGTGAAGATCCACTCCGGTGGCGTCTCGCGTTCGGGTTCCAGCCGCATCGCCGGTCACGAGGTGGTCGCCGCGGTCGGCGCCGACGTCGTCGCGCACATCTCCGGCGGCCCGATTCCCATGCCGGACGAGGAGATCCGCGCGGTGATCGACGACCGGCCGGAGTGCGCGGTGGAGGTGTGCGCATCGATGAACCACCGCGCCACCATCGTGACCACCGACCACCTCAAGGCCACGGGTGGCATCGACCGGCTGACGCTGGGCACCGACACGCCCGGCGGCACCGGCGTCATCCCGCGCGGGATGCTGCGCAACATCGCCTATCTGGCCGGCGTGTGCGGCGTGGACGCGGCCGAGGCCGTGGCCTGCGGGACCGGCGTGACGGCCGCGCGGCACGGCCTCGACGTGGGCGTGCTCGCACCGGGGCGTCCCGCCGACTTCGTGCTGATCGGCCCGATCCGCGGTTCGCGCGCCACCGACGGCCTGGAGTCCCTCGCGCTCGGCGATCTCCCCGGCGTCTCGTCGGTCTTCATCGACGGACGCCCGCTGTTCCTCGGCCGCAGCTCGCAAACCCCACCACCACACACGCCGGCCAGGCTGACCCACGGCAACCTCGCCGATCTTCTTCGCTGAACGCGACCGAGCCTGGGTGATAAGGCGTGCCGGGCCCAAGGCGCCAAGCACGCCAATCCGTGGTGGCAGCGTTAGCCGCCCTTACGCTGCCACCACGGGCAATTCCCGGGTCAGCGCACGTGCCGCGTCGCGCAGCGCGGTCACCGCGTCCGCCACGACGGGGTTCACGGCCGTCGCACGGTGCAGCGCGGTGATGTGCCGTCGAGCGTCGCTGCCGGCGAGGCGCACCGCGACGACCGATTCGGTTTCGCGGTAGCCCAGCGCGGGCACCAGCGCGATGCCCAGACCCGCGCGCACGAACCCGCGGATGACGGCGTAGTCGTTGCTGCGGTAGTCGATCCGCGGCTCGAAACCGGCGGCGGCGCACAGCCGGGAGACGCACAAGACGGCGGCCGTGCCCTCGCGCGTGGCGACCCACGTCTCGTCGGCCAGTTCGGCGAGTTCGACGGTGCCGGCTCCGGCGAGCCGGTGATCACGGGGCAGCAACAGCACCAGTTCCTCGTGCAGCAACGGTGTCGCCTGAAGTCCCGATGGCCACCGGCGCGGCACCAGGTCGTAGGAGAAGACCACGGCCAGGTCGAGTTCACCGTCACCCAGCAACGGCATCAGTTCCTCCGGCTCACCCTCGTCGAGGCGGACCTCCACGGCCGGATGCGCCGGCGCGTAGGCGGCCAGGCACGCGGGCAGCAGGCGCTCGCTCGCCGTGGGGAAACTGCCCAGCCGCAACCGTCCCCGCCATCCCGAGGCAAGCGCGCGCAGTTCGTCGTCGAGCTGCTCCAGCGCCGCGAGCGCGTCACGGGCGTGGCCGGCCAGAAACGCCGCGACGGGCGTGGGCCGGACGCTGTGGGCGCCCCGTTCGAACAGCGGCAGCTTCACGGCCCGTTCCAGCGCGGCGATCTGCTGGGACACCGCGGAACCCGTGTAGCCGAGCTGCCGTGCCGCATCCGCGAACGAGCCGGTGCGGACCACGGTGGCGAGAGTGCGCAGGTGGACAGGGTTCAGCACAGCCTCAATCTAACAAGCGTAAGACTTGCTTGCCCTGCGGCGAGCATCTGTGACCCGGCGGCATCTTGACCCGCCGCGCTCCAGACACCAGCGTGGACAGGCACGGGGACGGCCCGGACCGCGACGAGAAGGCTGGCGATGACGGAAGCGATCGACGAGAACTTTCTGTCCACTGTGCAGTCTTTTCCGGCCGTACCGCCCGCGGACCCGGCCGCCGAGGTGGCGCCCGGGCTGACCGGCGCGCGCCTGCTGGAGCTGTTCGACGCACAGCTCGGCAGCCGGCATCTCGACCTCGCCGCCCGCGAACTCGGCAAGGCGGGCCAGGGCTTCTACAGCATCGGCTCGTCCGGGCACGAGGGCAACGTGGCGGTCGCGGCGGCACTGCGCCCGACCGATCCCGCGCTGCTGCACTACCGGTCCGGCGGCTTCTACCTCGAGCGCGCCCGGCAGGTGCCCGGCCAGCAGCCGCTGCGCGACGTGCTGCTCGGCGTCACGGCGTCGGTACACGAGCCGATTTCCGGTGGCAGGCACAAGGTTTTCGGCAATGCGGCGCTCGGCGTGATCCCACAGACCTCGACGATCGCCTCGCACCTGCCGCGCGCGGTCGGGGTGGCCTTCGGCATCGAGCGCGCGAAGAAACTGAACGTGTCCGGGCCCTGGCCGGCCGACGCCGTGGTGGTGTGCAGTTTCGGCGACGCCTCGGCCAACCACTCGACGGCCACCGGCGCGATCAATTCGGCCGTCCACTGCGCCTACCAGGGCCTGCCGATGCCGCTGCTGTTCGTATGTGAGGACAACGGAATCGGCATCAGCGTGCGCACCCCGCGCGGCTGGATCAAGCACGCCTACGCGCACCGGCCCGGACTGCGGTGGTTCGATGTGGACGGCACCGATCTGCCGGCCGCGCTCGCCGTGTCGGCCGAGGCCGCCGCGTGGGTGCGTGCCAACCGCGCACCGGCGTTCCTGCGGCTGCGCACGGTGCGGCTGATGGGTCACGCCGGGTCCGATGTGGAGTCGGCCTACCGGGGTGCCGCCGACATCGCGGCCGACCACGCCCGCGACCCGGTGCTGTGCACCGCGAAACTCCTTGTCACACAAGGAATCCTGTCCCCGAACGAGGTAATCGGGCGATATGAGCACAAACGCGCGGAGGTCGCCGCGATCGCCAGGGAGGCCGTGCTCGGGCCGCGCCTGGCATCGGCGGCCGAGGTGACCGCTCCCCTGGCGCAGCCGGACCCCAGCCGGGTCGCCGCGAAGGCTGCCGAAGCGGCCGGTACCGACGCGCGGGCGCGGGCATTCGATCGCCTGCCCGAACAAGAGGAAGGCCTGACGTTCGCACAGGCGGTGAACCGGGCACTGGCCGACGTGCTGGCGCGTGACAAGGGCGCGCTGGTGTTCGGCGAAGACGTCGCCGTGAAGGGCGGCGTATATGGCGTGACCCGCGGGCTGCGCAAGAAGTTCGGTGCCGCACGGGTTTTCGACACGCTGCTGGACGAGCAGAGCGTGCTGGGCACCGCGCTCGGCACGGCACTGTGCGGATTCCTGCCCATCCCCGAGATCCAGTATCTCGCCTACCTGCACAACGCGGCCGACCAGCTCCGCGGTGAGGCCGCGACGCTACGGTTCTTCGCCAACGGTCAGTACCGCAACCCGATGGTGGTGCGCATCGCCGGTTACGCCTACCAGAAGGGATTCGGCGGGCACTTCCACAACGACAACAGCGTGGCCGCGCTGCGCGACATCCCCGGCCTGGTGATCGCGTCACCGTCCCGGCCCGACGACGCGGCGGCGATGCTGCGCACGTGCGCCGCGGCGGCGCGCGCAAACGGAAGCGTGTGCGTGTTCCTGGAGCCGATCGCGCTTTACCACACACGGGATCTGCACACGCCCGGCGACAACGGCTGGCTCGGGCGCTACCCCGAACCCGAGCGGTGGGGTGCGACGCACGTGCCGGTCGGCCGCGCGCGCACGCACGGCGACGGCACCGACCTGACGATCGTCACGTTCGCCAACGGCGTGCCGATGAGCCTGCGTGTCGCGAGCCGGCTCGCCGAACGCGGAATCGGCGCGCGAGTGCTGGACCTGCGATGGCTCGCACCGCTGCCGGTCGAGGACCTGTTGCGCGAGGCGTCGGCAACCGGGCGCGTTCTGGTCGCCGACGAGACCCGCACCGACGGCGGCGTGTCCGAAGCGGTGGTGACCGCGCTGGCCGACGGCGGATTCACCGGCCCGGTTCGCCGGGTGACCAGCGTGAACAGCTTCATCCCACTGGGCAGCGCGGCGAACCACGTGCTGCTGTCGGAGAACGACATCGAAAAGGCGGCCGTCGAACTGGCCGGTTAGCCGCTGCGTGCGTTAATTACGCGCCGTCGCCTCTTGAACGCCGTCGCGCAGGCGAAACACGGAGAGGGGCTCGGCAACGAGCGGGGATCAGCCCACCGGAACCGGTTGTCTCGGCGGCACCGTCGTCCTCTGTGGTCAGTTCTTCGCCCGATCGTTTCGCCACCTTGCAATGCCATCGCCACCACGTGGAATCACCCGCTCGGTGAAGTGGTCGGCGAGGCGGCGGTGACCGATGGTGGGAGCGAGGACGTCCTGGGTAAGAACGGTGAGCGGAAATTCTGCGAGCTGATGTGTCCGTAGCGGAGTAAGCCGGCGCAGCAGGAACAAAGCGGTCTTGATGGTCCAGAGCGGAAGGTGGGTAATCCGCGGCCGGGTGCCGAGAGCGCGGAAGGCTTCCCGCGCGATCTGCTCGTGGGTGAGGATGTCCGGTCCGCCGAGGTCGATGGCGTCGGCATCGTGGACGAGGGCGTTGGCGGCCGCGTCGGCGACGTCGGCCCCGTCGATCGGGTTGATCCGAAGGCCTCCGGTGCCGAACACGTAGGCCCGGCCCCTGCGCGCCATGTCGAGAAATTCATTCATGTCGGAGAAGAAGCCGTTGGGGTACAGGATGGTGTGCGGCATCCCGGATCGCTTCAGTTCGTCTTCGAACGCGCGCTTGGCGCGGACGAGCTGGGTCCTTTCCAGCCCGGGCGCGCGGAGGACGGAGGTGTAGACGAACTTCTCCACACCCGCGCGCCCGGCCTGGTCCAGCAGATTGCGGTTGGCGGCGTAGTCGACGTCCCAGCAGGTGAGTTTGCCGGATTTGCCCATCAGGCCGACGGAACTGAACACGGCATCGACGCCTTCGCAGCAGCCGTCCAGCGCGTCCGGGTCGGTCGCGTCGGCGACGTGGATCTCGTCCACCGCGTCCCGCAGCGGGGCCAGCTTGTCGGGCGTTCGGGCCAGCGCGCGGACCCGGTGTCCGCGTGCGTGTAGCTCACGGACGACGTGCCGGCCGAGGTAGCCGGTCGATCCGGCGACCAGAACCTTCATCGGGGATCATCTTCCTTCCTGCTGGTGACATGGCGGCGGCGCGCCGCCGTCGGTTCAGCCTCCGTTGGGTGGGGCGAGGATGCTGGCGGTGTCGCCGAAGCCGATCAGCTCGCCCAGGGTGGCCAATGCTTGTTCGGCGGGCAGCTCGCCGTCGAGCAGATAGTGCAGCATCAGTCCGTCCACCAACGCCGTGATCACCGTCGCCGCGCCGGTGCACCGCGCGGGCGGCCAACGTGGGTACAGCTCACCCAGCCGCCCAGCGAGCCGGCCGCGCGCTTCCCGCAGCCCATCGCGCAGCGCCTGACCCAGCGCCGGATCCCGCCCGGCGCCGGCCATCAGCTCCACCGCCAGCCGCAGCACCCGGTCATCACCCGTGGTGGCCGGCAGCAGGCGACGAAGCGTCGCCAGAGCATCCTTCGCGTCGGGGGCGGCGAGCAACGCCTCGACGACCGGGCCGATCACCTCGTCGCCGGCCCGTCGGGCAATGGCCGCGTGCAGGCCGGGCAACCCGCCGAAGTGGTAGTGGATCAATCCCACATTGGCGTCCGCACGCTCGGCCACCGCCCGGGTGGTCACCGCCGGCCAGCCACCCTCCGCGAGCAACGCGACCCCCGCCTCCTCCAGTTGCTCCCGGCGTTGCCGCCCTCGCGGCGAAGTTGGTCGATCGACTAAGTTAGCCACATGACCAACTTAGCTCGCGGCGCTCGGACCGGCAAGGTTGGACTGTTGACGATGGATGCGGAGCCGGCGATTCCTTGCGCGAGAAGGAACCCGGCGACGTCTGCGTGCTTCGAGCAGTTGCGGTTGATCGCGGAAATCTACCCGCAGGGTCTCTACAACGGCCGGTGTTTCAGACCTTCGAGCTGTGACAAGATTGGTCAGCGAGAGACCGGCACGAGCTTTCGAGGTGGACGTGGTACAGACGGAGCCTGTCGCTGCCGCTCGCGGATTCGCCCACCACTCCTTTCCCGATGCTCTCACCGTGATCGTGGGCGGTAGCGTGCTCACCGAACGACGTACCCCGGCGTCCGATTTGGACATGGTCGTGGTGACCAGGCCCCGGGAGAGCCCCTATCGCCACTCGTTGACCTGGGCGGGATGGCCGGTGGAAGTACTGGTGCACGACGAGCAAACGCTGGCCGCCTACTGCGAAGACAACTTGGCCCGCCGCTGGCCGGGGATTCCTCGGCTGATCGCCGAAGGAACGATCGTGAGTGACCGCGGCGCGCTGGGCGAACGCCTGCAAGCCGAAATGCGCCGTCGGTTGGCCGAAGGTCCGGCCGCCGCGAGCCCGGCCGAACTGGCGGCCCACCGTTACGAGCTCACCGATCTGCTCGACGACCTGACCGGTGCCGAGGACCCGGCCGAGATCGCCTTCATCGCCTGTCGGGTCCTGACCAAGACCGCCCAACTGGCCCTGCTTTCCGGGCGGCACTGGCAGGGCACCGGGAAATGGCTGCTGCGCGAACTGCGCGACCACGACCCGGATCTGGCCGATCGCCTGGCCCACGCCCTCCGCGTGCCCGCGCGGCTTGCCGCAATGGCTCGTGAGGTGCTCGACGACGTGGGCGGCCCGCTGCGGGACGGCTATCGGGTTACCGATCCGCGTAATCCGTGACGCGACGGGCGGGACCTGGCCAGCCGCGTGCCCGACGGTAGCTGAACAACGTGATGCCGGGCCAGACGGTGGATAGGTCCGCGCAGACCTTGCGGCCGCGCAGGAACGCGTTCACGGCCAGGAGTTGGCCGAACTAGCCGCGCGGCAGTGGCCACACGGCCGCCCCTGTCGCTTCAGTCGCCGCCCGGCTCGGCGGACCAGCACGACGACGGTGACAGCCACTGCGACTACGAACACGGCAGACAGCACGAGCACGATCGAGCGGCCCGGCGACCTTCCCGCCGTGCTGGCCGGGTGTTGGACTGGACATGATGCTTCCTTTCGTCGAACTCGGCCCTGCCCCGCAGGCGTTCGGAACGGCATCTCGCGAGGCTACGAGGACCTCCATGACAGGACGCGGTGTTTTCGCTGAGGCGAAAACATTGGGTGCCGTAGGTCTTCCGGCGACCCGGGCGGCGATTTTTCATGTTGTGTTCGATGGATAGTCGCTCACCTGATCGATAGAATCGACGTATTCCGTCTTCGAGTAAAGGATTCCCCCGTGTTGTATAACTTGTTCTCGCTGTGCGGCGAGGATATCGCCCGCATGTCCGACCACGCCTCGGTCGAGACCATGGCCGTGGCCCGGGAAGCGATCTGCCGCGCCCAAGCCATCCAGGTACGTACCATTGCCCGACTCTGCAAGATCCGAGGTCAGACAAGATGGGCGGCCGACGAAATCGCACTCGAACTCTGCGTAAGCAGACAGGCCGCGGCGGGTTTGGTCAGTGCGGCAGCGGAGTTGACCACCCGGCTGCCAAAAGCTGTTGTCCGCCATGGAGAACGGCGAGATCGACCTGCGCACCGCGACCAAAGTGTGTGAGGTGACGGCATTGTTGTCGGATGAGCAGGCCCGCGAGGTGGACGAACGGATCGCCGGACGGGTGGCAGGCAAAGACTCCGAGAGGGTGCGGAGGATCGCGCGGGATGCTGTGTGCGCCGTCGATCCTGATGGGTATGCGGAGCGGGCGAAGAAGCGTCGAAAGGATCGACGGGTCGAGCTGATCCATGCCGAGGACGGAATGGCATCCCTCTTTGCGTACCTCCCGGCCGAAATCGCCAGCGCCATCTACGCCAAAGTCGACGGCATCGCCCACAAGCTGAAGACGAAGGACGAAAACCGCACGCTTGATCAAATCCGCGCTGATGTACTGACAGATCTGGCATTGGGCAAGCACGAAGGACTACCCAGGGTCGTCGCCCAGGTTTACATCCACGTTCCGATCGACGCGGCACTGGGCATCACCAGCAAAGGATGCGAACTCGAAGGACACGGCCCTATCCCGGGCGAGATCGCCTGCGAGATTATGCGCGACCGGAACAGCGTGTGGCGCAAGGTTACGTGCGACCCGGTCTCCGGCGCCGTCCTGGATGTTGGCCGTACCCGCTACCGGCCACCCGCCGCCCTCGACGAATTCGTCCGCGTCCGCGACCGAGAATGTCGAGTTCCCGGGTGCCGCCGACCCGCACAACGGTCCGATGTCGACCACCACCGCGACTTCCGGCGCGGCAAGAACGGCCGCACCGCCCACGACAATCTCATCTGCTTGTGCAGAAATCACCATGCCCTGAAGGATGCACCCGGATGGAGTTTCCACCTCGACGGGGAGGCAGGCAAGCTGACAGTGATGACCCCGGCCGGACGCGCCCACACCACCCGGCCGGATCCGATCTTCAAACCCACGGTCGAAAATTCCAACGAGTCCACAAAGGACAACTCGAGCAACGAAGACAACCAGGAGCAGCCATTCTGAGCCACCATCCAAGCCACGTAGCGATCAGCGATCCGCGAGCACACAGCCTGCGAGGTCGGTTCGCGTTGAATGGGCAAGCGTTTGGTGAGAGCCTGCCTGGATGGACCTTGATCAGCGTCTGATTGATGCAGCGGTGGGTCAACTGAGGGCTCGGTGGCCGGAGGCGGAGGAAGCGGTGGCGGCGGCTGTGTACCTCGACAACGGCGAGATCCTTACCAGCGTCAGCCTCGACAACCTCAACGCCGCCGCGGGGTTATGCGCCGAAACGGGCGCGTTGTGCCAGGCGTACACCCTCGACCGACGGGTCACGGCGTCGGCATGCGTGAGCGTGGAGCCTGGAGAGACGACGATCGGTGTCCTGGCGCCGTGTGGAATCTGCCAGGAGCGGTTGGCGCTGTGGGGGCCTGGTGTCCAGGTGGCCGTCCCTGATAACAGCACGGACCGCGGTTGGACCGCCCGGACGTTACGCGAAGTCAACCCATTTTACTGGGGAACCAGTTTCACCGACGGCAATGCTTGGCCGGGGGGCGGGCCTGCACCGTTGGTGATGCGCACTTTCGACCAACGGCGCCGTAGCGGGATACGCTCAGGACGTGAGTGATAAGGCGATCACATCAACCGGTCAGGCGTGGGAAGAGCAGGCGAGGAACTGGATCACCTGGGTGCGAACACCCGAGCTTGATTCGTACTGGCGTTATCGGTCCGCCTTCTTCGAACTGGTCCCTGACTCCGGACGGTCCACATTGGATCTCGGCTGCGGCGAGGGCCGCGTCGCGCGGGATCTCGCTGCCCGTGGGCACCGTGTCACCGGGGTGGACGCGTCGCCGACACTGATCGGTGCCGCGAGCGCTGCTCATCCGGAGGGTGAATACACCGTCGCCGACGCGGCGGACCTTCCCTTTCCCGACGACTCGTTCGACCTGGCAATCGCTTACAACAGCCTGATCGACGTGGATGATCTTCCCGGAGCAGTACGTGAAGCAGGCAGGGTACTCAGGCCTGGTGGTCGCCTCGTGCTGTCGATACTCCATCCCGCCAACACGGGCATCAGGACTGGAGAAGGTGACGATCTCGCCTTCGTGGTGGACGGGTCGTACTTCACGAGCAGGCGAACCGAAGACCTCGTTGAGCGTCAAGGCATCTCGATGAAGTTCACCGGCTACCAACGTCCTCTCAGCGCATACACCCGCGCATTGGAGGAGACTGGCTTTCTGATCGAAGCCGTTCGTGAACCGATCGCTACCCGTGCGGACGGCTCTCCTCATCGGCTGCCCTGGCACCTGTGGATCAAGGCCATCCGGCATCCCGGTTCAGTTCTCTAGCCCGACGTCAGCCCTGAATTCCGGATGACGGCGCTGGGGACCGCTCTCGCCGGGTACCCGGCTACATGGATCCGTACCTCCCGCGTGGCGCGCGGTCTCCTGGGTATTCGGCAGTTGAGGCGATAGGAGGACGGGTATGGCTGACAGGGCGGCGGTCGTCACCGGAGCGAGCCGCGGGTTGGGCCTGCTGCTGGCGCGTGAACTGGGCCGGAAAGGCTTCGACCTGGTGATCTGCGCACGGTCCGCGGACGGTCTCGAGGGAGCGCGAAAGGAACTGGAGTCGATCGGCGTGCACGTGGTCGCCGTGCCCGCCGACGTGTCGGTGCGAGAGGAGGCCGAGGGCGTCGTCGCGACCGCGGTCGAACAGTTGGGCCGCCTGGACGTTCTGGTCAACAACGCCGGCGTGATACAGGTCGGTCCGGCGGTAACCATGCGAGCCGAGCAGTTCGCCCAGGCTCTGGACGTGATGCTGTGGGGAGTCGTACACACGAGTCTGGCGGCCATACCGGTGATGCGTGACCAGGGCGAAGGCCGGATCGTCACCATCACGTCGATCGGTGCGCGGGTGCCGGCGCCTCATCTGTTGCCCTACACCACCGCGAAGTATGCCGCGCGAGGCTTCTCCGAGGGACTGCGCGTGGAGTTGGGCAAGTACGGCATCTCGGTGACCACGGTGGTACCCGGACTGATGCGCACCGGTTCTCCACGCAATGCGTTGTTCACCGGGAACCGCGCGGCGGAATACCGATGGTTCACGCTCGGGGCCAGCCTGCCGCTGCTGTCCATGGATGCCGAGCGGGCGGCGCGCCGGATCGTCGCCGGGGCACTGCGCGGGCGCGCCGAGCTGGTGCTGACCCCGATGGCCAAGCTGGCCGCTGTCGCGCACGGCGTGGCACCCGGCCTCACCACGCGGATCGCTGGGGTCGCCGATCGCCTGCTCCCGCGCGCCGAGGACAACGCGGCGCCGACCCCGGGACACGCCGAGGAAGGCAACCAGCCCGCGTGGTTCAGGGCCGCGACCCGCCTGACCCGGACCGCGGCCGAGCGATTCCACCAGCACCGCGACCCGACGTGATGCGGCGAATCCACCCTGGCCACAACGATCACGGTCGGTGCCGCATCTGGCATACGGTGTGGTGACCGCGGCCCAGAAGACGCTCCGACCGCGCCGGGAACACGTAGCGGCTGCCGAAACCGAAGTAGAACACCACGCTCTGGAACACGATCGTCGTCAGGGCGAAGGTCATCGCGTTCCCGCTCATGGTGGCCTTCGCGGCCGGCAGCACGTCCGGACCGCCGACCTGGCTGCTGCAGGATCCGCCCGCCGGGTCGTACGGGATCGGACATCGAACTCTCAGTGGACCGGCGGCGACACGGACACGCCTGACTCCCCGACGGCCTTGACATTGGCATACTTACCACATCGACAGCGCAAAGAGGGGTCTGCTGTGACCGCTTCTTCCTCCGGTCGTGCTCGCGCGTCCGGGAAACGCCCGAAGGCAACCGACGTGGCCGCGGCGGCCGGCGTCTCGATCGCGACCGTGTCGCTGGTGATCAACGGAAAGGCGGCCGGGCGGGTCTCACCGGCGACGCAGGCACGTGTCGAGAAGGCGATCGCCGATCTCGGCTACGTGGTCGACTCGGCCGCGCGCAGCCTGGTGACCGGCCGCCGGCAGTGCGTCGCGCTGGTCGCCCCCGATGTCGGGAACCCGTTCTTCTCCCAGGTCGCCGCCGGCGTGGCGACCGCGCTCGGGACGGAGTACCGGCTGCTCCTCGCCGTGTCCGGCGCGGAGCACGACCAGCCGGACCTCGACCAGCTCGTGGCCTTCGGCGTGGACGGGATCCTGCTGGAGTTCCCCGGAGCCGAGCCGCCGTCCGGCCAGATCGGCTGCCCGGTCGTCCTGCTCGACGAACCCTCCGGCCCGCCGGAACTGTCCAGGGTTTACTTCGACACCAGGGCGGCGACGCGGGAGATGGTCGACCAGCTCGTCGAACTCGGCCACCGCAACATCGTCTACCTGGACGCCTCGCGGGAGGGCAAAACGTTCGAAACCCGGCGTCGGCAGGTCGCCAACCGGCTGCGCCGGACACCGGGAACCGCGCTGACCCGAGTTCGTTCGGACATCAAGGTCGACGACGCGAGCACGCTGGTCGCCGAATCGCTGCCGGACTGGCGCCGCGCCGGCGTGACCGCGATCATCAGCGCGACCGACGTGCTCGGCTACGGCGCGCTGTCCGCACTCGGCGCGGCCGGCGTCTCGGTACCCAAGCAGATGTCGCTGGTGTCCTTCGACGACCTCCCGTTTTCCAAGCTCACCTCGCCGGCGCTGACAACGGTGCGGCTTTCCGCCTACGACCTCGGGTACGCCTCGGCTCGGATCCTGCGTGAGCAGCTCGCCGAGGAGTCACCGGCGCCGCGACAGGAATCGCTGCCCGCCATGCTGATCAACCGGTCGTCGGTCGGTCCTGCACGGCGGTTGCGCGCAAGGGGTTAAACGCATAACGTAGCGGCGTGCTTGCCGTTGCGGGTGATCTCGTCGAGGATGTGGTTGTCTGGCCCGCCGGCCCGGTGCGACCGGCGACCGACAATCCTGCCCTGATCCGGCGCGCACGCGGCGGCAGCGCGGCCAACGTGGCGATGTTCGCCGCCGGTCTGCGGCCGACCAGGTTCATCGGCCGGGTCGGCGCCGACCCGCTCGGCACCCAGCTGGTCGCGGCACTCGCCGAGTCCGGAGTGGACGTTCGGGTGCAACGTGCCGGGCACACCGGCAGCATCGTGATCATCGTGGACGCCGACGGCGAACGAACCATGTTCCCCGACCGGGGCGCGTCGGCGGAACTCGGCCCGGTGTCGCCCGACTGGCTCACCGGGGTGGAACTGCTCCACGTGCCGGCGTACACCTTCGCCACGGCACCGAGCGCCGCCAGCGCACTCGACATGATCCGCACCGTCCGCGCGGCCGGCGGCATGGTCACCGTCGACGCCTCCTCCACCGCGCTGCTGACCGGTTTCGGCACCGAACGGTGGATGAAGCTCATGGGCCGCCTGCGGCCCGATGTGTTGTTCGCCAACGCCGCCGAGGCCGATCTGCTTCGCCTGGCCGGGGAAACCCCGCCGGCCGGAACACATTTCGTACTCAAGGACGGTGCCCGCCCCACCACGATCATCGACGGGACGGGCCGGCGTCTGACCGTCCCCGTTCCGCCGGTCCCCGAGGCACGCGACACCACCGGCGCCGGCGACGCCTTCGCCGCCGGCTATCTGTGCGCCCTCGCGGACGGCCGCTCCCCCGCGGCCGCCGCGGCGGCCGGACATTCACTCGCCGCCACGGTGCTCGCCGCGCCGGGCGCATCGACCAGGGAGGTTTCATGACTGACACACCACTGAGGCTGTCCGCGGAGGTCAGTTCCGCGCTCGCCGACGGCACCCCCGTCGTCGCGCTCGAGTCGACCATCTTCTCCACACTCGGGCTACCCGCACCGCACAACGGCGAGGCGCTACGGCGCTGTGTCACCGCGATTCGGGACGGGGGCGCGGTGCCGGCCATCACCGCCATCGTCGACGGTGCCTGGCGGGTCGGCCTCGACGCGGGCGAAGAGGAGCGGATCCTCGCCGCGGACGCGAAGGTCGCCGAACGGGATCTCGCGGTGGCCACGGCACAGCGCTGGCCGGTGGGCGCCACCACTGTGTCCGCGACCGTGGCGCTGGCCCACCGCGTCGGCATCTCCGTGTTCGCCACCGGCGGCATCGGCGGTGTGCACCGGGGCGTGGAGGTCTCCGGGGACATCTCGGCGGATCTGGACGCACTCGCCAACCATCCGGTCATCACCGTGTGCGCGGGCGCGAAGGCGTTCCTCGACCTGCCGCGCACACTGGAATATCTGGAAACCGCCGGGGTGCCGGTACTCGGCTGGCGGCATGACGACTTCCCGGCGTTCTACACGCGCTCCAGCGGACTCCGTGTCCCCCACCGGGTAACGGACGCGGACGAGGTCGCGCGGGTACTGGCGTACCGATCACGACCGGACTCCGGGGTGCTGCTCACGGTTCCCATTCCGGCACCGGCCGAACTGGACGGCGACGAGCTCACCGCGAAACTGGACGCAGCGCTCGCGGCCTGCGCCGAAGCCGGTGTCACCGGCGCCGCGGTCACCCCGTACGTGCTCGGCCGGCTGGAGGCCGAGACCGACGGAGCGAGCGTGCCGGCGAACCTGGCCCTTGCCGAGAACAACGCCCGGGTGGCCACCGAGGTCGCGAAAGCGGTCGCAAGCCTTGCCACCACGAGCTAGGAAATCGTAGTATGCCGAAGGTTAAAGGCTTAACTTAAGGCTATCGCACTCCGGCCGCTGTCGACTTCCCTGGTATCAACGCTGGCGCACACAGATTGGTCCCGCGATGACCCGACAAGATGTGCACTACGAGTTCGACCACCACACCACCGAGTTCGCCGAGGACCCCTGGCGGATCTACCGGAAGCTGCGCGAAACCTGCCCGGTCGCGCATTCCGCCGCCTACGAGGACGGGTTCTGGGTCCTCACCTCCTATTCGGACGTTCGGCGGTGCACAGTCGACACCGAGACGTTCTCCTCCGACGGCGGTGATCTGCTCATCCCGTCGGAGAACCCGGGCCGGTTGCTGCCCGTGCAGGCGGATCCGCCGATGGCGACGGCCTACCGGAGACTGATCAATCCGCTCTTCACCGTCTCCGCGGTCCGCGCGATGGAGCCGGCGATCCGGCGCTATGTCGACGACACGATCGACGAGTTCATCGAGCGGGGCACCGCCGATCTCGTCACCGACCTCGCCCTGCCCGTGCCGGGGCTGGTCACCATGAACCTGGTCGGCTGGCCCGAGCGGGACTGGCCGGAGGTCGTCGAACCCATCCGCGACTTCTCCACCCACCGGGTCGGCGAGCCGGAACGGGCCGCGGCCGGGCAACGTCTCGCGGCCCTGCGCCGGCGCGTATCCGAGGACATCCGGCGCCGCAGGCAAGCTCCCGGCGATGATCTCGTCACCCGGCTACTGGCCGCCACCGTCGACGGCCGGCCGCTGGACGAGGACGAGATCGTCGACATCACCATGATGGTGCTCTTCGGCGGAGTGGACACCACCGTCGCGGCGATCGGCAACATGGCGCTGTACCTGGACTCCGACCGGGACCTGCGCGCCAGGCTCAGCGCACACCCCGAGCTCGTGCCGGCCGCCGTCGACGAACTGCTGCGCTACGAGGCACCGGTGCAGGGCTTCGCCAGGTTCGTCCGGGCCGACACCGAGATCGGTGGTGAGCGGATTCGCCGTGGTGAGAAGGTACTGCTGGCCTGGGCCTCGGCCAACCGCGACCCCGAAGCCTTCCCGGACCCGGACACCGTTCGGCTCGACCGCTCGCCCAACCCCCACCTCTCGTTCGGCATCGGCCCGCATCGATGCATCGGCGCCACCCTGGCCAAGGCCGAGCTGGCGATCGTGCTGCGCCGCCTGCTCGAACGAATGCCGGACTACACAGTGGACAGAGCCAGAGTGCGGCCGACGGTGAGCTGCGGGACCACGTTCGCCCGAGCGACCGTCCCGGTGCGATTCACTCCCGGCTCCCGCCTGCGCGCCAAAGGCGGTGACCAGGCATGAGCAAGTCCACTTCGGACGCTCCCACGCTGCGGTCCAGGGTCGGCGCCGAGGTCGAGACGGTGGGTGTGCTGCCGGTTCCGGATGCCCAGCGCACCATGCGCCCGTACCGGATGTTCGTGGTGTGGTTGATGGCCGCGAGCTCGGCGACCACACCGCTGATCGGCGACCTGCTCTTCGACTACGGGTTGACCAATTTCGTCATCGCCGGATTCGTGGCCTGGGCGATCGCGATCATCCCGGCCGGCCTGTTCTCCGAGATGGGCAGGGAAAGGCCGCTCTCGGCGCTCGTCGTCGCCCGCAAGACCTACGGCTGGTTCGGCGCCTTCGGCTTCTCGGTGTTGTTCACGGTGGTCAACCTGGGCTGGTTCGGACTGAACACCGCGGTCGGTGCCGAGATCCTCTCCGCCATCACCCACTCCTCGCTGGCCATGTGGAACATCATCGTCGGTGGTGTCCAGATCGTGCTCGTGCTGTTCGGCATGAAGTGGCTGGAGCGATTCTACCGGTACACCGCCGCGCTCATGATCGTCTGCTACGCGGCCCTGTTCGGCTACATGGTCGTCAAGTACGACTTCGTCGCCGCCCCGCAGACCAAACCCATGAACTGGGGCAGCGCACTCACGATCATCCTGTCCTTCTCGATCCTGTCCTGGACGTACAAGCTGTCGACCGTGTCCAGGTTCGCCGTTCCGGTCGAACGAACCGGCGGCCGCCGGCCGTCGTTCTTCATCGCGCCGTCCGCCGGGATCATGGTCGCGTTGATCGGCATGGGAGTCATCGGCCTCTATTCGCAGTCCGCGACGGGCGAGTGGAACGTGGCGCTGCTGGCGCAGGAGATCCCGATCTGGGGTCTGGTCGCCGCGGTCGGCGTCGCCATCGCGGTGCTGCACACCAACGCCATGAACCTGTACCCGGCGATGATCGACCTGCTGGTCGCGATCAACACCGTCCGCCGCCCCCGGCGCTGGGAGCAACCGGTGGCGACCGTACTGCTCGGCATCGCCGGCGTAGCCCTCGCGGCCGGCGGGATTCTCGAGCGCGCGTCCGACTTTCTGGAAGCTGGCGGGAACTTCATCATCCCTTTCACGTTCGTCATGCTGGTGGACTGGGTTCTGGTGCAACGCAGGTCGACACCGAGCGAGGAGTTCTTCCGCTCGCCGCGCGGTTTCCTCGGCAAGTGGCGGCTCGACGCGATCCTGGCCTGCGGCGTCGGCGTGTTGATCGGCTTCTTCGGCGAAGATTTCCTGCCGAGTTTCTGCTACGAGATCGCCCCGTTGCCGGTGGTCGCCGGAATCGTCTCGGCGCTGGTGTTCGTGGCGCTCGGCTGGCCACGAATCCGCGCAGCGAAGGCGGCGAAAGCGACGAAGGCGGCGGGGCCGGTGAGTGAGGACATCCGTGACTGATCCGACCCCGATCGTGCTGGACTGCGACCCCGGGCACGACGACGCGCTGGCGATCATGCTCGCCGCGGCCAATCCCGCGGTGGACCTGCTCGCGATCAGCACGGTCGCCGGCAACCAGACCCTGGACAAGACCGCCCTGAACGCCAGGCGAATCTGTGATGTCGCCGGCATCGGCGGTGTCCCCATTGTCAGCGGTGCTCGCGGGCCGTTGCGCGGACCGGCCGTCATCGCCGAAGACGTGCACGGGCAGTCCGGTTTGGACGGACCGCAGTTCGGTCCGGTTCGCACGCCGTTGACCTCCGCCGACGGCGTCGGTTACGTACGTGACCTGCTGCGTGGCCAGACACGGCCGGTGACCGTCGTGGCCACCGGGCCACTGACGAACATCGCTACGTTGCTGCGCGCCGCGCCTGACGTGGCCGATCGGATCGACCGCATCGTGTTCATGGGTGGCAGCACCGAGCGCGGCAACAGCACCCCGTACGCGGAGTTCAACATCTACGCCGATCCCGAAGCCGCGGACATCGTGCTGCACGGCGGTGTCCCGGTCACCATGGTGGGACTCAACGTCACCCACCAGGCGCTCGCCGACGACACCGTGCTCAGCCGGATCGGCGCGCTCGGCAGCCCATTGTCCCGGATCTGCGTTTCGCTGCTCGAGTTCTTCAGCGAAACATACCGGGAGCTGTGGGGCTTCCCGGCCCCACCGCTGCATGATCCGATCACGGTGGCGCTGCTCATCGATCCGGACGTCGTCACGCGTGTGCACGCGCGGGTCGACATCGAACTCACCGGCACCCATACCAGAGGTGCTACGGTCGTCGACCTGTACAACCGCACCGGGCGTCCGGCCAACGCCGAGGTCGCGATGCAACTCGACGCTAAGAGGTTCTGGGACCTGATCGTCGACGCCATCGCCACCCTGTCCGACCACAGTGGAGGAACGCAGTGACCGTGGTTCCGATCATCGACATCAACCGCGACCCCGCCGTGGTCGCCGCCGAACTCGACGAGGTGTGCCGGGAGATCGGGTTCTTCCAGATCACCTCGCACGGGATTCCGGAAACCCTCGCCGAGGCCGCCTGGAACGTCACACGCGCCTTCTTCGACCTGCCACTGGAGCACCGGATGGCGGTCGCGATGCCCGAACCCGGCTACCCGTACGGATACAGCCCGCTGTCCGGTGAGTCGCTGAGCCGCTCCCTCGGCGCGGCCGGGCTCGGCGATCTCAAGGAGTCCTTCAACGCCGGGCCCTTCGAACCACCCACGCGCGAGTACGTCGATCCGGACGAGGCATCGGTGTACGTGCCCACACCGTGGCCCGACCAGGTACTTCCCGAACTGCGCGCCATCTGGCGCGCCTACTACGCCGAGATGCTGAAGCTCGGGCGACGGCTGATGTCGTTGTTCGCCCGCGGTCTGCGCCTGCCGGCCGACTTCTTCGATGACAAACTGGACGCATCCCCGAGCTCATTGCGCGCGCTGAACTATCCCGAGCAGAACGTTGCGCCGGTGCCGGGACAGTTGCGGGCCGGGGAACACACGGACTACGGCATGATCACCATCCTGCGCCAGGACGACGCTCCCGGTGGGCTGGAAGTGCGTTCGGCGACCGGTCAGTGGATCGGCGTGCCCAGCGTGCCCGATGCCTACGTGATCAACATTGGTGACCTGCTCGCCCGGTGGACCAACGATCAATGGCGTTCGACGCTGCACCGGGTGGTGAATCCCGAGACCGTGCCCGGCCAGGCGACGCGGCGGCAGAGTATGCCCTTCTTCTACAACGCCAACTGGGCCGCTGTGGTCGAGTGCTTGCCGACGTGTCTGCGTCCTGGCGAGGGGCCACGGTATCCAGCCGTCAAAGCGGGGCCGCACTTGATGGACAAGTTCCGGTCGACCCTGGTTTGAGCAGGCTGGGAGAGTTCAGCTGCGATTGAGGTACGCCTTGATCCCGTGTTTCGGCGAATCGAAGGCCGCCACGGAGCGGTACATGACCAACTGCCCAGTACCCGTGCAATCGGCGTTGTCATAGAACACGAGGTTGAAGGTGGGGTCCGTGACGTCCGCGGACCTGGTGGCGTCGAAGCCTTCAGCCGTCGGCGTGAAGCAGTTGTTGAGCCCGGGGATGGTCAGATTCACCATGGTTCCCGTGTAGTTCTCGCCGGACCACACGCACAAGCCGCTGGCACAGTCCGACTGACTCGCGGACGCCGACGGAGCGGACAAGGCCGCACAGGCGCCGGCGACTGCCACCGTCGCCATCAACCGGATCGCCCGACGAGCATTCATGATCTTTTGCACAGCACGCTCCCGTCCCGCAACGAAGAACCAGTACACCCAGACCCAGTGCCAGGAATCAAACCGTGGCCCCGCCGAAGATGTCAAGGTTTGGGGCAGGTAGTTCAGGAGTTCATTGAGTCGGTCGACGACTCTTGTTCGGCGCCGGTTTAGTCCGGTTTGTAGTTCCGCCAAACAATCTGGCTGACAAACAATTCCTCGACTGATTCGGCCGCGACAAGCACATCACCTACCTGGCCGCTTCGCCACGCTGACAGCCGAGCGGATCATCGTGGGCTCAGCGCCGGGGTTCGAGCAGGCGTTGCGCGAGGGTGACCAGGAAGGCCCGCTGGTCGGCGCGTTGTTCCGCGCTGTTCGTGGGCGCACCGGCGATCATGGTGGCAAGCTGGGGGACGTACAGGGTCCACTCCGCCATGCCGATCAGCAGCAGCATGACCCGGCGGGGGTCGAGCTGCGGGTCGACTCGACCAAGCCGCTGGGCTTCGGCAATGGCGTCCACCTTGGCCTGGTAACTCGTCGAGCGCTCGGCGAAGCCGGGTACCTGGTTCGCCGGTAGCGACAGCGCCTCCCACTGCACGAGGCGAACGAGTTCCGGGTGCTCGGCGCAGTAATCGAACAGCTCGCCAACGAACTCGGGAATCCGGTCGGCGCGCAGCTCGACCATCTTGGCGAGCCGGTCGAGCTGGTCGGCGAGCACGATGCCGAACAATTCCTGCTTATCGCCGAAATGGTCGTAGATCGCGCGCTTGTTGGCTTCGGCACGAGCCGCGATTCGGTCGACCCGCGCGCCGCTGATGCCGTACTCGGCGAACTCGGCGACGGCGGCAGCGAGGATCCGTCTCTTGGTTGGTGTGGCATCCCGGGGCATGGCAACAAGGAGTTTGCCACACCCGTACCGAACGAACCAGTTCGTTTGCTACGCTCCGCTCAACTTGATCACAACGGCAGCGGACGCCGTTGACCACGGAAGCAATACAGAGGGATCGATCATGTGCGAATCGTGTTCAGTGCCCGCCGGCGGGAGGAGCCGTCGAGACGTGCTGCGGACGACAATGGCGGCCGGACTGGCGGGTGCTGCCGCACTCGCCACCGCAGGCACGGCGCAGGCCACAACGTCTAACGTCATGGCACCCGTACCGAACGGCGGTACGGGGGTACGCCTGCGCTGGCTCGGCATAGCAGGTTGGGAAATGGTCTTCGACGGACACCGGCTGCTCGTCGATCCGTACCTAACGCGGCAGCAGTACGCAGGTCCCGACGGCACTGCGGACCTGCGGCGCCCGCTGGAGGTGAACAAGCGGATCATCGACTGGGTCCTCAGCGAGCACGTGACCGGCGCGCCGGAGTTCATCCTGGCCACGCACGGGCACTGGGACCACCTCGCCGATGTGCCGACGCTGCTGAACCATCCGAAGTGGAACGGCCGGCGCATCCGCGTCCTCGGTGGCGAGACACACCTCAACCTCGTTCGCGCGATGGGAATCCCGGCGACGCGCGAGGCCGACCTGGTGCTGGTCACCGGTGGTGAATACCTGCGCTACCCGCTGCGCAGTCCCGAGAAACCGCGCCCCGACTACACCATCGAGGTGTTCCGCAGCCTGCACAGCCAGTTGGGCAGCTACGGTTTCGCTCCGGCCGGGACTCTCACCTCGCGACCGAAGAAACCGGCGACCATCGGCGAACTGGTCGAGGGTGGCACGTTGGGCTACCAGATCACCGTGGCAGACCGGTTACGCGTGATGTTCCTGAGCGGCACGGCCAACTTCGCCGAACGGGAGGTCGCCGGCGCCAGGCCGGATGTGCTCGTGCTCGGCGCCAGCGGCAACGCGGGGGTGCACGACTACTTCGAGCGCGCACTCCAGGCACTGGGCTGGCCCCGGATCGTCATCCCCTGTCACCACGACGACATGGTGACCGCGCTGGACAACCCGGAAGTGCACAATACCGTCAACCGCGAGGTCGTCGCCACCTTGCAGGGCATCCTCGGCAACCGGGGCCGAGTCCTCGACCCCCGCCACCTCGAGCAGTTCGAACTCTAGTACTGCCGCCGCGCTCGGGCGCTCGGGTGATCTTGGCGGCTCAGGTCTGGCGGGCGCACCCTGTTGTGCCCGTTCAGGTAGACTGCGGGCCTTCCTTGAGGACAACGAAATCGGCTAGGTCATGCGTATCGGATGCGCTTGCACCGTCGAACTCCGATCCGGGGCCGGCTCCGCGCCGACGCCGTGGTGCACACCGACTTCAAGGCCTGGCCCCAGAACTCACCCCCCTGAACCCAGAACTCACCCCCCTGAACCCAGAACTCGCCCACCCGAACCCAGAACTCACCCACCCGAACCCAGAACTCGCCCTCCCCAGCCGGGGACACGCCAGCACCTGGCATGTCCCCGGTTCAGGCACCCGAGTTCTCGGCCCAGGTACGCGAGATCCCGGTTCAGGCACGTGAGTTCCCGGTTCAGCCGGGCGTGTCCCCGGGCCAGGCACTTGAGTTCCGGCTTGGGAACAACTGATACCGAAGGCAGGATCACCTCGGCAGCGTTACGAGGCATGCCGCCAGGACCGCCCCACCTCCCGTCCGCGCGACGAACTCGTGTCCTGAACCGGGGACACAGCCTCCTGAACCAGGGACACAGCCTCCTGGAACGAGAACACAGCGGCCTGAAGCGGGAACACAGCGCCATCGCCACCCACTACGACAAACTCGCCAGCATCACATGCAGCTGCCAGGTCAGCTCTTGCGGCGTGCACGGGCGGTCTGACGCCTGCTCGCCTTTTCGAGCGCGCCGACCAGTTCCTGTTTGGACATCCGGGATCGCCCGGGAATATCGAGCTGGCGGGCGAGCCGGTAGAGATGTTCCTTGCTGCTGTTGGCGTCGACACCTCCGTGCGTGGCCTTCGTCGGCTGACCGGCGCCTCCGGCTGCTTGCTCGTCGGAGGGGCCACGCCGGGCCTTGGGCTCCCAGTGGTCGCCGACTTTCTCGAAAGAGTGCTTCAACGCCGAGAACGCTGTTTGTTGTGCCCGCCGGCCGGGACCGTAGGTTCCGAGCGCTGAATCGTGCGCGGCCACCCACGTGTCCTGTGCCTGCCGTGGTGAACGTCGCAGCGTGCTCGGCAAATCTTCCCGGCCCGGCATCGTCCCTCCTGACTGCTGGTCCTCGAACAACAGGGCACAACACCGGTTACCCACGACCTCACGCCGAAACCGCGTGGCCAGGCTTTCGCGTCGGGAAGCTCAACCAGACCGGCACTCTTTCGCTCTGCTCAAGCGTGCTGCTGGCCGGCCTGCTCCGTCTCCGTCGCCCCCTGTGCCCCCTGAAGCAGCGGCGAACGGGCCAGCAGCACGGTGCTGACGGCGATCATGGCCGCCCCGCTCACCTGCGCCAGGATCCACAGGCCGCCGCGCACCTGCTCGCCGAACACCACCACGCCCCAGCCGACCGAGGACAACGGGTTGGCCAGGGTGAAACCCGGCTGCGAAGCCACCAACCGACCGGCACGCAACGCGTTCTGCAACAGGACGAACCCGGCGGGGCCGACCACCACCAACGCCCAGGTCTGCCACGCCCGCACCCCCTCACCGAAACCCGCGTCGAACGCCGCCGTCATCCCGGCCACCAGGGCCGCGGTGAACCCGAACCAGATCCCGACCGCGACCCCCAGGTAGGCCGCCCGCCGGGCATGACGGGTGCGGTAGCCCAGCACCACCAGCGCACCCACCACCAGCGCCGTGATCCCACACCCCAGGAGCCAAGACAGCACCGGCGCGCCGAGCGGGTCGCCTCCGTATGGCGCGAGCCCTACCAGCAGCAACGCCACCCCGGCGCTCATGCCCACCACCGCACCCCACTCCCTGGTGTGCAGCCTGGTGTGGAAGACGATGCTCGACAGCAGCAACGTGAATCCCAGCTCCACCACCAGGATCGGCTGAATCAGCAGAATCGGACCGGTCGCCAGCGCGGCGGCCTGTAGCGCGAACCCGATCACAATCGCGCTGATCCCGCCCCACCACACCGGCTGCCGCACCAGATCCCAGAGCAGCGACACCGAGAGCGAATCGCTCTCCGGCTCGCGCCGGGTCGCTTTGCGTTGCAGCACCGACGCGGTCGCGTTGCCGACCGCGGCGAGCACGGCCAGGATCACACTCAGTACCACAGGGTACGGCTACCCCGCGAAATGTCCGTCCACACGCGCCACGGTGCGCTACTCCTCGCACGATGAGTCCGGCGACGCAGGCACTTCGGCGGGTTTCCGCGAGTCCATCACGGTGCGCACGACCGCCCGCACCGACGCGACGACGGGTACCGCGAGCAGCGCGCCGATGACTCCGGCAAGGGTGGTCCCCACGGTGACCGAGAGCACGACCGCCAGCGGATGCAGCCGAATGAGGCCGGCGGTCAAAAATGGGTGCAGTACGTTGCCCTCCAACTGCTGCACGAACAACACGATGCCGAGCACGATGAGAGCCGCGGTCAAGCCGTTGGTGGCCAGCGTGACGAGCACGGCGACCAGCCCGGAGGCGAACGCGCCGACGATCGGAACAAACGCGCCGAGAAACACCAGCACCGCCAGCGGCAATGCCAGCGGAACCCGGACGAGGAGCAAGCCGACGCCGATGCCGACCGCATCGATGAACGCGACCAGCACGGTGACCCGGATGTAGGTGGTCAACACCGCGAACACCCGGTGGCCCGCCAAGTCCACCACTCGCCGGACATCTTCCCGCCAGGGGATCAACAGGAACTGCCAGATCTTCCGGCCGTCGTACAACAGAAAAATGAGGATGAAGATAGCCAGCGCCGATCCCACCAACAGGCTGGCTGCCGTGTTCAGGGCGCCGAACACCCCCGCAATCACCTGCTCGCGGTGTTGGGTCAGCCAGTTCTGCGCTTGCTGCAGCATGCTGTCGAACTGAGCCTCACTGATCGACAACGGACCGTGTACCAACCATCCGTGGATCCGCCGCAGGCTCTCCTCCAGCGTCCGCTGCAATTCGCTGAACCCATTCGACAACGTGTACGCGACGAAGGTCACCAGTCCGCCTACGAAGGCCAGTCCCAGTAGCACGGACAAAGCGGTCGCCAACGCCCGTGGCACGCCATGCCGTCGCAGCTGCTCGACCAACGGCGAGACCAACGCCGCCAGCAATATCGCGACCGCCAACGGAATGAACACGACGTTGAGGTGCTGCACGACGATGGTCAGAGCCCACAGCGCCACAAAGATGATCAAAAGATCGAAGCAGACCGCAGCGATGCGCGGCAACATGCCGGCCCGGGAAGAGTCACCGTTGCGGAAGAAAGGGTCACCGTTGCGGGAGAACATGACGCCGACGTACCCTTCACGGCCCACCGGCGGACGTGCCGGACACCAACGCGAGTGGTCGTTGAGGGACTGTCGTCGTCATACCTGCTCGACTACCCGTATCCCGCTCGGGCAACCCCGCGCCGACCTCTGATTGCGGAATACGACAACCGCCGCCATCCACCGGTCGACGCAGAGCTGACTGACCGCTACGCGACGACCGAGCTACTCACCGCAGTTCACCCGGCCGGGTTCCGGTCGGCCGGCCTCGTCGGCGATCACACCTGGCGGCCGAGCGGAACAGCCCGGACAGGTCGGCGAGGCCACCCGGGGCGGCCGGAGTCTGCCCCCTCGTGCCGCAACGTCGCGAGTGCGCCGTCCAGGTCGTTGAGCGCGGCACGGCTGGATTCCTCGATCACCGTGAGCGCCCGCCGGGTGAACTCGGGATCATGGTCGAGTTCCTGCGCGGCCGCGCTCGCCGGCAGGGTCACCACGCTCAGCGCGTGCCCGACCGAATCGTGCAGTTCCGCTGCGATCCGGTTGCGCTCGGACAGTTCACGGACCCGCCGCTGGGCTTCGGCCGGCCGGTCGGCCGCGGACGGGCCGAGCAGCCTCGGCGCAGCTCTCGCCAGCATCGCCCCGGCACCCGCGACCAGGTAGAACCCGGCAGCGGTCAGCGCGATACCGGCCAGTGGCGACCACGGTGTGTCGACACCGAGCAAGGTGTTGATCGCGGTGTCCGTGAACATGCCGGCGGGTTCGGTGAGCAGTGGTGCGACCAGCAGCACGATCAGCGGTGGGACAACGAGCGTCAGCGTGCCGATCACCATTCCGGCGCCGAGATGCAGGACGAACCACAGCGAGGTCCGCCAGCGGCCCGGCCACGACCTGGACTCGCCGATCGCCATAGCGTGGAGGATCTCCCCGAGCGCCCACCCCACCGCGAAATAGGGCACGGCCAGCGCCGCACCGAGGGCCAGGTGGGTCCACCGGCGGTAGGTCGCACGCGCCACGAACGGTCGCAGCGGCCTCGGTGCCGGCATGTCCGTATCCTGGCCGAGCGGCACGGCTCAGGCCGGATCGGGGGCGAGCCCCCAGACCAGGCATCTCCGTTGAGTACGCAGTTGGTACCGCGGAGTCGCCACAACAAACGCCCTTGGCGCGCCCGGCACCGAGGACAGCAACACAGCCATACCTCGGGCAATTGCCCTCATCACCGCCGTCGACAACCAGGAAACCTGGACTACCCACCATTATTTGACAATGTCTTTTGTCTTCGACCAATAGCTTTGGGCGGCAGCAAAGACGGGCTCGTACTCGGCGGACCGCACAACGGAAACCAACGCCGTTCGGTATCTCCGATCAACGAGAAACGGGCTGTACTACGGTCTGCCGGGTACCCCAGCGTCCTAACGGCAGGCAGGGACCGCCCCTCAATGCCCAGAACGGCTTGTCGGCTCCGTCTCGGGGTAGACGCGGCCATCGTGGCCGCACCAAACGAAGGAGGTACCAGCGTGGCGATCCAGCGGATGGACAACGTCCTCATCGTCGTCGACGACCTTGAGGCTGTTGTTGCGTTCTTCGTCGAACTCGGCATGGAGTTGGAGGGCAAGGGGCCGATCGAGGGGCGCTGGGTGGAACGTGTCATCGGGCTTGATGACGTCCGGCAGGACGTCGCCATGCTGAAGACCCCAGACGGTCACGGACGAATAGAGCTGGCGAAGTTCCACAAGCCGAAGGCCATCGATCCCGAGCCGAAGGACGCGCCGACGAACACGCTGGGCATTCGTCGCATCATGTTCGCGGTCGACGACATCGAGGATGTCATTGCCCGCCTGCGCACCCACGGCGCCGAACTCGTGGGTGAACTGGAGCAGTACGAGAACATCTATCGGCTCTGCTACGTCCGCGGTCCCGAGGGCATCGTCGTCGGACTCGCCGAGCAGCTTGGCTGAAGGCCCGTCGATACACGCCTAAGCCGCCAGGGACTCGGCCACTGCCCGCAGGCTTACGTACGAGCCGCTGAAGGTGTCGATCCGGTCGCCCTCGTCGTCCGGTCCCGGAACCCCGGTCTCAACTCGGATGAGGTTCGCGGCAGACTCGCCGAGCGCGGCCAGCAGCGCGCGCACCCGCGGGTTGCGGTGCCCCTCCCTGGTCACCACCACGACGCTGCGGAACCCTTGTGCCGCTTCGAGAACTTCGGCGACGTCGGCTCCCGAAACGTTGAGCACGTGCGTGCCCGGTACGAGTTCGCTCAGGTGCGGGCCGAGGCCGCGCGGTACCGGGCCGGCCGCGATCGTCGGTTCCTCCCACACGTCCACTACCAGTGGCGGGCCGTCCAGCCGTGGATTTCCGCGAATCCGCAACGCCCGGCGCGCGGCCTCCAGGCCGATCCGGTGGTCCACCGGCCCGACCCGGGCGAATGTGGGCGCCTCGCCCAGCGCCGCCGTCCGCGCCGAGGCTTCGGCGAGCCGCTCCAGCGGCAGTCGGCCGGACTTCACGGCGGCAACCACGACCTCGGTGATCCGGTCCAGTACGTCGGCGTCGAAGGCCGCGCCGCCCAGGCACAGCGCGTCGGCACCGGCCGCCAACGACCGCACGGCCGCATCGCCGAGGCCGTCGTGCCTGCGATACGCCCCGGAAACCGCGCCCATTTCCAACGCATCCGTGATCACCGTGCCGGTGAAGCCGAGTTCGCCGCGTAGTACCTCGGTGAGCGCCTTCCGGTTGAGGGTGGCCGGTTCATCGCCCCACGCCCGGATCACCAGGTGCCCGGTCATGATCGAGCGGACGCCGGCGCGGATCGCCGCGGCGAACGGGACGAGTTCGGTCGCCCGCAGTTCGTCCTCGGTCCGCGGCAACACCGGCAGCGCCAGGTGTGAATCCTCCGTCGCCGCGCCGTGCCCCGGGAAGTGCTTCACACACGCAGCGATGCCGTACTTCTGCAGCCCGGTCACGTAGGCCGCGACATGCGGCGACGCTTTCACCGGGTCCGATCCGAACGCCCGGACCCCGATGACCGGGTCTTCCGGGGAGAGCGCCAGGTCTCCGCACGGCGCCAGGTTGACCGTTATCCCACAGGCCGCCAGCCGCTCGCCGATGGCGGTGGCGACCGCCGCGGTCAGCTCCGGGTCGTCGGCGGCGCCGAGCGCCAATGGTCCCGGCACGAACGAACCGGTGGCGGCGTCGAGGCGGGTCACGTCCCCACCCTCCTCGTCGATGCCGACGACCACCCCGTCCCGTTCGGCCCGCAGTTGAGCGGTCAGCCGGGCCACCTGCTCGTCGTCGACGACGTTGCGGCCGAACAGAATCACGCCGCCGAGGCCCGCGCCGAGCCGGCGGCGCAACCAGTCCGGTGCCGAGGTGCCGGCGAAACCCGGTAGCAGTACCGATTCGGCCAGTGTTTCGAGCGAGGACATCCCTACCCCTTTACCGCCCCGGCGGTCGCGCCGGACACGAGCTTGCGTTGCACCAGCACGAAGAACACCACCGCCGGGACGGCGTAGATCACCGACGCGGCCATGACGCCGCCCCAGTCCACCGAGAACGCCGTCCGGAACGAGGCAAGCCACACCGGTAGCGTCTGCTTCGACTGATCGCGCATGAACACCAGTGCGAACAGGAATTCGTTCCACGCGGTGATGAAGCTGAACACCGAGGTGGTGACCAGCCCGGGGCCGAGCAGCGGCAGCGTGACCCGGCGGAAAGCGCCCGAGGCGCTGCAGCCGTCGATCATCGCGGATTCTTCCAGCTCGTACGGGATTCCTTTGACGAAGCCGTAAAGCATCCAGACGGTGAACGGCAGCGTGGTCGCGAAATACACCAGCAGCAGCGACGGCAGGCTGTTGAGCAGCCCCGCGTCCCGCATCAGCAGATACATCGGGATCAACAGCGCTTCGGTCGGCGCCAGCTGGGCGACAAGCACCAGCAAAAGGAAGCCCTTCCGGCCACGGAACCGCATCCGCGCCAGGGCCGCCGCCGCGAGCGCGCCCGAAACCAGTGAGCACAGCACCGCGCCCAGCGTGACGATCAGGCTGTTGGTCAGGTAGATGCCGAACCCCGGCTTCGTCAGCGCCGATCGGAAGTTCTCCAGTGTCGCCGAAAACGGGATCAGGTCGTAGCGGGGAGAGAGCACCTGACCGGGCGTCTTGAGCGACGTGCTGATCATCCAGTACGTCGGAAAGGCGAAGAAGAACGCGACGAGCAGGCCGACCGCAGACAAGATCATGCGCCGGGACAAGGACTTTCTCACGAAATGTCGCCCTCCTTCGTCCGGACCAGCAGCTGGATGTACCGGCCGGTGAGCACCGCGAGCACGATCAGCATCAGAGTGGCGATCGCCGCCGACGCCCCGAAGTGGCTGCCGGCGATACCTTTGAGATACAGGTAGACCGGCAGGGTGGTGCTCTCCCCGTCCGGCCCGCCCTGGCGAATAGCCCAGACCTGGCTGAAGACCTTGAAGTCCCACAGCACGGACAGGAACGTCACCATGGTGACGATCGGCCGGATGGCCGGCCAGGTGACCGCCCAGAACGACTGCCACGCGCCGGCGCCGTCGATGGCGGCCGCCTCGAACTGCTCGGCGGGCACCCCGAGCAGGCCCGCGTACAGGGTGAAGGCCACGAACGGCACGGCCTGCCAGAGAATGAGCAACCCGATCACGGTGAGCGTGCTCGCACCGCTGGAAAACCAGGAAAAGCCGATGAAACCGTGGAAACCCAGCCGGTCCAGTGTTTTGTTGAGGATGCCGTACTGCTGATCGAACATCCACTGGAAGACCGTGGTCGTGGCGATCACCGGGGTGGCCCAGGCCAGCACGAGCGTCACCTGCAGCACCACCCGGATCACCGGGTTGAGGTGCCGCATCAGCAGCGCGACGAACAGCGAGACCAGCAAGGTGGCGAGCACGATGGCCGCGGTGAACACCACGGTCCGGACGGTGATCTGCCAGAACTCGGGGTCCGACAGCGTTGCGGTGAAATTGTCGAAGCCCACCCACACCAGTTGCCCGGTGACCAGCTCGCGCAGGTCCAGCCTGCGCAGGCTGATTCCGAGCAGTTGCAGGGTCGGCCAGCCGAGCAGCACGAGGATCGCGACCAGCGCCGGCAGGATCAGCAGGTACGGCACGATGCGCTCGCTCATCCGGCCGGTGCGCCGGGGGCGGTGCGGGGCAACGCGGGTCGATGCCGGCGGGGTGCTCCTCGCCGGCATCGACACGTCCTGGGTCGCGGTCATCAGCCGATGAGCTTGTCGAGCGCGGCGTCCGCGTCCGCGGTCGCCTGGTCGATCGTCTTCTTCCCGGTCAGATACGCGGTCAGCATGTCCTTGAGCGGGTTCTGACCGGACTCGACGTCACCCCACTTGGGGCTGGCCGGGACCGCACGGCCGTTCTTCGAGGCCTCGGCCATGACGCTGCCCAGCGGGTCCTTGGTCAGCGCGTTGACATCGCTGGAAGTCCCGGGCACATCACCGGCGGCGGCGAGGT
This sequence comes from Amycolatopsis taiwanensis DSM 45107, assembly GCF_000519205.1. Lineage (GTDB taxonomy): Bacteria > Actinomycetota > Actinomycetes > Mycobacteriales > Pseudonocardiaceae > Amycolatopsis_E > Amycolatopsis_E taiwanensis. The sequence continues at coordinate 121,850 of NZ_KI912600.1, read as the reverse complement.
CGGTCTGGTACTTCGCGCTCGACAGCAGCTTGAGATAATCCTTGGCCGCGTTCAGGTTCTTGCTGTTGGCCGGGATGCCCAGGTTCGAACCGCCGAGGAACACCGGTGCGGTCTGCCCGGCGGTCTTGCTCGGAATGGGGAAGGCACCCGACTTGTCGGTCAGGCTGGGATCGGTCTTGGCCGCCGTGGCGACCTCCCACGGCAGACCGATGAACATCGCGACCTTGCCGGCACCGTAAATGGTCGCCTGCTGCGGATTAGCCTCGTCGGTGTCCTTCGGTGCCTTCGTCGCGGATGCGTCCACGAGCTGCTTGTAGAACTCCAGCCCGGCCTTCGAGCCGGCGCTGTCCAGCGTCGCCTTGAAGGATGTGCCCGAGGGCTGGGCGATGTCGCCGCCGTTGTCCCAGATGAACGACAACAACGCGTACCAGTCCTGCCCGGGCAGATACAGCGCCTGGAAGTCGGGGTCGCTGCCGAACTTCGCCCGCAGCTTGGCGATCGCGTCCAGCCACTGGGCGGTCGAGGTCGGCGGTGCGGTGATGCCGGCCTGCTCGAACATGTCCTTGCGATAGATGACCTCACGGTTGGCCGCGTAGAACGGGATGCCGTAGGTCTTCCCGCCGTACTCACCCGAGGGCTTGAGACCGGCGAGCCATTGCGAGCCGTTGAAGTCGTTGACGGACCCCGACAGGTCGGCCAAGACCCCCTGCGAAGCGAAGAAGGGGGTCTGTGTGTTGCCGATCTCGATCACGTCGGGCGGCTGCTCGCTGGCGAGCGCGGTGGTCAGCTTCTGCTGGATGCCGTCCCACTGCTGGACCTCGTACTTCACCGTGACCCCGGGGTGCGAGGTCTCGAATTCCTTGTTGAGCTCGTCGGTCAGCGTGGTCGGCGCCGACCCGGACATCAGCCAGACCGTCAGCGTGTCGTTCGGCGCACCGGTGGCGCCGGACCCACCGGAACCGGCGCAGCCTCCGGCCGCAAGAGCCAGTGCGGCGGCTCCTGCCGCCAGTTTGAGCCAGGGTTTCACTCGTGCCGTCCCTTCAACGCCCGGTCGTCCGGCCGGGGAGACGATTGGTGTAGACCAATTGAGCGTGGCCCGGTCGACTGGTTCTGTCAAGGCGGTTGCGGAAGTCGTTATCGGCCCCGAGGCACGAGTTCAGGTGGCTGGTACGGCCGGCTGGCGAGCCTGCACCCACCGCAAGCACCGCATTCGCACGCGGGCTGTAATCAGGTGATGCGGGGTTTGCAACCGACGCTGCGGGCAGGCCTTCGGAGTTGTTGCTCGGCAACGACGATCCCGCGGCTTACCGAATCTCGGCGAATCCACAAAGGACAACATTCTCGACCACGGGACCGGCCGCCGGCGTCGAACACCAAGACAGCGGCCATCGGCGGCCTCGCATCCCACACTGATGGCGAGGACCGGATGAAACCGGTCAATCCTCGTGAGTGTTCCGCGGCCGAGCCAGTCGAACTCAACGCCGACGAGGGCGGCCCAGCAGACGGCGGCCTACATCGAGCAGATGCGCGCGGAGGGTCTCGTCGTCAAGATCGGCGAACTGCCGCGCTCCGCCGGTCATAGCGATGCCGGCAATGGCGGCGTGCGCGGCGATCGCCTGGTTCATTTCGCCCTCGGGGCCGGCGAGGATCTCCAGCATTGTCCCGCTGAAGCTCCCCCGGGTCGTCCACGAAGTCGTCAGCGCGCGCGTGACCCCCGGGTCACGACTGAACAGCGCCATCAAGGTTCGGTGGCGCACGACGATGTCCACGAACCCCCTCAGCAGATGGTCGACCCGCGCGTTGCGGCCGCGGAGGCGCGAAGCGTCCTCCACCAGCGAATCGAGCTCACGCAACCCAGGCTCGGCGACGGCGCCGGTAATCTCGTCCTTCGTCTTGAAGTGGTAGTAGACCGCCGCCTTCGTGACGCCCAGCGCGTCGGCGATCATCTGCAGCGAGGTGCCCTCCACGCCATGCTCGGTGAACAGCCGTAGCGCGGTCGTGAGCAGACGTGTCCGCGTATCCTCCTGGCCGCTCGCGGACACGGCCGCGGAATCGGCTGCCATAGCACCCTCCCAGTGAACATGCAGAGAGTACGCGTCGCGTCCCACACGCCACAAATCAAGCCAGAATACTAGCCGTGCGGCAAGTCACACGCTAGCCGATCGGCTTGTACCTCTACTTGCCGATCGGCTAGCGTCGAAATCACTCGACCGCACGATGGACGACGGCATTGGAGTTGCGCTCGTGGCCGCCCTGCTATACCGACTTGCCCGTTTTTCGTTCCGCAGTCGCCGGCTTGTCACTGCCGTCTGGGCCGCCGTCCTGATCGTGCTCGGGTTGGGCGCCGTGATCCTTTCCGGGCGGATGACGAACGACGTGACGATCCCCGGCACCGAATCGCAGCAAGCGATCGACCATCTCAAGGAACGCTTCCCACAGGCATCCGTCGGCGGTGCGACAGCCCGCGTCGCCATTGAGGCGCCGGCCGGGCAGAAGCTCACCGATCCCGCCAACAAGGCCAACCTCGAGCGGCTCGTGAACACACTCGAGACCGCACCCAAGGTGCGGATGGTCACCGACCCGTTCCAGACCGGGACCGTCTCCCCCGACGGCCGGGTCGCGCTCGCGCAGGTCAGCTACGCGGTCCAGGCCGCCGAACTGACCGAGGCCGATCGTGCGGGCCTCACCGCGCCCGCCGTGACCGCCCGCCACGCCGGGCTGACCGTCGAGGTCGGCGGCGACGCGATCCAGGGCATGCCGGAAGTCGGTGGTACCGAAGGGATCGGCGTCATCATCGCGGCGATCGTGCTGACCGTGACCTTCGGTTCGCTCATCGCTGCGGGCCTGCCGCTGCTGACCGCGTTGATCGGTGTCGGTGTCGGGATGGCCGGCATCATGACCGTCTCCAGGTTCATCGAGCTGAACTCGAACACCCCGATCCTCGCGCTGATGCTCGGTCTCGCCGTCGGGATCGACTACGCGCTCTTCATCGTCTCGCGGTACCGCCATGAGCTGAACGAAGGTTACGAACCGGAAGAAGCCGCCGCACGCAGCGTCGGCACCGCCGGTTCCGCCGTGGTGTTCGCGGGGCTGACCGTGATCATCGCGCTCGTCGGACTCACCGTCGTGGGCATTCCGTTCCTCGGGCAGATGGGCATCGCCGCCGCGGCGACCGTCGCCGTCGCCGTGCTGATCGCACTCACCCTCCTGCCCGCGGTCCTCGGCTTCGCCGGTCCGAAGGTCCTTGGCAAACACGCGAAGAAGCAGGCGAAGACCACGAACGGCGAGCGCTGGGCCCGGTTCGTCGCGCGGCACCGGATTCCGGTGGTACTCGCGGGGGTCGCCGGGCTACTGATCGTCGCGATTCCCGCGCTGAGCATGCAACTCGGCCTGCCGAACGACGCGACCGCCGCGCCCGACTCCACCCAGCGCAAGGCGTACGACATCGTCACAGAAGGCCTCGGCCCCGGCGTGAACGGGCCGCTGATCGTGGTGATCTCCGACGCGACCCCCGAGAGCACCACCGCGGCCAACAACCGGATCTCGCGGCTGACCGACGTCGCCGCGGTAACCCCGCCGCAGTTCAACGCGCAGGGCGACACCGCGATGTTCACGGTGATCCCGAAAAGCGGCCCGAGCAGTGAGCAGACCGAGAAACTCGTCGGGGACATCCGGGCGCACGCGGGCGGAACCCAGCTCGCCGTCACGGGCCAGACCGCCTTGCAGATCGACATCTCCGAAAAACTCGCCGACGCGATGGTGCCCTACCTCGTATTCATCGTCGGGCTCGCGTTCCTGTTGCTGATGCTCGTGTTCCGTTCGCTGATCGTGCCGTTGAAGGCGACGCTCGGATTCCTCGGCTCGGTCATCGCGACCTTCGGCGCCGTCGTCGCGGTCTTCCAATGGGGCTGGCTGAACGACCTGCTGGGCGTCAAGTCGACCGCGCCGATCATGAGCATGCTGCCGATCCTGCTGATCGGCGTGCTGTTCGGGCTCGCCATGGACTACCAGGTGTTCCTGGTGACGCGGATGCGCGAAGAACACGTGCATGGCGCCCAGGCGCAACAGGCGATGGTCACCGGCTTCCGGCACGGTTCGCGGGTCGTGGTCGCGGCCGCGCTGATCATGATCAGCGTGTTCGCCGGGTTCGTGCTCTCGGACACGACGCTGATCCAGTCGATCGGTTTCGCGCTCGCGTTCGGGGTCGCGGTGGACGCCTTCGTGGTGCGGATGACGATCGTGCCCGCGGTGATGTCGCTGCTCGGCGCGAAGGCGTGGTGGCTGCCGAGGTGGCTCGACCGCGTACTGCCCAATGTGGACGTTGAGGGAGAGAAGGTCACCAAGCGACCGGCGGAGAAGGAGTTGGCGACCGTCTAGCGTCTCGTGATCCAGTCGCCTGGTCGAACACCACGCGGTTAAAGTGGAAAGTCGCTATACCAGGGCGCATCCAGTGTTTCCGGATCCACGCCAGCCTCCCGAACCGCATGGTCCACGTCATCGACGCTGTCCACAATCTTGACGTACGGCCTGGTCATATCGTCTTCGAAAAAGCACTCATCATTGTCAATGAGATCCTTAGGTACTTCGATGGCCGCCACCCTGAACTCGCCGGACCTCAATGGGAGAACCCACACCCAGGAGTAGTGATCCGCTTGGCCGGCCTCTCGGCGCGCGGCGATCACACCTTTGGTCATGAGCAGACGGTTCCTGACTTTGATCTTCATGGCTCACTCCAGAAAATGCGGATTATGGGGCCAGCGAACGTATGAATTTGAGGGTGAGATCACCATCGGCGTTGGGTCGTTCAGAACCTCGAGGCTACGGGCGTAGGAAGTGGTCAGCAGCGGCTGCGAGTTGGCGTAGTTGTTCGCCGACGCCGAACTCTTGGCCTATCCCGTCATCACTGACCTCGACGAACATGTTGTGGATGTATCCATCGCCGTAGAAGTCCACGGGTTGATGGACAACCCAGCGCTGGGTCGAGCCGGGCGGGGCAATCACGAAGCAGCCTTCCTCGTCGGTCACCCAGCAATTCTCTCCCACGGCAATCCGTGCTCCTGTGACGACACCGGCGGGCTCAGCGGGATGTCGACGGCACAACTGTCGCGTCACTCGCGGGTCCTTCGAGTAACGAATGGAGGAGGACCGAGTTGGCGGCAAGGACCGATTTACGTGCAGGCGCCGGCATCGTGGTCGCCGTGGTAGTGGCGTGCGTCTTGTGGCTGCCTTGGCTACGTTTCGCGGATTCGGTTGCGTATCGGGCGCCATACGGGCTCTGGCGATGCCAGATCGACAACGGCGGCGTCATCGGCGATCCGTTCTTCGTGACCACCGGCCTAGGTGGCCTGAAGTTCGTGCTGCTGCCCGCAAGCTTCGCCGTCGTGGGGCTCGTCGCGATGGGAGTGTGGCGGCGCGGCCGGAAGATGTGGCTCTGGTTCGTCGCCGCCGTGGCACTGGCCGCCGTGGCAACCTGGGGTTACGTAACTGTGATCGATGCCATGCTTTACCCAACCTATTTCGTGCCGGAATGCTCATGAGCGTCGGTGGCCAACACGGATTCCCGAGTACGGCCAGTCGCAATGTGGCGGTCTGCAACCGGGCGACGTGGCCTAACGATCGAGGGACGGATGGAACTCGGGCCGCCCCTCCGCGCGGCGCTGCGCGTTGACTCCAGCGAGCCACTCGCGGGTCAAGTCGACAAGTTCCTCGATCGCGCTCGTCATGCCGTAGGGATCATTGTCGGGCGGCCACTCCCGACGCGCAGCCGACAGCAACGGCCCAAGGATGACGGCAACCGCCTGCTCGATCTGAGGTTCAGGGAAGTCACTCACGGCGAACATGCGCTCGCCGCTTTCTTGGTGCCTGCGGATCCCCGCTTTGAGATACTCGTCCGTAACAGTGACCCCGACCTGCTCGACCACCCAGCGAACCGGGCCGGAATCCCAGAAAACCACATGCTCGCGTTCATCAGCACGCCCAGTGTGAAGAACAAAAATCCAGGACACGTCACTCCAGAATAAACATTTGTGCCGCAAACTGTGCGAATATTCTCTGACTTTACCCTGTTGCTCAACGGTCAGGACATCGAGGTCGATCGGAATGAAACCCGCCTTGTCCAGGTGCCTACGCGTGGAACGCCTGTCGTTCTTCGTCCAGCCACACCAGGTACCAGTCACCGCCCCGACCTCCGTGACAACCGCTCGATACGACGCCGGCAACGTGATCCCGTAACGCCGCTCGAACCCAGTCACCTCGGACTCGTCCAACCGAGCGCCCAGCCGGTAACGGTGCCGACCAGCACCGAACATCGCACGCCCGGCTCAGCAACGGCCATCGCAGAGAGCCGAGCACGCACATGGGCCGCGTCCCACACAGCACGCTCCTTTTCACGCCATTTCGCCAGGCGTGGTGCCCAAATGGTCCCATTTTGCCCCCCCGACTGGGCAGGTTGATCACGCTACGGCGTTAGCGGCACCCGTCTTACCCTCTCAGCAGCAACGTGTCCACCAGGTGTACAACCACCTGGTTTAATGTTAGCCTTCCCAAGGGTGGACATCTTTCAACCACGTGGTTTAATGGTGGATGTCGCGCAGGGCACGAGTATCGCGCGCCGACGAGCGGATCTGACAACGACCACGACCGGACATGTTGGTAACCATGGAGATGTCGACCCGAGAACGGATCCTGTGCACCGCGGAGCGCCTGTTCGCGACGCAGGGGATCGATGCCACCTCGCTGCGCCAGATCAGCGCCGCGGCCGGACAGCGCAACACCGCGGCGGCGAAGTACCACTTCACCACCAAGCGCGCGCTGATCAGGGCGATCTTCGACCACCGCCTGGAGGTGATCGACGCACGCCGCAGAGAGCTGGTCAAACTCGCGGAGGATGCCGGGCGGCTTTCCGAGCCGTGGCACCTGGTCGAAGTACTGGTGCGGCCGCTGGCCGAACAGGCGACCGAACCCGGGAGTCACTACGTCCGCTTTCTCGACGCGGTTCTGGAATACATTGGCCGCGACGTAACCGCGCTGCCGGAGATCGGCGGGCTCGAGGACGCGGTCGCGGTGGGACGCCTGGTCGCCGACCGGCTCCCGGCCCTCTCTCAACCCCGAACCCGGGCGCGCGTCCAGTGGGCCGGTCAGTTGATCGTTGCGGCGCTCGCCGACCTCGAACGGCAGGGCACCGCGATGTCCAAGACGGAACGTCCCGATCTCGAACCGGTCGCGCTGGCGCTGATCGACGCGGTAACCGGTCTGCTGACCGCACCGGTAACCGACGCCGGATCGGCCCGGACCTGACGGGCAGCGCACGCGAAGGAGCAGACACGATGACCGACAACCCCACCGAGGCTTGGCTCCACCACGGCGACGAGGACCCGAGGGAAGCGAAGTTCTTCTGGACGGGCGGCCCGGTCCAGGTCGCCACCGACACCTGGTTCACCTCCCTCGGCTCGGGCGTGACCGCCTTCGCCACTGACGATGGGCTGGTGCTCGTGGACTCCGGAACCCGGCTGTTCTCCCCGCAACTCGCCGAGCGGCTGCGGACCCGGACCACCCGAAGCGTCCACACCGCGATCTACACGCACGGGCACATCGACCACGCCTACGGGCTGCCCGCGTTCCTGACCGAGGGCCAGCCAACCCCCCGGATCATCGGCCAGGCCCGGATGGCGGAACGCTTCGCCCGGTACGACGCCACTCCGCGACACAACACCGCGATCAACAGCCGGCAGTTCGGCGGCCAGGTCGACGACCCCACCTTCGGTGGCACCGAGCTGCGATTCGGCACCCCGGACCTTCCACCCAACCAGTACTACCAGGACGAGTTGGACCTCACCGTCGGCGGTGTCCACTTCGAACTACGCGCCTGCCGCGGTGAAACAGACGACCACACCTGGGTTTTCTGCCCGGAACGGGGCGTGCTGTGCACCGGCGACCTCATCATCTGGGGAGTGCCCAACGCTGGGAATCCGCAGAAGGCCCAACGCTATCCGTGGGACTGGGCGCGCGGACTGCGCGTGATGGCGGCGACGGGCGCGCGATCGCTGTGCCCGGGCCACGGTGGCCCGATCGTGGACGACCCCGTGCTGGTGCGGCGCGTCCTGGTGGAAACCGCAGACCTGCTCGACCGGATCGTGGAGCGAACTCTCGCGGTGCTGGAAGACGGCTCCCCACCGCATGTGGACATCGTGCGCCGCGTCGAACTTCCGCACTCGGATTCTCCCTGGCTGCAACCGGTTTACGACGAAGCAGAGTTCATCGTTCGCAATGTCATCCGCTACTACGGTGGATGGTGGAGTGGCCGTCCCAGCGAACTCAAACCCGCGCCCCGCGCCACGTTGGCCACCGAAATCGCCGACCTTGCCGGTGGTGCCCGCGCGCTGCTGGCCCCAGCCCGCGAACTGGCCGCTCGCGACCTGGCGCTGGCCTGCCATCTTGCCGACTACGCATTGGAGGCCGAGCCGAGCGACTCGTCGATCGCCGAAGGTGTCGCCGGGCTCTACGACACCAGGGCCGACGCGGAGCCCGGTCTGATGGCCACCAACCTGTACCGGTCCGCCGCGTCCTACGCGCGCGCCGGCCGCCCCTTCGCCTGACAGCACCGAGCGCCGCCGGACGGCACCGTGTCGAGGAAAACTCGGGAGTGTCCATGCAAACCGAATCGTCAACCGGGAGGCCACGACCGGGGCCGCCGAAAACATGGGCGGTTCGCCTCGGCTACACCGCGGCAGGTCTGGCGATCGGCGTCGCGTGGGCGCTCGGCTGGGACAGACCAATATGGGAGCACGCCCTGCGCCTGCTCGTGCTCGTCCTCGTCGTGCCGCCCATCATCCACCTCGTGCGGCGGCGCACCGGCCGGACGGCCGGCCACCCGCCACTGCGCCACCTGGTGGTGGCCAAGGTCCTGCTCGTCGCGGCCGCCATCGGGCTGGAGGTATTGCTGGACCACTGGACCTCGTGGTCGGCGCTGCTCACCGCGCTGGCGCTCACCATCACGGTGGCCGTGGGCGGGCCGTCGTTGCATCACACGCTGCTGCGCCGCATCAGCGCCGACCGCGATCCGGGGCGGGACGTATCAACGTCGTGAGGTCTTCGGCTCAGTCTGTGGTGACTGTCTGGAAGGCCGAGCGGTAGGTCTGTGGGTTGGTGCCGACGATCCGTTTGAAACGGTCGCGGAAGGCTGTAGGTGAGCCGAATCCGACCTGCGCGGCGATGCGGTCGACGGGGTGGTCGGTGGCTTCGAGCAGGTACTGGGCCTGCCGGATACGGCTGCGCAGCAGCCATTGGAGCGGTGTCGTGCCGGTTTGCTCGCGGAACCGGCGATTGAGCGTGCGGGTGCTCATGCCGGCGTGGGCGGCGATTTCTTCGAGGGTGAGGTCTTTCGCGGCGTTGTCCTCCATCCACTGCAGCACGGGTTCCAGCACGGACCCGCGTGGGGTGGGCGGTTGGTCGTGGACGATGAACTGGGCCTGCCCGCCTTCACGTTCCAGAGGCATGACGGACAGCCGGGCGGCATCAGCGGCCACGGCGGAGCCGTGGTCACGGCGGATCAGGTGCAGGCACAGGTCCAGGCCCGCCGCGGCTCCGGCCGAGGTGAGGAACTGCCCGTTGTCCACGTAAAGGACGTCGGGGTCGACGTCGATGGCGGGGTGAAGGTCGGCGAGCAGGCCGGTGGCGAGCCAGTGCGTGGTCGCGCGCAACCCGTCGAGCAGGCCGGTGGCGGCGAGGACGAACGCGCCGACGCAGATCGAGGCGATCCGGGTGCCGCGCGCCGCAGCCTGCCGAAGTGCGTTGAGAACGTCGTCCGGGACGGGGGCGGTGGGATCGGCGCAGCCCGGGACGATGATCATGTCGGCGTCACCGAGGGCGTCCAGACCCCACGGTGCTTGCAGCGTGAATGCTCCGGCGTCGACGGTGGGGGTGACGCCGACGGTCCGGACGCGGTAGGCGGGGCGCTGGTCGGGCAGCCGGGTGCGGGTGAACACCTCGATCGGGGTGGACAGATCGAACGGGATGACCTTGTCCAGGGCGAGCACGGCCACGGTGTGCATGGCAACAAGATAGGTCTTCCGCTCATTGCCGCCAAGGCACAGGCCAGGTTGTTCGTGAATATCCGCTGTTCAGCAGCCCTGGCGAGAATCCGTTGAAATATGGCAATCCAGCCGATTCCACCAGTCGCATGTGGTGACTAGCGTCGGCGTCACCACCAACGAGGAGGGATTGATCCGATTGCTCGCGCAAATCGTGTTGTTCGACGGGTTCGACCCGCTGGACGCCATCGCACCGTACGAGGTACTGGCCGCCGGTGGTGCGATCACGGACGGGACGCTGGAAGCGGAACTCGTCTCGGCCGAGGGGCCACGTCAGGTACCCAGCGGGATGAGCCTGCTGTCGTTGGCGGCGACAGCCCGGCTGGAGCCGCAACGCGCCGACCTGATCGTCGTGCCCGGAGCTGCCGGTAGCTTCCCCACAGGAGAAGACGACGTGCGGGACGACAGCATTCCGGGCATCCTGGCCCGCACCCTCGACACGCCGTTGCCCGGCCTGCTCAAGCAGGCCCTCGACCGCCCCGGCCTGACCGTGGCCACGGTGTGCGGGGGTTCGATGGTGCTCGCGATGGCCGGGCTGATCACGGGCCGTCCAGCGACCACGCACCATCTCGGGCTGGACGGTCTGGCCGCCACCGGCGTCGTCGCGATCGACGCCCGCGTGGTCGACGACGGAGACCTGGTCACGGCGTCGAGCGTGACCTCCGGGCTCGACCTCGGGCTATACCTGCTGGAGCGGGAACTAGGCCCACGCATCGCCCATGCCGCAGAGAGGTTGTTCGCCCACGAACGCCGCGGCATCGTCTGGCGCAACACCGGACTCGCACCCACGGTCAACGGCTGAGGTGGGTGGAATGTCCGCGGGAGAACGCCGATGACGAAGTTCCTGCTCTCGGTCCACGTGCTCGCCGCCATTGTCGCGATCGGACCGGTAACGGTGGCTGCGAGCATGTTTCCGGCCACGGCGCGCCGCACCCTGGCGGCGTCCGACGCCGGCCGGGACCTCGCCGTTCTGCGCTCCCTGCACCGGATCTGCCGGGTCTACGCCGCGGTCGGAATCGTGGTTCCGGTGTTCGGGCTCGCCACCGCGAACTCCCTCGGCGTGCTGGGCGACGCGTGGCTGATCACCTCGATCGCGTTGACCGCGGCCGCCGCCGGTGTGCTTGTGCTGCTGGTTCTCCCCCGCCAGCAACACATCCTCGCCGCGGTACCGGGCCCAGGGCACCCGAACCCCAGACCCGATGAACGCGGGCCGGCGCGGCTGGCCATGTACACCGGAATGTTCAACCTGCTGTGGGCCGCGGTCACCGTGCTCATGATCGTCCGCCCCGGCTCCACGACGGGGGTGTAGGGCATGACACCCTTTGTGTCAACTCGCGGCAATCACGGTGACCACCGCGCGCGCCGCCGCCAGGCCCCGCTATCGGGGCGGCGGGGTGCCGTCGTCGAGGACGTGACTTGCTCACTCATGAAGCGCCCCGTCGACACGATCGCCGTCGCGCGCAAACTCGCGGAGGAAACAGCAATGAATCCACCACAGGCCCTGCGCATCGCGGCGGGCGTGGAGCTTGCCACCTTGGTTGTGCTACTGACCAATCTGGCCACCGTGCACTGGCCGCAGTTGTCCTCCACGGTCGGCCCCACGCACGGATGTGCCTACCTGTTCGTCATCGTCCTCACCCTCCGCCAGAGCCGAACCACCCGCACGCGGGCGACGGCCCTGGTTCCCGGCATCGGTGGGCTGCTCGTCATGCGGCAACTCGCCCGCATGCGCCAGGGCTCGAAGCCCAGCCCATAGCGAAGTGTGGCGGCATCGAACGCCATGTCATTCATCAATACGAAAACGCGGTATTTCCAGACGGTTTCAGTAACCAATACTTGCCCATGGAATATCTTTCTTCACCGGGTACTTCCCAATACTACGAACGACATGGATCTGCGCCTGAAAAGGCTGGCCGATCGCCCGGTTTCGTTGGCTGGGCCGCGGTCAGGGGAGGATGGAGTCGACATAGCCGCCGTCGACGCGGACGGCGCCACCAGTGGTGGCGGACGCGTAGGGCGAGGCGAGGTAGACGACGAGGTTGGCGATTTCCTCGGGCTCGATGAGGCGTTGGACCAGTGACTGTGGGCGGTACTTCACCATGAACTCGTGCTGCGCCTGCTCCCAGGGCAGTTGGTCGCCGACGAGTTGACGGACGAAGTCCTCCACGCCGCCGGTGTGTGTCGGTCCGGCGATCACGGAATTGACGGTGACGCCGGTTCCGGCGGCGTCTTTGGCGAAGCCGCGGCTGATGGCGAGCAGGGAGGTCTTCGTCATGCCGTAGTGGATCATTTCGGACGGGATCACCACGGCCGAGTCGCTCGCGATGTTCAGGATGCGCCCCCAGCCGTCTTTCTTCATGCCCGGCAGATAGGCGCGGATGAGCCGTACCGCGGACAGCACGTTGACCTCGAAGTAGCGGCGCCACTCGGCGTCGTCGATCTCCAGGGGCGGTGCGGCGCCGAAGATGCCGAGATTGTTGACGAGGATGTCAACCGCCGGTACAGCTTCCAATACGGAGCGGGCGCCCTCCTCTGTTGCCAGGTCGCCGGGCGCGCCCACGACGTTCTCGCTGCCGGACTCGGCACGCACGGTCCGGACGGCGTCCGCGACGCGCTCACTGCCACGGCCGTTGACGACGACGCGGGCGCCGGCCCGCGCGAGGCCGGCGGCGATGGCATGACCGATGCCTTGCGTAGAGCCGGTGACCAAGGCGCTCCGGCTGGAAAGATCGATCTGCATGGTGTGCGGCCCTCCTTGCAGTTGTCCCGGGGCCCGCCCTGCGACATCACGGGCAGGCCCCCGGGACTGCGCGGATCAGTTGAGGGTGTCGGGATCAGGGCCGGTGCGCATGCCCCGGTCGAGAGCGGCGAGTGCGGTCAGGTCGGCCTGGGTGAGCTCGAATCCGAAGACGTCGAGGTTCTCCCGGATTCGTTCGGCGGTGGCGGACTTGGGGATCACGATGTTGCCGGTCTGCAGATGCCAGCGCAGCACGACCTGCGCCGGAGTCACGCCGTATGCCTTGGCGATTGTCACGATGGCCTCCTCGCCCAGGATCCTTCCCTTGGCGAGCGGGCTCCAGGCCTCGGTGGCGATGCCGTGCTCGGCGTGGAAGGCACGCAGTTCGTGTTGCTGGAGGGCGGGATGCAGCTCCACCTGGTTGACCGCCGGCGTAATCCCGGTGTGCTCCAGAAGGCGCTTCAGATGGGCGGGCTGGAAGTTGGAGACGCCGATGGCGCGGGTGCGGCCGTCCGCGAGCAGCTTCTCCAGGGCGCGCCAGGTGTCCAGGTACCGGTCGCGGGCGGGGGTAGGCCAGTGGATCAGGTACAGGTCGACGTGGTCGAGGCCGAGCTTGTCCAGGGAGGTGTCGAAGGCGCGGAGCGCGGTGTCGTAACCCTGGTCGTCGTTCCACAGCTTGGTGGTGATGAACAGTTCGGAGCGGGGAATGCCGGAGTCGGCGATGGCCCTGCCGACGCCGCGCTCGTTGCCGTAGACCGCAGCGGTGTCGATGCTGCGGTAGCCGGCCTCCAGAGCGGTGGCCACGGCAGCGGTGGTCTCCTCGTCGGGGATCTGGAAGACGCCGAAGCCCAGCTGTGGCATTGATACGCCGTTGTTGAGCGTGAAGGTGGGGATGGAAACCATGATTCCTTCCTGTCTTGCGTATTGGTCCGTGGAGCCGAGCCAAGCCAACCCGACCCGGTCGGGCTCCGGTGACGGGGCCGGTGCGCGGCGCGTCGTACTTCACACTGGCACGAGCCCAGGTGGACCGCGACTGCGGGAGCAGTGCACGCGATCAGACGCGAGGGCCCCGGAACAGCCTGAAAATGGTTGCGTGCGATCCGGGCATGCGTGTCAGAATCGTCGGGTGAAGGTCAGGTTCCCCCGTCTCGTGGACGGCAGGCGGGCTTACTGCGTTGTCGAACGATCGGACGGGGTCCGCTATCAAATAAGTGAGGGCATCGCCAGTTCGGCGGTCCCGCACGACTTGGTGCACTTCGTGGCGGAACGCGAGACCGGCGAGGACGGCGGGTTCTGGGGTGCGGTCGCCGAGGGCGCGGTGTTCAAGAGCATGAAACATCTCGACGGCCGACGCCCGCCGCATGCTGCTGACCGGTCGGCCGCCGCCATCCGTGCCCGGTCGGACCGGCTACAGCGGGCCGAGTTGATGGCCGGGTTGGTGGCCAGAGTCGCGGACGAACGAATAACCAGCACAGCGCAGGTCCGCACCGCGGCAAGCGACGTGCTCTCGACATTGCCCGACGCCCGGGTCGACGAGCTGCGAGTGATGGCAGCTGCCGACGTCCTCCGGCAGGTGGCCGAGCGTTGGGCGCGGCTCGCTCCCGGGGAAGAACTGGTCATGGAGTGGCCGGACGCAGGCGGCAAACGGAGACGCCGAAACGGCTGGACGTGCCCCTGATCGGTCCGTCGGATCGACACGCCGCCCTACCGAGAGAACCTGCTACTGGTCTACAGCTCTCCGCTCGCTGTCGCTTGTAGACGGACACGCAGCCGATCGGGCTTGGCGATCTGTGATGCCCGGTGACGGCCCCAATGAAGTGACGAGCGCGCCCACAGCGCATTCGCTTCAGCGACGGTGTGCGCGGAGACCGTCGACGAGGATCGACAGCAACCGTGGCCCTCGCGCGTCGAGTTCGGCGTCGTCCAGCCGCGATAACCAGCTGATGAGCACGATGACGTCGCGGGCTTCGGCGTCGGCGCGGATGCTGCCGGCCGAGCGGCCGGCGGCCAGCAGCAGTTCCACCGCCTGACCAATCGGGCCGAGGCTGTGGGCGGCGAGGTCCTGCCACGTCGCTGCTTCGACGGCGGCGAATACGTCGCGCTTGACCCGGGCGTAGGCGGCGACCCGGTCGAACCACGCCGCCAACGCATCCAGTGGCTGGTGAGTTGCCAGCAGACGCGGAGCCGCGGCGACCAGCTCGTCCACATCACGGCGGTACACCTCGGCGAGGAGGTCCTCACGTGTCGGGAAGTGCCGGTACAGCGTGCCCTGCCCGATGCCGCAGGCCTTCGCGACCGCGTTGAGTTTCAGCTCTCCCGGCTCGTGCACGAGATCGCGCGCCGCTTGAAGGATCCGTTCGCGGTTGCGCTGTGCGTCCGCACGCCGGGGTCCGGCGTTCTTGACAGAACCGGACATGTGTCCGTTAAGGTCATGGGAGTAACCGGACATGTGTCCATTCTAGGCAGAGGATCTTCATGACCATCCACGGCAAGGTCGTTGCCATCACTGGCGCCAGCAGCGGAATTGGTGAAGCAACAGCTCGCCACCTCGCCGCACTCGGTGCGGCCGTCGTCCTCGGCGCCCGCCGCACCGACCGGCTGGACCGGCTGGCTGCCGAGATCGAAGCCGCCGGTGGCAAGGCGGCCGCCACGCGCGTGGACGTCACCAATCCCGACGACCTCCAGTCGCTCGTCACCGTCGCCGTCGAGCGCTTCGGCCGTCTGGACGTCTTGGTGGGCAATGCCGGGATCAGCAGGATCAGCCCCGTCGCCGACCTGGACGTCGAGGGCTGGTCGGCGATGGTCGACGTGAACGTCAAGGGGATCCTGCACGGGATCGCCGCGGCCTTGCCAGTGTTCCGCCGTCAGGGCAGTGGTCACCTCGTCACTGTCGTCTCGACCTCCGGACTGAAGATCGTCCCCACCCAGGCGGTGTACGCCGGGACGAAGAACGCGGTACGCACGCTCCTGGAGGGTCTGCGGCAAGAGAGCACCGACGGGGTTCTGCGGACGACGTCGATCTCCCCGGGCTACGTCCGCACCGAGCTCATCGACAACGCCGTCGACGATCCTGCCGTGCGTGAGCAGGCCAGGCAGCACATGGCCGAGCTCGGTATCGACCCCACGGCAGTGGCTCGGGCCATCGCATTCGTGATCGACCAACCCGACGACGTCGAAATCGGGGACCTGACTATTCGACCGACCCGGCAAGGCTGAGTGACCCGCTCATCGGCACGATAGGACTCCCTGGAGCCTAACGCCTGCCTTCAGTCCGTGACCACGAACTCGGCGCCGGCGGCCAGCGCCACCTCGGGGCCGAAAAGCCTGGCCGGGGTGAACGCACCGGGGCGGCCCTCGCCCTTGGCCAGGCGCTGGGCCACCTCGGTGACGGCGCCGACCGTGAACGTCATGCCCTCGCCGGTGCGCAGCCAGCCCTCACGCACGCGACCGGACGGCCATTCGACTCGGGCGCGGCCCCAGGACGATCGGCGCGGGCGCTCCTTGGCCGTGGTCGTCGTGATGCGGGAGAGCCGCCGAGTGGCGAAGCCGGCCAGGCCGGGCAAACGCAGCACGCCACCGATCGCCGGCAGAACCGCTCGGACGGCCGGGTTGGCCGGGGCGAGAGCCGAGGCGCCGATCACCGACGGGGCACCGCTGGCCTGCCAGGCCGCGAAGAGCTCGCCGCCGCCCAGAGAAGCGGTGGTGACCACGTCGCCGTCGGGGGTGGTCAATCGCTCGGCGGCACGGCCGGCCCGGGCGCGGACCATGCGGCCCTGCCGGACCTCGCGGCCGCCGTCGAGCAACGCGTGCACGATGGTGGCGGCCAGGGCTTCGCCGAGAGCGCCGGGTTCGATCGCGACCGACGCGACGGCGTCGACGCGTACTCGCGAAGGCTTTTCCTCGACCGCCAGCAGATGCAGCAGGATGCTCTCGGTCGCGAGCACGCCGAAGCCCGCCCCGGAGACCAGCGTGCGACCGGTCGCCGCCACCTCCCGGTCCATGCCGTGGAGCAGCTCGAACGCGCTCAGTTCGTCGGCGACGTCGACGTAGTGGGTGCCTGGCGGGCAGGCTTGCGCGACCTGCGGAGCCGTGACCGCAAACGGGCCCACCGTGTTGATCACGACGGTCGGCGCCTCGGTGGCCAGCCGCGCGCAGACCTCGTCGAGCGAGCCGGTCACCGCCCGGGCGTCCGGACTCACCCGGGTCAGCCGCTCCCGATCGCGGCCGGCCACCACCACTTCGGCGCCCGCCTGCCGCAGACGCTCCACCGCCTCCCGGCCGACCCGTCCGGTCGCGCCGAGCACCCAGATCTCACCCGCCATGTTCCCCTCCGTCAGTCATGACATGTCGTGTCATCACTATTGCATAGCATGACACGACGTGTCATCACTAGAATTTGCCGCATGGGTCGATGGCAGCCGGGTGCGCGAGAACGGCTCGAGCAGGCCGCGCTCGATCTCTTCCTCGAGCAGGGCTTCACCGAGACCACCGTGCCGCAGATCACGGCGCGGGCCGGGCTCACGACCCGTACGTTCTTCCGGCACTTCGCCGACAAGCGTGAGGTGCTGTTCGCCGGCGAGGAGTTGGTGCCCGAGCGGGTGGCCCGCCTCATGGCCGAGGCCCCGCCGTCGCTGGGCCCGCTGGAACTGATCACCGAGGCCCTGGCCCCGACCGCGGCCAAGATCTTCGAGGGCCGCAGCCTCGACTACCTGCTACGCCGACGGGCCGTGATCGACGCCGAACCCGCCCTGCATGAGCGCGAGCTGCGCAAGTTCTCGCTTATGTCAGAGGCCCTGGAGCAGGGCTTCCGCGACCGCGGCGTCGACGACCTGACCGCCCGGCTGGCGGCCGAGATCGCCGTGACCACGTTCCGGATAGCGGTGACCCGCTGGCTCAACCAGCACGGCGATCCGGACCTCCCGGACACCATCAACCAGACCCTGGCGGCGATGAGGCACCTGACGAATACGCCGTCGACCTAGGCGAGCGGCTCCGTGGAGTCCGGCCA
Organism: Amycolatopsis taiwanensis DSM 45107; assembly: GCF_000519205.1. Taxonomy (GTDB): domain Bacteria; phylum Actinomycetota; class Actinomycetes; order Mycobacteriales; family Pseudonocardiaceae; genus Amycolatopsis_E; species Amycolatopsis_E taiwanensis. Next base: position 104,017 of record NZ_KI912600.1, on the reverse strand, counting down.
CGGAGCCTCCGCAGAAACTGGTGGCGGACCACGGCGGCCACTGCTACTTTGCCGGAGACCGTGCGAGAGAACGAGCAGGTGGTACCCGTGAACGTATCGACATGGGTGCTCCCCTCGAGGGTCACGGTAGGACGATAGGTCGTCCGGGAGCGCCGTTCACGAGCACTCCCGAAAGGCACGACCATGCGATTCACTGCCTCCTTTCGCTGCCCGAGGTCGGCGGCCCGGTCGGCTACGCGGGAGGGGTGATCGCCATCGGCCGGCAACTGGCCCTGGACCTGTTCGACGCCTTCGGCTCCAAGGAGAAGACGCTGCACGCCAATACGGTGCCAGCAGCTGCACAACCGCCCCGACCGCGACGGTACCGGCCGGTCGGGGCGGCGCGTCTCCAGTTGACCGTGGGCACGCGATCGGTCGACGAGCCGCGCCTGTACCTGCTGGGGTACGGGGCCTGGAGGTCAGGGGCGGACGCGCAGGAGTCGCGCGGCGACATAACGGGCGTCCCGGCCGACTCCTCGCAGCGTGGCGGAAGCGAAGCTGCGCTGCCATTCCAGTCCGACGTAGCCCAGCCCCGGCACGGTCGTGGACAGCCCGCGCTTCTGATAGGCCAGCCCGTTGCCGCCGAGTGCCCCAGTCGAGTCCAAGTAGGACAGTTCCGGGCGGTAGCCCGTGGCAAGGACGATCGTGTCGACGTGCTCCCGGGTGCCATCCGGCCAGGTGAGCCGGCTGCCCTCGATGGCGGTGAACATCCGTCGCTGGTCCGGGTTGCCCGCGTTGATGGCGCGGCGGTAGCGGCCGTCGTCGTTGACCGGCATGTGCGGCGGGTTGCGCATCAGGTGTCCGATCGGTAGGTGGTCGAATCCGCTGGCCACGGACCAGAAGTGCACGTCCCGCCCCAGAATGAGCTGTGGTGCGAACTTGATCGGGTGCCGGGCGGCCAGCGTGACCCGGGCGTGCCCGGCGAGTTCGGCCCCGATCTGCACCGCCGAGTTCGCCGCACCCACCACGACGATCCGCTGCCCGGCGAAACCGGTGGGTTCGCGGTAGTCGGCAGCGTGCAGCACGGTGCCGGTGAACGAGTCCAGTCCCGGCAGGTTCGGCCGGTAGGGACGGCCGAATGCACCGGTCGCCGCGATCACCACAGGCGCACCCACTGTCTCACCATTGTGGACATCGGCCACGAATCGTTTGCCGTCGCGGCGAATGCGCTCGACGCGGTGGCCGGTGCGGATCTCGGCGTCGAGGTTCTTGGCGTAGCGGCGCAGGTAGTCGATCACCTCGTCACGATGCGGGTAGTGCCAGGGATCGCCGGGGAAGGCCATGCCAGGCAGGGCGCTGTAGCGGGCCGGGGAGAACAAGGTGAGGCTGTCGTAGTAGGACGACCACGACCCCACCGGTTCCGGGCCGGTTTCGAGGACCACCGGTACCCGGCCGGCTCGCCGCAGGGCGTGGGCGGCGGCGAGGCCGGACTGCCCACCGCCGATCACCAGAGCATCGACATCGGTCACGAGAGATTCCTTTCCGGATTCGTGGCAAGGGAGAGCACGGCAGCGGCGGCGGTGACCGTGCTCAGGACGAGGAAGGTGGTGGCGTAGCCACCGAGCGGGCCGGCCAGCGCGGCGCCGGCGAACGGGGCCAGCGCCATCGCGACCGTCAACGGCGCGGACAGCAGACCGGAAAGCTGCCCGTAGTACCGGGGTCCCCACCGGTCGGTCACGGCGGTGGCCTGCAGCAACGTGAACACACCACGTGCCATGCCCGCCAGGATCGCGGCGCCGATCAACGCGGCTGCGGAGGTGAGCACTCCGAGCAGGGCGGTGGTGACCGCCATCGCCAGCAGGATCAGCGCGGTGCGCGCCCGCACCGTGGTGCGCCGGGTCAGGGTGGTGTAGCCGAGCCGCCCGAGGACCTGGCCCGCGCCGCCGAGGCCCAGCGCGACCGAGGCGATGCCGGTGCCAATGCCACGTTCGGCCAGCAGCGGCACCAGGTTGATCACGACGGCGAAGGTGGCGAACGCGGCCAGGCTCAACGCGATCGCGAGCGTGACGAACGCCGGGCTGCGTGCCACCTTTCCCGGATGAGCGTGTTCGTACCCGGCTTCGGCCTTCGGGCGTTCCGGCCATGGCAGGACAAGACCGAACCAGTGCCCGGGAATCGTGACCAGCGCAAGGATGCCCGCCAGCACGAGGTAGGTCGCGCGCCAGTCCAGGTGGGCGGCCAGTGCGGCGGTCAACGGGGCGAACACGGTGCTGGCCAGCCCGGCGGCGAGGGTCAGCATGGTCAACGCGCGGACGCGGCCCGGTCCGTGCCAACGGGTCAGAGCAGCGAAGGCCGGCGGGTACAGCACCGCGCCCATCGCCATTCCGACCAGCAGCCACGCCCCCAGAAACCACGCCAGGTTCTGCGCGGTGGCGACCGCGACCAGGGCGGGCACGGCCAGCAGTGACCCCGCGGTCATCACCCCACGCGGGCCATGGTGATCCAGCCACCGGCCGACCGGGATGCCGACCAAGGCGGCGACGAGTTGGCTGGCCGACAACGCCGCGGTGATCGCCGCGGTCGGCCAGCCCGTCGCGGCGGTGATATCCCCGGCCAGCACGGGAAAGGCGTAGTAGAGCGCGCCCCAACTGGTGATCTCGGTGACGCACAAGGTCACCAGCACACGACGTAACCCCGCTTGGCTGACCGCGTCCGGCCGTGCGAACGCCCCGAAAGCCACCGCGTTCCCCGCTCAGCGCGTGGCCGAGGGGGACACGGTCAGCAGCTGCGGCTCGGCCAGTGCGCCGCAGCACCCGCCGTCCCGCTCCCGGGCGGGACCGTCGAAGAGACCCGCACCGCCGCACACGCCGGTCTCGGGCAACACCAGCTCGACCCGCTCGGCGGATTCCCGGTCACCGGCCAATGCGGCGGCAATCGAGCGCACCTGTTCGTAGCCGGTCATCGCCAGAAACGTCGGGGCGCGGCCGTAGCTCTTCATGCCTGCCAGAAACACCCCGGGTTCCGGATGGGACAACTCGGTGACCCCGTGCGGGTACACCGTGCCGCATGAGTGCACGTTCGGGTCGATCAGCGGCGCCAACGCCACCGGCGCCTGCAACGTCGCGTCCAGCGCGAGCCGGACCTCCGACAGCCACGACAGTTCCGGGCGGAAGCCGGTCAAGACCACGACCTCGTCCACAGCCTCCACCCGATGGCCCTCGGCGGACACCAACGTCAGCAGCCCCGCCTCGTCTCGCACCACCGATTCGGTGCGGAACCCGGTGACCACCGAGATGTGGCCCGCCTCGACCGCCGCCTTCGCGCGCAACCCCAGCGCACCGCGGGCCGGCAACTGGTCGGCCTCACCGCCGCCGAACACCGCCCCGACCACGCCGCGGCGCAGCAGCCATGTGATCCGGGTCGACGGGTGTTGCTCGGCCAACTCGGCGAAGGCGACCAACGCGGTCAGCGCGGAGTGCCCGCTGCCGGCGACCACCACGTGCTTGCCCGCATACCGGCCGGCTGTGGCGGCGTCGACGAGGTTTGGGACCTGGTAGGCGATCCGGTCGCCGGCTGCGGCCTCCCCGATCGCGGGCAGGCCGTCCCCACCGAGCGGGTTCGGGGATGTCCATGTGCCGGAGGCGTCGATGACCGCCCGCGCGATGATGCGCGCCTCGTCGCCGTCGGCGGTGCGCACATGCACGGTCAGCGGCTCGGACTCCCGCCCGTCGTCGACCACCCGGTCACGGCCACGCCGGGCCACCCCCACGACCTCGGTGCCGAACCGGACCCGCTCGCCCAGTGCCTCGGCCAGCGGACGCAGGTACCGCTGCGCCCACTGGGCCCCGGTCGGATAGCCGTCCGGATCCGGGTGCTGCCAGCCGTGGGGCTCCAGCAGCCGGCCTGCGGCCGGGGCCACCAGTTCGGCCCATCGGGAGAACAGCCGCACGTGATGCCACTGTGCGACCGCCGCCCCCGCTTGCCCGCCGCGTTCAAGCACCAACGGCTGCAGTCCCCGCTCGGCCAACTCCGCCGCAGCGGCCAGGCCCACCGGCCCGGCTCCGACGACCACCACCGGCAAGTCGCTCATCCCACTACCTCTTTCATCGATCAACCTCGATTGAACACGACGAGAGTATCGACCACGTTCGATGAATGCAACCATCGATACGGATCGATACACTGGCGGCATGCCGATCGCGTTGCCGCAAGCCCAGGTCCTGCCCACCGGGGAGGCCGCCACCTACGCCGAGTGGTTTGCCTGCCTGGCCGAGCCCGTGCGGGTGAAACTGCTGCACGCGGTAGCCACCAGTCCTCAAGGCATCACGGTGGGCGCGCTGACCGAGATCGTGGGTACCAGCCAGTCCACGACCTCGCACCACGTGCGCAAGCTCGCCGACGTCGGGTTCGTGCATGTGCGCAAGGAGGGCACGGCCACCATCGTTACCGTCAACGCAGCGTGCTGCGCGGGCTTGCCGCACGCTGCGGACGCCGTCATGGGCCTGCTCGCCCCGCGCCCCTGCTGCCCGGACAACCTGCCAGCGGAGGTCACCGTGCGCGCCTTGGAGCCTGGCGACTGGCGGGCGGTGCGCCGCATCTATGGCGAGGGCATTGCCACCGGGATCGCCACCTTCGAGACCACGGTGCCAAGCCGCGCCACCCTGGACGCCAAGTGGCTGCCCGAGCACCGGTGGGTGGCCGAGATCGACGGCGAGGTCGTCGGCTGGACCGCGGCCAGTCCTGTTTCCACCCGCGACTGCTACTCCGGGGTCGCGGAAACCTCGGTCTACGTCGCCGACGGCCACCGCGGACGCGGCGTCGGGAAAGCCTTGCTGTACAAGCAAGTTATGGCTGCCGACGCCGCCGGGCTCTGGACCCTGCAAACCTCGGTCTTCACCGAGAACCGCGCCGGCATCGCCCTGCACCACGCCGCCGGCTACCGCACCGTCGGCATCCGCGAACGCATCGCCCAACGCGACGGCACCTGGCACGACACCGTCTTCCTCGAACGCCGCTCACCCGTCGACTGACCTCAGCGGCTGCCGCTACCAGAAGCCAGCGTGAGCTGGCGATCGCCTGCCGTCGCCTCATCGAGCATCTGGTGAAAAGCCGCGCGGTCGTGCTCCCGACGGCTGCGGCGCTGTTGGTCCGATGCCGTCCGAAGAAGATCGAGCCACCGAAGCCCGCGCCGGTCGATCGGCTGCCGGCTGGGGATCAGGACTTCTCGGCGTAGTGGACGGCGCCCTGCCAGTCCACGACCACGACCGTCTCGTCGCCGATCACCCAGGCGTCGTGCCCCGAGGGCAACATCGTCAGATCCCCTGGCTTCGCGTCGAACTCGGTTCCGTCGGCCATGTGGACGCGGAGCGTGCCGGATACGTGGTACTGGAAGTGCGGTGCTTCGCACCACTGCGTCCCGGCCAGGGGCTTGACGTCTCGAGACCAGCGCCAGCCCGGCTCGAGCACCAGGCGGCCGATGATCCCGCCGCCCACGTTGAGGATCTCCGCGCGTCCGTGGTCGAAGGTGCGCACCTCGTCCGGTTTGCCGAAGTCCAGGTGCTCGACCCGCTCGGCCGCTTCCGCGGCTGCGGCCGGTGCGTCTTGCGGCCTCGCGCCGCCGCTCTCCTCGTCCCATGCCTGAAGGCTGGTCTGCGCGGTGATCCGCCCGTCGCGCAGGTCCAGCATCGAGGTCGCCAGCACCGTCGCGCCGTCTGGGTAGCGGCAGCGCTCAAGGTAGGCCGCGTGGCTGCCGTCGGCGGAGACGACGACCTGCTCCAGGCGATGCTCCATGTCCCTGCTGCATAGTTCGTCCAAGAACTCGCCGATCGCGGAGTTCCCGGAAATCTGGTGCGGGTGGCTTGGCTGGTCGCGTTGGTCCACTACGGTCATCTGCGCGTTCTCCGCGTACAGGCTCCGCATGGTCGCGGCGTCGCGCTCCTCGACGCCGCGACGCAACGCCTCGACGTCGAACATCGGCCTGCTGTGCATATTGCTCATCGAGTCACACGCCCTTCCTCTGCGCGGTCCCCTACCGACAACGGTCCTCGCCGAGCGGCACACCGTCAAACCGCGGGTCGGCGAGCACTCACCATGCCGGTGACCTGCAAAAACGCCTCAGATGACGGCTGGTGACAGCTCCGTTGGGGACTGGCCCGGGCAGCGGACGCTGTCCACGACACGGCACCGGCCGACCTGGCATCGGGACGCCTCACCGGCCGCGCGGTCCTGGTACCCGACAAAACAACCCGAACCGTGGGCGGGGCTGCCGATGATCCGGCTCATGGCAGGGATTCCCATTTTGCGGGAATCCGGTGTCTCGGGTTTGGCCCTGGTACCTAGGTTGCCGGCATGGACACCGCGCAACCTGACACCGCACGAGCCGAGACGGTGCTCGCAGGACGGATTCCCGACAGTGAAGGCCGCTACCACCGGGGCGCGGTGTGGGTTGCGGACGGTCGGATCGTGGACGTTGCCTTCGGCGAGCCGTCCAGCGCGAAAAATCTGATCGACGTCGGTGAGTCCTTGCTCTTGCCCGGAGCGGTCGATGCTCATGTGCACTCGTACTCGCACGCCGGAGAAGGGCTGCGGGCGTCCACTTCGGCGGCAGCCGCGGGCGGGGTCACCACGATCGTCGAGATGCCGTTCGACGCGACCGGTCCGGTGAACAGCAGAGACCGGGTGAACGCGAAGCTGGATCTCGTCGCCGACGAAGCCGTCGTCGATGTCGCCCTGCTGGGCACGATGGAGCCTGGCGGCGGGTGGCGACGGACCGCGGACCTCGTGGATGCCGGCGTGGTCGGGTTCAAGGTGTCGCTGTTCGACACCGACCCGTTCCGGTTTCCCCGGATCAATGACAGTGAACTGCTGGACGTGATGAAGGCGGCCGGGGAGGCCGGCTCCACACTGTGCACGCACGCGGAGAACAACGAGATCATCAAGGCGTTGCTGGCCGATCCCGCCAACCAGGCGTCCACCGACCCTGCCGTGCACGGGCGGACCCGGCCACCGGTATCGGAGACCCTCGGCGTGTTGACGGCCATGGAGATCGCCGCCAACCAGGGCAACGCGCTGCACCTGTGCCACCTTTCGCTGGGGCGTTCGGCGGATTTGGTGTCCTGGTACCAAAGCCAGGGTGTGGACGTGACGTTCGAGACGTGCCCGCACTACCTGCTGTTCACCGAGGACGACATGGCCACGTTGCGTGGCCGGTTGAAGATCAACCCCCCGGTCCGGGACGACGCCAGCCGGACAGCCATGTGGAAGGCGGTGACCAGCGGGACCGCTTCGGTGATCTCCTCGGACCATGCACCCTGGCCGGCTGCCCAGAAGGACCACGACCGGATCCTGGACAACCATTCCGGCACGCCAGGTACCGAAACAATGGTGGCTACCACACTTGGTGAATGCCTTCGCCGGTATGGGCAAGGCCCCGAGTTCACCGCGGCGGTCGCGGCACTGACCGCCAACCCGGCCGACCGATATGGCATTGGTCACCGCAAGGGCCGGCTGGCGACCGGCTATGACGCCGACATTTTGGTGCTGACCCCGGACGAACAGTGGCAGATCGACGGTTCGGCACTGCATTCGAACGCGGGCTGGAGCCCGTATCACAAACGGCTGCCCGGTGCGCGGGTCACGCTCACACTGAGTCGTGGAACCGTGGTGTGGGACGCGAACACCGGCCTCGTTGGCGCTCCCGGACATGGAGAGCAGGTGCGCCGGAGGTGACGGTAGTGGCCGAACGTAGCGAGTTGACTTCGCTTGATCGAGGGTTGCGGGTGCTGGCGTTCATCCAGGACCGAGGACAGGCCGAGGTCTCGGACGTCATGGCCGGGCTCGGCCTGCCATCCTCGTCCGCCTATCGCTACGTGCGGCTGCTCAAACAGGCCGGTTTTCTCGCCGAGGTCGACGGTATGCTGCAGCCGAGCAGGCGGCTCGCCGACCGCTCCGCGGATCGGTCCGAACACCTCGTCGATCTTGCTCGGCCGGTGCTCATCGGATTGCGTCGCGACTCCGGGCTCAACGTCGCGCTGACCGTCCGAGTCCATGCCGCCGCCTTGTGTTTGGATGCCCGGTACAGCGGTAGCGGCAGCGTTGCGTTTCGACCGGGGCAGATCCTGGCGTTGTACGCCGGGGCCAGTGCCACACCGCTGCTGGCGACCGCCCCGGAACCGGTGATCCGCCAAGTGTTGCAGGGCAAACTGCCGCGATTCACCGCCGCCACACCCGATGCGGGCACATTGCGCCGGGAGCTGGCGGTCATTCGCCGGCAGGGCTTTCACGTTTCGCGCGGTTGGCTGACGCCGGGTATGAGCGCGATCGGCGTGCCGGTGCTGGTGGCGGGGTCCTGTCTGTGCGCGTTGTCCATGGTTGGCCGGGATCGCGACCTCGCCGAGCCTGCCGAGCCGATCGAGCTGTTGCGGGCCGCCGCGGCGGACATCGTCTCCCAGCTGCCGAGCAGCGTCTCGACCGTGTGGACCCCGCCGGACGACGAGGTGCGCCATGGCGGCTGAGCCGGTGCACGGGACTACCGGGGGTGTGGTCGCCGCTCGGGGTACCGGCCTGCGTTGCCGGAGTTGGCGCACAGAAGCCTTGTTGCGCATGTTGGAAAATGTGCGCGAAGTCGGCGAGCGACCGCAGGATCTGGTGGTGTACGCGGCGGCCACGGTTTTCACCGAAATCGCGGAACGCGGCCGGCAACTACCCGCCATCGTCACCGACCAGACCGCGGCACATGAAGCCCGGTATGGCTATGTGCCAGAAGGTATGGACCTCGCTCAGTGGCGGGCTCGCCGGGAGACCGAGCCGGACGAGGTAGCGCGACAGGCCCGCGCCGGCATGGCCCGGCAGGCCGTGGCCATGCTCCGTCCCGCCGACCGTGGCGCGGTGGTTTCCGAAAACAGCAACAACCTACGCGTGCAGGCGGCCTCGGTGCTTGACACCCGCCAGGCCAAGGCAGTCCTGACCATTCCCGGATTCATGGAGTCCTATCCGTGGACCGACGTCAAACACGAGGAACAGGACTGATGCGCGAATTGCCGACCAACCGAGAGGCGGGATGATGGTCGACCTGGACGCACTGCGGCCGAATATCGAGCGGCTGTCGCACGGCATCGACGAGCTGGCAGCCTTTCACGACTCGAGCTTCGCCGGCTGGACGCGGGAGGTGTTTTCCGAGCCGTACCGTGCCTCCCGGGACTGGGTCCGCGCCCGGATGGCCGCGGCCGGGCTGAATCCCACGGTGGACCCCGCCGGCAATATCGTCGGCCGGCTGGCCGGCCGGCACGGCGGCGGTCCGGCGCTGGTCACCGGGTCGCATACCGACACGGTGCGCCAGGGGGGACGCTACGACGGGATCGTCGGCGTGCTCTCCGGTATCGAGGCGGCGATCCGGTTCCAGGAGAGCGGCATCACGCTCGCGCACGACCTGATCGTGGTGGACTTCCTCGGCGAGGAAGCCAACGAATTCGGTATTTCCTGCATGGGGTCGCGATCGATCACCGGCACCCTGGCGGCCAAGCACCTGGATCGAACCGACAACACCGGCACCCGGCTCGGGGACGCCATGGCCGGATTCGGCCTGGACCCGGACGCGGCCCTGCGCCAGGCCTGGTCGTCGTCGGATGTGCACGCCTACCTCGAACTGCATGTGGAGCAGGGACCGCAGTTGGAACGCGCGGGTACGGAGATCGGCGTGGTGACCGCTATCGCGGGTATCGACCGGGTCCTGCTGCGGTTCGCCGGCTCCTCCGGACACGCGGGCACCACCCCGATGAGCGACCGCCACGATGCGTTGGTGTCGGCGGCCGAGGCGGTGCTCGCGGTCGAGCGCGTGGGGTGCGGCGCCCCGGTGCATGGGGTCGCGACACCAGGCTCGATCGAGTCGTCGCCCGGGTCGATGGGTGTGATCACGAACGAGGCGCGGCTGTGGGCCGAGTTGCGTAGCGTGGATCGTTCCTGGCTGCACGGCGCCCGCCAGCAACTGGTGGATCAGGTAGTCGCGGCCACCGCGGCGCGCGGTGTCGAACTCGACGTGGAATGGCTTACCGATCAGGATCCGGTGCCGGCGGCGACCGCGGTGCAAGACGTGATTGCCGAGACGGCGGGAGGTACCGGGTACACCTGGCAAGCGGTGCCGTCCGGCGCGGGACACGACGCGGCGCATCTCGCTCGGCTCGGTCCAATGGGGATGATCTTCGTGCCGTCCGTGGCGGGCAAGAGCCACTGTCCGGAAGAGTTCACCGACACCGCGGACATCGCGCGCGGAGCGCACATGCTCGCCAGCACGCTCTTCACGCTCGACCAGCGCGACGGACTGCGTAGCGCGTAAGAAAGGCAGCACATCATGACGTCCAAATCGGTCGCCCGCCAGTCCGTGATCGCTGCCTCCATCGGCAATGCGCTGGAGTGGTACGACTTCTCGGTTTATGCCTTCTTCGCCACCTACGTGGCACATAACTTCTTTCAGCAGGACGACCCGACCTCGGCGCTGATCAATACGTTCATGGTGTTCGGTGCCGGTTTTGTGGCCCGCCCGCTCGGCGCGGTGCTGATCGGCATCTATGGCGACCGGGTGGGCCGGAAGTCCGCACTGATGTTGTCCATCGCGACGATGGGGCTGGGCACTCTGGTGCTGGCGGCGACCCCTTCGGTCACGCTGATCGGCATCGCGGCGCCGGTCCTGCTGCTGGCCGGCCGGCTACTGCAGGGATTCTCCGCCGGCGGGGAGATCGGGGGCGCCGCGGCCTTCCTGCTCGAACACGCGCCACGCGGCCGCCGGGCACGGTATGCCGCGTGGCTACAGGCGTCGATGGGCATCGCCAACCTGATCTCCGCGATCATCGGCGTGACGGTGACAACGGCCTTTTCCGATTCGGCGGTGAACGACTGGGCGTGGCGGATTCCATTCGTGATCGGACTGCTGATCATTCCGGTTGGCCTGTATATTCGCCGCAGCCTGCCGGAAACCGAGTCATTCAAGCAACATCGGGTGGACAACACCGATGGGCGCAACCCGTTCCGCAAGCTGGTAACCGAACATCCCAAAGAGATCATCATCGGGTTCGCGTTCTCCGTGTTGTGGACGGTATGTGTCTACGCTTTCGTGATTTACGCGCCGACCTACTACAAGGACAAAGCGACCGGGCTGGGTTTCACCTCCCAACAATCGTTCTTGGCGTCTTTGGTCGGCAACGTGGTGCTGGTGATCGGCTGCATGCTCGCCGGTAAGGCCGCGGACAAGTACGGGGCCCGGCGCATCGTGGTGTACAGCTCGGCGACCATGCTGGTGCTGCCGGTGTTGTGCCTGCTGTGGTTGCACGCCCAGCCGACCCTTCCGGTCCTGTTGATCGTGCACATGGCCTTGTGCGCCAACGTCGCCGCGTTCACCGGTGTGGCACCGTCCACGCTGCCGCGGATGTTTCCTGTCGCGGTGCGCTCCACCGGCCTGGCGCTGAGTTACAACATCGCGGCAATCTTTTTCGCCGGTTTCACCCCGGCGTTGATGACCTGGGCGGTAGCGCGCGTGAGCGTCTACTCCCCCGCGTTGTGGGTGGCCGTTGGCTCGGTTGCCTGCTTGGCATCGGTGCCCGCGTTATTCCGTCGAATCGACCGCGTCGCCGCGGACGAAACGGCCGGCGAAGCCGCCGAACCAGCACTGGAAACCTAAGACACGAACAGCGTCGAGGCACTCGGCCTCTTCATCCAGAACGCCACCCCAGGCGCCCCCGGCATCGGAGTTATCGACCGGGCTCAGCGCGACCAGCGGTCTGCCGGTCGGTCTCGCGCTCGACGGCCCTGCGCCGCCTCATCGCCCCGGTGTGTTCGGTCGTTCACCGCTGACTTGTGGCGTCGTCACCACGGTCTGGGTCGAGCCGCGACCAGACACGCGCCAGGTCGCGCAGGTCGTCGTCGTCCAGCCGGTCGAGGAAGATACGACGCAGGTCGCCGTACTGCTGCCGCCATGCCTTGCGCAGGAGAGTCCGCCCCTCGGCGGTGAGGATGGCGACGTATCCGCGCCCGTCCTCTGCCGCACGCCGGCGCTCGATGAGCCCGCGGTGCTCGAGCCGGTCGGCCAGCCGGGTGAAGCCGCCGGTGGACATCACGCGGCGCTTGGCCAGCTCGGACATGCGCATGCCCGTTCGACCGGCCCGGCCGAGCAGGGACAGGACGCTGTACTCGGCCATGCTCACGTTCAGCGGGGCGAGGCCGGCTTCGATCTCTCGCCAGATGCGGTCGTGCGCGTACAGGAAGCCCTGCCAGGCCTCGTCCTCGATCTCGGTCAAACGCGGGGTCGCCATGCATGAACACTACCGTGACGCCGGGCCGCGTCACTCCCAGAACCTGACTGCACAGGCAGCGCATCTCCGGAAACATTTGTTTGCGCAGACATCTTAACCACGTCCCGCGCGGCTTCGGCTTCGCCGTGTTTTTCGTACCGGACGCCGCCGATGACGACGGCGGCGAGCACGACGACCGCGACGACACAGATGGTCAGGGAGACCCGGCTGCGCCGGGTCCGCCGTGCGATGGTGATGACTCGTTGGGCTTTGCGGCGGTCGCGCCGCCGTTCGCTCCGGTCGGGCACTGTGCGGTCACCGTTTCGTTCGGGCGAGGAAGCAGCTGAAGACAAGGACGGGAAGCATGAGTGCTGCGGCGAATGCGTTGAGTCCGCCGAAACCGATCACGGTCATGAGGGGGCCGGCCAGCCCGGCGGCCACCGCGGCGACGATGGCTCAGGATCGACGCCGCCGCGGACCCGAGGCTGGCCGGGCTCATCGACGGACTGAGTCCGCACAGGCAGCTCACCGTCGTCGGATTCGACGGCGCTGCGCTTCCCCTGCTCGCTGGGCAAACTGGTCATGCACGCGCGGAAACCATCAGCTGACCCAGCTGTTCGGTCCGGACGCGGCCGAGCCGGAAACCCTGCACGTGCAGGACTGGAGCACCGAACACTGGACGTCCCCGNC
>NZ_KI912600.1:0-69209 GCF_000519205.1 Amycolatopsis taiwanensis DSM 45107 | reverse complement strand
GNNCNGCGNNNNCGNNNNCCNGGTCGCGCACGTCNGCGGTGACGATCTCCACCCGNTCCCGCCACGGCACCTCGNCGAGNTTCGCCGGATTCCGCACGACCGCACGCACCCGATGTCCGGCCCGCACCAGTTCCGGCACCAGCCGACCGCCGATGTACCCCGTCGCACCGAACACCACGCACCGCATCGGTTCGATTCTCACGCACCACAGTCACCGCGAAGCCTCACGCACTCGACACCTGGCTAGCCGATTTCAGCCAGGGTTCGCGCACACGGAAAGTAAGTGATCAACTTGCTCGTCCAGTGGCTGGGAATCCGGACCCAGGCCTGGTTCAAGGACGCGAATACGGAAGGCGTGACGGTGAGGCCCGGCCCAGGATGATCAATCCTACTGGGATATTGCGAAACTCGCAATGACGTTGCGATGGTCTGTTGCAGGTCGGATCCGCTTTCCTTGTCAAGCTTGACAACTAGGTGACTCATGGACATAGGGTTCATGCCCATTGATTGATGTCATGGTCAGTTGAGGCTGCGAGACGGGGTGTTCCAGGTGCCCGACGGGAGGTTTGCTGGATGGTCGGCAGCGGATCGACATGGGGATCCAACCGCCGAGATTTCTTGAGATACCTCGCCGCGGGTGCCGTGGCGCTCGGCTCGGGTGCGGGTCTCGCCGGGTGCGCCGGCGGCCCGGTACGCAAGGCGCCGCTGCCGAGCGGGCCTCCGCGCTACGGCGGCCGGTTGCGTGTCGGAGTGGTGGGCGGTTCGAGCAAGGACACGCTCGACGCGCATGCCCCGGTGACTCATCCCGACGAAGCGCGCGTGTTCCAGCTCTACGAGACATTGATGCGTTTCGACGAGGAGTACCGCCTCGAGCCCGCGCTTGCCGAGTCGATCGAGTCCGACTCGCAGGCCATGACGTGGACCGTACGGCTACGCGAAGGCGTGGAGTTCCACAATGGCAAGACGCTCAGCGCGGAAGACGTCATCTACACTTTGCGCCGCATCATCGACCCCGCGGATCCTCAGTCCGGTGCGAGTGGTCTGTCCGCATTGGACCCCGAGGGGATGCGATCACTGGACGATCGCACGGTGCGACTGACACTGTCGACTCCGGATGTCGCGCTCCCGGAGCAGTTGGCGTACTACGCGAGCGGGATCGTGCCCACCGGATACGACCCGAAGCGCCCCGTCGGCACCGGACCCTTCGTCTTTGACTCGTTCATTCCGGGGCAGCAAAGCGTGTTCACCAAGAACCGCAACTACTGGCGTTCCGGTCAGCCGTATCTCGACGAGGTCGTCATCGGTGACTTCCCGGACGACACCGCGCGCGTCAACGCGCTCCTGGGCGGGCAGGTCGATGCGATCGACCAGGTTCCGCTCGGGCTGATCCGGGTGCTCGACGCCGACCCGAACCTCCGGCTGCTGGAGTCGCGTACCGGGGCTTGGCTGCCGTTCACCATGCGGGTGGACCGGCCGCCGTTCGACGACGTGCGGGTGCGCCAGGCGTTCCGTCTCGTCGTCGATCGCCAGCAGATGATCGACCAGGTGCTGGGCGGACACGGCACGCTCGGCAACGACCTGTACTCGCCACTGGATCCGCTGTACAACTCCGCCCTGCCCCAGCGCACGCGCGATGTAGCCAAGGCGCGGCAGTTGTTGCGCGAAGCCGGTAAGGAGAATTTGGAGGTGGAGCTGGTGACTTCGCCGGTCGCCGCCGGGACCGTCGAGGCCGCGCAGGTCTTCGCGCAGCAGGCCTCGGCCGCGGGTATCCGCGTCAACGTCCGCAAGGTGGACACCGGCGAGTTCTACGGAGACAACTACCTCAGCTGGGACTTTGCCCAGGACTTCTGGTTCACCCGGAATTTCCTGCCGCAGGCGTCGCAGAGCAGTCTGCCCGACGCGCCCTTCAACGAGACGCACTGGGCAGATCCCGAGTTCATCGACCTCGTTTCCAGGGCCCGGTCGACCACCGACCAGGCGGCTCGTAAGGACCTCATCTGGAAGGCGCAGCAGATCGAGTACGAGCGCGGCGGCAACATCATCTGGGGCATTCCCAACCAACTCGACGCCTACGGCGTGCGGGTCGCGGGGCTGCGCGAGGACCGCAGTGGTGCTCCGCTGAACTCCTACGGCTTCGGGCACGCCTGGCTGGCCTCATGAGCGCGCACCAGGCTGGCGGCAAGGAGGAGCCACGGTGACCCGACTGCTCATCAAGCGGCTCCTGCTCGGGGCCATCATCCTGCTGGTCGTCTCGGTGGTCGTCTTTCTCGCCACCCAGGCCCTTCCCGGAGACCCCGCACGGGCCATCCTCGGGCGCGAGGCCACGCCGGAGCGGCTGGCGGCGCTGCGCCTCCAGTTGCACCTGGACGAGCCGATGTACGTGCAGTACTTCTCGTGGCTGGGGAACCTGCTGCGGTTCGATCTCGGCACGTCGTTCGCGAATGGTCTGCCGGTCTCGGAACTGCTGGGACCGCGGCTGAACAACTCGCTCGCGCTCATGGTCTGCGCCGCGGTCGTCAGCATCCCGGTGTCGTTGCTCGTCGGAACCTACAGCGCCCTCCGCCGGGACCGGGCCTTCGACCACATCACCTCGGTGATCACGCTCGTGCTGGCGTCGGTTCCCGAGTTCGTGGTCGGCATCGTGCTGGTGCTGATCTTCTCGACCGGCCTGTTCAGCTTCCTGCCGGCCGTCTACGTCATGACCGGGTCGGACTCCGTCTGGAGCGATCCGGTGCAGCTGGTCCTGCCGACGCTGACGCTCGTGCTGGCGGTCTCGCCCTACATCGTGCGGATCATGCGAGGGACGATGCTGGAGGTGCTGGAAAGCGAGTACGTGCAGCAGGCATGGCTGAAGGGTCTGCCCCGGCGGACGGTGCTGCGCCGGCACGCCCTTCCGAACGCGATCGGCCCGGTCGCCCAGGTGATCGCATTGCAACTGGCCTGGCTGGCCGGCGGCGTCGTGGTTGTCGAGTTCCTGTTCCGGTTCCCCGGCGTCGGGTTCACGCTCGTCGACGCGGTCAACAACCGCGACCTTCCGGTGGTCCAGACGGTGACCATGGTCATCGCCCTGGTCTACGTCGTGGTGAATCTGCTGGCGGACATGGTGAGCCTGGCCGTCAACCCGAAGGTGAGGACGGCTGCGCTATGACGACGACGTCGAACAGGACCTCGGAGACCACCGGGGAGCGACGTCCCCGCGCGGCGGGGGCCGTCCGCGCCGCGTTGCGGTTGACCAGAACGCGTATCGGGCTGTCCCTGACGGTGCTCGTCCTGGCGGTCGCGACGCTGGGACCGCTGCTGGCGCCGCACGCGTCCGACGCCTTCGTCGGGACTCCCTACTCCGGGCCGACCGGGCAGGCGATGTTCGGCACCGACAACCTCGGGCGTGACGTCCTCACCCGCTTCCTGCACGGCGGCCAGACGGTGCTCGTGCTCGCGGTGCTGGCGGCGGTCCTCGGTGTCGGGGGCGGGACGGCGGTGGGCGTGATCGCCGGGTACCGGCGTGGCGCACTGGACGAGATACTGATGCGGCTCTCGGACGTCGCCCTTGCCTTCCCACAGGTCGTGCTGGCGTTGTTGTTCGTCAGCGTCGTGGGCCCACAACTCTGGCTTCTCGTGTTGGTGGTCGGCGGAAGCCACGTGCCGAGAGTGGCGCGGGTCGTGCGCGCCGCCACGCTGGCGGTCGCGGAACGCGACTTCGTCAAGTCGGCACAGGCCATCGGCGTTCCCGGCTGGCGGATCATGGCGACCGAGATCGTCCCCAACGTTGCCGGAACCGTGCTGGTGGAGTTCGGGCTTCGGCTGAGCTACTCGGTGGGACTGGTCGCCGCGCTGAGCTTCCTCGGGCTCGGGCTGCAGCCACCCGCGGCGGACTGGGGCCTGATGATCAACGAGAACCGGATCGCGCTCACGGTTCAGCCGTGGGCGGTCGTGCTGCCGATGCTCGCGGTGGCGTTGCTGACGATCGGAACCAACCTGGTCGCCGACGGCCTGGCCCGCTCGGTGGCCGGTGTCGATCGCGGAATCGAGACGGGAGCTGTGTCATGACGGCTGGGACTGACCGCGAGTCGGCCACCGTCGTCCTGCGAGCTTCCGACCTCGAGGTCAGGGGAACGCCGTCGGAGGTTCCGATCGTCACGGGGATCGGTCTCGAACTTCAACGGGGGCAGATTCTCGGCCTGATCGGGGAGTCCGGTTCGGGAAAGACGACGCTGGGCCTGGCGATGCTGCGGTACTGCAAGCGCGGTACGCGCATCGCCGGCGGCCGGATCCTGCTCGGTGGCACAGACCTGTTCGAGCTGCCGGAGAAGGAAGCGGCCATGATGCGGGGCAGGAAGGTCGCCTACATCCCGCAGTCGCCGGGCTCGGCGCTCAACCCGGCGCTGAGGCTGGAGAGCCAACTCGCCGAGTGTGTGTACGACATCTCCGGCGGAGAGCGCAAAGACCGGATTCGCCACCTGCTCGACGAGGTGGCGTTGCCCGCCGACGACGAGTTCCTGAGGCGCTATCCGCATCAACTGTCCGGCGGCCAGCAGCAGCGGGTGGCCATCGCGATGGCCTTCCTGGGCGGTCCCGACGTCATCGTGCTCGACGAACCGACCACCGGACTGGACGTCACCACCCAGAAACAGGTGCTGCGCACCATCAGGCACATGTGTGCCCACAACGGAACAGCCGGGATCTACGTCACGCACGATATGGCGGTCGTGGCGGAGCTGGCCGACCGGATCGCCGTGATGTACGCCGGGCGTGTGGTCGAATCCGGCACTGCGGAGCGGGTGCTGCGCCGGCCTCGGCACCACTACACCGCGGGGCTCGTGCTCGCGGTCCCCGATGTGGATGGGTTGCGAGGTATGCGGGCGATCGAGGGGCACGCGCCCTCGCCGCTGGACCGCCCTGCCGGGTGCGCGTTCGCTCCCCGCTGTCCCGCGGTGCGGGACGGCTGCCACGCGGAAGTCCCGGAACTGTCCGAGGTCGATCTCGGGCACCGGGTCCGGTGCTTGCATCCGCGGACGGAAGCCCTGCGCCCACAGGCGAGGGCGACGGTCGCTGTCGAAGGGCGCGACACCGTCCTGGCGGTCGAGGGACTGCGCGCCTGGTACACGAAGACGCCTGTGCTCGAAGACGTTTCGCTCTCGGTGCCCACCGGTTCGTGCCTGGCGTTGCTGGGGGAGTCGGGCAGCGGCAAGACGACGCTGTCCCGGTGCCTGGCAGGCCTGCATCCCCGGTACGACGGTGTGGTCCGGCTGGAGGGCACTGAGCTGCCTCGCAAGGCTTCCCGGCGCACGGCCGAACAGCGGCGGCGAGTGCAATACGTCTTCCAGAACCCTTACGAGTCGCTCAACCCCCGTAGGCGAGTGCGCGACCTGGTCGCGCAGCCGTTGTCGGTGCTGGGTACGAACAAGCGGAACACGAGCGTCGACGAGCAGGTCATCGAGGCGCTCGAACTGGCCGCTCTGCGCCCGGACATCGCGCAGCGCTATCCAGACCAGCTCAGCGGAGGGGAACGTCAGCGAGTGGCGATCGCGCGCGCTCTGGTGTCCCGGCCGGACGTGCTGATCTGTGACGAGATCACCTCCGCCCTGGACGTGTCGGTGCAGTCGGCGATCGTGGCGCTGTTGCAGGAGCTGCAGCAGACGATGGGCCTGGCCCTGATCTTCGTCACGCACAACATCGCGCTGGTGCGCAACATCGCCCAGTCCGTGGCGGTGTTGCAGGGTGGCCGGATCGTCGAGAGCAGGCCCGTCGAGGAGCTCTTCGAGCACCCCGAGCACGAGTACACGGTCTCGCTCCTGGCTGATGTGCCGCGCTTCGCACTCCACTAACGCCGTGCTGTTTCAGCAGGACCCCGGTCTTGACTCCAGTGTCAGTTCGCGCGACATGCCGGCTGTCAAGGCGGCAAAGGTGTTGGATTTCCTTCTCGTGTAAGCGATCCAGCGTCGGAAGCCGTGGAAATGCTGGATCGACTCATGGCGCGCATTGCGACTATCGCAATGCGCTGTTAACGTCGGAGGTGTGCCGGAAACAGGGGACGCGATGCGCCAGCGGGTGCGGGCGGTGCTTCGGGAGTACCCGGACAGCCAGCGTGCCTTCGCCGAGGAAATCGGCTTGGACCCCACCAAGCTGTCCAAGTCGCTGACCGGCATCCGGCGGTTCACCGCCACCGAACTAACCAGAATCGCCAAGATCGGCAACGTCACGGTCAACTGGTTGATCAACGGCAGTGACGAGGCGGACACCGTTTCCGCGGTCCCGCAACGCACCGCTCGACGACCCATCCGCGGCGGAGATTCCGGCCGGTACCGGCAGATCCTCGACGCGGCCTGGCGCCTGATCGCTCAGCGGGGCTATCACGCGGTGCGCGTGTCGGACGTCGCCGAGGCGTGCGGTACCAGCACCGGCACGATCCACTACTACTTTCCCGGCCGCGATGACCTGTTGACCGAAGCGCTGCGCTCCTCGGTCCAGCAGGCCTTCGACCGCCAGGTCGCGGAGCTGCACAGCATCGAGGACGCGCGGGAACGACTGCTCCGCCTGGTCGAGCTCCAACTGCCGACGCCGGGCGCCCTGCGACTGGAGTGGTCGATCTGGCTGCAGGTATGGAACGAAACCGCGCTCCGCTCGGAACTGCGAGTGCTCCATGCCGACTCCTACACGCGCTGGCACGACACGATCGAGCGCACGATCGTCGAAGGCCAGCAACAGGGCGTCTTCATCGACACCGATCCCGAAGAACTGACGATGGCGCTGACCGCACTGATCGACGGCCTGGGTATCCAGGTGCTCACCGGCCGGCCAGGCCGGACCGTCGAGCGGATGCGGCGAACCTTGTACAACTTCGTGCAACGCGAGATCTTCCGGAACTGAACCAGTCCTTTCACGGCCCGTTGACCCGACGCGCGGCAGTGCGGCTTGCGCACGCTGTCCGCCAACCCGAAAGGGGCGATGAGATGAACAGGGAAGTGATCATCACCGCGGCGCTGACCGGTGCCGGGGACACGGTCGGCAAGAGCGAGTTCGTTCCGGTGACACCGGAACAGATCGCGACGTCGGCGGTGGAGGCCGCGAACGCGGGTGCCGCGGTCGTGCATATCCACGTGCGCAACATCGAGACGGGGCAGGGTACCCGCGATGTCGCGCTGTATCGGGAGGTCGTACGACGCATCCGCGAGTCCGATGTGGACGTGATCATCAACCTCACCGCCGGGATGGGCGGCGACCTGGTGATCGATCAGGAGGACCCGCTCAAGCCGGTCGACGGGACCGATCTGGTCAACGGCCTCGACCGGCTGCCACACGTGGAAGAACTGCTGCCGGACATCTGCACGATGGACTGTGGCTCGTTGAACTTCGGGGAGGGCAGTCAGCTCTATGTCTCCACCCCGGACATGCTCCGGGCCGGCGCCAAACGCATCCAGGAGCTCGGCGTCAAGCCGGAGCTGGAGATCTTCGACACCGGCCAGCTGTGGTTCGCCACGAAGCTGATCGCGGAAGGACTGATCGACCCGCCGCCGCTTTTCCAGCTGTGCATGGGTATTCCGTATGGCGCGCCGGCGGACCCCGGGGTGCTGCAGGCGATGGTGAACATGCTTCCGGAGGGCGCGAACTGGGCGAGTTTCGCCATCGGCCGCGACCAGTTGCCGTGGGTCGCACAGTCGATGCTGCTCGGCGGACAGGTGCGCGTCGGGCTTGAAGACAACCTGTATCTGTCGAAGGGCGTCAAGGCGACCAACGCTCAACTGGTCGAACGTGCCGTCACCATCATCGAGGCGATGGGCGGCACGGTCGCGACGCCGGATCAGGCGCGGACCACGCTCGGCCTGCGCCCGAGGTCGTGATCACCGTGTCCGCTTCTGTGAAAGGTGGCGAGTTGAACGAGCAGGTCGTGCCCCCGGCCGCCGTGCGGCGGGTGGCTTGCGTCGGTGCCGGGGTCATCGGCGGCGGCTGGGTCGCGCATTTCCTGGCCCGTGGCTACCCGGTCACGGCCTGGGACCCCGCGCCGGACGCCGAGGCGAAGCTGCGGCGACTGGTCGACGCGGCCTGGCCCGCGCTGACCGAGCTGGGACTGGCCGCCGGTGCCTCGCGGGACAACCTCACCATCGCGTCCACTCTGGACGCTGCCGTCGCGGAGGCCGAGTTCGTCCAGGAAAGCGCACCGGAGGACCTGGAACTCAAACAAGACCTGTTGGCCCGCATCGACGCCGCGACACCGCCCGGAGTCATCGTGTCCTCGTCGACGTCGGGATACGGGATGACCGAGATGCAAGAGCGATGTGCGACGCCGCATCGGCTGGTCGTCGGCCACCCGTTCAACCCGCCGTACCTCATTCCGCTGGTGGAGGTCGTCGGCGGGGAGCGGACCGATCCCTCGGCCGTGCGCTGGGCCGCGGAGTTCTTCAAGGTGGCCGGCAAGTCGGTCATCGTCATGGACCGCGAGGTGCCCGGATTCATCGCCAACCGGCTGCAGGAGGCGATCTGGCGGGAGGCACTGCACATGGTCGCCAACGGGGAGGCCACCCCCGCGCAGATCGACGCGTCCATCACCGAGGGCCCTGGACTGCGGTGGCCGATGCTGGGGCCCTGCCTGACCTTCCACCTCGCCGGGGGAGAGGGCGGCATGGCGCACATGCTCGACCATTTCGGCCCCTCGCTGAAATCGCCGTGGACCCGCCTGGAGGCACCGGAACTCACCGACGACCTGCGCGAGCGCATGGTGCGTGGCTGCGAGGAGGCCGCCGAAGGCCGCAGCATCGCCGAGTTGGTCGCCGAGCGGGATCGTGCGTTGATCGCCGTGTTGCGCGCGCTCGACGGCGTCCGCAACGGCCGATGAGTGCGCTGGAACCGCTCCAGCGGCGGGTCCGGCCGGAGTGGATCGACTACAACGGTCACCTCAGCGAGGCCTACTACGTACTGGTGTTCGGCTACGCCACCGACGCGGTGATGGATCAGGTCGGTCTTGACGAGCGATACCGGGCCGGTACCGGCTGTTCGCTGTACACCGTCGAGGCGCATGTCCGTTACCTGAGGGAAGTCGGCGCTTCCGCGGAACTGGTGGTGATCAGCAGGATCGTCGGCAGCGGCCCGAAAAGGCTGCGGCTGTGCCACGAGATGGTCGTCGACGGCGTTCTGGTGGCAACCGAGGAAATCCTTGCTCTGCACGTCGATGGCCGGCAGGGCAGGAGTGTCCAGTTTCCGCGCGACGTCGCGCGGCGCCTGGCCGAGCTCAGCGAGGCACCTCCCAACTACGCGGGTCGGGCCATCACCTGAGCCGTTGCGCCGTCTGCGGAAATCACGAACTCAGTGAGAACAGGAGCGGCTATGGACGGCGGCGAAGGGCGCGTGGTGACGCCCTATGAGGGCACCGGGCACGGAGAATGGGATGACACGGCGGAAATCCCCGCACCCTTGGTGTTGCATCGCACCACGATCAGCCCGGCCTGGGTGGACTACAACGGCCACCTGAGCGAGTCGTGCTACCTGCTGGTCTTCGGCGACAATTCGGACGCGTTCTTCCGCTACCTCGGCATCGGCGAGCAGTACCGAGCGGATGGGCATTCGCTGTACACGGTGGAGACCCATATGCACAATCTGCGGGAAATCACCGAGGGCGAGCCGATACGACTGAGCATCCGGGTGCTCGACCACGACGCGAAACGGGTGCACATCTTTCACGAGATGTATCACGAGACGAGCGGCACGTTGCTGGCATGGCCGAGCAGATGCTGGTCCATGTCGATATGGAGCAGGGGGAGTCCTGCGAGATGCCGCCGTACCTGCGGCGCCGTCTCTCGGCGATTCAGCGGGCACACGGCATTCTTCCCCGGCCCGAGGTGATCGGCCGCCCGATGGGCATTCGGCGCCGCTGACCCCAGCAGAATTCGAGGAGCGACCGTGGATTTCAACCTCACCGACGAACAGCGCATGATCGTGGACACCGTGCGCGCTTTCGTGGCCACCGAACTGGAGCCCCACGAGGACGAGGTCGAGCGCCGGGACGAGGTTCCGGCGGAGCTGGCCGGCCGGATCCGGCGCAAGGCGCTCGACGCCGGGCTTTATGCCGCGAACATGCCCGAGGAACTGGGCGGCGGCGGGCTGGACGCGACCAGCATGACGCTCGTCGAGCGAGAGCTGGGGCGGACCAGCTATGCGCTGCAGATGCTGGTTGCCCGCCCCAGCAACATTCTCCAGTCCTGCAAGGGCGAGCAGCGTGAGCGTTACCTGCTGCCGGCGGTGCGCGGGGAACGGCACGACTGCCTGGCCATGACCGAGCCCGGTGCGGGCTCCGACGTCCGCATGATGACCACGCGCGCGGACTTCGACGGCGACGGCTATGTCATCAATGGGACGAAGCATTTCATCAGCCACGCCGACACCGCGGATTTCGTGATCCTGTTCGCGGTCACGGGGGTCGAGGAGCAGGAGGCGACGCCCTCCCGCGGGCCGAGGAAACGGATCACCGCCTTCTTGGTGGACCTGGACACCCCGGGGCTCACGGTGAGTCGCGGCTCCGCCTGCGTCTCACACCGCGGATACCACCAATGCGAACTATCCTTTGTGGATTGCCGCGTCCCGGCCTCGCAGCGGCTCGGCGAGGAGGGCCGGGGCTTCGAGTTGATGAGCGAGTGGCTCGGCGCCAGCAGGCTGAGCGTCGCGGCCACCAGTGTCGGCCGCGCGCGGCGCGTGCTGGAACTCACTACCCGGTGGGCTGCCGAGCGCACCCAGTTCGGTCAGCCGATCGGCAGGTTCCAAGGCGTCGGCTTCCCACTGGCCGACATGGTCACCGAACTGGAAGCCGCGGAACTGCTCACGCTGCGGGCGGCGTGGAAGCTCGATCACGGCACCATGACCGACCGCGACGCGGCGATGGCGAAGCTGTACGCCTCAGAAGCACTCGGCCGGATCACCGACCGGGCGGTGCAGATCTTCGGCGGCATGGGGCTGATGGCGGAGTTGCCCATCGAGCGTTTTTGGCGCGACGCCCGCGTGGAACGGATCTGGGACGGCACGAGCGAGATCCAGCGACACATCATCACCCGTTCCCTGCTGCGGCCGTTGGGGTCGTGACCACGGATGGTGACCACGGACAACCTCCGCAGACTGCTGAACCCACGCCATATCGCGGTGTTCGGCGGCGACGCCGCCGCCGAGGTGATCAGGCAGTGCCGCCAGGCCGGCTTCGGCGGCCGGATCTGGGCGGTGCATCCGCGGCGGCAGAGCATCGAAGGGCTGACCTGCTATCCGAACACCGCCGCCCTGCCGGAGGTGCCCGACGCCGCGTTCCTCGCGGTACCGAGGGAGGCGACCGTGAAGGTGCTTGCGGAGCTCGCTGACCGCGGCGCGGGTGGCGCCGTGTGCCATGCGTCGGGCTTCGCCGAGGACGGGCCGACCGGCGCGGCCTGGCAGCGTGAGTTCGTCGATGCCGCGGGCAGCATGGCGGTGATCGGGCCGAACTGCATCGGTGTGCTCGACTATCTCGACGGCGTCGCGCTGTGGGCGGACCAGCACGGCGGCCAGCGAGTGGATCGCGGCGTCGCCGTCATCACCCAAAGCGGCAACCTCGGCCAGAACATGACGATGCAGCGAAGATCATTGCCGTTGGCGCGCATGGTCACCGTCGGCAATGCCGCCGTCACCGGGGTCGCGGAACTCGTCTCGGCGATGCTGGACGACTCCCGGATCACCGCGATCGGCCTGCATCTGGAAGGCATCGACGATCCGGTCGGGCTCAGCCACGTCGCCCTGCGCGCGCTCCGGCAGCGGGTTCCGATCGTCGTGCTGAAGACGGGGAGATCGGAACTGGGCGCCAAGGCCAACCTGAGCCACACGAGCTCGCTCGCCGGCGCCGACGTGCTGTGCGACGCCTTCTTCCGCCGCACGGGTATCGCCCGGGTGGACCAGGTCGGCGCCTTCCTGGAGACGTTGAAGTTCCTCCACGTCCACGGTGCGCTGCCGGACGCGCGGATCGCGTCCGCGAGCTGTTCGGGAGGCGAGGCGGCGCTCGTGGCCGACCTTGCCCACGAGTACGGCATCGAGCTGCCGCCGCTGCCGGAGGACACGGCCGGCCGCTTGCGGACCCTGCTGGGTGAGCGGGTGTCCGTCGCCAACCCGCTGGACTACCACACCTACATCTGGGGCGATCTCGACGCACAGCGGGACTGCTTCCGGGAGTTCCTCGGCGCCGAGTTCGACACCCACCTGCTGGTGCTCGATGTTCCCCGTGAGGACCGATGCTCCACCCAGGCCTGGCACACCACGGTGGATGCCGTCCTTTCGGCCCACCGGGATACGGGCGCACGTACGTGTGTCGTCAGCTCACTGCCGGAGGGGCTACCGGAGCTGGTCCGGACCAGGCTGCTGGCCGAAGGCATTGCCCCGATGCAGGGCATCGCCGAATGCCTGGGCGCGGTCGCGGCCGCGCGCCGGATCGGTCTGGCCCAGAAGGCGGCCGATGCCGCGCTGCCACTCGACGCGGTCACCGGAACCCCGGCCGGAACGGTGCAGCTGAACGAATGGGACGGCAAGCGAGCCCTCGCCGAGTGGGGTGTGCCGGTTCCGCCCGGCGCCCTCGCTTCCGCCGCGACCACGGTCGACGTGGCCAGGAACATTGGATTCCCGGTGGTGGTGAAAGCGGTTTCGGGCACCATCGCGCACAAGAGCGAGGTCGGCGGAGTGTGGCTCGGCCTGGCCGATGAATCGCAGGTGCGTGACGCCGTGGCAGGCATGGCCGGGCTGTCGGAGAAGTTCCTCGTGGAGCGCATGGTCCAGGACGCGGTGGCGGAACTCATCATCGGCGTGCACCGCGATACTCAGTTCGGTCTGGCGCTCACGATCGGGGCGGGCGGCACCATGGTCGAGCTGCTCAACGACGTGACGACGCTGCTGCCGCCCGTGCGGCGGGAGGAGATCGGGGCCGCGCTGCGGAGCCTGCGGATCTGGCCGTTGCTCGAAGGTTTCCGGGGGAGGGCGCCGGGCGATGTCGACGCGATCATCGACACGGTGGAGGCGGTCGCGGGCTACGCGCGTCGGTACGCGAGCACACTGCGAGAACTCGACGTCAACCCGTTGCTCGTTTTGCCGGAAGGAAGCGGTGTTGTGGCCGCCGACGTGTTGATCAGGCTCGCGAGTGAGGATTGAGGAGAAACCGATGGCTGACCCGGTACGCCTGGAGGCCGACGCCGGCGTCCTGGTGGTGACCTTGGACCGCCCGAAAGCGAACGCGATAGACGTGGCTACCAGCCGTGCGCTGCATATGGCCTTCGACAGACTGCAGCGCGATGACTCGCTGCGCGTCGCCGTGCTGACCGGCGCTGGGCAGCGCTTCTTCTCGGCGGGTTGGGACCTCAAAGCCGCAGCGGAAGGCGAGGCGATCGACGCCGATCACGGCCCGGGAGGTTTCGCCGGTCTCACCGAGTTCTTCGACCTCGACAAGCCCGTGATCGCGGCGGTCAACGGCCTCGCGCTGGGGGGTGGCTTCGAACTCGCCTTGGCCGCCGACCTGATCGTCGCCGCCGACCACGCCGAGTTCGCCCTGACCGAGGTGACCCTTGGCATGGTGGCCGACTCCGGGGGCGTGCTGCGCCTGCCGCAGCGCCTGCCGCGGGCCGTGGCCACGGAGATGCTCCTGACCGGAAGGCGCATGCCCGCAGGCGAGGCCGAGCGTTGGGGCCTGGTCAACCGCGTCGTCGAAGGATCCGAGCTTCTGGAAACGGCGATGGAGGTGGCGCGCGCGGTATGCGCCGGAGCGCCGCTGGCGGTGGCCGCGATCAAGGAGATCCTGCGAGCCACCGCCGCTTGCGGAATCGAGGAGGGCTACCGCCGACTGCGACACGGCAACCTGCCCCGCTATCGGGCGATGCTGACCTCCGATGACGCGGCGGAAGGCCCTCGCGCCTTCGCCGAGAAACGCCCTCCTCAATGGACCGGCCACTGACCCCGTAGGCAAAAAGCCGACCGACAGGTTCACCGCACTGTCGGTCGAACGAAGGCCGGCTGACGAACACGGGGAGGTCGTTGGGATGTTCCCGTGCCGTATCCGCCCTCGATGATCCGACATGTTGACCTCGAATCGCAGAACGAGGTATTGTTCAACGATCCTACCAGGGAGCGGTGTACCGAGGTTCATGAGCCGGGGAGAGGGTCGTATGTGATCATGACTGGCCGTGTCGGTGATCAAGCAGCGTGCCGTGGTCGTCCTGCGGCGCCGGTCGGTTAACTGATCCGGTGTTCGCAACGGCGACCATCAGCGGATCGGGAATCTTCCACTGGTGTGGCGTGGCCGGCTGTATCGATTGGTCGGCAAGCACCGATCTCGGACCGTGCGGTAAGCCTGAGTGCATCACAACAACTCGACGAAATCGAATAGTGAATCGCTGATTATCGGAGTAGATGATGCTCTCCCGACGGTTCGCGATTCCTTGTTTTTCGCGATACCTGTACACCCCTCCGAGCGAGAGTCGACCGATGACAGTCACCGAGCACGAACACGAGCTGACCGAACAGCGACGCGACCAACTTGTCCAGTACTACAACGATGTCTGCCAATGGCCAACCAAGATCGACCCCACCACCGGAGAGGTGCGGCTCCTTCTTGGCGAGGTCGTCGACGCGCTCTACATGCGCGCAGGGTTCGCGGGCGAAGTCAACAACTTCCTTGCGCGGCATATGTTACGTGCACCGATCATCACGGTTCCCGGCGACTCGGCCGACTGGATCTTCCTTACCGGGCCTCGCACCACGATGCGACTGCCGGTGTGGGAGGACCTCGTGCGCATTCAGGTCAGCTGGAAACGGCGTGGCGAGACGATCGTGCTGCCCGCGCTGGACAACACCGACAACGGCGCGCGCTGGCTGGAATGGCCACAACAGCACACCAAGCTCCCACCCTGGACCGCGGTGGTTGCCGCGGCCCGCTCGGCGTCCTCGTTGTGGGGGCGGCCGTAACCGGGCCGATCGAGCCGGCGGCTGGGTGTGCCAGCATTGATCACATGACTCCGATGCCAGAAAGCCGTGCGCTGCCCGCTGATCCGGCCCCGGTGAACGACTATGACAGCCTCGCCGAGGCATATTCGGCCGAGAACGAGACCAGCCTCAACAACGCCTACTACGAACGGCCCGCGACCCTGGCCCTCGCCGGAGACGTGACTGGACGCCAAATTCTCGACGCCGGTTGCGGTTCGGGCCCCCTGTTCGCGGCGCTGCGCGATCGGGGCGCCACTGTGACCGGCATCGACGCGAGCGCCGGGATGCTGGAAGTGGCCCGGCGGCGGCTCGGTCCCGACGCGGACCTGCGGGTCGCCGACCTGGCCGACCCGCTGCCCTTCCCCGACGACTCGTTCGACGACGTCATCGCGTCCCTGGTGCTGCACTACCTGCGGGACTGGGGGCCGACGCTCACCGAGATGCGGCGCGTGCTGCGGACCGGCGGCAGGCTCATCGCCTCGGTCAACCATCCCACGGCCGACTACGTCATCGAGCGCCTGGCCGGGCGCAGGCCAGACTACTTCGCGACCTACAACTCGATCGGCGAGTGGCCTCTGGGCGACCGAACCATCCGGATGAGCTTCTGGAACCGGCCGCTGCACGCGATGACCGACGCCTTCACCGCAGCCGGCTTCCGGATCTCCGTCATCAGCGAACCCCAGCCAGTGCCGGCCGCCCGCGAGTTGTTCCCCGACGACTTCCACCTGCTCGCGACCGCCCCGAGCTTCCTGTTCTTCGTCCTGCAGGCCGACTGACCGCCGCGGCGACGCGACATCGTGGGGGAGCACGGCGGCTGTGGATCCGCTTAAGGAAAGGCCCGGCCGGTAGTCTGCCGCGTGGCGCCTGCTCGATGATCGGAAGCGTGGTGGTCATTTCCGAGCGCGCGGCGCTGCGCCGGCTGCACGACCGGTTCGGGTTCGGGCCCCGGCGCGGTGATCTGGACGCCGGTTTCGCCGAGTCCTTGGCCTGGCTGCTGACGCCGGGTCCCGACCCGGGGGCCCAGGCGACCCCGGTCCCCCAGCTGGGCCCACCGCCGCGGCAACCGAGCAAACCGGACACAGCGTCGAAAAAGCAGGCGGCGCAACAACTTCAGAGACAGGCGACGCAGGCGGCCCTGTGGTGGCTGGACCGGATGGTGGCCACCAACGCCCCGTCCACCGAGCGGCTCACCTGGTTCTGGCACGGACACTTCGCGACCAGCGAGCAGAAGGTCCGCAGCCCGCAGCTGATGCTCACCCAGAACGAGACCCTGCGGACTTTCGGCATGGGCAGCTTCACCCGGCTCGCGCACGCCATGATCGTCGACCCGGCAATGCTGCTGTGGCTGGACGGCAACAGCAACAAGGCCGGAAAGCCGAACGAGAACCTCGCACGCGAGTTCATGGAGCTGTTCACACTCGGTGTCGGCCACTACAGCGAGACCGACGTCAGGGAGGCCGCGCGCGCCCTGACCGGGTGGACGGCCACCCGTGACACCCCGACCGCCCGGCTGGTCAGTCGCTGGCACGACGACACGGCCAAGCACATCCTCGGCCAGACCGCGGACTTCGATGCCGCCTCGTTCGTCGACCTTGTGCTGGGCCGGCCGGAGTCGGCGCCCTTCGTGGTCGGCAGGGTCTGGTTCCGGCTCGTCTCGGCGACGGCGCCGCCGGATGACGTGCTCACCAGGCTGGTCGCGGCATATGGCCCCAACCGGGACATCCGGTCACTGCTGTCCGCGATCGCCGGCGAAGCCGCGTTCCACGACCCGGCGAGCTCGCTGGTCAAACAGCCGGTGGAATGGCTCGTGGGGTTGATGCGCGCGCTCGGGGTCCGGCCCGGGGCGCTGGATGACAAGGCCGGGACCCAGCTGTTGGCGGGGCTGCGGGGGATGGGCCAGGTGCCGTTCGAGCCGCCGAGCGTGGGTGGCTGGGCATCGGGCAGTGCCTGGCTGACGACGTCGGCAGGGCTGGCCCGGCTGCATCTCGCGCAGCTCGTCGCCGGACACGCCGACCTGCGCGCGGTGTCGACGGCGATGAACAGGCCGGCGGCTGTCGGCGAGATTCTCGGCGTCGACGCCTGGTCAGATCGGACCCGCGCCGGCCTCGACGGAGTCGCGAACGATGCCCGGCAGTTGGCTGCGGTGGCGGCGTGCGCGCCCGAATACGTGGTGAGTGGATAGGAAAACCATGAACAAGCTGACACGTCGGCGGTTCCTTATCGCCAGCGGAGTGACGGCCGCCGGTGCGCTCGCCGCCGGGGCCACCCAGGTCGACTGGGCGCATCTGATGTCGGCGGCCCAGCAGGCACCGCTCGACCCGCATTCCGGTGTACTGGTCGTGGTGACGCTGTACGGCGGCAACGACGGCCTCAACACGGTCGTGCCCGCCGGCGACCACGCCTATCAGAACGCCCGGCCGGAACTGGCCTACAAACCCGAAGAGGTCCTCGATCTCGGTGAGGGGCTCGGCCTGAACCCGGGCATGAAGGGCTTGAAAGGCTTGTGGGACAACCACGAACTGGCGATCGTGCGCGGGGTGGGTTACCCGAAACCCGACCACAGCCACTTCCGGTCGATGGCCATCTGGCAGACGGCCTCCCCGGACACGCCCGTGCCGACCGGCTGGCTCGGCCGATGGCTCGACATATCCGGCGACGACCCGTTGCGCGCGTTGTCGGTGGAGCCGGTCCTGCCGCCCATGCTGGCCGGTGCGCAGACCGCAGCCGCCTCGATGCCGGTCGGTGGCCTGACCCTGCCGAAAGGTGCGTTGGGCAAGGCATTCCAGAGCCTGGGCGCCGCCCAGCCCGGCGAAGGGTACTGGCAGGCGAAGGCGGCGCGCTCGGTCAGCGATCTGTACCACGCGGAGCAGGCCCTCGGCACCGCCGCACACCCGGCCGACCGGGCTGCCAAGGGCGGACAACGGCAAGGCGCCTTGTCCGCACAGCTCGACGTCGTGGCCGGGCTCATCGAGGCCGGGGTACCGACGCGGGCGTACTCGGTGTCACTGGGCGGATTCGACACCCACGCGGACGAACGCGGCACCCAGCAGCGGCTGCTGACCGAACTCGACGGGGCACTGACGCCGTTCGTGCAGCGGCTCGGCCGCACCGACCGCGGCAAACAGGCGGTGGTGCTCGTCTACTCCGAGTTCGGTCGCCGGGTCGCGGCCAATGCCAGCGAAGGTACCGACCACGGCACCGCCGGTCCCGTTTTCGTCCTCGGCAACGGGGTACACGGCGGCTTCCACGGCGCAGAGCCGAGCCTGACAGACCTGGACGACGGCGATCTCAAGGAGACCACCGACTTCCGCGATGTGTATGCGACGCTATTGGAACAGGTTCTCGGCACCGATGCGGGACGCGTGCTACCCGGCTACGCCGGCCGCTTGGGCGGTTTACTCGTCTGAACCGGGGTCAGGCCGGACAGCACGAACGCGGCACCACCTCCAGGCGCTTCGACGCACCGGAGCTCACCTCCGTGCGCCCGCACGAAACCGCGCGAGATGGCCAGCCCCAGGCCCGATCCGCCGGCCCGCCGGTCACGGGCGTCATCGAGCCGTACGAGCCGGTCGAAGATGCGTTCCCGATCCTTCTCCGCAACGCCGGGCCCGGTGTCGGACACCGTGAATCCGTCCGGCGCGACGGACACCGTGAGCGTCCCGTCGCCGCCCATTGCCTGCAGCGCGTTGTCGACCAAATTGGACAGAACCTGAGTGAGCCGGTCCGCGTCGCCGAGCACTGTCGCGTCCACTCCGGTCACCTCGACGGTGACCGCCGGGGCCAGCAGTGCGACACGATCAGCCTGCGAGCGGGCCAGCGCGAGCAGCGGCACCGGCTCGCGCGCGATCTCCGCGCCCGCGTCGATCCGGGCCAGCTCCAACAGGTCACTGACGAGTTTCCCGGCGCGGCGCGCCTCCCGAGCCAGCAGCAACTGAAGCTGTTCGACAGTGTCCACAGTGTCCGTGTTGGATTGCTGTTGCAGCAAAGCCTCCGCGGCGGCCTGGACACCGGTGATCGGCGTGCGAAGTTCGTGCGCGGCGTCGGCGACGAACCGACGGGTCCGCTCCTCGGAGGACCGGGCCGCCTGCTCCGCTCCTTCGAGCGCGTCGAGCGCCGCGTCGAAGGCCGCCGCTGTGCGGCCGAGTTCGGTGTTCGTCCGGGCTGGTGCGAGCCGGCCGCCCCGGCCACCGGAGACGATCGAACGGGCGAGCCGGGTCATCGCGTCCAGCGGGGACAGTGCTAACCGGACCCCGGCGAGCAGTGCGAGCGCCGTGGCCACCACCGCGGCGAGCCCGGTGAACAGCAGCAGATTCCGCAGCCTCTGCTCGGCCCCGGCCACGACCGAGCCGTCGGCGATCAGTGTCAGCTTCGCGCCGTTGATCCGTGCCGGTCCGGTGAGCGTCGCCTTCACCTGCTTCAGCCGGGTGTCGGGTATCTGGTCCGGCTCGCCGACGAAGGTGCCGTCCGGCAAGGCGATCCAGCCGTGCACCCCGTTCGTTTCGACCCGGCGCAGCAGGTTCGGCGGGCTCACGTTCTGCCTGGCCAGTTGCTGAGCCAGCTGCACCCGGCCGGCCAGCACCCGGTTGACGTCCTGTTCGGCCTGCGCCCGGAACACGGCGTCGACCACGATCCCGACGACCACCAGCACCGCCACCAGCACGACGAGCGCTGTGACGGTGACCCGGCGGTACAGGGACGTGGTGCGTAAGCCGCTCAAGACCGGTCACCGCGCAGGATGTAGCCCTGCCCGCGCACCGTGTGCAGCAGCCGCGGCCCGTGCGCCTCGAGTTTGCGGCGCAGGGTGCTGACGTTGACCTCGACGAGGTTCGCGCTGTACTCGTCGTAGCCCCACACGGCGGTCAGAATCTGCGTTTTGCTCACGACACGGTCGCGCCGCGTGGCGAGATAGCTCAGCAGTTTCCACTCGGTGACCGTCAACTCGACCCTGACCCCGTTGTACAGCGCCAGGCCGGAATCAAGGTCCACCACCAGATCGCCGACCTCGACGGCCGGCTGGGCACGTCCGATGCGGCGCAGCACCGCCGTGATCCGCGCGATCAGTTCGGCCAGCACGAATGGCTTCACCACGTAGTCGTCCGCCCCATCGCCGAGCCCGCGCAGCCGGTCGTCGACACCGTCCCGCGCGGTGAGCATCACCACCCCGGCCGTGCACAGCCGCCGGACGAGCCGCAGCAACGCGAACCCGTCGCGGCCCGGCAGCATCACGTCGAGCACCAACAGATCCGGCCGGAACCGGCCCAGTTCAACTTCCAGCTGATCGCCGTCCGCCAGCGTGCGCACCGCGAACCCCGCTGCCCGCAGCGCCGTCTCCACCGAGACCCGGATCGCCTCGGCGTCCTCGATCACGAGGATCCGCGGCTCAACAGGCACCGGAGGGCTTCACCGAGGTCGGGGCACCGGCGAATCGGGAGGTCATGACCGCAGTCTAGGAGAGAAACCGAACCAGCGTTCTCCGGAGCGGGCCTGGATGATCGAGTGCCGGCACCCAGCCGCGTTCACCGATTGGCGGCCAGCACTGCCGCGAGGCCCTCTTGCAGATCTTTGACGAAATACCCGGGAACCTCCAGCGACGGGAAATGTCCCCCGGTTTCGGGCGACCTCCATCGGACGATCTGTCGGTACCGCTCCTGTGCCCAGGGGCGCGGACACTTCTCGATGTCGCGGGGATACACAGTGATTGCTGACGGCACGTCGACCCGAAGTTCTGGGTCCAGCGAGTTATGGCTTTCGTAGTAAATGCGAGCCGACGATGCGCCGGTCCGCGTCAACCAATACAGGGTGACGTCGTCGAGAACTCTGTCTCTGGAAACCGTCTCGAACGGGCTGTCTTCGGTATCTGTCCACTCAGCGAACTTGTCAAGGATCCAGGCAAGAAGCCCGACCGGTGAGTCGGTGAGCGAGTAGCCGATGGTCTGCGGCCGGGTCGCCTGCTGCTTCGCGTAAGCCGCGCGGTGGCGCCAGAAATCGCGGGTGTCCTCGGTCCACTTGCGCTCGGCCGCCGTCAGCCCGTCCGTTGTCAACCCGGGCGGTGCCTGAGCCGTCGTTGTGTGGATGCCGAGAACGTGCGCCGGGAACCGGCCGCCGAGGATCGTGGTGATCACACCTCCCCAGTCGCCGCCGTGGGCGGCGAACTTGCGGTAGCCGAGCCTTCCCATCAGTTCCACCCAGGCGGCCGCGATCTTTTCGGTTCCCCACCCGGTGGTGGCCGGCTTGTCGCTGTAACCAAAGCCTGGTAGCGATGGAACCACGACGTGGAACGCTGGCGCGTCTGCGTCTTTCGGATCTGCCAGCTCGTCTACTACATCGATGAACTCGGCAATGCTGCCTGGCCAGCCGTGCGTCAAGAGCAGAGGAGTGGCATCCGCGCGCGCGGATCGACGGTGCAGGAAGTGGATTCCCAGCT
The DNA here is from genome assembly GCF_000519205.1 of Amycolatopsis taiwanensis DSM 45107. Classification (GTDB taxonomy): domain Bacteria; phylum Actinomycetota; class Actinomycetes; order Mycobacteriales; family Pseudonocardiaceae; genus Amycolatopsis_E; species Amycolatopsis_E taiwanensis. Next base: position 47,827 of record NZ_KI912600.1, on the reverse strand, counting down.
CATCAATGGTCGTGCGGAACTGGCCGATCCGGTTAAGGCGCTCTTCGAACGACCGCCAGTTGTACCCGGTGCGCCAGTAGTTCACGACGTCGACGAGGTCGGCGAGAGGAACGCCCTGTTCCCATCGGCGAGGGCCGGGCGCGGCGCGATAGACCGTCTCAGCTTCCGGCAGCCGCGCGGCGGCCAGTCGCGCGCGCAGATCGTCGAGGTCGGCGTCGGTTGCGTGGGCTTCGAATGCTTGCACGTCGCTGGTTGGACGGGGCATGAGACCTCCTGGCCATCGTGGAACCGGCTACGGCCTATCGAGAACCGGCTTAGACGGTTCTAACATGGCTTCGTGTCTGCGAGCAACCTGCTAAGGTGGTTCCATGCGTGCCGAGTTCCCTGACTTTCGCCTCGGTACCGTGCTAGCGACCAGCTTCACGGGGACTCTGACGGAGCGTCGTGGCGAACCTGTGGAGCGCATTCCCACGCCGCAGCGACTCGTCGACTGGCTGGCAGTGAACGGCCTCGCCGTGGACTCCTGCACCACCGCCCAGCTCGAACGCGCTCGGGAACTGAGGGAATCAATTCACGCCGCCGCGACAGCGACCGCCATCCAAGACGCTCTCCCTGCGTCTGCTGTCCAAGTCATCAATGACTGCAGTGCTCAGGGTCGGGCCGCGGCTATCCTGACTCCCGAGGGCAATCGGCAATGGCGGCTCAGTTCGGCTTCCTGTGTGGAAGACGCTCTCGGCGTGATCGCCGCCGACGCGATCAGCATCATCGCAGGCGAACGAGACGGAAAATTGGCCTTGTGTGCATCACCAACCTGCCGAGCCGCCTTCTTCGACACCAGCCAAAGCCGCACCCGCAAATGGTGTGACATGAACACGTGCGGGAATCGTCAGAAGAAAGCGCGCTTCAATGCCAACCAGCGCAAAAACCCCAGATCAGCGGAGTGATCGTTACCTCGGTACAGCCACGCCGGCAAGCTCCTGCACCAGGCCGGCCTCGTGCCCGAAAAGCCATAGGTCTGGATTGGTCAGCCCTGGATGTCGACGCTGGTGAAGACGATTTTGTCCAGTTGGTCGCTTTGGCCGTCGTAGTCCTTGGGGATGAGACTGTCGATGACTTTCAGGCCCTCGTCGGAGACCGTGCCGAACACCGTGTATTCCGGCACCAGTTGCGCGTCGGCGAAGAACAAGGAGAAAGTGGTGCCGAAGAAGGAAAAATCATCCATCATCAGGTAGCCGCGACGGTACTGCTCCCCGGGGAAACTCTCGGTATCCAAGTTGTAACCAGGGCTTCTGCTTGTGCCGCAGGAAATCCACTGCGTACGTCCTCCGGCGCAGCGGACCCCGTCGAAGGCACCCTGCTTGGCCAGGCTGATGAAACTGTTGACCGTGCACGGCGCCAGTGACCGGTCAAGGAGCAGCGGGATCGCGCCGGCGGTGGTGTTGAGAGTCGCCAGGACGGTGCCTTTCGAGGAAACCGGGCCGTCGGCGGGGGGTTTCACCGTCTGTTCCTTGCCGTCCAGGTGGTACTGGCAATTGACCGGGTCGGGTAGCGGAGTTGGGCGCACGGGTGGAGGCACGAAGCCAGCGGGGACCTGGGCCGGCTGCGCCGGTTGCTGAGTTTGTTGCTGCCCGGTGGAGCCGTCAGGAGTGCGGCTGAGGCCGGGCAGGTACATTACCGCTGCGCCCAGCACCGCAGCCACTGCGAGGATCGCCGTGGCGATGAAGACCACTTTTCGCCGGCCGGTTTTCCCGGCCGGGCCGGGTGTGGTCGCCTGGTATGTGTTCGCCGGCCGGGATGGACTCGGCCTGGAGTTCTTCCGCGCGGGAGCGGCTGTGGCGGCCGGGGACGTGGGTGATGTCGCGGTGAGCGGGGCCGGGCCTGCGGCGCGGAGTAGGTCGTGTACTCGGTTGCGGACCTCGCTCAGCGGCATCCGCAACTCCGGCTCCTTCACCATCAGGCCACTGATCACCTCGCCGATCGGCCCGTCCTGGTGATGCTGGGGCACCGGGCCGTAGACGACGGCGCCGACCGTGATCAGCGGATCTCCTGAAGAGTCATATGGCGGGCGGCCTTCGGCGGCGGCGAACACGGTGGCTCCCAGGCCCCACAGGTCGACGGTGGAAGAGGCGTCACCGCGCAGCACCATTTCCGGGGCAATGTAGGCGGGGGTGCCCAATATCCGGTTCGACGAAGTCATGGTGGACTCCGCCACGTTGCGGACCAATCCGAAGTCGGCGAGTTTCACGCCGTCTGGTCCGACGAGCACGTTGCCCGGTTTGACGTCGCGATGCACGATGCCGGCCCGGTGCGCCGCATCCAGTGCTGCGGCGGTGCTGTCGATGATCACCGCGAGTTGCTGGTCGGTCAGCCGCCTGCCCTCCTTGATCAGCGTGGACAGGCTCGCCCCGGACACGAGTTCCATCACCATGAACGGCTGGTCGTCCTCGCGCACGACGTCGTAGAGCAGCACCGTGTTCGGGTGGTTGAGCGAGGCCATCGCGCGAGCCTCACGCAGCGCGCGTTCGCGCAGTTTGGCGGCCTCGTTCTCGGGGATGTTGGGTGGCAGCAAGAGTTCCTTGACGGCGACGGAACGATCCAGCAGTTCATCGGTACCGGACCACACCGTGCCCATCCCACCGCGGCCGATCGGGGCTTCCAGTCGGTACCGCCCGCCGATGAGCCGGTTCAACCGGTCCGGATTACCGGCCTGGTGTCGATCATCGTCCACGGGGCGACTCTAATGGGTGTGGTCCAGCACTTGCCGGCTAACCCGAATGTTTCGTGCGGCGCGTCCGCCCAGGGTTTGGTCCTTGATGGCACAGTCGGTGGTGGACACGTCGGCGGATGAACCTGGTTTCGAGCACAGCTGCCGACAGGATTTCGTTGGCCCATTGCCGGAAACCGGCCGAATCGGTCGCCTTCATGGTGACCTTGTCCACGAAGGCCACCACGCCGGGGAGCGGCTGACGGCGGTAGGGCGCATCGACGCCGCGGAAACCTCGCCGCCATCCGTATTGGTTGGCGCGTTGGGGCCGGCGATGTTACGGGTCGCCGGGGAACTGGCTGATGGCACGGTGACACCTGGATCGGACCGTCCGTATTGGACGAGCACGTGGTTCCGGCCCTGACGAAAGCCGCTGCGGCCGCGGGCCGCCCGCAGCCGAGGGTGGTGGTGTGTCTCTTCGTCGGCGTGACGGGGGACGAAGACAGTGCGAGGAGGGTGCTCGCTGAGCGGTACGGCCTGGCGGGTCAGATTGCCGGCTACCGGGCGGCATTGGACCGGGAAGGCGTCAGCGGGCCGGAGCACACCGCGATCCTTGGTGACGAGACCTCGGTCGAGCGGGAAATCCGGCGCCTGTTCGATGCGGGCGCCACCGAGCTGGTCGCGATGCCGCTGGGCACCCCGGCCCGAACAGGCACGCACCGCCGAGTTGATGGGCACACTCACAAGCTGAAGTCGTTATGCGTCACCCTACGGCCGCCCTGCTGATCTTCCACTGAACAACGTCAACTCGCGGATCTCAACGAACTCGTCTGCCAGTTTTCGGACTGGCTCGGCCGCTTCCTGGTCCGCTGGTGGCGCGGGTTGCCGTCTCGGTGGTCGAAACCGGATGGTCACCGCCAAAGCCCGGAGTGCCGCGCGGCGCGACTGATTGATCGGACGCTGGGTCCGGGCCCGGTCTGTGATTCAGGCGGCCTTGCTGTTATATCCTCTGCTGGTCCGTTCGGGTGAATGATCGTTCTCCTGCTTCGTTAGGGCAAGATTGTTCGCGTGCCGGCGCAGGACCGGCGTGGGGCGTGCCGCGGTTTCGGGGGATCGTGCACGGGATCGTTCGGAGCGTGACGTGCGTAACTGGATCAAGAGCGTCGGTGTCCTTGCTGTGATAGCCATCGTGAGCACCGGTTGCAGCAGCCTCGGAAACGGAGCGGCCGGAATGCCGTCCGTGGCGCCAACGTCAGCCGGGGTAGCGAGTGCGGCGACGTCAACTACTCCGTCAAAGCCATATCTGACTGTGACACCGACGCTGGAGTTGAACGACCGCACGACGAAGCCGGGCACGAAACTGAAATTCGGTCAGCAGGCCGTGGTCCCGTTCTACAGCTATTACGACAAAGGCCTGGTGGGGATCACGGTCACCGTCGACAGTGCACCGGCGCTCGACGAGGATATCGACTACCTGCCGCTGAAGGACGAGGACAAGGCCAAACTGCGAGGAAAGACGTTTTTCTTCGTGCGGACCAAAATGGTGAATCTCGATGGCGTGAACTTCGCGGACATTCTGCCGCCGACGCTGACGGCCACCACGCGCAGTGGCGGGTGGCCCGGAGCATTGCTCGGCGGAGCGCGGGTCGATGTCACGGGATGCGACAGCGTGTCCGCAGCACCGAAGGACTTTTCGGCAGCCGGCGCTGTTTTCGAGCAATGCCAGCTGTATTTCGGCGTCTCGTCCGATCCCATCGCGTCGCTGGCCTATACCGAGCAGCCCTACGAAAGAGCAGCGTCACGTGCCCTGACCTGGCGCCGATAGGAGCCTACTGTCCCGCGCGCCAAGAAAGAGGATTGACGAACAGTTCGCTGTCGCCGGTCCGGGCAGTGGCGTGCACGTTGCCGACTTCGCCGCGGATCGCGGCGGCGATTTGTCCGTTGACGATGCCGGGTCGCCGGGGTGTCGCCGCCTGTGCGTGGGCGACGGCATCCAGGTACATCGCTGCTTCCGGTGAGTCGCCTGGTATGGAGAATGCGCCCAGATAGACGCCTTGGTTTCGAAGGGTCAGCGCGAGCGGTAGCCCGGCGTAGATGTCGAAACCACCGCCGGCCCCCGCGATCAGGATCCGGCCGGCGCCCTGTAAGCGGGTGAACAACGGCGGCTGAGCCAGACCGAACATGCCCGCCAGGCTAGCCCGGTCCATCTTCGTCGGACCCGGTCCATCACGCGCCGGGGTTCGGTGCCTGCTTCGGAGGTCCCGCGCCGGTCAGTGTGCCGGCCGAGTCGCACCCCGTTGCCCCGCCACGAGGCTCATTAAAAAACGGCAACGTAGGGTTGCTGATATCTTAACTCGCTCTTACTGTGATCCCAGCCCTCGCAGAACGAAGGAGATCTCAGTGCCCCCCAGTCACGATCCTCGACCGGCCGGCTGGCGAGTCGGCGCCGACATCGGCGGCACCTTCACCGACGTCATCGCACTGGGCCCGGCCGGAGAGGTCGTCCCGATGAAGGTTCCGTCCACCCCGCCCGACTACGGTGCCGGCGTGGTGGCGGCGACCACCGGCGTGCTTTCCTCGGCCGGGGCCCAGCCGGAGGCCGTGGTCGCGATGCTGCACGGCACGACCGTGGCCACCAACGCGATCCTGTCGATGAACGGCGTCCGCACAGCGGTGGTCACTACCCGCGGTTTCCGCGACGTGCTGGAAATCGGCCGACTGCGCCGGCCGGTGCTCTACGACCTGTCGTGGTCAAAGCCCGAGCCCCTCGCCCGCCGGCGGAATCGATACGAACTCGGCCAGCGGATCACGGCCGACGGACGTCTCGACCCACCGGCCAGTGAAGACGAGGTTCGTACGTTGGCCGTGCGGTTGCGTGCGGACGGAATCGAAGCGGTGGCAGTGTGCCTGCTCAACTCTTATGTCCGCCCTGATGAGGAGCGGCGGGTCGCCGATCTGTTGCGAGCCGAACTGCCTGATGTGTACGTCACGGCGTCGGTCGATGTTTCCCCGCAGCCGCACGAGTTCGAGCGAACGAGCACGGCGACGGTCAATGCCTATGTCGGTCCCGCCGTGCACGGTTACCTCACCCGTCTGGAAGCAGGGTTGCGGGCCGAGAAGGTGAGTGCGCCGCTGCTGGTCATGCAATCCAGTGGGGGGCTGCTCGATGCGGCCTCGGTCGCGCAACGGCCGGTGCAGATCATCGAGTCCGGTCCCGCGGCCGGTGTCACCGCCGTGCAGAAGCTCGCTCAGCTGATCGGCTTGTCCACAGTGGTCGCGTTCGACATGGGCGGGACCACGGCGAAGGCGTCCCTGATCGAACACGGTGAGCCGTTCGTCTCGGCCGACTACGAGGTCGGGGGCGGCATGAACGGTGCTCGCGGCCTCAGTTCCGGCGCCGGGTATCCGGTGCGGGCACCGTCGATCGACATCGCCGAGGTCGGTTCCGGAGGCGGCAGCATCATTTCCGTCGACGCGGCGGGCGCACTCCATGTCGGGCCCGCCAGCGCGGGTTCCCGCCCCGGTCCTGCCTGCTATGGCCAGGGCGGTGAGCTGCCGACCCTGACCGACGCCAACGTGACGCTCGGATACCTCAGCCCGCAGGCGCTCGCCGGTGGCCGCGTGGCGATTCACCCGGACCTGGCCGCGAAGGCACTGTCACCAGTGGCCGAGCAGCTTGGTGAGGACGTGCCGGGTACCGCGCGTGGCGCGTACCAGGTGGCGGTCTCCAGCATGACCACCGCGGTCAAGGCGGTAACCAGCGAACGGGGCCGTGACCCGCGGGAGGCCACCATGGTCGCCTTCGGCGGCGCGGGTCCGCTCTATGCCGCCGCGCTTGCCCGCGAGCTGGGTATCTCGACCGTGATCGTGCCGGTGTACCCGGGCCTGTTCAGCAGCCTGGGCCTGCTCGTTGCCGACACCGAACGCCACGAGCTCACCCCGTACCGGCCCGGGTTCGCCGTGGTGAGCGCGCTCGCCGCGGAGTTCGCGCGGCTGTCCGCGAAGGTGAGTGCGGAGCTGGGGGCGGACGCGGTCGTGGATCGGCTCCTCGACATGCGCTACCGCGGCCAGCGATTCGAACTGCGGATCCGGGTGCCCGACGGGGACCTCACCGACGACCTGCTCGCCGAGACGCGGGCGCGGTTTCACGCCGAGCACAAACGGACCTACGGCCGGGCCGGCACGGACGAACTGGTCGAACTGGTCAACCTCCGGGTACGCGGCCGGCTACTCACTCCGGTGTCCATTGCGGACGTGCTGAGCCTTCCTGCTGCCGCGGGCCGCGAGCCGACCACGCGCGAATGCTGGTTCGGCGAGACCGTGCCCACGCCCGTCGTGGGACGGTCCGACCTCGGCACCGAGCCCGTCGAGGGACCGATGGTCATCGAGGACATGGACGCCACCACCCTCGTCCCGCCCGGTGCCCGGGCACACCGCGACCGGTTCAACAACATCGTCATCACCTGGAGTGCCGCATGATCCGCGACGCCGTGACCTTCGAGGTCTTCCGCAATGCCGTCACCGGGATTGCCGACGAGATGGCGATCACGATCCTGCGCACGGCGCACTCGCAGCTCGTCGCGTCCAGCATGGACTTCTCGGCCGCCCTGTGCGACGCCCACGGCAGGGTGATCGCCCAGGCCAACACCCTGCCGGTGCACCTGGGGTCCATTCCGGACGCGATGGAGGCGATCCTCGACGAGTTCGGCGACCGGATCCGGCCGGGAGACATCTACCTGCTGAACGATCCATCCCTGGGCGGCATGCATCTGCCCGACATCTTCGCGGTCGCCCCGGTGTTCGCCGGTGAAGCCCTCCTGGGCTTCGCGGTCACGGTCGTCAACCACACCGATGTCGGCGGCTGGGCGGCCGGTTCGATGGCCGTGCAGTCGACGAGCATCTTCGCCGAAGGGGTGCAGATTCCGCCGTCGCGCCTGGTCGAGGCCGGCACCATGAACGAGACGTTCCTGCGGCTGATCCTGCGCAACGTCCGCGAACCCGAGTTGCTGCGCGGTGACCTCGAATCCCAGCTCGCCGCCTGCCACACCGGGGCCGAAGGCCTGCGTGCCCTCGCGGCGCGGCACGGCGCCGAACGACTCGCCACGCTCATCGACGAGCTGCTCGACTACTCCGAAACCCTGCTGCGTGCAGCGCTTGCCGAGGCCGTTCCCGGCACTTACGAGTTCATCGACCATATCGACGACGACGGCCTCGGGAGCGGGCCGATCCCGATCCGCGTGAAGGCCACACTGTCCGAGTCCGGGATAGAGCTCGACTTCACCGGCTCCTCACCGCAGGTCGACTCCGCGCTCAACGCGACGGCCTCGTTCACCCGCTCCGCTGCCTATGCCGCCCTGCAGGGTGTCCTCGCCGCGGACATCCCCGCCAACAGTGGCTTCTACCGGCCGTTCAGTTTCGTCATCCCGGAAGCCTCCATCCTCAACGGGCAGCGACCTGCCGCGCGCGGCGCGCGCGGGCTCGTCGGCTTCCGGATCATCGACGCGGTGCTCGGGGCGCTCGCCCCGGTGTTCCCCACCCGGGTGCCCGCCGCCGGAGAAGGCGGACCCGACGGGATCGCGATCGGCCTCGTCGGGCCGGACGGGGAATCCATGGTGCTGTGGGATCCCTTGGCCGGAGCGTGGGGTGCCCGTCCCGACCGCGACGGTGTGGACGGGATCAGCTCGCTGGGCGCGAACCTGACCAATACGCCGGTCGAGGAGCTGGAACGCTCCGGTCACATCCGCATCGACGGTTACGGGTACCTGCCCGACAGCGGGGGAGCGGGCCGCTGGCGAGGTGGTCTGGCGACCTTCCGGGACATGACGATTCTGGCGCCCGAGGTCAGCGTGCAGATCAGGTCGGACCGGCGGAAGTTCCTGCCCTACGGGCTGGCCGGCGGTGCGCACGGGACACCCTCGCTCAACGTGCTCGACCCCGGCGGGCCCGGGGAACGCGTGCTGGAGTCCAAACCGCACTTCACGATGACCGCGGGAACCCGGCACCGGCATGTGACGGCGGGTGGGGGCGGGCACGGAATCCCCTTCGAGCGCACACCCCAACGGGTCCTCGAAGACGTCCTCGACGGCAAGGTCACCCACGAGGGAGCCGAACGGGACTACGGCGTCGTGATCACCGAAGACGGCGTGATCGACGCGAGCGCCACCGCCGGATTGCGCGGCCGGGCGCACTGACCGCAGCGGCCGGCCCGGATGACCCGTGCCGGTCCCGCACCATCCCATTCCCTCCTGGCAGATCGGACTTCGCCATGAGTTCCAACGTTGCAACCAGCCGGAGCACTGTCAGCCCCCGCACCTGGCGAAAGGTCGGCATCCGGATCATTCCGCTGGTCGGCCTCGCCTACGTGGCGAGCTACATCGACCGCGCCAATGTCGGCTACATCGCCGCCCCGATGTCGCGCGACCTGAACCTCGGCAGCAGCCAGATCGGCCTCGCCGCCGGGCTGTTCTTCATCGGCTACATCCTCGTCGAAGTGCCGAGCAACATGATGCTGAGGCGGTTCGGCGCGCGGAAGTGGATCGCCCGGATCATGATCACCTGGGGCCTGGTCACGGCGGCCACGGCGGCGGTGAACTCGGCGGCGACACTGTTCGTCGCGCGGCTGCTGCTCGGCTTCGCCGAAGCCGGTCTGGCCGCCGGGATCCTGCTCTACCTGACGTTGTGGTTCCCGCGTCGCCAGCGCTCCTGGGCGTTGTCGGCCTTCTTCCTGATGACCCCGGTGTCCTCGATCATCGGCTCCCCGCTGGCCGCCGCGCTGCTCGAGTGGGGGCAGAAACTGTTCGGCATCGCGGGCTGGCGGGCGCTGTTCCTCGTCGAGGGTGCGCTGACGGTCGTGGTCAGCATCCTGATCTTCGTCTTCCTGCCGGACCGGCCGGGGAAGGCACGCTGGCTCGACGACGAGGAGAAGGCCGCCATCGAGGCCACCCTGGCCGCCGAAGCCGACGAGCATCGCGCCCGCGGGGCGCTCACCGGGCTGCGCCAGGCGCTGACCAGCGGCCGGGTCTGGGTGATGGCCGTGACCTGGTTCGCGATCGCGTTCGGGCTCTATCCGCTGCAGTTCTTCCTGCCGGCGATGATCAGGTCCATCACGCACAGCATCGGTGGCGCGGGCGACGTCAGCAGCGTGCTGCTGTCCGCGATCCCCTACGCGGTGGCGTTGGTCGCCCTGCTCGTGTGGGCTCGCTTCGCCGCCCGGCAGTCAGCGGTCACGGCCACGGTCGTGCCGATGGCCCTCGGGGTGGTGGGGCTGCTCATCGCGACGTTCGCCAGCAGCGGCACGCTCTTCGTCGTCGCGGTCTGCCTGAGTGTCGCCGGGATCCTTACCGCGATGCCCCAGTTCTGGCGGATCCCGGCGATCGGCCTGACCGGCGCGGCCGCCGCCTCCGGCATCGCGCTGATCAACTCTGTGAGCAACCTCAGCGGGTTCATCGGACCCTACTTCACCGGGGCCATCGCGTCCGCGACCGGCAGTTTCACCTATGCGCTGCTGGCGATCGCGATCATCATGGCAGCCGGAATGGCCGCCCTGCTCACCACGGGGCGCCGGATGGAACGACTGGACGGGAGCATTTCATGACCACCGCACTGATCATCGGCGACATCCAGCGAGGTATCACGGGCAACTACCCGTTCGCCAGGCAGATCGTGCCGCCGCTCACCGAACTGCTGCCGCGCGCCCGCGCGGCCGGTTCTCTCGTCGTGTTCGTGCACTTCGCCTTCCGGCGCAACGGGGCCGACCTGCCGCCGGACAACGCGCTGTTGAAGACGTTCTACGAAGCCGGGGACGCCTTCCATGAGGGCTCGGCCGGAACCGAGATCGATCTGCCGGTCGGCGACGAGGACGTCGTCGTGCTGAAACGCCGCGCCAGCGCGTTCGCCGGCACAGATCTCGATCTTGTGCTCCGCGCCCGCGGCGTCGACACGGTCGCGATCGCCGGCGTCGCGACCAGCGCGATGGTGGCTGCGACGTGCTACGACGCGGCCGATCGCGGCTACCACGTGACCGTGCTGCGTGACGGGTGCGCCGACGGCGATCCGGCCATGCATGACTTCTTCATGGACGCGGTCTTCCCCAGCCGGGGCTTCGAAGTCGTGTCCTGCGCCGGCTGGCCGGGAGGGACTGCGTGAACGCCACTTTGCTGGATCGGCTCCGCGCCGAACTCGAGCAACGCCGGGCCACCGCCGGGCTGCGCCGCGACCTCGTGGTCTCGGGCGCACAGGGGCCGACACTCGGGGTGGGCGGCGAGCCGCTCGTGAACTTCGCCTCCAACGACTACCTGGGGCTCGCCGGCGACCCGGAAGTCCTCGACTCGGCTCAGGAAGCGTTGCGGGACCTGGGGCTCGGGGTGGCAGCCGGCCGGGTACTCTGCGGCACGCGGACAGTCCACAGTGAACTCGAAGCAGGCATTGCCGAGCTGGTCGGAGCCGAGGACGCCGTGCTTTACAGCTCGTGCTTCGACGCGAATCTCGGCGTCTTCGACGCCCTGCTCGGCCCGGATGACGTAATCCTCAGCGACGCGCTCAACCACGCCAGCCTGATCGACGGCATCCGTCTGGCGCAGGCCCGGCGGCGCGTCTTCGCCCACGCGGACCTCGACGAGCTCGAACGTTGCCTCGCCGACAGCGTGGAGGCCCGGCACCGGCTGATCGTCACCGACGGCGTCTTCAGCATGGATGGCGACGTCGTTGCGCTGCCCCAGGTTTCCGAACTCGCGCGGCGCTACGACGCGGCGCTGCTGGTCGACGACTCGCACGCCACGGGTGTGCTGGGCGCGACCGGTGCGGGCACCGCCGAGCACTTCGGGCTGAAAGGCCGCATCGACGTGCTGACGGGGACGCTCGGGAAGGCGCTGGGCGGCGGGGCCGGCGGCTTCGTGGCCGGATCCCGTGCGGTCGTGGAGACGCTGCGTCAGGTGTCGCGTCCCTACATCTTCACCAACGCGATGGTTCCCGCGCTGGCCGTGGCGGCGCTGACCGCGATCCGCATCGCACGGGGTCGTCCCGAGCTACGGGAACGCTTGGCTGCCAACACTTCCTGGCTCCGTGGGGAGCTGCGCGACCTCGGCTACGAGGTGCTGCCCGGCGAGCACCCGATCATTCCCGTGATGTTGCGCGGCGGCACGCTGGCCCGTGACGTGGCCGCGGCGCTGCGCCGGGAGGGCGTTCTCGTTTTCGCGCTTTCGCATCCGGTCGTCCCGGCCGGTGAGGAGCGGATCCGGGTGCAGGTCTCGGCGTCGCACACGGCCGAGCACCTCGAACGCGCGGCGGCCGCCTTCGGGCGCGTGCGCACCGTTTTGGCGGGCTCGTGAGCACCGCCGAGGGGTTCCGGGCGCCCATGAGCGCCGACAGCCGTGAACTGGAGGGCCGGGTAGCGGTCGTGACCGGTGGCGCGAGCGGCATGGGCCTGGCTGTCGTGCATGCCCTGGCCTGCCGGGGAGCGACCGTCGCGGTGTTCGATCTCGCCGCGCCCGATCCCTGCGAGCTGGCGGCCACGCTGTCGATGGGGGAGGACCGCGTCTCCTCGGTCGCGGTGGATGTCACGGACGCAGGCCAGGTCGACCGTGCGTTCGCCTCGCTGCCGGGAGGGCGCCTCGACATCCTGGTCAACGCCGCGGGCATCGCACCGCCGACCGCGTTCGAGGACATCACCGAGGCCGAGTGGAACCGCGTGCTCGCGGTCAGCGTGCATGGGACATTCCTGTGCTGTCAGCGAGCGCTTCCCGCGATGCGCGACGGCCGCTGGGGCTGCATCGTCAACTTTTCCTCCACCGCGGGCAAAACCATCAGCACCGCCGGCGGCGCGCACTACACGACGGCGAAGCACGGCGTCCTCGGGCTCACCCGGCACTTGGCGAAGGCCTACGGGCCCGACGGGGTCACGGTGAACGCCGTCTGCCCGGGCCTCATCGACACGCCGATGGCCCGCGGCCTGCTGCCGGAAGCGGCGCTCGAACGCGCTACCCGGTCGTTCCCGGTGCCCCGCGTGGGGCAGCCCTGGGAGGTCGCCGAGCTCGTCGCGTTCCTGGCCTCCGACCGCGCGGCCTACATCACGGGTGCGGCCGTCGACATCAACGGCGGCGACCTGATCGTCTGACGCGAAACACCGCCGCCAGAACCGAAAACCCCACGAGAAGGTGAGCTTTTCCGTGAGCACAGGGAAAATCAGAACGGTCCAGCACCGAATCAACGGCCGCGAGACCACCGGCGAGTCGAGGCGCACCGCCCCGGTGTGGAATCCCGCAACAGGCGAGCGCCAGGCCAACGTGCTACTGGCCGAGCCCGCCGACGTCGACGCCGCGGTGCAGGCGGCGCGCGCCGCCCTGCCGGACTGGGCGGACACCTCCGTCATGCGCCGGTCGCGGTTGATGTTCGCCTTTCGCAACCTCGTCGAGAAGCACCTCGACGACCTCGCACGGATCGTCTCCGCCGAGCACGGCAAGGTCCTCGAGGACGCCAAGGGCGAACTCATCCGCGGCCTGGAGGTGATCGACTTCGCCTGCGGTATTCCGCATCTGCTCAAGGGCGAATACTCCGACCAGGTGTCGACCGATGTCGACCTGTTCTCGTTTCGCCAGCCACTCGGCGTTTGCGCCGGGATCACGCCGTTCAACTTCCCCGCGATGGTCCCGATGTGGATGCACCCGATCGCGATCGCGACCGGCAACACGTTCGTGCTCAAGCCCTCCGAGCGCGACCCGTCGGCGTCCAACTTCGTCGCCGAGCTCTACGCCGAAGCCGGCCTGCCCGATGGTGTCTTCAATGTCGTCCACGGCGACAAGGTCGCGGTCGATGCGATCCTCGACCACCCGGACATCGCGGCGGTGTCGTTCGTCGGCTCGACGCCGATCGCGCAATACGTCCACGAGCGCGGGACCGCGAGCGGCAAGCGCGTGCAGGCGCTCGGTGGCGCCAAGAACCACGCCGTCGTGCTGCCCGATGCCGACCTCGACCACGCCGCCGACCATCTGATCGCGGCCGGGTACGGCTCGGCGGGGCAGCGCTGTATGGCGATCTCGGTCGCCGTCGCGGTCGGCGACGTGGCCGAACCACTCGTCAAGCTCGTGCGCGAGAAGGCGCAGGCGATCAAGGTGGGGCCCGGGCTGGAGGCCGGGTCCGAGATGGGCCCGGTCGTGTCGCTGGAGGCGCTCGAGCGGGTCAGGGCCTACATCGGTTCCGGCGTCGACGCGGGCGCCGAACTCGTGGTCGACGGGCGCGAACTCGACATCCAGGGCAAGGGCTTCTTCGTCGGTCCGACGTTGTTCGACCACGTAACGCCCGAGATGGACGTCTACCGTGACGAGATCTTCGGCCCGGTGCTCGTTGTCGTGCGCGTCGATTCGCTCGAGGAAGCGATCGACCTCATCAACGACAACAGCTGGGCCAACGGCACGGCGATCTTCACCTCCAGCGGCCAGGCGGCCCGCCGCTTCCAGCGCGCTGTGCAGGTCGGGATGATCGGCATCAACGTCCCGATCCCGGTGCCCATGGCGTTCTACTCGTTCGGCGGCTGGAAGCAGTCGCTGTTCGGCGCCCATCACATCCACGGACCCGAGGGCGTCGCCTTCTACACGCGCGCGAAGGCCGTCACCAGTCGCTGGCCCGAGGAGACCAAGGGCGGCCCGCACCACCGCAGCCACCTGCACTTCCCGACGGCCGTCTGACCGGAAGGCGTCCCCCGGACCGCATCACGCCGGATCCGGGGGACTTTCCGGTGTGGCGGCGCTAACTGGGCGGGAGTGACGCCGCAGGCAGTTCGATGTGTGCCCTGCTCACGGATGTGCTCTTCGCCAGAACCTGGAGCACGTCGCGACGCACGCGCTCGCACCGCGTGCGCATCGCGTCCTGGGTGCCATCCGCATCCCGGGCGCGCAGTCGCTCGAAGATGGTCTCGAGTTCTCCGGGCGGGCTCGCGATGTCTGGAGCGATCAACGCGGCCATCCGCAGAACCCGCTCCAGTTCGTCGAGCACGTCGACGATCGCCTTGCCGAGACGGTTGTTGCCGCTGAGGTTGGCGATGATGCCCTCGAACTCGATCCCAGCCTGCAGCGACTCCTCTTGTTCCACTTCGCCCGCTGCGAGCGCGAAAGGCACCTTGGACAGTACTTCGAGCCGCTCGAGCGCCGCCGCCGTGACGCCAAGGCGCGCCGCGGCGGCGGCCGCCTCACCGGACAGGAGCGTCCGCAAGGCGCAGAGATCGTCGGTGTCCTGGAGCGTGACCGGGCTGACGATGTAGCCCGCGCGCGGAAGCGCGGTCACGAGCCCGTCGCGCCTCAACCGCGCGAGCGCCTCGCGCACCGGCGTCTTGCTGATGCGCCATTGCTGCGCGAGCGATGTCTCGGTGAAGCTGCTGCCGGGCGGTAGCGTCAGGTCGATGATCTGGCGCCTGATCGCCCGGTAGGCCTGGCTGGTGCGGTCGAGACCGGTCTCGTCCTTGCCGACCAACAGCAGCGCGGGGATATGCGGCGTGCCTGTGACCACGCTATGGATATCTGACACCCCGTCAGGATACCAACGCAAAGCGTTGATACAGCAGAACACTCGAATTAGAAGGCTAAGAGATACTAATCCTTGTTGCTGATATCTCAGTGTGGCATGCTTTTCCCATGCCGCGATGCACCTCGAATTCTTGGGTCCTCCCCGCCTCGAACGACCTCCCGGCTCTGGGCGCGATGAGCACGCGCGACCGCGCGGCGCGGAGCGCACGCGAGGGCGTGCGGATCCTTCCGCTCGTAGGAGCCCCGATCCTTCCCATGCCCGAGCACGTGAGGCGGGCGGTCGCGCAGGCAATGGACCAGCCCGACCCGCGTGACAGCCGCGGCCTCCCTGAACTCCGGGCGGTGATCGCCGCCGAACTGGAGCGCGAGCACGGCTTGCGCATCGATCCCGAGCGCCGCCTCCTGATCACCCACGGTGCGATGCAAGGCCTCTCCCTCGTATTGCGCACGGTGCTCGCTCGAGGCGACGAGGTGATCGTGCCGACCCCCACGTACTTCTTCGACGGTGCCATCCGTGAGGCCGGCGCGACCCCCGCCTACGTCCCGTCCCGCGAGGGCGATGGCTGGGCACTCGACCTCGCCGGCATCGAGGTCGCCGTCACGCCTCACAGCCGCGCCATACTCCTGTGCAACCCGAACAACCCGACGGGCTACCTGCCCGACGCCGCGACCGTCACGGCCGTCGTCGAGATCGCCGCGCGCCACGGGCTACTCGTCATTTCCGACGACTCATGGCAGCACTTCACGTTCGACGGTCGTCAGTACCACCCGGTGGAGGCCCTCGCGGATCGCTGGCCGCACCTGGTCACCGTCACCAGCCTCAGCAAGTACTACGCGCTCGCGAGCTGGCGGCTCGGCTACGTCCTGGCGCCGCCGCAGATCCTCGACGCGATCGAGCGCCGTTTCCAGTGGGAGGCGGTGTGCTGCGGAGTGGTTCCGCAACGGGCCGCGGTCGCCGCCCTCACCGGGCCTCGCGATTGGCTCGACCAGGCGCTTTCCACCTACCAGGCGAAGCGCGACCTCGTATGCGACGGCATCGCCGCGATCGGCCTCACCGAGCCCGTGCGACCCGCGGCCGGCGCCTTCCTACTCGTTGACTGCTCCCGTCTCGGCGACACGCCGGCCGCCATCGACCGCGCACTTCTGCGGAATGGCATCGCGACTGTACGCGGCGCTGACATGCACGCCCCCGACACGCATGTCCGCCTCACATTCGGCTCGGACGAGCAAGTGCTCCGCGAGTTGGTCCAAAACCTTAGGCAGGCCTGTCAAGAGTCCTAGCGGCGGGGACGCGGAAAATCCTGTCATCAGGATTTGGGGCCGAATTTCGCTTCAAGGATGAAATAGGTCGCCAAGCAAGATAGAGCCCGGTGGGGACTGACCGACGAACGGCGGTTGACGGGGCGGATATACGCGAGTGTGCTGGGCCCGTGAGAAAACGCCGTCTCGCCCTGTTCGGGCTCGCTTTCACTGTCGTAGCGGTAGCCGGGACCGTGCCGGCCACCGCGATGGCCGCACCAGCCACCCCCGTCGCCGGCGAGAACGCCTGGCCGGCGACGGTGAACCTCGATACCGCGACCATTCCCGATTTGCAGCGATTGATGGACCAGGGGCGGCTGACCTCGGTCCAGCTGACCAATAAATACCTCGATCGCATTCGCACCGTCGACCCGCTGCTGCACTCGGTGTTGTTCGTCGACAAGACTGCGGTCGCGCAGGCGGCCGCAAGCGACGTGCGGCGGCGCAAACACCAGTCGCTCGGCCCGCTCGACGGAATTCCGGTGTTGCTCAAGGACAACATCGACACCGCGGCGATGCCGACCACGGCGGGTTCTCGCGCGCTGCTGCCGCAGCCGCCTTCCAGCGACGCGGTGCTGGTATCGCACCTGCGTGCATCCGGCGCGGTGTTGCTGGGCAAGACCAACCTGTCGGAGTGGGCCAACTTCCGCTCCACCCACTCGACATCCGGCTGGTCCGGCGTCGGTGGGCAGACCAACAACCCCTATGTGCTGGACCGGAACCCGTGCGGTTCCTCGTCGGGCTCCGGGGCGGCGGTGGCCGCGTCACTGGCCCAGGTGGCGATAGGCACCGAGACGGACGGCTCGATCGTGTGCCCTTCGGGCGCGAACGGGGTGGCCGGGATCAAACCGACGCTCGGCCTGATCAGCGGGCAGGGGGTCGTGCCGATCTCCGCCGAACAGGACACCGCCGGGCCGATCGCACGGCATGTGGTGGACCTGGACATCACGCTGGCCGCGCTCAGCGGTGCGCCGGTGCCGGCGGGCGCCGCGGTCGACCGGGACGGCCTGCGCGGCAAGCGGATCGGGGTGTGGCGGATGCTCGGCCTCGACCCCGCCGTGGACAAGGTCGTCCAGTCCACAGTAGACACGCTTACCGAAGCAGGGGCCACCGTGGTCGAGGTGGACCTGCCCTTCCAGGACCAGATCGGCGCGGCCGAGACACCGGCGCTGCTGGCCGAGTTCCACCACGACATCGATGCCTATCTCGCCACCCGGCCCGGCGTTCCGCACGATCTGGCGGGGCTGATCCGGTTCAACCAGCAGGATCTGGTCGAGCTGTCGAAGTTCGGCCAGGAACTTTTCGAGCAGGCGCTGGCGGCGCCGCCGCTGACCGATCCCACCTACCAGCAGCAGCGTGCCACCGCGACCAGCCTGGCTCGCAGGTCCATCGACCAGACGCTGGCGGCCGATCATCTGGACGCCATCGTCGCACCCACCAACGGGCCCGCGTGGAAGACCGACTACGTCGCCGGTGACCAGGTCTCGGTGGGTTCCTCCACCCCGGCCGCGGTGGCCGGCTACCCCGACGTCACGGTCCCGGCCGGGTTCTCCGGGCCGCTGCCGATCGGGATGTCCTTCATGGCAGGCAAATTCGCCGATGGGAAGCTACTGGCGCTGGCCCAGGCCTTCGAGAACATCGCCGCCGCCCGCCGTCCGCCGACCTTCCTGCCAACCTTGCCCAACTGACAGGAAACCGAACAGCGCGTCGCTCCACATCGGACAGTGGACGACGGAACACGACCAGCGCGCCACAGCGCGGCCGGGTTCATGCGGCGGATTCGATGACGTCGTCCGCCCGGCCGATGAACCAGCAGTAGCCGTCGGGGTCCCGGCGGGCGATGTCGCCGGTGAGGCCCGCGACGATCCTCCATCGGAGTCCCCTCAATGGAGGGCTGTAGGTAACCGCACGGGATGGCCAAAGTCCGTGGAATCCGGGTCGGCCAGCCCACGACCCGGCCACGCGCGATCGATAGCGTCAGTTCGACAGGTCTCGTCGACCAGATGGCTCGGGAAGGAGGCTCGATGCACGAGAAGCCTTGTCGCGTCGATTATTGAGAAGGCACATCTCGACGGCTGAGCATCCGCCGGGGAGACGCCAACGGGAACTGAGAAGATGACAGCCCTGCATACCGATCTGTACGAGATCCGGATGGCGGTCAGCTACCTGCGACGCGGGATGACCGAGCCCGCCACGTTCAGCCTGTTCGCCCGTGACCTGCCGCACGACCGGGGATTCCTGGTGTGTGCCGGGCTCGCCGACTGCCTCGACTTCCTGGCCCGGTTCCATTTCGACGACGACGAACTGGACTATCTGCGTGAGGAACTCGAGCTGGGAGAGCGCGATCTGGAAGCCTTGGCGCGGCTGTGTTTCGAGGGCGACGTCTGGGCGGTTCCGGAAGGGCATGTGGTGTTCGCGAACGAGCCGCTGATCGAGGTGACCGCATCCTTGCCGCAGTCACAGTTGGTGGAAACGACGTTGCTGAACTTCCTGACCTTCCAGACCGCGGTGGCGACCAAGGCGGCCCGCTGCCGAATCGCCGCGGACGGGGCCGAGCTGGTGGATTTCTCGGCCCGTCGCACGCATGGCGTGCATGCCGCCTTCGCGGCCGCGCGGGTTTCGGCGATGGTGGGGTTCGCGGGAACGAGCCATGTGGCGGCCGCGAGCCGGTTCGGATTGCGCCCGGTGGGCACGATGGCGCATTCCTACGTGGAGGCGTTCCCCAGCGAACGCGCGGCATTTCGGGCGTTCGCCGAAGATTTCCCCGACGCGACGGTGTTCCTCGTCGACACCTACGACACGGTCAACGGTGTGCGCACGGCGGCTGACCTCGCGAAGACGCTGCATCTGCCTAGCGCGCGGGTCGGCGTGCGGCTCGATTCCGGTGATCTCGACGCGCTCTCCCGCGTGACCCGAAAGATCCTGGACGACGCGGGCCTGCCCGAGGCGCGCATCATGGCCAGCGGCGGGCTCGACGAGCACGCGATCTTGCGCCTGGTCAGGGCAGGCGCACCGATCGATTCCTACGGAGTCGGCACGAAGATGGGCGTCTCCGCGGACGCGCCATCGCTGGACACCGCCTACAAACTCGTCGAGTACGCGGGCAGGCCGGTCATGAAAACGTCACCGGGCAAGGCCACCCTCCCGGGCGCGAAACAGGTTTACCGTAACGGATCCGCGGGCCCGGACGTACTCACCCGGCGCGCCGAGCAGGCACCCCACGATTCCTTGCCGCTCCTGGTACCGGTCATGCGGGCCGGTGAACGAGTCGGAAGTGGACACGAATTCGCCGACGCCCGCGCGCGTTTCGAACACGACCTCGCCTGGCTGCCCGAAGCTGCGAAGCGACTGCGCGTACCGGAGCCGATCGGCGTCCAGAGATCCGCACAGCTGGATGAATTGGCGGAGCGAACGGCCAAGGCATTCAGAAGCCGGGAAGCAGCCGGATGGCGGTGACCCGGGCAGCACCGCCCTCACGAAGCTCAGGCTCAGGCACCGGCTTGGGCATCAAGCAGGTGCCTGGCTGCGCAATTCGGTGCACACCACGCCCGGCACGCACTTGGCCAGCAGAGCGATCACCCGCCGCTCGGCTTCGTCGTCGAATTCGCCGCTGACGACGGCCACACCGTCGGTGACGTGCACGTGCCACCGGTCGCGGTCGCCGGCGTAGTCGGCCAGCACGGACCGCAACTGTGCCTCGATGGCGTCGTCGTGCCGGACGAGCGGCCGCAGCAGGTCCCGGCGGCTCACGATCCCGACCAGCACCCCATCCTTGACCACCGGCACGCTCCGTAACCGGTCGGTGAGCATATGGCGCGCGATCTGGTCGACGTCGGTGTCCATCGGCACCACCTTGACCGGGCTGGTCATGAACGCCTCGACCACGTCTTCGAGGTGCTCACCGCACCGCAGGGCGTCGGCTTCGGTGAAAATGCCGACCACCTGGTTGTCGGCGTTGACCACGGGCAGGGCGGCGACCCCATGCCGGATCAGCAGCGCGGACGCCTCCCGCACCAGAGTCGACAGGTTTACCCGTACGACCGGCTTGCTCATGATCTCCCACGCATGCATTGCGGTGCACCTCACCCGTCGGTCCCACGTAGCGGCGTGTCCAACGTCGTTCGAACGTAGGGCCGCCGCGATGCGATGGGCAGGGGCGTCCGTCACGATGGGGAAGGACTTTCGTATTCACAGCGTCGCGGCGTGGTCGGGCACGTAGTTCCCGGGGTTCTTCTCCGGTCGCCGGTAGCCGCTGGCCGGTGGTCGTTGCGGCAGCCGCAGCGCCGGTGGTGGCACTCCATGATACGGGAGGCTGTCCAGCAGGTGGGCGATCATGTTGATCCGGGCTCGGCGCTTGTCGTCACTGTCCACAATCGACCACGGTGCCTCCGGGATGTCCGTGTAGAGAATCATCTCGTCCTTGGCCCGGGAGTAATCGTCCCAGTGGTCGATCGAGGCGACATCCACAGAGGACAGTTTCCACCGGCGCACCGGGTCGTCCAGCCGGGCGCGGATACGCCGTTCCTGTTCGGCGGCACTGACCGAGAACCAGTACTTGCGCAACAGGATCCCGTCCTCGACCAGCATCCGTTCGAAGATCGGGCACTGATGCAGGAACCGACGGTGCTCGTCCGGAGTGCAGAACCCCATCACCCATTCGACTCCGGCGCGGTTGTACCAGCTGCGGTCCATCAGGACGATTTCCCCGGCCGCGGGCAGGTGCTCGACGTACCGCTGGAAATACCACTGCGTTCGCTCGCGCTCCCCGGGCTGCGGGAGTGCCACGATCCGGGCCACCCTGGGATTGAGGTACTCGGTGAGGCGTTTGATCGTGCTGCCCTTGCCGGCGGCGTCCCGGCCCTCGAACACGACGATCAGCCGCTGCGCCTCGGCGCGAACCCATTCCTGCAGCTTGACCAGTTCGGTTTGCAGCCGGAACAGCTCCCGCTGGTAGGTCTTGCGTGGCAGCTTGCGCGCCATTACCGCGTTCCCAGACTCTCCGGGCACACGATCATCGCCGGGCCGCGCCGTCAACGCCGGCCATGATCGCACCATCCGGGACACGGTCCAGGCTTCGCACGACTCAACGCTAGGAACGTGGCCGGACGCCCACGGCGGGAATTGGTCACCAACGGTCGGGACTTCCGGCCCTCGTGCTTGCACGGTCGCCGTTGGGGTTCCTTGCCGACTCAGGTCCGAAGCGGGGGCAGGAACGCCTCGGCCAGGCTGCGCCGAGCCGGCGGCGACGTCCCCATGATGGTCCGTTATGGACGATCGTCCCGGTGGGGAGAGCCCTTCCGCACTAGCCAGGGCCGAGGTCAGGACACACGATGATCTCATGTGGGTACGGGAGACCAACAGCGAGTTCGCCGCGGACCGCGGCCATCTCGGTCGGTAGTGCATCGGCGACCAAAAGTGACGAGCCTGCGACGAAGTCCCGATCGACGCTCCCCGGCGGTGCGGCTGGTTTTGCTCGGCGTCGGAGCGATGAACTCTCCGCGATTTCACCCCGCGGGGTTGCTGGTGGCATGGCGCGGTCATCGCGTCATGCTGGACGGCGGCGGGACCGCCGACCCCGGCGCGCCGTTGGATGCTTGGCTGGTCTGCGACGAAGACGCGGAACTGATGCCGGTCATCCGGCGGCGCGCCGGCGGCCTCGCGGTGGCCGCGGCCGTGAGATCGTACGACGGCGATGGCGTGCGGCTGTGGCCCTTGGCGGTGCGGCATACGTCGCATCCGACCGTCGGTTATCTCATCGAGGTGACCGGGCGGAGGGCAGTGTGGGCACCGGAATACTGGATGTTCCCGGACTGGGCCGCCCAAGCCGACCTGATGTTCGCGGACGCGGCCGGGTGGGACCGACCGATTCGCTTCGCCGGTGGCGTCGGAGGCCACGCCTGCGTTGGGGATTCCGCCGAGGCGGCACGCCATGCAGGCGTGCGGCGCCTGGTGTTCGCGCATATCGGCCGGCCCAGTATCCGGGCGATCGACCGGGGTGAATGCCCGTCGTTCGGGGAATGGGGTCGTGAAGGGGCGACATACCGGCTACCCGCAAGGCGGGTCAGGCCGTGCGCGGGATGAGAAACTCCGCACCCGCGTCAGCGGCGCGATGATCTTCGCTGGGACCAAGGACCTCCTTGGGGCAAGGTCTCGCGCCCGCGGATGCCGGTATGGTCCTATCTGCAGGGGGCTGACGGGAGGTGGCGTCGCATGTTTTTCGCCGTCGTTGGTTGCGTGCTTGCTGCCTTGCTTGCCGTCGCGGTCGTTGTCGATTTGCGTGATCGACGCACCGGGGGACAGCAGAAGATGCGGATGCCGGGTTGGCTCGAACGCAGGGCCCGCGGCCAGATGGCCGCGCGTCCGCCATTCTGGGGTTTCGCCGATTACCGACCCAAAACACCTCGAGAGCGAGAAGACGAAGAGCACAATCCGGCCGCCCGCTCCGACGACGACCCCAGGCGAGGCTGATGGGCTCACTCCCGTAACACATCGTTCGTGGCTCGCGCGTTCGCAAGCTTGCGCCACGCCGTCTCCTGGCATGCCGCATGGTGACATGGGTTCGCGACCGCCTGCCCGCACCCGCGTGTGCGTGGCGAAATCACGTCCACGCGGGAGTGACATCGATGTCGGGACAAGATTCGGTTTGGTCAAAAAGAAGTTACCGGCCGGGCACTATTCCGGCTGATGGCTTGCCTGTTTTCGGAGAAGGACTGGGCAATTCGACGGCGGACGGGTACTGTTCGCCGCGAACCGAATCCGATTCTGACCAGGTCCGGCGTCACCGGGCCGCACTGCAACGAGGCGGTGGTCGCGGGCATGGTCGATCGCGCTCCATTGTTGCGCGCTGAGGAACTTTCTGTCTCATTCGGCGGCCTGCGGGTGCTGGACAAGGTCTCGGTCGAGGTGGCGCCCGGCGCCGTGCTTGGCGTGATCGGCCCCAACGGGGCGGGCAAGACCACCCTGTTCAACACTCTGTGCGGGTTCGTTCGGCCCGAATCCGGCTCCATAGTCTTCGACGGGCGGCCGCTGCGACGCCACCGGCCCCACCAGTTGACCCGGCTCGGGATCGCCCGCACCCTGCAGGGACTGGGCCTGTTCGCCGGTCTGAGCGTGCTGGACAACGTGATCGCCGGCGCGAGCCACCGGTCGCGCACCGGACTGGTCGCGGCGTTGCTGGCCGCGCCGTGGGCGGAGCGGCGTGAGGCCAGGTTGCGTGAGGAGGCCGTGGCGGTACTGGAAACACTCGGCATCGCCGGAGAAGCGGGCCGGGTGTGCGCCAGTCTTCCTTATGGGATAAGGAAACGCGTCGCACTCGCACGGGCGCTGATGAGCCGTCCCCGGCTGCTCATGCTCGACGAGCCTGCGGCCGGGCTGTCCGAAACGGAAACCGCCGAACTGGCCGGGATCGTGCGCGGACTGCGCGAGCACACCACGGTCATGCTCGTCGAGCACCACATGGATTTCGTGATGAACCTGTGTGATCGGTTGGTGGTGCTGGACTTCGGCGAGGTGATCGCCCGTGGCACGCCGGACGAGGTCCGCGCCGACCCCGTGGTGCAGCGTGCCTACCTCGGTGAACGGGTCGAGGTGACCGATGCTTGAGATCACCGGCCTGGTCGCCGCGTATGGGCCGGTTCGCGCCCTGAACGGCATCGATCTCAGCGTGGGCCAGGGCGCGATCACCGCGGTGCTGGGCGCCAACGGCGCGGGAAAGACGACATTGCTGCGGACGATCAGTGGGCTGCTGTCACCCGCGGCGGGCACCGTACGGCTGGCGGGCCGGGACATCACGGGCGGTAAGCCGGAGGACCTGGTCCGGCTCGGCATGGCCCACGTGCCGGAGGGCCGGGGCGTCATCGTCGAGTTGACCGTCGAGGAGAACCTCCGCCTCGGCGGCCTGTGGCGGCGTGATCGCGCCTGGCTCAGAACCGGCACCACCGCGATGTTCGATCTCTTCCCACCGTTGGCGCGGCGCCGCCACCGGCGGGCGGAAACCCTTTCCGGCGGTGAGCGGCAGATGCTTGCGATCGGGCGGGCACTGATGAGCAAGCCACGCCTGTTGCTGTTGGACGAGCCGTCGCTGGGGCTGGCTCCCCGCACGGCCGCGCAGATCGTCGCCACGCTGCGCACCCTGCGGACCGAGAGCGGGCTCACCTTGTTGCTGGTGGAACAGAACGCCGCCACCGCGCTGTCGATCGCGGACCGCGCCGTGGTGCTGAACCTCGGTCGCAAGGTCGCCGACGACGAAGCCGCGAGTCTGGCCGCCGACGACCGGGTCCGACGCGCCTACCTGGAGATGTGATGGGCCGCTTTCTCGATCTGACTCTGGCCGGGCTGACCAGCGGCGCGGTCTACGCCGCGGTGGCACTGGCGTTGGTGCTGATCTGGCGCTCCACCCGGATCGTGAACTTCGCGCAGGGCGGCATGTTGATGATCACCACGTTCCTGGCTTACACGGTGGTGAGCCATGGCGGCTCGTACTGGCTGGCGTTGCTGGTCGCGGTGGTCAGTGGGCTGGTCCTGGGCGCGCTGGTGGAGCGGTTGCTGGTGCGTCCGGTGGAGAAGCGGCCGCCGCTGGACGCGGTCGTGGTGACCTTCGGCCTGCTCGTGTTGTTGCAGGGGCTGGCCGGCATGCTTTTCGGTGGCACCCCGAGGTCCTATCCACCGGCGTTCGGCATCGCCGGGTTCCGGCTCGCCGGTCACCAGCTTCTGTTCTCTCCCAACGACTTGTGGGTGGTCCTGGTGGTGCTCGGCGGCATGGCCGTGCTGGCGGTGGTGTTCCGGCGCACCTCGCTCGGCCTGCGGATGCGCTCGGCCGCGTTCGCGCCGGAGGTCGCTCGGCTGCTCGGCGTGCGTGTCGGGCCGATGCTCACGCTGGGCTGGGCACTGGCCGCGGTCGTCGGCGCCGTGGCGGGGGTGCTGATCGCGCCGAGCACGTTCGTCAGCCCCACGGGCTTTGACGCGGTGCTCGTGTTCGGGTTCACCGCAGCGGTGATCGGCGGACTGGACAGCCCGCCGGGCGCGGTGGCCGGGGGACTGATCCTCGGCGTGGTGCTGAGTTACGTGGCGGGATACCTCGGCTCGGACATCGTCACGTTCGGAGCCCTGGTCGTGCTGATCGTGGTGCTCATGGTGCGTCCCAGCGGCTTGTTCGGCGCGGCTACCGGGCGGCGGGTATGACGAAGGCCGCGACCACCGAGGGCACCGCGAAACCGCCGAAGGCCTTGCTGCGGATCTGGCGGCAGTCCACGTTGCTTCGCCACCTGTTCTGGGCGCTGCTCGGGCTGGTCGGCTACTACCTGCTGTCGGTTTCGCTCGACGCGTTCGCGAACCTGCAACTCGCGCAGATCTCCTACCTGGCGATCGCGACGGCCGGGCTGACCGTGCTGTCCGGCCTGAGTGGACAGATTTCGCTCGGGCACGGCGCGTTCGTGGCGGTGGGCGCGTACTCGGCGGCACTGTTGCTGGGAAAGCAAACCTCGCTCGGTGTCGTGCTGATCGCCGCCACCGTGATCACCGGTGCGCTGGGCGCGCTGGTCGGTGTGGCCGCGGCGCGATTACGCGGCCCCTACCTCGCGGGCGCGACCCTCGCGCTTGCGGTCGGGCTGCCCTCACTGGCGGACTATCACGGGCTGCGGGATGTCCTGGGCGGCGCCAACGGGCTGATCGTGACGCCGCAACCGCCGCCGCTTTCGCTGGGTGAGTCGTTCCCGTTGGAACGCTGGCAGGCCTGGATCGGCGGGTTGTGTCTGATCATAACCCTGTTCCTGCTGGCGAATCTGGTGCGCAGCCGGTTCGGGCAGAACATGCGGTTCGTCCGCGAGAACGAGGAAGCGGCGGCGCTGTCCGGCGTGCCTGTGGCACGGACGCAGATTCTGGCGTTCTGCGTCAGCGCTGCCTGCGCGGGGCTCGCGGGCGGCTTGTTCGCGATGGTCAACAATCTGGCCGCCCCAGGCGCGTTCACGCTGACCCTTTCGCTGTCCCTGCTGACGGCGGCCGTGCTGGGCGGGCTCGGCAGTCTGGCCGGTGCGGTGTACGGGGCGGTGTTGGTAACGCTGCTGCCGAACTGGTCCACCAACCTGGCGCAAGCGGCGAACCTGCCGCGTGACGTCTACGCCAATGTGCCGCTGATCCTCTATGGCGTGGTGCTGATCGTGGTGATCGTGCTCTTTCCCGGCGGCATCCAGGCGGGTGTGGTGCGGGTGGGACGCCTTCTCCGTACGGCTGTTCAACGATGAATAACGGTAAGGGAGAGATCATGGCCGTGCCCGGAAACTGGCCCATTCTCAAGCACAGGAGTACCACGGTCACCTTGACCGCGGCCTTGGCACTGGCGCTGAGCGCCTGCGCGGGAAGCGGTGGCGGCGGGAGTACTCCGGGGATCACCGACTCGACGGTGACGATCGGTGGCACGCTCCCGTTGACCGGTACCGCGGCTCCGGGGTACAGCGAGCAGGGCCCGGCGGCGAAGGCGTTCTTCGATTACGTGAACGCGAACGGCGGGGTCAACGGTCGCCAGATCACCTTCAAGTACCTCGACGACGCCTACAACCCGGCGAACACGGTGACACTGACCAAGCAACTGGTGTTGCAGGACAACGTGTTCGCCATGCTGGGTTCGCTCGGCACGCCGACCCACACCAAGGTGGTCGACTTCCTGAACAGCTCGCGGGTGCCGGACCTCTTCGTCGCCTCGGGGTGCAC
Source organism: Amycolatopsis taiwanensis DSM 45107 (assembly GCF_000519205.1). Classification (GTDB taxonomy): domain Bacteria; phylum Actinomycetota; class Actinomycetes; order Mycobacteriales; family Pseudonocardiaceae; genus Amycolatopsis_E; species Amycolatopsis_E taiwanensis. The sequence goes on along the minus strand of NZ_KI912600.1, from coordinate 20,608 downwards.
CTGCTGGGACCAGCCGCAGCAGCATCCCTACACCTACGGGTGGCAGCCCGACTACACGGTCGAGGGCAAGATTCTCGGTGACTACGTCAAGAAGAACCTCGCCGGGAAGAAGGTCGCCTATTTCTACCAGGACGACGACTTCGGCCATGACGGGATGAAGGGGCTCGACAAGTACATCGACCCCGCTTCGGTGGTCACCCGGCAGCCGTACCAGCCGGGCAACACCGACATCGCGCCGCAGGTCTCGGCGATCGCCCGCTCGGGCGCGGACGTCGTGGTGCTCGAAACCATTCCGGCTTACACCGCGCTGTTCAAGCTCGGCGCGCTGAAACTCGGTTACAACCCGCAGCTGGTCGTTTCGAGCGTGGGCGCGGACCCGACCACGGTTTCCGGGCTTCTGGAGAACTTCGCGAAGCAGGCCGGAACCGCGGTCAACGGCGCGGATCTCATCGAGGGCCTGGTCACCAGCGCGTATCTCCCCGCGACCAGTGATCTGAGCAATTCCTGGACCGCGCTGTTCAAGAAGATCCACGATCAGTACATTCCGAACGTCCCGTTCGACGGCAACGTCGTTTACGCGATGGCATACGCCTATACCTTCGTGCAAGCCTTGCAAGCGGCGGGAAAGACGCCGACCCGGCAGGGACTGATCGACGGACTGAACAAGGGCGGGTTCACCGGCCCGGGACTGGTGCCGTTCCGGTACAGCGCGGCCTCGCACGCCGGGTACACGGGCGGGCAGATCGCCACGATCCACGGCGGCCAGCAGGTGTTCTCCGGCACGGCCTTGACCACGGACGACGGCGACGGACCGATCGTGCCCTACACGGTCACGCCGCCGCCCGCCCCGGCGAACGGGCTTCCTCCGGCCTGACTACCTGCCCATGAGGCCGGCTGCTGGGGCGAGTTGCCGCTGAAGGCGTCCGCGGATGATCATCTCGGCGTCTTCCACGATCGTGCGGACGACCGTTTCGCAGCTCTCCACGCTGTCGATGAGGCCCTGGGCCTGACCAGCCCACCACATCCCGCCCTCGACGTCGCCCTCACGAAGCACCCGTTGCCTGCCCCGTTTCCCCGAGGCGAGCTGGGCGACCTCGGCGAACGTGGCGCCAGGTCGCGCGCCTGTGCGGGCGATGTCCTCCGAGACCGAGTTCCGCGCCACCCGGGCGGTGTTGCCGAACTCCCGGAAGACGATCTGCGTGCCACGTTCGTCGTTGGCGACGATCTGCGCCTTCACGTTCGGATGGATCGGGGCCTCGTGGGTTGCTTCGAACCGGGTGCCCATGTTGATCGCGCACGCTCCCAATGCCAGGGCGGCGACGAGGCCGCCGCCGGTGGCGAAGCCACCCGAGGCGATGATCGGGATGCGCAGCCTGCGCGCCGCCGCCGGGATCAGGACGAGGCCTCCTACGTCGTCCTGGCCGGGATGCCCGGCACACTCGAACCCGTCGATGCTGACGGCATCGACGCCGAGGGCCTCGGCTTTGAGCGCGTGCCGGACAGCTACCGCCTTGTGCACGACCTTCACCCCGGCCTCCTTGAACGCGGGCAGGTGCGGTGCGGGGTTGCTGCCGGCCGTCTCCACGACTTTCACACCCGAGTCGATGATGACTGCCCGGTATTCGTCGTAGGGCACCGGCTCGATGGTGGGAAGGATGGTGAGGTTGACGCCGAACGGCTTGTCGGTCAGCTCACGGCAGCGCGCGATCTCCCGCGCGAGCGCCTCCGGGGTGGGCTGAGTCAGTGCGCTGAGGAAGCCCAGCGCACCGGCGTTCGCGACGGCCGAGATCAGCTCCGCGGTCCCCACCGCGAGCATTCCGCCGCACACGATGGGGTGCTCGACCCCGAACATCTCCGTGAACTCGTTGTCGAAACTCATGTCACTCCTGATGGGAGAACTGGGAAGCGGGTGCGCGGAAGTTTTCAGAGGCGCCGCGAGATGACCAGGCGCATGATGTCCGAGGTGCCCTCTTCGATCTCCTCGAGCTTGGCGTCGCGCATCCACTGCTCGACGGGATATTCGCGCGAGTAACCCCAGCCACCCAGGGTCTGCACGGCGCCCCAGGTCACCGCCATCGCGGTCTCCGAGGCCTGAAGCTTGGCCATGGCGGCGAGCTTGGTGGCGTCGGCCCCGGCGTCCAGCTGCCGCGCTGCGTGCAGGGTGAGCAGCCACGCGGACTCGATACGGGTGGCCATGTCGGCCAGCCGGAACGCGACGGACTGGTGCTCGATGATCGGTTTGCCGAACTGGGTCCGCTCGCGGGCGTACTGCAGTGCGTATTCGTAGGCCGCCCGCGCCGATCCGGTCGCCGCGGCGGCCAGCACGATGCGTGAGATGTCGAAGGTCTTCATCAAGCCGTGGAAGCCTTGCCCCTCGTCGCCGAGGCGGTCGGATTCTCCGACGAAGACGTCGTCGAAGAAGATCTCGCGGCAGACGATGGCGCGCTGGCCCATCTTGCGCATGGGCTCGCCGAAGGTCATCCCTTCCGCGCCCTTACGCAGCAGGAAGGCGGTGACTCCCGAGGATCGCTGGGCGGGGTCGGTCTTGGCGAAGACCACGTACTGGTCGGCCAGGCCCGCGTTGGAGATCCATGCCTTCTGGCCCCTGATCGAGTAGCCACCGTCGACGCGGGTCGCGGTCGTGGTGATGGACGCGGCGTCCGAGCCCGCTCCTGGTTCGGTCGTCGCCAGCGCGGTGTAGAGCGGGTTCGGCCCCGCAAGGGGACGCAGCCACTCCTCCTGCTGCTGCTCGGTGCCCAGTTCCAGCAGCGGGTCGGCGAAGAAACCGTTCGAGCACACGAAGTTGCCGATTCCCGGGTCGCCCCAGCACAGCTGCTCCTGGACCAGACACTGGGTCACGACATCGGTGAATCCGCCACCGCCGTACTGCTCGGGCAACATGAAGTCGGTGATGCCGACCTTGGCGGCCGCCTGGAAGATATCCAGCGGCGATTCGACGTCACGCTCGTCGACTTCGCGGCCCCGGGGCCGGATCTCCTTCGTGGCGAACTCTCGGCACAGCTCGACGATCGCCCGCTGCTCATCGGTCAGCGGCCAGGGTTCAGTGGACGTGCTCACGCGATTTCTCCTCTTTCTTCGTGATTCCCCGATGGCCGTTCACCCCGGAGGCTGCTGGTGTGGAACGGGTGACAACGAGTGCGTCTACAGCGAGGGCACCGTCGGGTCCGACCCGGATCGGGTTCACCTCGATGTCGTCCACACCGGGGTTGCTCGCGATCGCTTCGGACAGGATGACGATCGCGTCGATCAGCGCCTCGATGTCGGCTGGCGGCTGCCCTCGCCAGCCGTCGAGCAACTGACGCGACCGCAACCGGTCGAGCATTCCGGCCGCCGTGCGCCGGTCGACCGGTGCCAGCTCGACGGACACGTCTCGCCAGAGCTCGGCCTGGACCCCGCCGTAGCCCACGGCCACCGTGGGACCGAAGTCACGGTCCTGGCGAGCGCCGATCAGCATCTCGACGACACCTCGCCGAGTGTCCTGCTCCTCGACGACGTAGTTCCCCGGGCCGAGCCGCTCGGACATCTCGTTGAACGCCGCCACGGCGGTGTCCCGGCTCAGTCCGGTCCTGATGGCTTCGTGTTCGCTCTTGTGCTCGATCCAGTCGGCCTTGAGCACCAGCGGCGGTTGCAGGGACCCGCAGGCCGCCGCGAGCTCGCCGGCGTCGGTGGCTCGTCTCGCCTGGGGCATCGCGATGCCTTGTGCCAGCAGGAACTGTCGAGCCGACCAGTAGCCGGATGCCGGGGCAGCTGTGGCGATTCGCGTCGTCGCCAGGCCACGGCCGGGATTCCCGCTCAGCCGGACCGCTCGGCCCAGCGTGCCGAGGGTGGCGTCGATGGTGTCGAAGGCCGGGATGCGGTGCTCCCACATGCGAGCGACCGCGGGCGAGGCCGCGCTCATGCTGTGCACGACCAAGGGCACGTGCGCGTTGCCGGTCTGCCGGCCGAGACGATCGATGACGGCGAGCTCGGCGCTGGAGATGCTCGGGGAGTCTTCGCCGTAGCAGCCGAGGTATCCCGACATGACGATCGAGTCGACCTCACCGGAGGCGGCCAGCAGTTCGACGACCTTCGCATAGACCTCGAGATCCGCTTCCCCCGCGCCCGCGAGGTCGATCGGATTGGACACCGCCGCCGTGGCGGGGAGCAGGGCAGAAAGACGGGTTTGCAGCCGGCCGGTGAAGACCGGGGTAAGGAGTCCCTGGGACGCGGCGATGTCGGTGGCGATCCCGCCCTGACCGCCGCTGTCGCTGACGATGGCCACACGGCGTCCGCTTGGTGGTGCGGTTGCGTCGAGGACGCGGGCCAAGTCGACGAGTTCGCGCGGCGTCGAGACGCGGAGGGCTCCCGCGGCGCGGCACGCTGCGTCGACGACGTCGAGTGCCGAGGTCATCGACCCGGTGTGGGATCGCGCGAGCCGGCGGCTGCCTTCGCTGGCGCCGGTGGTGAGCACCAGCGCGTGCTTGCCGGCGAGGCGGAGGTCCTTCAATGCCTTGGTGATGCGTGCTCCGTTGGCGAAGCTTTCCAGATAGAGCGCCACCGTCGTGGTGTACTCGTCGTCGATGAGCGATTCGAGTACGTCGGCCGCCCCCAGATCGAGCTGGTTTCCGATCGAGTAGAACCGCGACACGCCCAATCCGGCTCGTGCGCCGAGGCCGGCGATCTCGGAGCCGAGCTGACCGCTCTGCGAGACGATCGCGAGACTCCCGGGAGTGAAGTTTCCCCAGGCGAGCCGGAGGTTCGTGGCACCGTTGAACAGCCCCAGGCTGTTCGGCCCGATCATCCGTGCGCCTGCCCGGCTCAGCATCGCGGCGAGCTCGTCCTCGTCGGCGCCGAGCCCCGCGGTGATCCCCAGGAACGCGCGGCATCCCTTCGCGAGCGCGTCCCGGACAACCGATCGGACGTGCTCGGCCGGCACGCACAGCACGACGAGGGCGGGGGTGCCCGGCAAATCGCTCACCGCCGGGTAGCACGGGTGGCCGAGGACCTGCCTGGCGCGGCGGTTGACCAACCACACCTTCCGTCGATCGGCTCCCGCGAGGGCTCCGGTGGCGAGCCAGTAGCCCCATTTGGCGTGGTCCTCGGTGGCGCCGACGACGGCGACGGACGACGGGTCGGTGAAGGCCTGGGGAAATGACACGGATGGCCTCCTGGATTCCGGGATAGCGGGGGACTCTGCCGGGTCGGGTTGATCGATGCTCTCGAGCGGGTCAGGCATGTGGGTTCGCCGCCGTGTAGACGAGCCGCTTGTTCACGAACTCGCTCATTCCGGCCGGGCCCAGTTCCCGGCCGAAGCCGGAACGCTTGACGCCGCCGAACGGCAGTTCGGGTCCGTCTCCGGACGGGGTGTTGACGTTTGCCATACCGATCTCCAATCGCTCCGCGACGCGGCGCGCCCGCTCGGGATCGGTGCTGAAGACGGCTCCACCGAGCCCGTACGCGGAGGAATTGGCCAATTCGACCGCGTGATCGTCGTGCAGCACGCGATAGACGACGGCCACCGGCCCGAACAGCTCTTCGTGGTAGGCACGCATCCCCTCGGTGACACCCACCAGGACGGCGGGGGTGTAGCGAGCCGACCCGTCCTGCGCCAGGACACCACCGGCCAGCAGGCGCGCGCCCTTGGCGATGGCATCGTCGACCTGGGCGGCGAGGTGCTCCGCCGCCGCGCGGGAGGCCAGCGGGGGGTGCGCGGTGTCCTCGACAGCCTCGGCCTTGGCCACGAGCGCGGCCACGAACTCGTCGTAGATTTCGTCCATCACGATCATGCGTTTGTTCGAATTGCAGGCCTGCCCGTTGTTGTGGATCCGCGTCTGCCACGCCAGGTCCGCCATGGCGGGCACATCCGCGGAGTCGAGCACGATGAACGGGTCCGAGCCGCCGAGTTCGAGCACGCATTTCTTCAGGTGGCGCCCGGCTGCCGCGGCGACGACCGAACCCGCGCGTTCGGATCCCGTCAGCGACACGCCCTGGACCCGCGGATCCGCGATGATGGTTTCGACCTGCTCGTGGGTGGCGAACACGTTGAGGTAGGCCCCGTGGGGCAGGCCGGCGTCGAGCATGACCTGCTCGAGCGCGCGGGCGGTGCGCGGGACCGACTCGGCGTGCTTGATGATCACGGTGTTGCCCAGCACGAGATTCGGAACCACGAACCGCGCGACCTGGTAGCACGGATAGTTCCACGGCATGACGCCAAGCAGGGGCCCGATCGGGCGGTGCTGCACGATCGCGCGGCCTTCACCGCGGGTCGGAAGTTCCTCGTCCGCAAGCAGTCCACGGCCTTCGTCGACGTAGTAATCGAAGATCGACGCGCAGTACTCGATCTCCTCGACCCCTTCGGCGGCAGGCTTGCCCATCTCCAGCCGCATCGTCTCGGCCAGTTCGTGCGCGCGGTCGAGCAACCTGGCCCCGGCTCGGCGGATGAGATCCGTGCGCTCGGCGAGGGCGCGGTCTCGCCAGTCGAGGTACGCCGACCGCGAGGTAGCCAGGATCTCACCGACCTCGGCATCGGTGGCGTATGGGAAGGACTCGACCAGCTCACCGGTCGCGGGATCGACGACCTGATAGGCGGGCTGTGTCGGGTGTGGCAGGGGCATGAGCAATCAACCTCACGGTGCGGACCAGAAGCGGCGGTTTGATAATTGACCCGTCAGTTAATCGACGCCGTACGAACAGTCTGAGTGCGTTGCCACACGTTGTCAATGGGCCGGCCGAGCGCAGTCCGGGCCGGCCGGCGAGGAGGGGCCGCAGGGCGCTGGTGCGTCGACGAGCCCCGCTGCGCCCTCCGGGCGGATTCTCCTGGGACTGCGGGAAACCGCGAGTCCGTTGTCACTCGGATGATGTTCGCGAGCCGACCGGCTCGGTGCCTTCGGACCGAGTGCGTGCCGGGACGGCGCCGCGAGTTTGCCGGCGACCGAGAGCGACGAACGCAACGCCGATCAGGAGCAACGCGGCGAGTGGCACGACTTGGGCGAGGGTGTAGGGCCAGCGCTGATCCGCGAAACCGCTCGGCAACGCGTCGTCCGACTGGCCGCCCGTGCCGAACCAGCCCAAACCCAGCCCCGGCCAGATCAGTTGCAGCAACGTGTAAGCGACGATGGCCGTGGTGGGGATCGACGCGGCCCAGACGCCCAGGCGCCCGCCCGGAATCCGGAACGGCCGGGGCGCGTCCGGGAACTTGCGGCGCAGTACCGGGAGACAGAGGAACAGGAACAGGTAGGCGAGCATCGTCAGGGAAATCGCGAGGTTCAGCCCGGCGCTGAAGTACTTCCCGGTGTCGCCGTTGGTGAAGTTGAACGCGGCGACCATGACGCCCGTCGCGAGGACACCGGAGAGCATGTTGATCCGGACCGGGGTGCCGTGTTTGGCGGAAATCACGCCGAAGAACCGCGGGCCCGTACCGTCGGCACACGCTGTGGCCTGTGCGCGGCATTCGCCCATTGCCCACGACACGCCGCTGGTGAACAGGGCCACGATGAGTCCCACCGCCGAGATCACACCGACCACGGCGCCGAATCCGGTCAGCTCGACGGTTCCATCGGGAAGCACTTCACCGCCGTAGACGGTGAAAACCGCCTTCGCCGCGTCGATGAACCCACCAAGCCCGGTGACCTGGTCACCGGGCAGGACCAGCAGGATCCCCGCGATCGGCGCGGCGACCATCACGAACGACAGCACCCCCGAGCGCAGCACGCCGAGTGGGATGGTGCGCTGTGGTTGCTCCATCTCTTCCGCCGCGGAACTGGACACCTCGAAGCCGACGAAGGTGAAGACGATGACCGGTACGAGTGCGATGAACCCGACGTAGGTGGGGGCGAAGTCGGCCCCGTGCAAGGGCTGGGTTCCGCGGCTGACGCCGTAGACCACAGTGGACACGAAGAAGAACCCGAGGAGCACGATCCTGGCCCAGGCGCCCACCACCGGAACCCACCGTCCGAGGCGGACCGGAGCCGACGTGGAGAGCACACCCGCCCAGATGAACACCAGACCCGCGACATAGCTCCAGAAACCAGGTAGCGGATGGACGAACTTGGCGAAGGTCTCCATCGCCACCACGCACAGCGTGCCGCCGACCCATACCGGATTCGACAACCAGTACACGGCTTGCACCACGCCGGCGAGGGATTTGCCGAACGCCAGGCGCAACCAGGTGTACAGGCCTCCTTCCAGAGGAAACGTGGCGCTCAGCTCGGCCACGATCAACCCGTACGGGATGAAGAAGGCGACGGACAGGATCAGCAGCCAGGTGAACGCCTCGTGGCCGGCGGCGGCCAGCGATCCGATCGTGTCCAAGCCGACGAGCGAACACAGGAGCACGAAGAAGGCATCCAGCCGCCGCAACCCGCGCTTGAGTTTGGTCCTGTCCACCTGCAGGAAATCGGAACCATCGGCGGTGATCTGGTCGGGCACGGATCCTCCTCGTCATTGGGGATGCTCGTGGCGGTGCGCCGGGCCGTCATTACTGACTGATCAATCAGATAGTGTGCGCAGAGTCTGGGACAGCGGTCACACCGTGTCAACCCCCTCGGGTAACTTCGTCGGCATGGCCAGGGGCAAGAAGAGCGCAGGTGCGCGTCGCGAGGAGATCCTGGCGGCCGTCGGAGAACTGATCGCGGAGCAGGGAATCAAGGGGCTCCGCGGTGCCGATGTGGCGTCCCGGCTCGGCGTCAGTCCGGCGCTGGTGTTCTACCACTTCGAGTCGCTCGACAAGCTCATCGTCGACGCGTTCCGGTACGCCACCGAGCGCGATCTCAACCGGCTGGACGAGTTGCTTGCCTCCGAAGCCGGCAGTACCACCCAGCGGCTCCTTTCCGCCCTGCACGAGTACGGGCCGACCGGGGACGCGCTGAGCTGGCGGCTGTGGATCGAGGGCTGGGCCGCCTCTCTGCACCACACCGAATTGCGCGCGGTCATCCGGGTGCTCGACAACCGGTGGCGGGCGGTCATCACCGACCTGATCGCACAGGGTGTGGCGGCGGGCGAGTTCTCCACGGCCGACCCGCGTGGTGCGGCATGGCGGATCACCGCGATGCTCGACGGCTTGGCCGTGCAGCGGACCGCACTCGACGAAGCCGTCTCGCGCGCTGATGTGGACAACTGGACCAAGACCGCTCTGGCCGCGGAACTGGGCGTCACTCCTTGACGGGAGAGCCTCGCCTCCGTTACTAACTGTCTGACTGCTCAGTTAGTAACGGAGGCGAAGTTGACGCTCAGCCTGCCCCACGAAGTGTCCGCGGAAACCGCAGCCGCGGACGCACCGTTCTTCGAGATCACCTGGCACGACACGGAATCGAGCGCGACCGGGTACCTGGTGATCGATCGCCTGGTCCGGGGTCTTTGCAGTGGTGGCCTGCGGATGCGCGCGGGATGCACCATGACGGAGGTGCGCGGGCTGGCCAGGGGAATGACCCTGAAAGAGGCCCTCCACTACGAGCCGGGCGGCCACTACGTGCCGCTGGGCGGGGCCAAGGGAGGAATCGACTTCGACCCGTACCACCCGGACGCCGAAGGCGTGCTCGAGCGCTACCTCGCGGCCATGGCTCCGCTGATCGAGCAGCGCTGGACGATGGGTGAGGACTTCGGGGTGCAGCAGGACACGGTTGACCGGCTGATCGACCGCATCGGCCTGACCAGCTCGGTGCAGGCCGCCCACCGCGTCGTGGCCGATCTCGATGCCGCCAAGGTGCGCATGGAAAGCGCTTTCAGCACCCAGGTCGACGGTGTTGCGCTGGATGAGCTGGTCGGCGGCTTCGGCGTGGCCGAAGCCGCGCTCGCCGCGCTTCGGCACCGACAGCTGGATCCGGCCGAAACCACGGCGTTCGTGCAGGGATTCGGTTCGATGGGCGGAGCGGCCGCCCGGTATCTCGCGCGTGCCGGAGTCCGCGTGGTCGGGATCGCCGATGTTCAGGGAGTGGTCACCAACCCGGACGGCCTGGACGTCGAGCGGCTCTTGCTGACCAGGGGGCGCGGTGGGGCGGTGAACCGCGCGGAGTTGCGCGACAGCGATCGCGTGGAGTCCGGTGAGCGCTGGTTGGACGTTCCCGCCGACCTGCTCGTGCCGGCGGCGATGTCCTACTGCATCCATTCCGGCAACCAGGACCGGGTCCAGGCCCGTGTCATCGCGGAGGCGGCGAACATGCCCATCACGCCGGAAGCGGAGGAGCGGCTGACGGAGCGTGGAATCACCATCATGCCGGACTTCCTGGCCAACTCGGGTACGAACGTGTGGTGGTGGTGGGTTCTGTTCGGCGACATCGACGGCAGCGCCGGGCAGTCGTTCGCCAAGATCGCCGATCGCATCGGGACCCTCAGCCGCCAGACGCTCACGCGCGCGGAACGGGAGGGGGTCAGTCCGCGCAGTGCGGCCTTCGCCATGGCCACCGAGCGCTTGACGGACCTGACGACGCACTTCGGCCATCTTGGTGACCAACACTGATTCCGGTAGCCGGCATGGCAGCGCACAACAGTCGACCGAATCAGAACAACGACGTTGGAGAGGACAGGGCGATGAGGCGGTGTACCGGTGGCCGCGCGTTGGTTGACGGATTGTGCCGGCATGGAGTGGACACAGTGTTCGGAATCCCCGGCACCCATAACCTCCCGGTCTTCTCCGCACTGAGCGAGATGGGCGTGCGCACCGTGCTCACCCGGCACGAGCAGGGTGCCGGATACGCGGCCGACGGTTACGCCAGGGTGAGCGGCCGCCCGGGAGTCTGCGTGACGACTTCCGGGCCGGCGATCCTGAACTGTTCCGCCGCGGCCGCGCAGGCCTGGTCGGACTCGGTGCCGGTGCTGTTCGTCGCCCCAGGCCCGCCCACCGATCATCGCGGTCTGGGCAACGGGCAGTTGCACGAGGTGCGTGACCAGCGTGCTGCGATGGCGTCCCTCCTGGCGCACGCCCATCGGGTGAACTCGGTGGCGGAAATACCCGAGGCGGTCGCGGCCGCGTTCGCGGCGATGCTGTCCGGGCGCCCCCGCCCCGCCTATCTGGAGATCCCGCATGATCTGCTGGCTGCCGTGGCAGCCGTTGCCCCGGTCGATCCGCTGCCCCGGGCGGCGGGAATGCCCGCGGCGGAGGCGCTGGACGCGGCGATGGACGTGCTGATGGGGGCTCGCCGGCCAATGATCATCGCGGGAGGTGGGGCACGGGGCGCGGCCGCGCCGCTGTGCGCGCTCGCCGAGAGCTTGGACGCACCGGTGGTGACGAGCGCCAACGGCAAGGGCGTGTTCGACGAGGCACACTCGCTGGCGGTGGGCGCAGGACTGCACCAGCCGTCGGTACGAGCGCTGGTGGCGGACAGCGACGTGGTTCTTGCGGTCGGCACGGAGTTGGCGCCCTCGGATTTGTGGTATGGACCGCTTTCGCCCGCCGGCACGCTGGTGCGGATCGACGTCGACCCAGGCGCGCTCACTACGAATGCCGACCCGCAGGTCCGGTTGCTCGGCGACGCCGCCATCACGATCGACGCGCTGTTGACGCGTTTGGCCGATCGTCCACGCGCGGACCGGGCGGGCGCCGAACGATCCGCCCGATCACGAACCGAACTGCGAGCTGACGCGGCGCGGGAAGGTGCACTCTATCGCGAAATCCTGGACGCATTGGCTCCGCTGATGCAAAGGTCCACTGTGGTCGCCGGCGACAGCACGATGGCCTGCTACTACGGTGCGCTGTCCGGGCTCACTGTGCGCCGCCCCGCCGGATTTCTCTATCCCACCGGGGGAGGCACCCTGGGTTACGGCCTGCCTGCCGCGATCGGCGCCAAACTCGCCGATCCCGAAGCGTCGGTCATGGCCCTTCTCGGCGATGGAGGCGTCATGTTCACCGTGGCAGAGTTGGCCGCCGCGGCCCAACTCGGGCTTGCGCTACCGGTGCTCGTGGTGGACAACGGTGGCTACGGCGAGATCCGCAACGAGATGCGCGAGCGCGGTGAAACTCCGGTCGCGGTCGACCTTGCGTCCATCGACTTCCCCGCGTTGGCCCGATCGATGGGATGCCACGGCGAACACGTGTCAGGCCCCGCGGCCCTTACTCACGCGGTGACAGCCGCATTCGCCGCCGACCGCCCCACGGTGTTGCACATCCATGCGTAGCACCGTGGGGCGGTCGGCCGAACAGCTTGCCTGCTGAGGTGTCCGAACTGGATCGCGGAACCGCAGTCGGAGTCGGTGCGTGTTCCGTTCCGTCGGCACCGTCAGCGTGCATGCGACTTATGAATAACTGAATAATCAGTTAAAATTCGAGCAGGGTCACATTGGGTCGGGCGGGCAGGAGGTCACCGAAGCGGCAGGAGGCGATCGACGAACGCCCGGCAGGTCCGCCGCATGCGGCGCAGATCCATGTTGCGGGAGCCGGCGAGCACCTGCAGTGCCAGCCCGTCCAGCACCGCGACCAGCAGGTTGGCCACCTCCACGGCGTCGGTCTTGCCGATCTCGCCCGCGGCCTGGCCGTCGCGCACGATCCCGGCCACGATGCGCCGCCACTCGCCATAGGCGCGGTCATTGAGTTCCTGCAGATCGGGATCGTGGATGGCCTCTACCCACAGTTCGGCCCACACGTGCCAGGCCTCGACCGTCTCGTCGTCCGCCGGCAGGTAGGCGTCGACGAGCGCGCGCAGCTTGGTGACCGCGTCGTCCTCGGATTCCAGGATCGCGGTGCGGCGTTCGAGCGAGTGCGTGAAATTCCGCTCGAACGCCGCGTGCACGAGATCCCGCTTGTTGCTGAAGTAGTAGTGCACGATGCCCGAGGACAGCCCGGCCGCCTTGGCTACGTCGGCGACGCGGACGGCGCGGAAGCCGCGCTCGGCGATCACCTTGCAAGCCGCTTGGAGGATCTGCTCCCTGCGCTCCGCTTCGACGTTGGGTCGCGGCATTCGCGCTCCTACTCCTCCCGGTGGGTACGCTGCCCGTTCACTGTAGCGTGCGCACTTGACTCACCCGTCAGTCAACGTGGGGCGATTCGGCGGTGTCCCGGTAACCCCCTTTGCCCAGCGGGCGCACCACACAGATCGTGAGCAGGTAGTGCAGCGCGCCCGCGACCACCACGGCGGGCAGGGACGCGGTCAGGTACCGGAACGGTCCCGCGGGCTCGTAGGTGACCGGGTTGAGCAGCAACGCGTAGGTCACCGCGCCCGCGGCGACCGAAGCGAACGCCGCCGGATTGACTCCGCGCCAGAACCCGTACCGCGACTTCGCGCTGGACAGGTAGAGGTCACGTAGCGCGAGCCTGCCGCGCCGGAGCAGGAAGTAGTCGACCAGTTGGACCGCGCACAACGGCGCGACCAGCGTCGCACCCCAAGAGACGAACTGTGAATAGTTGTCGTACACCGCTCCGGGGAAGAACACCAGCACGGCGGCGGGCAGCAGGATACCGCCGGCCAGCACGGGCCATGGCACCCGGCGCAGCAGCCGGCCGCCACCGCCCTTGAGCGCCACCATCGACGAATACCCCTGTGCCACGACGCTCGTGATGTTGGCGAAGCCGACGAAGGCCAGCGCGATCATGCCGAGGACGACCCCACCGAGCGGCACCATCCACTTCGTCGGGTCTTCGGAGGAGAGGGCCAGCGCGGCGAACGCGCCGACCACGGCGGCCAGCACCGAGGTGACGAACAGGCCGAGCATGTTCGGCCAGAACGCGGCGCGGCTGCTGGTGGTCAGCCGGGCGAGGTTGCCGACGTTGGGCCACCACGCGAACCCGCCCGCGATGTTGAGTTCGACGGCCAGCATGAAGTCCAGGTGCGGGTCTCCCGACGGGGACAGTGGCGGGATCGCGGCGAGTTCCGACCACGAGGTCTGTGTGAAGATCATGATCAGCATGCCGATGGTGACCACGACCAGCCCAGGCGCGACGATCCGGTTGACCCACTCCACCGACACCGGCCCGCGGGACAGCACCACCCAGCACACGACCACCGCCAGCAGTGCGATCAGGCTGACCGCGGGGCTCGCGGCATTCAGCCGGGTGCCGAAGGCCGTGTTGGCGACGTTGGCCAGCGCGTGTCCGCACATGATCGCCAGCACGGCCGACCAGGCCGCCGCCAGCACCGCCGACATCGCGATCATCAGCACGCGGGCACCTGCCGAGCCGAACGCGCTGCGCAGGCCGACGAACTGCTCGACGCCGTACTTGGCCGAGGGCAGGCACGGTGCCAGCGCGACCAGCAACGTGCTGATCCCGTAGCCGACCACGATGCTGGCGATGCCTGCCTTCGCGCCCGCGTACAGCGCGACCGCGCCGCCCTGCAGGAATGCCCAGGTCGCGATGGACAGGCCGACGTTGACCGAGGAGTAGCCCCAGAAGCCCCACAGCCGCTCGCCGCGCAGCAGTGGCAGTTCGTTGAGGGTGGCATCGGCGCCCGTGGCCCGTGTGGTCGTGGACTCGGCGGAGGCGCTCATGCCGGGTACCCCCACCAGGTCAGCGCCACGCACAGCGCGGCGAGCACCACCGCGGCGATCACCACGTCATGCCAGGGCAGGTCGTCCAGGAAGCCCTCACCACTGGCGGGATCCTGCAGTAACGTCAGCCGGCGCTCCAGTTCGGCTTCGAAGGCCGGGTCGGTACTGGCGGCTGTCTTCTCTGGCATGCCGGCTCCCATAGTTGACTGGCGAATTAGTTATTGCAGTGTGTGATCCGCTCCACAGTCTGTCAAGGGCATCTTCTGTAACAAGGAAAATCGGACCGGCTGGACACGGCCCGTGTTGAAGATTGACTGATCGGCCAAGAATGTTGAGCATGGCTCCATGCCACAATCCCTGTCTCCGTCCGGCAGTATGCCCGCCTTGCCGGCCACGGTGCCCGTCGCCGTCGTCGGCGCGGGCTACGCCGGTCTGTCCGCGGCGCTGAGTTTGCGCGACGAAGATGTGCCCGTCCTGGTGCTCGAAGGCTCCGACCGCGTCGGCGGCCGGATCTGGAGCCGTCGCACCGAAAACGGCACGCTGATCGACCATGGTGGCCAGTGGGTCGGTCCCACCCAGCACCGCATCCTGGCCTGGGCGGAACGCTTCGGCTGTAAGACCTTCCCGACCTGGGACACCGGGGATCATCTGGAGGCCTGGCACGACGGAACGGTCCGCCGCTACCGCGGGAGCGGCCCCGACGAAGCCCCCGGCGCGGACGGCTATGCCGAGGCGACCGCCCGCATCGACGAGTTGGCCCGGCGAGTCGAGGTGAGCGATCCCGCCGCCGCTGCCGAGGCCGAGGCGTGGGACAGCGAGACCGTGCACTCCTTTTTCGAGCGCACCGTTGACTGCCCCGACGCCCGCCGCAGGCTCGCGCTCGCGGTGCAGGGCGTGTGGGCGATGGAACCGCGCGAGATCTCGCTGCTACACCTGCTGTTCTATGTCGCCGGCGCCGGTGGTTTCGCGCAGCTGATGGACACCAGGAACGCCGCTCAAGATGCCCGGTTCCACGCGGGCGCCCAGTCGCCCGCACTCGCCGCGGCCGATCACCTCGGCGCGGCGGTCCGGTTGCGCTGTCCGGTCGAGGCGATCGACTGGAGCGGGGAATCCGTGCGGCTCACCACCGCGGCGGGGGAGGTGCGAGCGGAGCGGGTCATCGTGGCGACGCCGCCGCCCGCCACCGCGGCGATCCGGTTCCGGCCCGGCTTGCCCACCGCTCGGGCGCGCTGGTTGCAGCGCAGCGTGATGGGCGACGTCGCGAAGGTGCACGTGGTGTACCCGCGGCCGTTCTGGCGCGAGGACGGGCTGTCCGGGATCGCCTCGCTCTACGGCGAAGACGCGGCCGGTGTCGTCTTCGACAACTCCCCGCCGGATGGCGGTGCCGGGGTACTGGTCGCCTTCGTCTATGGCGACCGCCTGCGCCGCTGGTCCCGCGGCGACGACGGCGAGCGGCGGGCCTGCATGCTGCAGACACTGACTCGGCTGTTCGGGCCGGCGGCGGCCGAACCCGCGGAGTATGTCGAGAAGATCTGGCCGCATGATCCCTGGGTGGGTGGTGGCTACGCGGCCAACCCGGCGCCCGGCGCCTGGGTGGCGCATGGCGCGGCCGGTTGGCGTGCGCCGTGCGGCCCGCTCCACTGGGCGGGTACCGAGACCTCCGAGGTGTGGAACGGGTACATCGACGGCGCGATCCGCTCCGGCGAGCGTGCCGCGCGGGAAGTTCTCGCTAGTCTGGTCCAATGAGCGCGGCGGCCGACCTGGTGCTTCGCGGCGCCGCAGTGTTCACCGGGACGCGGCCGCACCCCACCGCGACCACGGTGGCGGTGACGGACGGGCGGATCACCGCGGTTGGCACCGACGAACAGGTGCGAGCGGTCGTGGGCCGGGCACGGGAAACCGTGCGGGTGCCCGGCGGGATGATCCTGCCCGGATTCACCGACGCGCACGTCCACCCGATCATGGGCGGCGTCGAACTCGATCAGTGCGACCTCTCCGGCTGCGCCGACGAGACGTCGACGATCGCCGCGGTCGCGGCCTACGCCGCGGCACGGCCGCGGTCGCCGTGGATCCTCGGTGGTGGGTGGCAGTCGCACCATTTCCCGGCCGGCGCGCCGACCCGCGGGCAACTCGACGCGGTCGTGCCCGACCGGCCCGCGTTCCTGCTCGACGCCGCGCACCATTCGGCTTGGGTGAACTCGGCGGCGCTGGAGCTGGCCGGGGTCGGGGCCGGCACGCCCGATCCGGCCAACGGCCGGATCGACCGCGCACCCGACGGCACGCCGAGCGGGTTGCTGCACGAGAGGGCGCGCGCACTGGTCGAGAAACTGGTGCCCGCAACGTCCGATGTGGACGCCGCGGCTGGTCTCGCGCGCGCTCAGCGCTACCTGCACTCCTTCGGCATCACCGGCTGGCAGGACGCCATCGTCGGCGCCTACGGCGGCCACCCCGACCACGGCGGCGTGTACGCCGAGGCGGCCGCGCGCGGGACGCTGACCGCGCGGGTGGTCGGCGCGCTGTGGTGGCCACCGGAGACGAGCGCCGCCGAGATCGGTGACCGGGTGGACGAACTGGTGCGCCGTCGTGCCGCGCTCAGCGGCGGCCGGTTTCGCGCGGACGCGGTCAAGATCATGCAGGACGGCGTGGCCGAGACGTGCACCGCGGCCATGCTCACGCCCTACGCCGGGGCGTGCGGCTGCGGCGCTACCGGCCTGTCCCACCTACCGTCCGAGCTACTCGGGGAAGTGGTGACCCGGTTGGACGCGGCGGGGTTCGCCGTACACGTGCATGCCATCGGCGACCGGGCGGTGCGCGAGGCGCTGGACGCGTTCGCGCGGGCACGCGCGCGCAACGGCCGTACCGGCAACCGGCATCACCTCGCGCACCTGCAACTCGTGCACGACACCGACCTTCCGCGGTTCGCCGGCCTGGGCGTCGCGGCAAACCTGCAGGCAGTGTGGGCCTGCCGCGACACCGAGATGCTGAGCACGACTTTTCCGGTGCTCGGCGCCGAGCGCGCGCAACGGCAGTTCCCGTTCGGCGCGCTGCACCGGTCCGGGGCGCGGCTGGCGCTGGGCTCGGACTGGCCGGTGTCCACTCCGGACGTTGTCGCCGCGATCCACGTCGCCGTGAACCGCAGGCCGCCCGGCGACCCCGCGGCGGCGCCGCTGGGGGAGGGGCAGGAGTTGGAGCTGACGACCGCACTGCGCGCGGGGACGGTGGGTTCGGCCTGGCTCAACGGCCGGGACGACTGCCGGGTGCGCGCCGGGGCACCCGCCGACCTGACGGTGCTGGATCGTGATCCCTTCACCGTCCCGGCCGAGGAGTTGTACCTGGTGCGCGCCGCGCTGACCGTGGCCAATGGCCAGGTAGTGCACCACAGGTGAGCCCACCGCGGTCAGCGCGCGAAGCCGTTCCTGCCGTCGCAACAACGGTTTTCGAAACTACGTCAGTCACCGACACGCCCGGCTGAGCCGGGAACTCGGGTGCCTGGACCGGGAACTCGCGTGCCTGGGCATTGGTTCACGTGTGACACTGTTAAAGTGATTTCAACAGACACCTACGGAAGTGTACATATCCCCTGGTCAGCGAGCTACGGGAGGCGCGCATGAGCCGCCGAGTCCTGAACCAGACCGTCTCCGACGACGTGATTCGAGCCTTCATCTACGTCCGGATCAGCAAGGACAGGGTGGGCGCGGGCCTCGGTGTTGAACGCCAGGAAGGTGACTGCCGGGACCTCGCCGGGATGCTCTCCCGGCAGTTCGGCAAGCAGGTGGTCGTGGTCGAGGTCTACGTGGACAACGACATGTCCGCATACTCGGGCAAGCCGCGCAAGCAGTACCTCAGGATGCTCGGGGACCTCCGCGTAGGCCGGGGCGAGCTGATCCTGGCCTGGCACACCGACCGGCTCCATCGCTCGCCAAGCGAGCTGGAGGAGTACATCCAGGTCTGCCAACCCCGCGACGTCGCCACCCACTGCGTCAAGGCCGGTCACCTGGACCTGACCACCCCGGCGGGTCGCCTGGTCGCCCGAAACCTCGGTGCCGCCGCCCGGTACGAGGTCGAGCACATGTCCGAGCGCATCTCCGCTCAGAAGCTGCGGGCGCTGACCAACGGCGAGTGGATCGGCGGCGGTCGGCCCTTCGGCTACGCGGGACCGATCCAGGATGCCTACGGCAACGTGCTCAACCGCGAAGAGGTCGGCGTCAAGATCATCGAGCACGAGGCGGCCATGATCAAGGACGCCGTGCAGCGGGTGATCTCCGGCGAGAGCCTGTACGCGATCTGCCGAAGGTGGACCGCTTCGGGCGTACCGACCCCGTGCGGGTCGAAGCGTTGGCTCCCGGCCACGCTCAGGCGCATTCTCGTCCGTCCCCGCAACGTGGGACTGGTGGCTCACCGCGGCGTCGTGCTGGAGGGTGTGAAGGCCGTCTGGCCACCGATTATCACCGAGGACGAGTACCACGCCGTCCGCGCGATCCTGCTCGACACCGAGCACCGGACCACGTACTGGGGCAGCCGGTCGCTCAAGTGGATGGGTACGAACCTCTACAACTGCTCCGTGTGCCAGGACCTGATGCGGTCGTCGGGGGAAGCGACCTACCGGTGCAGGCAGCTCAATCACCTGTCGGTTGTTGCGGACCCGGTCGACGCGATCGTGAACACCTACGTTTGTGCTCGGCTCGCCAAGCACGGCGCGGACCTGATCGAGGTTCCCAGCGGAGACGCGATGGACCTGCGTGCCAAGGCGAACACGCTGCGGGCGCGGATCGTCGAACTGGAGGACATGTTGGGCGAGGGCGAGCTGTCGCGCCCGGCGTTCCTCCGGCAGCGGGACAAGATCATGACCAAGCTGGATATGGTCAACGCCGACTTGGCGTCCCGCTCCACCAGTTCGGTGCTCAGCGGCGTCGCTGATGCGCCGAATCCGGCCGAGGTGTTCATGAACCCGGAGAAGACCCCGATCGAGCGGAAGCGGGCGATTGTGGACGCGCTGTGCACGGTCACGATCTTGAAGGGCAAGAAGGGGCGCAAGCCTCAACACCTCGTGGGCGACTTCCGCGACCGGGTGCTCATCGAGAATAAGGAGGCAGCGTGACCAGTCGCGACGTGAAGACCCTGATGGCGGCCGACGATTCCGAGCTAGAGCCATTCGAGCGGTTCCAGCTAAATATCGTGCGGATGTTCGACGAGTTGGAGGCCCAGCGCGCCGACCAGCGCAGGGAGCGGGGCCGGCGGATGGCCGAGTATCGCCGGTTGGCCGGGGAGATCGGCGAGACCTGGCGCGTGAAGCCCCAAAAGGTCACGGCCGTGCTGCTGACCGAGGACAACATTGAGCAGGCCGCCGCGCTGGTGCTCAGCACCGGAGTCGATGTGGAGGGCAGCCCGGATACGCATCGGCCCCGGTCGTTCTGGATCACTCAGGGTGATGGCGAGCTTGTGGCCGTGGTTGGGCAGTACCTTGTCAGGACGAACGCCGGTCGATGGAAGGTCTACGAGCGGCACGAGTTCGAGGCTGACCATATGCGAAAGGTGGAGCCGTGACCTTGGAGCAGCGAGCTATGACCGCCGCCGCGCAGCTACGGGCCGAGGGGCACGCCGACGACGCGACGGTTGTGGAGCAGAACATGGTGTATATCGGCCAGGTCTGGCGTGAGAGCCCGGAGTCGGCCTTCCTGGAAGACGACCTCGGCGACGTGCGGGACTGCCTCCAGTACATGCTGGAAGCAATGGGACGCCACGTCAGGGTCTGACCAGCAACACGAGAGAACCCCGGTGCTCGCAGCGCACCGGGGTTCTCTGTGTATTCAAGCAGTGATGTTCGAACGGTCCGTGACTGCACTGCACTGATACGTTCACTGCATGGCCGACGCCGCGTTTCCCGCGACAGCACGCCTCGCGACCAGAGATCTGCGCAAGCAACCCATCGAGAATCTGCTACAGAGGTTGAATTGTCAGGATTTGATCACGGCGTGTCGGGCTGACATTGGCTGGTCGGGTGCTGTATCTGGTTCGGGTGCGTTATCCCGATGGTGGTGGGCTGACGGCCGAGGGCCGGGCCCGGCGTGAGGTGGTTCGGTTGCAGGCGGCGGAGATGCTGGCCCAGGAGGTTGCGGTGCCGGAGATCGCCAGACGGCTGCGGGTGTCGCAGAATGCGGTGTATGTGTGGCGGCGGCGCTGGCTGGCCGAGGGTGAG
>NZ_JAFB01000019.1 GCF_000519205.1 Amycolatopsis taiwanensis DSM 45107 | reverse complement strand
CTAGTAGTGCAGAGTGAGCGGCACTGGATCTTCTTCGACGGGGGAAGAACCGGTGGGGTTGTTGGGTGACTCTGAGAACACGTGCCTCCAGGGGCCTTCCGTTGATCTGTCCACAGCAGCCCCAGGGTGAGCGTCCTGGCCCGGAGTGACTTGATAGAAGCCTGCTGAGCCGTCAACTCGCACTAGGTCTGTCCCCGGACCAGGGCGCTCGCGTCTGTCCCGTCATCAGCGAAAACAGACAACGAGGGCAAGCACTGATGGTGACAGTGGGTATCGATCCGCACAAGCACGTCCACGTCGCGGTGGCCGTCAACGCTGACGGCAAGCGTATCGGCAAGCCGCTGACCGTCAGCAACGACGTGTCCCTGATCGCGGTGCTTCTGAAGTGGATCAGGTCGATCGAGGACGGAGTCCCCGTGACCTGGGCCATTGAGGACGGCCGGGGTTTCGCCCGCCGCTTGGCCGACGGACTGCTGCTCGCCGGCCACGAAGTGGTCTGGGTTCCCACTCGCCTGGCCGCCGCACACCGCAAGCTGCACGCGGCCACCGGAGCAAAATCCGACCAGATCGACGCCACCGCGGTAGCCCATGCCGCCATCGCCAACCCCGGCTTGGACCGGCACCGCATCGACGAGCGCGTGCGCGAGCTGCGCGTCCTGGTCGACTACCGAACAGATCTCATCAAGCGTCGTACGATGGCGATCAACCAGCTCAAGGCCCAACTGCACGTCTGGCTCGACCACACGCCCGGCGACCTGGCCCGAGCCAGGAATCTGGAAGCGGTGACCGCGCTGGTGAACACCGCGTCGCTGCGGACGCACGTCCGTCAGGCGTTGATCGGCATGATCACCGAGATCGCCGAGATCAACAAACGAGTCCACGATCTCGATACCGCGATCAAGCAACTCGTGACCCCCTTGGCACCCGCGCTGCTGGAAGTCGTCGGGATCAGCCATAACTCGGCAGCGGTCTTGATCAGCGAGATTGGCGACATCACCCGGTTCGCCACCTCGGCCAAGCTAGCGCGCTACACCGGCTGCGCACCGATCCCCGTCTACTCTGCCGACAACGAACGCCACCGTCTGCACCGCGGCGGCAACCGGCGACTCAACAGCGTGCTCTACACCGCCGCGATCGTGCAGAAACGCCGGCACCCACCCGCGCAGGCGCTCCTGGCTCGCCACGAATCCGCCAAAGGCGCGCGGGGAGCCCGCCGCATCCTCCAACGCCACCTCATCGACGTGATCCACCGAGCTATGACCACAGATCGCACGGCCTGGCAACACCACGTCACTCACCACCAGCCCGCCAATTTGACATAGAAGCACCAACGGCCTCTTGCGTCAATACTTCCCCAAAGGGACGGACCTATCCGGCTACACCCAACAAGAACTCGACAAGGTCGCTGACGAGCTGAACAACCGTCCACGACAGACGCTCGACTGGCTCAAACCCACCGAAGCCTTCAACAACCTCTTGCTAGATTCAGCAACCTAACCCGGTGCACTCACCGGTTGAATCCGCCTCTGGAGTTCGGTTGGGATTGGCGCGAGGTGCATGGTTGGCCAGAAGCGCTGCCCTCGAGAGTGGGCAGCGCTTCTGGCTGTGGTCCGGCCGTGGGGTTCGGTCAGGTTGTTTCGGTACTACGTATTCGCTCGAAAGCTGCGTTTTTGTCGAATCTCTACCTGGTGTTCGATCCACGGTCTGAGTTCAACAATGTTCCGTTCGGTCGGCGATAACGCGGCGGGCCGGACGCGCCGTACAGAGCGCCGCGCCGGCTAGCGGACGCCGTAGAGGTGCTCCAAGGCCAGCTGGTCGAGCTGCTCGAAGGCCATGCCGCGGGCGGCCGCGGCCTCGGGATCGAATTCCTCGGCACGCAACGATTCCAGTGTCTCGCCCGCAGCCAGGGTGGGCTGAGCCAGCTCGGTCACCCGGGCGGCCGCGAGCGCCTCCCGCAC
This sequence comes from Amycolatopsis taiwanensis DSM 45107, assembly GCF_000519205.1. Lineage (GTDB taxonomy): Bacteria > Actinomycetota > Actinomycetes > Mycobacteriales > Pseudonocardiaceae > Amycolatopsis_E > Amycolatopsis_E taiwanensis. The sequence continues at coordinate 223,680 of NZ_JAFB01000019.1, read as the reverse complement.
CTCGGTGTCGGCGCGGAACGCGCGCACCTTCTCCCGCAGGATCAGGTAGTTACGCATGCAGCCGGCTGCCGACGCCCACACGCCGTCGAAGTCCTCGGTACGCGGCGGCTTGAAGTCGAAGTGCCGTGGGCCGTCGTAGCCACCGTTTTCGATGATGTCGACGGTCCAGAAGGCGCCCCGCGCGTTGCCCGCGCCGAACCGGAGGTCCTGGTCGAACCGTGGGCCGTGCTGGCCGTTGAGGTCGATGTGGAACAGCTTGCCGTGCCACAGCGCCTGCGCGAGCCCGTGCGCGTAGTTGAGCCCGGCCATCTCCTCGTGCCCGACCTCCGGGTTCAGCCCGACCAGCTCGGGGCGCTCCAGCTCGTTGATGAACGCCAGCGCGTGCCCCACGGTCGGCAGCAGGATGTCGCCGCGCGGCTCGTTCGGCTTGGGCTCGATCGCGATCCGCAGGTCGTAGCCGGAGTCCAGAATGTACTGGGTCAGGAGGTCGAAGGCTTCCTTGTACCGTTCCAGCGCGGAGCGGATGTCCTTGGCCGCACCGGACTCAGCGCCTTCCCGCCCGCCCCAGCAGACGAACGTGCGCGCGCCCAGTTCGGCGGCCAGGTCGAGGTTGTCCAGCACCTTGCGCAGCGCGAAACGGCGGACGTCACGGTCGTTGTTGGTGAAACCGCCATCTCGGAACACCGGGTGGGAGAACAGGTTCGTGGTGACCATCGGTACGACCAGGCCGGTGGCGGCCAGCGCCGCCCGGAACGGCTTGAGCGCGGCCTCCTTTTGCGCGGCGCTCGCGCCGAACGGGAAGACGTCGTTGTCGTGGAAGGTGATCCCGTAGGCGCCCAGCTCGGCCAGCTTGTGCACGGCCTGACCGGGATCGAGCGGCGGCCGGACGGCACCGCCGAAGACGTCCACCCCCTGCCAGCCCACGGTCCACAGCCCGAACGAGAACCTGTCCTCACGGGTTGGCGTGAAGTCCGGCATGCTTTTCCTCCTAGTGTCTTACTGGCAGTGTGCCGATCTTGCGTTGTCAAGAGGGTCCTGGCATGAGGGACTCGTTACTGTCGAAATCCGGCATGAACGGGTATCACTCATGCTGAGCGACAACGGCCCTTCACCTATCTGCCGAAGCCTGCGGTCAGCCCGCTGACGAGTTGGCGCCTGCCGAGAATGTAGAGCGCGAGCACCGGGAGTGTCGACAGGACGACGGCCGCCAGCACCGCGGGGATGTTGACCCGGAACTGGCCTTGGAACGCCCACAGCGACATGGGCAGCACGCGCTGGTCCGAGCTTTGCGTGAGGATCAGCGGGAACAGGAAGCCGTTCCACACGTTCAACCCGTCGTACACCGCGACCGTGACCAGCGCCGGCCTGGTCAGCGGAATCACCAGCGAGAGCAGCGTGTGCCAGTCGCCGGCGCCGTCCACCCGCATGGATTCGAACAGCTCGTTGGGCACGTCCCGCAGGAAGTTCGCGAGAATGATCACCGACAGTGGGATCGCGAAGGCCGCCGACGGCAGGATGATCGCCAGCAGCGTGTCGTACAGGTGCGCCCGGGTGATGAGGTAGTAGACCGGGATGATCGTGGCCTGCAACGGGATCGCGAGCCCCAGCAGGAAGACCCGGTAGACCGACCACGAGAACCGGGTCCGGCCGCGCACCACGAAATAGGCCGCCATCAGCGAGACGGCAACGGTGATGACCACCGTCCCCGCCGTCACCACCACGCTGTTGGCCAGGTAGCGCAGAAAGTCGTTCTGCAGCACCAGCGAATAGGCATCGAGGGTCGGGTGCGTGGGCGGCCGCAACGGGTTCTCGTCGTAGAAGCCGCGCTGGTCGCGCAGGCTGGTGATGACCACGTAGTAGACCGGCACGATCGTGATGATCAGCCAGCCGAACCCGGCGATGCCGCCCGGCACGTTGGCGCGCAGGCGCCGCTTCGCCATCAGGAGCCCTCCAGTTGGCTGCCTCGCGAGAAGTTCGCCAGCCTGGCCAGGCCGAGAGACAGCGCCAGCCCGGCGACCACCAGCAGCACGGCCAGGGTGCTCGCCCGGCCCATGTCGTTGTTGGAAAACCCGTTGAGGTACATGTCCAGCGGCAGGAACCGGGTCGCGTTGCCGGGCCCGCCGCTGGTGAGCACAAAGACCAGGTCGAAGTAGGTCAGCGAACCCACCAGCATCAGGGTGGACGAGGTGATGATCGTGTACCGCAACTGCGGCATCGTGATGTGGAAGAACTGCCGCACCACACCGGCGCCGTCGAGTTGCGCCGCTTCGTACAGCTGTGCCGGGATCTGCCGCACGCCGGCCTGGTAGAGCAGGGTGTGGAAGGGCACGAACTGCCACGCGATCACGAAGATCACCACGTAGAGCGTGATCGACGGGTCGCCGAGCCAGTCCTGGGACAGCCAGTTCGCGCCGAAAGCGCGGCTGAGCCCGAAATTCGGATCGAGCAGAGCCTTGAAGGCGATCGCGATGGCCGCCGATGAAAGCAGCATCGGCAGGAAGTACAGCACGCCGAGGACCGCGCGGTACCGGCCGCGCCGCGCGATCAGCACCCCGAGCAGCAGCGACACCGGTGTCTGGAACAGCCAGCTGAACACCATCACCTGCACGGAAAGCCAGATCGCGTGCCCGGTCGCCGGGTCGGACAGCGCGGCGGTCCAGTTGCCCAGCCCGATCCACGCCGGGTCGGCCACGCCGTCCCACTTCATCAGGCTCAGCACCACCACGCCGGCGAGCGGCACCAGCGCGAAGACGCCGAAGAGCACCAGCGCGGGTGCCGCCAGCAATGGGCTGGGCCCGGTGCGACCCCGAACCCGGGGGGCCGCACCGGATCTTTTCGAGGCAGGCGCCGGCCGGTCCTCGGTGAGGACCACCGTTGCTCGCTCCGTGCTCATGTGGGTTCCTTCGCGAGTCCGGCGCGCGCTCTATGAGCAAACAAAGCGCTGCTCATGTGGGACTCATTTCCCGATCGTGGCGTTCATGTTCGCGGCGAACTGCTCGGGCGTGATCTGCTTGCCGAAGAGCTGGTCGAGATTGGTGAGCAGGGCATCGGCCTGCCCCGTGGACAGCGCCTGGTCCCAGGACATCTGGAAGTTCGGCGCGCCAGCCGCGAGGTTGTAGACGTAGGTCAGATAGTCCGGGTCCGGGGCCTTGGCGAGCTTGTCTTGAATGCCGTTGACCGGCGGCACCGAACCGGACGCGAGCAGACTGTCCACATAGGAGTTGTTCATCAGGCCGTCCTTGAGATACTGCACGGCCGCCTTCTTCTGCTCGTCGCCGGCATGCGCCGCGATAGACCAGAAGTTGGCCGGGTTGCCCACGATGTCCTTGGGATCACCGACGCCGCCCGAGACCGTCGGGAACGTGGTGTAGCCGAGCTTGTTCGCGGCGAACTGGGGGTCGGCCTGCTTGACGGTCGGGAAGGCCCAGGAACCCATCAGGTACATCGCCGCCTTTCCGGTGAACAGCAGGGCGGTGTCCGCGTTGCTGTCCGTGGCGATCGAGTTGAAGCCCTTGACGAAGCCGTTCGCGTCTACCAGTTGCTGGATCATCTGGTTGGCGCGGGTGACGGCCGGGTCGGACCAGGCGCCGGGCTTGTTCGCGGCGATGGCGTTGAACACCTCCGGGCCGCCGATCCGGTCGACCAGGTACTCCTCCCACATCAGCTGCGGCCACTTGCTCTGGCCACCGATGGACAGCGGCGCGATCCCGGCCGCGTTGAACTTCGGCACCAGCGCCATCAACTCGTCCCAGGTCCGGGGTGGCTGCGCACCGACCTGGGCGAACAGGTCCTTGTTGTAGAACAACATCACCGGCTGGATGCTGTTGTTCGGCAACGCGTAGGTCTTGCCGTCGATCTGCCCGGCCTTCAGCACCGAGGGCAGGTAGCGGTCGGTCATGGCGGGGTTGGCCTGCACGTCGGCGGAGAGGTCGTAGATCTTGCCGGCGTCCACCCAGGACCTGAGCATCCCGCCGTTGCCCCAGCTGAAGACCAGCGTGGGCGCCTGGTCTGCGCCGATGGCCGAGCGGATCTTCTGCTTGTAGGCGTCGTTGCCGTAGAACTCGCCCTGGACCTTGTCGGCCTGGAAGGAGGCGCGGAAGGTCTGCTCGTCCCCGCCGGTGAGCGCCCACGCCGTAACTCCGTTGGCGGCGCCGGGGCCGCTGGAACCGCACGCCGTGGTGAAGGTGAGGAGAGCGGCCAGCCCGGCCGCCGCGAGAGCCGTGCGCTGCTTGCCCAGTGTCATCATCTGCCTTCTCCATTGAAGGTCGAAAACTTTCGAAAATGGTTTGGCAATAGTCGGAAAGTAAACCGGCGACAATCGTCCGTCAAGGGCTATCTGTGAATCGAAATACCGGCTACAGTGACTCGAAAATTTTCCGATAGATGCGCGGCCGGTGGCCCGGGCGCGGAGAAAGTCTTGGACCGACACTGTTGGAGGTTGCCGTGGCTGCTGGCAAGCGGCCGACGCTCGCCATGGTGGCCGACGCCGCCGGGGTTTCCCTGCCGACCGCATCCAAGGTGCTCAACGGACGCGGCGACGTCTCCGCCGAGACCAGGGCACGCGTGGAGAAGGTGCTCCGCGAGTTCGGCTACGTGCCCCAGATGGGGCGCCGGGTGGTCGCCCCGGCCCGGGTCGTGGACTTGGTGTTCGACGACCTGGTCAGCCCGTACTCCCTGGAGCTGCTGCGCGGGGTGACCGAGGCCGGCGCCGAGGCAGGTGTGGACGTCGTCGTGAGCCGGCTTCCCGACGCGGAGCACCGCGGACCGCTCACGCCGGAGAACACCTGGGCACAGCGGCTGAAGAGCAGCGGCCGCGAAGGGTTGATCGTGGTCACCTCCGAGCTGAGCCTGGCCCAGGTCGAGGGGTTCGCCCGCGCCGGGCTGGCGCTCGTGGTGATCGACCCGCTCAACCTGCCGCGGGTCGAGGTCACCAGCGTCGGCGCCACCAACTGGCTGGGCGGGCTCGCCGCCACCGAGCACCTGCTTGGGCTGGGGCACCGGCGGATCGGGTTCGCGGGCGGGCCGGTGCAGGCTTCGTGTAGCCAGGCAAGGCTGGGCGGCTACCGCGCTGCGCTGGACAGCGCGAGCGTGCGCCCGGACCCGGAACTGGTGCTGCACGGCGCGTTCCACTACCGGGACGGGCTGGAGATGGGGAGCAGGCTCCTCGCGCTGCCGGATCCGCCCACCGCCGTGTTCGCGGCGAGTGACGCGACCGCGCTCGGCGTGATGGAAGCGATCCGGCGTCAGGGTCTGCGCGTGCCCGAAGAGCTCAGCGTGGTCGGGTTCGACGACACGGTCATGGCCTCTGTGGCGACACCGGCGCTCACCACGGTTCGCCAACCCCTCGAAGACATGGGGCGCGTCGCGTTGCGGACGCTGCTCCGCCTCATCGCCGGCGAAACGCTGGATTCCCACCATGTCGAGCTGGCCACGAATCTCGTGGTGCGCGGTTCCACGGCGCATGTGCGGGGCGGCTGAGCCGGCGAAACCGTTCGGGGTGGGCAAATGCGACGGCCGCGCGCCCTCCGGGGAAATCTGCGCGAACGCGTTCGTTGAATTCTGAAGGAGATCATGTGAACTGGCGTGACAGCTCGCTTCCCCTCGATGAGCGCGTAGAAGCACTGCTGGGGGAGATGACGCTCGAGGAGAAGATCGCGCAGCTGGGCAGCTCCTGGCCCGGCAACGAGGAGCTCAACGGGAACGTCGCCCCGATGCAGGACGTGTTCGCCCGCGGCGGCGTGCCGTTCGAGCAGGCACGGGCCAACGGGATCGGGCACGTCACGCGGGTGTTCGGCACCGCTCCGGTGAGCGCGGCCGACGGCGCCGCGCGAGTGGTGGCGTTGCAGCGGGAGATCGTCGAGCAGACCCGGCTCGGTATCCCCGCGATCGTGCACGAGGAATGCCTCACCGGCTTCACCACCTACGGCGCGACGGTCTACCCGACCTCGCTGGCGTGGGCCGCCACCTTCGATCCCGGCCTGGTGGAGCGGATGGCCGGCGCGATCGGCGACGACATGCGCCGGGCCGGTGCGCACCAGGGCCTTTCGCCGGTTCTCGACGTGGTGCGCGACTATCGCTGGGGGCGGGTGGAGGAGACCCTCGGCGAGGACCCGTACCTGGTCGGCAGGCTCGGCTCGGCCTACGTCCGTGGCCTGGAGCACGCCGGGATCATCGCCACGCTCAAGCACTTCGCCGGCTATTCCGCCTCCCGCGCGGCCCGCAACCACGCGCCCGTGTCGATCGGCTGGCGCGAGCTCGGAGACGTGATTCTGCCGCCGTTCGAGATGGCCATCCGGGATGGCGGCGCCCGCTCGGTGATGGCCGCCTACGTCGATCTCGACGGCGTGCCCGCTTCGGCCCACGAGCGGCTGCTTACCGGAATCCTGCGGGACGAGTGGGGCTTTGACGGTGTGGTGGTGTCGGACTACTGGTCGATCGCCTTCCTCAAGACCATGCATGGCATCGCCGAGGACGTCGGGCAGACGGGCGCACTGGCGCTCGCGGCCGGTGTCGACGTCGAGCTGCCGGACACCCTGTGTTACGGCAAGGAACTCGTCGACCTCGTCCGCTCGGGCGAGGTCGACGAGTCCGTTGTGGACCGTTCCGTGCGGCGGCTGCTCCGCCAGAAGGCCGAACTCGGCCTGCTGGACGAGGGCTGGGTGCCCGAGGTGTCCGAAGTGGACCTGGATTCGCCGCGCAACCGGGCGATCGCGCGTGAGGTGGCGGAGAAATCGGTGGTGCTGCTGGCCAACACCGGCGTGCTCCCGGTGGGGGCCGGCAAGATCGCGGTGGTCGGGCCGTGCGCGGACGACCCGCTGGCCTTCCTGGGCTGTTACTCCTACCCCAACCACGTGCTGCCGCGGTACCCAGAGCTCGGGCGGGGCGTGGCGGTGCCGTCGCTGCTGGCGGCCCTGCGCGCCGAGCTGCCGGATGCGGAGATCGTCGCGCACCAGGGTTGCCCGATCGGGGAGGAGGACCGGTCCGGGTTCGCCGATGCGGTAGCGGCCACGCAGGAGGCCGACCTGTGTGTCGCGGTGGTCGGCGACCGTGCGGGCATGTTCGGCGAGGGCACCTCCGGCGAAGGCTGCGACGCCGCCGACCTGAGCCTGCCCGGCGTGCAGGACGAACTGCTCAGCGAACTGCTGGCCACGCCGACCCCGGTCGTGGTGGTCGTGGTGTCCGGGCGACCCTACGCACTCGGCGCGCACGCCGACCGGGCGGCGGCGCTGGTCCAGGCATTCCTGCCCGGCGAGGAGGGCGGCGGCGCGCTGGCCGGGGTGCTCTCCGGCCGGGTCATGCCGACCGGCAAACTGCCGGTGCAGGTCCCACGGCTGGCGGGCGGCTCACCGGGTACCTACCTGCACCCGCCACTGGGCGGCAACAGCGAGGGCATCAGCAACCTCGACCCAACGCCGCTGTTCCCGTTCGGGCACGGGATCTCCTACACCCGCTACGAATATTCGGATCTCCGGCTGAGCGCGCCGGAAATCCCGACCGACGGCGAGGTGGCGGTCTCGGTGCAGGTGGCCAACGCCGGCGACCGCGCGGGCGAGGAGATCGTGCAGCTGTACCTGCACGACGTGTGCGCCCAGGTCACCAGGCCGGTGCGGCAACTGGCCGGGTTCGTCCGGGTGGCACTGGCGCCCGGCGAGCGGGCCCGGGTGACGTTCGGGCTGCATGCCGACCGCACTTCGTTCATCGGTTTGAACCTGCGGCGCATCGTCGAGCCGGGGACGGTCGAGGTGTTCGTCGGCCCGTCCTCTGCTGACCTGCCCTGCTCGGCCTCTTTCGACCTGACCGGCCCGGTGCGCGAGCTCACCCGTGACCGCGTCCTGACCACCCCCGCCACGGTCGCCCCGATCGCCTCCTGACCGGGGTGCTCAAGGCCGCGTTTTACCGAGGCGACAACGGAAAACCCGTCGGTTGGTGCGGAGTCAGAAGCCGTAGGTGATGATTCGGGGGAGGGTGTCGGCGTGGAGGTGGCCGAGGACGTACTGCTCGTGGGGCACGGTCGGGTTCGGTAGCGCGTCGAGCGGGAACCACTGCAGGTCGGCGGCCTTGTGCGGCTCGGCGCGCCGGGGCCGGCCGGTCCAGGTGCGGCATTCGAAGAAGAAGTCGACGCGCTCGTTCACCGCCCTGCGGTCGCCCTTCGTCCGGTGCATGACTGCCAGTGGCACGAGGTCTTCGGCGGCGATGTCGATGTCGAGCTCCTCCGCGGCTTCCCGGCGTGCGGCGTCGACGGCCGACTCACCGGATTCGACGTGACCGGCCGCGGCCATCGCCCAGTGCCCGTCCATGTAGCCGGTGCCGCTGCGAAGCTGCAACAGCACTTCCTCGCCGGCGTCGGACCTGCGAAGCACGACGTAGACGGCAGGAACCACCCGAAACTCTTTGACCATGAACGAGACGGTAGCGCCAATTCCGTCCGGCCGGGACGCTCAGGGCCGCAGACGGTCCACCTCCTCGGCCAGCACCCGGATCTCCTCCTCGGTGTTGTAGTAGTGCACCGACGCGCGCAGGAGGTCCGGCAGCTCCCGGGCGGTGAAGTCGTACTGCGCCGAGGTGGGGCCGGTGACCGTCGTGTTGATCCTGGCCCGGGCCAGCTCGGCGCGGAGCTCGGCGGAGGGCATCCCGTCGACGCTGAACGTGACGATGCCGCTCTGTCGTTTGCCCTGGTCGTGCACCCGCACGCCGGTGATGCCGGACAGCATCGCGCGTAGCGTGGCGGCCAGTTCGCACACCCGTGCCTCGATCGCGGGGAGCCCGATCTCCAGCGCGTAGCCCACCGCCGCGCCGAGTCCGAGCGTGGCGGCGACGTTACGCTCCCACACCTCGAACCGCCGCGCCGACTCGGCCACCTCGTACTCTCCGGTACTGGTCCAGACCGCGGAGCGCAGGTCGAGCATCACCGGTTCGAGCCGGGCGCGCAGCCGCGGGTGCACGTAAAGGAACCCGGTGCCGCGCGGGCCACGCAGGTACTTGCGGCCGGTGCCGCTCATCGCGTCGCACCGCAGCCGGGTCACGTCGAGGTCGAGCTGCCCGGTGGACTGGCATGCGTCCAACAGGAACGGGATCCCGGCGCGCTCGGCGACCGCCCCCACCTGCTCCGCCGGGTTGACCAGCCCGCCCTGCGTGGGCACGTGCGTCATCGAGATCAGCTTGACCCGCTCGTCGATGCGGCGTTCGAGATCGGCGACGTCCAACTGCCCGGTTTCGTCGTCGTCGACCACCTCGACGGTCGCGCCGGATTGCAGGTAAGCGATGGCGTTGCTCGCGTACTCCGCGCGGCAGGTGAGGATCTTGTCGCCCGGCCCCAGGCGGAGCGCGTAGAAGACCGCCTGCCATGAGCGAGTGGCGTTGTCGGTGAGCGCGATATCTTCGGGGGAGGCGTTGAGCAGGCGGGCGAACGAGGCGTAGACCCCCTCGACGCGTTCGGCGGCGGCTTCGGCGGCCTCGTATCCGCCGCGCGCCGCCTCCGCGCGCAGGTGGTCGATCACCGTTTCGGTGACCCGGGCAGGCGGCAGCGCCGAGCCCGCGTTGTTGAAGTGGATCACTTCTGCGCAGCCCGGCGTCTCGGCCCGCAACCTCTGCACGTCTTCAGCACGCATACTCGAGACCTTAGAGAAGATCCTCCGCCGGCAGAACGTGTCGGCGGAGGATGTGAGCAAGGTGGATTCGCGGCGAAAACGCCGGGCCGGCTTCTCCCCGCCCCGCGCGGCACGCCTCCGCGAAACCGTGGGTGGTCCGGGCTAGGCTGAACGCCGGTCTCGCGGTAGCCGTTCACGGGGAGGTTTTCGCTGGTGTCAAACGATTCTTTCGTCCACCTGCATGTGCACACCGAGTACTCGATGCTTGACGGTGCGGCGAAGATCGCCCCGCTGTTCGCGGAAGCGAAGCGGCTGGGGATGCCCGCGGTCGGGATGACCGACCACGGGAACATGTACGGCGCCGACGAGTTCTACCAGCAGGCGCGCAAGGCCGAACTCAAACCGATCATCGGCATCGAGGCCTACATCGCACCGGAGAGCCGGTTCCACAAGAAGCCGGTGTTCTGGGGACAGAGCAACCAGCGGGGCGCCGACGAGTTCGGTGAGGGCGGCGACGTCTCCGGTGGCGGTGCGTACACGCACATGACGATGCTGGCGGAGACCGCGACCGGCCTGCGGAACCTGTTCAAGCTGTCGTCACTGGCCAGCATGGAGGGCTACTACCGCAAGCCCCGGATGGACCGCGAGCTGGTCGCCGAGCACCACGAGGGCATCATCGCGACCACCGGGTGCCCGTCCGGCGAGGTGCAGACGCGGCTGCGGCTGGGCCAGCGCGCCGAGGCGATACAGGCCGCGTCGGACTACCGGGACATCTTCGGCCAGGACAACTTCTTCCTCGAGCTGATGGACCACGGCCTGCCGATCGAGCGGTCGGTGCGCGAGGGCCTGCTGGAGATCGGTCGCCAGCTCGGTCTCAAACCGTTGGCCACCAACGATTCGCACTACGTGACCAAGGACCAGGCCGACTCGCACTCGGCGCTGCTGTGCGTGCAGTCGGGCAAGACGCTCAACGACCCGAACCGGTTCAAGTTCGACGGTGACGGCTACTACCTGAAGTCCGCCGCGGACATGCGCGAGTACTGGGACACCGAGGTCCCGGGCGCGGCGGACTCCACGCTGCTGATCGCCGAGCGCGTGGAGTCCTACGAGGAGGTCTACACGCACCGTGACCGGATGCCCCGGTTCGAGGTGCCGGACGGGCACGACGAGGCGAGCTGGCTCCATCACGAGGTGATGGAGGGACTCAAGTGGCGGTTCCCGGACGGGATCCCCGACGGATACGTCGAGCGTGCCGAGATGGAGCTCGGCGTGATCGCCCAGAAGGGCTTCCCGGCGTACTTCCTCGTCGTGGCCGACCTGTGCAACTACGCCCGCAGCGTGGGCATCCGGGTGGGCCCGGGCCGTGGTTCGGCCGCGGGCGCGCTCGTCGCGTACGCGCTGGGCATCACCAACCTGGACCCGATCCCGCTGGGCCTGCTGTTCGAGCGGTTCCTCAACCCCGAGCGCATGTCGATGCCCGACATCGACATCGACTTCGACGACCGCCGGCGCGGCGAGATGATCCGCTACGCCACGGAGAAGTACGGCGTCGACAAGGTCGCCCAGGTGATCACCTTCGGCACCATCAAGACGAAGGCGGCGATCAAGGACGCCGCACGCGTGCACTTCGGGCAGCCGGGCTACTCGATCGCGGACAAGATCTCCAAGGCGCTGCCGCCGCCGATCATGGCCAAGGACATCCCGCTCTCCGGCATCGTCGACCCCGAGCACGAGCGCTACGGCGAGGCGGCCGAGGTGCGCTCGCTGGTCGAGACGGACGACGAGGTCTCCACGATCTTCACCACCGCCCGTGGCCTGGAGGGCCTGATCCGCAACGCGGGCGTGCACGCCTGCGCGGTGATCATGTCCAGCGAGCCGCTGATGGACGCGATCCCGCTGTGGCGGCGTGACGACGGGTCGATCATCACCGGCTGGGACTACCCGTCCTGCGAGAACATCGGCCTGTTGAAGATGGACTTCCTGGGCCTGCGCAACCTCACCGTCATCGGTGACGCGATCGAGAACATCAAGGCCAACCGGGGCGTCGACATCGACCTCGACACCCTCGGCGTCGACGATCCGGAGACCTACAAGCTGCTCGGCCGGGGCGACACGCTCGGGGTGTTCCAGCTCGATGGTGGCGCCATGCGTGACCTCCTGCGCCGGATGCAGCCCACCGAGTTCGCCGACATCGCCGCGGTGAACGCGCTGTACCGGCCCGGCCCGATGGCGATGAACACGCACAACAACTACGCCGACCGGAAGAACGGCAGGCAACAGGTCACGCCGATCCACCCGGAGCTGGCCGAGCCCCTGAAGGACATCCTGTCCGAGACCTACGGCCTGATCGTCTACCAGGAACAGATCATGCAGATCGCGCAGAAGGTCGCCGGCTACTCGATGGGCCGAGCGGACGTGCTGCGCCGGGCGATGGGCAAGAAGAAGAAGGAGGTCCTCGAGAAGGAGTTCGAGGGCTTCGAAGCGGGGATGAAGGAGAACGGCTTCTCGGTCGAGGCCATCAAGGCGCTGTGGGACACGATCCTGCCCTTCGCCGGGTACGCGTTCAACAAGTCCCACGCGGCGGGCTACGCGCTGGTCGGGTACTGGACGGCCTACCTGAAGGCCAACTACACCGCCGAGTACATGGCCGCGCTGCTGACCTCGGTGGGGGACAACAAGGACAAGTCGGCGGTGTACCTGTCGGAGTGCCGCCGGCTGGGCGTCAAGGTGCTGCCGCCGGACGTCAACGAGTCCGGCCCTCGCTTCGCCGCGGTCGGGGAGGCCATCCGGTTCGGCATGGGCGCGGTGCGCAACGTGGGCGCGAACGTGGTCGAGTCGGTCATCAAGACGCGTGAGCAGAAGGGCAAGTACTCCTCGTTCACCGACTTCCTGGACAAGTCGGAACTGGTGGCCTGCAACAAGCGCGTGCTCGAATCGCTGATCAAGGCGGGCGCGTTCGACTCGATGGGCCACACCCGGCTGTCCATGATCGGCGTGCACGAGGACGCGGTGGAAGCCGTGGTGCCGCTCAAGCGCCAGGAGGCGATGGGCCAGTTCGACCTGTTCGGTTCGGCCGACGACACACCGGACACCGCGGCGTCCTCCTCGCCCCTGGCGCACCTGAAGTTCGGTGACGAGGAATGGCCGCGCAAGCAACTCCTCGCCTACGAGCGGGAGATGCTGGGCCTGTACGTCTCGGCGCACCCGCTCGACGGCGCGGAACGCATCCTGCGCAAGCACGCGCCGCGGCCGATCGCGGCGATCCTGGACAACCCGCCGAAGGAAGGCGAGCTGGTGGTGTCCGGGCTGATCACCTCGCTGGAGCGGCGGGTGAACAAGAAGGGCGAGCCGTGGGCGATCTGCACCATCGAGGACATGGACGCCGCCCTGGAGGTGCTGTTCTTCCCCAAGGCGTACGCCATGTTCGCCACCGATCTGGTGGAGGACAACGCGGTGCTGGTCAAGGGCCGGGTCAACTGGCGCGAGGACAAGATGTCGGTCTTCGGTGGCGGCCTGGTTCCGCTGGACCTGTCCGAGATCGGCAACGGCGACGACGAGCCGCCCCTGATCCTGCACTGCTCGGCCGAGAAACTGGACAAGAGCGTGGTCGGTGAACTCAAGCAGACCCTGTTGGCCCACAAGGGAGACACCCCGGTCCGGCTGAAGCTGGTCGGCCGGCAGCGGGAGACGGTCTTCGCGCTCTACGACTATCCGGTCAAGGTCACGTCGATGCTCATGGGCGAGCTCAAGGGCATCCGCGGCATCACGGCAAGCTGACCCGCCTTCTCGCCCGGCGTGTCCCCGGTCCAGGCACGCGTGTTCCGAGTTCCGGCACGCGTGTTCTGGGTTCAGGCACCCATGTTCCGGGTTCAGGCACGGTGTGTCCCGGGATGCGGTCTGGTCGGGCGGTCGTCTACTCAGGTCCGTGAGCTTGAATCCGGAGTTCGGGGTCATCGAGGATATAGGGGACCTCTCATTCGAAGTTCCCTTTTGGGAAGGTGAGCATTCGGTTCCGGGCTATGGTCTGCCGTTCCATCCGATCGATCTCGGAAACGAGGCGCTGCGGGAGTTCTTCGGTTCATGCTGGAAGGTCGCCGGGACGAATCATGCATCGACCCGGAAGAAATTGAGGTTCCACCGTTTCGGGCCGTATCGGCGGCCAACTCGCCGCCCGAATCTCCTGCGATATCTGACGATCGCCGAAATCACGAGACCGCCGGTGTGTTCGTCGACGTCGGGTGCACGTCGGCGGAGGTGAGCTTGTTGCATACGTTGGCCAGCGCGGGGTTGCGGTCGACGAGGCCTAGCCCTGTGGCGGATGGAAGGCCCCGAGCGCCCGGCCAGCTCGTCTGCGGTGAATCCCGGGTATGTTCCCGCTCAATCGGGAGATCCGTCGGCGGCACCGAACAAGTGGTCCTGCCCTCGCAAGCTCGCTCGTGACGATTACGCCGTCCGCGGCCCGGCGACCGATCCATCACGGGACCAATCGCTAAACTGGCATCCGACGGTATTTGTCTACTTAGTACGCCATGGGGAGTTTTGCGGATGTTGCCGGGGGAACAGCCGCCGGGCCGGGAGACGGTTGTCGATCCGCTCTCGGTGCGGATTTTCGTCTGGTTGGGATTCCCGCTGATCGGTGCCGTCGTGGTGGTCGCGATCAAACTTGCCGCGCCCTGGGTGGTGTCGCTTCCCTGGGCGCCGATGCGGGGCCCCTTCGAGCTGATCGCGTCGGTTCCGGAGCCATGGGGGATGATCGGCGCGGTCGCGGTGGGGCTCGTCGGCGGCTTGGTGTTCGGCGTCCTGGCCAGGAAGGAAGCGCTGTCGGTCACCGTCGACGATGACAAGGTCGTGCTGACCCGGGGCGACGAGTCGCGTGAACTGGACCGCGGCGCGGTCGGCGCGGTCTTCCTCGACGGCAAACACTTGGTGCTGCTGGGCGGCAAGACCGAGGAACTGGCCAGGGAGTCCGGCGACCTCACGGCGGACAGTCTCGCGACCGTGTTCCGTGCGCACGGCTACCGCTGGCTGGACAGCGACCCCACCCGGGACCAGTTCCGGCGTTGGGTCCCCGAGACCCCGGACCTGGACCCCGGCGGCCAACGCGCTGTTGAACGCCAGGGCCAGGGCACTGCGCAAGTCCGAATCCGGCGACGACGCCAAGGACCTGCGCACCGAACTGGCCCGGCTGGGCGTGGTGGTCAAGGATCAGGACAAAAAGCAGTACTGGCGACTCGCAAAGTAGCCCCAGTGTTCACAGGCGGGCGGCCTTGTCCTCCAGGTAGCGGCGTTCGGGGAGGCTGGCGGTGCGGCGTGCGGCTTCCCGGTACGCGTCGCGGGCGGCGGCCGGTGAGCCCGCCATCTCCAGCAGGTGGGCGCGGACGGCGGCCAGCCGGTGGTGCCGGGCCATCCGGTCGTCGGCGTCGAGCGGTGCGAGCAGGTCGAGCCCGGCCTGCGGGCCCTCCGCCATCGCGAGCGCGACCGCGTGGTTGAGCGTGACCATCGGGTTGGGTGCCAGCCGCTCCAGAACCTTGTACAGCGCCACGATCTGTGGCCAGTCCGTGTCCGTGCCAGACGCCGCCTCGTCGTGGATGGCGGCGATCGCCGCCTGGACCTGGTACGGCCCCACGGGCGCCCGCTCCAGCGTCCGGCCGATCAGCGCGACTCCCTCGTCGATCAGGTCGCGGTCCCACCCCCCACGGTCCTGCTCCGCGAGCGGGACGAGGGTGCCGTCCGGCCGGGTCCGGGCCGCCCGGCGCGCCTCGGTGAGCAGCATCAGCGCGAGCAGACCGGCGACTTCGCCATCGTCCGGCAGCAACCGGTGGACCACGCGGGTGAGCCGGATGGCCTCCGCGGTGAGCTCACCGTGATGCAGATCGGGGCCCGAGGTCGCGGTGTAGCCCTCGTTGAAGATCAGGTAAAGCACGTGCAGCACCACTCGCAGCCGTGCGGCCAGCTCGGGCTGCGGCGGCATGGCGAACGAGCCCCCGGCGGCCTTGATGCGTTGTTTGGCCCGGCTGATCCGCTGCGCCATGGTGGCCTCGGGCACCAGGAACGCGCTGGCGATCTGTGCGGTGGTGAGCCCGCCGACGGCGCGCAGGGTCAGCGCGAGCTGCGAAGGCGCGGACAGTGTGGGATGGCAGCACAGGAACAGCAACGCCAGCGTGTCGTCGGAGTCCGGAGCCCGCTCGTCGTCGGGAGCAGGCGCCAGCACCGGGTCTTGCGCGCCGATCGTGACCTCACGGCGACGGCGTGCGGCCTCGCTGCGCCACTGGTCGGTCAGCCGCCGCGACGCGACCGTGAGCAGCCAGCCGCGCGGATTCTCCGGCATGCCCTTCGTGGGCCACTGCACGGTCGCATCCAGCAGTGCTTCCTGCACGGCGTCCTCGCACGCGTCGAACTGACCGTAGCGCCGGACGAGCGTGCCGAGGACCTGCGGCGCCAGCTCGCGCACCAGGTCCTCGGCCACCGCCTGTGCCATCACATCTCCGAGCCGGAGGTGTGCATGATCGCGCGCACCTCCATGGCGAAGTGACGGGCGTCCGGCCAGCTTGCCGCGATCTCGACCGCGCGCTCCTCACTCTCGCACTCGACGATCAGGTAGCCGGCCAGCTGTTCCTTGGCTTCGGCGAACGGGCCGTCCGTGGTGACCGGGATCCCGTCGCGCACGCGGACGATCTTCGCCGTCGACGCGTCGGCCAGCGCCTGCCCGCCGACCAGCTCACCGCTCTCGGTCAGTTCCTTCATGATCCGGTCGACGTCGCCGAACAGTTCCGCGCGCTCCTGCTCGGAAAACGCCTCGTAGGTCGCCGGGTTGTTGTAGATGGCCAGCAGGTACTTCATGTTCACTCCTTGAAGTCGAAGTGCTTTCACCGGTTGGTCGGAGTGGCCGGCGGCTCTTCGACACGGCCGAACCTACCTTTTTCGGATGGGGCTCGGCGGGTGACAGACTGGCTGCAGTCTCGCCGACCGTGAGGAGAACAGGTGTCACAGGCCCGCGAACTCGCCGCGTTCGGGTTCGAGCTCGGCATTCTCAAACGAGTCCGCCGCACCGGGTGGTGGCACGCCGGTGTCCGCGACCCGGAGTCGGTCGCCGAGCATTCGCTGCGTGCCGCGCAGCTGGCCGGGTTGCTGGCCGCCGAGGAAGGCGCGGACCCGGCCCGCGCGGCCTACCTCGCGATCTGGCACGACAGTCAGGAGACCCGCACCGGCGATCTCCCGCACACCGCCCGCCCGTACCTGAAGAAGCCCGATCCGGAGCGGATCACCGCGGACCAGACGGCCGGGCTGCTGGGTCCGGCCGGTGACAGTGTGCGCGCGGCCGTCGCGGAGTACGAGGCCGCCGCGACCCCCGAGGCCAGGTGCGCCCGTGACGCCGACAAGCTCGAAATGCTGTTCCAGGCGGTCGAATACCGCGATATCGGGGTCCGGCAGGTGCAGGAGTGGATCGACTCGGCGCTGAAGGGCTTGACGACCGGCACCGCCCGCCGCGTCGCCGAAGTCGCGGTCGAGCTGTCCTCCCTGGCCTGGCGGGACCGGTAACCGGCCAACGCGAGGTGAACATGCGCCGGCCCCGCGCCGGAGGACCGGACGCGGGGCCGTATCGCCGGGGGAGCCTGGTTACTTCACCGCGCTGCCCTGCTGCCACTGGGCCCAGGACAGCGACCAGTCGCCGTAGAGGTCGTAAACCGGCAGCGGCGGCCCGCCGGAGTTGGTCACCTCGACCACGTCACCGAGCCCGAAGTTGTTGTAGAACCAGGTCGCGTTCTCCGCGTTCAGGTTGATGCAGCCGTGGGAAACGTTCGAGCTGCCCTGTGCCCCCACGCTGTTCGGGTTCTCGTGCACGAATTCCCCGTCGTTCGAGATCCGCGCCGTCCAGTGCTCTTCGGAGCGGTACCAGTTCGGATCGCCCTGGCACACGCCGTAGCTGCACGAGTCCATGGTGTAGTTCTGGGCCTTGAACGAGATCACGTGCGGACCGACGTGGGTCGGGGTGGAGTCCTTGCCGAGGGAGATCGGCATCGACTTCACCATCTGTCCATTGCGGAATATCTGCATCTGGTCGGTGTTGCCGTCCGCCTTGGCGATCCACGAGTCGTGCACCTTGTAGGTCTCGTTGCGGTCCTCCGCCCCGTAGACCCCGTTGCCGAAGTCGACCCCGTAGACCTTCGCGGTGACCTTCAGCGTGGTGCCCGGCTGCCAGTATTCCTTCGGGCGGTAGTGCACGTTCTTGTCGTCGATCCAGTACCAGCCACCCTGCTGCGGCGGGTTGGACACGACCGAAAGCTGCTTTTCCACCGCGGCCTTGTTCTTCACCGGGTAGGTGAACTGGAAGACGATCGGCTGGCCGACGCCGACACCGGTCTGGGCCACGCTGTTGGGCGCCGGGATCATGTTCGGGTTCGCCTGCTTCGCGGGGTTCAACGTGGTGATCTTCCCCTGCTGCTCGGCGGTTTTCCCGGCGTTGTCCACACCTTTCGCGGTGATCGAATACGTGCTGCCATAGCCGAGCGGCTCGGACGTGGTCCAGGTCGTCTTGTCCGCGGAGAACGAGCCCGCAACGGGTTTGTTCTTCGCGGTGTTGGTCACCGTCACGTCGGTGAGGGTGCCCTTGTCCGCCTTGACCACGATGGGCGCCGCCGGGTTCACGTCCTTGGCGTCCGCCGCGGGCGTGATGGACAGGGAAACCGCGGCGGGGGCTTCGACCGACGGGGACTGCGGACCGCCGGTGTTTCCTCCCGAACCGCCGGACGTACATGCGGACAAGGCCAGTGCTGCGACGAGCAGTGCGGTGATCGTGCCGAATCTGCCACGGTCGCGGGAAGTCAGTCTGGGCAACATGTGATCTCTTCTGCGGAAGTCCGAATGGACAGGCGTGTGGGGGCTCAAAATACCGTCACCGGTTCTAGACGCTCGTTGGCCCGGTTTGTTCTCGTCAAGTGGTCTGCGTCACGGGTTGTTAGTGAGTTGTTACCCACGTCCGGCCTGGGGTGAACGTACTCGCACATTCCGGGGGGTTTCCCAGTCGCTACCGGTGGGTAACACTGATGAGTAACCAGGTCCCAGCGGCCTGACGGCCCGTCGAGGAGGTGCCCGATGGTTGATCAACCGAAGGTTACGGAGAAGGAAGCCCGGGCGATCGCCGAGGAGGCGCGGGAGAGCGGCTGGCGCAAGCCGTCCTTCGCCAAGGAGCTCTACCTCGGCCGGTTCCGCCTCGACCTGATTCACCCTCACCCGCGGCCCACCACGGAGGCCACCGCCAAGGCGGAAGGGTTCCTCACCCAGCTCCGCGAGTACTGCGCCACCCTGGACGGGACGGTCATCGAGCGCGAGGCGCGCATCCCCGACGAGTACGTCAAGGGCCTGGCCGGTCTCGGCTGCTTCGGGATCAAGATCCCGGAGTCCTACGGCGGTCTCGGTCTCACCCAGGTCGCCTACAACCGGGCCCTGATGCTGGTCGGCTCGGTGCACCCGGCGCTCGGGGTGCTGCTGTCGGCGCACCAGTCCATCGGCGTGCCGGAGCCGCTCAAGCTGGCCGGATCGCCGGAGCAGAAGGCGAAGTTCCTGCCGCGCTGCGCGCGGGGCGCGGTCACCGCGTTCTTGCTCACCGAGCCCGACGTGGGCTCCGACCCGGCGCGTCTGGCCACCTCCGCCATCCCGACCGCGGACGGGCAGGCTTACGAGCTCGACGGCGTGAAGCTGTGGACCACCAACGGCATCGTGGCTGAACTCGTGGTGGTGATGGCGCGCGTGCCGAAGTCCGAGGGGCACCGCGGCGGCGTGACGGCGTTCATCGTGGAGATGGACTCCCCGGGCATCACGGTCGAACGGCGCAACGCGTTCATGGGGCTACGCGGCATCGAGAACGGCGTGACCCGCTTCCACAAGGTGCGCGTGCCCAAGGAGAACGTGGTCGGCGGCGAGGGCCAGGGCCTGAAGATCGCACTGGCCACGCTGAACACCGGCCGGCTGTCCATTCCCGCGATGTGCGCGGGTGCCGGCAAGTGGTCGCTCAAGATCGCCCGCGAATGGTCGGCGGAACGGGTGCAGTGGGGCAAGCCGATCGCCCGTCACGAGGCCGTGGCCAAGAAGATCTCGTTCATCGCGGCGACCACCTACGCCCTGGAAAGCGTGCTCGACCTGTCCGCGCACCTGAGCGACGACGGCCGCAACGACATCCGGATCGAGGCGGCGCTGGCCAAGCTGTGGTCGAGCGAGATGGCCTGCCGGCTGGCCGACGACCTGATGCAGATCCGCGGCGGCCGTGGCTACGAGACGGCCGAATCGCTCGCGGCGCGCGGGGAACGCGCGGTGCCGGTCGAGCAGCTGGTGCGGGACCTGCGCATCAACCGGATCTTCGAGGGCTCCACGGAGATCATGCACCTGCTCATCGCGCGCGAAGCCGTCGATGCACACCTGTCCGCGGCGGGCGCGCTCGCCGACGCCGAGGCGGACCTGTCCGCGAAGGCGAAGGCAGCGGCCAAGGCCAGCGGCTTCTACGCCCGCTGGCTGCCCCAGTTGGTCACGGGCCGGGGCCAGTCGCCGGTCGCGTTCCGCGAGTTCGGCCGCCTCGCCACGCATCTGCGGTTCGTCGAGCGCACTTCCCGGAAGCTGGCCCGCTCGACGTTCTACGGCATGGCACGCTGGCAGGCACGCCTGGAGAAGCGCCAGGCCTTCCTCGGCCGGATCGTGGACATCGGCGCGGAGCTGTTCGCGATGGCCGCCAGCTGCGTGCGGGCCGAGATGGAGCGCTTCGAGGACGCGCAGCGGGGCGAAACGGCCTACGAACTGGCGGACGTGTTCTGCCGGCAGGCACGGCTGCGGATCGAGGAACTGTTCGGTGCCTTGTGGTCCAACACCGACCAGGTCGACACCCGGCTCTCCGCCCAGGCGATCGAAGGCCGCTACACCTGGCTCGAAGCCGGCGTGTTCGACCCGAGCGAGGGCACCGGGCCGTGGATCGCCGACTGGCGTAACGGCGCTTCGACCGAAAGCTCTGTCGCAAGGAGGTTCCTGCCCTCGAGCCGTTAGCTGCCGGGCTTCCGCCAGATGATCGGCTTGTCGTGGTAATCGCCTCCGCTGTACTTCACGGCGACGACGGGGTCGCCGGTGCTGGCGGCGTCCAGCTGGCAGTTCTCGTACTTCGCCCCTGGCTTGTTGAAGTCGGCGGGGGAGAGCCGGGTGGTGCAGCCCGGTTCCAGGTCGCCGGTGATGAACACGCCGGTGGTGGTGCCGTCGGCGAGAAGCCCGGCCAGCTTTGGTCCGTTCTTGCCGCCCAGGTCCGTTCCGGCGAGGTTCTCCAGGGTGTAACGCAGGTAGTAGGGCGTGGTGGTCTTGGCGTCCTCACCGAAATCCCGCTCGAAGCCCGCCTGGTCGCCCACCTCGATCGCGGTCACCGTCAGGGCGAGGATGCCCTTGTCGATCCCGTCGTCGTAGTGGATCACGGCCCGCTCGCCAAGGGCCAACGTGGTGCCGGGCGGGGTCGGCGGCTCGGTGACCTCGACCGGTGCGTTGCTGGTCTCCGGGGCACCGGCGGAGGTGGCGCTCGATTCGGTTTTCGTGCCGCCGCCGCAGGCGGTGAGTGCGGCGGCGGCGACGGCGAGCAGACCGGCGGCCCGGAGTCCTCGACTGGGGGAGAAGTGCTTCATACCCCGATTGATAGTCGATGGGCCACAACAGGAACCCTGGTCGGGTACCGGTTTCGTGCGGACGATCACAAATCGGCTAGGCCGGAAATCACCGGCTGAGCAGGCTCGAGGCCTCCTGCGCGGCGTGGCCCGCCTCGGCCAGGTGCGCCAGGTTCTCCGGCAGCGGCTCGCCACGGTGACGCTTCGTCTGCGCGTACAACCGGCCGGCGCGGTAGGACGAGCGCACCAGCGGTCCGGCCATCACTCCGGCGAAGCCGAGCGCCTCGGCCGTGGCCGCGTGCTCGACGAACTCCTCGGGCTTGACCCAGCGGTCTATCGGGTGGTGCCGGACCGAGGGCCGCAGGTACTGGGTGATGGTGAGGATCTCGCAGCCGGCGTCGAGCAGGTCCCGCATGGCGGGCTCGACCTCGTCCGGAGTCTCGCCCATGCCCAGGATCAGGTTCGACTTGGTGACCAGGCCGGCCTCGCGGGCCCGGGTGAGGACCTCGAGCGACCGCGCGTAGCGGAACCCGGGACGGATGCGCTTGAAGATCCGGGGCACGGTCTCGAGGTTGTGCGCGAGCACCTCGGGCCGGGCGGAGAAGACCTCGGCGAGCTGGGCCTGGTCGGCGTTGAAGTCGGGGATCAGCAGCTCGACACCGGTACCCGGGTTGAGCGCGTGAATCTGCCGGACGGTCTCGGCGTACAGCCACGCGCCGCCGTCTTCGAGGTCGTCGCGGGCGACGCCGGTGACCGTCGAGTACCGCAGTCCCATCGCCTGCACGCTTTCGGCGACCCGGCGGGGCTCGCCACGGTCGAGCGCGGCGGGCTTCCCGGTGTCGATCTGGCAGAAGTCGCAGCGGCGGGTGCACTGGTCGCCGCCGATGAGGAAGGTCGCCTCGCGATCTTCCCAGCACTCGTAGATGTTGGGGCAGCCGGCCTCTTCGCACACGGTGTGCAGGCCCTCGCGGCGAACCAGCCCCTTCAGTTCGGTGAACTCCGGCCCCATCTTGGCGCGGGTCTTGATCCAGGACGGCTTCTTTTCGATGGGCGTCTGGCTGTTGCGGGCTTCGAGCCGCAGCAGCTTCCGACCTTCAGGCGCAACGGTCACATCGGTCAGCCTACGCTTCCGTTACGGCGTTCCGTGGCTACGCGGGGTCCGGGGTGACACCGGTCAACTTCGCGGTCAACTCCCACAATGCCGACCCGGTCCGCCGGTCCAGCGCCGCGCGCACCGGCGACACGATCGTGGGGTAGCCGCGGGCCCCGGCGAGGCTCGCCGGGCCGATGTAGTCACCGCCGTTGGCCCCGGGCGCGGTCGCCGCGCAGAGCTGGGGAAGCACACCGGTCCGGACGTCCTGGGCGAGCCGGAGCGCCCCCACGATCCGGTCCGCGGCCTCGATCCCCGCGCGCAGCACCGGGTTGCGGTAGGAACGGGCCATCGAGGCGAGCAGGCCGGTCATCGCGAAGCCGGGATGGGCGGCGACGCTGATGACGTCGTCGCCCGCGACGCGCAGCCGGCGATCCAGTTCCATCGCGAAGACCTGGTTGGCGAGCTTGGACCTACGGTAGGCGGTGCTCGGGTTGTAGCG
Organism: Amycolatopsis taiwanensis DSM 45107; assembly: GCF_000519205.1. Classification (GTDB taxonomy): domain Bacteria; phylum Actinomycetota; class Actinomycetes; order Mycobacteriales; family Pseudonocardiaceae; genus Amycolatopsis_E; species Amycolatopsis_E taiwanensis. The sequence goes on along the minus strand of NZ_JAFB01000019.1, from coordinate 200,877 downwards.
CTGACGTTCGAAGTTCGGGTCGGCGAGGTCGAGCCGAGTACCCCCGGCTGCCATGCTCGACACGGTCACCACCCGCGCCTCGCCGGCGCCCCGCAGTGCGGGCATGAGCAGCCAGGTCAGCGCGGCATGCCCGAGGTGGTTGGTGCCGAACTGCAGCTCGAACCCGTCCTTGGTGAGGGTCCTGGGCGGCGCCATCACACCGGCGTTGTTCATCAGGACGTCGAGCCGGTCGCCGGTCAGCTCGCGCACACCGAGCGCGGCCTGCCGGACGGCGTCGAGGTCGGCGAGATCCAACGGAACCAGCGTGCCCCCGGGCACCGTGCGGAGCGCCTGCTCACCGCGCTCGCGGGAGCGGCAGCCGAGCAGGACGTGCGCTCCCTTCCCGGCGAGCACCTGGGCACTCCGCAGCCCGAGTCCGGAGCTGGCGCCGGTGATCAGCACGGTGCGGCCCGACTGGTCGGGGATGCGTTCCTCGGTCCACCTGCTTCCCATGCGCCACAGCTAACTACGTTCACCCGCTGGGCGCGAGCATCCGACGTGGCTTCGAGACCAGATCGCTAGCATGGCCGGCCGGCGTGCCCTGCCGCACCAGTGCCTCGATCGTGGCGCCGACCCGGGTGATCTCCGTGGTGGGCTCCTCGATGCCGGCGAAACCCGCGGTGACCGCCAGCGTCCGCTGCTGGGCTTCGTGGGCCGAGCGCAGTGACGGGTAACGGTCGAGGTTGGCGTCGAGCACGGCGCGCAGGGTCGGGTTGGCGCCGACGGCGCTGTGCCAGGCCCTCAGGATCGCGTCCACGGTGTCGGCGACGTCGAGCAGTTCCGTCTCCAGACGGCCCCCGAACACCAGCGTCCACTTGTGCTGCAGCGCCAGCAGAAGGTTCTCCTCGTCGCCGAACGTGTCGCGGGCGCCGGGAACGTCGGCGAAGGGCAGCGGTGCGCTCGGGTCGCGGCGGGCTTCGCGCAGGACCGCGTCGATGACATCGCGCCGGCGGTAGAAGTCGTGCCAGGTCATGGGATGTTCCCCCTTTCCGCCATGGCCATACCAATGGTTTGCATCATACTGTCGGTATGGTGCTGCCTTCACCATACCACGGGTATGGCCCGCCGGCCCTGCCGTAGGGTGGTGACCGTGGCGACGATTCGATCCCGCCGGCTCGACTATTCGGAGTCGACCCGGTCCGCGCTCGTGGACAGTGCCGTCCACCTGTTCACGAAAAGGGGCTACGCGGGCACTTCCCTGGACGAGGTCGCCCGGCGCGCGCGGGTCACGAAAGGTGCCCTGTATCACCATTTCAACGGCAAGCAGGCCCTCTTCGAAGCGGCGTTCGAGAAGGTGGAGAGCGCTGTTTTAGGGCGCCTGGAAGAAATAACCAACGGGCCGGAACCGCCGTGGGATCGCGCGTTGCACGGGCTGCGCGAATTCATCACCAGTTGCCTCGATCCGGCCTACCAGCGCATCGCGGTCCAGGAGGCACCGGTCGTAATGGGCTGGGAACGCTGGCGGGCCGCCGAGGATAACGCGTCCTTCGGGCTTATCCGGGACAACGTGCGGAACCTCGTCGAGGCCGGTGAGATCGACGATGTCCCGCTGGATGTCACGTCGCGCTTGTTGTTCGGCGCGCTTCTCGCCGCAGCCACGGAGATCGCGACTTCGCCGGATCCGCAGCGGGTCGGTGCTGACGTCGAGACCGTGATCGTTCAGTTGCTGAACCTCATCCGGCGGCGTTGAACCGGCTCACCCGTCTGCCACCACCGCTCAACTAGATTGACCGGCATGGACTTCCGGATCTTCACCGAGCCCCAGCAGGGCGCCGGCTACGACGATTTGCTCAAGATCGCGAAAAGGACCGAGGAAGCCGGCTTCGACGGATTCTTCCGGTCCGACCACTACCTGAAGATGGGGAGCGCGTCGGGCCTGCCCGGGCCCACCGACGCCTGGATCACGCTGGCCGGCCTGGCCAGGGAGACGTCGGCGATCCGGCTCGGCACCCTGGTCACCCCCATCACCTTCCGGCACCCGTCGGTGCTGGCGATCTCCGTGGCCGGGGTGGACCAGATGTCCGGCGGCCGGATCGAACTCGGCCTCGGCTCCGGCTGGTACGAGGCCGAGCACCGCGCCTACGGGATTGAGATGTACGACCTGCCCGAGCGATTCGACCGGTACACCGAACAGTTGGAGATCGTCACCGGGCTGTGGGAGACGCCGGATGGCGAAACCTTCTCCTACACGGGCAAGCATTACCAGCTGGAAGACTCGCCCGCGCTGCCGAAGCCCGTGCAGTCGCCGCGCCCGCCGGTGATCATCGGCGGGGGCGGGAAGAAGCGCACCCCGGCGCTGGCCGCCCGGTTCGCCGACGAGTTCAACGCCGCCTTCGCCGACGCCGACACCGCCGCGGTGCAGTTCGAGCGCGTGGCCGGGGCGGCTCGCGAGATCGGCCGGGACCCGGGCGAGATCATCCGCTCCACGGCACAGGTCGCCTGCGTCGGCCGCGACGAGGCCGAGTTGTCCCGCCGCGCCGCGGCGATCGGCCGGGAAGTGGCCGAGCTGCGGCAGAACGGCCTGGCCGGGACGGTTGCCGAGGTCGTCGACAAGATCGGCGTTTTCCGGGAGAAGGCCGGGGTGTCCCGGATCTACTTCCAGATCCTCGACCTGACCGACCTCGCGCACGTCGAGCTGATCGCCGCCGAGGTCGCCCCGCAGTTCGCCTGAGCTTCGCCCGCCCCGAGGGTCCTTCCGCAGGCCCCTCGGGGGGCCACGCCCGCCCGGGACCCGGGACCGGCGACCTCGCGGTGGCGCGGCTGGTTACGTGCATGAGTGGCCCGTTTATGCCGATTTTCGACAGTACGGGTCACTCATGAAGCAAACCCCCTGACGGCTCCGCCTTGTGGGCCTAGAGGCCCGCAAGACAGAGCAGCGGCTCAGGAAGCGACGGCAGCCGGGCGGGGCAGCCAGTGGTCGGTGACCGGAAGTTCGCCGTCGAGCGCGGCGAGGACGGCGTCCCGGGCCAGCGGAAGCGCCTCGTTGACGGTGACGACGCGATCCAGCTCGAACGACAACGACGTGACCCCGGCATCGCGGATGCCGCACGGGACGATCCGGCCGAACGCCGACAGGTCCGCGTCGCAGTTCAGCTCGAACCCGTGCATGGTCACGCCGCGCTGCACGCGGATGCCGATCGCGGCGATCTTGCGTTCCGGCCCGCGGTCGTCGGCCGGCACCCACACCCCGCTGCGGCCCTCCACCCGCCCGGTGGGCACGCCGAACTGGTCACACACCCTGATCAGCGCCTCCTCGAGCCGCCGCACGTAGTGGACCACGTCGATCGGGTCGCTCAGCTTGATGATCGGGTATCCGACCAGCTGGCCCGGCCCGTGCCAGGTGATCCGGCCGCCGCGGTCCACGTCGATCACGGGGGTGCCGTCGACCGGGCGGTCGGCGGGCTCGGTCCGCTTACCGGCGGTGTAGACCGAGGGATGTTCCAGCAGCAGGAAGGTGTCGGGACCGGTGCCGTCGGCGCGGGCGGTCGCGTAACTGCGTTGCAGTTCCCACGCTTTGAGGTAGTCGATCGTGCCGATCGCGCGGACGTCAACGGGATCTGTAGTGGCGCGGCAGGAAGAAGCGGTCACGTCAAGCAATCTACGCCGGGAGCGTCGCCGCCAGCACGGGCCGTGGTAGCAACCTCACAACGGCCGCGCCGGCCAGCCCGACGCCGAGAACGCCGAGCACCGCGCCGACGGTGTCGGTCAGCCAGTGCACTCCCAGCACCAGCCGGCTGACCGCGACCAGCACGGTGATCGACGCGAACGTGACAATGGCCCAGCGGGTCAGCCGGGGCGCCAGCCACACGCACAGCAGCACCGCGGCCAGGCCCATGCTCGCCGCGGCGACGACGTGCCCGCTCGGATAGCTGAACTGCGCGTACTCGCGCGGCCGGGATCGCTCGAACAGCGGCTTGCCGACCACGCTGGTGAGCCGGCACAGCAGCAGCACCGGCAATGCCCGCAGCAGGACGTCCAGCTCCCGCCGGAGTCCCCGGTGCCAGCACAGTACCGCCGCGACCGGCAACGCGACCGCGAAAACGGTGGGCAACACAATGCCGAACGTGTCGCTGATCACCGTCGTGACCACCCCGGTTGTGCCCCGCCACCAGCCCTGCAGCGCGCCGGCGACGGCAAGATCGATGGGCAGCGGATGTCCGGCGACCGCCGCGCCGAGCAGTACGAACAGGGCGGCCAATGCGCCGCCCAGCAACACCCACCTGATCACCCGACGACCGCCAGGGCCCGCTCCAACCGGGTGTCGGTGAAGGAGAAGCCGGCCTTGGTCAGCACGGCGGGAACGGCCCGCACCGACATCAACGCCAGCTCGTCCGCGGCTTCGCCCAGCACCAGCCGGAGCGCCGAAGCCGGGACCCACCAAGGCGCCGGGCGGTGCAGCACGCGGGCCAGGGTCCGGGTGAACTCCGCGTTCGTGGCCGGTTCGGGCGCGCAGAGGTTGACCGGACCGGTCAGCGTTTCGTGCTCCACCAGGAACCGGATGGCCGCGACCTCGTCGGCCAGGCTGATCCACGGCATGAACTGCCGGCCGTCGCCGAGGCGCGCACCGAGGCCGAGCCGGAACAGCGGCGCCAACGGGCCGAGCAGACCGCCACGGGCGAGCACGAGCCCGGTCCGCAGGTGGACCACGCGTGCACCGGCCCGCACGGCCGGGCCCGTCGCGGCCTCCCACCGCTGGCACAACCCGGCCAGGAACCCCTGCCCCGCGGCCGAGGTCTCGTCGACGACGGTTTCCCCGGTGTCGCCGTAGAAGCTGATGCCCGAAGCGTTGAGCAGGGAAGGGACACCGTGCTCGGCCACCTCCTCGGCGAGCACGTCGGTCGGCTCGATCCGGCTGTCGACGATCATCTGCTTGCGCGCGGCGCTCCACCGCATGCCCATCGGCGAGCCGCACAGGTTGATCACCGCGTCGACCCCGTCGAACGCACCGTCCTCGACGCGACCGGCGGGCGGATCCCAGCGGTATTCACCGGCCGCGGGCGACGAGGCCCGGACCAGCCGCCGCACCTCGTGGCCGGACTCCCGCAGCGCGGCCATCAGCGGCCGGCCGATCAAGCCGCTGGACCCGGCGATCAGGATGCGCATGTGTCGATCGTTGCTCACCATCCGCGGCCACGCACCTCCGGGTAGCAGCAACAACCCCCTTCCCCGGCCGGGGAAGGGGGTTGCGGCTCTCGTGATTCCTACAGGCCGAGTTCGTCGGCGAACTGACCCTCTTCCAGCCGGTGCTTGATGGTGGTGAGGAACCGGCCGGCGTCGGCCCCGTCGATGAGCCGGTGGTCGTAGGTGAGCGCCAGGTAGGCCATCGACCGGATCGCGATCGTGTCCTGCCCTTCCGCATCGGTCACCACGACCGGCCGCTTCACCACCGCGCCGACGCCCAGGATCCCGGACTGCGGCTGGTTGATGATCGGCGTGTCGAACAGCGCGCCGTTGCTGCCCAGGTTCGTCACCGTGAAGGTGCCGCCGGACAGCTCGTCCGGCTTGGCCTTGTTCGACCGGGTCCGGGCGGCCAGGTCGGCGATGCGGGTGGCCAGCCCGGCCAGGTTGAGCTGGCCGGCGTTGTGGATCACCGGGGAGAGCAGGCCCTTCTCGGTGTCCACCGCGATCGCCAGGTGCTCGTCGTCGAAGTAGGTGATCTCCTTGGTGTTCTCGTCGAAGTAGGCGTTGATGTTGGGGTGCTGCTTGAGCGCCTCGATCGTCGCCTTCGCGAAGAACGGCAGGAAGGTCAGCTTCACGCCCTCGCGCTCGAGGAACTGCGCCTTCGCGCGGTCCCGCAGCCGGGCCACCTTGGTCATGTCGACCTCGAAGACCTGGGTGAGCTGCGCGGAGGTCTGCAGCGACTCCCGGGTGCGCTGGGCGATCAGCTGCCGGATCCGGCTCGCCTTCTGGACCGTGCCGCGCAACGCGGCCAGCTCCGGCGAGACGGCGGCGGGAGCCGGCCTGCTGGGCTGGGCCGCCGCCGGAGCCGGCGCTGCCGGAGCCGCGGTCTTCTGCTTCGCCTCCGCCGCGGCCAGCACATCCTGCTTACGGATCCGGCCGCCCACGCCGCTGCCGGTCAGCGACGACAGGTCGATCCCGTGCTCGGTCGCCAGCTTGCGCACCAGCGGCGTGACATACGGCGCGGTGCCGTTGCCCTCGGCTTCCGCGCTCGGCGCGGGAGTCTCCGCGACGGGCTGCGGGGCGGGCTGAGGTGTCGGCCGGGGCGGCTCGGGCGCGGGCGCGGGCCGTGCGGCCTCCGGCGCGGGGGCCGGAGCGGGCGGCTCGGGCGTCGGGGCCGGAGCGGGAGCGGCTGCCGGCGCGGCGCCGGGGGCGCCGATCACCGCGAGCCGGCCACCGACCTCGACGGTCTCGTCCTCGGCCGCGCTGATCTCCAGCAGCACCCCGGCCACCGGCGACGGGACCTCCGTGTCGACCTTGTCCGTGGAGATCTCCAGCAGCGGCTCGTCCACCTCGACCGAGTCGCCGACCTGCTTGAGCCACCGGGTCACCGTGCCCTCGGTGACGCTCTCACCGAGTTCCGGCAGGGTGACCGGCGTGCCCTGCGCCGCCGCCGGGCTGGGCGCGGCGGCGGCCGGTACCGGCTCGGGCGCGGGAGCGGCCGGGGCCGGCTGTGGTTCGGCGGCGGGCGCGGGCTGCGCGGGCTGCGCGGGCTGCGCCGGTTCGGCGGGTGCGCTCGCGCCACCGCCGGAACCGTCGTCGATCACGGCGAGTTCGCCGCCCACCTCGACCGTCTCGTCCTCCTTGGCGACGATCCGCTGGAGAACACCGGCCACCGGCGACGGGACTTCCGTGTCGACCTTGTCCGTGGAAATCTCCAGCAACGGCTCGTCGACCGCTACCTGGTCACCCTCCTGCTTCAGCCACCGGGTGACGGTGCCCTCCGTGACGCTCTCCCCGAGCTCCGGCAATGTGACGGAGTAGGCCATCGTTCGCTGACTCCTTGAATCTTCTTGGTGTGGTCGAAAGTGCTGGGAGGTTCGTCAGCTGTGCACGTGCAGTGGCTTGCCGGCCAGGGCAAGGTGTGCTTCGCCGAGGGCCTCGGTCTGGGTGGGGTGGGCGTGGATCAACGGGGCGACGTCCTCCGGGAAGGCTTCCCAGTTGTAGATCAGCTGGGCCTCGCCGATCAGCTCGCCGACCCGGTCGCCCACCAGGTGCAGGCCCACGACCGGTCCGTCGGGGGCCTTGACCAGCTTGATCGCGCCGGAAGTCTTGAGGATCTGGCTCTTGCCGTTGCCGCCGAGGTCGTAGGTGAAGGTGGTGACCCCCTGGCCGTAGCGATCCTTGGCCGCGGCCTCGGTGAGCCCGACCGAGGCGACCTCCGGGTGAGAGTAGGTGACGCGGGGGATGCCCGACTCGTCGATCCCGCGCGGGGCCAGGCCGGCGATCTCCTCCGCGACGAAGATGCCCTGCTGGAAACCGCGGTGCGCGAGCTGCAGGCCGGGCACGATGTCGCCGACGGCGTAGACGTTCGGCAGGTTGGTGCGCAAGCGGTCGTCGGTGAGCACGAAGCCGCGGTCCATCCCGACCCCGGCCTCCTCGTAGCCGTGGCCGGCGGTGTTCGGGCCGCGGCCGACCGCGACCAGCAGCAGATCGGCCTCCAGGGTCTCGCCGGTCTCCAGCGACACCGCGACGCCGTTCTCGTCCTGCCTGGCACCGGTGAACTTCACCCCGGTCTTGAACGCGATCTTGCGGCGGCGGAAGGCGCGCTCGAGCTGCTTGGAAGCGAACTCGTCCTCGTTGGGCACCAGCCGCGGCAGCGCCTCGACGATGGTCACGTCGACCCCGAAGGAGGCCCACACGCTGGCGAACTCGACACCGATCACGCCGCCGCCGAGCACGACGACCTTCTCCGGGATGTAGTCCAGGGACAGCGCGTCGTCGCTGGTGATGATCCGGCCGCCCAGTTCCAGGCCGGGCAGGCTCTTGGCGTAGGAACCCGTCGCCAGGATCACGTTCTTGCCGGTGTAGCGCCGGCCGTCGACGTCGACCGCGTTCGGCGCCACGAAGGTGCCGGTGCCCTCGACGAGGTTCACCTTGTGCGACTTGGCCAGGCCCTGCAGCCCCTTGTAGAGGCGGGCGATGATGCCTTCCTTGTACTTGTTGACCCCTGCGATGTCGATGCCTTCGAGGGTGGTCTTGACCCCGAACTGCTCACCGTCGCGCGCGACGTCGGCGACTTCCGCCGCGTGCAGGAGCGCCTTGGTGGGAATGCAACCCCGGTGCAGGCAGGTCCCGCCCAGTTTGTCCTTCTCGATCAGGATCACGGAAAGGCCCAGCTCGGCCGCGCGGAAAGCGGCGGCGTAGCCGCCCGATCCGCCACCAAGGATCACCAGGTCGGCGGAGGTATCGGTCACTTCGAATACTCCTCGGTGAGCTCGTTCGCAGAACTCTTCGACGTCTTTACTGCTTCTCGGCCTCCTCATCTTGTCACTAGGCACTTCCCTGTCGCGACAGAGGCGGTAGTGCCGGTGAACACAGTCGGAGGCGTTTTCGACGGCTGGGCGCGGGGGTGTATTACTCGGCGCACACGTGATCGCCTGCATAATGGCGGCCACACGGCGGAGGATAGAGGTGGTGGAGGTGGGTCTGTTCGACTCGCTGCGCCGCAGACGTGGCCGGCCGGGCACGCTGAGGGGACCCAGTGAAAACGACACGACGCATCTGGAGAACTGGGCGGCGACGCGCCACGGGGTCGAGGCCTACGTGGAGCCTCGAACCAATTTCACCGACACCACCGTGGTCTTGATCGCGCACGACGGCGAATGGACCCGCCGCCGCATCGGCAGCCTGGACGCGGCGCAGCGCTTCGGGCGCAAGCACGGCATCCCGGTCTACGAGGTCGCGCGCGTCGGCTATCCCAAGCGCATGCGCGAATACACCCAGCGCCTGAAGCGCCAGGGCGGTCAGGACTGACCACCCCGGCGCAGTGTTATTCAGAACGTGTTCGGGTAGTCAGGCCGTGACTTCTCCTCGTCGGCTGCCGGTTGGTCACGATGGCGGCCTGCCTCCCCGCCCACGTGAAGGGGGTCTGGGGGCTTGCCCCCAGTCGGGGTGTGGGGCGGAGCCCCACAGCACACCGTCGTGCGCTGTCACCGAGTGTGCCCATCTCGCGTTTTGAATAGCCCTCCGGCCTGCGTGGGGTTCAGCCGTTGTCCGCGATGTCGGCGAGGACGGCCGCGATGGTGCGGACGGGCACACCCGTGCCGCCCTTGCCGGTGTAGCCCCACGGGGAACCGGTGTTGAACGCCGGGCCGGCGATGTCGATGTGCGCCCACGGCAGGTCGTCGGCGACGAACTCGCGCAGGAAGATCCCGGCCGCGAGCATGCCGCCCCAGCGGTGGCCGGTGACGTTGGCCAGGTCGGCCAGCCGGGAGTCGAGATCGCCGCGCAGCTCCTCGGGCAGCGGCATCGGCCAGCCGTTCTCCCCGGTGGCCTGCGCGATCGCCGCGACCCGGTCGCGGAAGTCGTCCGAACCCATGATCCCGGCCGTCCGGTTGCCCAGCGCGACCATCTGGGCGCCGGTCAGCGTAGACGTTTCGATCAGGTAGTCGGGCTCGTCCTCGGCGGCGCGCACCATCGCGTCGGCCAGCACGAGCCGGCCCTCGGCGTCGGTGTTGAGCACCTCGACGGTCTTTCCGCCGTACATGCTGAGCACGTCGCCGGGCCGGTAGGAGGTGCCGGACGGCAGGTTCTCCGCGAGCGGGATGTTGGCGGTGACATCCAGCGGGTACCGAAGCTTCGCGGCGAGCACCACGGAAGCCAGCACGGCCGCCGCCCCGGACATGTCCGAGGTCATGTGGTCCATGTTCGCGGCGGGCTTGATCGAGATGCCGCCCGAGTCGAAGGTGATGCCCTTGCCCACCAGCGCGATCTTCTTGCGGGCCTTCGCGCCCCGGTAGCGCACCCGGACCAGGCGGGGCGGGCGCGCGGAGCCGCCGCCGACGCCGAGGATCCCGCCGAATCCCTTGCGCTTCAACGCCTTCTCGTCCAGGACCTCGAACTCGAGCCCGTTGGCGTCGGCGAGCTTTCCGGCGCGCTCGGCGAAGGAGGCCGGGAACAGGTCGTTCGGCGGGGTGTTGATCAGGTCACGCGCGATGATGACCGACTCGGCGATCGCGGTCGCGGCCTTCAGCGTCGCCTTGTGCGCCCGCGCGGTGCCGTCGGCGGGGCTGACGAAGTCCACCGCGCCGACGGGGCCGTCGCCGGGCTCGGACCGGTATTCGGTGAAGGTGTAGGCGCCCAGCGCGGTGCCCTCCACCGCGGCCTGGAGATCCATTGTGGACAGTGTGGACACCGCCCGCGCGGTGCCCGCCAGCGCGCGGGCGGCCGCTCCGGCGGCCCGCCGCACCTGCTCGCCGGTGACCGTCCCGTCGGCACCGGGCTTGCCGAGGCCGACCGCGAGGACGACGCCCGCGGGCAGCTTGCCCAGCGTCGGCAGCTTCACGGTCTCTTCGGCCTTGCCGCTCGCACCGAGCGTGGACAGCACGCTGGCGAGCTTGCCGTCGAACGCGGCGTCGACCGCTTCCGCGCCCGGCGCGAGCGTTATCGCGTTCTCGCCCTTGAGGATGCCGATCACCACGACGTCGGCGCGGCTGAGTTCGGTCTTCTCGGTAAGGGCAAACTTGGGCACGGTCACGATGGCTCCTTGTGGTGGGACAGGGATCGTGAGTCATGCTAATGAGGAGTTCCTCATCGAGGGCAGGTGGTAGGCGATGTGGCTGGGTGCCGGACTGCTGGTCGCGCTGGCCGCGGGTGCGGCGGTGGCGGGCTGGTGGCTTCTCGCCGGCATCGCGCTGGCCGGATTGCTCGCCGGGTTGCAGGTGGCCGGCTCCGCCACCGTCCACCCCCGCGCCGAATGGCTGCTCGACGGCGCACGGACCGCCGCCCGGCTGGCCGGCGTGCCGCTGTTCGCCGCGGCTTTCGCCGGTTACCTCGTTCCGCGGTACTCCGCCCTCACCGCGTTGGGGGTGGTGCTGCTGGTCACCGCGGTGGACGCGGCCGGTTTCACCCTGCCCCGCCCGGCGCGCGGCTGGCTGCTCGGCGTCCTGCTCGCCGCGGCGGCCGGGCTGGTCGCGGTCTGCCTGGCGATCCCGCCCGCGCCGGCCGTGGGCGGGACCCCGCCGTTCAGCGGGGCGTTCGCCGCCGCGGCGGTGTTCTTCCCGTTGCTGACCGGCGGCCGGGGGCGTGGGGGTCAAGGCCGCAAAAAGGCTTGGTGGCTGGCCGGATCGGTCGCCGTGGCCCTGGCGGTGTGCGCCGCCGCGCTGTACCAGATGGGCGGTGTGCGCCTCGGCCTTTCCCGGGTGCCGCTGCGGGATCTGCTGGCCGCGGGGGACGCGCAGGCACTCCTGCCCCTGCTCGCCGGGGTGGTGGTCATCGCCACCGTGCCCGCCGCGCTGGGGGCGCTGGCGCAGGCGCGGGCCCGGTTCTCGGTGCGGCCCGTGGCGTCGATGGCCTGCGGCGCGGTCGCGGCGGTGGGCGCGGTGTTGCTGGAACCGGTGGAGGCGCTGCTGCTCGCGGCCGCGCTGGCGCTGGCCGAGGTGCTGGTGGCGGGCCTGCTCACGTTGTCGGCCCGGCGATGGGACGTGCGCGCGGTGCTGAGCGTGCTGCTCGCGATCGTCCTGCTGGCCCGGATTCCGCCCGGCTACCTGTTGCTGGCGGTGGTGTTCGTCGCCGTGGCCGCCGTGATCAGGAGGTCAGCGCGACCACGCCGACCGTCAGAACAGCCGAGAACAACGCCAGAATGACCACCGACCTGGTCGACGGGTCGCGCGGGAAGAACTTCCCGCCCTGCATGTGGCGCCAGCCCAGGGCGGCGAAGAGCGCGATGATCAGGCCGAGGATGACTCCGCCACCGCTTCCGTCGACCATGGCGTACCCGAGGAACGTGAGCACGCCGGCGGCGTAGGTCAGCAGTGTCGCGGCGATGAAGGTGCGTACGTCCGAGGCCGTCCCGGCCGATACCTTGTTTTCCAGCACAGTCCGATGTTAGCCGCCAACGTGCATCGAGCCGCCCCACTCGTGCGCACGTACCTTGAGACAGCACGCCTGGCCAGGTCAGAGGTTCCGGTAGACCTCTCGCCGACGACCCAGGTCGACGACCACCACGACCAGGCGGCCGTCGTCGATCGTGTAGATGATGCGGTAATCGCCCACTCGCATCCGGTAGGCGCCGTTGAGACCCTTGAGGGCCTTTACGCCAATTGGTCGTGGTTCGTTTTGGAGGCCATAGATCGCGGTCTGCAGGCGCCGGCGAACGGGCTTGTCCAGTTTGGCCAACGCTCGCATGGCCTCGCGGGTGATCTCGATCGAGTACCTCACTCGTCGACGGCTCCGGTCTCCAGCATCCGGACGGCCTCATCCCATGCCACGGTGGGCTCGCCGGCCTCTAGCACGCGAGCAGCGCGCGCGGCCCAGTAGGCGTCTTCTTCCTCTTCTGAGCGCTCTGCGACGTCGACGGGCACGATCGCCGCCACGCGCCGGCCGCGCTTGGTCACGTACACGCGCCGGCCCTCGCGATCGACAAGATCCAGCAAGTCGGCCAGGTGGTTGTGTCGGCCGGGCAATCGTTGGACGTCCGATTAAGCGTTATCCTCATGCCCATGACTACGACGAAGCCCTTCACCCGTACCCCGAATCCCGCTCCCGCGTCCGAGGAACGGGTAGCCGAGGTACTGGCGAAGCCGGGCTTCGGGAAGTACTTCACCGACCACATGGTGACGCTGCGCTGGACCACCGAGCGTGGCTGGCACGACGGCGCGGTGCGCGGCTACGAGCCCGTGACCCTGGATCCGGCGACGTCGGTGTTTCACTACGCGCAGGCGATCTTCGAGGGGCTCAAGGCGTACCGGCAGCCGGACGGCTCGATCGCCGCCTTCCGTCCCCAGGCGAACTCGGCGCGGTTCCGCGCGTCGGCCCGCCGGATGGCCATGCCGGAACTGCCGGAGGAGCTGTTCGTCGAGTCGTTGCGCGAGCTGATCGCGGTGGACGGCCGGTGGGTGCCCACCAAGGCGGGCGATTCGCTGTACCTGCGCCCGTTCATGATCTCGACGTCGGTCGGGCTCGGCGTGAACGCGCCGGCCAGTGAGTACCTCTACACCGTGATCGGCTCGCCCGCGGGCTCCTACTTCTCGGGTGGGGTCAAGCCGGTGACCGTGTGGCTGTCCACCGAGTACGTCCGGGCCGCTCCGGGCGGCACCGGGGCGGCGAAGTGCGCCGGGAACTACGCGGCCTCCTTCGTCGCGCAGGCACAGGCCGTCGAGCACGGCTGCGACCAGGTCGTGTGGCTCGACGCGGTCGAGCGGCGGTGGGTCGAGGAGATGGGCGGGATGAACCTGTTCTTCGTCTTCGGCTCCGGCCCCGACGCCCGGGTCGTGACGCCCGAGCTGACCGGTTCGCTCCTGCCGGGCGTGACGCGCAGTTCGCTGCTGCGGCTGGCGGCGGACTTCGGGCACAAGGTGGAGGAACGCCGGATCTCCGTCGAGGAGTGGGCGAAGGCGGCGGCCTCCGGTGAGCTGACGGAGGTGTTCGCCTGCGGCACGGCCGCGGTGATCACGCCGGTCGGGGCCGTCAAGCACGCCGATGGCGAGTTCAGCATCGCCGGCGGGCAGCCCGGCGAGCTGACCATGAAGCTGCGCGCCGAGCTCACCGGCATCCAGGAGGGCACCCGTCCCGACCCGCACGACTGGATGTACCCGCTGGCCTGAGCGGTCCCCAACGGTCGCTGGTAGCGGGGGCTCGCGCCGAGATCCCCGCTACCAGTCCCGGGTGGCGACGTCGGTGAGCAGGCGGGTCGCCATGGTCAACAGCGGCAGTGCCGTGGCCGCGCCGGCCCCCTCGCCGAGGCGGATGCCGAGATCCAGAATCGGTTGCAGCGCAAGGTGTTTCAGCACCAGCTCGTACGCGGGCTCGGGGCTGCGATGGGCCGCGACCCACCACGAACGTGCCCCCGGCGCGAGTTCCTCGGCCACCAGCGCGGCCGCGCCGACGGTGAGTCCGTCCAGCAGCACCGGAGTCCGTCGCACCGCGGCTTGCGCGAGAAACCCGGTGATGGCGGCGAGATCCGCGCCGCCGACGGTGCGCAGCAGGGCGAGCGGATCGCCGAGCACGGGACGTGCCCGGCGCAGCGCGTCCCGGATCGCGGCCGCCTTCCGCATCCACGCGGCGTCGTCTATCCCGGAGCCCCGCCCCACGACGGCGACCGGCTCGGTGCCGGTCAACGCCGCGACGAGGGTGGCCGACGGAGTGCTTGCGCCGACCCCGAGGTCGCCCGCGACGAGCAGGTCGGCGCCGCCGTCCACCTCGGCGTCGGCCACCTGGATCCCGGCCTGTAGTGCCGCCTCGACCTCTTCGTCGGTCAGCGCGTCCTCGATGTGGATGCGGCCGGACCCCCGGCGCACCTTGAACCCCGCGACGGGCGTGTCGGCGTCCACTCCCACGTCGATCACGCGCAGCCCGGCACCGGCGACCTGGGTCAGCGCGTTGGTCACGCCGCCGCCGGTGAGAAGCGCGGTGACCCGCCGTGCGGTGACTTCCTGGGGGTAGGCCGACACGCCCAGGGCGGCCACCCCGTGGTCCGCGGCGAACACGACCACGCGGGGTCGGGTGAACGGGCGCGGCGGTGACTGGCCCTGGCAGGCGGCGATCCAGGCACCCAGATCCTCGAGCCTGCCCAGGGAGGCCACCGGTTTGACCAAGGTGGCGTGCCGTCGCAACGCCGCGGCGTGGGCGGACTCGTCGGGCTGGACGACTGGGGCGAACTCAACGGTCACGGCGACAACCTAGCCGCCGTGATCTCTCCCTGGGAACCGCCCTGCCCGACACTGCTCGGTCGGATCCGGAAACCAGGGCATCCCCGCGGCCGGCCGGCCCGCGGTCCGAACCTGACGGACACCGGCCGCCGGAGGTCCACTGTGGAGTCGCGCGCCGGAGGCCTCGGATTTGGGCAGGCAGGCCGCCGACTTCGGAAAGCCAGGGCCACGCGGGAGTCACGGCCTGGCTACCCAAATCCGGTCGCGCGTACTTCGAACACTGCCTAGGGTCGGAGACCGTGCGCATCGACCGGCTCGACCACCTGGTCCTCACCGTCGCCGACATCGGCGTGACCGTGGACTTCTACACCCGGGTGCTGGGGATGGAGGCGGTGACGTTCGGCGCGGGCCGCACCGCGCTCGCCTTCGGCCACAGCAAGATCAATCTGCATCGCGCGGGTCACGAGTTCGAGCCGAAGGCCCACCGCCCGACGCCCGGCAGCGCCGACCTGTGCCTGATCACCACCGATCCGCTGGACCAGGTGATCGAAGAGCTCGCCGCACACGGCGTCCCGGTCGAGGAGGGACCGGTCCAACGCACCGGCGCCACCGGGCCCATTCTCAGCGTCTACTTCCGGGATCCCGACCGTAACCTGATCGAGGTAAGTTCTTACCGCGACGAGTGATTTCCTGGCAAGAATCACTAGAGTCCAGGTCATGCGTCTCATCGCCAGACTGGGAAGCCTGTCTCTGGCCGTCGCGGCACTCACCATCATCACTGCCGTCCAGATGACGCTGGTCACCATCGACAACCTCATCGACTACGACACGAACTACGCGTTCGTCCAGCACGTGCTGGCCATGGACACCACCTTCCGCGCGCCGTCGATGATGTGGCGCGCGATCACCGCGCCCGGCCTGATCACCACGGCCTACCTCGTGATCATCGCGTGGGAGGCGGTCACGTCCGCGCTCCTGCTGGCGGGCAGCGTGGCCTGGATGCTCCGCCGCCCGCTGGCGCGCCGGCTGTCGGCCGCCGGCTGGGTGCTGCAACTGACCCTGTTCGCCGGTGGCTTTCTCGCGCTGGGCGGCGAATGGTTCCAGATGTGGCAGTCCTCGAAGTGGAACGGCCTCGATTCGGCGACGCGCTACCTGCTGCTGGCCGCGGTGGGCCTGATCCTCGTCCATCTGCTGCCGGCACGTGAAAACGGCCGGCTCGACCGGTCTGGAGGAAGCCGGGAGCGGGCTGTCGAAAGGTCACGGTAGTCGCCGCGCCGCCGAGAAAACCCCCAGAACTTCTCGGCGGCGCGTCAACATCATGACAGCGGATCCCCCGGTCGGCCTGGACCGATCCGATCCGGTCGCTAAAATCCCTGCTGAACGCGGTACGCGGGGTTTCCGGTCCGGAGTCACGACGGGGAGGACAGGCCCGAGGAGATGGTCGATTCCGGCTCGGATCGGTTGCCACGTGAGACCTTCGCCGAACGTTTTTCCTTGCTCTACGCCCAAGCCGGCGACCCGCCGCTGAAGCAGGTGACCAATGCGGTCGCGCGGGCTGCGCGGGTCGACGAACGCGGCCATCGGGTCCGGGTCGTGCCGCAGCGGGTGAGTGACTGGCGGCGCGGACGCAACGTTCCCGCCCGGTTCGCCGCGCTCGCGATCGTGCTGGAAGTCCTCATCACCCAGGCTCGCCGCCTTCGCCCGAAGCCGACCGTGGAAGGTCTCTACGATCTTCCCGCATGGCGGGCGTTGTGGCGTGAGGCGCTGGACACACCCGTGTCCGCGCCGCCCACGGAGACGACCGGCCGGGACCACGGGGTGTGCCCCTATCGCGGGCTGTCCGCCTTTCGCCCGGAGGACTCCACCTGGTTCTTCGGGCAGGACCGGAGCCGGGACATGTTGGTGTCGTGGCTGGTCGAGGCGATGCACAGCGGAGGAATCGTCGCGCTGGCCGGCGCGTCCGGCGCCGGAAAGTCCTCCCTGGTGCACGCCGGGCTGATCCCCGCGCTCGCCCGCGGCGCACTGCCCGTCGCCGGTTCCGCCGCCTGGCCGACCGTCGTGATCACCCCGACCAATGATCCGGTCAAGCAGTTGACCACCGAAATCCCCGCGCTGGCACGGGCATCCGGTCCGGACGAGATCCGGGCCGCGGTCGCGGCCGAGGCCGAGCGCCGCGGCGGTTCCGGGGCGCGGCTGGTGCTCGTGGTCGACCAGTTCGAGGAAACCTTCACGGTCTGCGAGGACGAGGAAAAGCGCCGACAGTTCGTGCACGCGCTGCACGCCGCTTGCTCGGACGGCGGCGCCGGCCTGGTGCTGGTGGCGGTGCGGGCCGACTTCTACGGTCAGTGCCTGGAGCATCCGCAACTGGCCGAGGCGCTGCAGGCCCGCTCGATGGTGCTCGGCGCGATGACCGCGGCGGAGCTGCGGGAGGCGGTGACCGGCCCGGCGAAGTCGGCCGGGCTGCAACTGGAGACCGGGCTCACCGACCTCATTCTGCGCGACCTCGACGTCCAGAATGGACATTCGAGGGGCGCGTACAACGCCGGGGCGCTGCCGCTGCTTTCGCACGCGCTGCTGGCGACCTGGCAGCGCCGCCAGAACGGGAAGCTCACCATCGCCGGCTACCGGGCCGCGGGCGGTATCCATCGGGCCGTGGCCGAGACCGCCGAACGCGCGTGGGGCAACCTCGACCCGGCCGGTCAGGCCGCCGCGCGGCGGATGCTGTTGCGGCTGATCCGGGTCGGGGACGACACGCAGGACACACGCCGCCGGTGCGACCGCCACGAACTGGTGGAACAGGCGCCGGACGCGGGGGCTGCGGAGCGGGCTCTGGAGACGTTGGCCAGCGCCCGGCTGCTGACCCTGGACGCGGAGTGGGTCGAGATCACCCACGAGGCCCTGTTGCATGCCTGGCCCCGGCTACGGCGGTGGATCGGCGCCGACCGCGCGGGCAACCTGCTGCGCCAGCGGCTGGAGGAGGACGCGCGCGCCTGGGAGTCGGAGAAGCGCGACGCTTCGATGCTGTACCGGGGAGCGAGGCTGGACAACGTCCAGCAGTGGGCCACCACCGGGGGGCAGGAATCGGTGAGTGCGGTCGCCCAGGCCTTTCTCGCCTTCTCCGTGCGGCACAGGCGAAGGATCTCGTGGTTGGGCCGCTCCGCGGTCGCGCTGGTGGTCGTGTTCGCGCTGACCGCCGTGCTCGCCGCCGTCGTCGCGGTCGAGCAGCGCGACGACGCGCGCTTCCAGCAGGTCCTGTCCGCGGCGGACCAGCTGGCCGACAGCGATCCGTCGTTGTCGGCCCTGCTCGCTCTGGTCGCGCACCGGATGCAGCCGCGCGACACCGACGTCGACACCCGGCTGCTGTCTGCCGAACACCAGGCGCTGGGCATGCCGATGCTCGGGCACACCGGCGCGGTGTACCTGACCTCGTTCAGCCCGGACGGCAACGTCCTGGCGACCGCCAGCTACGACCGCACCGCCCGGCTGTGGGATGTCCGCGACCGCGCCCACCCCAAATCATTAGGCGTGCCGCTGACCGGGCACACCAGTTGGGTCAGCACGGCCGTGTTCAGCCCGGACGGCCGCACGCTGGCCACCGCGGGCGACGACGGCACGGTACTGCTGTGGGACGTCACGGACCCGGCCCACCCGCGCCGGCTCGGCGACCCGGTCACCCGCCACGACGGCACCATCTACCTGGTCGCGTTCAGCCCGGACGGGCGGCTGCTGGCCACCGCCGACGAGGACCACACCGTCCGGCTGTGGAACGTCGCCGACCCGCGCGCGCCGGAGGATCTGGGCGTGCTCGGCGGCCACACGCAGGCCGTCCGCTCGGTGGCCTTCAGCCCCGACGGGCACACGATCGCCGCCGGGAGCGACGACACCACCGTGTTGTTGTGGGACATCACCGATCCGCACGCCCCGGTGCCACTGGGTGAACCGCTGAACGGGGGCACCGACACCGTGCATTCGGTGGCGTTCAGTCCCGACGGCCGGCTGCTCGCCGCCGGCAGCGCGGACAAGACCGTGCGGCTGTGGGACGTCGGCAACCGGGCCGCCCCTCTCCAGCAGGGCGCGCCCCGCATCGGGCATGCGGGTGCGGTGTGGTCGGTGACGTTCAGCCCGGACAGCAAGGTGCTGGCCAGCACCGGAGCCGATGGCACGGCCCGGTTGTGGAACCTGGCCAACCCGGCCAGGGCGGCCGAGCTGGAAAATCCGCTGGCCGGGGGCGCCGGGTACGCGGTGTCGTTCAGCCCTGACGGGCGGTTCGTCGCCACCGGTGGTCAGGACGGCGTGGTGCGGTTGTGGTCGCTCCCGGCCACCGTGCTGGCCGGTCACACCGCCGACGTGGGTGCGGTCGCGTTCACCCGGGACGGGCGGGTCATGGGCACCGGCTCCAGCGACCACACGCTGCGGTTGTGGGACGTGCGCGACCCGGACCGGCCGGTCCCGCTCGGCCGGCCGCTGGTCGCCCCCGCCCAGATCTGGTCCATGTCGTTCTCACCGGACGGGCGGACGCTGGCCGCGGGCCTCGCCGACCGGACGGTGTGGCGGTGGAACATCGCCGATCCCGCGAATCCGGCGCCGCTGGGCGACCCGCTCGCCCTGGGCGTCCGCTACGCCAACCCCGTCACGTTCAGCCCGGACGGCCGGATCATGGCGACCAACGACGACGACCAGACCGTCCAGCTGTGGGATCTGGCCGATCCGGCCCGCCCGGTCCGGCTCGGGCCGCCGCTGACCGGGCACACCGGCTATGACAACGCGATCGCGTTCACCCCCGACGGCCGCACGATGGCCACCGGCAGCAGTGACCAGACGGTGTCGCTGTGGAACGTCGCCGATCCGGCCCACCCGGTCCGGCTCGGTGAGCTCACCGGGCAATCCGGCGCGATCAACTCGGTGACGTTCAGCCCGGACGGCCGGACGATGGCCACCGGCGGCGACGACAAGACCGTCCGGCTCTGGAACGTGGCCGACCCCGCGCATGCCAGCCCCCTCGGCCGGCCGTTGACCGGCTTCGGCGGCCTGGTCAAGAAGGTGGCGTTCAGCCCCGACGGCACCCGCCTGGCCGCGTCCGCCGACGACGGCACGGTGCTGCTGTGGGACGTGTCCGACCCCGCGACCGCGGTGAGCTACGGCTTGCCGCTGAGCGTGGGATCGAGCAACACGACGGTCTCGGTGGCCTTCGGCGCCGACGGGACGACCATGGCGACCACGGGCGGCGCCTACACCGCGCTGCTCTGGGACGTGGACGTCAACCACGCCATCGCCCGTATCTGCGGTGCGACCCGGGGCGTGCTCACCCGCGAGATCTGGCAGCAGCACCTGCCGCAGGTGCCTTACGACCCGCCTTGCCCGTCCTGACGGCGGGCGATCAGGAGACGGTGTCGCCGGGCTTGACGCGCGGCTTGGGAATCCGCAGCTTGCGGATCTGCGTGGACCGGACGAACGCGTACCAGCCGACGGACCGGCCGCTGATCGTCTCCTTGGGGAACTTGGCCCGCACCTGCCTGCTGATCCGCCGGCCGGACAGGAACCCGTCGACGGCCATGCTGAGCAGCAGCACGAGGAACAACAGCGTTCCGTACTGCTGGACGATGGCCAACGGCACCACCAGCAGGACGATCATCAGCACGCCCATCGGCATGAACAGGCCGGCGAAGTTGCGTCGCGAGTCGACCAGGTCACGCACGTGGGCCTTGACCGGTCCCCGGTCGCGGGGCAGCAGGTAGCGCTCGTCGCCCTCGGCCATGCGCCGCTGGCGCTCGCGCACCTCGGCCCGCCGCTCGGCCTTGTAGTTCGGGTTCGCCTTCCGCAACTCCTTGTTGCGCTTCATCGCCTCGCGCATGGTGCGGGGCGGCGGCGCGACCGGGCCACGACGCTTGCCTTCGGCCTCGCGCCGCGAGGGGGTGGCGCGGCCCTTGCCGGGGGTATAGCCCTTGTTGTTGGTGTGAGATTCGATACTCGACGCGTCCGCATCCTGGGCGGCCTGCGGGCTCTCTTCGGTGGTAGTGCCGCTGCGACGTAGGAATCTCACCCGGTCAGGATATTCCAGGTCCGGCGCAGGTGTTCACGCGGTCGACCGGTATGTAACCATGGAACAGATCGGGCACCACGGTTGTTGTGTTCACCAGGACGAATGTCGTGCCCGCCGCACGCAAGACCGAGGGAGTGCAATGACGACCGCTGAGCAGACCGGCACCCAGGCCGAGGCCGGCGAGGCCACCCACGGCGTGAACCTGACCGACGCCGCGGCCGCCAAGGCGAAGGCCCTGCTGGAGCAAGAGGGCCGCGATGACATGCACCTGCGGATCGCAGTCCAGCCCGGCGGCTGCGCGGGCCTGCGGTACCAGCTGTTCTTCGACGAGCGCACGCTCGACGGCGACCTGTTCCGCGACTTCGACGGCCTGCGTGTGGCCGTCGACCGGATGAGCGCGCCGTACGTGCAGGGCGCCGTGATCGACTTCGTGGACAGCATCGAGAAGCAGGGCTTCACGATCGACAACCCGAACGCCACCGGATCGTGCGCGTGCGGGGACTCGTTCCACTGAGGCAGCGGCGTGCGGGGTCCTTCGGGACCCCGCTTCGCTTTTTCCGCACTACTCGTCAAGGCCGGTCACGCGCGGGTGGCAGGCGTCATCGACGATCCATTCCCCGGGCGCCGGAGCGCGCAGGGGAGCCACGACAGCTCTACCTACCGGTAGTGTTCGCCAGTCGGACTATCGGGTTATGACGCCAGGTCAAGACAGGGAGAACCGGTGGCAACCAACGACCGCATCGCGGTGGCCGGCAGTATCGCGACCGACCATCTCATGCACTTCCCCGGCAAGTTCGCCGAACAGCTCGTGGCCGAGCAGCTGCACCGGGTGTCGCTGTCGTTCCTCGCGGACGACCTGGTGGTCCGGCGCGGCGGCATCGGCGCCAACATAGCCTTCGGGCTCGGCGTGCTGGGAATGCGGCCGGTGCTGGTCGGGGCGGTCGGCGAGGACTTCGTGGACTACCGGTCATGGCTGGAGCGGCACGGCGTCGACACGTCGGGCGTGCACGTCTCGGACATCGCGCACACCGCCCGGTTCGTGTGTACCACCGACGAGGACCTCTGCCAGATCGCCACGTTCTACGCGGGTGCGATGGCCGAGGCACGCAACATCGAACTGGAGCCGATCGCCAGGCGGGCCGGCGGGCTCGGACTCGTGTTGATCAGCCCCGACGATCCCGAGGGCATGCTCCGCCATGCCGAGGAATGCCGCGAGCGCGGCTACCCCTTCGCGGTCGACCCCTCACAACAGCTCGCCCGGATGGACGGTGAACAGGCGCGCGCCTTCGTCAACGGCGCCAGGTACCTGTTCACCAACGACTACGAGTGGGAACTGCTGCTGCGCAAGACCGGCTGGACCGAGCGGGACGTGCTCGACCGGGTCGGCATCCGGATCACCACGCTCGGCGAGAAGGGTGTGGAGATCTTCGGCCCGGACGGGCTCGCGATCAAGGTCGGCGCGGTTCCCGAATCGGCCAAGGCGGACCCGACCGGCGTCGGCGACGGCTTCCGGGCGGGCTTCCTCGCCGGCGTCACCGGCGGCCTCAGCCTCGAACGCGCTGCCCAGCTCGGTTCCCTGATCGCCGTGCTGGTGCTGGAAACCGTCGGCACCCAGGAATGGACGCTGGACTCGCCGGCGGCGCTCAAGCGGCTGGCCGACGCCTACGGGACGGACGCGGCGAACGACATCGCGCCCGTCCTTCCCGCCTGAGGGGGTCTGGGCGCTTGTCCCCAGCCCAGTGTGGGTTGCTATCCCGCAGGGGCAGCGCTGTCAAGGGGTTCAGGGTGGGGGCGGCGCCCCCACCCTGCACGCCTCAGATCCGCACCGGGTAGGCGGGCTCGGGCACCTCGGGCTTGATGCGGTGCTCGATGAAGATGCCGTGCCACACCATGAAGACCAGCAGGGCCCACAGCCGGCGGCTGTGGTCCAGGGTCCCGGCCTTGTGCTCCTCCAGCAGCCGCAGCACCGCGGCCTTGTCGAGCAGCGCGCCGGTGCCGGAGTCGTTGATGATGCCCCGCGCCCAGTCGTACATCTCGTCCCGCAGCCACAACCGGATCGGCACCGGGAAACCCAGCTTGCGACGGTTGAGCACGTGCCCGGGCACGATCCCCTCCAGCGCCCGCCGCAGCGCGTACTTGGTGGTCTCGCGGGTGACCTTCTGCTCCAACGGGATACTCGCCGCGACCTTGAACACCTCGGCGTCCAGGAACGGCACCCGCAGCTCCAGCGAGTTCGCCATGGTCACCTTGTCCGCCTTGACCAGGATGTCGCCGCGCAGCCAGGTGAACAGGTCCACGTGCTGCATCCGCGCCACCGGGTCCCAGCCCGCCGACGTCCGGTAGTGCTCGGCGGTGACGTCGCGATGCCCGACCCCTTCGACGAAGTTGCGGAGCACACCCCGCAACTGGTCGTCGCGGAAGATCCGCGCGTTGCCGTAGTAACGCTCCTCAAGGGTCAGTGAGCCTCGCCGCAGCAGGTCCTTGCCGCGGGTCCCTTCGGGGATCTTCTCCGACACCTTGCCGAGCAGCCGCCGCACCCCGCCCGGCACCTTCTCGAACGGCGCGAGTGAGATCGGCTCGTTGTAGATGGTGTAACCGCCGAACAGCTCGTCCGAGCCTTCGCCGGAGAGCACCGCCTTGACGTGCTTGCGGGCCTCGCGTGCGATGAACCACAAGGGCACCAGCGCCGGGTCGGCCACCGGGTCGTCGAGGTACCAGACGATCAGCGGCAGCGTGTCCATCATCTCGTCGGCTGACACCGTGCGGATCACGTGCTTCACGCCGATCGCGGCCGCCGACTCGGCCGCCACGTCCACTTCGGAGTAGCCCTCGCGCTCGAAGCCGGTGGTGAACGCGATGAGATTCGGGTTCTGCTCCTTGGCCAGCGCCGCGATCGCGGTCGAGTCGATGCCGCCGGAGAGGAACGTGCCCACCGTGATGTCCGGGTCGGCGATCATGTGCTTGGCGACCGAGTCCCGCATCGCCGCGGCGATCCGCTCGTGCAGCGCCGTGGCCTCGGCCTCGGAGCGCACCGGTGTCGCGTTGAACACCGGGAAGAAATAGCGTTCCTGGGTCAGCTTGCCGCCCGGCGAGACGGTGAACGAGGTTCCCGACTCGATCCTGCGGATGCCCGTGTGCAGCGACTCGGGCTCGGGCACGTACTGCAGCGTGAGGTAGTGCTGCAGCGCCTTGGTGTCGAGTTCCTCACGTACACCGAGCACAGTAGACAGCTCGAGCAGGCTCTTCTTCTCACTGGAGAACGCCGTGCCACCGGGACCCGACGAGTAGAACAGCGGCTTGATGCCGAACGGGTCGCGCGCTCCGAAGAGGACCTTTTCGTCGGCGTCCCAGAGCAGGAACGCGAACATGCCGCGCAGCCGGCTCACCGCGGCCGGGCCCCAGTAGTGGTAGGCCGCCACGATCGCTTCGCCGTCGCCGGCTGTGGCGAATTTCGCACCGTGCTCGGCGGTGAGCTCTTCGCGCAGCTCGAGGTAGTTGTAGATCTCGCCGTTGAAGTTCAGCGTGTAACGGTGGGGTGACTCCGGCGGACCCCAGGTCAGCGGCTGATGGGCGTGCTCGACGTCGATGAACGCGAGCCGGTTGAAGCCGTAGACGACCTCGGCGTCGGCCCAGGTGTCGGTCTCGTCCGGGCCGCGGTGGCGCTGGCAGCGCAGGGCAGCGCCGAGCGCGTCACGGGCCTTGGCAGCGTCGTTCTCACTGGCACAGACCAGTCCAAGCAGGCCGCACACGTGTACTCACACCCTTGCGTCGTCACTGGTTGTCGGGCGCCCAGTATGCCGGGCGGCCGTTGTGTCACCCGTTACCCCTTGGTCGGCCGGGAATGTCTCCCACCACCACCCTCAACGGACCCGGTGAACACGACAGCTAGACTCCGGCTGTCACGCCAGAAATCGAGGAGGCCTGGGTTGAAGAGGGTCGGTAAGGTCGCCGCGCTGGCCGGGTTGGTCGCGCTGCTGGCGACTGGGTGCTCGGGTGACGAGGTGCTGCGCTTCGGCTGGCCGGTCGGCGTCACCGAGCAGGCCGCCAAGATGCGCTGGCTGTGGACCTGGTCCGTCATCGCGGCGTTGGTCGTCGGCGTGATCGTGTGGGGATTGATCTTCTGGTCCTCGGCCTTCCACCGCAGGAAGAAGAACGCCGACCCGACCGCGCTGCCCCGCCAGTTCCAGTACAACGTGCCGCTCGAACTGTTCTGTGTCGTGCTGCCGCTGGTCATGGTCTGCGTGCTGTTCTTCTTCACCGCGACGACCGAAAGCCAGGTGCTGGACAAGAAGCCCAACCCGGACGTGACGGTCGACGTGGTCGCCTTCCAGTGGAACTGGGAGTTCGACTACCCGGCGGAGGCCAAGGACGCCAATGGTCAGATGATCAAGACCATCGGCAGCTCCTCGGAGATCCCGCTCCTGGTCGTTCCGGTCGGCAAGACCATCCAGTACAACCTGCGCTCCACCGACGTGATCCACTCGTTCTGGGTGCCGGAGTTCAACTTCAAGCGCGACGTCTTCCCCTACCCGGAGAAGAACAACCAGGACTCCTCGTTCCAGAACACGATCGACCGGCCCGGGTCCTTCGTCGGCCGCTGCGCCGAGCTGTGCGGCACTTATCACTCGATGATGAACTTCGAGGTCCGGGCCCTGCCGGCGGACGAGTACGCGCGCTACATTCAGTTGCGTACGCAGGTCAACCCGGCCACCGGGTTGCCGAACACGGCGGCAGAGGCACTGGCCGCGCTGAACTGTGGCGAGTTGTGCACACCCCACGCGGTGACCACAGAACCGTTCAACACCGACCGCACCGCCCGCTGAGAGGGATAGCTCCATGAAGGTCGAAGCCCGGATTTTCGATCTGGTCACGGGATTCTGCTTGATTGTCGCCGTTATCTACGGCGTCACCACAGCCAAGTTCAGTGGGTTCGGCATCGAGCCGATCGGCGTGGTCGCGCTCGGCCTCACCGGCGGTCTCTCGCTCATCGCGGGCAGCTACATCCGGTTCGTCTCACGCCGCATCGAGCCTCGCCCCGAGGACCGCGAGGACGCCGAGGTCAGCGACGGCGCCGGCGAAATGGGTTTCTTCAGCCCCGGCAGCTACTGGCCGATCGGCATGGCCGCCGCGGTGGCCACCTGCGGGATCGCGCTGGCGTTCTTCCACATCTGGCTGATCGTCGTTGCCGGCGTGCTGATCCTGATCACCGTCGGTGGGCTGGTCTTCGAGTACCACACCGGCCCCAACCACGAGTAAAAAGATTTTGAAAGGGGCCGTGCGGGAGATCCCCGCGCGGCCCCTTTCGCTACCCGCACCGCCTGGCAGGTCACGCGAGACGGTCTGCTAGCGGTACGAAGACCAGCGGGTCAGCAGCTCCGCGGCGGCGCCGGAGTCGATCGCCTCGGCCACCCGGGACAGGGCGGCGGCCAGGTCGTCGGTCAGGGAAGCGGTGAACCCGGTGTGCGCGGCCACCGCGCCCGCGGCATTGATGAGCACGGCGTCGCGCACCGGTCCGGGCTTGCCGGCGACCAGTTCGCGCACGACCTCCGCGTTGATCTCCGCCGTCCCGCCGCGCAGGTCTTCCGCGGCCGCCCGTGGGATATCCAAAGTGGATGCGTCGAAGCGCTCTGCACGGACCTGGCCGCCGGAGACGACCCACACCGACGTGCTCGTCGTGGTGGTGATCTCGTCGAGGCCGTCGTCGCCGCGTACCACGAGCACGCTGGCGCCGCGGCGGGCGAACACCTCCGCCAGCGCCCTGGCCTTGTCCGGGTAGGCGCACCCGATCAGCCCGGCGCCCGGCTGGGCGGGGTTGGTCAGCGGGCCGAGCAGGTTGAACGTCGTCGGCACGCCCAGCTGGCTGCGCGGCGGCCCGGCGTGCCGGAAGCCAGGGTGGAACACGGGCGCGAAGCAGAAGCCGATGCCCAGTTCCGCCACGCAGCGCCGCACGCCCTCGGCGGGCAGGGAGATCGCGACGCCGAGCGCCTCCAGCACGTCCGCGGCGCCGGATTTCGACGAGGCCGACCGGTTGCCGTGCTTGACCACCGGGACCCCGGCGGCCGCCACGACGAGCGCGGACATGGTGGAGATGTTGACCGAGCCGGACCGGTCACCCCCGGTGCCGACCACGTCCACGGCAGGCCGGTCGAGCTGTACCCGGTGCGCGTGGGCGAGCATGGCCTCGGCCATACCGGAAATCTCCTCGGGCGTCTCGCCCTTGGCGCGCAGGGCGACCGCGAAGGCACCGATCTGCGCTTCCGTCGCGGCGCCCGACATGATCTGGTCCATCGCCCACGCGGCGTCCTGTTCGGACAGGTCGGCCCCGGCGATGAGCCGGGTGAGCACGGCAGGCCAGGTTTGGTCGGTCACGCTGTTTCCTTCGCGAGTGTGCGCGCGACCGCGACCGTGTCGGCGGGGCGCTGCGTAGGGGATCGAGTCAAGGCCGCGACGAGGGCGCCCCGCCGCCACGCCAAGGGGGTCACAACGCCCGTCATGCGTGCACGGTGGGAATGCGTTGCCCCCGCAGGACGTCGGCGACAGTCTCGGCGGCCGACAGCGGGTCGAGCGGGTGCACCAGCACGGCGTCGGCCTGTGACCAGGTGGCCAGCCACCGGTCGTCCTTGCGGCGCACCGCGACCACGATAGGTGGGCAGTCCTCGATCTCGTTCTTGAGCTGGCGGCACAGCCCGATCCCGCCGGTCGGCTGCGCCTCACCGTCGAGGATCGCGAGGTCGATGTCGCCCTCGTCCATCTCGGTGATCACCTCGCCGACCCCCGTGGCCTCCACGTACTCGACCCGGCCGAGGTCGGCGGCCGGACGTCGGCCCACGGCCGAGGTGATCGACTCGCGCACGTCCGCCCGGTGGCTGAACACCAGTACCCTCATCGCCTGCTCGCTCATGTCTGGAGATGCTAGTGTTCGCGCCCACCGCTGCGAACACCAATCCGCCACCGATTACCACCGGCGGCGTGATTTCCGCCCCGGCCGCATGGCGAGATGGCGCTTTCGCCCGGCCCCGCGGTGGACGTGTCCGATCTCACCCTGCCGGTTCACGCCGGCGGCTGCAGGGCGTCCCAGCCCAGCGCGTCGCCGCCGAGCCGCTGTGCCAGCCCCGCCATCCGAGCGCGTTCCTGGGCGCAACCCAGGGCGTCCAGTACCTGCACGCGCACCGCGTGGACCCGCGTGACCTCGCCGGATTCTCGCTGGTCGGGCGCCATGCGCAGCTGGTAGCCGTCCTGAGCCAAGATCCGTGCCGCGGTATCGATGCCCTCCGCCGGAAGCGAGAGATGGTGCCGCAGCACGGCCGCGCGCGCCGGGTTCCAGCGGTGTGACCTGCACAGCACGGCCGAATCGGCTTCCGCGGGATCGAACGCCTCGGCCACCACGGCAAGATCGGGCGCGTCGATCGTCAGCTCTTCCTCCACAGGCCTTCTGAACAGTCGAAACAGTCGATTCCGCGGGCTCATGGCCACTCCTCGTCTACCGCGTCCGCGGTCCTGACTCGCATGCCCCAGACCCGACGCGGCGGGCCGGTTTGCCAGAGGACATAATGCGACTCGTGACAGCTCCCTCCATCAGCCAGCGTGTGCACTCGCTGAACCGGCCGAACATGGTCAGCGTCGGCACGATTGTGTGGCTTTCCAGCGAGCTCATGTTCTTCGCCGGCCTGTTCGCGATGTTCTTCACGATCAAGGCGCAGAACTCCACGGGCGTCTGGCCGCCGATCAACCCGGCGACCGGCGAGCCGATCCATCTGGACATCCCGTTCTCGCTGCCGTTCACGATCATCCTGGTCGCCTCGTCGTTCACCTGCCAGCTCGGTGTGTTCGCCGCCGAGCGCGGGGACGTCTACGGCCTGCGCCGCTGGTACGTCGTGACCCTCATCATGGGCGCGATCTTTCTCGCTGGTCAGGCGGGTGAGTACGCCAGCCTGGTCGAGGAAGGCGTGACCATCCCGTCGGGCCCATGGGGCTCGATCTTCTTCGTCGCGACCGGTTTCCACGGTCTGCATGTGGCGGGTGGGCTCGTCGCGTTCATCTACCTGCTCATCCGCACCAAGCTGAGCAAGTTCACGCCCGCGCAGGCGACGTCGGCGATCGTGGTGTCGTACTACTGGCACTTCGTCGACATCGTGTGGATTGGCCTGTTCGCGGTCATCGAGATCCTCCCCTGACCGCAGGGCCCTCCTCCGTATTCCGACAGCAAGGGTTGCCGCAGAGATGACCACCAGCAAGAAGACCTCCGAGCGCCGGTTCCGTGCGCGCACCAAGCTGCGCAGGCGGTTCGCCGGCCTGCTCGCGCTGGGTATGGCGCTGCTCGGCGCGGGCGCGGCGTACGCCGTGTTCGTGCCAAAGCCCCAAACCGCGCAGGCGCAGGGCGATCCCGCGCAGCTGCGCCTTGGCGAGCAGGTCTACAACAACACCTGCATCACCTGCCACGGCTCGAACCTGCAGGGCGTGCAGGACCGCGGACCGAGCCTGATCGGCGTCGGTGACGCGGCGGTGTACTTCCAGACCTCGTCCGGCCGGATGCCCCTGGTGCGCCAGGAGGCCCAGGCCGACCGCAAGCCGCCGAAGCTCACGCCGGAGGAGATCGACGCGGTCGGCGCCTACATCCAGGCCAACGGCGGTGGTCCTCAGCGGCCCGCGGAGACCGGCGCCGCGCTGCGCGGCAACGACCCGGCCCGCGGCGGCGAGCTGTTCCGCCTCAACTGCGCCTCGTGCCACAACTTCACCGGCCGTGGTGGTGCGCTGTCCGCCGGGAAGTACGCGCCGAACCTCGACCCGGCCAACGAGGACCAGATCTACACCGCGATGCTCACCGGCCCGGAGAACATGCCGAGGTTCTCCGACCGGCAGCTCTCGCCGGAGGAGAAGAAGGACATCATCGCTTACATCAAGTCGGTGTCCGACAGCAACAACAGCCCGGGCGGTGATTCGCTCAACGGCTTCGGCCCGGCGTCCGAGGGCGTCATCGCCTGGATCGTGGGGATCGCTGCGCTCGTCGGCGTAACCCTGTGGATTGGATCGAGGGCATGAATAGCAAGGACGCAAGGGAGCCGTCCGAAGCCGAACTGGCCGAGATGGACCGGGACCAGCTGCTCAAGCTGGGCGGCGCGCTGGACGGCGTGGAGATCGTCGACTACCCGGACCCGTGGCCGGTCAAGGGCACCAGGGCGGAGAAGCGCGCTGAGCGCGGCGTCGCGCTGTGGTTCCTGCTCGCCGGGCTGGCCGGGCTGGCGTTCGTGGTGCTGCTGTGCTGGCCCGACGTCTGGCGGTACAAGGCCCCGGAAGCCGAGGGAACCTTCTGGTACAGCCTGTACACCCCCGCGCTCGGGGTCACGCTCGGCCTCGCGATTCTCGGCCTCGGGGTCGGGATCCTGCTCTACACCAAGAGGTTCATCCCGCACGAGCTGGCCGTGCAGGAGCGTCACGACGGCGGCGGCGAGGGCTCGTCGGAGATCGACAGGAAGACGATCGTCGCGCACCTGGAGGATGCGGGTCACCGCAGCACCATCGCCCGCCGGTCGCTGATCAAGCGCAGCGCCGCGCTCGGCGGTGGCGCGCTCGGCCTTGGTCTGGTCGCGCTGCCGGTCGCGTCGTTCATCAAGAACCCGTGGACGGAGCCCGACCCGGCGAACACGCTGTGGCACACCCCGTGGGGGCCGGAGCACCCGGGCGACGTCGTGTACCTGCGCCGCTACACCGGCAACTCGCACGACATCGTCCTGCTCCGCCCGGAGGACCTGGACGCCGGCGGTATGGAGACCGTCTTCCCGTTCCACGAGTCCGAGCGCAACGACCCGGAGAAGCTCTCGGCGGTCTTCAACCGCTCGGACACGCCGGTCATGCTCATCCGGCTCCGGCCCGAGGACGCGGCCCGCGTGGTCAAGCGCCAGGGGCAGGAGGACTTCAACTTCGGCGAGTACTACGCCTACAGCAAGATCTGCACACACGTGGGTTGCCCGGCGTCGCTGTTCGAGCAGCGCACCAACCGCATCCTTTGTCCGTGCCACCAATCGCAGTTCGACGCGCTACACTACGGAAAGCCGATCTTCGGCCCGGCTACCCGTGCGTTGCCCCAGCTGCCGATCACGGTGAGTGCGGACGGGTATCTGGTCGCCCGCAGCGACTTCGTCGAGCCGGTCGGCCCGGCCTTCTGGGAGCGTAAGTCATGAGTTCACTCACCACGCCGACCAAGGGGACCAACCTGCTGCAGCGGGAAGCCGCGCGGGCCGCGAACGACATGGACCAGCGCTACCGCCTGGCCAAGGGTCTGCGGCACCAGATGAACAAGGTCTTCCCCACGCACTGGTCGTTCCTGCTGGGCGAGATCGCGCTCTACAGCTTCATCGTGCTGATCCTCTCCGGCGTTTACCTGACGCTGTTCTTCGACCCGTCGATGGCCGAGGTGACCTATCACGGGAGCTTCGCCAACCTGCAGGGCGTGGAGATGTCGCGGGCGTTCGCGACCACTTTGGACATCTCCTTCGACGTGCGCGGCGGGTTGTTCGTCCGCCAGCTCCACCACTGGGCGGCGCTGATCTTCGTCGCCGCGATGATGGTGCACATGCTCCGCGTCTTCTTCACCGGAGCGTTCCGCCGGCCCCGTGAGGCGAACTGGGTGATCGGCGCGCTGCTGCTGATCCTGGGCATGTTCGAGGGGTTCTTCGGCTACTCGCTGCCGGACGACCTGCTCTCCGGCACCGGGATCCGCGCGACGGTGTCCGGCATCGTGCTGGCGACTCCGGTGATCGGCACCTGGCTGCACTGGGCGATCTTCGGTGGGGAGTTCCCTGGCGACGTGATCGTGCCCCGGCTCTACACGCTGCACATCCTGCTGATTCCCGGCATCATGCTGGCGCTCGTCGGGGCGCACCTGGCCCTGGTGTGGTACCAGAAGCACACCCAGTTCCCGGGGGTGCGGCGCAAGGAGACCAACGTCGTCGGCGTTCGCATCATGCCGTACTTCGCGCTCAAGGCCGGCGCGTTCTTCGCCGTGGTCACCGGTGTCACGGCGCTGATGGCCGGGGTCTTCCAGATCAACGCGATCTGGAACATCGGTCCGTACAACACGGCCCAGGTCAGTGCGGGCTCCCAGCCGGACTGGTATCTCGCGTGGGCGGACGGGCTGCTGCGGATCTTCCCGTCATGGGAGCTGTACCTGGGTAACTACACGGTGCCGGCGGTGTTCTTCGCGGGCGCGGTCTGGATGCCCATCCTGTTCGCGCTGCTCCTGGCCTATCCGTTCCTGGAACGCCGGCTCTCCGGCGACACCGCGCATCACAACCTGCTGCAACGGCCGCGGGACGCGCCGGTCCGGACCAGCCTTGGTGCGATGGCGCTGGGCTTCTTCGCGGTGATCGAGGCCTCGGGCTTCAACGACATCATCGCCGACCAGTTCAGGATCTCGCTGAACGCGACGACCTGGGCGGGCCGGATCGGGGTGCTGGTGGTGCCACCACTGGCCTACTTCGTGACCTACCGGATCTGCCTCGGCCTGCAACGCGCGGACCGCGAGGTGCTCGAGCACGGCGTCGAGACCGGCATCATCAAGCGGTTGCCGCACGGTGAGTTCATCGAGTTGCACCAGCCGCTCGGTGCGGTGGACGGGCACGGTCACGCCGTCCCGCTGGAGTACCAGGGCGCGCCGGTGCCGAAGAAGATGAACAAGCTGGGCGCGGCCGGCCGCGCGGTTCCGGGCACGATGCTCGCGCCCGACCCCGCCGAGGAGACCGCGGCGCTGGACCGGGCCAAGGGCAACGGTCACAGCAACGGCAGTGGCAACGGCAAGGTTCTCTCGTCCGACGAGGTGTCCGCCGGCCACTAGTGGCGTACCGACTGAATCAGGGCCTCGTGGTGCAGTCCACGAGGCCCTGATTTCGTTGGGTGGGCGGAAATCCGGCGGTCAGTCGGCGTCCGCCGAGCCGATGGCGAAGGCCGACTCCGTGTCCGCGGTCGAGTAGGACCGGAAGGCGATGTGGGTGTCGGTGCCGAGCACGCCGGGCACCTTTCCGATCTTGGCGGGAATCAGGTCGGCCAGGTCTTCGTGCGCGGATACCTGGATGATCGCGATCAGGTCGACGTCGCCCGCGCACGAGTACACCTGCGAGACGCCCGGGATGTCGGCGATCGCCTGCGCGGTCTCCGGGATGCTGTCGGCCACGGCCTGGATCAGCACGATCGCGGTGATCACTGACATTTCCTCCTTGTTTGTTATTCAGAACGTGTTCGGGTAGCCAGACCGTGACTTTGGTCGTCGGCTGCCGGTTTACCACGTTGGCGGCCTGCCTCCCCGCCCACGCAGGGCAGAGCATGGCGCTGTGTCACCAAGCGTGTTTATCTCACGTTTTGCGTTACCCTCCGCGGCAATAGAGTCGAGTTGATCCTATCTCGCATGCGGGTCGCGGAAAGGCGCGTCTGCCGAGCGGGTTTCACTCACGTTCGGTGTGCTCCAGGGAGACGGCCGTTTCGACACGCGCCAGCCAGCTTTCCCAGCCGCCGGCGCCATGCGCCGGTTCGGCCCACGGCACCGCGGTGCGCACCAGCCGGACCCCGGGCCGGGTCAGCCAGCGCAGCAGCAGCCCCACCTCCTCGGCCGGGGCGCCACGCAGCGGACCGGGGCCCGGGTCGACCGTCTCCGCCGCGGCGACCAGCGCCTCGACGACCGGCATCGGCGCGACACCGCGTCGGGCTACTCCGGCGGAGGCGAGCCGGCCGTACCGGAGGACCGCGAACTCCCAGCCGCGCGAGGAGTCCGGAGCGGCCGCGACCAGCTCCGGGATTGCGGCCAGCGCGGAGAGCCGGTGCGCGCGATCGACCGCGCGGACCAGCACCGCCAGCTCGTCCCGGCGCCGCGCGGCCTGCTCGAAATGCCGCGCTTCGGCGAGCGTTTCGAGCTGGCGCAACGCGGTTTCCAGCGGAGCCGCGCTCCTACCGTCGACCAGATCGATCACCGCGTTGACGCCGGGGGAGTATTCGGATTCGCTCTGCAGCCCGGCACAGGGCGCGCCACACCGCCCGAGCTCGGCCAGGACACACGGCCGGCCCGACGGCGCCCGCACCGGGATCCGCTGGGTACAGGTGCGCAGCCCGGTGGCGCCGGCCAGCACGTCCGCGGCCAGCCGGGCCGCGGCCTGGGTCCGGAACGGCCCGAGCGCGCCGTCCCGCACCGTCCTTACCACCGACAGCCGGGGAAACGCTTCCTCGGTCAGCGCCACCCACCACGAGCCGTGCGGATTCTTCGAACGCCGGTTGTAGGCCGGGCGGTGCGCGGCGAGCAGCCGCAGCTCCCGCACCTGCGCTTCGAGGGCGTGTGCGCACTCGATCCCGTCGACCCGCTGCGCGAGCGCGACCATTTCCCGGATCCGGCCCCGGCTTTCCGAGCCGGTGAAGTACTGGCGCACGCGCCGCCGCAGGTTACTCGCCGTGCCGACGTAGAGCACCTCTTCCGATGGACCGCGGAACAGGTACACGCCCGGCCGTTCCGGCAGGTGTGCCGCCAGCCCGCGCTTGCTGCGCTGCGCCGGGGTGACCTCCGGCAGGTAGTCGATCAGCTCTTCCAGCGAGTGCACGCCCAGCGGGCCGAGCAGCTCCAGCAGACCGTGGAGAACGTCCACGGTCGCACGGGCGTCGACCAGCGCCCGGTGATTCGGGGTGGTCGAGGCTCCGAACAGCGCGGCCAGCGCGGAGAGCCGGTAGTTCGGGGTGTCCTGGCGGCTGAGTACCCGCCGGGCCAGCCGCACCGTGCAGACCACGGCAGGCTTGGGCCAGGCGTAGCCGTGCTCGGAGCAGACCGCGCGCAGGAACCCGGTGTCGAACGGGGCATTGTGCGCGACCAGCACCGCTCCGGCGGCGAATTCCAGGAACGCCGGGAGCACGCGGGAGATCGGCGGCGCGTCGTGCAGCATCGCGGTCGTGATACCGGTCAACGCGACTATCTGCGGCGGGACCGGCATGCCCGGGTCTACCAGCGTCGCGAACTCGCCCAGCACCTCGCCGCCCCGCACCTTGACCGCGCCGATCTCCGTGATCGCGTCCCGGCCCGGCCGGGTGCCCGTGGTTTCCAGGTCGAACACCACGAAAGTGGTGTCTCGCAACGGCGTGCCCAGCTCATCGAAGGAAAGTTGATCAGTACGCGGTGGGGGCCCGGCCCCCACACCCCGGCTGGGGGCCGAGACCAACGACATCACATTGGCCCGGCTCGCGGCGCGCATGAGTGGCCCGTTTGTGCCGCGTTTCGTCAGTAACGGGTCACTCATGAAGCCAACCCCTTGACACGCTGCCTTTTGGAGGCTCCGCCCGCGGACCCCTCACCGGGCAAGCCCCCGGACGCTCTGCCCTGTGGGGGCTCCGCCCCCGGGGCAAGCCCCCAGACCCCCTGCACGGCACACATGGTCGGCAGCCTAGGCAGGCCCCCCGACATTTCCCGCGTGCGGTGATCGTCAACACCAGCGACTACTCTGGATGGATGCCGCCCTCAGCGCATGCCGAACAGCCGGAGGACCCTGATCTCCGTGCGCCGGCCCCCAGTCCACCGGCGGACTGGCGTGAACTGCCGGAACCGGTGCGCCTGCGGCTCGCCGAGCTCGCCGCGGAAGCGCTGGGGAAGATGCCGCGGCTCGATATCCCGCAGCAGCTGCGCCCGGTCGCCAAGTTCGCGCCGGCCAAGCGCGCCAGGCTCGGCGCGACGGCGCTGCTGACCACGTTGCAGGATTCCTCGGTTTTCCGTACCGCGACGCTGGAATGGCTGCGTGAGTACCGCCCGGACGCACTCAATCCGAACGACGAGGATTCGGTGGCCGCTGCCACCGCGGCTTTGCTGCTCGGGGAGGCTTCGGCGAGTTCCCGGGTTCGGCTGGTCGCCAAGAACGCGGCGGAAACGGCGCTCCGGGCCGAGCGGGACGCGGCGATCGCGCGGAGCCAGCGGCTCGAGGCCGAACTGGCGCAGGTGCGGGAGGAACTGCGGGCGGCGATCGAGGCGGTCGAGCGGGCACGCCACGAGCGGGACGACGAACTCGTCAAGCTTCGCGGCCGGCTGCGGCAACAGGGCGTCGGCCTGAAACAGGCCCGCGACACCGCCGAGCAGGCGCGGGCGGAGGTCGAGCAGGTCCATGCCCGCCAGGAGGAGGAACTGGCCGCGCTGACCGCGCAGCTGGAGCGTGAACGGCAGCGTGCGGCGACCGAGCGGGCGCGGGCGGAACGCGCGGTGGCGGACGCGGAGATCGCGCGGCAGTCGGCCCGTGAGGCGCGGGAAGCCGACGAGGTGCGGTTGAAGCTGCTCGTCGACACCCTGGACGGCGCGGTAGCCGGGCTTCGCCGTGAGCTTTCGCTCGGAACCGGTGCGCGCCGGCCCGCCGACCACGTGCGGGGTGCTCGTTCGGCCGCCGGTGCCGGCAGCCAGGTACGCGACGCGACCGCGCTGGACCGGTTGCTCGCGATGCCGAGCGTGCACCTGATCGTGGACGGCTACAACGTCACGAAGACCGGTTATCCCGAACTGGCGCTGGCGGACCAGCGCGACCGGCTGGTGCGGCAACTGGCCGCGCTCGCGTCCCGCACCGGTGCGGAAGTGACCGTGGTCTTCGATGGCGCGGGCGTGCTGGCGGTGCCCACGGCCGCGGCGCGCGGCGTCCGGGTGCTGTTCTCCAAGCGCGGCGTGATCGCCGACGACGTCATCCGTGAACTCGTCGCGGCGGAGCCGTCGGGCCGGCCGCTCGTCGTGGCCACCTCCGACCGGGCGGTCGCGGATTCGACGCGCACCGCGGGCGCTCATTCCGTCGCCTCCGTGGTGCTGCTCTCCTGCCTCGGCCGGGTCTGAGTCGTCGTTCCGGTCTCATCCACCGAAATTGTCGGTGGGGGTGCCTAACGTGGGCCATGAAGGAGTCGAACGAAGGTTCGAGGAGGGCCTGTGAACGACGAAGGCGTGATCATTGACTGCGGCCGGTGCGTGCTGCGCGGGATCTCATGCTCTGATTGTGTGATCGGCGTGCTGGTGGACGTGCCGCGGCCGGTCGAATGGGACGAAGCCGAATTGCGCGCGGTCGAAACGCTTGCCGAAGCCGGGCTGGTGCCGAAACTGCGTTTTGCGCCGGCTTGGATGGCGCGCGGGGACCGGGCGGCTTGATTCGGCACCCTGTACTACAGCGGTAAACGGTCGTTCTGGTCGCCGAACGGTCAGTAACCGAATACGCTCGGAATCGAGATGTCGGTCACATTTTACGGTTTTCCCTGGTCCCAATGGGGTTGCACGCCGTTACGCAGAGTTTTTCGTCTGCGCGGGTAGACGGGACGCTTGCGGTTTCGTAACCTGTCCGAGATCTCGCGGCCGCTAGCCGTCGGCCGACGGCGACGCGGGATTGCCGCCGAAGCAGCTTTGTCGGGGAGCTGTGCCGGAACCATCGCGGTAACCAGGTGCATTCCCCGGTGCCTGGGCGCGCGATCGTCAGGCGCTACGTGCTGACCGGGTGTCATGCCCGGCACGGCATGCAGAGGACCCCCGACCTCTGCTGCGGGCGCGGTCCGGCGGGCGGCCGAGCGCAAAGGAGACACGCGCGGCGTGCAGTCGCAATCAATCAAGCGCGTGGTCGCAGGAGCCCTCGCGGCCACTGCCGTGATCGCGGCGGTGAGCGCCCCCCAGGCCAGCGCGAACCCCGCACCCTTCCCGCAGAATCCCCCCACCACATCCTCGGAAGCGCTCGCTCAGTACCGGCAGCTCGCCGCGCAGGCCGAGCAGCTCAACGAGCAGAAGCTCCAGGCAGAGGAAGACCTGAAGGCCAAGCGCGCCGAACTCGACAAGGCCAACGCCGACCTCGAGACGGCGAACCGGGATGCCGACGCGGCGAACGCGGAGAAATCCGACCATCAGGTCGAGGTCGACCAGCTCACCGACGAGTCATTCGTCGGCGGCTCGCAGTTCGCGAAGCTGTCCACGCTGCTGAGCGGAACGTCCACACAGGACTTCCTGGACCGCTCGTCCGCGCTGGAAGTGCTCGCCAACAGCAAGAACAAGGCCATGCAGGCCTACATCGACGCGGCCAACACGGCCACGGCGGCGCAGCAGCGGGCCAACGACCTGAAGAACCAGGCACAGACCGCCTCCGACGAGGCGGCGAACCTGCTCAACGACCTCAACGCCCGTTCCGCTGATCTGGACAAGCAGATCAGCGAAATCAACGCCGTCCGAGCCAGGCTGAGCGCGGCGGACTTGGCCGCGCAGCGTGACACGGGTGACCCCGTCTCCAACGTGCCGGGCTCGGGCGCGGCGCAGAGGGCGGTCAACTTCGCGCTCGGCAAGCGGGGCTCCCCCTACGTGTGGGGCGCGACCGGGCCGGAGAAGTTCGACTGCTCGGGCCTGACGCAGTGGGCGTTCAAGCAGGCCGGGATCTCGATCCCACGCACCGCTGCCCAGCAGCAGAGTTCGGGCACTGCCGTGTCCCGGGCCAACCTGCAGCCTGGCGACCTGGTGTTCTACGGCTCGCCGGCTTACCACGTCGGCATTTACGTCGGTGACGGCAAGATGGTGCACGCGCCGACCACCGGTGACGTCGTCAAGGTCTCGCCGCTGCAGAACAACTACTCCGGCGCCCGCCGGTACGGCTGACCCACCACGAAAATCGGACGGGGCGGCACACCGCGCAGGCGGGTGCCGCCCCGTTCGCTGTCAGCCGGTAGCCTCCCACCGTGCTGCGGACCCTTCTGGTGACCAACGACTTCCCGCCCCGGCCCGGAGGAATCCAGAACTATCTCGACTCCCTGGCTCGCCACCTGCCCGCGGACGACCTCGTCGTATACGCACCCTCATGGCGGTCCGCTTCGGGTTCGGATCCCGAGTTCGACGCGGCCGCGCCGTTCGAGGTGATGCGGCACCCCACCTCGCTCATGCTGCCCACCCCGGATGTGTTGCGGCGCGCCAAGGAGATCATGCGGACACGCGAGTGCGAGGCCGTCTGGTTCGGGGCCGCCGCGCCGCTGGGTTTGCTGGCGCCGGCCCTGCGCATCGCCGGCGCGCGGCGGATCATCGCCTCCACGCACGGCCACGAAGTCGGCTGGTCGATGCTGCCTGGCGCGCGGCAGGCGCTGCGGCGCATCGGCGGCACCACCGACGTGGTCACCTACGTCAGCAAGTACACCCGCGGCCGGTTCGCCGCCGCCTTCGGCCCGATGGCCGGGCTGGAGTATTTGCCATCCGGGGTCGACACCGACCTGTTCCGGCCCGACGAAGCGGCGCGTGAAGAGATCCGGAAGCGCTACGGCCTCGGCGACCGGCCGACCGTCGTGTGCGTGTCGCGGCTGGTTCCCCGCAAGGGGCAGGACATGCTCGTGCGGGCGGTGCCGGAGTTGCGAAGGCGAGTTCCGGACGTGGCCGTGCTCCTGGTGGGCGGAGGGCCGTACCGCAAGCGCCTGACCGATCTGGTGAGCGAGCTCGACGTGACCGGGCATGTCGTGATGACCGGGTCGGTGCCGTGGCCGGAGCTACCCGCGCACTACGCGGCCGGGGACGTCTTCGCCATGCCCGCGCGCACCCGGGGCAAGGGCCTCGACGTCGAAGGACTCGGCCTGGTGTACCTGGAGGCCGCCGCGACCGGGCTCCCCGTCGTGGCGGGCCGGTCCGGCGGCGCGCCGGAAACCGTGCTCGACGAGGTGACCGGGCACGTGGTCGACGGCCGTGACCTGCGGCAGCTCGTGGAGACCCTGTCACCGCTGCTCACCGATCCGGGACGAGCCCGCAAGATGGGCGAGGCCGGCCGTGCCTGGGTGGGTGAGCACTGGCGGTGGGACCAACTAGCCAACCGCTTCCGCACCCTGCTCTAGGGATTGTGAATTGGCTTGCGTAGCGGTGCGGGTGGCGGAACCTCAGACGTCTGTGTTGTCTGGGGGTGCAACCCCCAGGCCCCGCCTGGGGGTTGCACCCCCAGACCCCCTTCGTTCCGGGATCGCCTCCTCATGAATGTCCAATTCACCACGTCGGCGCTGTCCTCGCGAGAAGACGTCTGAGAATTTGGCTGCAGAGTGCAAGCTGACGGCCTCACCGCAAGCGGCTCCGCCGCTTTGGAAGCACAACATAGCCATCCCGACTCGCGCCGATTAGGACTTAGCTCGCGGCGGTTAGTACGGCGGGGTGGCGCGGGTCGTCGGCGCGCACCACGACGTCGGCCACCTCGGCCGGGTGTACTTCGCGTTCGTAGCGATCGAAGGCGGCCAACGCCCAGTGTTCCTGCTCCGGCAGGCGGCGGCGTAGCGCGCCGGCTGACAGCGACAGGTGCACGGTCAGCTCGAACGGCAGCCCGCGGCCCAGCAACAGCTCCCCGTCGGCGATCAGCACACCGCCGGGTGGCAGCGCGACCCGCTCCAGCCGGGTGGCCCGGTCCCGCTCGGCGTCCCACAGCGCGGGGAGCACCATTCCGTTGCCGCCCGGCGAAAGGGGATCCAGGACCTCACGCCGTAGGGCACCTTCGTCGAGCCAGTCCGTGTAGCGTGCGTCCGGGTCGTGCCGGCCACGCTCGTATCGCAGCGACGCCGGGCGCAGGAAATCAGGTGCCGATACGCGCAACACCGGGCGGCCGCCGACCCGAAGCGGATCGGTCAGCGCGCCGGCCAGTGAGCCGGTGCCCACGGCCCCGTCGACGGCGACCCGCACCCACGGCGTGCCCGGC
Source organism: Amycolatopsis taiwanensis DSM 45107 (assembly GCF_000519205.1). Taxonomy (GTDB): domain Bacteria; phylum Actinomycetota; class Actinomycetes; order Mycobacteriales; family Pseudonocardiaceae; genus Amycolatopsis_E; species Amycolatopsis_E taiwanensis. Next base: position 160,375 of record NZ_JAFB01000019.1, on the reverse strand, counting down.
GTCGCGAGAATCCGTTCGGCTAGTTCGCCCGCGAGCCGTTCGAAGGTGATCGGCCGGTACCTCATGCCTGGGATCCTTCCGCATGGCACCGCACACCATCGGCTCACGCCGCCTTCGCACCGCCGGTGTGATCGTGGTCTGCGGGCCGGATCCGGAGGATGATGGCGCCAGAGGACGGGAAACACCGAACCGGGAGGTGCCCCATGGGGGGATCGGACGAGGGGATCATGCTGGACGGGGAGTTCCTGAGCGATCCGCATGCGTTCTTCCGGAAGCTGCGCGCCGAGGCGCCGGCCTGCCGGCTGGCCGCGCCGAACGGCTTCAAGGGCTGGCTGGTCACACGTTACGCCGACGCGAGGGAACTGCTCGCCGATTCCCGGATCAGCAAGGACACCGCCCGTGCGCGGAAACTGCTGCGCGCTCAGGCCGAGCCTGGTGACGACGGCGGATTCGTGGACACCGCGCTGTCACAGCACATGCTCAACGCCGATCCACCGGTCCACACCAGGCTCCGCAAGCTGGTCAACAAGGCGTTCACGGCCCGCACCGTGGCCCGGCTGCGGCCCCGGATCGAAGAGATCACCGCCGAACTGCTCGACGAGATGGCCAAGGCCGGTTCCGTCGATCTGGTGAAGTCCTTCGCGTTTCCGCTGCCGACCACCGTCATCTGCGAGTTGCTCGGCGTCCCCGGCGAAGACCGCGAGCGCTTCAGCGCATGGTCGGCCACGCTGCTCTCGCGCTCGGAGCTCGAAGCGGTCCGGCGTGATTCCGCCGCGATGGCGACCTACCTGCGCGAGCTCATCGACGGGAAGCGGCAAACCCCCACCGAGGACCTGCTGTCCGAGCTGGTGCACGTTTCCGAGGAGGGCGACCGCCTCTCCGCGGAAGAGCTGGTCGCGATGGCCTTCCTGCTGCTGGTGGCGGGGCACGAGACGACGGTCAACCTGATCGGAAGCAGCGTGCTCGCGCTGTTGGACAACCCCGATCAGCTCGCCGCCTTGCGTGCCGACGAGTCGCTGCTGCCCAACGCGATCGAGGAATTCCTGCGGTTCGAAGGTCCGGTCAACATTGCGACGCTCCGTTTCACCGTCGAACCGGTGCGCGTCGGCGAGGTCGAGATCCCGGCCGGGGAGTTCGTCCTGATCTCGTTGCTGTCCGCGAACCGCGACCCCGGCCGGTTCCCCGACCCTGATCGTCTCGACGTCACCCGGGCACCTGGCGGGCACCTCGCGTTCGGGCACGGCATCCACTACTGCGTCGGTGCGCCCCTGGCCCGGCTGGAAGCCGAGATCGCCCTCGGTGGCCTCCTGCGCAGGTTCGACAGCCTGGCCCTCGAGGGTGAGCCAGAGACGTTGCGCTGGCGCGACAGCACCCTGATCCGCGGCCTGGAATCCCTGCCGATCCGGGTGCACTGACCGGCGGGCCGCGCCTTCGTCTCCGCGACCCCGGAGCACCGGGACGTGATGTCGAGACCTGAATGCCAGACGGCACTCCTTCGGGGACGAAAATCGCGAGTTCGACTTCCGTTATCCGCCGTGTACTCCATTACCGGGCCTCGGATGGAAGGATCACTTGTTGCGCCGGTGATCGCCCGCGGAGCGCGGTGCCGGCGCGGTCGGCAGCGTCCATCCGTCGATGGGCCCGGGACAACGGTGGAGTTCGGTGAGTGTGCTGGTCGTGACCGGAACGGGGACCGGTGTCGGTAAGACCGTGGTAACGGCGGCGATCGCTGCGCTCGCCCGGGGTGCCGGCCGCCGTGTCGCCGTGCTCAAGCCCGCACAGACCGGGGTGGCTTACGACGCGCCGGGCGACGTCGAGGAGATCGTCCGGCTGGCGGGCGAGGTCACCACCCGTGAGTTGCGGCGCTACCCGGAGCCGCTGCCCCCGCATGCGGCGGCGAGACGCAGTGGCATCGCACCGGTCGGACCGGCCGAGGCAGCGGCCGCGGCCACCCGCCTGGCAGACACGCACGACCTCGTGCTGATCGACGGCACCGGCGGCCTGCTGCTCCGGTTCACCCCGGACGGCGCGACGCTGGCCGACGTCGCCTGGGCGCTCGGTGCGCCCGTGCTACTGGTCGCCGGCGCGGGTGGGACCGGCACGGTCGACGCGACGGCGCTCACCGCGGAGGTGGCGACCACGCGCGGGCTGCACGTGATCGGGGTGGTGATCGGCTCGTGGCCGTCCCCAGCGGGCGTCGTCGCCCGGTCCGGCCTCCGTGACGTGCCGGTTGCGGCCGGGGCGCCGCTGCTCGGGGTGCTGCCGGCGGGGATGGGCCGGCTGAGCCGGGCCGGCTTCCTGCAGGAGGCACGGCGCGGGCTATCGCCGTGGTTCGACGGGGACTTCGATGCCGATTGCTTCGAGAAGGAGACGTTCGGCGAGTAGCCACCAGGTTGTCGCGGCCAATTCATTGTGGTTCGTAAGCGGCGTCAGCCCGTTGCGGTGAGGCGGTCGGCTTGCGCCGACGCCTGAGGTTCCGCTACCCGCACCACAAAGCAAGCCGATTCGAAATCCGCTCAGGCTGGTTTGTTGGGGCCGGGCTCGAAGCTCTGCACGCTCACCGTGACCTCCGGGTCGACCTTGGCCTTCAGGGAAGCCGGATAGGTCCAGTCAATACCGAATTCGACCTGCGACTGGACGATCTTGTGCTCGTACCAGATGTTGTCACCGGACTGGTCATAGCCGGACACGGTGTAGGTGTTACCGCTGACGTTGTTGAGCGTGATGCGCGCGTTCTCGGCATTCTTCTGCGCCACAAAGGCGGCGGCTGCGCCGGCGGCTGTTTCGTCGAGGGCATTGTTACCGCCGTACACAGTCACGACCACCCGGCCACCGTCGGGGGAGAACCTCCGCCCGTCTCCGTTCGTGGGTTCGTCGCCCAAGGGGGCAAACGATGGGGGCAACGTGACCGAGAACCGAAAGCGCTCGTTGGTGTAGGTGAAATAGTCGCCGCCTGGCGAATTGTTGCTGGTCTCCGCGGCCGCACCGGCCGTGGCGGTGCCGGACGCTGCCGTGGCGGTGCCGGCCGCGGTGGCGGACCCGCCGGGTGGATCGCTCGGCTGCGAGCCGCAGGCGGTGAGGGACAGTGTGGTGATCAAACCAAGGCCGGTGATCCCCAGGACTCCCCGACGCATAGTGTTCTCCTTGTCTTTCTCGGTGAAACCCAGGTGGCTTCTTGTCGATCAAAGACGTGTCGCTGCCCCTCCCGGTTCCTGAGCCTTTCGGCCGGATACTTCGCGATCACGGCCGAGGAGATAGAGTGCTCAACTGCGGTGAGCCCGGGTATGCGCGGCAGGCTTGTGCGAGTTGCCTACTCTCGGGTGGGGGAGGGATCGAACGGAGGCGGAGTGCCAGAGTCATCGGTGGAAAGCGGTCCGATGTGGTCTTCGGCGCTTCCCGTCCCACCCTGGCGGCGGCCGCGTGTGGTGGTCAAGGCCGACCTGGCCGCGGCCGTGAGCGTGCTGGCCGTCGTGGGGCTGCTCGGCATTCCGCTGGGCTGGCTGTGGTCCCGGCTGGCACCCCCGGAGCGAGTCCTCGTGCAGGAGGGTGACCAGCTCATCCCGCTGCTGCTGGAAAGCTGGCACCGCTTCGACGACCTCGCGATCTACGGCCTGCTCGGCCTGGCGGCGGGGGTGTGCACGGGCGTGGCGGTCTGGCTGCTGCGGGAACGCCGCGGCCCGGTGATCATGATCGGCGCGACGCTCGGTGCGGTCCTCGCGGCCTGGCTCGGCACCCGGCTCGGCACGGCCTTCGCGAACAGCCACTACGCGCTTTCCACCGCGCCCGCCCTGAATTCCGTGATCGCGGTGGCGCCGCGCATCGAAAGCCTCTGGGTGATCGTCGCCCAGCCGCTGGCGACCGTTGTCGTGTACGGCTTGCTGGCCGGCTGGAACGGTCGCGACGATCTCGGCCGGCGGCTGGGCTGACGCACCGGAAATGCTTGCGGCGGCACAAGATCAGGCGCCGATCATGACCCGCTAGAGTGACCGCCAAATCAAGGGGTGTGGGGGCGGAGCCCTCGCCGGGCAAGGAGGCGGCGCGTGTCGGAGACAACCGAGGTTTCCGCTACCGGCCGGGTGCGGTTCCCGGGGATCAGCCCCCGGGCCTACGAGCACCCGGCGGACCGGGGTGCGCTCGCCACGTTGCGTGCCGTGCCGGGTTTCGCGCAGGTGCTGAAGACCATTTCGGGCCTGTTCAGCGAGCGCGGCGAGCGGCTGATGGCGCTGGCCTCGGCGATCCGGGTGGGGCCGAGCCAGTATCCGGAGCTGGACCGGCTGCGACACGAATGTGCCGAGGTGCTCGACCTCGACCCGGTGCCGAACCTCTTCGTCGCTCGCGACCCGGACGTCCAGGCGATGGCGCTGGGCCTGGACGAGCCGTTCATCATGCTGACGACGGCCTGCGTCGAGCTGATGGACCAGGAGGGCCTGCGGTTCGTGATCGGCCACGAGATGGGCCACATCCTGTCCGGGCACGCGGTGTACCGCACGATGCTGCTCAGGCTGCTCAACCTCCAGGCGTCCATGTCCTGGACGCCGGTGAGCGCGCTCGGCCTGCGCGCGATCCTGGCGGCGCTCAACGAGTGGTTCCGGAAGGCGGAGCTGTCCTGCGACCGCGCGGGCTTGTTGTGCGGCCAGGACCCGCGGGCGGCGCTGCGCGCGCACATTCTGCTCGCCGGTGGCGCCGATCCGTCCAAAGTGGATATCCAGTCGTTCCTGCAGCAGGCGGACGAGTACGAGTCGGTCGACGACATCCGCGACAGCCTGCACAAGCTGCGGTACGTGGAACACATGGCCCACCCGCTCAGCGTGGTGCGCGCGGCGCAGCTGCAACGCTGGGCGGCGAGCGAGGATTACCGCGCGGTTCTCGCCGGCCAGTACCAGCGCCGCGAAGACGACAGCCCGGCCACCGACTGGACCGACGACCTGAAGTCGGCCGCGCAGTCCTACAAGGAGTCCTTCGCGACCTCGGCCGACCCGCTGGTCAAGCTCTTCAGCGAGGTCGGCGGCGCGGTGTCGGGCGCGGCCGGCAAGGTCTGGAGCAAATTCTCCGGCGACTGACGTACTTCGGAGAGCGGCTTGCGTGGCGGTGCGGGTAGCGCCGCCGCTTTGAAACACCACCTAGTTCAGTGCGGCGGGGGCGTTCAGCTCGTACACTTCGGGCGGCGGGGCGGGTACGGCGCGTAGGGCGGAGAGGAAGCCGGCCTCCCGGGCGAGCAGCCGGTGGACCAGGTCCAGGCGGCGCAGCGGGTTCGTTTCCTCCAACACCTGTTGCCGGTCCGCCAGTGGCAGCAGGCAGTCCGCCGCGAGCAGGTGGGCCAGCTGTGCGAGGTCGGCGCCGGGTTCCGGCGGCTGCCAGGAATCGCGTTCCCAGGCCGACTCGCAGTACCGCTGGTACGCCGACCGGGCCGAAGCGGACAGCTTTGCCGCCGCCTCCCGCCCGCCTGGGGGCAGTGGCTCGTCGGGCAGCCACATGACCTCGCCGACCAGGTAGGGCGCGCGAGTGCGATCGATGGACAGCAGACGGAACCGGCGCTCACCGGTGGTCACGATGTCGTACCGCCCGTCCGGGAGCCGCTTGCTCTCCGCGAGCAGCGCCGTGCACCCGATCGTGTACACGTGATCGAGTGACTCCACCTCGCGCACGGCCGAGTTCCTGATCGCCACGATGCCGAATCGGCGGTCGGGTATCACCCCGGTGAGCAGGTCGGCGGCCAGTTGCCGGTAACGCGGCTCGAACAGGTGCAGGGGTAGCACCGTCGAGGGCAGGAGCACGGTCTGCAACGGGAACAGCGGCAGGGTGTCCTGTCTTCGCTCGTCCGTCACGGCTACACGGTACGTCGAAAACCCGCCGGCCGCTGGGTGTCACTTCCGCGATCGCTTCGGTGGCGGGCGGAACACGGCGAACGGGTCGGTCACCTGGATTCCGTTGCCGGTGAAGGAGAACAGCGCGGCGGGACGACCTCCGCTGCGGCCGGGCGGTGCGGTGTGCCCGGTCGGGGCGAGCAGTCCGCGCCGTGAGAGCACGCGTTGCAAATTGGTCGCGGACACCTTGTAGCCCAGGGCGGCGGAATACAGCTCGCGCAGCGCGGACACGGTGAATTCCCTGGGTGCGAGCGCGAAGCCGACGTTGGTGTAGGAGAGTTTGGCGCGCAGGCGATCGCGGGCGCCGATGATGATCTCGCGGTGGTCGAAGGCGGTGCGCGGCAGGGCGTCGACCTCGTGCCAGCGGGTGTCCTCGGGGATCTCGGGGTCGACGTCGGAGGGGACCAGCCCGAGGAAGGCGGTCGCGACGACTCGCGGTCCCGGCACCCGGTCCGGCGCGCTGAACACGGCGAGCTGCTCGACGTGCTTGAGCTGACGGACGTCCACCTTCTCCGCGAGCTGGCGGCGGATCGAGGTCTCCACGTCCTCGTCCGGCCGGAGCCGGCCGCCGGGCAGTGACCAGCGGCCGACGTGCGGATCGAGGGCTCGGCGCCACAGCAGCACACGCAGTGTGGCGGAACGCACCTGCAATACGGCCGCCAGAACCTCGTGTGCCAGAGGGGCGCTGCTGTTAATATGGCTACGCACGGTTTTCGATTATAAGGCGAAAACCTAGCCGAGTGGAGTGGCGGTATCCGGCGCGCGTTCCGTCTCGCGTGCGAAGCCGCCGAGAACAGGAGGGCCCCATGGCCACGACGACTCTGCCGGACAGCGCGTCGGAAGCGGTGCCCTTCGGGGGTGTCGAACCCGACGAAGCCTGGGCCGAAGAGGTGCGCGCGCTCGCCCGGCGAACCGACGCCGTGATCCTCGCGCACAACTACCAGGTTTCGGCGATCCAGGACATCGCCGACCACACCGGCGACTCGCTCGCGCTGTCCCGGATCGCGGCCGCCAGCGACGCGTCCACGATCGTGTTCTGCGGCGTGCATTTCATGGCCGAGACCGCGAAGATCCTCGCCCCGGACAAGACCGTGCTCATCCCCGACGCGCGGGCGGGCTGTTCGCTGGCCGACTCGATCGACGGCGCCCAGCTGCGCGCGTGGAAGGCCGAGCATCCGGGCGCGGTGGTGGTCTCCTACGTCAACACCACCGCGGAGGTGAAGGCCGAGACCGACATCTGCTGTACCTCGTCCAACGCGGTCGACGTGGTCGCGTCGATCCCCGCGGACCAGGAGGTGCTGTTCTGCCCTGATCAGTTCCTCGGCGCCCACGTCAAGCGCGAGACCGGCCGCGAGAACCTGCACGTCTGGGCGGGCGAGTGCCACGTGCACGCCGGCATCAACGGCGCAGAGCTGACCGCGCGTGCCGCGGCGAACCCGGACGCGGACCTGTTCATCCACCCCGAATGCGGGTGCGCCACCTCCGCGCTCTACCTCGCCGGCGAGGGGATGGTGCCGCGCGAGAAGGTCCGGATCCTGTCCACCGGCGACATGGTGCGTGAGGCCCGTGCCACCCGGGCGAAGTCGGTGCTGGTGGCGACCGAGGTCGGCATGCTGCACCAGCTGCGCAAGGCCGCGCCGGGGATCGACTTCCGCGCGGTGAACGACCGGGCTTCCTGCCGGTTCATGAAGATGATCACGCCGGCGGCGCTCTTGCGGTCGCTGCGTGAGGGGGCCGACGAGGTCCACGTCGATCCGGAGATCGCCGCCCGGGCCCGCGCCTCGGTGCGGCGGATGATCGAGATCGGCAAGCCGGGCGGCGGCGAGTGACCCCCGGGCCGGGCCGTGCGGCCCGCGAGGCAGGGGAACCCGTCGCCCAGGTTTGTGACTTTCGATCGAAAACCGGGTCATGGGAGGCGCGAGCCGACCTGGTCGTGGTGGGCAGCGGCGTCGCCGGGCTGACCGCGGCATTGCGCGCCCGGGAACTCGGCCTGCGCGTGCTGCTCGTGACCAAGGCCGCGATCGAGGACGGCAACACCCGCTGGGCGCAGGGCGGGGTCGCGGTGGTCCTGGACGGCGAGCGCGACGACGGCGATTCGGTCGCCCGCCATGTGGAGGACACGCTGGCCGCGGGTGCGGGCCTGTGCGAACCGGACGCGGTGCGGACGATCCTGCACGCGGGCCCGGCAGCGGTGTCGTGGCTGCGGTCGCGCGGCGCGCGATTCGACCCGGGCGCGGGCGGCCTGCTCGCCAGGACCCGCGAAGGCGGGCACAGTGCCTTCCGGGTGATCCATGCCGGTGGTGACGCGACGGGCGCCGAGGTCCAGCGGTCCCTCGTCGCCCAGTCCGCCGGCCTGCCCGTGCTGGAACGGCATATCGCGGTCGACGCACTGCTGACGCCTCGCGGCGAGGTCGGCGGGGTCGCGGTGCTCGATCCTGACGGCGTGCCCGGCCGGCTTCGGGCACCCGCGGTGCTGCTCGCCACCGGCGGGCTGGGCCAGCTGTACCAGGCGACGTCCAACCCGGAGATCGCCACCGGCGACGGGCTCGCGCTCGCGTTGCGGGCCGGTGCGCCGGCGGCGGACCTGGAGTTCGTGCAGTTCCACCCGACCGTGCTCTACACGCCGGGGGCACGCGGCCGCTGCCCGCTCGTTACCGAGGCGGTGCGCGGCGAAGGTGCCGTGCTCGTCGACGGCGCGGGCGCGCCGGTGATGCACGGCGTCCACCCGCTCGGTGATCTCGCGCCCCGGGATGTCGTGTCGGCGGCGATCACCCGGCGGATGGCCGCGGCACCGGGCGGGATCGAGGACCACGTTTTCCTTGACGCCACGGGGATTTCCGGGTTCGACCGGCGGTTCCCGACCGTGCAGGCGGCCTGTCGCGCGATCGGCGTGGACCCGGCGCGCGAGCCGATTCCGGTCACGCCGGCCGCGCATTTCGCCTGTGGTGGCGTGTTGGCCGGGACCGATGGCCGGACCGGGGTGCGCGGGCTGTACGCGGCCGGCGAGGTCGCGCGGACCGGGTTGCACGGCGCCAACCGGCTGGCGTCCAACAGTCTGCTGGAGGGACTGGTCGCCGGAACCGCCGCGGCCGAGGCGGTCGCCGCGGACCTGGCGGCCGGGCTGCTCGCCGATCCCCGGCAGGCGGCCGAACCGGAACGGGTCGTCCCGGTCGCCGAGCGGGATGCGCTGCAGCGGGTGATGAGCCGGTACGCGGCGCTAGGCCGGGACGCCGACGGGCTCGCCGTCGCCGGGTCCGTGCTCGATCTCCGGCTCACCCACGGTCCGATGAGGACGCACCGGGAGGTGGAGGACGCGGCGCTCACCCTGGTCGCGCACGCGCTGGTCGCCGCCGCGGCCAGGCGTACCGAGTCGCGCGGGTGCCACCTGCGCAGCGACTTTCCCGGACGTGACGACGAATCCTGGCGACGCAGCCAGTTCATCCGGCTCAGCCCGTCGGGACAACCGGTGCTGGCCGACGCGGTGCTGGACGGGAGGGCCGCATGAGCCACCATCGCGCAGCCCGCTCGGGTGGCCCGACCGGGTGCGGGTGTCCCGCAAGACACCGTGAGGGCCGCATGAGCCACCATCGCGCAGCCCGCTCAGGTGGCCGAGTCCGACAAGACACAGGGAGGGCCGCATGAGTAGATGGGAGCGCGGCATGAACCACGAAGCTCTTGATCCCGAGGACGTCCGGCGGGTGGTCGACACCGCACTCGCCGAAGATCTCCGGTACGGCCCGGACGCCACCACCGGCGCGACGGTGCCCGAGGCGGCGACCGCGCTCGCCGAGATCACTCCGCGGGCCGCCGGCACGATCGCCGGGATCCCGGTGGCGGTGGCGGTGTTCGACGCGGTGCTCGGCGGGGACTACGAGATTCTCGGCGCGCGAAAGGACGGTGCGCGGCTGGTGGCGGGCGAACCGGCACTGGTGCTGCGCGGCCCGGTGCGCGGGCTGCTCACCGCCGAGCGGACCGCGTTGAACCTGCTCTGCCACCTGTCCGGCGTCGCGACCGCGACCGCCGCCTGGGTGTCCGAAGTGGACGGTACCGGATGCGCGATCCGGGACACTCGCAAGACGTTGCCGGGCCTGCGACGCCTGCAGAAGTACGCGGTGCGGTGCGGGGGCGGGGTGAACCACCGGCTGGGACTCGGCGACGCGGTGCTGATCAAGGACAACCACGTGATGGCCGCGGGGTCGATCACCGGTGCGCTGCGGGCGGCGCGGGAGCATGCGGCCGGGTTGCCGTGCGAGGTGGAGGTGGACGACCTCGACCAGTTCGAGGAGGCGCTTGCGGCCGGTGCCGACGAGGTGCTGCTGGACAACTTCACCGTGTCGGACTGCGCGCGGGCGGTGCGGTTGCGGGACGACCGGTCGCCGAAGACCCGGCTGGAGGCCTCCGGCGGGCTCCGGCTGGACGTGGCCCGCGCCTACGCCGAAACCGGGGTCGACTACCTGGCCGTCGGCGCGCTCACGCACTCCGCGCAGGCCCTGGACCTGGGTCTGGACCTGCACTGACCCGACTGGGTTCTCTTTTGATGACCGTCCTATCCGATCTTGGTGTGACACTGCGGGACACGTTATGCCGATCGGGGTAATTCGGCCGCTCTTCCCGTCTTTGTCGCGAAAGCTCGACACCGCTGACCGGCCCCGCCGGAGCAAGTCACTACCGGCAACAACCAACCAGACAACCATGAACACCACGATCCAGGACTGGATGACTAGGCTGTCCGGCAGCGCGCGGTCGGATTTGCGTGGCCAGGCCGTGGCCCGCGAACACGAGCCTTCGGCCCGGCGCGCGGACGCTCACCGATGGGGATTTTCGAAACGCGGACGGGAGAGGGAACAGGGGAGAGCGTGCTGATGCGGGAACCGAGCTTCCTGGGCGCGCTGCTGCGGCGAGGCGCCTCAGTGGTGGCTGTGACGCCCCAGGAACTGCCGCCGGAGGCCAGCGATCCGGAACCGTTGCCCGCGTTGCGCCGGCTGGGCGCGCTCGCCTCGACCGACGCGGGTGCGCAGCCGGACCCGTTGCTGATCCGGGCCACCCGGTACGCGGTGCTGCTCCCACTGTCCAGCCGCGTGTTCGTGCTGGCGGTGATCTGGCTGTGGTTCGTCATCAGTTTCGGCACGGGCGCTTCCCTGCTCGTCACCGCGATCGCCTGGATCGGCATCCTGACCAGCCTGGTCAGCGTGATCTGGGTGCTGCGCGTGCCGGATCGCAGCGGCCGCTTCACCAGGGCGCTCCTGGCCGCCGACGCGGTGTTCGCGTTCGGGGCATGCGTCGTGGCCTGCCTCGGCGTGCCGCCCGCGCTGTACTGGCCGGCCGGGTGGGTCACGTTCGTCTACCTCACCGGCGCCGTGGCACTGTGGACGATTGTGCACGGGGTGCCGGCCGGCCTGGCGCTCGCGCTGCTCGGCATCGCGACCCAGGTCGTCACGTTGTGGGCCGGGCACCCGTCCCAGTCCTCGCCGATGACCGTCGCGGACGCGGTGGCCTGGGCCGGGATGCTGATGGCGCTGATCCTGGCGGTCCTGGCGCTGGTGCTGATCGGCCTGGGCACCCGGCTGGCGTTCGCGGTCGGCATCCGGCTGGGCCAGACCACCGAGCGTGCGCGCAGCGAGCGGATGCTGCACGACACCGTTTTGCAGGCGCTGGAAGCGATCGCGATGAGCGGCGCGGGCGACGACATCGACCCGCGTGGGCAGCTCCTGCGCGTCCGGCACGCCGCGCGTGCCCAGGCGACCGAGTTGCGCCGCGGGCTCGGGGCCGAGCAGGCTCCGGACGGGCTGGCCGCGGAACTCGCCGCGCTGGCCGTGGAAATGGCACGCGACGGCCTGCGCGCCGAACTCGCGATCTCCGACATGGGGGACGACCGGCTGTCGGAGGTCCGGCGGGTCGCCGTCCGGGACGCGGCGCGCGAAGCGTTGCGCAACACCATCAAGCACTCCGGGACGAAGGAAGTCGTGGTGCGCATGGAAGAGCGCGACGGCGGTGTCGCGGTGATCACGCGCGACCACGGCGCCGGTTACGACGAGAACGCCCGGCCCGCCGGGTTCGGCGTCAGCGAGTCGATGAAGGCACGGCTGACCGAGGTCGGCGGCTGGTGCCGGATCGAGTCCTGGCCCGGCCGCGGCACGCGCGTCACCCTCTGGGTCCCCCGGTGACAGTCCAGACGTGAATCAGCGCGCCGGCTTGCGCGCAACACCAGCGAGCATCTTGCTGCGGGCCGGGTTCGCGTCGCTCTCGTTGTCGCTTCCGCGGTACCCCGGGTGCCCCTGTGATACCCACACCACGCCGGGGGCCACCAAGTCGAAGTCCCCGAAGAAGGCCGACACCTCTGCTTTGGTGCGAAACACCACGGGTTGGCTGGCGTTGCGGTAGGCCGGGGTAGGGCGCGTCCGCGCCGGAGGATCGTCGGTAGGCGTCCATAGCATCACGCTGTGCCTTCATTCCTACACGAAGCGTTAATAGCGCTGTTTCAGAACCGGCCGTCGCTGGCCGCCGAGCTGTTGTCCGGTCCCTTCGACATGGATCTGCCGGACTATCGGGTCGCCCGGCTGGAGTCGGGTGATCTCACTGATGTGAACCCCACCGAGTACCGGGCCGATGCCGTGGTGGCGCTCGGCCGGTCCGCGGCGGCGGAACTCGCGGTGGTGGTCGAGGTCCAGCTGGGTCGCGACGCGGGCAAACGGTGGAGTTGGCCGGTCTATCTGGCGACGCTGCGTGCCCGGCTGCGCTGCCCGGCCGTGCTGCTCGTGGTCTGCGCCGATAGCGCGACCGCGGCCTGGTGCGCCACACCGGTGGACTTGGGGCATCCCGGGTGGGTCCTCGCGCCGCTGGTGCTGAGCCCGGATCGGGTGCCGATCGTCACCGATGTGGAGCAGGCCACCGGCAGTCCGGAGCTGGCTGTGCTCTCGGCCATCGCGCATAGCACACATCCGGACCAGGACAAGATCTTTCACGCCCTTCTCGCCGCGTTGCAACACTCCGACGCGGAACACGCTTCCCAGTATCATGATTTTGTGCTAGCAACGCTTCCCGCGGCGGCACGTAAGCACTTGGAGGACCTGATGTCGACCGGCACCTACGAGTACAAGAGCGAGTTCGTCCGCAAGTACATCCACCAAGGCCGCGCCGAGGGTGAGGCCAAGGGTGAGGCCAAGGCGGTCCTCGCCGTGCTCGAGTCCCGGGGGATCGAAGTACCTGAGCAGGTCCGGGAACGCATCAGTGGCTGCACCGACCTCGACCAGTTGGAAGGCTGGATCCACCGTGTCGCCACCGTGAACTCCGTCGACGAACTGTTCAACCAGGCGGCCCGGGGGTGTCAGCCCCAACAGGGGCGGGCTGACGCCGCTTCGACGTGATCACCTAAACGAGGTGGGCGTTGGCGTGGCGGACCAGCGGGGCGAGTTCGGGTAGTTCGACCACTTCGCGGCCGGCGGCACGCAACTGTTCGGCGCCTTCGGCGTGGACGAACACGTCCGGCTCCCGCCACGCGAACACCACGCGCGGGATGCCCGCCCGCAGGATGTGCTGCGTGCAGCTGAGCTCGCGGGAAGCCCGGCTGCTGCACGGTTCCAGCGAGCTGTAGAGGGTGGCGCGGGCCAGCCGGGGATCGCCGGGAGCCAGCTTGGCCAGCGCGGCCTCCTCGGCGTGGTCGTGTGGATCCGTCTCCCCGGAGTAGCCGGTGGCGAGCACCCGGTTCTCTTCGTCGGTAACGATCGCGCCGACGCGGAAGGTCGGCGATGGCGGGCTGCTCTCGGCGAGTTCGGCCGCTTCGCGAAGGCGCGTGAAATCTCGCGCTGCCTGGCCGATCAGGTACCGGAGCAGGACGACGTCACCCAACTGCCTGGTTTCGGCCAGCAGCATGGGGTTCGCGGGGTTCTGCGGAAACCTTCCCGGGCCGACCAGCCGGGGTGCTCCGGCGTCGCCGACGAAGAACGGCGCGAAGACGATTTGGAGCTCGTCGACGACTCCGGCGGTGAGGAACATCGTGTGGATCCGGCCACCGCCCTCGACCATCAGCCGCCGGATGCCGCGGTCGGCGAGATCGGCGAGAACGGCGTCCAGGCCGGCGGCTTCGACCACGGTGGCGACGGCGCCGAGACGCTCGGAAACCGCGGCGGCGTCATTGGTATAGATCAGTTTCTCGGTTTCGCCGGCGGTGAAGAACGCCGCCTCCGGGTCCAGGCCGCCGGTGCCGGTGAGCGTCACCTTGACGGGGTCCGGGGGGAGGTCGCGATCGATCCGGGCCTGCCGGCGTTTCTCGTCACGGATGAGCAGCCGTGGGTTGTCCGCGCGGATCGTGTTGGCGCCGACCAGGATCGCGTCGACACCGGCACGTACCTCGTCGACCCGGTCGAAGTCCTCGTCGTTGGACAGGACCAGGCGATGACTCGACGCGTCGTCGAGGAAGCCGTCGACGGACACGGCGGCGGAGAGCAGGACGTAGGGGCGGCGCATGCCGCCAGTCTCGCACCGAGCCGGAACCGCTGACGAGCTATCTGGGTAGTGCGAGCGGCAAGGTCCGGCGGACACCGGACGCCTGGCGGCCGTAGAGCGGGAACACGGTTACGTCCACCTCGCGGGCCCGCGGCGCGAACCGCGGGGTCTGGCGCTTCACCAGGCGGATTGTCAGCTCTTCCTGCAACTTTCCGGAATCCGTGCGCCAAAGCGTGTACGAGCTCACCGTGACCGACGCGGTGGGTGACCGGGCGGCCAGCGTGCACTCCGGGTCCGGCCTGCCCCGCGCGGCGAAGCTGGCTTGTGTGGTGCCGCCCGCCGACCACCAACTCCAGCCGTCGGTCGCTGACGGGCCCGCGACGTGCGCGCCGAGAGCGGCCCGGAGTTCGGTGGCCAGCTCGCCCACCTCCAGCAGGTGTCCGCACTGCCCGGACTCGGCGAGCGTGGCGAGCAGCGCCTGCGCTGCTCGCGTGGTGGCCCGCAGCTCACCGGCTTCGCCCCCGCCCCGCACCACCGCGGCCAGCGGCGCCTGGCCGGGCCGGTAGCGCACGGCGAGCAGGTGGACTCGCTCGGCGCCGTCGCTCCGGATGACCAGCTGGGCGCCGGCCAGCGGGATCTCGTCCTCCGCGCAGGCCACGCGCAACGCGGCGAGCAGCGTGCGGACCGGAGGGTCGCCGCTCATGCGGATGACGGCGCTCCAGCCGTCGCCGACTCCCGCGACGCCGAACTGGTTGCCCGTCCGGTCCACGTCCTGGCGCAGCCGGAAGTCGTGCGCGAGTGCGCGCAACGGGTCCACGCCGGTCGCATGGGCGCGGTGTTGCAGCAGGCGGTAGGAGATCCACGTGAACACCCAGCCGAACGGGCGCCGGCCCGCGACCCGGACCGAGGCGGTTCCGCCGAGCAGCGCCGCCACACCAGCGACGGCGATCCGCGCCAGCCGGTCGCACCAGTGGAGGCTCAGCGGGATCGCGGCCACCTCCCAGGCCGCGATCTGGGCGAAACCACCCGGCAGCGGCGAAGCGAGCCGGTTCGGTGGGCACCGTCGTGGGCGCAATCTCCCTCCTTCCGTTGAATAATAAACTTCCGGGCAAGGCCTTTCCCGCCGGGAAACTGCCCACAGGAGGCGAAGATGATCCGCGCTGGGGTGATCGAGGACCATCCGCTTTACCGGGCTGCCGTAGCCCGGGTGCTCAGTGACGCCGACGACATCGACCTCGGCCCGGTCTCCGACTCGGTCCCGGGCTTCGCGGTTGCGGGCGAGCCCGCCGGGTGCGTGGTGGTGCTGGACCTGAAACTGCGCGGGGTCACCGACGCGGCGGCCGTGCACAAGGTCGTCAGCATGGGGCACAAGGTGCTCGTCGTTTCGGCGCACGCCGGCCAGGAGGAGGTGCTCGGCGCGATCTCGGCCGGCGCCCGCGGTTACCTGTCCAAGGCCGCGGACGGCGAGGACATCCTGCACGCGGTCCGCGAGATCGCGGCCGGGAACACCTACGTTTCCCCGACGCTGGCGTCGTTCCTGCTGAACTCCGCGCGCGGTGTGCGAAGCCTGCTGTCCGAACGGGAACGCCAGGTGCTCTCGCTGCTCGCGGCCGGGGAACGGGACGCCGACATCGCCGAGGCCATGGCGATCAGTGTCCGGACCGTGCGCTCCTACCTGGAACGGATCCGGGACAAGACCGGCCGCCGCCGTCGTCCGGAACTGACTCGCCTGGCCATCGAGGAAGGCATCACCTGAGCACGCTGTTTCACCGTGCTTTCCAGAGCCAGCCCAGCGGGGTGAGACCGAGCGTACGCGCGACCGACTGGGATGCGTGGTTGTCGGCGCTGGTGCTGTAGAAGAGCACGGCCCTGTTGCGCCGCTCCAGCCGGGACCAGGCCGAGACCACGGCCGGGGCGATGCGCTTGCCGCGGAAGTCGGGGCGGGTCCAGATGCCCGCCTCCGCGGCGGCGGCGTTCGACGCGGGAGTGTGACAGATCGACACCGGTTCATTGCCGGACACGGCCATTGCCCACTCACCGAAACGACCGTCGATCAGTTCCTGCCACTCGCCGGGCTCCCAGTTGCCGGGCCGGATCAGCTGCCGAGCGGCGTCCCGGCCGTCGATGGTCGAGACGATGATGGGCAGCGGGGCCGGGCCGGGGTCGGTGAGCCGCTCGGGGAAGACGAACGACGGGCCGCCCTCGATCGACACCGTCCGGTCGTCGAAGGACGCGGCCAAGTGGTGAAGTGCGTCAGGCCGTTGGCCGGGGCGGTAGGCCTGGTCCATACCATCGACGGGGCCGCCAAGCTCGAGCCCGGGCGCCAGCGCGAGGAGACGCGCTCGCGGGGACCAAGCCCATACCGCCAGCAGCGATGGATCTTTCAGGGTTGGTTCGGAGCTTTCCGGGCCCGGCGACAGGCCGAAGATCGCGTCGACTTCCAAGGCCAGCAGTCGCCCTTCATCCCAACTCACCCGCCAGAGACTAGAGCCTGCATTGGAGTGGCTTGCGTGGCGGTGCAAGCGGACGGCCCACAGCAAGCGGCTCCGCCGCTTTGAAAGATCACCTGGCGCCCAACCTCGTCGCGGCCGGGGTCGTGCTGGCGCCGCCATTCTGGCATAGCTATAGTACTAGCTAACTAGATAAATGGAGGTGCTGGTGATTGAGTTCCACCTGGACGGCAGATCCGGCCTTTCGCCGTATCAACAGCTGGTCCAGCAGGTACGGCACGCGCTGCGCCTGGGGGTGCTGCAGCAGGGTGACCAGCTCCCGAAGGTCAAGGACGTGGTCGCCGATCTCGCGATCAACCCGAACACGGTGCTCAAGGCCTACCGGGAGTTGGAGCACGACGGGCTCGTCGCGGCCAGGCCCGGGGTGGGGACGTTCGTGACGGCGACGCTCGGCGGCAACTCCTTCGCCGTGCTCGGGCCGTTGCGGCGGGACCTGCGGCGCTGGCTGGCCAAGGCCCGCAAGGCCGGCCTCGACGAGGAGAGCATCGAGGCCCTGTTGATGTCGACGTTTCGCGAATCCGAACGAGAGGAAATAGCGTGACCGTGCTGCGTGCCCGGGGACTGGGCAAGAAGTACAAGCGCAGATGGGCGTTGGCCGACTGCACGCTCGAAATCGGGGGCGGGCACGTGACCGGCCTCGTCGGACCGAACGGCGCGGGCAAGTCGACGCTGCTGAACATCGCGTCCGGCATGCTCGAACCGACCACGGGCACGATCGAGGTGTGCGGCGGGACGCCGGGCAGCGGCGCGGCCCAGCTGGCCAAGGTCGGCTACGTCGCGCAGAACACGCCCGTCTACGGCGGGCTGACCGTCGAAGACCACCTGCATCTGGGCGCCCGGCTGAACCCGCGCTGGGACGACGACCTGGCCCGCAAACGCATCGAGCGGATCGGGCTGGACCCGAAGCAGCACGCCGGCAAGCTTTCCGGCGGCCAGCGCGCCCAGCTCGCGCTCACCATCGGCATCGCCAAGCGGCCGGAACTGCTGCTGCTCGACGAGCCGGTCGCCGCGCTCGACCCGCTCGCGCGCCGGGAGTTCCTGGCCGACCTCATGGAGGCGGTCGCCGAGCACGGGCTGTCCGTCGTGATGTCTTCGCACCTCGTCGCCGACCTGGAACGGGTCTGTGACCACCTGATCGTGCTGGTGGACTCGCAGGTGCGGATCGCCGGCGACATCGACGATCTGCTCGCCACCCACCACCGGCTGACCGGGCCGCGCCGGGAGCTGGACACGCTGCCCTCCGATCAGCACGTCATTTCCGCGCGCCACACCGATCGGCAGACCACCGTGCTGGTCCGCACCGAGGCGCCGATTCTCGACCCCGCGTGGACCGTCAGCGGGCTCACGCTCGAAGACGTCGTCCTGGAGTACATGACCAACCCGGTCACCGCCCGTCCCGCATTGGAGGTTCTGCGATGACCTGGTTGACCTGGCGCCAGTTCCGGGTGTCCGCGCTTACCGTTTTCGCCGGCCTGGTGGCGGTCGGTGTGCTGCTGGGGATCACCGGACCACAGCTGGTCGGACGGACCGACTTCTCCGATTCGGACTTCCTTTACGTCGGCACGAGCCTCCTGATGTATCTGCTGCCGGCGATCGTCGGCGTGTTCTGGGGTGTGCCACTGGTCACGCGTGAGCTGGAGAGCGGCACGCACAGCCTGGTGTGGAACCAGACGATCACGCGCAAGCGGTGGCTCGCGACGAAGCTCGGGGCCGGTGTGCTGGGCGCGATGATCGCGGCCGGCCTGCTGAGCCTGGCGGTCACCTGGTGGGCCAGCCCCATCGACGCGCTGGCGAACCAGTCCACGGACCGGTCGATGCTGAACTGGATGTCGCCGGTGGTGTTCGCCGCGCGCGGCATCGTGCCCATCGGCTACGCGGCGTTCGCGTTCGTCCTCGGTGTCGCGGTCGGGATCGTGTTGCGCCGCACCGTGGCCGCGATGGCGGTGACCCTCGTCCTGTTCGCCGCCGTGCAGCTGGCCGTCCCGCTCCTGGTCCGTCCGCACATCCTGCCCGCGGTGAACGAAACGGTCGCGATCACTGCACCGAACATCACCGGGATCAGAGGGGACGCTCAGGGGCTCGAGTCGATCTCGGTCCGCAAACCCGCCGGTGCGTGGGAGCTGGCGAACGAGACCGTGGATCCCGCGGGAAACACGGTCTCGCGACTGCCCGACTTCGTGCAGGGCTGTATGCCGCGTCCGGGCCAGGGCGCCCCGTCGCAGGTACCGGATATCGATTCCATCGAAAAATGCGTGGAACAGCTGGGTGAGCGTGGTTACCAGCAGCATCTGGCCTACCAGCCGGGCTTCCGTTTCTGGCCCTTGCAGTGGACCGAACTCGGGTTCTTCGTCGCGCTGTCGGCACTGCTCACCTGGTTCTGCTTCCGGCGACTCCGGCACGTGGCGTGATGGCCACGGTGACCGGTTCGGCGCCGAGGATGTTCCGCGCGGGGGTCCGGTCAGGTGCCGCCAACTGATGGGGGCTCGGCTGATGGGGGCTCCGCGAACGCTCCGGCGGACGCGGCGAGAGCGGCGGTTCTGGCCGCGTGGCCGGGTAGGTGCGGGTCGGGCGGTATCCGGAGAAGTACCAGCTGGTGGTACACCGGCGCGGTGGCGGCGATGAGTAGCCGCCGCGCGTCAGTGTCCGGCAGGAGCTCGCCGCGCCGGATCGCCCGGCTGACGATGATCTCGCACTGGGCGTAGCGGTCCTGGAAAAGCCGCTGTTGGGCGCAGCTGGCTTTTTCGGAGCGGAATGAAGCGGCGATCAGGGCGGTGACGATCGGCGGCTGCGCGGTCAGCGCTGCCTGGATCTCATGGTTCAGTGCTGCCAGGTCGTCGCTCAACGAGCCGGTGTCCGGGGGTTGCCAGTCGTCCTCGCCCGCCGCATCGAGGACATCGGCGAGCAAGCCGCCGACGTCCCCCCAACGCCGGTACACGGTTGCGCGATGCACGCCCGCGCGCGCGGCGACTGACTCCATGGTGAGCCCGTCATAACCGCGCTCTCCAAGCTCCGCGCGGACCGCGCCGAGTACCTGCGCACGAATACGTGCGGTACGGCCACCGGGGCGGCGCTGGGTCGCCTGTGCCGGCCGGGCGTCCTCGGATCGTGGCGCTGAGGCATTCATCACTGGTTATCCGGTTCGTCGGTGGACGGCGTTGTGTTAGCTTTTAATGTAACAATTGTCGCGTTAGTGGCGCTGAACCCACCCACGTTTCGCCCGGCATCTGGGAAGGAAGTAGTTCTTCATGCCCGCTGTTCCCGCCGACCCGACCGTGGTGCATCCGATGCCAGGGCAGCCGCGGGTGGTGCTGCTGAAGCCGCTGGTCACCTCGCCGCTGATCGAGGTCGGGGAGTTCTCCTACTACGACGATCCGGATGATCCGACCGCGTTCGAGACCCGCAATGTGCTGTACCACTACGGGCCGGAGAAACTGATCATCGGGAAGTTCTGCGCGTTGGGGGAGGGTGTGCGGTTCATCATGAACGGCGCCAACCACCGTATGGATGGCCCCTCGACGTTCCCGTTCCCGATCATGGGTGGTTCCTGGGCCGAGCACTTCGACCTCATCACCGGTCTGCCCGGACGGGGTGACACCGTGGTGGGCAACGATGTCTGGCTCGGTTACCGGACCATGGTGATGCCCGGCGTCCGGATCGGTGACGGAGCGATCGTTGCTTCCGGTTCCGTCGTCGTCGACGACGTCCCCGACTACGGCATTGTCGGCGGCAACCCGGCCAAGCTGATCCGTCGCCGCTACAGCGATGCCGAGATCGACCGCCTGCTGGACGTGGCCTGGTGGGACTGGCCGCTGGAGCACATCACCGAACACATCCGCACGATCTCTTCGGGCAGCATCGACGACCTGGAGAACGCCGCGCCCGCGCCCCGGTGATCCACTCCCGTTCCAGGATTTCGCAGTACCAGTACTTGGAGAAACGAGTCATTAGCATGCCTGATACCTCCGGCCAGAATTCGTTCGCCGGCTGGCTTGGAGACCACGCCGTCCCGCTCACCCACCTCGACCCGGCGGCGCCGCTCGATGACCTCGAACCTCTGCGCGGCATCGTCGGCGACGCACGCGTCGTCGCGATCGGCGAGAGTTCCCACTTCATCAACGAGTTCTCCCTCATGCGCCAGCGCATCCTGCGGTTCCTGGTCGAACGCTGTGGTTTCACCGTCCTGGCCTTCGAATACGGCTTCAGCGAAGGCTTCCCCCTTGACGCCTGGGCTCAGGGCGAGGGCACCGACGATGACCTGGCAACCCACCTCGCCGCGACGATCCCCGTGGGAATCGATGAGCCGCTGCGCTGGATGCGCCGGCACAACGCCACGGCCGCGAAGCCGGTGCGGTTCGCCGGGATCGACATCCCGGCGGCCGGTGGGTCCTTGCTTCCCGCCCTGTCCCCGGTCGCCGACTACCTGCGCCGGATCGATCCGGAAACCGTACCGGCGGCCGAGGCGGCAATGCGGATCGCCGAATCGTTCGCCGGTGCCTCGGCGGCCTCGGCCGCACCGGCCTGGACCCGGTTGACCACCGCGGAACAGGACGCCCTCAGCGCGATCCTGACGCGCCTGCTCATCCGGTTCCGCGCTGTCGAGTCGCTGTATGTCTCCCGTAGTGACCAACGCAGCTATGACATCGCCCTACGTCGCCTCGAAGGCGCCTGCTACGGGAACCACCACTTCCGCTCCATGGCCGAGCTTTACGCCGGAACCGGACTAACCGCCGACACCTCGGCCCGTGATCTCTACCTGGCCGAGTCGGTCCGGTGGCAGCTGGAGCGGCTGGGACCCGAGACCCGGATCGTGCTGGCCGCCCACAACGCCCACATTCAGAAGGCATCGATCTCCTTCAACGGGCACCTCACGGGGCTGCCCATGGGGCAGTACCTGCACAACGCAATCGGCGATAAGTACTTCGCCCTCGGCCTGTCAAGCCCTACCGGGCACACCGCCGACATGCGCCCCGACGAGAACGCGCGCTTCGGCTTCGCCGTCGACAACACCGCACTACAACCACCCGAGCCGGGAAGCATCGAAGCCGCCTTCACCGATGCCGATCTCGGGCTCAGCATCGCCGATCTTCGCCCGGCGCGCACCGAGGCTTCAGTCGGCCCCGACCGCATCCGGATACAAAGCGCCTACTTGCACACGCCCGTCCTCGACGCGTTCGACGGCATTCTCAACACCCCGACCTCAACCGTGGCCGACAACGTGTGAGAGCCCTGAGCCCCGCACAGAACAGGCGTGGGCGGGGGGGGGATCAGGAGGCGGTGGCCGCCGCGGGACCCATCCGCAGGACGATTCCCTCGCCGCGCAGCGCCCGGCGGAACCACAGCAGCGACACGATGATGGCGAGACCGACGACGGTCCACGAACCGGCGGTCGAAACCATCAGAAAGTCACCCACGGTCGCCTTGGCGAGCATCCACAGCGTGGTGGCGCCATTGGTGATGAACACCAACGCCCAGAACAGGGACAGCCGCCGGAAGATCCGGAGCACGCGGGGATGCTCACGGAAGGCGGCCGGGAACGCGCAGAAGTCGTCGGCCAGCTTGGCGATGAACGGGCGGCCGAACGGCAGCGAACCGACCAGCACGGCGGCGACGAGGAAGTTCTGCAGGGTCGGCTGCAGGAAGTACAGGAACACGCTGCCCGTCATCAGGCCCAGCACGGTGCGGCCGACGAGTAAACCGGTGGTGAGCACCAGCACCGCGGGGATCGGCTTGCGCAGCACGGCCCTGCGCACCAGCGCCAACATCGACCAGGACAGGGCGGCGATCAGTCCGCCGTTGAAGCCGACGGTGATCAGCAGCAGGTAGAACAGGCCCAGCGGAACGATCGTCGATTCGAGCAGGTGCTGGGCGCCCTGTTTGATCAGTGAGCTGAAGTTGGGCAGGTGCACGGTGAGGTGAGGTGGCATAGGCCTGGTTGTCTCTTTCGGGGCGGAGGCATCCTCGGCGGAGTTGGCTCAATGTACCCGGCCGGGTTGTGAAATCCACATCGGCTGGGCCTGGTCGGCGGATCCGTCCGTTACGTCGGGGTCGTCACGGGCCGGTCGCCGGTGTGTGGCGGTCAGCACGTCTTCGCTCATATCCGGAAGACGCGCGAGACACCATCACGTTGCACGGTACAGGAGGTGAGGGATGGCCGAGAGCTGGGCAAATCTGGCGGTGGCGGTGCCTGCCGCGATCGTGGGGGCGGGTTTCATGGGGTTGGCCAGCGCGGCACAGGCGAGGGCGACCAAACAGGTGCCGCTGGAAAGGACCTTGCATCCCAGGTTACTGCTGGATCTGGCGCGCCGTCCGCTTTGGCTGGTCGGCATCGGGGCGACGGTGGCCGGTCTCGGTCTGCAACTGGTGTCGCTCGGCTTCGGGCCACTGATCCTCGTGCAGCCGCTGCTGGTGACGGCGCTGCCGTTCGCGAGCGTGTTCGCGGCCTGGTTCGCTCACCGCAGGCCCGACGGTCTGGTCCTGCTCGGCACGCTGGTCTGCATCGCCGGGCTGTCCGGGTTCCTGATGCTGGCGCGGCCCAGCGACGGCACCGCCCAGCTGCCGCCCGCGGGTGAGGTGGTGCTGCTCACGGTCGTGCTCGGCCTGGTCGCGCTGGGCGGTCTCGGCTGGTCCTGGCTGGTCGCCGGGCCGACCCGGGTGCTCGGCCTGGCACTGGCCACCGGTGTGTTGTACGGCGTCACCGCCGGGCTGATGAAGCTGGTCGCCGACGACCTGCGTGCCGGCTGGCTGGCCACGTTCACCGACTGGCCGCTGTACGTGGTGTGCGTGATCGGGCCGATCGGCTTCCTGTTGTCGCAGAACACTTTCCAGCAGGGACAGTTGATCGCCCCGGCGCTGGCCGTGATCACCACCGTCGACCCGCTGGTGGGCGTGGTGATCGGGGTGTGGTGGATGGGCGAGTCGGTTTCCACCGGGGCGGCGGTGCTTTCGGGTGAACTGATCGCCGCGGTCACGATGATCGCCGGTATCGCGATGCTCTCGTGGCGGAACAGCCATCCCGCGCCAGGTCAGCCGGCCGAACAGGTGCCGGCGCCGCTCAACCCAGCCGTCGGTTCGCCAGCGCCCCGGTAGCGGTGCGCGCCCGTTCCGTCACCGCCGGGTCCACTTCGACCACGACCAGGTCCGGTCCGGGGCCGAGTTGTGCGTGCACGCGGCCGAAGCCGTCGGCAACGGTCGAGTAGCCGATCCCGGTCGGTGCCTTCGGGTTGACCTCGACACCGGTCGCGACGGGATCGGCCTGCCCGCAGCCGAGCACCCAGCATCCGGAGTCGAGTGCGCGGGCCCGCACCAGCACCTCCCACTGCTCGCGCTTGCCCTCGCCCGCGCCCCAGGAGGTCGGCACCACCACGGCCGCCGCGCCCCGGTCGGCCAGCGCGCGGAACAGTTCGGGGAAGCGGATGTCGTAGCAGGTGGCGAGGCCGAGCGTGATGCCGTCGACGGCCAGCGTGACCGGTTCGTCGCCGGGTGCCACGGTGTCCGACTCGCGGAAGCCGAACGCGTCATAGAGGTGGATCTTGTGGTACCCCAGGTGCCGGCCGAGCCCGGTGACCAGCAGCGTGTTGCGCACCCGGCCGTCCTCGGCCGGGGTGAACATCCCGGCCACCACGAGGACTTCGTGCTCGTCGGCGATCGCGGCCACCCCCTTCGCCCAGGGGCCTTCCAGCGGCTCGGCAAGCGGCTTGAGCGGCCCGCCGAAGCGGGCCATCGCCGCTTCCGGGAAGACCACCACCCGCGCGCCCCCGGCCGCGGCCCTGGCCACGCCATGCCGGATGGCCTCCAGATTCTCGGCGGGAATGTCGCTGGATGTGAGCTGGCACAAGGCGATCGACAGCACGGACACCTCCCTGGTCGCCGGGCGGCTCCCGGCTCGTACCCTGGAGCCATGTTAAGCCGCATCGACCTGCGTGGACGGGTCCCGTCAGCCGCCGAACTGCGCGCCACGCTGCCGCGCGCCGAGATCGACGTGGACGAGGCCGTGCATCAGGTGCGGCCGGTGGTGGAGGCGGTGCGAGACCGCGGCGTCGACGCGGTGCTGGACTACACCGAGAAGTTCGACCGGGTGCGCCCGGCCACCGTCCGGGTGCCGGCCGCGGCGCTGGCCCGGGCACTGTCCGAGCTGGACGCAGGGGTGCACGCGGCACTCGACGAATCCATCGCCCGGGCCCGGAAAGTGCACGCGGACCAGCGGCGCACCGACGTCACCACCACGGTGACCGAGGGCGGCACGGTGACCGAGCGCTGGGTGCCGGTCGAGCGGGTCGGCCTGTACGCGCCGGGCGGCCTGGCCGTCTACCCGTCGAGCGTGGTGATGAACGTCGTCCCGGCGCAGGCCGCCGGGGTGGGCTCGCTGGTGCTGTGCTCGCCGCCGCAGGCCGAGTTCGACGGCCTCCCGCACCCGACCGTCCTCGCGGCGGCCGCGCTGCTCGACGTGGAGGAGGTGTGGGCGGTCGGCGGCGCGCTCGCGGTCGCGCTGCTCGCTTATGGCGGCACGGACACCGACGGCGCGGAACTCGCCCCGGTGGACCTGGTCACCGGTCCGGGCAACATCTTCCTGACCGCGGCGAAGCGCATGCTGCGCGGCCTGATCGGCATCGACGCCGAGGCCGGGCCGACCGAGATCGCGATTCTCGCCGACGAGACGGCCGATCCCGCGCACGTGGCCGCGGACCTGATCAGCCAGGCCGAGCACGACACCCTGGCCGCGAGCGTCCTGGTCACCACCTCCGAAGAGCTGGCCGACGCGGTCGACGCCGAGCTGGCCACCCGGGTGGCCGCGACCAAGCACACCGAGCGGGTCGGCCAGGCCTTGCGCGGCCGCCAGTCCGGCACCATCTTGGTGTCCACAGTGGACGACGGGCTGCGCGTGGTGGACGCCTACGCCGCCGAGCACCTGGAGATCCAGACGAAGGACGCGAGCGCCGTCGCGGCCCGGGTACGCAACGCGGGCGCGGTGTTCGTCGGCCCGTACGCGCCGGTGTCTCTGGGTGACTACTGCGCCGGGTCGAACCACGTCCTGCCGACCGGTGGGTTCGCGCGGCACTCGTCGGGCCTTTCCGTGCAGAGCTTCCTGCGCGGCATCCACGTGATCGAATACCGGCGCGAGGCGTTGCGCGAGGTCGCCGGCCAGGTGGTCGCACTGGCCAACGCCGAGGACCTGCCGGCGCACGGCGAAGCCGTGACGGCGCGGTTCCCGGAGGGCGCCCGGTGATCGAGGACGTGACGCTCGACGACCTGCCGTTGCGCGAAGACCTGCGGGGTCGCAGCCCCTACGGCGCCCCGCAACTGGACGTGCCCGTTCGGCTCAACACCAACGAGAATCCGTACCCGCCGCCGCGAGAACTGGTCGACGACGTGGCCGGGGCGGTCCGCGAGGCGGCCGCCCGGCTGCACCGCTACCCCGACCGCGACGCGATCGAGTTACGGAAGGGCCTCGCCGCCTACCTTTCGGCGTCGACCGGCGTCCCGCTGTCCGAGCGGAACGTGTGGGCCGCCAACGGCTCGAACGAGATCCTGCAACAGATCCTGCAGGCCTTCGGCGGGCCGGGCCGGACCGCACTCGGCTTCGAGCCGTCGTACTCGATGCACCCGATCATCGCGGCCGGTACCCGCACCGAATGGGCGCCGGCGCCGCGCCGCGCGGACTTCACCCTCGACACGCCGCGGGCGGCGGAGATCGTCGCCGAGCGCCGGCCGGATGTCGTGTTCGTGACCAGCCCGAACAACCCCACCGGCGGGTCGATCCCGTTGGCGGAGCTGGAACTCGTGCTACGCGCCGCACCCGGCATCGTGGTGGTCGACGAGGCGTATGCCGAGTTCTCGTCCCAGCCGAGCGCGACCCGGCTGCTCGGCGACCACCCCGCGAAGCTGATCGTCTCGCGCACGATGAGCAAGGCGTTCGCGTTCGCCGGTGGCCGGCTCGGTTACCTCGCGGCCGCCCCCGCGGTGGTCGACGCGCTCCAGCTGGTCCGGCTGCCCTACCACCTTTCGCTGCTCACGCAGGCCGCCGCGTCCGCCGCGCTGCGGCACGCCGACGCCACGCTGGCCACGGTGGCGAAGCTGGCCGCGGAACGCGACCGGGTGGCCGAAGGCCTGCTCGGACTGGGCTTCACCCCGGTGCCCAGCGACGCGAACTTCATCCTGTTCGGCACCTTCGGTGACACCCGGGCGAGCTGGCAGTCCTATTTGGACAACGGGGTGCTGATCCGTGACGTCGGCGTCGAAGGGCATCTGCGGGTGACCATCGGCACCCCGGAGGAGAACGACGCGTTCCTGGTGGCGAGCAAGGAGATTCCTCGATGAGCGGCACAGTGTCCGGCCCAACGACGACGCGGGTGGGCAAGGTTTCCCGGACCACCAAGGAGTCCTCGATCTCGGTCGTGCTCGACCTGGACGGCACCGGCGAGGTGGAGATCTCCACCGGTGTGCCGTTCTTCGACCACATGCTGACCTCGTTCGGCGTGCACGCGTCCCTGGACCTCGCGGTGACGGCCACCGGCGACGTGCACATCGACGCGCACCACACCGTCGAGGACACCGCCATCGTGCTGGGCCAGGCGATCCGCCAGGCCCTCGGCGACAAGAAGGGCATCCGCCGCTTCGGCGACGCGTGGATCCCGATGGACGAGACGCTCGCGCACGCGGCCATCGACGTGTCGGGGCGGCCGTACTGCGTGCACCTGGGCGAGCCGCCGGAGTTCACGACGTTCACGATCGGCGGGAACTATCCCTTCGTGCTGAACCGGCACGTGTTCGACTCGCTGTCCTTCCACGCCCAGATCGCGCTGCACGTCCGGGTGCTGCACGGCCGCGACCCGCACCACATGGCCGAGGCCCAGTACAAGGCGGTCGCGCGAGCGCTGCGCGCCGCCACCGAGCCCGACCCTCGTGCGGGCGGCATCCCGTCCACAAAGGGCGTGCTGTAGCGCGATCCCTCGCGGTGCTTGGTAGGTTGCCCTCATCACGTCGGCCGAGCGGAAGACGAACATCGTGAGCAAGGAAACAATCGGCATAATCCTGCTGGCCGTGGCGGGCTTCCTGATCGGTGGCGTCTACAGCCTCTGGAAGACCGCCAAGTTCATGGCCACCGTGCTCGGCATCGGCGCACTGCTGGCCATCGGCGGCGCCGTCGCGTGGTTCATGGGCTAGAGACTGATTCCAAGTGGCTTGCGTGGCGGTGGGCGTAGCGGCACCGTTCAGTCCGGGGGCAGCGGCAGCTTCATCACCGTCGCCGTCTCCTCGAAGCCGAACCTGCGGTAAAAGTCGTGGGCGCGGCGCGTCGGCACGGTGAGTTCCACCGCGCCCGCCGTGCGTGCCCGCGCGATGACCGCCTCCACCAGCCGGCGGCCGGCACCCCGCCCGCGGTGCGCCTCGTCCACCACCAGCTCGTGCAGCTCGCTCACCGGCCCGTTCGCGTACAGCACCGGGAACCGCCGCGTCAGGGCGTAACCGATGACCGTGCCCCCGTCCTCGGCGACGAGAAGATCGGCGCTGTCATAGGTCATGGCGGACAGGAGCAGCTCGAAGCTCTGGTCGAACGCGGACCGTTGCGGCCGGTAACTCATGGCGAGCTGCCCAAGCAACCCGAATACCGCGTCGGCGTCGGCGAGCTGCGCATACCTGATCCGCACCCGGCTACGCGCCACCCTCCGCCGCCGGCTTGAGCACGGGGGAGCCGGGTCCGAACCGGGCCAGCCTGTCGTCGGGGTTGTGCAACCCGCAATGCCGCAGCGACAGGCAGCCGCAGCCCACACAGCTGGTCAACCGGTCACGCAACCGTTGCAGCGCGTCGATCCTCGCGTCGAGTTCGCTCTGCCAGCCGCGGGACAGCCGCGCCCAGTCCGCCTTGGTCGGGGCGTGATCCCTGGGCAGGGTCGCCAGCGCCGCGCTGATCTCCTCGAGACTGAGCCCCACCCGCTGCGCGGCGCGGATGAAGGCGATCCGGCGCAGCACCGAGCGGTGATAGCGTCGCTGGTTGCCGCTGGAGCGCTCCGCATGGATGAGCCCTCGGTCTTCGTAGAACCGCAACGCGGTGTGAGGCACCCCGCTGCGTTCCGCGACCTGACCGATGCTCAGGTGGTCGGCAAGCTTGGTCACGTCATCAGGCTAACCGTGACTTCGACCTAAGTCGAGGTTAACGACGGTCCTGTGGCGGCACGTAGTCCACTGTGGACAGTACGCGGGGCAGCACGCGGCTCAGCCCCGCGGATGTCACCATCAGGTCCTCGGCCGCGGCGGCGGCCTGGGCCAGCTCCGCCAGGACGCTCCGGCGGGCGGGCAGGGCGAGGTCGTTCTCCGCATGGGCCAGCACCGGCGAGGCGCGCAGCTCGTCCAGGACCCGGGTGAGTGCCCCGGCGGCGCAGCTTATGCCGGTGAGTAGCCGGTTGATTTCGGCCGGGCGCAGCGGTTCCGCGTCGAATCGGTTCAGCTCGTCGGCCAGCTCGTCGGACAGGCGGGCAATCTTGCGTGCGGGCGCCGATCTCTCGGCGTAATCCGGTTTGCCCGCCCGCAACACTCGCATTTCTTCCTGCCTCGCCATCAGCCTGGTATTCCCTGGTCGCGGTGGGTTCAAACCGGACTCGTGGCGGCATTCCCTAGACTGTGGGCGTGACTCGCGTCGTGATTCTTGATTACGGTTCCGGGAACCTTCGCTCCGCTGAGCGAGCGGTGCGTCGGGTCGGCGCGGACGTCGAGGTGACGTCGGACCGGCGCGCGGCACTGGCCGCGGACGGCTTGGTCGTGCCCGGGGTCGGCGCGTTCGCGGCGTGCATGGCGGGTCTGCTGGCGGCCGGCGGCGACAAGATCATCAGCACCCGTCTGGCCGGTGGGCGGCCCGTGCTGGGCATCTGCGTCGGCATGCAGATCCTGTTCGAGCGCGGCGTCGAGCACGGGGTGGAGGCCAAGGGCACCGGGGAGTGGCCGGGCACCGTCGAGCGCCTGCACGCCGAAATCGTCCCGCACATGGGGTGGAACACGGTGCGTGCGCCGGCTGATTCGCAACTGTTCGCGGGGCTCGACGCGGACACCCGGTTCTACTTCGTGCACTCCTACGCGGCCCGGAAGTGGGAACTCGACTCGGGCCTTCCCGGCTGCCAGCCCAAGGTCACCTGGGCACACCACGGCGAGGACTTCGTGGCCGCCGCCGAGAACGGCCCGCTGTGGGCCACGCAGTTCCACCCCGAGAAGTCCGGGGACGCCGGCGCCCACCTGCTGGAGAACTGGCTGCGAACGCTGTGACCCAGCCCGCCACAGTGTTGTCGGAACGTGTTCGGGCAGACAGGCCGTGACTTCTTCTCGTGGGCTGCCGGTTGACCACGGGGGCGGCCTGCCTGCCGCCCACGTGAGGGGGTCTGGGGGCGTGCCCCCAGTTGGGGGGTGTGGGGCGGAGCCCCCGCAAGACACAGCGGTCTGGGGGGGCGTGCCCTCAGTCGGGGTGTGAGGGCGGAGCCCCGCAAGACAGAGCGGTCTGGGGGCGTGCCCCCAGTCGGGGGTGTGAGGCCCCGCAAGACACCGTTGTGATGGGGCAGCAAGCATGTGCATCTCGCGTTCTGAACAACCATCTATAGTTGGCGCGTGAGTTTCACCCTTCTTCCCGCCGTCGACGTGGCCGACGGCCAGGCCGTCCGGCTCGTCCAGGGCGCGGCCGGTACCGAGACCTCCTATGGCGACCCGCTGGACGCCGCGCTCGCCTGGCAGCGCGACGGTGCACAGTGGATACACCTGGTCGACCTCGACGCCGCCTTCGGCAAGGGCTCGAACCGGGAACTCCTCGCCGACGTCGTCGGCAAGCTGGACGTGCAGGTGGAGCTGTCCGGCGGGATCCGCGACGACGAGTCGCTCGAGGCCGCGCTGTCCACCGGTGCCCGCCGGGTCAATCTCGGCACGGCGGCGCTGGAAGATCCACAATGGACCGCCAAGGCCATCGCGGCCCATGGCGACCGGGTGGCGATCGGCCTCGACGTGCGGATCACCGGCGAGGGGCACCGGCTCGCGGCGCGCGGCTGGACACGGGACGGTGGCGACCTGTGGGAGGTCCTCGAACGCCTCGACCGCGACGGCGCCGCGCGGTACGTGGTCACCGACGTGAGCAAGGACGGCACCCTCAAGGGCCCGAACCTCGACCTGCTCAGCGAGGTCGCCGCGCGCACCGACGCCCCGGTGGTCGCCTCCGGCGGGGTGTCGAGTTTGGACGATCTCCGCGCACTGGCCGGGCTGGCCCGCGACGGCGTCGAAGGCGCCATCGTCGGCAAGGCGCTCTACGCCGGCGCCTTCACCCTCCCCGAGGCCCTGACTGCCGTCGCCGGCTGAATCCCGCGTGTCCCCGGCTCAGGCGTCCGAGTTCTCGCTCGAGGCGTCCGAGTTCCGGCTTCGGCGGCGCGAGTTCTGACTTGGGGCGTTCGAGTTCGGGCTTGAAAGGCATGAGTTCCGGCTTGGGGCGTCTGAGTTCGGGCTTCGGGGGCGTGAGTTCTGGCTTGGGGCGTTCGAGTTCGGGCTTCGGGGGCGCGAGTTCCGGCTTGGGGCGTCTGAGTTCGGGCTTCGGGGGCGCGAGTTCTGACTTGGCGTATCCGAGTTTCCGGTTGCGGTCGGTTCTTCCCCCTTGCGCAACGCCGAATAGGCACTCCCGTCACCGAACCGGGAATTCGGGCGCTTGAGGCGGGAACACGGCGGCCTGAAGCCGGAACTCGCGGGCCTGAAGCCGGAACTCGGGGGCCTGAAGCCGGAACTCGGGGGCCTGAAGCCGGAACTCGGGGGCCTGAGGCGGGAACACGGCGGCCTGAAGCCGGAACTCGCGGGGCTGAAGCCGGAACTCGGGGGGCTGAGGCGGGGACACAGGGTCAGGGCTCGTCGAGAGTGATGGCGATGCCGATGGTGCGTTCGCGGCCGCCGCGCAGGCGGCTGAAGAACATGGTCACCCGCCCTGCCAACCCGTACTTCCGGGCGATCGCGCGCCGGACGCGTTCGGACCCCGCGTCGTCGAGCAGGCGGGCCCTGCCCGGCACCTCGAGCCCGTGGGTCCGGCGACCGCGCGAGTCACACGCCTGGACGTGGACCGCCGGGTCCCGCCGGACGCGTTTGACCTTGCCGGAGTGCCGCACGGTCCACACGACCAACTCGCCGCTGTCACCGGCGACCCAGGTCGGGGTGGCGACCGGGTCGCCGGTGCGGCGGTAGGTCGTCACCAGGACGTACCTCTCCGCGGCCAGCCGCTCGTATTCCGATGTCATGGGGTCAACGTAGCGAGGCCGGTCTGAGAATTCCTCATGACGATGGCGAGTCATATCCACTGTGGACGGTAGCGCGGAGCGGTCCGATCGTGATCTGCGGCTCCAGGCGACGTTCCTGGTGGCACGCGTTCGTTACCAGGGCACCATTCCGTCGTCGTCGAAGAACCCGCCGGTCGGTCCGCCATCGGGCAGGGTCGCCAGCCGGATCGCGATCGCCGCGCCTTGCTCGGGGGTCCGCACGCCGCGGAAGCCGTTGAGGTCGGTCGCACAGTAGCCGGGGCAGGCGAGGTTGATCAGGACGTTCGTGTCGGCCAGTTCCTTGGCGTACTGGACGGTGACGGCATTGAGGAACGTCTTCGACGGCGCGTA
The DNA here is from genome assembly GCF_000519205.1 of Amycolatopsis taiwanensis DSM 45107. Lineage (GTDB taxonomy): Bacteria > Actinomycetota > Actinomycetes > Mycobacteriales > Pseudonocardiaceae > Amycolatopsis_E > Amycolatopsis_E taiwanensis. The sequence goes on along the minus strand of NZ_JAFB01000019.1, from coordinate 127,954 downwards.
CGCGATGGCAATCGGACCCGTTTCGGCGCCGGGAGTGGTTTGCCGGGTGAGGGAGCCGACGCCGCTGGACATGTTCACGATCCGCGGCGACGCCGAGAGGCGCAGCAGCGGCAGCATCGCGTTGGTGACGCGGATTACGCCGAGCACGTTGGTTTCGACGACCGTTCGTACCGTCGCGAGGTCCACCGTGGTGGGCCGCTGCGGCTCGCTGCCGGTTATCCCGGCGTTGTTGACGAGCACGTCGAGACGTCCGGCGCGCTCCTCGATCAACCTGGCGGCGGCGGCCACGCTCGCGTCGTCGGTCACGTCCAGCGGCACGCCGAACGCGTCGGCGCCACCCGCGCGCAGCTTCTCCACAGCGGCTTCGCGGCGCTGTTCGTCCCGAGCGCCGACGCCGACGCTCCAGCCGAGGGCGCCCAGGCCGGCCGCGATCTCGTACCCGATCCCCTTGTTCGCGCCGGTGACCAGCGCGATCGTCTGTTCGCTCATGTCGTCGATCCTGTCCCGCGCCTCTCCCGCATCGCCAACACCAAGTGGGTGGGCAGCGATACGTTCCGGGTATCGATCCAGGTCAGCGGAGCACCCGGGCGGGTATCTTGGCGGCGTGGAGACGCGGGAGGTGCGGTATTTCGTCGCGGTCGCCGAGGAGTTGCACTTCGGGCGGGCCGCGCAGCGGCTCGGGATCGCGCAGCCCCCGCTGTCGCGGGCGATCCGGCAACTCGAACGGCGGCTCGGGGCTGTGCTGTTGGAACGCACGAGCCGCGGCGTGGCGCTGACCGAGGCCGGGTCGGTGCTGCTGCGGGAGGGCCGGGCGGCCCTCGACGCGGTCGACGCCGCCGAGCGCCGGACCCGCCGCGCGGCCTTCGCCGCGACCGGCCAAGCAGGCATTGTCCTTGTCACCAAAGCCGGAGCGTCCAGCGAACTGCTGGCGAAACTGCTCGACGCCTACGCCGCCGAACCCGGCGCGGTCACCGTCGATGTGCAGTTGTGCGGGCCCGGCGAGCAGGAAAGGCTGCTGCGCGACGGGCGGGCCGACGTGGCGTTGCTGCACCTGCCGTTCGATGCCACGGCCGGGTTCGACACCGAGGAGCTGTGCACGGAGGGCCAGGTCGTTTTCCTGCCCGCCGGGCACCCCCTCACCGGCCGGACCCACCTGCGAATGGCCGACGTCACCGCGCTGCCCGACCTGCCCTCGCCACGCTGGCCCGGCCCCGACGGCAGCTACCCGGACGGCCCCGGTCCACGGGTTCGAGACCATACGCAACTTCTTCAACTGATCGCGCTCGGCCGGGCGTCGGCGGTCCTGCCGGAGTCGGCCCGCACCCACCTCCGCCCCGATCTCGCCACCGTGCCGGTGCTGGACGCGCCGCGGGTGACGACGGTGATCGCTTGGCCACCGCACAGCCGGTCCCGTGCCGTCGCCGGACTCGTCCAAGCCGCGACCCGCCGCTAGCCAGGGACCGTAAATTCAGCCGCACTCATCGGCGGAAATCCAGGTCAAAACCGCCCGGACGCAAAACGTGAGCTTTGCCGGCAAAACTCGGGTGAGAATGTCTCATGACGGCATGTCTGATCCAATGTGGATAGTGGTGCGCTCACCCCGGCGGCGGCTCTTCGCGCTCAGCCGGCTGGGAGACCTCGCCGAAGCGCGCCAGTGCGAGCGCGGCGGCCACGGCCAGCACGAAACCGAGTCCGGCCACCGGCGGATACCCCGGCCTCGTCGTGTCGCCGAGCGCGAGAATCCCGATGATCGACGGTAGGACCGTCTCGCCGACCACCATCAGCGCGGTCGCGGTGGTGACGCTGCCGCGTTGCAGGGCCGAGGCGAAGAAGAGCATCGCGATGATTCCGGCCACGGCCAAGGCGTACGCGGCCGGGTCCGTCACCAGGCTCACCACGCTGTCCGTCGTCATCACCCGTCCGGCCACCGCCACCGTCCCGAAACACAGGCCGGCCACCAGGCCGAGGGCCGGGCTACGCAATGGCGCGGGCGCTCGTCCGGCGAGCATGCCGCAGGCGCCCAGCACCAGGGCGGCCACCAGGAGTCCAATGTGGAACGGCAGGCCGACCGGGTGGGAACCCTCGCTCTCCGCCGAGAGACCGAGTAGCGCGAGTCCCACACAAACCGCGGCGACGGCCGTCCATTCGCGACGGCTCAGTGACGCGCCGATCCCCAGCGTCGTCACCGCAGTCACCGCCAGGCTCGCGGCGAGAGCGGCCTGCACAACGAACAACGGGAGTACCCGCAACGCGGCGAGTTGCGCGACGAAGCCGAGCGTGTCCATGCCCACGCCGAGTATGTACCGCCACTGCTTGAACACGCGCACCAGCAGCCGTGGGTCGACGCCGTGCTCGGTGCTCGCCACCGAGCGTGCCGCGACCGCCTGCAGCACCGAGGCGACACCGTAGGCGCACGCCGCGAACAGCGCGCAGGCCAGACCCCACCACATACCGCGACCCTACGGCGGCCGACCCGATTACCGCGCGACACGGCGAAGTATGCGGCGTTTTCGGAACACGCGGTCGACGAAGCAGGAACACAGGCTTCTGAACGACCCCAGTACGCTGGTCATATGGGTGTAGCGGTACGGGTGATTCCCTGTCTGGATGTCGACGCCGGCCGGGTGGTGAAGGGCGTGAACTTCACCGACCTGCGTGACGCGGGCGACCCGGTGGAACTGGCGCGCGCCTACGACGCCGAAGGCGCCGACGAGTTGACCTTCCTCGACGTCACGGCGTCCTCGGGCAACCGCGAGACCACCTACGACGTGGTCCGGCGCACGGCCGAGCAGGTGTTCATCCCGTTGACCGTGGGCGGTGGCGTCCGCACCTGTGAGGACGTCGACCGCCTGCTGCGGGCGGGTGCGGACAAGGTGAGCATCAACACCGCCGCGATCGCGCGGCCGGAGTTCCTCGGCGAGGCTTCCCGCCGGTTCGGCGCGCAGTGCATCGTGCTCTCGGTGGACGCACGGCGGGTCCCCGAAGGTGGCCGGCCGACACCCTCCGGATTCGAGGTGACCACCCACGGCGGTCGCCGGGGCACCGGCATCGACGCGGTCGAGTGGGCCGCGCGCGGTGAGGAACTCGGAGTCGGCGAGATCCTGCTCAACTCGATGGACGCCGACGGCACCAAGTCCGGCTTCGACCTCGAGTTGATCGGCCTGGTCCGCAAGGCGGTCACCGTGCCGGTGATCGCCAGCGGGGGCGCGGGCGAGCCCGGCCACTTCCTGCCCGCGGTCCGCGCGGGTGCCGACGCGGTGCTCGCGGCCAGTGTGTTCCACTTCGGACAGTTGAAGATCGGCGAGGTCAAGGACGCGCTGCGGGCCGGCGGGGTGGCGGTCCGGTGAGTCTCGATCCCGCACTTTCCGCCCGGCTCAAGCGGAACGCCGACGGGCTGGTCTGCGCCGTCGTCGTCGATCACGCCACTTCGGACGTGCTGATGGTGGCCTGGATGAACGACGAGGCGCTGGAGCGGACGCTGACCACGCGCCGCGGCACCTATTATTCGCGCAGCCGCAAGGAATTGTGGGTCAAGGGCGAAACTTCCGGGCACACGCAACACGTGCGCGAGGTGCGTCTCGACTGCGACGCCGACACGGTCCTGGTACGGGTCGACCAGACCGGGCCCGCCTGCCACACCGGCACCCGCAGCTGTTTCGACAGCGACGAGCGACTCCTGCTCGCCGACCACCCAACGGTCGCCGATCCGGGCGTTGCGGAGCTCAGGGCTGATCGGTGAGGCCGAGATCGCCGGTGAGGTAGCGCTGCAGGGTCGGCCCGATCGCGGCGACCAAGGTTTCCACGTCGGCGGAGGCGAACGGGTCGAACTTCGCCACGTAGCGGGCCATGCCGATGCCGATGAGCTGTGACGCGCAGAGGTTGGTCCGCAGGTGCGGTTCGTCCGCCTGGATCCGGTCCACGATGTGACCGAGGATGTGCTTGACCAGGAAGTCGCGCAGGCCGGCCGCGGCCTGGTCGTGGCTGGCCAGGCTGCGGACCAGCGCCGGGAACGTGCCGCCGGAGGTCGCGTCCCAGGTGGTGACGAACTGCCGGACCACCCGCGCGCCGAGGCCGTCGAGACCGCCCTCGAGCAGGGTAGTGACCATGATCTGGGGATCGAACGGGAGCTTCAGCACCGCCTGGGCGAACAGCCCTTCCTTGCCGCCGAACCAGTGGTTGACCATGGCCGCGTCCACCCCCGCGCGGGCGGCGATGGCGCGGACCGTGGCGCCTTCGTAGCCGCTTTCGGCGAACACGTCACGGGCCGCCGTCAACAGGGCGGCGCGGGTGTCCTGGCCGGCCGGGCGACGTCCCCGCCGCCGGGCCGCCGGGCTCTGGTCGGCAGTGCTCATGTTCGCAATCTTCGCACCGCATTCAACGCAACCTGAATTGTGTGGCGGCCTCGGGTCCCCCACGCGGAACCCCCTGACAACACTGCCTGCACCGGCGTGTGCCGGGAACGGCACAATGACGGCCATGGTCAGTGTCCCTTCCGCACATACCGGCGCCGGTGGTCTCGGCTCGGCGAGCCCGACCCGGGAAGAGTTCCGCGCACTCGCCGAAGGGCGCCGGGTGATTCCGGTGGTTCGGCGGCTGCTCGCGGACGGGGAGACCCCGGTCGGGGTCTACCGCAAGCTCGCCGCGGACCGGCCGGGAACGTTTCTGCTGGAGTCGGCGGAGAACGGCCAGACGTGGTCGCGATGGTCGTTCGTGGGGGTACGCAGCCCGGCGGCGCTGACCGTCCGTGACGGTCGCGCGGTGTGGGTGGGCAGCCCGCCGGTGGGCCTGCCCACCGAGGGCGATCCGCTGTCGGTGCTGCGGGAGACGGTGGCGCTGCTGCATACCGAGCCGCTGCCGGGCATGCCGCCGCTGACCGGCGGCATGGTCGGCTACGTCGGCTACGACGCGGTGCGGTGGTTGGAGCGGTTGCCGGAGCTGGCCGAGAAGGATCTCGACATCCCCGAGCTGACCATGCTGCTGGCCACGGACCTGGCCGCCTTCGATCACCACGAGGGCACGGTGACGTTGATCGCCAACGCGGTGAACTGGGACGACTCGCCCGAGCGGGTGGACGCCGCCTACGACGACGCGGTCCGCCGGCTGGCGGAGATGACCGAGCGGCTCGGCGCCCCGGCCCCGTCGACGACGGCCGTGTTCGCGCGCCCGGCGCCGGAGTTCGTGCGCCACCGCGCCAAGGACGACTACCACGCCGCCGTGCTGACGGCGGTGGAGGCGATCAAGGCGGGGGAGGCGTTCCAGGTCGTTCCCTCACAACGGTTCGAAATGGCCACAGACGCCGACGCGCTGGACATCTACCGGGTGTTGCGCACCTCCAATCCCAGCCCCTACATGTACCTGCTGCGCCTGGAGGGATTCGACATCGTCGGCTCCAGCCCGGAGGCGCTGGTGACGGTTCGGGGCGGCCGGGCGACCACGCACCCGATCGCGGGAACCCGGTGGCGGGGGGCGGATCCGGACGAGGACGCGCAGCTGGCCAAGGACCTGCTCGCCGACGAGAAGGAACGCGCCGAGCATCTGATGCTGGTGGACCTGGGCCGCAACGATCTGGGCAAGGTGTGCAAGCCGGGTACCGTGCGGGTGGTCGACTTCTTCTCCGTCGAGCGATACAGCCACGTGATGCACATCGTGTCCACTGTCACCGGCGAGCTGCGTGCGGATCGCACGGCGTTCGACGCGGTGACGGCCTGCTTCCCGGCCGGTACGCTGTCGGGGGCGCCCAAGGTGCGCGCGATGGAGTTGATCGAGGAACTTGAGCCGGTGCGCCGTGGCCTCTACGGTGGCATAGTCGGCTACCTGGACTTCGCCGGGGACGCCGACACCGCGATCGCGATCCGCACCGCGCTGGTCTCCGACGGCACCGCCTACGTCCAGGCCGGTGGTGGCGTGGTCGCCGACTCTCTACCGGACTACGAAGACAACGAATGCCTCAACAAGGCCCGCACGGTGCTTTCGGCGGTCGCCGCCGCACAGACCATGGCCCCGGCGCGGGAGCTGGATCCCAGTGATGACATCGCCAGCGTCTCATAAGCGTCCATTGTGGACCATCACGGCAGCGTTGCTACTCGGTGCGGCGCTGCTGTGGGGCTCCTCGCGTCTGGTGTGGACCGCGCAGACCCGGGACGCCGGGATCCGCGGAATCGTGCTGGACACCCGGATCGGCGACCAGGTCGCCAGCGCGCTGGTCCCGCTGGCCGTGCTCGCGCTCGCCGGGGTGGCGGGGATGGTCGCGACCGGTGGCTGGGCGCGCCGGGTGCTCTCGGTCGTGCTGGTCGCCGCCGGCGCCGCCATGTGCTGGGTCGCCGTTGACGGTGCGCACTGGAGCGGTTACCCAACGGGTGCACCGGTGACGGAGATCGTCACCGGACGCGGTCTGGCCCTGCTGGCGGGAATTCTCGTCATCGCCGGCGGGTTGCTGGGCGTCAGGTATGCAAGGGTGATGCCGCGACTGGGTGCACAGTATTCGGCACCCAGCGTGAAAAAGCCCGCGCGGGATGCGGACGCCGAGTTGTGGGAGGCACTGTCGGAGGGCGAAGATCCCACTACCGATCGGTAGTTTTCCGTGCTGGTTAAGGCTTCTTCGACCCGAGACGGGTCCGGCTCGGGGCGAGGGTTAGCATCTTTTCTGCGGGAAGGGAAAGGTGTTTGTGAGCGTTCTCGAAGAAATCGTCGCGGGTGTGCGCGCCGACCTCGCCGAGCGGGAGAAGGCGCTCCCGTTCGACGAGCTGAAGCGCCGCGCCGCGAAGGCTCCCGCGCCCCGGGACGCCAAGAGTGTGCTGCGTGAGTCGTCGATCGGCGTGATCGCCGAGATCAAGCGCCGCAGCCCGTCGAAGGGCCCGCTGGCGAACATCGCCGACCCGGCCTCCCTGGCCAAGGACTACGAGGACGCGGGCGCCCGGGCGATCAGCGTGCTCACCGAGGGACGGCGGTTCGGTGGTTCGCTGGACGACCTGAAGGCGGTGCGGGCCGCGGTCGACATTCCGCTGCTGCGCAAGGACTTCGTCGTGACCCCCTACCAGGTGCACGAGGCCCGCGAGGCCGGCGCCGACCTGGTGCTGCTGATCGTCGCCGCGCTGGAGCAGAACGCACTCGTCGGCCTGCTGGACCGGGTCGAGTCGCTCGGCATGACCGCGCTGGTCGAGGTGCACAACGCCGAGGAGGCCGATCGCGCACTGGAGGCGGGCGCGCAGGTGATCGGCATCAACGCCCGTAACCTGCACACCCTGGAAGTGGACCGCGACGTGTTCGCGCGGCTTGCGCCCGGGCTGCCCTTCGACGTGACGAAGATCGCCGAGTCCGGGGTCCGCGGACCGGGTGACCTGATGGCTTATGCCGGTCACGGTGCCGACGCCGTGCTGGTGGGCGAGGGCCTGGTCGCCTCCGGCGACCCGAAGGGCGCCCTGACCAAGCTGGTCACCGCGGGTTCGCATCCCGCGTGTCCGCGGCCAAGCCGGTGAGGGAGCCGCAACCGATGGACGATCGCAGCGCGCGCCCGGTGGTGCGCGAGGATTTGCCGCAGACCGACCAGCAGCACGACGTGCACGACCCCGACGAACGCGGGTACTGGGGCCCCTTCGGCGGCCGGTTCATGCCGGAGGCGCTGATCGGCGTCGTCGACGAGGTGGCAGGCGAGTACGACAAGGCCCGGGTGGACCCGGACTTCGTCAACGAGTTCCGGCGCCTGCTGCGGGACTACGCGGGCCGGCCGTCCCTGCTCACCGAGGCGCCGCGATTCGGCGAGCACGCCGGCGGCGCGCGGATCTTCCTCAAGCGCGAGGACCTCAACCACACCGGCTCTCACAAGATCAACAACGTGCTGGGCCAGGCGCTGCTCACCAAGCGCATGGGCAAGAAGCGGGTGATCGCGGAAACCGGCGCGGGCCAGCACGGGGTCGCCACGGCCACCGCATGCGCACTGCTCGGCCTGGAGTGCGTGGTCTACATGGGTGAGGTGGACACCGAGCGGCAGGCGCTGAACGTGGCCCGGATGCAGCTGCTCGGCGCGGAGGTCGTGCCGGTCAAGACCGGCTCGCGCACGCTCAAGGACGCGATCAACGAGGCCCTGCGGGACTGGGTCACCAACTCCGAAACCACCCATTACCTCTTCGGCACGGCCGCCGGTCCGTACCCGTTCCCGATGATGGTGCGTAACTTCCACAAGGTGATCGGTGAAGAGGCACGCCAGCAGGTACTGGAGCAGACCGGCCGGCTGCCGGACGCGGTCGCCGCCTGTGTGGGTGGCGGATCCAACGCGATCGGCATCTTCCACGGCTTCATCGATGACCCCGACGTGCGGCTGGTCGGTTTCGAGCCGGGCGGCGAGGGCTTGGAGACCGGCCGTCACGGCGCCACCCTGACCACGGGCACGCCGGGCAACCTGCACGGCGCGTTGTCGTACCTGCTGCAGGACGAGGACGGCCAGACCATCGAGTCGCACTCGATCTCCGCCGGGCTCGACTATCCCGGCGTGGGCCCCGAGCACGCCTGGCTCAAGGACAGCGGGCGCGCCGAATACCGGCCGATCACCGACGCCGAGGCGATGGACGCGCTGCGGCTGCTGTCGCGCACCGAGGGCATCATCCCGGCGATCGAGTCCGCGCATGCGCTGGCCGGGGCGATCCAGCTGGGACGCGAACTCGGGCGCGAGGCGCTCATCCTGGTGAACCTGTCCGGCCGTGGCGACAAGGACATGGACACCGCGGCGAAGTACTTCGGATTGGTGGGGCAGTGACAGCGACGCCTGCGGCTTCCATTAACAGCGCTGGCAGTGCCGACAGTGCCGGGAAAGCGGACGGTCTGGACGGCCTGTTCGCGCGGACCCGGAGCGAGGGGCGCGCCGCGCTGGTCGGCTACCTGCCCGCCGGCTACCCGGAGCTGAAGCGGTCGAAGGACGCCTTCGCCGCGATGCTCGACGGTGGGGCGGACCTGGTCGAGGTCGGCGTGCCGTACTCGGACCCGGTGATGGATGGTCCGACCATCCAGCTCGCCGGTGACACGGCGTTGCGAGCCGGCTTCCGGCTCCGGCACGTCTTCGAGACCGTCGAGTCGGTCGCCGCGCGCGGTGGCAAGGCGGTCGTGATGACCTACTGGAACCCGGTGCGCCGCTACGGGGTCGAGGCGTTCGCGCGGGACCTGGCCGCCGCCGGCGGGCTGGGCATGATCACCCCGGACCTGATCCCCGAGGAAGGGGCCGACTGGGTCGACGCGTCGCGGCGGCACGGGCTGGACCGGATCTTCCTGGTGGCGCCGTCCTCGTCGGAGCAACGAATCGATCTCACGGTGCGGGCGTCCTCGGGATTCGTCTACGCGACCGCGGTGATGGGCGTGACGGGCGCGCGCGAGGTGGTCGGCGCGGGCGCGGCGGAACTGGTTCGCCGCACCCGGGCACACACTGACCTGCCGATCGGCGTCGGGCTCGGCGTGCGCTCGCGGGAGCAGGCGGCCGAGGTCGCCGGGTTCGCGGACGCGGTGATCGTCGGCTCCGCGCTGGTCACCAAGGCGGCCGAGGGCGCCGAGGCGGTCCGGGCGCTGACCGCCGAACTGGCGAAGGGCGTGCGCGAGCCGGTGGGCGGCGCCTGATCCGGCGCCGGCCGCCTTCCCCTCACCCCCGTTCCTGATCAGGCCATGATCTCGCTCATCGTCACCGCGATGTACCTGCGCGTCGTGGCGTCTGGTGCCGACGCCTTGCCCCAAGAAGCCGAAGAGCACGCCCGCAGGCGGGTGCTGATGCCGCTGGACGGTGTCTGACCTCCGCAGCGTGCGGGACCGCGGCAGGATGCGACCACCACGGAGAGTGTCCGCGGTGGCTGCCATCGTGATCACATGTTCCCCTGGAGATGGAGGATCCATGTGTCACACTGGCGGTTGCAGGCGGTACTCGGGCCGGTTGGAGGTGAAGCGGGATGGCTGCTTCCGTTGAGGCGGAAGTCGACTACGTCGTGCCCAAGCATCGCGACCCGTGGACCGTCGACGAAGTCCTCGCGTTGCCCGATGACAACGGCGACCGGGTCGAACTCCTGGATGGGGCTCTTCTGGTGAGCCCTGCGCCGACGTCGCGGCACCAGCGCCTGCTCGGAAAGTTGTATGGTCTGCGCGATGCCGTTCCGGCCGGAACGGAGATGTTGCTCGGCGTCAATGTGCGGTTGGGGGAGGATCGACTACTCATCCCGGATTTGGTCGTGGTCACCTGCCCGGATGTCGATGTCCTGTACTACTCCGGGCCAGATGTGCTGCTGGCTGCGGAGATCGAGTCTCCGTCCACCAAGGTGTTCGACCGTTCGCTCAAGGCCCAGTTGTACGCCGAGGCTCGCATTTCCTACTACCTGCGGGTGGATCCGGCCACGGACCCCGTCGAGGCGATTCTCTTCGAACTGTCTGACGGCGAGTTTCGCGAGATCGCCAGGAGCGAGGCCGGCAAGCTGACGGTGGACCGGCCGTTCGCCGCCACGGTCGACCTCACCTAGGCTGCCCCGGCGTCGGTCTCCCGAGCCGTCGTGCGAGGCTGACGGCATGGCCAAACCAACGCCCCTGCAGGTCCGGAACATCATCATGGCGGTGCTCATGGCCATCGCCGCGGGGTGGAACTTCCTGCGCGGGGGCCCGGTCTGGCTGACCGCGATCTTCGCGGTGGGCTGCGTGCTCGCGATCGGTTCGGCCACGCTGAACGGGGGTGCGTCGAACTGACCGTAACGGACTGGTGCCACCATTCCCACCCGTCTCCCACCAGCACCCTCAATTGATGCGCTCCGCGCGGCCGTTACGGTCCTGGTGTGGGCGCGAGACGCTCGGCACGTTACGGTGGCCCGTGTGAATTCCGCCTCGGCTGTGTTCCTTGCCACCATCCCCAGCCCGGAGCGTGGGGTCTGGTATCTCGGGCCGATCCCCATCCGGGCCTATGCGCTGTGCATCATCGCCGGCATCATCCTCGCGATCTGGTGGGGCGAGCGGCGCTGGGTGCAGCGTGGCGGGGCCAAGAACACCGTCGTCGACATCGCCATCTTCGCGGTCCCGTTCGGCCTGGTCGGCGGGCGGCTCTACCACGTCATCACGGACTGGTGGCGGTACTTCGGCCCGGGCAAGAACCCGGTCCAGGCGCTGTTCATCTGGGACGGCGGGCTCGGCATCTGGGGCGCGATCGCGCTGGGCGGCGTCGGCGCGTGGATCGGCTGCCGCCGCAAGGGCATTCCGCTGCCCGCGATGGCCGACGCGATCGCCCCGGGCATCGTGACCGCGCAGGCCATCGGCCGGATCGGCAACTACTTCAACCAGGAACTCTACGGCGCGCATACCACCCTGCCCTGGGGACTGGAGATCTACCAGCGGTTCGACCCGAACAACCCGTCGATCCCGGACCAGGGCCCGACCGGGGTGGCGTTCGGCCACATCCCGTTGCAGGACAGCCCCGTCCACCCGACCTTCCTCTACGAGCTGCTGTGGAACCTGGCCATCGCCGGGCTCGTGGTGTGGGCGGACCGCCGGTTCAAGCTGGGCCACGGCCGCGCGTTCGCGCTGTACGTCGCCGGCTACACGCTCGGGCGGTTCTGGATCGAACTCATGCGCACCGACGACGCGACTCATGTGCTGGGCGTGCGGGTCAACGTGTGGGTCGCGCTGCTCGTGTGCGCCAGCGCTGTCGCCTACATAGTGCTGGCCCGGCGGCGGGGACCGCGCGAAACACCGGAATCCTTGCGAGGCAAGCAAGACTCCGCGGAAGCGACCACGTCCGACGAGGCGGACGACTCCGGCTCGTCGGAACCGAAGGCGGCGGTGTCGACTCAGGACGAGTCGTCCACCGAGCGGAAGACCGAGTAGGGCCCGGGTCCTCACAGGTCGGGCAGGCCCAGGTCCAGGTTGGGTTCCTGGCTGCCGCCGTCGGCTTCGAGGACCTTGCCGGTGACGTAGGCGCCGGCCGGTGATGCGAGGTAGAGCACGGTTGCGGCGATGTCTTCGGCTTCGCCGATTCGCTGCAACGGGGTCGCGGACTCCATCTTCGCCTTGAGCTCGGCGTTGCTCACCACGATCTCCAGTGCCGAGGTGGCGACCGATCCGACCGCGACGGCGTTGACCCGGATCCGCGGCGCCAGGTCGCGTGCGGCGAGCCGGGTGTAGTGCGCGAGGGCAGCCTTCGCCGTGCCGTAGGCGGCGAAGCCACGGCCGGCGATCCGGCCCATGACCGACGAGACGTTGACGACCGCGCCGCCGCCCGCTGCCAGCATCGCGGGCACCGCGGCGGTGGTGAGGGCATGCGCGGTGGACACGTTGAAGCGGAAGGCTTCTTCGAGGAACTCGGTGGTGGTCTCCAGCAGCGGGCGCGGGTAGGTGCCGCCCACGTTGTTCACCACGATGTCGAGCCGGCCGAAGGTTTCCACCGCTTCGTTTGCGAGCCCGGCGGCCGCCTCGGGATCGCTGAGATCCGCCGTTACGGCGTGTGCGGTGCGCCCCGTCGCGGAGATCCGGGCGGCGATCTCGTCCAGGTCCGCCGCGGTGCGGGAGGAGATCACCACGTCGGCGCCGGCCTCGGCGAGTGCGACCGCCGCCGCGGCGCCGATGCCGCGTCCGGACCCGGTTACCACGGCCACCTTGCCGGGAACGCGGAAACGATCGAGTATCACCGGGCAACTGTAACAGGTTCTACCGCTGGAACGGCCACCTTGCGCCGGACTGGGCTAGGTCCAGAAGTCCGTGTTTTCGCCCGAGGTAACGGGCGCCCTTCGAAACACTGCCAAGGTGGCCGTTCCGGCGGCCGTGCTCAGCGGAACACCGAGCCGCCGAAGTAGTCGTCGTCATCCTCGGGCTCGTCCCGTGGACGGCGCGACGGCGCGGGCCGGGACGGTCCGGTCCGCTTGGCCTCTCCGCGCGAGGCGAGCGGATTTTCGAACTCGTCGTCGGTGTACTCCACCTCGCGACGGCGAGGTGGAGGTGTGCGCGGTGGCTCCGAGCCTGCCGCGGGCGGCGTCGGCGGTGCCTGCTCGGCCGGCGGCGGGGTGGCCGGCGGTTGCTTGCTGTCCATGAACCCGTTGGAGAAGTAGTCGTCCTCGCTCGGCGCGGCCGACGGCGTGGTCTGCGGGTAGGACTGCGAGGAGCCACCGCCGAACACGCTTCCGCTGGTGACTCCGCGCGCCTCCAGGATCTCGTCGAGAGTGGCGCCCTGCTCGGCCTCCCGGTAGATCTCGCGCATGTCACCGTCGAGCCGGGCGGTCATCACCTCCCGGACGGTCTCGTCCTTGAGCGCCTTGCCCTCCAGGACGTCTTGCCAGGTCAACTCGCCCGCGTCGACCTTCTTCTTCAGCGCGCGCAGGGCCGCCGGGGCGTCGGGCTTCTCCGCCGCGGCCTTGATCGCCGAGACGTCCTCGGGCTTGGCGGTGTGGTCGACATCGGGTAGTTGCTTGAGCTTCTCGTCCACCTGCTTGATGAGCTCGGCCGACTTGATCAGCGACTCGTTGAGGCGGGCCTCGGCTTCACGCAACGAGGCGGGCTTCCACGAGTCACCGAGGTCGACGGAAACCGGGTCAGACATAACGAACTACTCCGTCGTGATCAGTGGCGGCGAGGGCCGGTGTGGTGCGGGGTCGAGGTGGTGGTGTGGCTGGGACTGTGGTGGGTCGTGGAACCCGCGGGTGTCTGTCCATTGTGGCCGGTTCCGGTCGAGTTGGGCGGCGTGTGCGGTTGCCCGCTCGGCGCGGTCGAGGGCGGCGGCGTGTGTGGTTGTCCGCCGGTGGTCCCGTTCGGCGCGGTCGGGTGGGTGGTGCTGGTGTTGCCGCCGTTCGGCGTGTTCCCCGAGGAGTGGGTGCCGCCGCTTTGGTTGTCACCGCCCGACGAGTGGGTGGTGCCGCCATCGTTGCCGCTCGAGGAATGGGTAGTGCTGCCTTGGTCGTTGCCGCTCGAGGAATGCTGGCCGCCCTCGTTGCCCGACGAGGAGTGGGTGCCGCTGCCGCCTTCCTCTTCCCCGCCGCCCGCGATGCCCTTGGCGCTCGTGCCGATGTCCTTCGCGTCCGAGGCGATGTTCTTCCCACTGTCGGCGATGTCGCTGACATCGCCCTTGATGTTCTTCGCGATGTCGATCGCGTCGCCGAGGCTGTTGATGTCCTTGATCTTCGCCAGCTGTGAGCCGACGTCCTGGATCGAGTTCCACATCGACTTCACGTTCTCGATGATGTCCTTGATCATCTCGATGATCGAGAAGATCTCGTTGGCGATGTCGATCGCGTCGATGATCGTGGTGGCCTCGGCCGCCCAGCCCACCACCGGGATGCACGCCTTCGCGGCGATCTCGATGAGCTTGTCGATCAGCTTCTTGAGCAGTTCCAGTGCCTTGCCGGCCAGCTTCTCCGACTGGTCGGCGACAAGGTTGAAGCCCTTGGCGATCAGCTTCGCGATCTCGCCCTCGACGGCCAACCCGGCTTTCCAGCCGAGGTCCACGTAGGCCTTGTGCGCGAGCGCCGACGGTCCGCTCCAGTTTTCGCCGGTGGCGATTCCCGCGTTCCCCGACATGGTGGTGGAGAACTGCTTCATCGCGTTGCCGATGTTCTCCCACGCCTCGGCGTTCTGCCGCATCTTGCTGAAGTCGCCGGTCAGCGGCTTGATCACCATGTCGACCAGGCTCTTGCCGGCGATGTGCTGGAACACCCAGTCCACCGCCATCACTTCCAGGCCGGCGCTCTGCACGAGTTCCTTGACGTCCGAGCCGTCACCGGGCTCCGGTGGCTGCAGCACGTCGGTGATCTCGGAGCCGGTCTGGTAGCTGCCGCTCGGCGCGGTCGGCTCGAACCCCGGCTCACCGCCCGAATCGCCGCCGCCGTCCCCGCCGCCCGATTCACCGGAACCCGATTCACCGGAGCCGCTGGAGCCGTTACCGGACTCGCCTGAACCGCTGCCGGATGCGCCTGAACCGCTGCCGGATGCGCTGGAGCCGCTACCGGAGCCTGATTCGCCGGTTTCGCTGCCGGAATTCCCGCCTTGACCGGCGCTCGACGGCGAGGTGCTGCCGTTGCCGGTCGAGCCAGGACCGCCGGGCTGCATCGGAGGCTGCGGCGGGTACGGGCCTTGCTGCGGGTGGCCCGGCTGGCCCGGAATGGGTGGTCCCTGGGGCGGGTTCGGTGGGTACGGCCCCTGCTGCGGGTGGCCGGGCTGGCCCGGGAAGGGCGATCCCTGCGGTGGGCGCGGCGGGTACGGCCCCGGCTGCGGCGGACCCGGGTGGTACGGCGGCGCCTGCGGTGGGTGTGGTGGGTAGGGCCCTTGCTGGGGGTGGCCGCCGTACGGCGATCCCTGCGTAGGGTGCGGCTGGTACGGCCCCTGTTGGGGATGTTGGGGATGCTGGGGGTACTGAGGGTGCTGCTGGGGATGCTGGGGGTGGTTGTGGTGCGGCGGGGGGTTGTGCGGCGGGCGTCGTGTCGTCATGGGTCGGTCCGTTCTCTACGGCTGGGTCAGGCGAGGGCCGAAGTGGCGGCGCTGTCGATCTCGCTGAGCAGGTTCTTCAACACGTCGCCGACCTTGCCCTCGGTCTGCTCGTAGGTCTCGGCGGTGTGGTTGACCCCGTCCACAAGCGAGGCGAGGCGCTGCTTGCCGAACTTCAGCGTGTCCCCGTAGAGCGACCCGACCAGGTCGACCACGGGCTGCAGCACGATGAACAGGCCGGTGAACCCGGATTTGTCGCACCCGTACGTGTGCATGTACTCGCTGATCGAATCGATCGCCGAGTTGAGCCCGTCCAGCACCTCGGCGTACTGCTTGACGGCGTCCGGGTTCACGTGAAAATCCATCGGGGTCCCCCCAGGGAGTCCTAGATCGTGCTCGTTGCTGATGGACAATATTGCACCGTCTGGCGGTTGTGGGCTGGTTTCGCGAGAAACACCGGAAGCTGTCCGGAAATGGCTACTTCGGGCGAATCGGCGCCACCACGAGGTCGCCCTCCGGCGCGTTCAGTACGGCCGCCGCCGCGTTGTAGTGGTGGTTCAGCCGGTTCGCGGTCAACACCTCGCCGGGTGCGCCTTCCGCGGCGACCGTGCCACCGTCGATAAGCACCAGCCGGTCGGCGTACTGCGCGGCGAACGTCAAATCGTGCAATGTGGACACCACGGTGATGCCGTCCTCGTGTCGCAGCCGGTCGACGAGCTCCAGCAGTGCCTGCGCGTGCCCGATGTCCAAACCCGTGGTCGGCTCGTCCAGCAGCAGCAGGCCGGTGCGCTGAGCGAGCACCCTGGCCAGCACCGCCCGCTGGCGCTCACCGCCGGAGAGCGTGTGCAGCCTGCGCGCGGCCAGCGCACCGAGGTCGAGCCTGGCCAAGACGTCGTCCACAATGGAGAGATCAGCGGCGCTCTCGCGGGCCAGCGGGCCCAGATGCGGCGTGCGGCCGAGGAGCACGTAGTCGGTCACGGTGAGCCCGTCGGGCAGGACCGGGCTTTGCGGCGCGTAGCCGACCAGGCGCGCTTTTTCCTTACGCGACAACCGTTGCGCACCTCGGCCGGCGAAGGAGATCTCGCCGGTGAAGGGCAGCAGGCCGGCCACCGCCTTGAGCAGAGTCGACTTTCCCGCGCCGTTCGGCCCCACCACGGCCAGCCAGCCGCCACTGGGCGCTTGGGCCGAGACCCCGTGCACCACCGTGCGGTCGCCGTACCCCGCGGACACGTTTCGCAGGCGCAGCGCGGTCACCGGCTCGCTCCTCGCGACGAGCGGCGCAGCACCATCACGAAGAAGGGCGCTCCGGTGAACGCGGTCACCACACCAAGGGGGATTTCCCCGGGAAGCGCCGTGCGCGCGATCTGGTCGGCGACGATCAAAAACGCCGCACCGCCGAGCAGCGAAAGCGGGACGACCACGCGGTAGCTGGCCCCGGCCAGCAGCCGGACCAGGTGTGGCACCACGAGGCCCACGAACGAGATCAATCCGCTCACCGACACCGCCGCGGCGGTCGCGAGCGACGCGGCGGCGACGAGCAGGAGCCGCACCCGGCCGGGCCGCAGACCCAGTGACGCCGCCTCCGCGTCGCCGAGCGTGAGCACGTCGAGCAGCCGTGCGGACAGGCACAGCACGATCGCGGCCAGTCCGATGTAGGGCAGGGCCACCATGACCTCGTGCCAGCCGCTGACGGTCAGCCCGCCCAGGATCCAGGTGTAGACCTGCTTGAGGGTCGTGGTGTTCAGCTGCTGGGCGAAGGTCTGCACGGCGGTCAGGAACGCGGTGACCGCGACCCCGGCCAGCAGCAGCGTGGCCGTGCCGGGCCCGCCGGCGGACCGGCCGAGCAGCCAGCTCAGGCCGACCCCGCCGAGCGCCCCGGCGAACGCGGCCACGGGCAGCCAGGCGGACCCGCTGGGGGTCAGCACGACGACGAGCGTGGCCGCCATCCCCGCCCCGGCCGCCGACCCGAGCAGGTACGGGTCGGCGAGCGGGTTGCGGAACACGCCCTGGAAGGTCGCGCCGGCGCCCGCCAGCGCCGCGCCGACCAGACCGGCCAGCAGCACCCTGGGCACCCGCAGCTGCCAGACGATCGCCGCCTCCCGCTCCGAAAGCGGCGACCGTCCGCCGGTCACCTGCGCGAAGATCTCGCCGAGGACGCGCTGCCAGCCCAGGTTTCCGGCGCCGACCAGCACCGCGGACAACAGGACGGCCACCAGCAGCAGCACCGCGATCACGACGGCGCGGGGCCGTAACCGCGTTCGTGCCCCGCCGCCGGGGCGCCGCGCACGGAGCGCTGCGATCACTGTTCCTCCGCAGGTTTGCGCGCGACCGCGATCGTGTCGACGGGGCGCTTCATCCGAGGTCGAGCCAGGTTCTCGCCAAGGGCGCCCCGCCGCCTCGATATCGCGGCCTTCGGGGCGCGCGCGTGCTGGTCGCCTTGATTGCCGCGACTTGACAAGGGGCTACTCACTGCTCGGCGGACTTCACGGCGTCCGAGATCGCACGCGCGAGGTCGACGATGCGGGGACCCCATCGGGAGGCGATGTCATCGTCGAGGCCGACGACGTGCCTCTGCCGGACCGCGTCGAGCGTGTCCCAGCCCGGGCGGGCGGCCACGGTGTCCGGGTTCTGGCCGCAGCACTTGGTGTCCGCCAGGAAGATCAGGCCGGGATTCACCCGCAGGATGTGCTCGGCCGACAGCTGCGGGTAGTCGCCCGTCCCCGCGCCGTCGGCGATGTTCGCCAGCCCGAATCGCGCGATGATCTGCCCGACGAAGCTCGTCGAAGTGAGGCTGTAGTACGTCTGGTCGAGCTCGTAGTAGTAGCTCAGCGGCCGCGCCGGTTCGGGCGTGCCGGCGACGATCTTGTCGATGTCGTCGCGGGCCTGGCGGGCCAGGCTCTCGCCTTCGGCCTGGTGCCCGGTCGCCCGGCCGAGGTCGGCGAACTGGCGGTAGGCGTCGTCGAGGGTCACCGGGGCCGGCAGCACAAGGGTTTTCACGCCGGTCTTGGCGAGCGCGGCCGACAGGCCGCTCGGGTCTTCCGACACCAGCACGAGATCCGGGTTGTAGGCGCTGATGGCCTCCGGGTCGGGCGAGAACGCGCTCAGGTCGCTGTGTGGCGCCTGTGGCGGGTAGTCCGAGGTGGAATCGACCGCCACCACCTGTGGTCCGGCGCCGAGCGCGTAAAGGGTTTCCGTGGCCGACGCGGAAAGCGACACGATTCGCGCCGGCTGCCGGTCGATGGTGACCGAGCCGATCGTGACCGGGAAGGTGCCCTCGGCATCCGGTTTCGCCGTGGAGTCCGCTTCGGATGGACGGGTCGCGCAACCGGCCAGCACCAGCAAAGCGGTGAGGGCGCAAAGAAAATATCGGGGAAACCTACCCGAGGCCGACCGCGTGCTCGCATCGGTCGCCGGCGTCGGATACCGGAGTGCTTCCGGTCGAACCGGTAACAGTCTTGGCACTTCAAACCTCTCAACCCGGCCGCGATGTGCGCCGTGAGAGGTCACGGACGCCGCACCCCTGGACCGGAGGTAAATGGGCGTCGGCGCGGACGTCAGGCGACCTGGCTCGACCGGACACGGAAGGTGCCCGAGTCATCACAGTTGCGGCACAGCACCGGATTCGCACCGGATTTCGCTGACGTTCGCGTCCCTGGTCAACAAGGCGTCGACCAGCGGGAGGAACGCTACCACCGTCAACGATCCGCGACGCGCAGTCGCTGACATCGACCGGACGAGCGGAAGACCTGGCTGCGTGTGGGCGTGCTGACGTAACCTTGGCGAGCTTGGGTGGCGCTACACTTGACGGGGTCCATCCCGGACTCGCCCATCAAGAACGACGTCGTTCGTCGCAGCCAGATCGTTACCGAGTGATGAGAAAATCCACACCGCGGACGGGTGCCGTCGTGTTTCCTGGGTGTTAAGGTCGCGCTAATTGGCGGGCCATCGTCGTCCCGAGCACCGCTCCAACCGGGGGATTTTCCCAACTGAGCACGAAGACGACGAAGGAGGTCCCCGCATGATCTTCTCCGCCATCCCGGACAGGCAGGGTCTGTATGACCCGGCGACCGAACAGGATTCCTGTGGTGTCGCCATGGTGGCCGACATCCGTGGCCGGCGTAGCCATCGGACGATCACCGACGGGCTGACGGCGTTGACCAACCTCAACCACCGCGGCGCGGCGGGGGCCGAGCCCACCTCCGGCGACGGTGCCGGCATCCTCATCCAGCTGCCCGACGAGTTCCTGCGCAGCCAGGCGGGCTTCGACCTGCCCGCGCCCGGCTCCTACGCGGCCGGCATCGCGTTCCTGCCGGTCGACCCCGAGCAGCGGAACAAGGCCATCGGCCTGATCGAGCGCCTCGCCGAGGAGGAGAACCTCGACGTGCTCGGCTGGCGCGAGGTGCCGGCCGACCCCGACGCCGCCGGCATCGGGCCGAGCGCCCGCTCGGTCATGCCGCACTTCGCCATGCTTTTCCTGGCCGGCAAACCGGACGGGGACGGGGTGCGCCCGGCCGGCATCGAGCTCGACCGGCTGGCCTTCTGCCTGCGCAAGCGCGCCGAAAACGAGAGCCTGCCCGCGGGCTGCGGCACCTACTTCCCGTCGCTGTCGGCGCGCACGTTGGTCTACAAGGGAATGGTCACCCCCGACCAGCTCCCGGCGCTGTTCTCCGACCTGCGCGACGAGCGTCTGGTGAGCGCGATCGCCTTGGTGCACAGCCGGTTTTCCACGAACACCTTCCCGTCGTGGCCGCTGGCTCATCCCTTTCGGTTCGTCGCGCACAACGGCGAGATCAACACCATCCGCGGCAACCGGAACCGGATGCGCGCCCGCGAGGCGCTGCTGGAGTCGGACCTGATCCCGGCCGACCTTTCCCGGCTGTACCCGATCTGTTCGCCCGAGGCGTCGGACTCGGCGTCCTTCGACGAGGTCCTCGAACTGCTGCACCTGGGCGGCCGCAGCCTGCCACACGCGGTGCTGATGATGATCCCGGAGGCGTGGGAGAACCACGACACGATGGATTCGCACCGCCGCGCGTTCTACCAGTTCCACGCCAGCCTGATGGAACCGTGGGACGGGCCGGCGTGCGTGACGTTCACCGACGGCGCGCTCGTCGGCGCGGTGCTGGACCGCAACGGCCTGCGCCCCGCCCGCTGGTGGCGCACCGCCGACGACCGTGTCGTGCTGGCCAGCGAGGCGGGCGTGCTCGACGTACCGCCGGACGAGGTGGTGGCGAAGGGCCGGCTCAAGCCGGGCCGGATGTTCCTGGTGGACACCGAGGCCGGCAAGATCGTCAACGACGACGAGATAAAGAGCGAGCTCGCGCGCAAGCAGCCGTACGGCGAATGGTTGCACGCGGGGCTGCTCCAGCTGGCCGACCTGCCCGGCCGTGACCACGTCACGCAGAGCCACGACTCGGTGCTCCGGCGCCAGCAGTCGTTCGGCTACACCGAGGAGGAGCTGAAGATCCTGCTCGCGCCCATGACCTGCAAGGGCGCCGAGCCGATCGGGTCGATGGGCACGGACACCCCGCCGGCCGTGCTGTCCAAGCGGTCCCGGCAGCTCTACGAGTACTTCAAGCAGGGCTTCGCACAGGTGACCAACCCGCCGCTGGACGCGATCCGCGAGGAACTGGTCACCTCGATGAGCCGGATCATGGGGCCCGAAGGCAACCTGCTCGGCCCGGGTCCGGCCAGCTGCCGGCACATCCAGCTGCCCACGCCGGTGATCGACAACGACGAGCTCGCCAAGCTGATCCACATCAACGACGACGGCGACCTGCCCGGGTACGCCTGCACCGTCCTGTCCGGACTGTTCGAAGTGGACGGTGGTGGGAAGGCGCTGGCGGCGGCGGTCGAGCGGGTGCGCCGCGAGGCCTCCGAGGCGATCGCCGCGGGCGCCCGCACGCTGGTGCTGTCCGACCGCGACTCCGACCACCGGATGGCGCCGATCCCGTCGCTGCTGCTGGTTTCCGCCGTGCATCACCACCTGGTGCGGACCCGGGAGCGCCTGCGGGTGGCGCTCGTGGTGGAAACCGGCGACGCCCGCGAGGTGCACCACGTCGCGCTGCTGCTCGGCTACGGCGCCGCGGCGGTCAACCCGTACCTGGCCTTCGAGTCCATCGAGGACATGATCGCCCAGGGCGTGCTCACCGGAATCGAGCCGCGCCAGGCGATTCGCAACTACGTCAAGGCGCTCGTCAAGGGCGTACTGAAGATCATGTCGAAGATGGGCATCTCGACCGTGGGTGCCTACACCGCGGCGCAGGTCTTCGAGTCCTTCGGCCTGTCCCAGGACGTGCTCGACGAGTACTTCACCGGCACCGTGTCGAAGCTCGGCGGCGTCGGCCTGGACGTGCTGGCCGAGGAGGTCGCGATCCGGCACCGCCGGGCCTATCCGGAAAACCCGACCGACCGGGTGCATCGCCGGCTCGAAAGCGGTGGCGAATACGCCTACCGCCGCGAAGGCGAACTGCACCTGTTCACGCCGGAGACGGTGTTCCTGCTCCAGCATGCGACCAAGACCCGCCGCGAGGAGGTCTACCGGGCCTACGCCGATGAAGTGCACCGGCTGGCCCGGGAAGGCGGCCTGCTGCGCGGGATGTTCTCCTTCCAGGAGCGCAAGCCGGTCCCCATCGACGAGGTGGAGTCGATCGAGTCGATCTGCAAGCGGTTCAACACCGGCGCGATGTCCTACGGTTCGATCTCCGCGGAGGCACACCAGACGCTGGCGATCGCGATGAACCGGATCGGCGGGCGCTCCAACACCGGTGAGGGCGGCGAGGACGCGGAGCGGCTGTACGACCCGGAACGCCGCAGCGCTATCAAACAGGTCGCGAGTGGACGGTTCGGCGTGACCAGTGAGTACCTGGTGAACGCCGACGACATCCAGATCAAGATGGCGCAGGGCGCCAAGCCCGGCGAGGGCGGCCAGCTGCCGCCGAACAAGGTGTACCCGTGGATCGCGCGGACGCGGCACTCCACCCCCGGGGTCGGCCTGATTTCGCCGCCGCCGCACCACGACATCTACTCCATCGAGGATCTGGCGCAGCTGATCCACGACCTGAAGAACGCCAACGAACGCGCGCGCATCCACGTCAAGCTGGTCAGCACGCTAGGTGTCGGCACAGTGGCGGCCGGGGTGTCGAAGGCGCATGCCGATGTGGTGCTCATTTCCGGGCACGACGGCGGCACCGGCGCCTCGCCGCTGAACTCGCTCAAGCACGCCGGAACGCCGTGGGAGATCGGGCTCGCCGAGACCCAGCAGACGTTGCTGCTCAACGGTTTGCGGGACCGGATCACCGTGCAGGTGGACGGCTCGATGAAGACCGGCAGGGACGTGGTGATCGCCGCGCTGCTCGGCGCGGAGGAGTACGGCTTCGCCACCGCGCCACTCGTGGTCGAAGGCTGCATCATGATGCGCGTCTGCCACCTGGACACCTGCCCGGTCGGCGTCGCCACGCAGAGCCCGGAGTTGCGTAAGCGCTACACCGGGCAGGCCGAGCACGTGGTGAACTATTTCCGGTTCGTCGCGCAGGAGGTGCGGGAACTGCTTGCCTCGCTGGGCTTCCGTTCGCTGGACGAGGCGATCGGGCGGGCCGACGTGCTGGACACCGACGAGGCGGTCGAGCACTGGAAGACCGAGGGCATGGATCTCCGGCCGATCTTCCAGATGCCCACCGAGAGCCCCTACGGCGGCGCGCGGCACAAGACCCGCGAGCAGGATCACGGCCTGGACCGTGCACTCGACCGCACGCTGATCCAGCTGGCCGAGGCGGCACTGGAGGACGCCTACCCGGTCCGGCTGGAACTGCCGGTGCGCAACGTGAACCGCACCGTGGGCACGCTGCTGGGCTCGGAGATCACCCGGCGCTACGGCGGGGAGGGCCTGCCCGACGGCACCATCCACGTGCGGTTGACCGGATCCGCGGGCCAGTCGCTGGGCGCGTTCCTGCCGCGTGGCATCACGCTGGAGCTGATCGGCGACGCCAACGACTACGTGGGCAAGGGCCTTTCGGGCGGACGGATCGTCGTGCGCCCGCACCCGGACGCGACCTTCGCCGCCGAACGGCAGGTGATCGCGGGCAACACCCTCGCCTACGGCGCGACCGGCGGCGAGATGTTCCTGCGCGGCCAGGTCGGCGAGCGGTTCTGCGTGCGGAACTCGGGCGCCGTCGTGGTCGCCGAAGGGGTGGGGGACCACGCCTTCGAGTACATGACCGGCGGGCGGGCCGTCGTGCTCGGGCCGACCGGGCGCAACCTGGCCGCGGGCATGTCCGGCGGCATCTCCTACGTCCTCGATCTCGACTTCGCCGACGTGAACCGGGAAATGGTCGAGTTGCTGCCGCTGGAGGCCGAGGACTTCGACTGGCTCAAGGAAATCGTCACCCGGCACCACGAGCTGACCTCCTCGACCGTGGCCGCCTCGCTGCTCGGCGACTGGCCGCGCCGGTCGGCGGCGTTCACCAAGGTGATGCCGCGCGACTACGCCCGCGTCCTGGAGGCGATGAAGGTGGCCAAGGCCAGCGGCCGTGACCTGGACGAGGCGATCATGGAGGTAGCCCGTGGCTGATCCCAAGGGCTTCTTGAAGTTCGAGCGTACGGATGCCAAGAAGCGCCCACGTGACGAGCGGGTGACGGACTGGCGTGAGGTGTACGCCGACCTCGATCCGGCGGAGCGCGACAAGCAGGTGCGCGTCCAGACGACCCGGTGCATGGACTGCGGCATCCCGTTCTGTCACTCGGGCAGCGCGGGCTGCCCGCTGGGCAACCTGATTCCGGAGTGGAACGACCTGGTGCGCCAGGGCCACTGGGTGGCCGCGAGCGAGCGGTTGCACGCGACCAACAACTTCCCGGAGTTCACCGGGAAGCTGTGCCCGGCACCGTGTGAGGCGGGGTGCGTGCTGTCGATCTCGCCGGCCTCCGGCGGACCGGTGGCCATCAAACGGATCGAGGAAACGATCGCGGCGAAGTCGTGGGAGCTGGGTCTCTGCGAGCCGCAGATCGCCGAGGTGTCCTCCGGGCAGCGGGTGGCGGTGGTCGGGTCCGGGCCGGCCGGCCTGGCGGCCGCGCAGCAGCTGACCCGGGCGGGCCACGAGGTCACCGTTTTCGAGCGGGACGACCGGCTCGGCGGGCTGCTCCGGTATGGCATCCCCGCGTTCAAGATGGAGAAGAGGCATCTCGACAAGCGGCTGGCACAACTGAAGAAGGAGGGCACGAAGTTCGTGACCTCCTGCGAGGTCGGGGTGCACGTCACCGTCGAGGAGCTGCGCGCCTCCTACGACGCGGTGGTGCTGGCGGTCGGCGCGTTGCGCGGCCGGGACGACACCACGACCCCTGGGCGTGAGCTCGCGGGCATCCACCTGGCGATGGAGCACCTGGTCCAGGCGAACCGGCAGTGCGAGGGGGACGGCCCGCCGGAGATCACCGCGGAGGGCAAGCACGTGGTGGTCATCGGCGGCGGGGACACCGGTGCCGACTGCTACGGCACGTCGACCCGCCAGGGCGCGCTCTCGGTGACTCAGCTCGACCAGTACCCGATGCCGCCGACCAGCCGCGACGACGACCGCTCGCCGTGGCCGACCTGGCCGTACGTGCTGCGCACCTACCCCGCGCACGAGGAGGGCGGGGAACGGAAGTTCGGGGTCGCGGTGAAGCGGTTCATCGGTGACGAGAGCGGGCACGTGCGTGCCATCGAACTGCAGCCGGTACGGGTGTCGCGGGATCGGGAGACGGGCCGGCGCGAGGTGGTGCCGGTCGGGGACGAGACCGAGCTGATCCCGGCGGACCTGGTGCTGTTGGCGATCGGGTTCGACGGTGTCGAGGAGATGCGGCTGCTCGACGACCTCGGCCTGAAGCTGACCCAGCGGGGGACGGTCTCCTGCGGTTCCGACTGGCAGACCGACGCGCCCGGCGTGTTCGTCTGCGGGGACGCCCACCGCGGCGCTTCCCTCGTGGTGTGGGCGATCGCGGAAGGCCGTTCGGTCGCGAACGCGGTGGACACCTACCTCACCGGCGGTTCGGATCTGCCGGCCCCGGTGCATCCGGCCGCGCTACCGCTGGCGGTGGTCTGACGACTCGCCGGTGGAAGACATGGGCGGCGGTCGCGTTGGCCGCGCTCGGTATGACCGTGGCCATGCCGGCGCAGGCGGCGCAGCGCGGGGCGGTCCATGAGCTGTCCGGCACCGTTGCCGACGCGGACTTCTGGACACCGGAGAACATGCGGGCGGCCACCCCGCTCGATGGTCCACTTCAGACGGCCGGCGGGGCGCTGGACCAGCCGACGGCGGGTTCGCCGTCGCTGGTCCCGCCGGTGGGGCCGTCGAACCCCGGCAGCTCCTGGACCGGTGGCGGCAAGGTCAGCAGGACCAGCGGGCGGGTGTTCTTCCTGTTCCACGGCGCCAGGGCGTCCTGCA
This sequence comes from Amycolatopsis taiwanensis DSM 45107, assembly GCF_000519205.1. Taxonomy (GTDB): domain Bacteria; phylum Actinomycetota; class Actinomycetes; order Mycobacteriales; family Pseudonocardiaceae; genus Amycolatopsis_E; species Amycolatopsis_E taiwanensis. Next base: position 102,131 of record NZ_JAFB01000019.1, on the reverse strand, counting down.
GCGCGAACGCGGTGACAAGCGATAACAGAAGTGTCGTGATGACCGCCGGGCACTGCGTGAAATATCAGGGAAGTTGGCATACCGACTGGGTTTTCGTGCCGGGCTACCGCAACGGCAACGCCCCGTACGGGAAATGGACCGCGAAGGAGACGTTGACCACCCCGCAATGGGAAGCCAGTGAGGACCTCACCTACGACGTCGGCGCCGCGGTGGTGAACCCGCTCGGGGGCCGGCGCCTCACCGATGTCGTGGGTGCTCAGGGAATCGCGTTCAACCAGGCGCGCCTCCAGCGGACGTACAGTTTCGGTTACCCCGCGGAAAGCCCGTTCGACGGTACCAAGCTGATCTACTGCTCCGGCACCGCGTTGGTCGACCCCGTGATCAGCAAGGACAACGTCCTGCGATGCGACATGACCGGCGGATCGAGCGGTGGGCCGTGGTTGGTGAACTTCGATCCCGAGAGCGGCACCGGCGTGCAGAACTCGGTGAACAGCTTCGGCTACGGCTTCCTGCCGGGGTACCTGCTCGGCCCGTACTTCGGTTCGGACGCGCAGGCCCTGTACCAGCGGGCCGCCGCGTCGTGACGGACGCCCCGGCCGGGTTGTCCCGATGGCCGGGTGCGCGAAGGACCCCATATCCTGGTCAGCGTGAACTGGACCGTGGACGTCCCCGTCGACACCCTCCCCGAGTTGCCGCCGCTGCCACCGGACCTGCGTGCGCGTCTCGACGACGCGCTGGCCCGCCCCGCGGCGCAGCAGCCGGAGTGGCCGGACCCCGAGATCACCCGCCGGGTGCGCGCGGTGCTGGAGAGTGTGCCGCCGATCACCGTGCCGGTGGAGATCGACCGGCTCCGCGAGCGGCTGGCCATGGTCGCCCGCGGGGAGGCGTTCATGTTGCAGGGCGGCGACTGTGCGGAGACCTTCGAGTCGAACACCGAGCCGCACATCCGCGCGAACCTGCGCACGCTCCTGCAGATGGCCGTCGTGCTCACCTACGGGGCGAGCCTGCCGGTGGTCAAGATCAGCCGGATCGGCGGCCAGTACGCCAAGCCACGCTCGGCGGCCACCGACGCCCTGGGCCTGCCGGTCTACCGCGGCGATATCGTCAACTCGTTGGTGGCCAAGCCGGAACTGCGGGTACCCGACCCCAGCCGCATGATCCGCGCGTACGCCAACTCGGGTGCGGCGATGAACCTGCTCCGCGCGCTCACCGGGTCGGGCATGGCGGATCTGGCCAAGGTGCACGACTGGAACAAGGACTTCGTGCGTACCTCACCGGCGGGTGAGCGGTACGAGACGCTGGCCGCCGAGATCGACCGCGGCCTGCGGTTCATGAGCGCCTGCGGGGTCACCGACACCTCGTTGCACTCAACGGAGATCTTCGCCAGCCACGAGGCGCTGCTGCTGGACTACGAGCGCGCGCTGCTGCGGATGGACAACGCCGATTCGGCGAACCCGAAGCTGTACAACCTTTCTTCCCACTACCTGTGGATCGGCGAGCGGACCCGCCAGCTCGACGGCGCGCACATCGCCTTCGCCGAGCTGCTGGCCAACCCGATCGGGGTGAAGATCGGCCCCACCACCACACCGGATCAGGCGGTGGAGTACGTGCACCGGCTCGACCCGCACAACCAGCCGGGCCGGCTGACGCTGATCTCGCGCATGGGCAACGGAAAGGTGCGCGAGGTGCTTCCGGCCATCGTGGAAAAGGTAGAGGCCACCGGGCACAAGGTGATCTGGCAGTGCGACCCCATGCACGGCAACACGCACGAGTCCTCGACCGGCTACAAGACCCGCCACTTCGACCGGATCATCGACGAGGTGCAGGGCTTCTTCGAGGTGCACCACAAGCTGGGCACCTATCCCGGTGGCATCCACGTCGAGCTGACCGGCGAGGACGTCACCGAATGTCTCGGCGGGGCCCAGGAAATCTCGGATCTCGACCTCGCGGGCCGCTACGAGACCGCCTGCGACCCGCGCCTCAACACCCAGCAGTCACTCGAACTCGCCTTCCTCGTCGCGGAAATGCTCCGCGGCTAGAGGTGGATCTGCTCCAGACCTGTCGTGCGGCGGGCATCGGTGTGGTCGCGGCCAGCGAGCACGTCGGGCGGCCCCGCCTGCACAGGGCCATCCCGGCTCTGTCCGCCCGACTGGTGCTGAGCCTGGGCACTCCCATCGAAGTTCGGTACGACGGGCATGCCCGACACCTGCAGGCGGTCGTTGCCGGCCTGATGCGGCCCGGGGTGGCCACGCCATCCCTCATCCTGCAGGCGCACCAGCCGATGGTGTACGTCGACCTGTCTCCCTCGGCAATCCAACGTCTCACCGGAATGCCACTCAGCGAAGTCGACGCGGGTGGTGTCAGCGCTGACGCTCTCCTGCCGTGGGCGACTTGGCTGAGCGAGGAGTTGGCAGACCACCCAGCCGACCGACGCGCGTCGCTCATGCGAGTGCGTCTCCTCGATCGCCTTGCCGGAGCCGGCCGGCTCGACGTGTCCGAAGACGCCCTCGGCGCACTGAAGATCATCGGAGCGAGTCGCGGGCGGATATCCGTGGAGAATCTGGCTCGACATGCACACCTGAGCCCACGTCGCTTGCGGCACGTGATGCGGCGCACACTCGGGATCGGCCCGAAGTTCGCGTCCCGTGTCGCGCGGTTGGCGGCCGCCGTCAGCCGGGCCGGCGACGGGGCGGACTCCTGGGCCCAGGTCGCCGCCGAGAGCGCCTACCACGACCAGAGTCACCTCGTGCGCGACTTCAACGACCTCATGCAGACCACGCCGACCGCGTGGCTCGCGGAGGAAGGCCGAAATCTACAAGGCTGGCAACGTCCTTCCGCGTGATCATTCCAGCCATGACAAGTGAACTCCACCCCAAGTTGCTCGTGTCGGATGCCGATGCGGCGATCGACTTCTACACCAAGGCCCTGGGCGCCACGTTGACCTCCCGCGTAGCGGACGATCAGGGCATCGTGAACCACGCCGAACTCAGGGTGGGATCGGCGATCCTCGCGTTGGCGCAGAGCGTCGCACAGTGGGGATGGAACGATCCCGAATCGGTGGGCGGCTCACCCGTCCTCCTCACCGCCAACGTGTCCGACCCGGATGCGACAGCGGATCGTATGGTGCAGCTGGGGGCAGAGCTCGTGATCCCGGTCGACAACCGCCCGTATGGCAAGCGGCAAGGCAGGGTGAAGGATCCTTTCGGGCACCTGTGGGTGATCAGCGGTCCTCTCCGGTGATCAGAGACTGTTTGACGTGGTTTGCGTGGCGGTTCGGGTAGCAAGTGGACGGCCCACCGCAAGCGGCTCCGCCGCTTTGAAAACTACCTAGCGGTCCCGCAAGGTGAACTCGGTGATGGTGCGCCAGGGGCCGTGCTGGTCGTCTCCGGCGACCAGCCGTACCCGGTCGATCCGGGCGTGGATGGGGAGCACGGCGGAGATGTCGGCGGCGGCCTTGCGTTTGCTTTCCGGGTCGCCGGTGCGGCTGTCCACCACCGTCAGGTGCGGGACGGTGTTGGGATGTTCTCCGGCGTAGGGCGGGTGCGCGGGAAAGCGCTCGCACATCGCCTTGGTGAGTGCGCGGAAGTGTGCGTCCGGCTTGGGTTCGAGCCACACGACCTCGTCGTCGAACCACTTGACCTGTGAGAAAACGCAGTCGAACGCACCGAAACCGGCCAGTGCGGCCTCGATGCCGGCGATCGTGCCGTCGCAGATCCGGCGCGGCGGCACGAACGGGTAGAGCACGGTGACATGCGCGGGAACGCTCGCAGTCGGCTTCCGGCTCAGCGCCTGCCGGTGCGAGGCGACCAACTGGTCGGTCTCGGGCACGGGCACGATGAGCGCGCTTTTCGTGGCAAGGGGAAGCCACTCTGGTTGGGGAACCGGCATGGACCAATCATGACTGAACGCTAGCGCTATGTTGAGACCGATCGCTCGTATAGAGCAGCCGCGGACTTGAGCACCGCGTCCCCGAGTGACCCTGTGTCAGCGACGGCGTCCCCGTTCGCCTGTAGTCCAATGTGGACGCTGTCCCGGTAGACGGCGGCCGCGATGCCCAGCGCGCTGCGCGGGGCCAGCGGTACCAACGGGTAGACCTCTCCCAGCGGTGCGCCGTCGAGACTGAGCTCGCACTTGGGCAGCGGCACGTTGGTGATCACCGTGTCGAACAGCAGCCCGGCCGCATGTCCGACCACGTGGGTGGCCAGGCGGTGTACCGGCGCGGGTATCCGTTCGGCGAGGATGGGCACCGCGCCGGGACCGGAGAGCGGGCCGGCCGCCTTGTTGCGGTTCATCGCGCGGTGGATCCCGGCCAGCCGGCGCACCGGATCGTCCAGGTACACCGGCAGATCACACAGGTAGCCGGAGAGCCGGTTGGCCGCCGGGCCGGCTTCCCGGGCGCGGGTGCTGACCGGGATCAGCGCACGCAACGTCCGGCCTTCGACCCGCTGCCCCCGGTTGATCATCCATTCGCGCAGGCCGCCGGTCAGCACGGCCAGGATGACGTCGTTGACGGTGCCGCCGTGCGCCGCCCGGATCTGGCGCACGTCAGCCAGATCCAGGCGGACGAACCCGAGGCGCCGGCTCGGGGTGTTGGGCGCCGCCAGCGGCGGGAGCTGGTAGGGCCGGGCGGCGCGCAGCACCGCGGAGGCGATGCCGGCACCGGTGCTCGCGTCGCTGATCGCGGAGGCGATGCCGTCCTTGACCATCTCCAGCGGCGACCGCTCGTCCTCGGCCGGTTCCGTGGCCGCCAGCACGGTGCGGGTGAACGGAAGCTCGTCCAGCAGGCCGGCCGCCACCGCGAAGGCCCCGGCGCCGTCGGTGAAGGCGTGGTGCAGTTTCAGCAGGAGTGCGAACCGGTTGTCACGCAGGCCGGTGACCACGTGCAGGCTCCACGGCGGGCGGCGCAGGTCCAGCGGTCGTTCGATCCATTCGGCGGCATAGGCGGTAAGTGGATCTTCTTCGCAGAATTCACCCAGCTGATGCTGGTGGATATGTTGCCGGGCATCGAATTCGGTGTCGTCCGTCCAGGTGGCGCCACCCGGTGGAAACACGGTGGTAACGACGCGGCGACGTAACCGGGGAATGCGTGCGGCACGCTCGGCGAGCAGCCTCGCAAGTCGTTCCGGGCACACCGCCGAAGGCGCGTCAAAGATCACCACTGCACCCATGTGCATGGGTGTGGTCTTGCCTTCTAAGCACAAAAAAGCGACGTCGAGCCCGCTGAGTTGGCGGCCAGCCATGGTGACCCTTCTGTGGTCGGTGTTCAGTAGTCCTCTACTCGACCAAATGGACGTGACACGAGCGTAGTGCGGAGGTTTCACCGACGCTAACGCTGACCACCATTCACCCGAAAGGATGACAATTGTCTGAAAACGACAATTCACACCTCATTCAGGGGACCTCAGGGAAATGTTTGGAGCTTTACTTTTGAACCTTGCTGAACCAGTGTTCCGGCCGGCGGGTCCTGGCCGACCACGAGGCCGAATCCGCGCCGTCCGTTGCCGTTGCCGCCCCCGTCGCCCTTGGCCTCCAGCCCGAGGCTGGTCAGGGTCTGCACCGCCTGCTGGACGGTCATGCCGAACAGCTGGGGCACGGTGACCGCGTTGGAGACGACGACGCCGACCCGCTTCCCGTCACCGTCGCCGAGCTGGCTGCCCGCGGCCGGGCTCGTCCGGGTGACCGCGCCCGCGGGCACCGTCTGGGAGAACTCGGCACCGGCGTCGAATGGCTGGAATCCTTGCGCCTGCAGGACTTGGAACGCCTCTTCCCGGCTCTTGCCGACCACGTTCGGCACCGGGGTGGGCGGCACGCCCTTGGACAGGCCGTAGCTGACCGTCGTGCCGATGTCCACCGGCGTGCCCGGCTGCGGGCTCAAGCTGAGCACCCGGTCCTTGGGCACGGTGGTGCTGTACTGGTCCGCGGCCGGGTCGTGCACCGCCTTGAGCTGTTGCGACACGATCAGCGACTCGGCCGCCTCCTTGGCCGAGCCGATGACCTCGGGCACCTTCGGCCGGCCCGAGGACACCAGCAGCACGACCTGACTGCCGGGCTGCGCCGACGATCCCGCCGTCGGATCGGTGCCGATGGCCAGCCCCGCGGTCACCGTGTTGCTGGGCTGCTGCGTGACCTTGACCGAAAAACCCCTGTCGTGCAGGGTCTTCTCAGCGGTCGGCCGGTCCATGCCGGCCACCGGCGGCACGTCCACCGCCGAGGCGATGTTCTTGCCGCCGCCGGCGAACCACCACACGATCGTGCCGATCACCCCGGCGATCACCAGCACCAGGAGCGCGCGCAGCACCATCGGCCGGTCCGGTCGCCAACCCGGCCGTCCGGTCGCGGCCGAATACGGGTGCGGCGGCACCGGCGGTGGTGCGGCCGCGGCCGTGGGCGGCCCGGCCTGGGCGTGCCGCGGCATCGCCCGGGTCCCGCGCGGGCCGACGGCCGGTGGCGGGCCACCCACCGCGGAGAACGACACCGTGCGCTCGGCGGCCGTCTCCTGCTGGTCCTTGCCCGGCAGTACGGGGATGGCCACCGGTGGCAGGCCGAGGGTGGCGCGGAGGGCGCGCAGCTCTTGCAGGAACTCGCTCGCGTCGGCGGGCCGGGCCTCGGGGTCGCGCCGGGTCGCGCGCAACACCAACTCGTCCAGCGCGGCGGGCAGGCCGGGCGTGACCGTGCTGGGCGCCGGGACGTCGTCGTTGACGTGCCGGTAGGCCACCGAAATCGCGGTGTCCCCGGAGTAGGGCGGTTCGCCGGTCAGCATCTCGTACAAGACGACACCGGCCGAGTACACGTCCCCGCGTTCCCCGGCAGCGCCCGAGGTGACCTGTTCCGGCGACAGATAGGCGACGGTGCCGAGGATGACGCTCGAACTGGTGGCGCCGGTGCTGGCCACCGCGCGCACCAGGCCGAAATCGGCGACCTTGACCACCCCCACCGGCGGTGTGCCGGCGCGCCCGATCAGCACGTTCTCCGGCTTGACGTCGCGGTGCACCAGGCCCGCGTGGTGCGCGGCGGAAAGCGCTTCGAGCATCTGCTCGGTCACCGTCAGTGCCAGCGCGACATCGAGCCGGCCCTGCTGCTCGAGCAGGTCGCGCAGGGTGCCGCCGTCGACCAGTTCCATCACCAGGAACACGTGGTCGCCGTCGACGCCCTGGTCGTGCACGGTGACGACGTGCGGGTGGTGGAACTTGGCCGCCGAGCGGGCCTCCCGCTCGAACCGCTCGACGAACGACCGGTCGTCGGCGAACCGCGGATCCATGACCTTGATGGCGACCGGACGGTCGAGCCGGGTGTCCGCGCCGCGGTACACCGAGGACATCCCGCCGCGGGCGAGCAGGGAATCGACCCGGTAACGCCGTTCCAGTAGCGTTCCGGCCAGACCGGTGTCGGTGGTTGTCACGGTTGCAGATGGTACGGACACCGCGCCGCACGTGGTGAACGACTCGGCACCTTCCACCCGGCTGCGCCTCGGAGCGCCGGGCCTGCGCGGATTGAGGTTTTGTCAAGCCACCAGCGCGATATTGCCATCTGTGACGTGGAATGTGGCACAGTGTCAGCTGTGAGTGCGATTCCAGTCGCTGATGACGTGCTCGGTCCCGATGTCGCCGTGCTCGGCCTGAAAGAAGTGTGCGTGGAGCTCGGCTTGTCGTTGAACAAGGTTCGGCAACTGTTGCGGGACGGGCATTTGCTCGCCGTCCGCAGGGCGGGCGAACTGCTCGTGCCGGCCGACTTCCTCGCCGGTGGCACCCCGGTCAAGGGCCTCGCGGGGCTGTTGACCGTGTTGTCCGACGCGGGTTTCACGCGTACCGAGATGTTGCGCTGGCTCTACACGGCCGACGACTCGTTACCCGGTGCCACGCCCATCAACGCGTTGCGTACCAACCACGGCACGGAGGTCAAGCGCCGGGCCCAGGCCATGGCGTTCTAGCTCCTCCGGCGTCACCGACAAGAAAGCCACCTTGCCGCCGGCGCCGGCAAGGTGGCTTGGCTGCTTGTATTTCAGAACGTGTGCGGGTAGCCAGGCCGTGACCTCCGTTGTCGCCTGTCGGTCGATCACGGGGGCGGCCTGCCTCCCCGCCCCCGTGCAGCGTCGCTCGGCGTTACCCAGGATGTTGATCTCGCGTTCTGAACTACGTTGCCGCTACTTGTCAGGAGTTCTGGGCGTCCCGCCAGGCGATCCACTTGCGGAGCACGCTGAAGTCGTAGTCCGGGCCGCCGACACCGACGGTGAACAAGGATGCGCCGCGTTCGCGTAGCTGGGGACCGAGCTCCTCGGGCTCGCCGTTGACGCCGGTGGACAGCTCGATGTCCGCGAAGTCGCGGCCGACCTCCGCGCAGTGTCCCTTGAGGATCTTCACCTTGCGCTCGAAGGTTTCCACGTCGCCGAAGCCGTGCCAGATGTCGGCATGCCTGGCCACGAGCCGTAGCGTCTTCTTCTCGCCGCCGCCACCGATCAGCACCGGGATCTTCCGGGTGGGCGGGGGGTTCAGCTTGCCCAGCCGCGTCTCGATCCGGGGCAGGGACTCGGCCAGGTCGTTCAGCCGGCCGCCCGCGGTGCCGAACTCGTACCCGTACTCGTCGTAGTCCTTTTCGAACCAGCCGGCGCCGATGCCGAGGACCAGCCGGCCGTCACTGATGTGGTCCACGGTGCGGGCCATGTCGGCGAGCAGTTCGGGATTGCGGTAGCTGTTGCAGGTCACCAGGGCGCCGATTTCGGCCCGGGAGGTCGACTCGGCCCAGGCGCCGAGCATGGTCCAGCACTCGAAGTGCAGGCCGTCGGGATCTCCCGAGAGCGGGTAGAAATGGTCCCAGTTGAAGATGATGTCCACGCCGAGCTGCTCGGCCCGCGCCGCGGCTTCGCGGATCGCCTTGTACTCGGCGTGCTGCGGCTGTATCTGGACTCCGATGCGGATGGGCCTGATCGTCATGGCGTCAAGCGTAGACGGGTGCTGCCGCCCTGGCCCGTCGTCACCGGCGTCATGGCAGTTCCTTCGCGAGTCTGCGCGCGACCGCGATCGCGTCGACGGGGCGCTCCATGGGGGAGTAAGTCACGTCCTCGGTGATGGCGCCCCGCCGCCCCGATAGCGGGGCCTGGCGGCGGCGCGCGTGGTGGTCACCGTGGTTGCCGCGGGTTGACATAAGGGTGTAGTGGCGGATCCGGCGATCCGGGCGGCCGCCAGACGCCCGGAGATGAGCACCGGCGGGATCCCGACGCCGGGAATCGTCCCGCAGCCGGCCAGTGCCACGTTTTCGATGCCCCGCACCACGTTTCGCGGGCGGAACGGCCCGGTCTGGCCGAAGGTGTGCGCCAGCGAGAACGGCGTGCCCGCGGCCAGCCCGCGCGCGGCCCAGTCTTGCGGTGTGACCAACTCCGTGACGGCGAACTCCCGGTCGAACCCGGTGAGCCCGCGAGCGGCCAGGGTGCGGAGCAGTTCGCCGGTGTAGGCGGGGCCGATGCGTGCCCAGTCGATGGCGCCCGCGTGCAGGTTCGGCGCCGGCGCGAGCACCGACACCGCGGATCCGCCCGGCGGCCGGGTCACCAGCAGCGAGGGATCGCTCATCAGCGAACCCTTCCGGATGATCTCGGTGAAGGTCTCCTCCCAGGCGTGGCCGAAGAAGATTGTGTGGTGTGCGAGTGCCGGCCACGCGCGTGCCGCCTTGCCGTGCAGTACCACGGCCGAGGGCGAGTAGCGCAGCGGAAACGGACGGCGGGGGCGCTTGCCGAGCAGCCGGTACGCGGTGGCCAGTTCGGTGGCGAGCACGACCGCGTCGCATGCGAGGCGTTCGCCCGCGCGCGTCCGCACCGCCATTACGCGGGAGGAAACCCGCTCCAGCCAAGCGGCTTCGGTGCCGAACTTCAGCTGGGCACCGGCCTGCTCCGCGGCGTCGGCGAGCGCCTGGGGGAGCCGGCCCATCCCGCCGTCGGGGTAGTACACGCCTGCGATGGTGTCCATGTACGGGATGACGCCGTAGGCACCGAGGGCGCGGCGGGGATCGAGACCGGCGTAGAGCGCCTGGAAGGAGAACAGCCGGCGCAGGCGTGCGTCGGTGAGGAACCGGCCGATCCGCCGGTCCAGCCGGTCGAACCCGCCGAGCGCGGCGAGCCGGAGCAGTTCGGGGCGGAGCAGGCCGAGCGGCGAGTCGAAGTTCGCGCCGATGAAATGGTCCTTCTCCACCGCGTAAAGCTCGGTCAGCCACTTCCGCAGGTTCCGGTAGCCGGCGGCCTCACGGGGACCGGCGAACGCGCGGATCTCCGCCTCCATCGCCTCGGCTCCGGTCCGCACGTCGATCGTGCTGCCGTCGGCGAAGTGCGCCCGGTAGGCCGGGTCCAGCCGGCGCAGCCGCAGCGGGTTCGCCACGCCCACCGCGGCGAACGCCTCGTCGACGAGTTCGGGCATGGTGAGTACGGTCGCGCCGGTGTCGAAGCCGTCCTGGTGGCTCACCCGGCCACCGGGGCCCGCCTCGCGCTCCAACAGCGTGACGTCGAAGCCCGCGCCCAGCAGGTGCAGCGTCGCGGACAGCCCGGCCAGTCCCGCGCCTACCACCACAACACCGTTTCGCCGTCCCATCGGTTCAGGACGTCCTTTGCGTCGCGCGAACGGCCAGTTCCGCGAGCCTGGTGGCGGCCGGCTCCGCCAGGTGCGCCGCCCGCAACGCGGCGAGCGCCGTCGTGGTCAGTTCGTCGATACGCCGCTCCACCGCGGCAACCGCGCCGACTTCGGTCAGCGTCGTGCGCACCTTGTCGACCTCGGCTTCGGACAGTCCGGGGTTGCCGATCGCGTTCGCGATGATTTCGGCCTGGTGGGGACCGGCCTGCGCCAGGCCCAACGCGACGAGCAGCGTCCGCTTGCCTTCCCGGAGATCGTCGCCGGCCGGCTTGCCGGTGACCGACGGGTCCCCGAACACCCCGAGGAGATCGTCCCGGAGCTGGAAGGCGACCCCGATGTCGTCGCCGAACTCCCGGAGCGCGCCGGTCTGGCCGGAGTCCGCGCCGGCGAGCGCGGCACCCAGATGCAGCGGGCGCTGCACCGTGTAGGCGGCGGTCTTGAGCCGGCTGACCCGCAGCGCGGCCTCCGGCGAACTGTCGCCGGTCGCCTGGGTACGGACGTCGAGGAACTGACCGGCCAGCACCTCGGTGCGCATCGCCCGCCAAGCGGGCCTCGCCGCGGCAAGGCGTTCCGGTGGCAACGCGGCGGTGTTGAACATGTCGTCGGCCCAGGCGAGCGCGAGATCGCCGATGAGCACGGCGGCGGCCAGGCCGAACATCTCCGGCGTGCCGAGCCAGCCGTTTTCGTCGTGCTGCCGGGCGAAGGCGCGGTGCACGGTCGGGCGCCCGCGCCGCGAATCGGAGGAGTCGATCAGGTCGTCGTGGATCAGCGCACACGCCTGGACCAGCTCCAGGCTGGCCACCGCCCGCAGCACGCCTTCGGCTTCGGCCGGATCTCCTCCGGTGCCCCGCCAGGCCCACCACGCGAACGTCGGGCGCAGCCGTTTTCCGCCGCCCAGCACGAAGTCCGTGAGCGCGTCGACGCCGGAGACGAAGCCGGGCTCGGCCATGCGGATCTGTCCGGCGGCCTCGTGCAGGAACCGGACCAGCTCTCGCTCCACGGAACCGGGAAGATCGGCGTCGAACCGCTCGGCCGCGTTCACCGGCGATGACGTTTCCTGCTCGCTCATGGACATATGGTCCGATCTCGGCTCTTCCGGCGCGATCGGGGGGTGGTGGCCGGGTTGTGACGATTCCCCGTAGTCTCGGGCCGTGGCCACGATGGTGACTTTCCACGCCCACCCCGACGACGAGTCCATCGGGTGCGGTGGCGTGATGCGCAAGGCATTCGAAGACGGTCACCGCGTGGTGCTCGTCGTCGCGACTCGCGGTGAGCACGGCGAGGTGCCCGACGGTTTCCTCGCCGAGGACGAGCCGCTGTGGCGGCGCCGCGTGGCGGAAACCCAGGCCGCCGCGGACATCCTGGGCGTCAAGCGGCTGGAGTTCCTCGGTTATACCGACTCGGGGATGATGGGCACCGAGACCAACGATGCGCCCGGTTCGTTCTGGACCGCACCGGTCGAGGAGGCGGCTGGAAAGCTCGCCGCGATCCTGCGCGAGGAACGTGCCGACGTGCTGACCGTTTACGACGACAACGGCGGCTACGGCCACCCCGACCACATCCAGGTGCACCGCGTCGGTATGCGCGCAGCCGAGCTGGCCGGCACGCCCCGCGTCTACCAGAGCACGATCAACCGGGACCATGTGGCGCGAGGGCTCGCCCGGTTCGCCGAGGGTGCCGACCTGCCCGACGTCACGACCACCGGCAAACCCGAGTCGGAGATCACCGCCGCGGTGGACGTCACCGAGTGGGTGTCGTACAAGCGCCAGGCGATGCGGGCGCACGCGAGCCAGATCAGCGACCAGTCCTTCTTCCTCGCCATACCCGACGAGGCCTTCCGGTACAGCTTCGGCACCGAGTGGTTCATCCGGGCCGGCCAGGGGCCCGGCATCACCGAGACCGACCTGTTCGCCGGCCTCTAGTTCTTTGTGGTGGCTTGCGTGGCGGTGCGGGTAGCGGAACCTGAAGCGGTGCAAGCTGCGTGCTCCGCCGCTTTGAAACACCTGACCGTGGTGAACGAGCACCAACCGGACAGCTACCGGGAATGGCCCGGCGAGACCGACGTGGTCCGGTGCTGGTGGGAGCAGCGCGTCGGCGGGGACCGGGTGCAGCGCGTGGTGCCGGACGGGTGTTCGGACATCGTCGTCTTCGACGGGGGCGACACGATCCTCGTCGGCCCGAGCATGACGGTCACGCTGTACCCGTTGCCCGCCGGTGCCCACGCGCGCGGCCTGCGCTTCCGGACCGAGGCGCTCTTCGCCGCGCTCGGCCTGCCCGGGGAAGAGATCCGGGACCTCACACTGCCGCTGGCGGCCGTGCTGCCCGACCGCGACGCCCGCCGCGTGACCGAAGCCGTGTGGACGGGCCGGTTCCCGGAAGCGCTGCGGCCACGGCCGGTCGACGCCCGCGTCCGCCGGGCGGTGCGACGGCTCTCCTCCGGGGCCCGGGTGGCCGCCGCGGCGGGGGAGATCGAGGTCACCGAACGGCACCTGCGGCGGCTCCTGCTGACGCACACCGGCATCGGGCCCAAGGCCGTCGGCCGGGTGGCCCGCTTCCAGCGGTTCCTGCGCGAGGCCGAAACCCGGCCGTCGAGCCTGGGGGTGCTGGCCGCCGACGCGGGCTACGCGGACCAGGCGCACCTGAGCCGGGAGGTGCGCGAGTTGACCGGGCTCACCCCGCTGGCGCTGCTCGACGAGCGGTCAGTGGACGTCCTGTAGCCGGCCGGCCTCGGCGCGGATGGCGTCGGACAACGCCAGCACCGGCCCCTGCATCGCCGGACGCCGTGCGGTGAGGATGAACTCGACGTCGCCCGGGTCCGGCAGGCCGTGCCCGGGCGGCAGCTCGGCCAGCCCGTCCGGGATCAGGCTGCGCGCGAACACGGTCACCCCGAGCCCGGCGAGCGCCGCCGCGCGCAGCCCGTTGAGGCTCCCGCTCGTGCACACGATCTGCCACTGCTTTCCGTTGCGCCGCAACACATCCAGCGCTCGCGCCCGGGTGATGCTCGGCGGCGGGTAGGCGATCAGCGGGACCGGCCCGTCCCACGTCAAACCGGCGCCGGCGCGACCCGCCCACACCAGCCGGTCGGTCCACAGTGGAGAGTCAGGATGCTCGCCGGGGTTCCGCTTGCCGAGCACGAGGTCGAGTTCGCCCGCGCGCAGCTTTTCGTGCAGCGTGCCGGACAGCGCGACGGTCAGTTCCAGATCGACCCGTGGATGGGTGCCGCGAAACCCGCGCAGGATTTCCGGCAGCGGGCCGACGACAAAGTCCTCGGATGCGCCGAAACGAACCCGGCCGCGTAACTCGCCACCTGTGAAATAACTCATAGCGCGGTCTATGGTTTCGATCACATTATTGGCGAAACCGACCATGGCCTCACCGTCCGGGGTCAGCTGTACCGAATGCGTGTCGCGCTCGAACAACTGCTGGGTCGTCGCCTGTTCCAGCTTGCGTATGTGCTGGCTGACGGTGGACTGGCGCAGTCCGAGCCGATCGGCGGCGCGGGTGAAGCTTCGTGTTTCGGCGACTGCCAGGAACGTTTTGAGCCATACCGGGTCGAGCATTGAGTCAAGCTATCACGAAACGTGATCACAGTTATGGCGGCCATCGCACTTCACAATCTGCGCGGTGACGCGGAGGATCGATAGTGAACAGTTCGGGAGAGGAAAGTCTCTCGCCCGGAGAGCGCGGCGACGCCGACGTGACGCCGCGAACCACGGAAAGGACCCTATTGATGCGCGGGGGAAACCTGCTCGCCAGACTCAAGATCGACCCGTTCATCTTCGGTCTGCTCGCCGTGGTCGGGATCGCCTGCCTGCTGCCCGCGCGCGGCCAGGGTGCCCAGGTCGCGTCGATCGTGAGCCAGATCGGTGTCGGTGCGCTGTTCTTCCTCTATGGAGCGCGACTGTCCACTTCGGAGGCGATGGCCGGGCTGCGGCACTGGCGGCTGCACCTCACCATCCTGGTCGCCACCTTCGTGGTGTTCCCGCTGCTCGGCCTGGCCACCAAACTGCTGGTGCCCACGGTGCTGACGCCGACCCTCGCCGCCGGCGTGATCTTCCTGTGCACCCTGCCCTCGACCGTGCAGTCCTCGATCGCGTTCACCTCGATCGCCCGCGGTAACGTCGCCGCCGCCATCTGCAGCGCGTCGTTCTCCAGCCTGATCGGGATCGTGCTCACCCCGCTGCTGGTCGGGTTGCTGCTGAACACCACCGGCGCCGGGTTCTCCCTGCATTCGCTCACCTCGATCACACTGCAGCTGCTGGTCCCGTTCCTCGCCGGGCAGGTCGCGCGGCGCTGGATCGGCGGGTGGATCGCCGCGCACCGGAAGGTCCTCGGCCGGGCCGACCGGACCACCATCCTCATCGTGGTCTACACGGCCTTCAGCGAGGGCGTGACGGCCGGGATCTGGCACCAGCTCAGCTGGCTCTCGCTGGGTGGGTTGCTGCTGGTGAACGTGCTGCTGTTCCTGGTCGTGCTGGCCGTGATGAAGGTCGCCTCGGCCCGGCTGGGCTTCTCCCGCGAGGACCAGATCGCGATCGTCTTCTGCGGCTCGAAGAAGAGCCTGGCCAGCGGCCTGCCGATGGCGACCGTGCTGTTCCCGGCGGGCAGTGTCGGCCTGATCGTGTTGCCGCTCATGCTCTTCCACCAGGCGCAGCTGATGATCTGCGCGGTGCTGGCCCGCCGCTGGGGCGCCAGGGCCGAGGCCCGTGAGCTCACGCCGGTGGCCGCCTGAGGCGCCGGTACGGCCGAAACGCTTGCGGGAACACGCCTTCGTGCGGGACACCGGCACCTCCACGTCAAGGGCATCGAGGGTGCGCCTCTGCGGCGCACGGAGGACGTATTCCTGCTCGACCACGGCAAAGAGCCGGACGCACTGTGACGCTCCTGCCGTCGTGGGGAAGAATAGGCTGGTGGCAGATACCGCACAGCACCCGACGGACGTCCCTTCCGAGGCGTTGGACCGAGTCGTGGCCGGGCGCCCGCACACCGTCGGCGGGTTCCGGTTCTTCTTCGCCGACCAGCGCTGGGAGTGGTCCGACGAGGTCGCCGAACTGCACGGCTACCAGCCGGGCACGGTGCAGCCGACCACCGAGCTGTTGCTGTCGCACAAGCACCCCGCCGACCGCGACACCGTCGCCGACAAACTGGCCGCCGCCGTCCGCGACGGCGTCCCGTTCTGCAGCCGCCACCGCATCATCGACACCGTCGGCACCGAACACGACGTGCTGGTCGTCGGCGACCGTCTCCACGACGCCACCGGTGCGACCATAGGCACCGTCGGCTACTACGTCGACCTCTGCCCCGGCCTGGCCGCCGACCGCCGGCAGATCCTGGACGAGACCCTGCCCGGCCTCGTCGACGCCCGCGCCCGGATCGAGCAGGCCAAGGGCGCGCTGATGCTGGTCTACGGCATCAACGCCGAGCAGGCGTTCGCCGTGCTGCAATGGCGCTCCCAGGAGACCAACACCAAGCTCCGCGACCTGGCCGACAAGCTCACCACCGCCCTGACCGACCTCGGCGGCGGTCCGCTCCAGCAGCGCACGCAGTTCGACCACCTGCTGCTCACCATCCACGAGCACCCCGACGTGCCTGCCACCTAGGCAGTGTTTCCAAGTGCGCGCGATCGGATTTGGGTAGCCAGACCGTGACTCCCGCGTGGCCCTTGCTTTCTTCGGGTTGGCGGCTGTAGCGCGCGTCGGCGTCTCGCTGGACCAGGTAGTTGCCCACTGCGTCACCACGGTGCCCGTCTCACGTTTTGAACGGCCGGCGTCGTACGTAGATAGCATGCGGCGTATGACATTTGTCGTAGAGCGGCTCCACAGTGCGGGCACCGCGTTCTCGGTGGAGTTCTTCCCGCCCCGGGACGAGGCCGACGAGGCGGTCCTGTGGCGGTCCATCCGGGAGCTCGAGCCGCTCGACCCGGCGTACATGTCGATCACCTACGGAGCCGGCGGGTCGAGCCGTGACGGCACGATTCGCAGCATCGCGCGCGCGGCCACCGAGACCACCCTGACGCCGGTGGCGCATCTGACCGCGGTCGACCACTCCGTGGCCGAACTGCGCAACGTCATCGGTTGGTACGCCGCCGTCGGGGTGCGCAACATCCTCGCGCTGCGCGGCGACCCGCCGGGCGATCCCTACGGCGAGTGGGTGCCGCACCCACAGGGCCTGAACTACGCCGAGGAACTCGTCACCCTGGTGCGCTCGCTCGGCGACTTCTGCGTCGGCGTGTCGGCGTTCCCGTACGGGCACCCGCGCTCGCCCGATCTGGACACCGACACCAAGTACCTGGTCCGCAAGGTCAAGGCGGGTGCGGATTTCGCCATCGCCCAGCTGTTCTTCGAGGCCGACGATTTCCTGCGGCTGCGTGACCGGGTGGCCGCCGCGGGCTGCGACACCCTGCTGATTCCCGGGGTGATGCCGTTGACCACGCCCCGTACGTTGCGTACCACGATCCGGCTCTCGGGCGCCCCGGCTCCGCACCGCCTGCTCGACCGGCTCGAACCGCTGGCCGACGACCCGCGCGCGTTCCGGGCCGAGGGGCTGGACGTGGTCACCGAGCTGTGCGAGCGGCTGATCGCCGAGGGCGTGCCGGACCTGCATTTCTACACGTTCAACCGGGCCAAGGCCACGCGCGAGCTGGTCAACCGGCTCGGCCTGGTCCCGGCACGCGCTTAAACGCGTTGCCAGGCCGGTTAGATTATCCGCATGGCCTCCGTGCACCAGATCTCTGACCAGTTCGTCGACGATTTCGCCGCGGCGGATCCCGTTGCCGCGTCCGAATTCGGCATCGCAGGTCACGAAGAGGAGCTGACCGACTACACTCCCGACGGCCATGCCGCACGGGCGGCACTGGCCCAGCGTTCCCTCGACGCCATCCGGCCGGTCGAGCCGGCCGATGCCGCGGAGCGGGTGGCCAAGGCGGTGTTCACCGAGCGCCTCGGCCTGACCGTGGAGCTGCACGAGGCCGGCCAGGACCTGGCCCAGCTCAACGCGATCGCGAGCCCGGCCGCGGAGATGCGGATGGTCTTCGACCTCATGCCCACCGAGACCGAACAGCAGTGGGCGACGATCGCGACCAGGCTGGCCAAGGTGCCCGCTTCGCTCGACGGTGTGCGCGCCTCGCTGCTCGCCGCCGCGAACGCGGGCAACGCTCCCGCGTTGCGCCAGGTCAAGAAGGTGGCCGAGCAGGCCGAGACCTGGGCGGGCCTTGGCGGCGGTGAAGGTTTCTTCCAGACCCTGGTCGCGGGCGCCCGGACCGTGCCCGAGACGCTGCGTGCCGAGCTTGAGCGGGGTGCGCACGCGGCGCAGGAGGCATACGCCGAACTGGCCGGGTTCCTGCGTGCGGAGCTCGCGCCGCTCGCCCGCGTCAAGGACGCGGTGGGCGAGGAGTCCTACCGGCTGTGGTCGCGATACTTCATCGGCGCCGAGCTGGACTTCCGCGAGGCATACGAGTGGGGCTGGGCCGAGTTCTCGCGCATCGAGGCCGAGATGCGCCGCGTCGCCGGGCGGATCAAGTCCGGCGCCTCGGTCGCGGAGGCCGCGGCGGTGCTGGACGAGGATCCGCGCTACCGGGTACGCGGCCACGCCGAGTTCGAGGGCTGGATGCAGCGGCTGTCCGACACGGCGCTGTCGGAGTTGCGCGGCGTCCACTTCGACATCCCGGACGAGCTGATGGCGCTGGAATGCCGGATCGCCCCGCCCGGCGGCAGCGTGGGCGCGTACTACACCGGTCCCAACGAGGACTTCTCCCGGCCGGGCCGCATGTGGTGGGCGATTCCGCCGGACAAGGACGAGTTCATCACCTGGCGCGAGCTCACCGTTGTCTACCACGAGGGCGTGCCCGGGCATCACCTTCAGATCGCGACCCAGGTGCACCAGCGTGAGTCGTTGAACCGCTTCCAGCGTCTGTTGGCGGGCACCTCCGGGCACGCCGAAGGCTGGGCGCTGTACGCCGAGCGACTGATGCAGGAACTCGGCTATCTCTCAGACGACGGAGACCTGCTCGGCATGCTCTCCGACCAGCTGTTCCGGGCCGGCCGCGTGGTCGTGGACCTCGGCATGCACCTGGAGCTGGAAATCCCGCGCGGCACCGGGTTCCATGAGGGCGAGCGGTGGACCCCCGAGCTCGGTCTGGAGTTCATGCTGACCCGCACGGTCGCCGACGAAGCGCACGTCCGCGACGAGATCGACCGTTACCTGGGCTGGCCGGGCCAGGCGCCCGCGTACAAGCTCGGGGAACGGCTCTGGCGCCAGGCGCGCGACGAGGCGCGGCAGCGCATGGGCGATTC
This sequence comes from Amycolatopsis taiwanensis DSM 45107, assembly GCF_000519205.1. GTDB lineage: Bacteria > Actinomycetota > Actinomycetes > Mycobacteriales > Pseudonocardiaceae > Amycolatopsis_E > Amycolatopsis_E taiwanensis. Next base: position 83,233 of record NZ_JAFB01000019.1, on the reverse strand, counting down.
CTTCGACCTCAAGGACTTCCACACCCGCGCCCTGCGCATGGGCGGCATGGGCCTGGACACCCTGCGCGAACAACTCGCCCAACTCGACTGACCTCTTTGGACATAGACATGCACGGGATCCTGTTCGTCACCCCACCGCCTCGCTCCTGAGCGGGGCGAACATCGTCGGCATGCGTTTGGGCATGCCCGAGTGCTGCGCGGCCTGATGGCCGACGCGGTTTTCGCCCCGCGTCGTCGTTCGTTCATTCAGCGTTGTTTGGAACGTGTTCGGGTAGCCAGACCGCGACTGTGTTCGTCGGCTGCCGGTTGACCACGATGGCGGCCTGCCTCCCCGCCCACGTGCAGTGTTGTGGCGGGTCACCAATCGTGCTCATCTCGCGTTTCGAATGACCTCATTCATGCGACGATGGAGCGATTTCCTTATGTCCCAACGCTTTGCCGCGCCCGCGCGCGGCCGGTCAGCGATCACGCTCGTCCTTGCCGGGCTCCTGTGGGGCACCGGTGGCCTGTCGGGTTCTCTCCTTGCCGCCAAGGCGGGACTGAGCCCGTTGCCCGTCGCCGCCTACCGGTTGCTGCTCGGTGGCGGCTGCACGGTCCTGTTCCTCGCCTGCGCCGGCGGGCTGCGCCGACTGGTCTGGACCAGCACGGTGGTGCGGCGGTTGCTGGTCGCCGGGCTGCTGCTCGGCCTGTACCAGGCGAGCTATTTCGCGTCGGTCTCGCTCACTTCGGTGAGCCTGTCGACGATGATCACGATCGGCAGCGTTCCGGTCTTTGTCGCCTTGGTGACTTCGGTACGCGAACGTCACCTGCCGGACACCGTGACGGTCGTCTCGATCGTCACCGCCGTGCTGGGGCTGGTCCTGCTCACCTGGTCGCCCGAGGGGCTCGCGAGCGGCTGGCGGCTCGCCGCGGGCGTCGCGCTGGCACTGCTGTGCGCGGTCGGCTTCGGCACGCTGACCCTGGTGTCGCGCCAGCCGGCCGAAGGCCTGGATCCCTTGTCCACCACCGCGTTCGGCCTGCTCATCGGCGGGCTGCTGCTGTTGCCCGCGGCGTTGTGGTCGGGGATGGCCCTGCCGTTGCGGCCGGACGTGCTCGCGGCCGCGCTGTATCTCGGCGTCGTGCCGACCGGAGTTGCGTATGCGGCCTACTTCCGCGGGCTCCGGCACGCGCACCCGGTCGTCACCGCGCTTTCGACCTTGCTCGAACCGTTGACGGCCGCGGTGTTGTCCGCCTTCGTGCTGGGTGAAAACCTCGGGCCGGCGGGGTGGAGCGGCACCGTGCTGCTGCTCGCCGCGCTCGCCCTCAGCTACTGGCGGGCACCGGGGTCACGGCCGGGGCGGCAACGGCAGTGACCGGCCGAGGATCGCGAACGGTCTCGGATCGCCCGCGAAGTGGTAGTTCCGCAGGACGTCCTCGAAGCCGACCCGGCGGTACAGCGTCCACGCTCGGGTCGGACCCTCCGGTGTGGACAGCAGCACATGCCGGTTGGGCACCCCGTCGAGCAGCCTGCGCAACAGGTCCTCGCCGATGCCCTCGCCCTGGTTCTGCGGCCGGACGTGGATCTCGGTGAGTTCGAAGTAGTCGGTTAGCCAGGCGGCGGCGATCTCTTCGCCGCTGCTGCGCACCAGTCCGCGCCGCACCTGCTCGTGCCACCACTGCCCGGGCAGGCCCCGGTAGCCGTACGCGATGCCGACCAACGTGCCGTCGGCATCGAGGGCCCCGATGCAGCGCCAGCCCTCCCGGAGTACATGGGTCAGCCACATCGGGGCCCGCTGCTCGGCCGTGCCCACGGGGTAGCGCATGGCCGCGACGTAGATGGCGAGCGCCTCCCGCAGGCGGGCCCGGAATTCGTCCGGGGAGAGCCGGTGGAACTGGACCGCTCTCCGGCGTCGGGGAGACACCGCGGTCATGATCCCAGCTCCGCGGCGCGCCCGCCGGTCAGTGCGAGCAGATCGGCGAAGGTGGTGGGGAACACCGACTTGGCGTGGCCGGCCGCCGCCCAGATGACGGGGAAGGCTTCCAGCGCGGTGTCCACCAGGGTCGTCAGCGGTCGTGGATGCCCGATCGGAGCGACTCCGCCGATGACCTGCCCGGTGTGCTCCTTGACGAACTTCGGATCGGCCTTCGCCACGGCGGAGGCGCCGGCGAGTTCGGCGAGGCGGTCTTCCGCCGCGCGGTGCGCTCCGGAGGTCATCGCCAGCAGCGGCGCGCTGTCTTCACCGAAGAGGGCGCGAAACACCAGGCTGTTGGCGATCGCGCCGACCGGCACGCCGAGCGCCTCGGCAGCCTGGGCCGCGGTGCGCACCTCGGCGGGCAGAATACGGATTCCGTCGGCGGCGCCGGGCTGGCCCGCCTCGGCGAGCGCGGCGGCCACCTTGGCGACCGCGGGGTGGTCGAGGCTGCTCATACCAGTTCCTCCGCGAGTTTGCGCGCGACCGCGAGTGTGTCGACAGGGCGCTCCTCACGAATCAGAGACACTTCATCGACAAGGGCGCCCTGCCGCCCCACTAGCGGGGCCTGACGGCGGCGCGCTCTGTGGTGGGCCTTCCAGCCGCGGCTTGACACAGCGCTGCTCATACCCGATATCAGATCACGGACGGCGGCCGGTGGCGACGGCGTATCCGGGTTGACGCTGTGCGGGGGGACACCTGCTCGGCGAAGAAAATCGCAGATCAACCCATCGCGGGACTTGAACGAACACGTGTTCGAAGCTACGCTGGGGCTTGCTCGAACAGAAGTTCGAGGTCGGTGAGCGCTCGCCGGCAGGTGTCCCCGGCGCGGGAACGGGGGAAGCGTTTCGGTGTCCGGGGGCACCGCCATCGAATCAGCAACGAGGGAGGGGCAATGTCCGTTGCCATCGCATCTCGTACCGGCCCGGCACAGCCGCCGCTGCCGTTCCCGGTGTCACCACCGGCCTCACCCAGCGCCCTGAACCTGCTCGCCGAGGCCCGGCGTGGTCTCGCCGAAGCGGAGCATGCGGTGGACCCCGCGCCGAGGTTCATCGCCTCGTACCTGGCCGCCCTGCGCGCCGGCGCCGCGGTCCTCGCCGCCCGGGGCCGCCCGCACCGGGGCCGGGCGCGCCCGGCCAGCGTGTGGGTGTTGCTCGAAACGGTCGCGCCGGAGCTGGGCGAATGGGCCGCGTTCTTCGCCGCGAACTCGGCCGCCCAGGCCGCGGCCCAGGCCGGGATCACCCGCCGGCTGACCACCCGGGCCGCGGACGATCTGCTCCGGCAGACCGGGCAGTTCCTGGAGATCGCCGGCCGGGTGGTGCACGGTGGGCGGGCGAGCGGATTCATCCCGGCTCAGCGGGAGCAGGGCACGACCACCCGGCGGGGCAGGCGAGGTGAGCCGTGACCGCGGTGCGGGGCCGGGGAAAGACGGCGCCCTGATGTCCGGGCAGGCCTTGATCGACCACGGCCGGTTCCTGGAGACGCTCGGCGTCGAGGTCGAGTTGCTCACCGGGGCCGCGCGAGCCGCGCCGCCGGACACACCGGTGCCTGCCTGTGCCGGATTCACCGTCGGTGAGATCGTCCGTCACGTGGGCGGCATCTACCGGGTGGCCAGGTTGTGGATCACCGAGGGCCACCGGCCTCGGCGCTGGCAGAGCGATCCGGTGCCCGGCCAGACGACCGAGCAGTATCTGCGGACCGGCCTGGCGGCCCTGCTCGGCGAGCTGACCACGCACGATCCGGGCCAGTACGCGGCCGGCTGGTGGCCGGCGGATCTGACCTACGGGTTCTGGTCCCGCCGGATGGCACACGAAACGACGATCCATCGCACGGATGTACAGGGCGCGGCCGGTGTCGACATCACCGAGATCGCCGAGGACATCGCGATCGACGGGATCGACGAGGTGCTGTCGGCGTGGTTCGGCCGGCGGCTGCCCATGCTCGGCCTCTCCGGCACCACGACCAGGTCGGTCGCGGTACAGACCGCGGGCCACACCTGGATTGCGCGAGCCGGGCCCGACGAGACGATCGCTTGGCACTGCTCCGCCGCGGAAGCCGAGCAAGCGGACAGCATCGTGTCCAGCTCACCCATGTCGGTGTATCTGTGGCTGTGGGGCAGGGTCGGGCACCATGCGGTCACCTGGGACGGCGATCCGGACGCGATCGCTCAACTGTGGGCACTGCTGAGACTGGCCACTCGGTGAAACGGTACGTGGGGAAGCGCTACCGGATAACCAGTGAACAGCGTGGATAGGGTTCACGGCATGGCCGCACTGCGGAGACTGGTGATCGATGCGACCCGCCCGGGAGAACTGGCGGAATTCTGGGCGGCACTGCTGGGCTGGGAGGTCACGACGGCCGGTGGCGTGACGGCGCGGGCCCCGGCCTCCAACGGGTGCGAACTCGACCTGGGGTTCGCACCCGTTGCCACCAGCAAGCACGAAACCGTGGAGGCCAAAAACCGCATCCATCTTGATCTGGCGAGCACTTCGCCAGACGACCAGGCGACCACAGTCGCCCGCGCCGTCGAGTTGGGTGCCCGGAAGTGGGACATCGGTCAGGGCGCCGTGCCGTGGCAGGTCATGGTCGACCCGGAGGGCAATGAGTTTTGCGTGCTCGAACCGCGGCCGAACTACACCACCGGCGCCCTCGCGGCGATCGTCGTGGACTCGCTGGACCCGTTCGCGGCGGCCACCTTTTGGGCGGCGGTCACCGGCTGGCGGATCGCCGCGCGGGAAGACGTGATCGTCGGCCTACGGGCGGCCGGCGGAGGCGGCCCGTGGCTGGAATTCTTGCGCACCGCGGAGCCCAGGACGGGTCCGGACCGGCTGCGGCTGGAGGTCGCCGGCGAAGAACCGGACCGGTTGCGCGAGCTTGGGGCGCGGATCGCCGGTGCCGGGCACCTCCTGGACCCCGAAGGCAACGAGTTCCTGCTCGCGTAGGCGAAATCACCGGTTCGTTGTTCCGACACGATTGCCGCGCTGTCGGCGCCTCGGCGGGACGAGCAGCCTTCGGTGATGTGGCCGATACGGATGGACGACGGCGGTGGTGGGAGAGCGGCCGTACCGGAAGCTCTACGCTCGCCGGAACCAGGCCTTTTCCCGCATCTGCCCCATGGCCTGCCGTTTGCGGTCCTTGGTCAGCCGGTCCAGGTAGAGCAGGCCGTCAAGATGGTCGGTCTCGTGCTGCAGGCATTGGGCAAGCACATCTTTTCCTTCCACCACAACGGGTTCGTTGCGCAGGTCGACGCCGCGCACCACCGCGTGCTCGGCCCGGACGGTGGGGAACCATAGTTCGGGCACCGAGAGGCAGCCCTCGCCGATTTCGTGCGTGGCCGCGGAAAGCTCGACGATCTCAGGGTTGATGACGTAGCCGAACTGGCCCTCCACGTCGTAGCTGAACACGCGGAGGCCGACACCGATCTGCGGTGCCGCCAGCCCGGCGCGGCCATCGGGCCGTACCGTGTCGAGAAGGTCGGTCACCAGTGACTTGGTGCCCTTGTCGAACCGGGTCACCGGGTCGCAGACCGTTTTCAGCACCGGATCACCGAAGTACCGCAGTTCCCGCATCGCCATGAATCTTGTCCTCTCTGCCGCGACGAGTTTACGGCGTGGTGCGGGTGCTGAGCTTTCCCCTCGGGCGGTCAGGCGCGGAGGCGAAGGCCCTTCGGCGTGGCTCGGAAACCGGCCTCGCGCAGGATGTCGGCGAGCGCGGAGGTCAGGGCCAGTTCGCCGTCGGCCCGCTGCACGGCGAGCTGGCCGAGCCAGCCGTCGTGGACCGCGCGGGACAGCGCCTGCGCCGCCGCACGCAGTGTCGGTTCCTCGTCGGTGAACGACAGCAGCGATCGCCCGCCGCGCTCGACGTAGATCGCGGGAACCCCGTCCACGAGCACCACCAGCGCCCCGGCCTTGCGCGCCGGGCGGTGCCTGGTTTCCCCGGCCGGCGCGGGCCAGGGCAGCGCGGCGCCGTAGGGCTGCGCGGGATCGGTGGCCGCGAGGACGATCGCCTCGTTCGTTCGCCGGGAGCCGCCCGGATCGGACAGTGCGCGCAGCCGGTCCACGGCACCACGCGCCGCGAACTGCGCGGCGCCCAGACCCTCGACGACGTAGCCCCGGATCACCTGGCCGGAATCCTCCATGCCGCGAAGAACCTTGTAGATTCCGGAAAATCCACCCGTCACCCGCTCGGTTTCCAGCGCGCCCCGGGTGAGCACGCCGTGCCGTTCGAGGAACGCCTCGGTACGGGCGTGCGTGCGACGAGTCGGGTCCGGTTCACGCGGTGGGACCAGCGCCCACCGGCCCGCCACCGTGGGCGGCCCGGTGCGGGAGGGCATGGCCGGGCGTCCGGCGCGCATCCGCGCATAGCGGCTACGCGGCGTGGACTGGCGAGGCTTGTGCGTCGCGCCGCGCCCGGAAACCACCGCGCGTACCGGCCCCAGCGTGTCGCCGGTGACCTGGCCGGCCCAGACGAGATCCCACAGGGCAGCCACCACGTCGCTATCGACCAGGGGCTGGTCGACCAGGGGCGAAACCCGGTCGACCAACTGGCGGAAGAACAGCGCGCCGCCATCCAGGGTCGACAGGATCGCCCGGTGCAGTGGGTCCTCCGGCGCCTGCTCGTCTACATCGGGCAGCAACAGGTCCGCGACGTCGGCGGGGGCGAGTGCCAACCAGCCGTCTCCACCGGCCAGGGCACCGCAACCGGCCCAGGTGACCTCACCCGCGACGGTGAGCTCGTCGAGCAGCGCCGGGTAGTAACCGGGCAACCTGCTCGGCAGGATCAGCGACTCCACCGCGCTGGCCGGTAGCGGCGCGCCGGCCAACTGCTCCACGACCGAGAGCACATCGTCCGCCGTGGGGGCGGTACGCATCCGAAGGGGGTCTGGGGGCTTGCCCCCAGTCGGGGTGTGGGGGTTGAACCCCCACAAGACGCTGCCAACACCGTGCCAGGACGGCAGGAACCGGCCCAACGCGGCCGGCTCCACGGGCTCCACCTCCGCCCGGAGCCGGGCCAGCGACGCACGGCGAAGGCGACGCAGCACCGCCGCGTCGCAGTACTCCGTGCCCACCCCGTGCACGTCGGGATGGCCCACCGGGCTCAGCTCGCCGCGCACCAGACGCCCGTCCGAGGCCAGCCGGTCCAGCACCCCGGCCACCACCGCGGTGCCGAGGCCGAACCGCTCGGCGGCCTGTCGCGCCGGGAACGGGCCCCGGGTTCGTGCGTAGCGGGCCAGCAGGTCGCCGAGCGGATCGCCGACCGGTTCGGTGAACGCCTCGGGCACGCCGATCGGCAGGGCGACCCCGAGCGCGTCCCGAACGCGGCCCGCGTCCTCGATCGCGATGGTCCGGTCCTGGCCCGCGATCCGCACCCGGATCACGCGCCGTGCGGCGGTCAGCTCCGACACCCACTCGGGACGGATGCCGCGCGCCGAGGCTTCGGCGTCGGAAAGATCGCCCAGGAACCGGAACAGGTCCGCGGCGTCCTCGACTCCGCGGGCATGCCGGTCCGGGTCCAACCGCTGCAGCGAACGCTCGACCTCCGCCACCACCTCGGCGTCCAGCAGCTCCCGGATCGCTTCGGTGCCCAGCAGTTCGGCCAGCAGCGTCGAATCCAGGGCCAGCGCCGCCGCCCGCCGCTCGGCCAGCGGCGCGTCGGTCTCGTAGAGGAACATCCCGATGTAGCCGAACATCAGGCTGCGTGCGAACGGTGACGCCGACTGCGTCTGGACCTCGACGACCCGGACCCGCCTGGCCCGCACGTCGCTCATCAGCTCACGCAGGCCGCCCACGTCGTAGACGTCCTGCAGACATTCCCGCATCGCCTCCAGCACGACCGGGAACCGTTCGTACTTCGCCGCAACGGCCAGCAGCTGGGAGGCGCGTTGCCGTTGCTGCCACAGCGGTGTGCGCCGCCGCGGATCTCGCCGCGGCAGGAGCAGCGAACGCGCCGCGCATTCCCGGAACCGAGCGGCGAACAACGCCGAGCCGCCCACCTCGGCGACGATCAGCTGCTCGACCTCCTCCGGGTCGAGCACCATGTCCTCGGCCCCGATGGTCACCTCGGTCCCGTCGGCCTCGAGCGCGTCGGGCAGGCGCAGCACGATCCCGTCGTCGGAATGCATGACCTGCGCGTCCACCCCGCGGTTTTCGCGCAGCCGTGCCGCGATCGCCAGTGCCCACGGCGCGTTCACCTGCGCGCCGAACTGCGAGTGCAGCACGATCCGCCAGTCCCCGAGCTCGTCCCGGAACCGCTCCAGCAGCACGGTGCGGTCGTTGGGGACATGCCGGGTCGCCGTCCGCTGCTCGGCCAGGTATCCGAGCAGGTTGTCGCAAGCGCGCTCGTCGAGCCCGGCCGCCGCCGCGCGCTCCCTGGCCGCGGCTTCGTCCGATGTGGACAGTTCGCGCACGAACGCGCCGAGCGCGCGGCCGAGTTCGAGTGGCCGGCCGGGCGCATCCCCCTTCCAGAACGGCATCCTGGCCGGCTCGCCAGGCGCCGGTACCACGATCACCCTGTCCTGGGTGATGTCGGTAACCCGCCAGGAGGAGGTGCCGAGCAGGATGGTGTCGCCGACCCGGGACTCGTAGACCATCTCCTCGTCCAGCTCGCCCACCCGGGAGCCGGGCCTGCCGCCCTCGCCCGGGGTCATCACGGTGAACAGGCCACGGTCGGGGATGGTGCCGCCGGAGGTGACCGCGAGCCGCTGTGCCCCGGGACGCCCGTGCAACTGCCCGCTCACCCGGTCCCAGGTGATCCGCGGACGGAGCTCGCCGAACTCCTCGCTCGGATACCGGCCCGCGAGCATGTCCAGCACGGCGAGCAGGGCATCGTCCGGCAGCGCGGTGAACGGCGCCGCCCGCCGGACCGTGGTGGCCAGGTCGGTCACCGTCCACGACTCGACCGCGACCATCGAGACGATGTGCTGCGCCAGCACGTCCAGCGGATTGCGCGGATAGCGCACGGCCTCGATCGCGCCCGAGGTCATGCGCTCCGACACCACGGCGCAGGAGACGAGATCGCCGCGGAACTTCGGGAACAGCACGCCGGTCGACACCGCGCCCACGTGGTGCCCGGCCCGGCCCACCCGCTGCAGGCCGGAGGCCACCGTCGGCGGCGCCTCGATCTGGATCACCAGATCCACCGCGCCCATGTCGATGCCCAGTTCCAGCGAGGAGGTGGCGACCACGCACGGAAGTCGGCCCGACTTCAGCTCCTCCTCCACGTGCGTGCGCTGGTCACGCGACATCGACCCGTGGTGCGCCTTGGCGATCGTGGCCACCATGCCGGTGGTGAGTCCGGACTCCCCGATCGCTTCGGCCGGGAACCGTTGTGGGCGCCCGGTCCCGTCCGGGTCCGGCCCGGCCCCGTCCTGTTCGGCGGCAAGCTCGTTGAGCCGCGCGGTCAGCCGTTCGGTCAGCCGCCGCGAATTCGCGAACACGATCGTCGAGCGGTGCTCACGGATGAGCTCCAGCACCCGTTGTTCCACCGACGGCCAGATCGACGGGCGCGGCACCTCCGATCCGGGGACCTCCTCCTGCGTACCGGCCCCGCCGAACGAAGGCGGTTCCGGCGGCTGGCCGGGGCTGTCGAGGTTTCCCATGTCCGCGACCGGGACCTCGACCCGGACCTCGATCGTCTTCAGCGGGTCCGGCTGCACCACCCGCACCGGCCGCCCGCCGCCGAGGAACGCGCTCACCTCGTCGACCGGCCGGACGGTGGCCGACAGCCCGATGCGTTGCGCGGGCTTGGGTAGCAAGGCGTCCAGCCGCTCCAGCGACAGCGCCAGGTGCGCCCCGCGCTTGGTGCCCGCGACCGCGTGCACCTCGTCGACGATCACCGTCTCCACGCCCCGCAGCGACTCCCGCGCCGACGAGGTGAGGATGAGGAACAGCGACTCCGGAGTGGTGACCAGGATGTCGGGCGGCGTGCGACCGAACGAACGCCGCTCCGCCGCCGGCGTGTCTCCGGTGCGCATGCCCACGCTGATCTCCGGAGGAGCGTCGCCGAGCCGGCGCGCGGCCTGCGAGATCCCGGCCAGCGGTGCGCGCAGGTTGCGCTGGACGTCCACCGCGAGCGCCTTCAACGGCGACACGTACAGGACCCGGCAGCGCTGCCCCGGAGCCGCCGGCGGCGGCTCGACCGCCAGCCGGTCGAGCGCCCAGAGGAAGGCCGCGAGGGTCTTTCCGGACCCGGTCGGGGCCACCACCAGCGCGTGCTCGCCCGCCTGCGCCGCCGCCCAGGCGCCCGACTGGGCGGCGGTGGGCGCGGCGAAGGCCCCGGAGAACCAGTTCCGGGTGGCGGGGGAGAACAACGCCAGCGAATCGTTCACGTCCACCATCATGAACCCGCCCACCGACATTTCCGCGAGTGACCGCCTGCGCCCCGGCCGACCGGCCGTCGGCGGCAACCGGGCGCAGGCCAGCCTTCCGGCCGCGTCGAGCAGGCCATCCGGCCGGCCGGCCGGCCGGGCGGGCGGTTACTTCCGGTTGCGGAAGTTCCACAGCGCCCGCAGCGCCACCACCAGCGCGGAAACCAGTACCGCGATGGAGACCACGGTGAGCGCCGTGGAACCCCAGGCCGGCACTTCTTGGGCGAACATGCCTTCACGGTACGTGGGTCGTGGTGGGCCCGCCGTCGCAACGGGTGGCCCACCGGGTCCGGAGCGTGCGGCGGCTAGTCTTGTCCTCGATGCGTATCACCGTTTTCCGCAGGTTGATGGCCGAGGAGTTCGGCCCCGGCCGGGCCGAGGTACTGGCCAAGGACCACGTGCTCAGCGGGCTGGGCGGCCGCACCGTCGACCAGGCGCTGGCGGCGGGAATCCCGGCGAAGGAGATCTGGCGGGAGGTCTGCGTGGCCTTCGACGTGCCCGCCGAGCGCCGGTAGCCGGGGCGGAAAAATCTTGCCGCAAAGGCGTGTCACTACTTGCCTCGAACACGTGTTCGTCTATGGTGTGGGTGTCGGCGATCCCGGGCCGGCCGCCGGAGGCGTCCGGAATTGTCGTACCCCGCCCGTAGCGTCGGGCCGACAGCTCAAGACCGGTAACCAGCCCTACAGGCTCTGACCAGCGAGGTGGATTTCATGCCCGCAGCACCCGACCGGGACAAGGCCCTCGAGCTTGCCCTGGCCCAGATCGAAAAGCAGCACGGCAAAGGCTCGGTGATGCGGCTCGGCGACGAGGGCCGCGCGCCGATCGCGGTCATCCCGACCGGAGCCATCGCCCTCGACATCGCCCTCGGCATCGGCGGCTACCCGCGTGGCCGCATTGTCGAGATCTACGGACCGGAGTCCTCCGGTAAGACCACCGTCGCCCTGCACGCCGTGGCGAGCGCGCAGAAGGCGGGCGGCATCGCGGCCTTCATCGATGCCGAGCACGCGCTCGACCCGGAGTACGCCAAGGCGCTCGGTGTGGACACCGACGCGCTGCTGGTCTCCCAGCCGGACACCGGTGAACAGGCGCTGGAGATCGCGGACATGCTGATCCGCTCCGGCGCGCTGGACATCCTCGTGATCGACTCGGTCGCGGCCCTGGTGCCCCGGGCCGAGATCGAGGGCGAGATGGGTGACTCGCACGTGGGTCTGCAGGCCCGCCTGATGAGCCAGGCGCTGCGCAAGATCACCGGCGCGCTCAGCAACTCCGGCACCACCGCGATCTTCATCAACCAGTTGCGCGAGAAGGTCGGCGTGATGTTCGGAAGCCCGGAGACGACGACCGGTGGCAAGGCGCTGAAGTTCTACGCCTCGGTCCGGCTGGACGTCCGGCGGATCGAGACGCTCAAGGACAGTGGGGATGCGGTCGGTAACCGCACCCGGGTCAAGGTGGTGAAGAACAAGGTCGCGCCACCGTTCAAGCAGGCCGAGTTCGACATTCTCTACGGCCAGGGTGTGTCCCGCGAGGGTTCACTGATCGACATGGGTGTGGACCAGGGCATCCTGCGTAAGTCCGGCGCCTGGTACACCTACGAGGGCGATCAGCTCGGCCAGGGCAAGGAGAATGCGCGGAGGTTCCTGCGCGAAAACCCCGACATCGCCAACGAGATCGAGAAGCGGATCAAGGAAAAGCTCGGCATCGGAGCGCAACTGGACGCCGAGGAGGGCACCCCGGCCCCGGTCGACTTCTGATCGGCCGGTGCCGCATGGAGGGTGCATGACCCCCTTTGTGTCAAGTCGCGGCCGGCAAGAGCGACCGCAGAGCGCGCCGCCGCCAGGGCTGTGTCTTGTGGGGGCTCGGCCCCCACACCCCGGCTGGGGGCAAGCCCCCAGACCCCCTTGCCGGCGGGGAGCCAGGGCGGCGTTGAAGACGACGTGACCGGAGTTCGTCGGCAGCGCCCTGTCGACCCGGTCGCGGTCGCGCGCAAACTCGCGAAGGAACGAGCATGAACAGATTGTTCGGTGGTAACGACCGTGGCGAAAGTTGATCCCGCGGAGCTCTCTCCGGACGAGGCCTGGAAGAAAGCCAAGGAGATCTGCTTCGACCTGTTGGCCGCCCGCCCGCGCACCAAGGAAGAACTTCGGCAGGCGTTGCGCCGCAAGGGATTCGACGAGGAGCTCCGGGAAACCCTGCTCGGCAAGCTGGATGACGCGAAGCTGGTGGACGATGGCGCCTTCGCCGAGCAGTGGGTGCGCTCACGTCACACCCATCAGGGGCTGGCCAGGACTGCCCTGGTCGCGGAACTGAAGCGCAAGGGGGTCGACGGTGAGGTCGCCGCACGGGCGGCGGGGGAGATCGACCGGGAAACCGAGGAGCAGCGTGCCCGGGAACTCGTACGCAAGCGGTTGAGGTCCATGACGGGGCTTGACGAGCAGGCCGCCACCCGGCGGCTGCTCGGCACCCTCGCCCGCAAGGGGTACCCGCAGGGCCTCGCCTACGCCGTCGTCCGTGACGAACTAAAGAACGCGGGCGCCGACGCGACCCTCCTGGACGACGACGTTCCTACGGACTGAACGAAATCTCGTTCGCACTGCCGTTCAGCTGTCGCGGACAGGCTGCACGGTTCCGTCCACACCGAGCCTGCCCGTTCTGAGCACCATGCCCACCGGCTCGCGCACCCACCAGGCGCCGGTTTCCCGCCGTTCCTGCCGGGTCGTGAAGCGGTAGCGGAAGATCCGGGCGCGCACGAACGTGGGCCGCGCCCCGTCGAAGGGATCGCGGCGGAGCAGCTTGAGCGTCTTGCGATCGGCCTTCAGCAGCTTCTCGGCCAGGGCCGGGAGCCACGACTGCCCATACCGGGGAGAAAGGGAAACGAACCACATCATCCAATCGAGCCGTAGGTGGTACGGGGCCACCTGCGGGGGCCGGCGGGTGGGGTCACCGGGCTTGCCCTTGAACTCGTATTCACGCCACACGGTCTGCGGAGCCGGTTCGGGGTCATCGATGCCCTCGATGATCACTTCGTGCCGGATCTTCGTGACCGCACCGAAAGCGCCGTAGGTGTTCACCAGATGGAGGCGGTCGAAGCTGAAGTTCATCAGTTGCCGTCGTGACACCAGGTTGCGTGCGGGCCGGTAGCTGAGGATCACGATCAGCGCGGTCACCGCGATGACCAGCCCACGATGCCAACTCGGGAGCTCGGCGAGCGGTGGTGGCTGGATCCGCAGCACCGAAGTGTCCAAAGCGGACACCGCGAGCGTGATGGTGAGGAAGTTGAGCCAGGAGAAGTTCCCGCTGGCCACCAACCAGCACTGGGTCACGATCATGCATGCGGCGGCGATGCTCGCGGCCGGTTGCGGGGCGAACAACACGAACGGCAGGACCAACTGCGTGAAGTGGCTCGCCACTGCCTCGATCTTGTGCAGCGGCTTCGGGAGGTGATGGAAGTACCAGCTCAACGGGCCGGGCATCGGCTGGGTCTCGTGGTGGTAGTACAGGCAGGTGAGGTCGCGCCAGCACGCGTCCCCACGCATCTTGATCAAGCCGGCGCCGAACTCGACCCGGAACAGCAGCCACAGCAGCAACCACAGCACCAGAGTCGGCGGCGCGGTGTTCGCGGGCCCCAGGAAGATCGCCAGGAAACCGGCCTCCAGCAGGAGGGTTTCCCAGCCGAACCCGTACCAGGCCTGGCCGACGTTGACGATCGACTCATAGAGCACCCAGGGCACCGCCCAAGCAAGCATCCCCGCCCACACCGGCGTCGAGTCGAACGCGCCGAACATCAGCGCGGCCGACACGGCGGCTCCGGTGTAGGTGACTGCAGCGAAGAAGCGGTCCGAGTAGTGCAGGTGGAACACGCTCGGCGACCGGCGAAACGGCACGCGGCGAACGAACCTGGGCACCGGTAGCAAGCCGTCCGCACCGATCAGCGCGCGGAACTGGTTCGCTGCGACCAGGAAGGCGACCAGGTAGATCGCGGCGAGCATCCGCTGGAAGGCAAGCCGGGAAGCCCAGTAGCCGGGATCGGTGAACCAGTCCCATCGCACGATGGTCTCCCTGCCCACGACTGCCGTGAAGGGGCTGGGCGCCCGTGAGCCAGAGCATAGTGTGTCCGGGCGGAGCCTGCCGACCTTCGCGGCTGGTCGGCTGCCGCCGCCACGGTCAGGCGAGTGCGGCCGCCTGCCGTGCGAGAGACTCCACACGCGCGAAGTCCCCGGCGGACAACGCGTCCCCGGGCGTCAGCCAGGAACCGCCGACGCAGCCGACCGTGGGCAGGGCGAGGTAGCTCGGGGCATTCTCCGGCGTGATGCCGCCGGTCGGGCAGAACCGCAGCTGCGGCAGCGGTCCGGCGACCGCCTTGAGGTAGGCGAGGCCGCCGGCGGCTTCGGCGGGGAAGAACTTGAGCGCGGTGAGTCCACGCTCGGCGAGCCGCATCGCCTCGGAGACGGTGCCGGCACCGGGCAGGAACGGCAGGCCGGTGTCGAAACAGGCGTCCAGCACCCGGTCGGTGGACCCGGGCGTCACCAGGAAGGAAGCGCCCGCGTCGGCGGCTTGTTTCGCCTGGCCGGGGGTGGTGACCGTGCCGGCACCGACCACGATGTCCGGTACCTCCGCCGAGACCCGCCGGATCGCGTCGAGGGCGGCCGGCGTGCGTAGCGTCAGCTCGATGACTCCGATCCCGCCCGCTCGCAGGGCGCGCGCGACGGGCACCGCGTCGGTCGCGTCGTCGAGCACGACGACCGGAATCACCGGAGACAGATCCAGCAACTCGTGCTGCACGATCAACTCCTCACGAAGTCGGGGGCGCACTCCGGAACCAGCATGGTTTACCGCGTCGGCTCAGGGCGTACGACGACGGCACTGGCGCCGGTCGTGACGCTGAGCACACTAATCGCCGGAGCCGACCTCGGCAGAATCGATTAAGAATGCCGTTAAAGGTGACCTCGATCACGACAACATCCTGGCGTGTGCTACTTGTCACACCACACCAAGAAGCGGCAGAGTCCCTAGTGAGGGCCCTAGCCGACGAACACGTGGAGGTGCGCGATGTCCACCAACGCCGAACTCGCGGAGCTTCGCCGGACCATCGGTCAGCTGCGACGCTGCGTAGGCGCGCTGCGGTCCCGTTACGGCGACCAGTCCGCGGTGCGCAGGCTCGCCAACGACGTCGATCGGCTGGACATCGACGCAGGCGACTTCGAGCCGATCCCGACGCAACCCACGCCGGTCGATCGCTCGGACATTGTGAAGATCCCCGACAAGCCGTATGACCCGCTGCTCTGGCGTGGAGCAGATGACGAAGGTGTCGGTGGCTACCGCCGTGACCTTCGGTGAGCGCCCCAGCGACCTCGCCGGCCGCGGACGACACCGGTAACGGTGTCGGGGCCGCCGGCCGCGCGCGCATCGACGCCCGGACTCTCCGCACCGACCGCTGGTGGCTGCAGCCGGTGCTCACCGTCGTGGGCCTGTCGGCCTTCGTCATCTACGCGGGGGTCCGGGCGTTCGTCCGGACCGCGTACTGGGTCCCCGAATACCACTACCTGACGCCGTTCTACTCACCCTGCATTTCGACCTCCTGCGTGCCCGGGTCGAGTCATTTCGGCACGCCGATCGGCGACCTGCCCGGTTTCATCCCGCTGGGGTTCATCGCGTTGCCGTTCCTACTGGGCTTCCGGATCACCTGCTACTACTACCGGAAGGCTTATTACCGTTCCGTGTGGTTCTCGCCGCCGGCCTGCGCCGTCGCCGAACCGCATGCGAAATACACCGGGGAAACGCGGCTGCCGCTGATCGTGCAGAACGTGCACCGCTATTTCTTCTATGTGGCCGCGATCGTCTCGGTGATCAACACCTACGACGCGATCGTGGCCTTCCATGGCAGGACGGGCGGCTTCGGGTTCGGCCTGGGCAACCTCATCCTGCTCGGCAACGTGATCATGCTCTGGGCGTACACGCTGTCCTGCCATTCCTGCCGGCACATCACCGGCGGTCGGCTCAAGCATTTCTCCCGGCATCCGGTGCGGTACTGGATGTGGACACAGATCACGAAACTCAACAACCGGCACATGCTGCTCGCCTGGATCACCCTCGGCACACTGGTCCTCACCGACCTGTATGTGATGCTGGTATCGAGCGGCGTGTTCCCCGATCCGCGTTTCGTGAATTGACGAGACAATTGAAGGTGACAGCTGGATGACCGAGGTAGAACGGCACAACTACGACGTCGTGGTGATCGGTGCCGGGGGCGCCGGACTCCGTGCGGTCATCGAAGCCAGGCAGCGGGGCCTGTCGGTCGCGGTGGTGTGCAAGTCGCTGTTCGGCAAGGCGCACACGGTCATGGCCGAGGGCGGCTGCGCCGCGTCGATGGGCAACGTCAACGCCAACGACAACTGGCAGGTGCATTTCCGCGACACCATGCGTGGCGGGAAGTTCCTCAACAACTGGCGGATGGCCGAACTGCACGCCAAGGAGGCCCCGGAGCGGGTCTGGGAGCTGGAGACCTACGGCGCGCTGTTCGACCGCACCCCGGACGGGCGGATCAGCCAGCGTAACTTCGGCGGCCACACCTATCCCCGCCTGGCGCACGTCGGCGACCGGACCGGCCTGGAGCTGATCCGCACCATGCAGCAGAAGATCGTTTCGCTGCAGCAGGAGGACTTCCGGAAATACGGCGACTACGAGGCGAAGCTGAAGGTCTTCGCCGAATGCACGATCACCGAGCTGTTGACGGAGGATTCCGGCGGGCAGCGCCGGATCGCCGGCGCGTTCGGGTACTGGCGTGAGAGCGGCAGGTTCGTCCTGTTCGAGACACCGGCCGTGGTGATGGCGACCGGCGGCATCGGCAAGTCGTTCAAGGTGACCTCCAACTCGTGGGAGTACACCGGTGACGGGCACGCGCTGGCGCTGCGGGCCGGTGCCACGCTGATCAACATGGAGTTCGTGCAGTTCCACCCGACCGGGATGGTCTGGCCGCCGAGCGTGAAGGGCATCCTGGTCACCGAGGGCGTGCGTGGCGACGGCGGGGTGCTCAAGAACTCCGAGGGCAAGCGGTTCATGTTTTCCTACGTCCCAGACGTGTTCAAGGGGCAGTACGCCGAAAGCGAGGACGAAGCCGACCGCTGGTACACCGACCAGGAGAAGAACCGGCGCACCCCGGACCTGCTACCGCGGGACGAGGTCGCGCGCGCGATCAACGCGGAGGTCAAGGCGGGTCGTGGCTCGCCGCACGGCGGGGTGTTCCTGGACATCGCGAGCAGGCTCACCGCCGAGGAGATCAAGAAACGCCTGCCGTCGATGTACCACCAGTTCAAGGAACTGGCCGACGTGGACATCACCGCCGAGCCGATGGAGGTCGGGCCGACCTGCCATTACGTGATGGGTGGCATCGAGGTCGATCCGGACACCGGGTCCGCCACGGTGCCCGGCCTGTTCGCGGCCGGTGAGTGCTCGGGCGGGATGCACGGGTCCAACCGGCTCGGCGGCAACTCGCTGTCGGACCTGCTGGTGTTCGGCCGGCGGGCCGGTCTGGGCGCGGCATCTTATCTGGAATCGCTCGACCGGCGGCCGGCGGTGTCGCAGTCCGATGTGGACGCCGCGGCGCGGGCGGCGCTGGTTCCGTTCGACCCGCCTTCCGACGGGGTCGAGGAGAATCCCTACACCCTGCACAGCGAACTGCAGCAAACGATGAACGACCTGGTCGGCATCATCCGCAAGGCCGAGGAGATGGAGCGGGCGCTGGAGAAGCTCGCAGAGCTCAAGAAGCGGATGCGCAACGTGACGGTCGAGGGGCACCGGCAGTTCAACCCCGGTTGGCACCTGGCACTCGACCTGCGGAACATGCTGGTGGTCAGCGAGTGCGTGGCACGGGCGGCACTGATGCGTACGGAAAGCCGGGGCGGCCACACCCGCGACGACCACCCGCAAATGGATTCGCATTGGCGTAACAGGCTTCTGGTGTGCACCGTGGACGGTGAGGACGTCACCGTGACGCCGGAGGACCAGAAGCCGATGCGTGAGGATCTGCTCGAACTGTTCGAACTCAACGAACTCGAGAAGTACTACACGGGCGAGGAACTCGCCGGGCACCCGGGGAGGCAGGCATGAGTGACCATCGTGGCGCCTGCTCGTGCGCGCCGGCCACGTTGGGCCCCCGCTGCGGCACGCTTTTCCGCCGCAGCCGGGGAGGGTGTCTCGCGGAGCACTGGAGGCAAGCGTGAGTTACAAGGCGAACTTCCGGGTGTGGCGCGGCGACGCCGATTCCGGCGAGTTGCGCGACTACACGGTCGAGGTGAACGAGGGCGAGGTCGTCCTCGACATCATCCACCGGCTGCAGGCGACGCAGGCGCCGGACCTGGCCGTGCGCTGGAACTGCAAGGCCGGCAAGTGCGGGTCGTGCTCGGCGGAGATCAACGGACGGCCGCGGCTGATGTGCATGACCCGGATGTCGACCTTCGGCGAGGACGAGGTCGTCACGGT
This sequence comes from Amycolatopsis taiwanensis DSM 45107, assembly GCF_000519205.1. Taxonomy (GTDB): domain Bacteria; phylum Actinomycetota; class Actinomycetes; order Mycobacteriales; family Pseudonocardiaceae; genus Amycolatopsis_E; species Amycolatopsis_E taiwanensis. Next base: position 64,444 of record NZ_JAFB01000019.1, on the reverse strand, counting down.
CACGCCGATGCGGACCTTCCCGGTGATCCGGGACCTGGTCACCGACGTGTCGTTCAACTACACCAAGGCCCGCGAGATCCCGTCGTTCACGCCACCGGCCGGTCTCGAGCCCGGCGAGTACCGGATGCAGCAGGTGGACGTGGAACGCTCCCAGGAGTTCCGCAAGTGCATCGAATGCTTCCTGTGCCAGAACACCTGCCACGTGGTGCGTGATCACGAGGAGAACAAGCAGAACTTCGCGGGCCCGCGGTACCTTATGCGGATCGCTGAACTGGAGATGCATCCACTCGACGTGGCCGACCGGCGTGATGCCGCACAATCCGAGCACGGTCTCGGTTTCTGCAACATCACCAAGTGCTGCACCGAGGTGTGTCCCGAGGGCATCCACATCACCGACAACGCACTGATTCCGATGAAGGAACGGGTCGTCGACAAGCGCTATGACCCGATCGTCTGGCTCGGCTCGAAGCTGTTCCGCCGTAAGTGACGGTCGTTTTCCACCACCGTCTTCCGCAGCGCGTTCGCCGAAAGGCGCATTGGCCCCGGTTCCACCGTCGGCGTCGCTGATGCGGCCGGGCTTGGAGTCCCCGCCAGTACTGGCGGGGACACGCCCATCTCTCAGACGACCTCCGCCTCCAGGGCGGCCTCGCCGACCTTACGGTCGACGTCCAGGCGCTTCTTGGACCGGCGCTGCCGCCGTTCCAGGAAGTGCGCGAGGGCGGTGAGCAGCAGGCACAGCGTGATGTACATCGCCGCGATCACGATCGTCGACGACACGATCGGCCGTCCGAACAGTCCTTGCGAGCCGATGAAACGCGCGTAGTACAGCAGCTCCTGGTAGGTCACCAGGAAGCCGAGCGCGGTGTCCTTCAGCAACACCACCAGCTGGCTGACGATGGTCGGGAGCATCGACCGTACCGCCTGCGGGATCAGGACGAGGAACATCACCTGCGTCTTGCGCATGCCCAGCGCGTACGCCGCTTCCTGCTGGCCCCTGGGCAGCGCGAGGATGCCCGCCCGGAACACCTCGGCCAGCACCGAGCCGTTGTACAGGGTGAGCCCCAGCACGACGGCGAGGAACGGCGACATCGAGATGCCGATCGCGGGACCGCCGTAGAAGAACAGGAACATCAGGATCAGCAGCGGGATGGCGCGGAAGAACTCGACCACCGCGGTCGAAACGCCGCGCAGCCAGGCGCGGTCGGACAGCCGCCCGGCGGCGAACAGCGCGCCGAACACCAGCGCCAGCACGGCGCCCAGGGCGAAGGCCTCCAGCGTGGCCAGCAGGGCGTTCGCCAGGTCGGTCTGGACCTGGGCGTACTGCAGCCACTCCCACTTCCTCCCGGCGAACTGGCCGCTGTCGTAGAAGCGGTAGACGACGTAGGCGACGAGCGCAAGGACCACAACGACGCCGAGCACCGCGAACAGCCGGTACCGGACCCGGGCCCGCGGCCCGGGAATGTCGAACAGCACGTTGCTCATCGAGCCACCTTCCAGCGCTTCTCCAGGCTGCGCTGCAGCAGCGAAAGGATCGTGACCACGATGATGAAACCGAGCGCCACCCACAGCAGCCCGACCAGCTGGTTGTAGCCACGCTCGGACAGGTACTGGCGGATCGCGCCGGCCTCGGCCACGGAGAAACCGGCTGCGATGGTGGTGTTCTTCAGCAACGCGATCAGCGTGCTCATCAGCGGCGGCACCACCGAGCGCACCGCCTGCGGCAGCACGATCTGGCCGATCACCTGGGTGAAGTTCAACCCGAGGGCACGGGCCGCTTCGGCCTGGCCGACCGGCACCGTGTTGATCCCGGACCGCACGACCTCGCAGATGAACGCCGACGTGTAGAGCGTCAGCGAAACCACGGCGGCGGTGAAGTAGCTGAGCTGAAGGATCTCGAGCAGCGGGTAGGCGAACACCAGGAAGGCGAACACCAGAGTCAGCGGGGTGTTACGCACGATCGTCACGTACACGGTGCCGACTACGCGGAACACCGGCACCGGGCTCACCCGCAGCATGGCCAGGAAGGTGCCGAAGATCAGGCTCGCCACGCCGGCGAGCAGGAAGAGCTCGATCGTGGTGAGGAAGAACGGACCGTAGAGGTCCAGGTTGTCGAGTAGGACATTCATTCGCACTCTCCCCGCAGAGGGATACAGGGGAAATACAGGGGCCGGCGGGCGTGATCACGCCCGCCGGCCCCGAACCGGGTCAGTACCGCTGGATGGTCGGCTTCGTCGCGGCGGAACCGGACTTGCCGAGGGTGGCGTCGTAGATCTTCTGCCAGGTCCCGTCGTCAAGGGCGGCCTGGAGCAGGTCGTCGATCTTGTTGCGCAGCGCCGAGTCGTCCTTGTTCAGGCCGATGCCGTAGGGCTCCTGCGAGAACGTCTTGCCGACGACCTTCAGCGTGTCCGGCTCCTGGGCGGCGTAACCCTTGAGGATCGCGTCGTCCGTGGTGAGCGCGTCGACCTCCTTGGTGGCCAGCTTCTCCACGCACTGCGAGTACTTCTGGAACTCGACGATGTTGTTCGGCTCCGTCAGGCCCTGGTCGCGCACCCGCTGGATGGGCGTGGACCCGGTCACCGAGCAGACCTTCTTGCCCTTGAGCGTCTCCGGCCCGGTGATCGAGGTGTCGTCCTTGCGCACCAGCAGGTCCTGACCGGCCTGGAAGTACGGGCCGGCGAAGGAGACCTGCTGCTTGCGCTTGTCGTTGATGGTGTAGGTGCCGACGTAGTAGTCGACGTCGCCGTTGGCGATCGCGGCCTCGCGCGCACCCGAGTCGACCGTCTTGAAGGTGATCTTGCTTTCGTCGACGCCGAGACCCGCGGCGATCATCTTCGCGATCTCCACGTCGAAGCCGGTGTACTTGCCGGTCGTCGGGTCCTTCAGGCCGAGGCCTGGCTGGTCGTCCTTGACCCCGATGGTCAGGCCGTTGCTCTTGATCTTGGTGAACGTGGCCGAGCCCGCTACATCGACGTTCTGCGCCACCGGGTAGGTGAGCGACTGGGCCGCCCCGCCATCACCGCCCTGCTGGGCGTCGCCGGTGGGCGAGCCCGCCTTTCCGCAGGCTGTCAGTGCCAGGGCGCCGACCAGCAGCCCGGCTGCCAGGGTGCGGATTCTCATGAACAACTCCCATTTCTCGATGAACTAGTGGGTCAAGATCTTGCCGAGGAAGTCCTTCGCGCGCTCCGATTTCGGTGCGGTGAAGAACTCGTCCGGGGCGGCATCCTCGACGATCTCGCCGTCGGCCATGAACACCACCCGGTCCGCGGCGCGGCGGGCGAAACCCATCTCGTGCGTGACCACGAGCATGGTCATCCCTTCCGCGGCGAGCCCGGTCATGGTGTCCAGCACCTCCTGGACCATCTCCGGGTCGAGGGCCGAAGTCGGCTCGTCGAAGAGCATCACCTTCGGCCGCATGGCCAGCGCGCGGGCGATCGCGGCCCGCTGCTGCTGCCCGCCGGAGAGCTGGGCCGGGTATTTCTCTGCCTGGTTGGCGATCCCGACGCGCTCCAGCAGCTCCGTTGCGGTCTTGCGGGCCTCTTCGGCCGGGACCTTGCGGACCTTCTGCGGGGCCAGCGTCACGTTCTCCAGGATCGTCTTGTGGGCGAACAGGTTGAACGACTGGAAGACCATGCCGACGTCGGCGCGCAGGGCGGCCAGTGCCTTGCCCTCGGCGGGCAGCGGCTTGCCGTCGACGGCGATCTCGCCGGAGCTGATCGGTTCCAGCCGGTTGATCGCCCGGCACAGGGTGGACTTGCCGGAGCCGGACGGGCCCAGCACCACGACGACCTGACCGCGTGGCACCTCGAGGTTGATGTCCTTTAGTACGTGCAGCTCGCCGAAGAACTTGTTCACGCCCGTCGCCCTGATCATGGGCGGTGCCGACGTCGTTGTGGTCATCTAGCCTCCATCACCCGCGGTTCACCCGGCGATCTAACACCCAAACCGGCCTGGATACCCACGAAAGGGACCAACCGAAATCGAGGTGTCATCTGCCTCGCCGCCGAGTCGCGCGTCACTCTAACGACTCGATGCGCCGGCCATCCGCTGCGGGCTGCCTCGATAGATGCTGCCGTGCTAGCATTGACTGCATTGCATGCAGAGGTGGAGGTGATGGATCATGGCGACCTTGACGATTCGCGACTTCGACGACAGGTTGAAGGCAGAACTGCGCGTTCGCGCTGCCCGGCACGGTCAGTCCATGGAGGCTGAGGTTCGGGAGATCCTGAGAGCCGCGCTCACTGGGTCGGCATCCACCGCGGGTATCGGCAGCCGTATCCACCAGCGATTCAGCGATGTCGACGACGTGTCCGTGCCTATCCCGTCTCGCTCCGAGGCCCCACGAGCCGCGGAGCTTCCTGAATGATCGTGCTCGACACGAACGTCGTGTCTGAACTGATGCGTCGGGAGGTCGATCGGAATGTCCTGGCCTGGGTCGACCGTTATCCGGCCGAGCACGTTTTTCTCACCGCGATCACCGCGGCGGAGTTGCTGTATGGCATAGCTCGGCTGCCGGAGGGAGACCGCAAGAATGTCCTGGCGTCCAGAGCGCGAGGACTACTCGAAGAGGACTTCGCCGGCCGGGTCCTTGCCTTCACGCCAGACGCGGCCGTGGTGTACGCGGAGATCGTTGTCTCTCGTGAACGCCAAGGCCGGCCGATCAGCGTGGCTGACGCCCAGATCGCCGCGATCTGTCGTCTCCACGGCGCGGACGTGGCAACGCGCAATGTGAAGGATTTTGCCGACACCGGTATTGCCGTCCTCGATCCGTGGGTGTCGCCGGTAGACGGCCAAACGCCGTGATCGTCGGGCTGCGGTGGTTGACGTCCAGGTCTGGGTCGGGGCTTTTGCTGGTCTACCCTTGTTCGTGATGAGCGAGGACAGGGTTCACAAAACCTTCCAGATCCGCACCTTCGGCTGCCAGATGAACGTGCACGACTCCGAACGGCTCGCGGGACAGCTGGAGGAGGCGGGTTACCTGCCGGCGGGCGAAGGCAGCACGCCGGACGTCGTCGTGTTCAACACCTGCGCCGTGCGGGAGAACGCGGACAACAAGCTCTACGGCACCCTCGGCCACCTGCGCCCGGTCAAGGAGGCCAACCCCGGTATGCAGATCGCGGTCGGCGGCTGCCTCGCGCAGAAGGACCGTGGCGACATCGTCAAGCGCGCGCCGTGGGTGGACGTCGTGTTCGGCACCCACAACCTCGGTGCGCTGCCGGTGCTGCTGGAACGCGCCCGGCACAACGCCGAGGCCGAGGTGGAGATCCTCGAGTCGCTGGAAACCTTCCCGTCCACGCTGCCCGCTCGCCGCGACTCGGCCTACTCGGGCTGGGTGTCGATCTCGGTGGGCTGCAACAACACCTGCACGTTCTGCATCGTGCCTTCCTTGCGGGGCAAGGAACGTGACCGCCGGCCCGGTGAGATCCTGGCCGAGGTCGAGGCGCTGGTGGCCGAGGGCGTGCTCGAGGTGACCCTGCTGGGCCAGAACGTGAACTCCTACGGCGTGGAGTTCGGTGACCGGCTGGCCTTCGGCAAGCTGCTGCGCGCGTGCGGCTCGGTCGACGGCCTGGAGCGGGTGCGGTTCACCTCACCCCACCCGGCCGCGTTCACCGACGACGTGATCGAGGCGATGGCCGAGACTCCCAACGTGTGCCCGCAGCTGCACATGCCGCTGCAGTCGGGTTCCGACCGGGTGCTTCGCGAGATGCGCCGCTCCTACCGGTCCGCCCGCTTCCTGTCCATTCTGGACAAGGTGCGGGCGGCGATGCCGGAGGCGGCCATCACCACCGACATCATCGTGGGCTTCCCGGGGGAGACGGAGGAGGACTTCGAGGCGACCCTCGACGTGGTGCGCCAGGCCCGGTTCTCCAGCGCGTTCACCTTCCAGTACTCCAAACGTCCCGGCACCCCGGCCGCCGAGATGGACGGCCAGGTGCCCAAGCAGGTCGTGCAGGAGCGTTACGACCGGCTGGTCGACCTGCAGAACGACATTGCCTGGCAGGAGAACCGCAAGCTCGTCGGCCGCAAGGTCGAACTGCTGGTGGCCACGGGCGAAGGCCGCAAGGACGCGGAGACGCACCGGATGAGCGGGCGCGCCCGCGACGGCCGGCTGGTGCACTTCACGCCCACCGGGTCGGCTGTACGGACGTCCGTGCGCCCGGGCGACGTCGTGGAGGCCGTGATCACCTACGGCGCCCCGCATCACCTGGTGGCCGACGGGGACCTGGTGTCGCACCGGCGCACCGGGGCGGGGGACAATGTGGAAGCCGGGCGGCGACCGAAGACCGACGGGGTCAGCCTGGGCCTGCCCGCCTTCGGTGCCCCGCCGGCGCTTCCGGCAACGCACGGATGTGATGCGTGAGCGGCCGGAATGCAGCAGCAGGCGGCGCGAGCAGCGTGTTGAGGCGCGGCAATCAGGGCGACCACGGTGCCTTACTCGCGTGGGAAGAGGAAAGCGATGAGCGAGCACTCGACGAACGGTGACGGGACCGACCTGACCCGCCTGGCCGCGGATGTGGACGAGGTGGTGTCGAAGGCCGCCCGCACGGTCGACATCGGCCGCCGGGGCTTCGTGATCTCGGTGCTGGTGTTCGTGCTGCTGGTCGGTCAGTTGCTGCCCTGGGTGGGGCCGCACACCGGCTGGCAGGTGCTCTTCGGTCAGGGTGGGGCCGTACCGCAGCTGTTCGCCACCACCTCCAGCGTGTTCGGCGTGGGGGCCTCGGTGCTCGCGCTGTCGACCCGGCGCTGGTGGCTGACCTGGGTGTGCGCGATGGGTGGCTGGTTCGCCTCGGTGGACGGTCTGCTCGCGGTGTGGTCGCAGCAGTCGTCCAGCGCCACGAACACGCCTGGCACGGGGCCGGGCATCGGCCTGATCATCGCGTTGATCGCCACGATCGTGCTGGCCGCGAACTGGATGCGCACCGCCTGGTCGCGCAGCTGAACCGAGCCGGCCGGGGCGTCTTGGGCGTCCAGCGTTTCCATGCATTCAGCGCACGCTCGACCGAAGGCGGGCGACAAGCTGCCCCAATTACTGAGCAGTGCCGCAGATCACAAAGTTATCGAAAAGTCTCCTCTCGGCGTTCTGGTCGTTACCTCCATTAGGCATACAACATACTGTATGCAGGAGGTGAGTATGTCCGGAATGATTGCGACGCGCCGGGACGTCCGCGACTTCTACGGCAGGCGATATCGCGTCGGGGAGAGCGACCGGGAGCTGCTCGGACGTTCGCGCGGCTGGATGCGGTGGGCCGCCTGGGTTGCGATGCTGGCGGCCGGAGCCGGCCAGTACGGCTACGGTGCCCTGCTCCCGTCTTTCGTCTCCGCACACGGCTGGAGCTGGCAGCAGGGGTGCTGGGTGCTGGCGGTGTGGACGGTATGCCAGAGCGCGGCGCTTTACCCCGTCGCGCGGGCGCGCGCACGGTTGCGGCTTGCGCCCGCCTTCACGCTCGCCGCCGGTGCCGTGCTGTGCGCGTCCGGGCTGCTCACGCTGGGTGGTACCGGCAGCTTCACGGTGGTCATGGTCAACCATGCGGTGCTGGGCGGCATCGGCGCTGGACTGATCTACGGCACGTGCCTGAGCGTGGTCTCGCGGTGGTATCCCGAGCAGCCCGCGCGAACCGCCGTGGTGAGCGGCGCGTTCGCCTATGGCTCGATCCCGATTCTGGTGGTGGCGGGCGGAGTTTCCCACCCCGCCACGGCGGGCGTGGTCGCCGGGCTGGCGGTGCTGGTGCTCGCCGGGGCGAGCGCGGTGGTGCTGCGCGACCCGCCGGAGGACTGGTGGCCCGGTCACATCGACCCGCGGGAGTGGGCGCTGGACAAGACGGTGAACCCGAGTCTGCGCCGCAACCGCCCAGCGATCCGGCGGTACTCGGTGGCAGAGGTCGTGCGATGCCGCCAAGCACGGACGCTGTACACCGTCGTGGCCTGTGCGGCCGCAGTGAGCCTGTTCGACCTCGCCTATCTCGCCGTGTTCGCGCGCGGTGCCGGCCTGGCCGCGATGGGAGCGCTCGCCTTCGCCAGCGGGCTCGCCCGCGGCGCCGCCGGGTGGGCGGGTGCCCGGTTCGGCCGTCGCGCGATCCTGCGTACCGCGTTGGCGGTCGGCGGAGTGGCACAACTGGTGTTGCTCGCCGGAGACCGGGACCCGGCCGTGCTCTTCGCCGGTGCATGCCTTGCCGGAGCGGCCTCCGGGGCGTGCTACGCGCTGCTGCCTTCGTTGGTGGAAAGCCATTTCGGCGAGCGCCTCGGTCTGCCGAACTTCGGTCTGTTCTACGGCGCCAAGGCCGCGGGTGGCCTCATCGGCGCGCTCTTCGCCGCCTATTTCAGTGCGGTTGCCGGATTCCTGGTGACCGCGGGGCTCGCGCTGTTCGCCGCGATCCTCCTCCGTTCTCTCCGGCAGCCCGGCCGTCCCCGCCTCCTCGCCTGATGAAGCTCACCTCGCCAGGTGAGGTTTTTGCATACGGAAGCCTGTATGCTAGGCGGAGCAAAGTGGACAGTGTTGGTGAGAAAGCGATGCTCTGGACAAGGAGTGGCTGGTGACCCAGCGAGCCCCGTTTCCCGCGCCGACCAGCCGTGGCGCACGTAATGCGCTGACCCCGGCTGCCGCGCGCCGGGTGCAGCGACCGGCTCCGCTGCGGCAGGCAGTGTACGACGCGATCATCGAACTGATCGTCAACGGCACCCTGGAACCCGGACGGCACCTGGTGGAAAACGAGCTGGCCGAGTACCTCGGCGTCAGCCGCCAGCCGGTCCGTGAGGCGTTGCAGCGCCTGCAAACCGACGGCTGGGTCGACCTGCGCCCCGGCCAGGGCGCGTTCGTGCACACGCCCACCGAGGAAGAGGCCGACCAGCTCCTGTCCGTCCGGGCCGTACTGGAGACCCATTCCGCCCGGCTGGCCGCCGCGGGCGCCACGGAGGAGGACGTCAAGCGGCTCTGGGAGCTCCAGCAGGCCGGCCTGGACGCACTGGCCGCGGAGAACGCCGAAGACATGGTGCGGGCGAATTCCGCGTTGCACGCGGAGATCACCAGGCTGTCCGGCAATATCGTGCTCGCCGAGCACATCGATCTCGTCGAACGCCGAGTCCAGTGGTACTACCGGCCGATCGCCAAGCCGCGCGGCCACGACGCGTGGAACGAGCACGCCGAGCTGATCAAGGCGATCGCCGCGGGTGACGCCGAACTGGCCGCCAAGATCATGGCCCAGCACACCGAACGGACCCGGCAGGTCTACCACGAGCAGTACAAGCGCTGACCCTCCCGTGACCGGGTGTCTTGCCGCGGTAGCGACGCGGTAAGACACCCGATCCCCGGTTTCACGTCGACGGCGCGACCCCGGCGTCGGTGCTGGACGCAGTCAGCGGTGACATCCGCACCTGGCCACGCCCCGGCTGACGGAGGAACAGCGTCATGCCCGCGGCCAGCAGTGCGATGCAGCCGGCCAGAACGTAGGCGCCGGTGTAACCCCACGCGACCACCACGGCAGCGGCGAGACCGCCACCGCCGATGCCACCGATCAGCTTGGCGCTGTAGACCAGACCGTAGTTCGACGCGTTGTAGTTCTCGCCGAAATAGTCGGGCACGAGCGCGGCGAACAGTGGGTAGAACGCGCCGCTGCCGAACCCGTTGATGAACGCGAAGATCATGAACAACCACAGGATCTCGGCGTTGCCGGCGTAGAGCACGCCGAACTGGCCGATCGCGGCGATCAGCAGCACCAGCGTCAGGGTCTGCCGGCGTCCGATGTGGTCGGAGAGCCAGCCGGTGAGCGCGCGGCCCGTCCCGTTGACCACCGACAGGATGCCCGCCGAGGAGGCGACGACGAACGGGCCGAACCCGCTGGCCTTCGCGAACGGCACCTGGAAGTTGATGCCGAACAGCGAAACGCCGCCGATGATCACCAGGCACACCCACATCAACGGGAGCATGCCGGTCCTGATCGCTTCCTTCGGCGTGAACTGCCGCACCGCGGGCGGGTTCTTGGCCAGCCGCCTGGCCGCCTGCCCGCCGCCCTGGCCGCTGGTCCAGGCGATCGGGTCGACCTCCGCCGGCCACCAGTTCTTCGGCGGATCCCGGAACAGCACCCCGCAGATCGCGACGACCACCAGCATGTACAGGCCGATCAGGTCGAGGACCAGGGTGAGGTTGCTCTCGTGGAACAGGTAGCTGAACACGAAGATGAACGGCACCGTGCCGTAGGCGAAACCGCCGTTGACGAAACCCGTCCTGGCACCCCGCTTTTCCGGATACCACTTACCGACCATGTTGATGCAGGTGGCGTAGACCAGGCCGGCGCCGGTGCCGCCGAACACCGAATACCCGATGAAGGCGACAACGAGATTTCCACTGTGCGCGATGCTGAAATAGCCGATGCCGCTGAATATCGCGCCGGCCACCATCGCGGTCCGCGCCGAGACGATGCCCTTCTCGCGGAGCCTTCCGGCCGGGAACGCCACGCCGGCCTGGAACACCGCCCAGATGCTGGCCAGCCAGAAGGCGTTGGTCAGGCTCCAGCCGTGCGCCTTCTCGAGTGTTTCCTCCGCGGCACCCCAGCCGTATTCGAACACGCTGACCGCCATCATCGCCACCCACGGCAGCCAGACCATCCAGGAACGCGAGCGCCCCATGAGGTCGTGGGGCGACTCGCCTATCCGGTAAACACGTCCGTTTTGATCAGTTATCTCCCGGTATTTCGTGGTAGCAGTGCTCATCTGAGCTTCTCCCGAACTCGGTGACTTCGTTGTCCGCTGTGAGTTTCACCCCGTAGCGAGTTCGTGCTTTTTCGCTGCTAGGAAGTTGTTTTAGGTCAGCAGGCCGGCCGCGCGGGCCCACCGGTACTTCGCGCCGAGTACCGCGACGGGCTTCTCCGTGGTGTACGGGTAGGCCACGATGCCGTGGTCGAACAGGTATTCGCAGGCCTTCTCCACCTCCGTATCTCCGGCGAGCGAGGCGACCACCGGCTTGTCGATTCCCTTCGCCCTGGCCTGGTCCACCGCGCGCGCGGTGACCTCGGCGAACACCATGGGCGGCGTGACGATCGTGTGCCAGTAGCCCAGGATCAGCGCGTGAATGCGGGGGTCCTCCAGGCCCAGCCGGATCGTCGCCTCGTACGTCGACGGCGGCTCGCCCCCGGTGATGTCGATCGGGTTGCCGGCCGCACCGAACGGCGGGATGAACCGCCGGAACGCCTCGTCGAGATCCGGCGGAATATCCATCAGCGACAGTCCATTGTCGACACAGGCGTCCGACAGCAACACCCCGGAGCCACCGGCCCCGGTGATGATCACCACGTTCTCGCCCTTCGGAGCGGGCAGCAGCGGCAACGACCGCGCGTACTCGAGCATCTCGTTGAGGCCGGGTGCGCGCACCACACCCGCCTGCCGCAGGATGTCGTCGTAGACCTGGTCGTCCCCGGCCAGCGCCCCGGTGTGCGAACCGGCGGCCCGCGCGCCCAGGGCGGTCCGCCCCGCCTTCAGGACGATCACCGGCTTCTTCTTCGTCATCCGCTGCGCGGCTTCGACGAAGGCGCGGCCGTCCTTGAGATCCTCCAGGTGCATCGCGACACACTGGGTGTTGTCGTCCTGCTCGAAGAAGGTCAGCAGGTCGTCCTCGTCCACATCGGACTTGTTGCCGAGGCCGACGATCGCCGAGACACCCATCTTCGTGGTCCGGCTGAACCCGAGGATGGCCATCCCGATGCCGCCGCTTTGCGAGGTCAGCGCCACCCCGCCGCGCACGTCGTACGGTGTGCAGAACGTCGCGCACAGACGCTGCGGTGTGTAGTAGTAGCCGTAGATGTTCGGGCCCAGCAGGCGGACCCCGTGCCGGCGGCCGATCGCGACGATCTCCTCCTGGAGCTCGTGGTTGCCGGTCTCGGCGAACCCGGACGGGATGAGGACCGCGGCCGGAACCCCCTTCCGGCCGCATTCCGCCAGCGCCGAGGGCACGAACTTGGCCGGTATCGCGAACACCGCCACGTCGACGTCGCCCGGGACGTCGCCGATCGCCGGATACGCCGTGCGCCCGAGAATCTCGTCCGCCTTAGGGTTGATCGGGTAGATCTTCCCGGCGTAGCCGCCGTTGATCAGGTTCTTCATCACCGAGTTGCCGATCTTGCCCTCCTGGTCGGAGGCGCCGATGACGGCGACCGCACGCGGGTTCATCATCCGGTCCATCACCCGCAGGATCTCCTCGCGCGGGGGCCGGACCGGCTCGGTCACCTCCCCGGTGTGCACCAGGATCCGGACGTCGGCCGCCCTCGCCCCGGTCGCGGTGGCGAACACCGGGTTCAGGTCGAACTCCCGGATCTCCGGGAAGTCGGTGACCAAAGTGGACACACGGTGGATCACGCCGGCGAGCGCGTCGAAGTCCACCGCCTCGGCGCCGCGCACCCCGCGCAGCACCTCGGCCGCCCTGATGCCCTCGATCATGGACCGCGCCTCGGCCGTCCCGACCGGTGCCAGCCGGAACGTGACGTCCTTGAGCACCTCGACCAGCACGCCGCCGAGCCCGAACGCGACCACCTTGCCGAAGGTCGGGTCGGTCGTGGCCCCGACGATGACCTCGTGCCCGCCGGAGAGCATCTGCTGGATCTGGACGCCGACCACCTCGGCGGAAGCGTCGTAGGCCTTGGCGTTGGCGATGATCTTGTCGAAGGCGTCACGCACGGCGTCGGCGCCCTCGACGCCGACGATCACTCCGCCCGCCTCCGTCTTGTGCAGGATGCCCGGGGAGACGATCTTGCACGCGACCGGGCCGCCGATCTCCCCGGCCAGCGCCGCGGCCTCGTCCGCCGTGGTCGCCAGACCCTCACGCGGCGTCGGAATACCGTAGGCGTCGCACACCCGCTTGCCCTCGGGCGCGGTGAGGGCGTCCCGCCCTTCCGCGCGCACCTTGTCGAGGACGTTGCGAACCGCCGCCTTGTCCATCAGATGACCCCCTTCGCCTTCAGAGCCGCGAGATCGGAGTCCAGCCCGAGCTCGCGCACGTACACTTCCTCGTTGTGCTCGCCCAGCAAGGGGGAACGCTGCACGTCGACCGGCGAGTCGGACAGCTTGATCGGGCAGCCGACCGTGCTGAACTCGCCCCGTTCGGGATGGTCCACGCGGACCACCATCTCGTTGGCCACCAGGGAGGAGTCCTCGATGATCTCCTTGGTGGACAGGATCGGGCCGCAGGGGATGTTGTGTTCGGTGAGCTTGGCGAGCACCTCCCACTTGCCGTGCCCGATGCTCCACTCCTCGATCAGCTGGAACATCTTGTCCAGCTTGTCCAGCCGCGCCTCCGGGGTCGCCCACTCCGGGTCCTCGGCGAGTTCGGGACGGCCGATCAACCGGGCGATCGGCCCCCAGCCGACCGGCTGCACGATCACGTAGATGTAGTCGTTCGGCCCGCCGGGCGCGCACCGCACCGCCCAGCCCGGTTGACCACCGCCGGATGCGTTGCCGGACCGGGGGACCGTGTCGCCGAACTCCTTGTTCGGGTACTCCTTGAGCGGCCCGTGCGTCAGCCGCTGCTGGTCGCGCAGCTTGACGCGGCAGAGGTTCAGCACGGCATGCTGCATGGCGACGGTGACCCGCTGGCCGCGCCCGGTGTGTTCCCGCTGGTACAGCGCGGCGAGAATCCCGGCCACGGTGTGGATTCCGGTGCCGGAGTCGCCGATCTGCGCCCCGGTCGCCAGCGGCGGCCCGTCGTCGAACCCGGTCGTGCTCATCGAGCCGCCCATGGCCTGCGCGACGACCTCGTATGCCTTGAAGTCGGTGTAGGGACCTTCGCCGAAACCCTTGATGGAGGCGTAGATCAGCCTGGGGTTGATCTCACGCAGGCGGTCCCAGGTGAAGCCCATCCGGTCCACGGCGCCGGGACCGAAGTTCTCCGCCAGGATGTCGAAGCGGGGGAGCAGTTCGGTGAAGATCCGCTTTCCCTCGTCCGATTTCATGTTCAGCGTGATGCTCCGCTTGTTGCAGTTGAGCATCGTGAAGTAGAGACTGTCCACATCAGGCAGATCGCGTAGCTGCTTGCGGGTGATGTCGCCGCTTGGTGACTCCAGCTTGACCACGTCCGCGCCCAGCCAGGCCAGGATCTGCGTGCAGGACGGTCCTGATTGGACATGTGTCATGTCCAGGACGCGTACGCCTTCCAACGCCTTACCCACGGCAGCCTCCTACTTGTACATGGTCTGGTTCATGGTTCCCGGCGCGTACACGTCCGGGTCGACCCAAACGTTGATCAGAGCGGGCTTTCCGGACTCACGCGCGCGCTGGAGCGCGGGCCCGATGTCGGCGGGGTCGCGGACCTCTTCGCCGTAGCCGCCGAGCATCTTCGCGAACTGGTCGTAAGGCACGTTGCCGAGAGTGTTGCCGACACGGCCGCGGTCCGCGCCGTACTTCTGGATCTGGCCGTAGCGGATCTGGTTCATCGACGAGTTGTTGCCGACGATCCCCACGAACGGCAGGTTGAACCGCACCAGCGTCTCGAAGTCCCAGCCGGTCAGGCTGAACGCGCCGTCGCCGAAGAGTGCGACCACTTCGGAGTCCGGCCGGGCGTACTTGGCCGCCATCACGAACGGCACGCCGACGCCGAGTGTCCCCAACGGACCGGGGTCCATCCAGTGGCCCGGTGCCTTGGGCTGGATCACCTGGCCGGAGAAGGTCACGATGTCGCCGCCGTCGCCGATGTAGATCGAGTCCGGGGTGAGGAACTCGTTGATCTCGTGGACCAGCCGGTAGGGGTCGATCGGGTTCGCGTCGGAATGCTGGCGCGGCAGGCGCTTCTCGTAGGCGGCGGTTTCCACCGAACGCAGTTCTTCGAGCCACTGCTTGCGTCCCGTCGCGCCGTTGTCCTCCCGGCCGGAGGCCGCCTGCGTGACCGAGGCGAGCACGAGCCCGGCGTCGCCGACGATGCCGAGGTCGATGTCGCGGTTCTTGCCGACGGTCCGGTAGTCGAGGTCGATCTGCACGACCGTCGCGGTGTTGGACAGCCGTTTCCCGTACCCCATGCGGAAGTCGAACGGCGTGCCCACGATGATGATCAGATCCGCGTTGGAAAACGCGTAACGCCGGGCCAACTGCAGGTGGTGCGGATCGCCGGGCGGCAGCGTGCCGCGCCCGGCGCCGTTCATGAACGCCGGCACGTTGAGGGTGCGGACGAACTCGAGCGCCGCATCCGTGCCCCGCGTGGTCCATACCTGACTGCCGAGCAGGATGCACGGTTTTTCGGCCCGTACCACCAGATCTGCGAGCTTCTCGATCGCCTCGGGGTCGCCGGCGCTGCGGGTCGACGCGCGATAGGCCCCTGCCTTCGGAATGCGCGCCTTATCCAGGGCCACCTTGGCGTCGAGCACGTCCCGCGGAATCTCCAGGAACGACGGGCCGGGCGCGCCGAGATAGCACTCGCGAAACGCCATGGAGACCAGGTCCGCGCACCGCTCGGTGCTCGGCACGGTCGCGGCGAACTTGGTGATCGGCGCCATCATGTCGACATGCGGCAGGTCCTGCAGTGAGCCCATCTTGTGCTGGCTGAGCGCGCCCTGGCCGCCGATCAGCAGCATCGGGCTTTCCGCGCGTAGCGCGTTCGCCACACCCGTGACCGCGTCGGTGGTGCCTGGCCCGGCGGTGACCACCGCGCAGCCGGGCCGTCCGGTGATCCTCGCGTAACCGTCGGCCGCGTGCGCCGCGACCTGCTCGTGGCGCACGTCCACCACGTCGATGCCTTCGTCCACGCAGCCGTCATAGATGTCGATGATGTGGCCGCCGCACAGGGTGAAGATGACTTCGACCCCCTCCGCCTTGAGCGCCTTGGCCACCAGATGCCCGCCGGAGATGAGTTCGGGTTCGCCGTCGCCTGCCATCTGCGTCGTCAACTCCTCACACCGATGTGACTACCGAATACTGCATACGATATGGGCTCCATCGTTGCCTTGATCAGGTCGCTTGTCCAGGGTTGATCCGGATATTGCCGTCAACATATCGTATATTGCATACAATTCAGCGGACGACGGGAGACACCGTGAAGGTCGCAGTTCTCGGTGCCGGTGCCATCGGCTCGTATGTCGGCGCCAGCCTCTGCCCGGCGGGAGCCGAGGTCCACCTCATCGCGCGCGGTCCGCATCTGGAAGCCGTCCGCCGGGCCGGCGTGCGGGTCCACAGCCCCCGCGGGGACTTCACGGCCCGGCCGAACGCCACGGACGATCCGCGCGAGATCGGCCCGGTCGATCACGTGTTCCTCGGGCTGAAGGCGAACCAGTACGCCTCGGCCGGGCCACTCGTGCGGCCCCTGCTGCACGAGCGCACGTCCATCATCGCGGCCCAGAACGGGATTCCGTGGTGGTACTTCCACAAGCTGCCCGGCCCGTACGAAGACAGGCGGGTGGAAGCCGTCGACCCCGGTGGTGCGGTCAGCGCGGCGCTGCCCGTGGACCGGGCCATCGGGTGCGTGGTCTACGCCGCGACCGAGATCTGCGCGCCCGGTGAGATCCGGCATCTGGAGGGCACCCGGCTGTCCATCGGCGAGCCGGACGGCAGCATTTCCGCGCGCTGCACGGAGTTCTCCGAGGCCATGATCGCGGGCGGGCTCAAGTGCCCGGTGGAACCCGAGCTGCGGCAGGACATCTGGACCAAGCTGATGGGCAACATCGCGTTCAACCCGATCAGCGCGCTCACCCGGGCCACCATGCTGGGGATCTGCCGGCACCCGGGCACCCGCGGCCTGGTCATGCAGATGATGCGGGAGACCCTCGACGTCGCGGAACGGCTGGGCGTGCGGCCCGCGGTGTCCATCGAACGGCGTCTCGCCGGGGCGGAGCGGACCGGTGAGCACAAGACGTCCATGCTCCAGGACCTGGAAAAGGGCAAGCAACTAGAACTGGACGCGATCCTCACCGCGGTGGTCGAACTGGCCGATCTCACCGGCGCCGAGGTCCCCACGCTGCGCGTGGTGAACGCGCTGGCCGGGCTGCTCAACGACCAGCTCAAGGGAACCGCGTGAGGGTAAAGCCCGGACCCGAAGGGTTCACTGCGCTCACGGGGCGATCGCGCAGAGCACTTCGGTGGCGTGGGCGGGTCTTGGCGCGGCGCCTTTGTTCCCCTCCGCCCACCCGGGTCGTGACGGGCGAGCGGAGGGTTCGGTCAGCGGTCGGCGACGGCGCGTTCGGCGGCCTGCATCCACTCACGCCACTGCGCGGCCTGCTCCTCCGCCTTGCGGGCGCGTCGCTCGTCACCCGCGGCGCGGGCCTTCGCGGCCTGTGACTCGAACTGCGCGACTCGCTCGCGGAACTGGTCCACGCGCGCCTGCGCCTCCGGGTCGGTGCGCCGCCAGCGGCTGTCCTCGACCTCGCGGATCCGGTCCTGCACCGCCTTGAGGCGCCCGTCCAGCTCACGGATGCGCTCTCGCGGGACCTTGCCGATCTCGTCCCACTGTTCCTGGATGCGCCGCAGCTGGGCCTTCGCCGCGTCGAGGTTGGCCGCCGGGTCGATCTTCTCCGCCTCGGCGAGCAGCTCCTCCTTGCGCGTGGCGTTGGCCGCGAACTCGTTGTCCCGCTCGGCGAACACCGCCGACCGGGCGGCGAAGAACTTGTCCTGAGCGGCACGGAACCGCTGCCAGAGCGCGTCATCGGTTTCCTTCGGCGCGCGCCCGGCGGCCTTCCACTCGGCCATCAGATCCTTGTAGCGGCCCGCGGTGGGACCCCAGTCGGTGGAGTCCACCAGCGCCTCGGCCTCGGCGATCAGCTCCTCCTTGCGCGTCCTCGCGGCCGCGCGCTGCTTGTCGAGCTCGGCGAAGTGCGAGCCCCGGCGGCGGTTGAAGGATTCGCGCGACTTGGAGAACCGCCGCCACAACTCGTCGTCGGTCTTGCGGTCGACGCCCTTGATCGTCTTCCACTCGTCGAGAATCGCGCGCAGCCGGTCGCCGGCCGACTTCCACTGGGTCGAGGTAGCCGCGATCTCTTCCGCCTCCTCGACCAGCGAACGCTTGCGCGCGATCGCGGCCGCGCGCGCCTCTTCCCGCTCCTGCCGGGCGCTGGCCAGCGCGCTCTCGGCGTGGGCGATGACATGGTTCAGGCGGGCACCGAGCGCTTCCAGGTCGCCGACCACGGCGGCCTCGGCGAGCCCGTCGCGCAGCTGTGTCGCGTTGGCCAGGGCATGCTTCGGGTCGCCGGCTCCGGAGGCCAGCCGCGTCTCCAGCAGCTCGACCTCGGTGCGCAGGTCGTCGAACCGCCGCGCGAAGTGCAGCAGCCCTTCCTCCGGGGTGCCCGCCTGCCAGACGCCGACGGTGCGCTCACCGTCCGCGGTCCGCACGTAGACGTTGCCCTCGTCGTCCACCCGCCCCCAGCGGGACGGGTTCGACTCGGCCAAGGGCACCGGCCGCGCACCCTGGCCCGCCGTCTGGGAATGGGGCAAGGGATGGGGCGCCGGAGCGCCGGTCTCTGTCTCGTCGGCCATCGCAGGCTCCTTATCGCCTGTCGGCCCGCCACCGGGGCGGGCGCCCCACCGAAGTGGGGCCGGGTCGTGCGGGTGTCGAATCTCGGGGTGTTTCGACCCCTCGCCGCATTCAAGCAGTTCAGCGCTGCTCGCGGTATTCGGGGAGGTGTCTGGAGCGGGTGATTCTACTGCCGGATCGGCTACCTCGCGGTGTGGCGGGCGGTGATCGCCGCCCGCGCGGGTAGCCGTGACCTCTCCGCTACCGGCGCTAGGACGGTGGTCGCGGCCGGTAACCTCGGAGGGTGTGATCTCGCATGTCGCCGTGGTACCACATCCACCCCTTCTGGTGCCTGAGCTTTCCCCGGGATCGGCCGGCTCACTGCGGGCCGCCTGCCTGACCGCGGTATCGCGGCTGGGCGAGGAGTGGCTCGCGGTCGGCGCGCATGACGAGGACGTCTCCATTGAACCGGAATCGGCGGGATCGTTCCGGGGCTACGGGGTGGACGTGCCGGTGCGCCTGTCCACCGAAAGTGTGGCGCCCCGGGACCTGCCGTTGCCCGCGCTGGTGGCCGGCTGGCTGCGGGAACAGGCCGGCGCGACCTCGGTCCGGGTCCGGCTCATCGCGCGGACGGCGAAACCGGCCGAATGCGCCCAGCTGGGCAGGCGGCTGGCGGAGTCGCCGGAAACCGGATTGCTCGTGCTGGGTGACGGCTCGAACCGGCACGGGCCGCGCGCCCCGGGCAGCGAGGACGATCGCGCGCCCGGCTTCGACGAGAACATCGCCAAGGCTCTGGAGCGGGCCGACGCCGCCGCACTGCTTGCCCTGGACCCCCGATTCGCCGAGGAACTCGGCGCCGGTGGTCGTGCACCATGGCAGGTGCTCGCCGGGCTCGGCCCGGGCTGGCGGGCGGAACTGCTCTATAGCGCGGCGCCATTCGGCGTCGGCTATCACGTCGCGGTGTGGGAGCGCGCGTGAAACCGATCGCTGTCGTCGGTCCGACCGCGACCGGCAAGTCGGAACTCGCCGTCACACTGGCGCTCCACCTCGGCGGCGAGGTCATCAACGCCGACGCGATGCAGCTTTACCGCGGCATGGACATCGGCACCGCGAAGATCACCGCCGCCGAGCGGCGCGGCGTTCCGCACCACCTGCTGGACGTGCTCGACGTGACGGATACCGCGTCGGTCGCGGCCTACCAGCGGGACGCGCGCGCAATCGTTGAACGGCTGTTGGCGGAGGGAAAAGTGCCGGTGCTCGCCGGCGGGTCCGGCTTGTACGTGCAGGCCGTACTGGATGATTTGCGCTTTCCCGGCACGGACCCCGACGTGCGGGCGCGGCTGGCGACGGAGGCGGACCTCCTCGGCCCGGCCGCCCTGCACGCCCGGCTCGCCGAGCGTGATCCCGTGGCGGCGAACGCGATCCTGCCGACGAACGCGCGCCGCATCGTGCGAGCACTGGAAGTCATCGAGATCACCGGAAGGCCGTTTTCCGCGACCATGCCGAAACCGGGACCGGCGCGGTACGGCGCGGTACTGATCGGGATCGATCGAGAGGTCACGGAGCTCGACGAACGGGTGGACCGCCGGGTGGACCTGATGTTCGCGGCCGGTCTGGTCGACGAGGTGCGACTGCTCGCCGGCAAGGGCTTGCGGGAAGGCAAGACCGCTTCCCGGGCGTTGGGTTACCAGCAGGTGCTCGCCGCGCTCGATGGCGACGGCGACTTCGTCGCGGCCGCCGCCGCGACGAAGCAGGCGACGCGTCGTTTCGTTCGCAGGCAACGATCCTGGTTCCGGCGGGACACCCGGATCCAGTGGTTCACGGGAGGAGACCAGGACGTGGCCGAGCGAGTGCTGTCTGTGGTCGGCGGGGTAGGCTGATCGGCGTGGCAATCGAGTTTCTCAAGGGGCACGGCACAGAAAACGACTTCGTGCTGCTGCCCGACCCGTCCGGCGGTCTCGAGTTGACGCCAGGGCGGATCGCCGCGCTGTGCGACCGGCAGCGCGGGCTCGGTGCCGATGGAGTGCTGCGGGTGATCCGTGCCGAGGCGCTGGGTATCGCGTCCGAGGGCGAGTGGTTCATGGACTACCACAACGCCGACGGCTCGGTCGCCGAAATGTGCGGCAACGGAATGCGTGTGTTCGCGCGGTACCTGGTGGAGGCCGGGCTCGAGTCCGGTCCCGAGTTCGTCGTGGGCAGCCGCGCCGGGGACCGGCGGGTCGCGGTGCGCCCGGACGGTTCCGTGACCGTGTGGATGGGCCCGGCCGCGATCACCGGGGCCTCGGTGGCCATCGTGGATGGCCGGAGCTTCTCCGGGGTCGCGGTGAACGTCGGCAACCCGCACCTGGTGTCTATTGTGGACGACGATGTGGCGGAGCTCGACCTGCACGCGGAGCCGCGCTACGACACCGACTTCTTCCCCGAAGGGGTGAACCTCGAGTTCGTGAACCCCGTGGGCGAGGGCGCGCTGCGGATGCGGGTGCACGAGCGCGGGGTGGGCGAGACCCGGTCCTGTGGCACGGGCACGGTCGCCGCGGTGGCCGCGGCGCTGCACCTGGCCGGCACCGACACCGGCGAGTCCACAGTGGATATTCCGGGTGGGCGGGTCACGGTCGGCCTGCAGCGCGGCGACGCGACGTTGACCGGCCCGGCCGAGTTCGTCGCTCGCGGCCAGCTCCGCGACGACTGGTGGACCCGGCACGGGTAGGCCGCACCCGCCGGGTTCGCTGATTGTTCGATGTGGACGGTGATCAGGGCAACAGTGCGGAATCGGTGTGGGGCGCGGCCGGTTCCTCCGGTATGTCGCGCAACTTCCGCAGCGGTGAAAGCAACAGCGGCGTGATGGCCACCAGGTACCCGATGACGCTCACCCACATGGTGCCGCGCACGCCGATCGTTTCGCCGAGCGCGCCGCCGATCAGGCCGCCGATGGGCATGGTTCCCCAGATCACGAACCGGACGCTGGCGTTCATCCGGCCGAGCAGGCGGTCCGGGCAGATCGCCTGCCGGTAGCTGACCTGAGACACGTTGTAGACGACGACCCCGTAGCCGAAGAACACCAGTCCGACCGGCACCAAAGCGACCATCCAGCCCGGCTGGGCCAGCGGGATGAGCATCGTGGGCGGGTAGGTCACGATGCACACCACCCAGATCGTCCTGGCCTGCCCGACGCGGCGGGTCCACCAGCCCGTGGTGAGCGCGCCGAGCACGCCGCCGACGCCCCCACCGGTCAGCATCATGCCGACGGCGCCCGGGGAAAGGTGGAGATCCCGGGTCAGGAACAGGATTTCGACCGCCATCAAGACGCTGCCGACGAGGTTGGCGCTTGCGGTGCAAAGGGTGATCGCGCGCAATGTGACGTTGCCGAACACGAAACGCAGCCCCTCGACCACCTGCGCGCGCAGACTGGTGTCGCCGGGGCGGGTTGGTTCGGGCTCGGTCTCCTTGATGCGCCACAAGAACAGTGCGGACACGACGTACCCGGCGCCGGTGGTCAGCACCGTGTTCGCCGCGCCGATCAGTTGCGTCAGCCAGCCACCGATGCTCGGGCCGGCGATCTGCGCGACCGACTGGCTTGCCTGGAGTTTCGCGTTGCCCTCCACGAGCTTTTCGCGGCCGATGAGCGACGGCAGGTAGGACTGGTAGGCGACGTCGAAGAACACCGTGCCGACGCTGACCAGCAGCGCGACCACGACGAGCTGGGTGAGGGTGAGCCAGCCGGCCCACCATGCGACCGGCACGGACAGCAACGCCACCGCCCGGGCGATGTCGGCGCGCATCATCAGCGGTCGGCGGCGCATCCGGTCGACCCAGACCCCGGCGGGCAGTCCGATCACCAGGAAGGCCAGGTTCTCGGCCGCGGTCAGCAGGCCCATCTCGAACGGGGTCGCGGCCAGCACGGTCGCGGCGAGCAGGGGTAGTGCGGTCTGGCCGACGAAGCTGCCGAACTGGCTGATCGTGTCACCCGCCCAGAGCCGGCGGAAGCCGGCATGAAACCACAGGGAGTCTCGGCGTTGCATGGGGAGAGCCTGCTGAAGTAATTGGAAAGTGTCAATCACTTACTGCGTAGGCTTGGTCAATGGACCGACGGAAGGCGACCGAGGCGGAGGCGAGCGCGCTCGCCTCCGGAATAAGGCTGCGCATCATCCGGTTGACCAAGGGTGAGGCGCTGACCAACAAGGAACTCGCCGAACGACTCGGTCGTGACCCCGCGACGACCCTGCACCACGTGCGCAAACTCGTGGAAACCGGGTTCCTCGAACCGCAACCGCCTCGCCGGGGCAAACGGGGAGCGAAGGAGATCCCGTACCTGTCCACCGGGCTGTCGTGGGCCCTGCTCTGCCAGGGCAGCCCGCATCACCGGGACATCAAACAAGCAGTGCTCGAGGCATACCTCGGCGAGATCAGCGAGATCGACGTCGGCGAGCTGCTGCAGCGACGGCTGGTCCTGACCCTGGGACCGGATGCACGCGAGGAGTTCGAACAACGGATCAACAGCCTGCTGGACGAGTTCGCAGCCAGGGCGGATGAGGGCGGCGCCGATGCCTTCGCCATCTACGTCGCGACCTATCCCAGCCGCTAATTGACTCGCTTATCCCGCGTTTCGTGGGACGATGGAAGGACGATGACAGAATTTACTTACCTGAACCCGGCCGACGAGCCCTCCACCGGTGAGCTGGAGCTGGAAGACCGCGCATCACTGCGTCGCGTCGCCGGGTTGTCCACAGAGCTTGCGGACATCACCGAGGTCGAGTACCGGCAGCTTCGCCTGGAACGGGTGGTGCTGGCCGGGGTGTGGACCGAAGGTACCGCGGCGCAGTCCGAAGCATCGCTGGCCGAGCTGGCCAGGCTCGCCGAGACCGCGGGTTCGCAGGTCTTGGAGGGCGTGGTGCAGCGCCGCAGCAAGCCCGACCCGGCCACCTACATCGGCTCGGGCAAGGTGCGGGAGCTGTCCGACGTCGTGGTCGCCAGCGGGGCGGACACGGTGATCTGCGACGGTGAGCTTTCCCCCGGCCAGCTCCGTCAGCTGGAGGCCCGGCTCAAGGTCAAGGTGATCGACCGGACCGCGCTGATCCTGGACATCTTCGCCCAGCATGCCCGCTCCAAGGAGGGCAAGGCGCAGGTCGAGCTGGCTCAGTTGCAGTACCTGATTCCGAGGCTGCGCGGCTGGGGTGAGTCGCTGTCCCGGCAGGCCGGTGGCCGTGCCGGCGGCGCGAACGGCGGCGTCGGGCTGCGTGGTCCCGGTGAAACCAAGCTGGAAACCGACCGCAGGCGGATCAACAAGCGGGTGGCGAAGCTGCGCCGCGAGATCGCCGGGATGGACGCGATCCGCACGACCAAGCGGAGCCGCCGGGTCGCCAACGAGGTGCCCAGCGTCGCGATCGTCGGCTACACCAACGCCGGCAAGTCGAGCTTGCTCAACGCGATCACCGGCGCCGGCGTGCTCGTCGAGAACGCACTGTTCGCGACCCTGGACCCGACTACCCGGCGTTCGACCACGCCGGATGGGCGTACGTACACGCTGACCGACACCGTCGGTTTCGTCCGTCACCTGCCGCACCAGTTGGTCGACGCGTTCCGGTCCACCCTCGACGAGGCGGCCGACGCCGACCTGCTGCTCCACGTCGTGGACGGCGCCGATTCCGCGCCGGAGGAGCAGGTCGCCGCGGTGCGCGAGGTCCTCGCCGACATCTCCCGGCACCGCAAGGGTCCGCTGCCGCCGGAGCTGATCGTGATCAACAAGGCGGACGCGGCCGACGAGCTGTCGCTGGTACGGCTGCGCCATCTGCTCCCGGACGCGGTGGTCGTTTCCGCGCGAACCGGGGAGGGGATCGGCGCGCTGGCCGAGGCCATCGCCGACGGGCTGCCGCGGCCGGAGGTCACCATCGAGGCCGTCGTGCCCTACACCCGTGGCGAACTGGTGGCCCGTGTCCACTCCGAGGGTGAGGTCCTCGCTGAGGAACACCTGCCGGAAGGTACGCGGCTGTGCGCCCGGGTACGTCCCGACCTGGCGTCGTCCCTGGAGGCCTACACCACCACCAGCCTCCCCGTGTAGTCCACCGACCGCCAGGCCGGTTCCGATCGGGTCAGGACCGACCTGATCGGACCGGGCGGGCGGTGGTCACCGCTGACTGGACTACGCCGGGCCGGGAGAAGTTCGCTTCGTGCGAGTTCAGGAGTCGACCCTCAGAGTCGGGTCAGCATCGGCCTGATCGGATCGGGCGCTGGTTCCTCAGAATCGGGACCACGCCGGGTCGGGAGGAGTTCGCACCGTGGGGGTTAGGGGGCTCGGCCCCCCAACATGATCACCACTCGATCCCCAGCGACGAGCAGACCCCCCGATCGGGTGGGTCTCACAGCCTGCGCAGTACGGCCACCACCTTCCCCAGGATGGTCGCGTCGTCGCCGGCGATCGGCTCGTAGGCTTCGTTGTGCGGGAGCAGCCACACGTGCCCGCTCTTGCGCTTGAACGTCTTGACCGTCGCCTCGCCCTCGATCATCGCGGCGACGATCTCACCGTTGTTCGCGGTCGGCTGCTGGCGCACAACCACCCAGTCGCCGTCGGTGATCGCGGCGTTGATCATCGAGTCGCCGGTCACCTTGAGCAGGAACACGTCCCCTTCGCCGACGATGTCCTTCGGCAGCGGGAACACGTCTTCGATGGACTGCTCGGCCAGCACCGGCCCGCCCGCGGCGATCCGTCCGACCAACGGCACGTAGGCCGGCTTGGGCATCTCGCTCTCGGTGCGGCCGATCCGGGCCGCCCGCTCCGCATCGGCGGTGAGCACGCCGACCGCGCGGGGGCGGTTCGCGTCGCGGCGCAGGTATCCCTTGCGCTGGAGGGTGCGCAGTTGGTGTGACACCGACGACGTGGAGGTCAGCCCCACGGCCTCGCCGATCTCACGCACGCTGGGCGGGTACCCGAACCGGTCCACCCATGCCCTGATCACCTCCAGCACCTGTTGCTGGCGTGGGCTGAGGCCCTCCTCGACGTCCCCCGGATCAGGAAGGGGGTGCACGTCGCCGAACCGGCCGCCGGGCCGGCGGGGGATCTCGGCCGTCTCTTCTGTGTCGGTCACGGTGGTTCCTCCTGGCTGGGTCTGAAGTTGATGCGGGCGACTGGCCTGGACGTCCGGCGTGTCTCGTCTTCCTCTGGTCACCCACGGTAGTCCACCGAGCCCGGAACATCAAACAATTGTTCGAGCGACACGCCGGGAGGGGCTCGATTTCGCCGGGCCGGGGTGGTACACATTCGCTCGGGGTTTCGATAGAACTGTTGTTCGACGTGGCGGTGTCGCCGGCTGCCACGCCGAGGCTGCGAGGAGGTTGGCCGATGTCGATCCTGGCGGACGAGGACGAGATCGCCGCACGGGCCGCCACCCGGCCGCGGACGCCGGTGCGGGCCCGCCGCCGCGCCGGCGAGCCACGCCGCCCGCCGACGCGGGCGCGCGTCGTGGCGGGTCGCCGGCCGGTGCCGGTGGCGGAGTGTGCGCCGCGCCGGGTGTCACCGCGCTGGCCGTGGCTCGCCGCGGTCGCGGTGGCGATCGGCTTGGCCGTCGCCGGACTGGGTGTATTCGCCGACGGCGTGTCCGGCGGCGTTCCCGACCGCACCGCGACCGTGCTGGTCGGCCAGGGCCAGACCTTGACCGACCTCGCGCGGCAGTACGCGCCGGACAGTGATCCGGCGGCCGTGGTGGCCCGCATCCGGCAGCTCAACGGCCTCGGGGACGCGATGCCGGTGTCCGGGCAGCCGTTGGCCGTGCCGGTCGGGGTGACGGAGGTCGCCGGCCGGCCCTGACCGCCGCCCGGTGTGCCTGCCGCCACGGCGGTTCACTCGCGTGGGTCTCTTGCGTGGAAGTCACCCGAGCCTTAAGGTCTACCGCAACATCTAGTAGTTACACGGCTGTAATTGGTCCACAGGTTGGGGTAGACTCGAAGGCGAGTTAGTCCACGGCTGATCGGCGTTCTCAATCACCGGGTGCACGAGTTAATCATCGTGTGATGGTCGTTTGTGTGGCGGCCATGCCAAAGCGGGTACTCCGGAGGCCGGCGGGAAGGGAAGTGGTTCGGCGATGCGGTGTCCGTTCTGCCGGCATGCCGACTCCCGGGTCGTCGACTCCCGTGAGGTTGACGAGGGGCAGGCGATCCGTCGCCGCAGGTCGTGCTCGGCCTGCGGGCGCCGGTTCACCACCTCGGAGACGATGGTGCTGGCCGTCGTCAAGCGGTCCGGGGTCACCGAGCAGTTCAGCAGGGACAAGGTGGTGCGCGGCGTTCGCCGGGCATGCCAGGGCAGGCCGGTCGACGACGATGCCCTGCAGCAACTCGCCCAGCGGGTGGAGGAGTCGATCCGGTCGACGGGGGTCGCGGAGATTCCCAGTCACGAGGTCGGCCTGGCCATCCTCGGCCCGCTCCGCGAGCTCGACGAGGTCGCCTACCTGCGATTCGCCAGCGTCTACCGCTCGTTCTCCTCGGTCGAGGACTTCGAGAAGGAGATCTCGGACCTGCGCAAGGCCGTGGGGAAACCGGCAGCGCCGCAGGACGGCGGCGAGAGCGCCGGCGGCGAGTGAGTTCGCCGTCCGGCAGGAGAGGGGACACCCAAGCCATGACGGAGACCGTGGCGACCGGCGGTAAGGGCACCAAGAAGAGCAAGCGGGGCCTGACCGTCGAACGTGTGTTCACCACCGAGGGTATGCATCCCTACGACGAGGTGAACTGGGAGAAGCGCGACGTCGTGATGACGAACTGGCGCGACGGCTCGATCAACTTCGAGCAGCGCGGCGTCGAGTTTCCGGACTTCTGGTCGGTCAACGCGACCAACATCGTCACCAACAAGTACTTCCGCGGCGCGGTCGGCTCCCCGGAGCGCGAACACAGCCTCCGGCAGCTCATCGACCGCGTCGTGCGGACCTACGTGCGTGCCGGCACCGAGTACGGCTACTTCGCCACCGCGGCCGACGCCGAGATCTTCGAGCAGGAGCTGACCTGGATGCTGTTGCACCAGGTGTTCAGCTTCAACTCGCCGGTGTGGTTCAACGTGGGCACGCCCTCCAAGCACCAGGTCTCGGCCTGCTTCATCCTGTCCGTCGACGACAGCATGGAGTCGATCCTCAACTGGTACAAGGAAGAGGGCCTGATCTTCAAGGGCGGCTCGGGCGCGGGGCTGAACCTGTCCCGGATCCGGTCGTCGCGGGAGCTGCTGTCCTCGGGCGGCACGGCGTCCGGGCCCGTTTCGTTCATGCGCGGTGCCGACGCTTCGGCCGGCACCATCAAGTCCGGCGGTGCGACCCGCCGTGCGGCGAAGATGGTGGTGCTCGATGTCGACCACCCGGACATCGAGGAGTTCATCCAGACCAAGGCGCGCGAGGAGCAGAAGATCAAGGTTCTGCGCGACGCCGGGTTCGACATGGACCTCTCCGGCGCGGACATCAACTCCGTGCAGTACCAGAACGCGAACAACTCGGTGCGGGTCAGCGACGAGTTCATGCGGGCGGTGGAGTCCGGCGCCGACTTCGGCCTGCGCGCCCGCCTGACCGGTGAGGTGCTGGAGCGGGTCGACGCGAAGAAGCTGTTCCGGTCGATGGCGCAGGCGGCGTGGGAGTGCGCCGACCCCGGCCTGCAGTACGACGACACCATCAACGACTGGCACACCTGCCCCGAGTCGGGCCGGATCACCGCGTCCAACCCGTGTTCGGAGTACCTGCATCTGGACAACTCCAGCTGCAACCTGGCCTCCCTGAACCTGTTGAAGTTCCTCGGTGACGACGGCGTGTTCGACGCACGGCTGTTCGTCAAGGCGGTCGAGTTCGTCATCACCGCGATGGACATCTCGATCTGCTTCGCCGACTTCCCGACCGAGGCGATCGGCGACACCACCCGGAGGTTCCGCCAGCTCGGCATCGGCTACGCCAACCTCGGCGCGCTGCTCATGGCGACCGGGCATGCCTACGACTCCGACGGCGGCCGCGCGCTGGCGGCCGCGATCACCTCGCTGATGACCGCCACGTCCTACCGCCGCTCGGCCGAGCTGGCGGGCATCGTCGGCGCCTACGACGGGTACGCCCGCAATGCCGAGCCGCATCAGCGTGTGATGCGCAAGCACGCCGCAGCCAACGACGAGATCCGCACCTACCACGCCAACGACGTCATGGTCCGGGACCTGGCGACCAAGGAGTGGAAGCGGGGCATCGAGCTCGGTACGAAGAGCGGCTGGCGCAACGCACAGGCGAGCGTGATCGCGCCGACTGGAACCATCGGCTTCATGATGGACTGCGACACGACCGGCATCGAGCCGGACTTCTCGCTGGTGAAGTTCAAGAAGCTGGTCGGCGGCGGTTCCATGCAGATCGTCAACCAGACTGTGCCGCGAGCGCTCACCGTGCTGGGCTACCAGGGTGAGCAGGTCGAGGCGATCGTCGAGCACATCGCACAGCACGGCCACGTGGTGGACGCGCCCGGGCTGCGTCCGGAGCACCAGGACGTCTTCGACTGCGCGGTCGGCGAGCGGTCCATCGCGCCGATGGGGCACGTGCGGATGATGGCGGCGGTGCAGCCGTTCGTCTCGGGCGCCATCTCGAAGACGGTGAACATGCCCGAGTCGGCCACCGTCGAGGACGTCGAGCAGATCTACTTCCAGGGCTGGAAGCTCGGCCTGAAGGCGCTGGCCATCTACCGCGACAACTGCAAGGTCGGTCAGCCGCTGTCGACGGCGAAGAAGGGCGCCGAGCAGCCGGAGGAGAAGGTCGTCGAGTACCGGCCGGTGCGCAAGCGCCTGCCGAAGAAGCGCCCGAGCCAGACCCTGTCGTTCACCGTGGGTGGCGCGGAGGGTTACCTGCATGCCGGTTCCTACCCGGACGACGGGCTGGGCGAGATCTTCGTCAAGCTGGGCAAGCAGGGTTCGACGCTGGCCGGCGTGATGGACGCCTTCTCCATGTCGATCTCGGTGGGCCTGCAGTACGGCATCCCGTTGGAGTTCTACGTTTCGAAGTTCGCCAACCTGCGGTTCGAGCCGGCGGGCATGACCGACGACCCGGACATCCGGATCGCCACCAGCGTGCTCGACTACCTGTTCCGCCGGCTCGCGCTGGATTACCTGCCGTACGAGACGCGTACCCAGCTCGGCATCTTCACCGCCGAAGAGCGCAGCGCGCAGGTGGAGGCCGGTTACGGCGCGCCGACGGAGAACGTGGATCTGGAAGCGTTGCGGAGCACCGTCGAGGCGGACACCGACCGGGTGTCCTCTTCGGACAAGCCCAAGGCGGCGCACAGCACGGCCGAGCTGATGGACCTGCACCTCGGCAAGGCGGCCGACGCCCCGCTGTGCATGACCTGCGGCACCAAGATGCGCCCGGCCGGATCGTGCTACGCCTGCGAGGGCTGCGGAGCCACCTCCGGCTGCAGCTGAAACCAGGCACAGGTTCGAGGTGAATCACGTGGTTGGACGGGGTGTCAATCGATTCGGTTGACACCCCGCTCAGCGGCCTCGACAGCCCGCTGATGCATTAGATGCAACATGACGGATCGTCGACCAACAGATTTTCGCTTGCCCGGCCGACGAAACTGATTCAGTGACCACCAACTACGCCCTGGCGGGCTACCGCGTCGCTTCGCGAGAGACTCGGCAAGACTGGCAGGACGCTGACCTGCCGAGCACTGACCTGGTGTCGATGAGCAGCTGTGTCGTGGAGTTGCTGGCCGCGGATCCGCAAGGCTGGGTTGACTGGTTCGGCGACTCGGAATCGGCCGAACAAGCACGTGTTCAGGCGAATCGAGCTGGCCTGCATGCGCTCGGGGTGGGGATCGCCGCTTCGGATATTCCCGCGTTGCTGGCTGATATGGCCGAAGGCGGGTGGGACCAGCAAGCGGGCAGTTTGCCGGAGCGGCTGGCGCGACGGGCGCCCATCGCCGCCGGTCGGTTGCTCGGTTTCGAGCTGGTTGGCTACGACTGCGGACTCTGGCACACCTGGACCTGCCTTGGCGGTCTCGTCCGTGATGTCCGGCAGGCGACCGGCGTTCGTCCAGGGCGATGGGGTTTGATCCAGGATGAGCAACAGGCGCGTCGGGCGGCGGACTGGCTCACGGCTTCCGAGCTCGGCGACCCCAAGGTCTTCCTATGGGTCGCGGCCATGCTTGTCGCCGTCCCAGACGTGGAGGAATAGCGCACCTCGGCGAGGACCTTCCCGATAGTGGCCGGTAAAGGTGGTCATGTCCAGGCCAAGCCGGCGAGCATGCCCGTGTGCCCAGGCGATGCCCGCCACACCGCCGCCCCCGAGTCGACGTAGTGGCATACGCCGTTCTTACCGCCGCCGAACTAAGGCAGCCCGGCGCGCTGCATGGGTAGTCTGCCCGCTACGGACGCAGCTCCAGGGAAATCTGCGAGGACAGTGCGCGGAGGAAGTCGGGCGCGTCGAAGATCGCGCCGGCGGAAGCAACACCGACCGTCCTGGTCCGTCCCGTGAGGATGCGGTCAACCGCTTCCACAACGAGCGGTGCGGTGACGGCGTAGATGTCCCGGCCCCTCGCCACAGCGCGCCGTTCGCTCCCGCCGGAGCGCACAACGACATCAACGAGGAAGGTCTGCGCGGACCGGCCACGCTGATCGACCGCGGCAGGTTCCGGTGTGTCCGGGGCCGCTATGTCCCTGGCCGCCTCGAGAGACATGTAGGTACGCACTTCGGGGATGCTCAGGTGGCTGGGAAGGGTGACGACGTCGGCCATCGTGAACTCTCCGATGACAGCGCGGGATCCCACCGGCTCGGGGAAGGGCCATTCCAGGGTCGGCAGGTCGTCCTGGTGGTACTCCAGACGCCCGTTCCGGTAGCGGACACGTCGGCCGTCCCGCCGCTGATGGGAGACCGCGCCCGCGGCACGTGTCCCGGCGGTGGGGTGCCAACTGCTCAGCCCGTACGCGATGTGCGCCTCGTCGGCCGTCGTCCAGTCGCCCATTGCTGCGGTGGCCAGCAGATCGCCGAAGCCGCCGTAGAAGGCCATCGCGGGGACGATCACCGCTCCCGAGGCCCGGGCGCGGTCCGTGAAGTGCGCGAACGTATCGACGTTGGCCTCGATCTCGGCCGCCACGTCCACATACGGGATCCCGGCGCGCAGCGCCGCCTCGATCACGGGGGCGGCCGTCGTGGCGAAGGGTCCGGCACAGTTGATCACGGCCGCCGCGCCGGCCAGTGCCCGGTCGAGCGAGGCCGGGTCGCCGACCGACGCCGGGCGGGCGTCCAGCCCGGGCCCGGACTCCGCCAGTGCCTTCAGCTTGTCGGCATCCCGGCCGGAGAGAACCGGGACGAACCCGCGTTTCCGCAACTCTGCCACCACAAAGCGCCCGGTGTGCCCGTACGCGCCGAACACCGCCACCGTGTGCCCCAACCCCATGGGTTCTCTCCTCGTAACCAGATGATCTGCTGCGATCCGTCGTGATCATCCTGACCAGGGCGGACTCCCAGCGCGAGTGTCCGGAACGCCATGACCCATACAATTCCGGACGTGAACACTGTCGCCCTGGCCGTCACCGACGGGATGCTGCACTTCGAACTGTCCCTGGCGTACGAGGTCTTCGGCTTCGCACCGGCCGGTGTAGCAGGTCCCTGGTACGACGTCTCCGTCTGCGGGCCGGGCGCCGTGCGGGCCGGCCGGTTCGGGCTGGAGCCCGACCACGGCCTCGACCGCCTTCCGCGCGCCGACACCGTGATCGTCCCGGGCTGGGCCGACGTCGATGAGGATCCACCCGCCGACCTGGTCGACGCGGTGCGCGCGGCCCACGAGGCAGGCGCACGTGTGGCCTCCCTCTGCACGGGCGCGTTCGTGCTGGCCGCCGCCGGACTGCTGGACGGGCGTCGCGCGACCACGCACTGGGCGCACACCCGGGACCTGGCCGCCCGCTACCCGAAGGTGCAGGTGGACCCGGACGTCCTCTACGTGGACAACGGCAGCGTGCTCACCTCCGCCGGCAAAGCCGCCGCCATGGACCTGTGCCTGCATCTCGTCCGGCTCGACCACGGCTCGTCGATCACCAACGCCGTCGCTCGCCGCCTGGTCGTGCCGCCGCACCGGGACGGCGGCCAGGCCCAGTTCATCACCACCCCGGTACCCGCCCCGGACAAGCACCCGCTCGCCGAACTGTTCCCCTGGGTGATCGAACGGCTGGACCAGCCGCTGACCGTGGAGGACCTGGCTCGCCAGGCACGGATGAGCTCGCGCAACCTGGGGCGCCACTTCAGGTTGGTCACTGGCACCACCCCGCTGCAATGGGTGCTCACTCAGCGGATACGTCACGCCCAGGAGTTGCTGGAGACCACCGACAACAGCGTCGACACCATCGCGGCGGCCACCGGCATGGGCACCGCCACAACGCTGCGCCGACACTTCAACCGCACGGTCGGCGTGCCTCCCGACCGCTACCGCCGCACCTTTCGCGAACGGACTCGCCCCGGCCCCGCGGCACTTGAACCTGCGAGTCCACCAGTCCCAAAGCCGTGAACGCTGCCTCCCGCAAGAGAAAGCACGGCGGCCATCCATTGGCCCGACCGGCAAACCCGAGCGTGGCCGGCATCTACCGCGCTGGCCGAGCACGCCCAGCGGAGCGGCTCCTCGAGGCGATCGAGCAGGCCCGCGCCGAGTTCGTGGCGGCCCGCTTTACTGATTCGCGCGGGATTCTGTTGCATTTGACAATACGTGCCGGCCGCCGCGGGCGCGGAATGTGATTAGCTGGCACGACCTCACACCGAGAAACTGTTGACCTTGTGGGGGATGACGCGGACCACCACCCGGACCGTGCCGTGAGGGTCGGTCGGCGGGTCCTCTCCCAAGTACTTGTGCGAGATCGCCTTCTGCAATGCCCCATCGCGGTCCTCGGCTACTTCGGCGGAGCCGCGGATCTCCACGGACCGGTAGGGGTTGCCGGCGTCCAGGACGGTGAGGCTGACCCGCGGGTCCCTGGAGAGGTTGCGAGCCTTCTGCCGGCCGTCGGTGGTCGAGAACGCCACCGTGTCGCCGTCGCAAATGATCCAGACCACCGAGGTCTGCGGTCCGCCGTCCGGGTTGAGGGTCGCGACGGTGGCGAAGTTTTTGCCGTCGAGCAGGTGGCGCACCGCATCATCGAACGTGACTGTCATGGTCGGGCTCCTCGCCGAATGTTGCGGTGCATGATCTCCTGAGTGCACCTCTTGTTGCAGTGGCCATGATCTGCGACCTGGCGTCCCGGCGGAAGAAGGCACTTTCATGTCACAGCGGAACACCTGTGTTCCCGACCAGGTCAGCGGCGCGCAGGTGTACACGGTCCTTGATGTCCACAACCGGGCCAGTGGCGAGTGGAGCATCGGCGTGTTGATGGAGGCGGCCCGCGGGGCAGTGCGTTTCACCGTTCAATCAGGGTGTCAGTCGGCGGATGGTCACGCTGACCGCCTGCGCAACCTTGAGCGCGACGGCCTGTCGCGCGTGCGGGTCAGAACATTCGAGGTCATGTGGTAGCGCACTACGGCATATTGGTCGTCGGTGATGACCCGCTTGAGGTCGAGCCGTGCGTCGGCCACCGGGGAGTTGGTGATGAATTCGATGAAGGTCTTCCGTCCGGACGGATTTCCGGGGCTGTGCTCGATGAAATCTTCGCGCAGTAGCGTGCGCAGTATTTCAACGTTTCCCGCCGTGAATTCCGTGAAGCCGTGCACGATAATTTCCTTGTTGTGTTCTGCCTGACTGCTGTCATTCATGGGCCGACCATCCCAGTGTCGACCGGATTTGTCGATTACATGCCATGTAATTGCGGTGATCGGTGTCGTCGGGCGATACTCGGACATGCATCAGGATCGACCCGTCGGCCCCACCGAAATCGCGCTGCCTGTCCGCATCCGTCATCGCGGCGTGGAGCTGTGCTTCGTGAACACGATCACGACCTTCGGCGCGGCGTTCGATATTACGCTCGAGGAGATCGCCGTCGAAGCGTACTTTCCCGGCGACGCCGACGCCGAGACCGCCCGCTTCTTCCAGGCTGGGAATACCGCGCTGTCGGAACGTGTCTGGTCTGGCGTTAGCTCGCCGGGGCCGGTGCCGACGGTGCCGCGTTGATCACCGTGTCCAGGATCTGGCGGGATGTGGTGAGGTCGTCGATGGCCTGGTCGATCCGGTCGCGTTCGCCTCGTAGGTGCGCGACGAGGTCCGGGCAGGTGGGCACCAGTCGCCCGCCGTCCTCGCGGATGCATGGCAATACCGAGGAGATCGTCGCGGTGGACAGCCCGGCCGCCAGCAGGCCACGGATCTGGCGCACGACGGCGATGTCGGAGGACAGGTACTCCCGGTATCCGCTCGGCCGGCGTTGTGGCCGGAGCAGACCCTGCTCCTCGTAGTAACGCAACAGCCGCTGGCTCACCCCGCTGAGCCGGGACAACTCGCCGATCCTGATCGTCCGCACCGACACTGCGACTCCCGCCACAACACGTTGACTCTCACATCCATGTGAGACTTTACGTTCCGCGGTATGACACCCGCAACGACCTCGCCCGGCACTCCGGCGCCCGCCACGACGGGACGTGCGTTCCCGGTCATCGCCGGTTTCCTCCTGTGCATCTTCGCGATCGGCACGGCCGAACTCCTGGTGGGCGGCCTGCTGCCGGAGATCGCGGGCACCTTGCACGTTTCCGTGGCCGGCGCCGGCCAACTCGTCACCGCATACGCCCTCGGCGTTGTGATCGGCGGCCCGCTGATCACCGTGCTCACCGCACGGATGCCCCGCAAGGGCCTGGTTCTCGGGCTGGTTGCGCTGTTCGTCGCTGGGAGCCTGGTCAGTACCGCGGCGACCTCCTACGGTCTGCTGGTGGTCAGCCGGGTACTCGCCGCGCTGTCCCAAGGAACGCTCTTCGCCATCTCGATGGTCGTGGTCACGACCGTCGTGCCGCCCGAACGGGCCGGTCGCGCCATCGCCATCGTGGTCTCCGGACTGACCATCGCGACCGTGCTGGGTGTCCCCCTCGGCGCCCTGCTCGGCCGGGCCTTCGGCTGGCGAACGCCGTTCCTGGCCGTTGCGTTGGTTGCCGTCGCGGGCGGTGTCGTGCTGGCCGTGGCGATGCCGCGCACGCCCGCACCGATCACCGGCGCCCGGTCCGAGCTTCGGGTCCTGCGGCGTCGCCCGGTGCTGCTGGCCATCACCACCACCGCGATCGGGTTCGCCGGAGTCGGCACCGTACTGACCTACCTGATGCCGCTGTTGACGCAGGTCAGCGGCTTCTCTGCTGGTGTGGCATCCGCCCTGCTGCTGGCCTACGGCGTCGGCAGCCTGCTGGGGAACTTCGCCGCCGGCCGGCTGACGGACGTCTCACCGACCATGACGGTGCGAGCCGTGTTCCTCGGCCTGACGGTGATCTTGGCCGTCCTGCCGTTCGCCGTTGTATGGCAACCGGGTGCCATCGTTGCGGTGCTCGCCTTCGGCTTGCTGGCCACCGCCACGATCGCCCCGTTGCAGGGCCTGATTCTCCGGCACGCCGCGGACGCGCCGACCCTGTCGGTCGCCGTCAACGTCAGCGGGTTCAACCTCGCCAACGCGCTCGGCTCCGCGCTCGGCGGTGGCATCGTTGCCGCAGGCGCGTTGCGCTGGAACGGGTTGGCGGGCGCCGCCCTCGCCCTGGCCGGTCTCGGTCTGTCCTGGCTGGCCGCGTCCCGCGCAGCGGCTACTCCACAGGAGGCATGATGCGCCAGCCGCATCATCGACGCCGGTGTCAACTACGTCGAGGGAGGGGGCGTCGGGCTGACAAGCTGTCAGATTCCGTCTGGTCCATCTACATGGCGGTCAGGGAGCTGATCACACGAGCTGCTTCACCG
This sequence comes from Amycolatopsis taiwanensis DSM 45107, assembly GCF_000519205.1. Classification (GTDB taxonomy): domain Bacteria; phylum Actinomycetota; class Actinomycetes; order Mycobacteriales; family Pseudonocardiaceae; genus Amycolatopsis_E; species Amycolatopsis_E taiwanensis. The sequence continues at coordinate 28,230 of NZ_JAFB01000019.1, read as the reverse complement.
CGGCGACGACTTTCGCGGCGCCATCCTCTGCGTGGAGCAGTTGCGCCATTCCTTGGGCACGTTGCCGGTAGGAGGGATCGCTGACTGCGGCGCGGATCGCCGCTGCCAGCCGGTCGACGCTGAGCCGGCGCAACGGGATGCTGGCCGGGCTGGCGCCCAGGTCCAGCAACCGGCCGGCCCAGAAAGGTTGGTCGAGCCACACCGGCACGCCGATCGCGGGCACACCCGCTCGCAGACCGGCCGCTGCCGTGCCTGCGCCCGCGTGATGCACGAGCGCCGCCAGGCGGGGGAACAACCAGTCGTAGGGAACCTCGCCGATAGCCATGAGTTGCTCGTTTTCGGTGGGTGCGAGATCCGCCCAGCCTTGCTGAACTATGCCGCGCACGCCCGCTTTTTTCAGTGCGGCACCGAACAGTTCGGCGAGGTCCGAATGGTCGTGCGTGGTCATGCTGCCCAACGTGATACATACCGGCGGCGGGCCGTTCTCCAGGAATTCCACCAGCCGGGCCGGTGGTTCCCAGCCGGCGGGTCTGGCCGGCCACCAGTACCCGACTACGTCGACGCCTTCTCGCCAATCACTGGGTCGCGGGAGTACGGCAGGACTGTAGCCGCACAACACCGGCCAGCGCCGGGCATCCTGTTCCAGGCGAGTTGCCTTGGCACTGAGGCGCGGTAGCCCGAGTTCCTGGCGTATCCAGTCCACGCTCGGTTGGAAGATCCTGCTGGTACCCGCGGCGCTGACGCGAGCCACCATGCGGTTGCCCCAGCGGCCGGGCGCCGGTATCCGGGAGAGTGCGGGTGCTGGGAAGTCGCCGGTGGGGTGAACCGGCACGAGAACCGCGCCGAGGCTGGGAACGCGAAGCCCTTCGGCGATGTGATAGCCGGCCGGGATGGCAGCCATGGACAGCACGAACACGTCGGCCGCGCTGTCCCGCATGGTGTCCAGCATGCCCTCGCTGACCTCGCGGAAATGGTTTTTGATCATCCGGAGCGAGTTGGCGAGCGCCTTCGGCCCGGTGCCCTGTGTCCGGCGTCCTGTCGAGGAGGCGGCTACGGCCTGCGGATCGCCTGGTATTTCCCGGTATTCCAGCCCACAGCCGGTGACCAGTTCGGCGTATGGCCGTTGGGTGGCGATCGCTACCTGGTATCCGGCCCGTTCGAGTTCGACACCGAGGCCGGTGTACGGCGCGACATCTCCGCGCGTGCCGAACGTGACAATGACTACTCGATTGCCTTTTGACGTCATTTCGGTTCCCCTAGTTGTACCGAGATCAGACGGTCCACTGTGGATTTTCGTGGTGATCTGATCGCCGACGCGTGGTCACATGAAAGCTGACATCGAGCGGGTCCCCTGACCGATAGATCTCATCTTAGACCGAACGGTCAGGTCTGGTCAATGCGTTCGACTGCCGCGCTCGACGGTGTCGTCTTTCGAGACATGGCTCCACCCAGCACGCTGGGCCGTGTCGTCGCGGAAAAGCCGGTGGCCAAAGGGATTGAAGTACGCGTGCTCAGCCGTCGGGCGGCACCCGACCGCGTGCCGTTGTTCTACTACAAGGCGAAACTTGCCACTGAGCGCATCGTTGAGGAGTCCGGCCTGGACGGCCTCCAGGTGCGCACGGCCCGAGACCTTACGCGGTCCTACCTGCGTTCCGTCGGCCGCCGCCCCGTGGTGCCGGTCCGGATGCCTGGCCGGACCGGCCGCGGATATCGCGAAGGAGGGAATCTCGTGCCGGAAAACGGCGCAAGAAAGATCACCTTCGAGGAGTTCCTCAGCGGGCAGGAGCCGCGCCGCTGAGCGTGGTCCAGAGGAACTCGAACACCAGCGCCCACTTGTAGGCGAGCTGCTCGTTGTCGGCCGCCGCCCCGTGGCCGCCCTCGATGTTCTCGTGGTAGCGCACGTCGTGGCCCTGTTCCAGCATCCGTGCCACCATCTTCCGCGCGTGCCCCGGATGCACCCGGTCGTCCCGGGTGGACGTGAGGAACAGTGCGGGCGGATAATTGCGTCCACTGTGGACGTTCTGGTACGGCGAGTACCGGCTCAGGTAGGCCCATTCCGCGGGGTCATCGGGGTCGCCGTATTCGGCGACCCACGACGCCCCGGCGAGCAGCAGGTGGTAGCGGGCCATGTCGAGCAGCGGGACCTGGCTGACGATGGCGCCGAACAGTTCGGGATAGCGGGTGAGCATGACGCCCATCAGCAACCCGCCGTTGCTGCCGCCCTGGATGCCGAGCCGTTCCGGGGTGGTGATCCCGCGGTCGACGAGATCGCCGGCGACCGCGGCGAAGTCCTCGAACACGAGGTGCCGGTTCTCCTTGACCGCCTGGGTGTGCCAGCCCGGCCCGTACTCCCCGCCGCCGCGGATGTTCGCGACCACATACGTGCCGCCGCGGGCGAGCCAGCCCCGTCCGATCACCCCGCTGTACCCGGGCGTCAGGGAGATCTCGAAACCACCGTAACCGTTGAGCAGGGCCGGTCCCTGCCCGTCTTGTGGGCGCACCACGAAATACGGGATCCTGGTGCCGTCGGCGGAAGTCGCGAAGTACTGGTCGACCGACATGCCTTCGCTGTCGAACCGGGCCGGGGCGCGCTTGAGCGTCTCCGTTTCGCCGCCGACGTGACCGTAGACCAGCGTGGAGGGCTCAGTGAAGCCACTGGTGTCCAGCATGTACTCGTTGCTGTCATACGGGTCGGTGTCGACCACGTCGCCCGTGCTCATCGCCGGCACTCCGGCGAGCGGTTCGCGTCTCCAGCCGTCCTCGCCGGGCGTGAGCACGTGCAGTTCGGTGCGCACGTCGGAGAGCGTGGTCAGCAGTAGATGGTCGAGAGTCCACGTGTAGGACTCCAGCGACGTGCGGTCGTCGGGTTCGAAGAGCACCGTCAGGTCGCGCTCCCCGGCGAGGTAGGCATCGAAGTTCGCGGCGAGCAGGGTCCCGGCCGGGTACTCGGTGCCGGCCACCGTCCACGGCGAGCGGGTGCGGATGAGCAGCCACTCCCGGTGGACGGAGGTCGGCGCGTCCTCGGGCACATCGATCCGGACCAGCCGGTCGGGCGTGCGCAGGAACTCCTCCGACCGGTAGAAGTCCATGGACCGGCCGACGAAGTCCCGTTCGTAGCCCGGGGTCGGATCGTGGTAGGCGTACACGGACACGTCGTCGGGCTTGCCCTCGTACACCGTGGTCGCTTCGCTCAACGGGGTGCCCCGCCGCCACTGTTTGATCACCCGCGGATAGCCCGACGCGGTCAGCGAACCCGCGCCGAAGTCGGTGCCGACGTAGATCCGGTCCTGGTCGATCCAGCCGACCCGGCTCTTGGCCTCGGGCAACCGGAAGCCGTCCTCGACGAAGGCGTGCCGGTCCACGTCGAACTCGCGGACCACGGTCGCGTCCGCGCCACCCCGGGAGAGCTCGACCAACGCCCAGCGGTACTCCGGGCGCAGCACGGTCGCGCCCTGCCACACCCAGTTCTCGCCCTCGGCCTCGGCCAGCGCGTCCAGGTCGAGCAGGATCTCCCACTCGGGCCGCTCCGTGCGGTATTCCTCCAGCGTGGTGCGCCGCCACAGCCCGCGCGGGTGCTGGGCGTCCTGCCAGAAGTTGTAGAAGAACTCGCCGCGCCTGCGGACGTAGGGGATGCGGTCGTCGGCGTCGAGCACTTCACGGAGTTCCGCGCGCAACCGCTCGAACCGCTCGCCGCCGGTCAGCTCCCCGACGGTCTCGGCGTTGCGGGCGCGGACCCAGGTCAGCGCCCGCTCGCCGGTCACATCTTCCAGCCACAGGTACGGGTCTTCGTCTGCCATGCCCGCCAGTCTGCCAGTTCGTTCATCGCCCTGGCTCCTGCTTCAGGCCACGTCACCGCCAGTCTGGTGACCGGCCGAGGAGGGCGACGAACCGGTCGAGTTCGGACGCCTCCGCGCCGACTTCCACGACGGCCCCGAAGGTGCCCCGCTCCAGACGGAACTCGGGATCGGCCGGGATCTGTTCCGCGATCCGCAGGGCGGCTTGCAGTGCTTCGGAATCGGGCTCGAACGGGCGGCCGAGAGACTTGGCGATGTCCCAGCCGTGCGCGACCGAATCGACCAGATGCATGCTGACCGCGACGTGGCCGGGGAAGGCGCCGAACTCGCCCACGGTGACCTGCCGGTCGAGCAGGCCGTCGTCGTCCAGCGCGTTCAGATACTCCTCGACCGAGGCGGCATAGCTCCGGTAGGCGTCCTCGCCCAGCGTTCCGCTGTGCCAGTCCGGCGCCGAGCCCTTGCGGAGCGCGATGGCGAAGCCGTGGTTTTCGCTGACCTGGTGTCGCAGCAAATCGGCAAGATCCCAGCCCTCGCACGGGGTGCGGCGGGTCAGGTCCTCCGGGCGCAGGTCGCGCACGATCTCATCAAGGGCGGCCAGGGCGCGCCGGTCCAGTTCACGAACGTCCATGTCGCCGATGCTACGAGGCGGAGCGGTCCCATCGAAGGGCCAAAATCCGGCCTTCACCATTGGGCCGATTTCGGCCGTAAGCTCGCCGCGTGGAGATCCACATCGACATCGGGAGCGGTCGCGGCCGGCGGGACGAGATCTACCACCAGATCCGGGCGGCGATCCTGGACGGGCGGCTCCGGCCGGGCGAGGCGTTGCCGCCGACGCGGGAACTGGCGCGAAGGCTGGCGGTCTCCCGGAACACGGTCGGCGCGGCCTACGACCGCTTGACCGCGGAAGGGTTCCTGGAGCCCAGGGTGGGTGCGGGAACGTTCGTGCGAGCCGGTTCGGCGATGACCCGCGAGCCACGTGACGACGACGTGACTTCACTGGAGCCCATCGACGTCTGGTCGGCGATACCCAAGCCGCCGGGGCCGTTTCATCAGCGACCGGACTACGACTTCCGGGTGGGCGTGCCGGACGTCGGGCTGTTCCCGTTCCAGATCTGGCGGCGCCTGCTGACCCAGCAGGTGCGGCATTCGCGGCCCGACGTCTTGACCTACGGTGATCCGCGTGGGTTTCCGGCGTTGCGGGCGGAGATCGCGCGACACGTCGGCCTTTCCCGGAACGTGCGGGCGAGGCCGGACGACGTGCTGGTGACCAGCGGCTCGCAGCAGGCCGTGGATCTTCTCGCGCGGGTGCTGCTCAGGCCGGGGGACCGGGTCGCCGTCGAGAACCCCGGGTACCCACCGCCCCGTCACCTGTTCGCCGCGCTCGGCGTGCGGCCCGTCGGCGTTCCGGTCGACGAGGAGGGCATCGTCGTCGAGGAGATTCCCGCGGACTGCCGGGCCGTGCACGTCACGCCGTCCCACCAGTTCCCGCTCGGTGTCGCGATGTCGCTGCGGCGCAGGCTCGACCTGATCGCGTGGGCCGAGACGCACGGCGCCGCGATACTGGAAGACGACTACGACACCGAGTTCCGGTTCACCGGGCGTCCTCTGGAACCCTTGCACAGCCTGGATTCCGGCGGTCGTGTCGTCTACATCGGATCTTTTTCGAAGGTGCTGCTGCCGGGTCTGCGCCTGGGCTTCCTGGTTGCGCCACCGAGTCTGCGGGAGGCCCTGGAGAAGGCGAAGAGTCTCACGGATTGGCACTCCGGCAGCTTCGGCCAGGCGGCGCTGGCGTCCTTTTTCGCGGAAGGCGGATTCGCGCGGCACGTGCGGAGGCTTCGTCGCGAGTACCAGCTCCGCAAGGAGGAGGTCGACCGGATCGTACGGCGGGATTTCGCGGACGTACTCACGCCCGTGCCCTCCTCCGCCGGGCTGCACGTGAGCGCTTTTACCGCGAAACCGGCGCAGCCGATGGTGAGTGCCGCGAGGCGGGCGGGCGTGTGGTTGTACTCGCTGGACGGCTTCGGCGAGCCCCACGGGGTGATGCAAGGACTGATCTTCGGATACGGCGCCATACCGCTCGACCGCATCGAGCCCGGCTTGCGGAAGCTGCGTGAAGTGATTTCATGATTGCATTATGTGCCCGTTCGCGCGCCTCGCGGCTTTCGTCATCGGCCGGTTGGCCGTAGCCTGATGTGAACTGGATCACTCGACCCGGGAGGTCTCGATGCGAATCGCGGACGTGTTACGGAACAAGGGCTCGGCGGTCGCCACCGTCACACCGGAAACGACGGTGACGGAGCTGCTCGCCGGTCTCGCCGAACACAACATCGGCGCCATGGTGGTGGTCGGGCCGAACGGGCTCGCCGGGATGGTGTCCGAGCGCGACGTCGTGCGAAAGCTCCACGAGCGAGGCGCCGGACTGCTCGCCCGCCCGGTCTCGGAAATCATGACCACCGCGGTGGTGACGTGCACTCCGCGTGACTCGGTCGACGATCTCAGCGTTTTGATGACCCGGCACCGGGTGCGGCACGTCCCGGTCCTCGAACGGGGAAGGCTCGCCGGGGTGGTCAGCATCGGTGACGTGGTCAAGACCCGGATGGAAGAGCTGGAGGAGACCCACGAGCACCTGGCCGCCTACATCTCTCGCGGTTAGAGACTGCTCTGAAGGGTTTGCGTAGCGGTGCAAGCGGACGGCCCACCGCCAGCGGCTCCACCGCTTTGAACACCACCTAGCGACCGGCCGGGTGCCCCTCCCAGCGGGCGAGGACCCGGTCGAGGTCGGCACGGATCCGCTCACGGGCCAGCGCCCGGGGGACCCCGGACATCAGCAGATCGTCATAGGCGGTGTCCAGATGCCGGACCGAGGCGATCACGGCGAGCCGTACCGCGCCCTCGTCCAGGGCCCGCCCGGCCGCCGAGCGGCCCACCCGCCCGCTACCACGGGTTCCGGCGTGTTCGGCGATGGCCTGCGCGCGATCGGCCGGGCAGCCCGGGAACAGGCGGCGGATCTCCGCCGCCATCGCGGCCTGGAACTCGACGTCCTGCGCGGCGCGCCGCTGCGCGTCGCGCTCACGCCGCCGGGCGCGCACGTCCTCGTCGGCCAGACACTGCCGTTCGGCTCGTTCCAGCGCCGTCTCTTCGACCAGGATGCCTTGCCGCTCGTAGCGTTTGCGGCGCTGGTTGAGCCTGATGACGAGAACCGACAGGGTGCTTTCCTGCTTCGCGCGACGAGACAGCGCCGCGTTGCCGGATGGCAGGAACACCAGGTGATCGAAGTCGGCGCAGGACAGGCACAGCGGCTGGTCGTCCTCCATGAACAGGAATTCGCCCGCCTGCTCCGGGCTGCCGCAGGTCGCGCACGTCCAGTCGTTGATTGGTGAGATGACGGCCAGATCCGGCGCCTTGGCCTGGCGTGCTTCGAGCTGTTCCCGCTTCTTTTCCGACAGCTTCGGCGAAACCCAGTGCGTGCGAAACGCGCGTTCGACCGTTTCGTTGCCCTCGTCGGCGAAGACCAGTGGCCGGCGGTCGCGCGTGCCCGCTACGTAAGGGATCTCGCTCGGGGTCAGCCCACGGCCTTCCGCCCAGTCGCGGAGAAGGCCGACGGCGGATCGGAGCTTCGCCTCGTCGACCTGCATGATCCGGGCCAGGGGAGTGAACCGGCCGCGGCGCCAGTCCTCGACGTTGGCCGTGGCCAGCCAGCCCAGCGCGGTGAGCACCTCGACCGGGGCGACATAGTGTTGCCGGGCCAGCGCCGCTTCCGCGGCCGCGACTACCCGCTGCTGGAGCTTGAGGGTCATGCAAAGTCCGTGTTCAGTTTCGGTGAGTGGAAGACGCGCCGCCGAAGGCCCCGCGAACGCGGCTGCGGGCCGCCGGACTGGCTCGCCGATCCGTAGACGCCGATCGCGCGTTTTGAACAACACAGCTTGCTCATCGGGAAGGGAGTTTAAATCAGTGCTGGACCAGTCCGGTCCGGTAGGCGAAGGCGACGGCCTGGGCGCGGTCACGCAGTCCCGCCTTGGCGAACAGGTGGTTGATGTGGGTCTTGACGGTGGCTTCGCTGACCCCCAGGTCGCGGGCGATCTCGCCGTTGGACAGCCCGCCGGCGATCAGGCGCAGCACATCGGTCTCCCGCGCGGTGAGTCCCTCGGTCCCCGGTGAGCGCGCGTGAGGCCGGGATCGGCTCGCCGCCTCCACCAGCCGCCGCTGCAACTAACCATCCACTGTGGACAAACCGCTGGCCGCTGAGTGCAACGCCCGCACGATCGTCTCGGCGTCGGCGTCCTTGGTGAGAAAGCCCCGCGCGCCCGCCTGAAGCGCGGTCAGCAGCGATTCGTCGTCGGCGTAGGTGGTCAGGACCACGACCGCCGTGCCGGGATGCGTGGCGCGGACTCTCTCGGTGGCTTCGACCCCGTCGCAGCGCGGCATCCGAAGGTCGACCAGCAGCACGTCCGGCCGGTGCTCGGCCACCAGTGCGATCGCCTCCTCGCCGTCCGCGGCCGCGCCGGCCACCTCGATCCCGGGGAGCAGGCCGAGCAGCGTGACCAGGCCCTCGCGGACCACGGCCTGGTCGTCGGCCAGCACCACGCGCAACGTCACGCCGGAACCGTCAGGTGTACCCGCCATCCATCCTCCCCGGGGCCGGTCGAGAGGCTGCCGCCGAGCAGTTCGGCCCGTTCCCGCATGCCCCGTAAACCGTAGCCCGCCGTGCCTTTGGGCACCGGTCCGTTCTGGTGGTCGAGCACCGTCACCTCCACCAGCGCCCGGGAATAGGTCAGGGTGACCTCCACCGGTGCGCCCGGCGCGTGTTTTCGAGTATTGGTAAGGGATTCCTGCACCGCGCGGAGCACGGTGGCGCCGGCCGCCGTGCCGATCTCGCGTGGGCTTCCCTGGATGGCGAGTTTCGCGGGGGCGCTGGTGTCGAGCCGGTATCCGGTCAGCAGGTCGTCGATCGCGCGGTCGAGGGAAACCGGATCGTCGCGCAGTGCGGCGACCGCCTTGCGCGCCTCGGCTATCCCGTCGTTCGCCAAGCGCTGAGCGCGTTCGACCTGGCCTACCGACTCCTCGCTCGCGCCGTCGCGAAGCAGCATGAGCCGGGCGCTCTGCAGGTTCAACGCCAGACCCGAGAGCGAATGCGCCAGCACGTCGTGCAACTCCCGGGCGATCCGGGCGCGTTCGGCCAGCGCGGCGGCGACGGTGCGTTCCTCCGCGACCGCCTGCGCCCGGGCCAGCGCCAGTTCGGTCTGCTCCACCCGGGCCTGGCGGTCATGGCGATGGACGGCCCCGAGCACGACCGCCGTGAGCAACGCGAGGTTGAGCAAGGTTCCGAGGACGTGTTCTTGCGACAGCGCGAACACCGTTCCGATCACCGCCACCGCGATCGACACGATCGCGGTGGCTTGCCGGCCGGACAGGAACCGCACGGCGTAGAAAACAGCGGCGAACATGGCCGCCGAGGCCAGGTTGCTCGGCATCAACATCCACAGTGCGGCGCTCGCCGTGGCTGTCGCGGCCAGCGCGGCGGGGAGTAGCCAGCCTGGTCGAGCAGGAAGCCGGATGACCGGCAGCGACGAGACCAGGCCGAGGACCACCAGCGGCCAGGTCGACGGCGTGAGGCGCCCGATCAGCGTGAACAGTGGTGCGCTCAGAAGCAGCCAGCGCAGCGAGTCCAGCGCGCCGCCGAACCGGATGCGTCGAGGCTGGTAGGTCATGGCCGTCAGGATCGCACGGGTGTGGCCCGGTCCGGGGCGATGCGGAGCCCGAGCCGCTGGGCGCGGAGATAGACGACGGCGTTTTGCGTGCCGATGGTCAAACCCATGGACAGCAGGAGGGAAGCCGAGGTCAGTGGTCCGGCCACGCCGAGTTGGACGCCCACCAGCGCGACGCCGACGCGGATGGCGATGGTCGCCAGCCACAGGACGAGCGTTGCCGCGGTGCCCTTCTGGAAGGCATAGCCGTTGCGTTCGGTGAGCCTGGTGCTGGCGGCACGGGCCACGCCGAACGCGATCAGCAGGGCCAGGTCGGTGGCGAGCAGGCCCAGTTCCGCGCCCGATGCCTTCGGCAGCAGGGGCGCGCAACTCACGGCGCCCACGATGACGAGGAGGCCGGGGATCACCGTCAGACCGCGCACGGTGGGGGCGCTTCCGCGGAACTGGCGGATTATCACGCGCCAGACGACCAGTATCGCGATCGCCAGATAGAGCAGGATGTCCGTGGTGGGCATGAGGTTCTCTCCCAGGGTGACTTGCCGTGGCGATGGTCAGGATCGCCGGGAGAGGGCGGTTCGTGCGTCGGCGCATGGGTGGATTCCGTTCTCCACCCGTGGGTGCAGGAGCCGCGGACCTTAACGAAAGGGTGCGACGAAAAACGCATCACCAAGATCGAAAAGGCGGATTTGTCCACAGTGGTCCCGGTTGTCCACAGATTTCGGATCGGGCCACCACGTGGCCGCCGCCTCCGCCAGGCTGGAGACATGACCACCACGACTGCCCCGCCCGATGGCGGGATCACGATCCACGTCAAGGACCCGGCGCACCTGATCGCCGCGGTTCCGCATCTGCTGGGGTTCCGGCCCGCGAACTCGGTCGTCCTCGTCGGTTCCGGCGGCGCCGCCGGGAAATCGGTGGGTCCGGTGCTGCGGCTCGATCTCCCCGCGGCCGAGCGGGAGGACGAGGCGGCCGCGGCGCTGTCCGCCCTCCTCACCCGGCATCCCATCGCTTCCGCCACGATCGTGATCGTGGGCCGGCCTCCCGGCCATCCACCGGATCGCGGAGACCGGCCGGCTAGCCGGTTCGTCCGCGCGCTCGCCGCCGCGCTCCGCGCGCTCGGCAGACCGGTCGAGCACGCGTTCTGGACGCCGGAAATTCGCGCGGGCGCGCCGTGGTCGTGTTACGACGATCCGGACTGCGCGGGCGTGCTTCCCGACGACGCCGCCACGCCGGTGGCCGCCGCACTGGCGAGCAGGGGTTTCGTCACCTTCGACAGCCGGGAGCAGATGGCCCGCCTGCTCGACCCTGACGACCCGGTCGCGGTGGCCCGGCGGGAAAGGCTGCTGGAGCATCGCCTCGAGGCCTTGGGTGACCGGGCGGAGCAGGACTCGTATGCCGAGTCGTTCCGTGAGGTCGGGCAGGCCCTCGCCCGGGCCCGAACCGGCCCGCCGGAGCTGTCCGACGAGCAGGTGGTGCGCCTGGCGCTCGCCTTGTCCGACATGCGGGTGCGGGACGCCTGCCTGGCGGCGGCTCTGCCCGCCGGCAGCGAGCAGAGCATGCGGGCCGAAGCACTGTGGCTGGAACTGGTCCGCAAAACGCCGGCACCGGAACGGGCCGAAGCCGCCACCTTGCTCGGGTACTCCGCTTACGCCCGGGGCGAAGGCGCCTTTGCCCGTATCGCCTTCGAGAACGCGTTAACCGCCATGCCGGGGCACACGCTGGCCGATCTCCTGGCGCGCTGTCTCGACGTCGGCCTGCCGCCCGAGCGGGTGCGCAATCTCGCCCACGTCGGGGATCTGGTGCGGCTGCTGGCCTCGGCGATCCCGGGACCTCGCCCGGCCGGGCCGGGCGAGCCGTGATCGTGGAGGCAAGCCCTTCGCGGGAGGTCAGCCCCGGGTGCGGTCCTGTGTGAACCGCCACGCGTCGGCGACGATGTCGCGCAGGTCCGTGCGTTCGGGCTTCCAGCCGAGTTCCTCCTGGGCCCGGTCGCTGGCGGCGACCAGGATCGCCGGGTCCCCGGCGCGGCGGGGCGCCACCACGGCCGGAATGGCGTGCTCGGTGACCTGACGGCAGGTCTCGATCACCTGGCGCACGGAGAAGCCGGTTCCGTTGCCCAGGTTGTAGATCCGGTGGTCGCCGGCGCGGGCACCTTCGAGCGCCAGCAGGTGGGCGTCGGCCAGGTCGGTGACGTGGATGTAGTCGCGGATCGCCGTGCCGTCCTCGGTGGGGTAGTCCTCGCCGTAGATCTGCACCCTGGCGCGGTCACCGGTGGCCACCTGCAGCACGAGCGGAATGAGGTGGGTTTCAGCGGTGTGCCGTTCCCCGAAGCGGCCGTAGGCGCCGGCCACGTTGAAGTAGCGCAGGCTCACCGCGGCCAGCCCGTGTGCCTGCGAGTAGCTGGTGATGGCGTGGTCGATCGCCAGTTTCGTCGCGCCGTAGGTGTTGGTGGGCCGGGTCGGCGCGGCCTCCGTGATCGGGGTCTGTTCAGGCTCGCCGTAGGTCGCCGCGGTCGAGGAGAACACCAGCCGCGGGGTGCCGTGCTCACGCATCGCGTCGAGCAGGCGGATGGCGGTGAACACGTTGCCGCGCCAGTACTTTCCGGGGTCCTGCATGGACTCGCCGACCAGTGATTTGGCGGCGAAGTGAAGCACGCCGTCGAACCCGCCGTCAGCCAGCACCCGTGCGGTCGCGTCCGCGGCGTCGCCCTCCACGAACCGGGCGCCCTCGGGGATCGCGTCCGCGTGGCCGGTCGACAGGTCGTCCACCACGACGACCTCGTGTCCGGCTTCGAGCAGTCTCGCCGTGCAGACGCTGCCGACGTACCCGGCACCGCCGGTGACGATCAGTTTGAGGGGCTTGCGGGAGCCGGTAGCCATGGTGTCGTCGAGTGCCTTTCTCGCTACGGGAGGAGGTTGTCCGCCAATTCTGGACCACGGTGGTGTGCTGCCCGACACAGCCTCACAGATCGCGGCCGGCGCCGCCCGAGGGCACGGCGACGAAGGTTCGCGGCGCGCGCCAGCCGGACCGTTCGTAGGCCGCGGTGACGGCCTGGCCGGCCGCAGCCACAGCGGACTCGGGCAGCAGCGCGATGGCCGAGCCGCCGAAGCCACCGCCGGTCATCCGGGCGCCGAGCGCGCCGGTCTCCCGCGCCACCTCGACGGCCAGGTCGAGTTCGGGGGTGGAGATCCGGTAGTCGTCCCGCATGCTCGTGTGCGACGCGTCGAGCAATGGGCCGATCTCGGCGAGCCTGTCCGCGCGCAGCAGCGCCACCGTGTCCAGGACGCGCTGGTTCTCCGTCACGACGTGGCGCACCAGCGGCCGCAGTTCCGCGGGCAGCCGGTCGAGCGCCGGGCCGAGACCGTCGAACGGGATGTCCCGCAGGGCCTTGAGCCCGAGCAACTCGGCGGCTCGTTCCGTGCCGCGGCGGCGCTCGCCGTAACCCGACTCGCTGTGGGAGTGCTTCGTGCGCGTGTCGATGACGAGGATCCGCAGCCCGAGCGCGGCGCTGTCGAACGGGACCTGCTCCGCCTCGCCGGAGCGGACATCGAGGAAGAGGACATGTGACGCACTACAGCGAAGGGACGCCGTCTGGTCGAGAAGCCCGGTGGGCGCGCCGACGAAGTCGTTCTCCACCCGCTGCACCCAGCGTGCGATCTCCATGCGGTCCGGCGTCCGGGGATCGTCCAGTTCCAGCCCGGCCAGGCCCAGCAGGGCCAGCGCGACCGCGCACTCGAGCGCATGCGAGGAGGACAGGCCCGCTCCGGTGGGGACGTCACCGGCGAGCACCAGGTCGGCGCCACGGTCGAAGCCGTGGTCACGCAGCACCCACGCCACCCCGGCCGGATACGCGCCCCAGCCCTGGACCGAGCCCGGCCGCAGGTCCGGGATCCGGACCGGCGCGGCCTCCTGGAGCCGGCCGTCCGAGCCCAGGGTGGACACCGTCAGCACCTGGTCGTCACGGGGCGAGGCCGCTGCGGCCAGCCGGTGCGGCAGCGCGAAAGGGAGGACGAAACCGTCGTTGTAGTCGGTGTGCTCACCGATCAGGTTCACGCGCCCCGGCGCGGACCAGACACCCGTGGGCGGGCGCCCGTGCACGGACCGGAACGACTCGAATGCGGCCTTCGCGGGCGGGAGGCCCGCCTCGTGCCGAGCCGGGCTCACTTCGCCTGCGCCAACACCGCGTGCAGCACCGACATGGGCACCTGCAGGCTGGAGCCGTCACCGGCCACCTCGACCGTGCTGCCGCCGGTGGCCCGCCCGACCTTCACGATGCCACCGGGCACCACCCCGGCGGTCTTGAGGTCCACCATCAGCTTCGCGTCGAGTTGCACGTGCTCGGCGATGCGGCGGATCTCGACCTTGCCGCCGCCCGCCCGGGCGAACTCGTCCAGGCGGACCAGGCCGGGCTCCGTGCCCGGGATGGCCTCGCCCGTGCCGAGCCGGTCCAGCCCGGGGATCGGGTTGCCGTAGGGCGAGGTGGTCGGGTGGTTGAGCAGCTTGACGAGCTTCCGTTCGACCGCCTCGCTCATCACGTGCTCCCAATGGCATGCCTCGGTGTGCACCTGCTCCCATTCGAGCCCGATGACGTCCAGCAGGAGCCGTTCGGCGAGCCGGTGCTTGCGCATCACGGCGGTGGCCAGTTCCCGGCCGTGCGTGGTCAGCTGGAGATGGCGATCGTCGGCCACCTTCACCAGGCCGTCACGCTCCATCCTGGCGACCGTCTGGCTGACCGTCGGCCCGCTCTGCTGCAGGCGCTCGGCGATCCGGGCACGCAGCGGCACGACACCTTCTTCTTCGAGCTCGAAGATGGTCTTCAAGTACATCTCTGTGGTGTCGATGAGATCGTTCACAATATCCCCTTCGTCCGCAGGAATCCATGGTAGTCGCTGGCGACGACCGCGCCTTAGGCGAGCGGGACGCGTGCCGGCCTGCGCCGCCTTCCTTCACAAGCGACATTCGGGCGGCACTTCACGTGCTCGGCGAGGAGTTTCATCGAAGGCCACTTCGGACGCCGCACCAGCGCGCATCGCCGGACTACCATCGGTGTTCATGCAGCCCGCCGTCGTCTGGGACCCCGCACTGCTCGGCTACGACCTCGGAGGTGAGCATCCGTTCAACCCCGTGCGCCTGGAGCTGACCATTCGCCTGGCCCGCGGCCTCGGTGTGCTCGACGGGATAGGAATGCTCGTGCCCGAGCCGGCCAGTGAGACGGACCTGTTGCGGGTGCACGCCGCGGAGTACCTGGAAGCCGTCAAGCAGGCGCCGCTGTCCGGCTGGGACGTGGGCCACGGGCTGGGCACGATGGACAACCCGGTGTTCAGCGACATGCACGAGGCTTCGGCGCTCGTGGTCGGTTCGACCCTGCTCGCCGCGCGCGAGGTCGCGGCCGGCCGGGCCCGCCGGGCGGTGAACATCGCCGGTGGGCTGCACCACGCCATGCGAGACCATGCCTCCGGGTTCTGCGTCTACAACGACTGTGCGGTCGCCATCTCGTGGCTGCTCGACCACGGCTTCGACCGGATCGCTTACGTCGACACCGACGTGCATCACGGCGACGGGGTGCAGGCGGCGTTCTACCACGACCCCAGGGTCCTGACGATCTCACTCCACCAGCATCCCTTCACCCTGTTCCCGGGCACCGGGCATTCGTCGGAGATCGGTACGGGGGAAGCCGAGGGCACGGCGGTGAACATCCCGTTGCCACCGGGGACCCGTGACGCGGGGTGGTTGCGCGCCTTCAACGCCGTGGTGCCCTCGCTGCTCGCCGGGTTCCGGCCGCAGGTTCTCGTGACGCAGTGCGGGGTCGACTCGCACGAAGAGGACCCGCTCGCCGATCTCTCGCTGTCCGTGGACGGGCACCGGGCGATCTACGCCAGGCTGCGGGAGTTGGCCGGGGAGCACGCGGACGGCAACTGGATCGCCGTCGGAGGCGGCGGTTACCAGTTGATCCGCGTGGTGCCGCGGTCGTGGACCCACCTGCTGGCGACCGCGCTCGACCGGGACGTGACGCCCACGACGCCGTTGCCCGCGGAGTGGGTGGACTCGGTGCGCGAGGCCGCGCCCAGTGCCGAGGTGCCGGTCACGATGACCGACAGCGCGGACACCGGCTACCGTCCGTGGGGCGACGGGAACGACGACCCGGTGGACGTTGCGATCCGGGACACCCGCCGGGCGGTCTTCCCGCTGCACGGACTGGATCCCGACGATCCGAGGGACTGATCGATGAGCAGCGCTGTCCGCGACCCGTACGACTATCCCCGGCACTGGGAAGCCGACGTGGTGCTCAGCGACGGCGGCACCGTCCACTTGCGACCGATCGTGCCCAGCGACGCGGACCGGCTGGTCGCCTTCCACGCCAAGCTGTCCGAGCGCACGCGATACCTGCGCTACTTCGGCGCCTACCCGCGTATCCCGCCGCGCGACCTGGAGCGGTTCTCGGTCGTCGACCACTTCGACCGGGTCGCGTTCGCGGCGCTGCTCGGGGACGCCATCGTCGCGGTCGGCCGGTACGAGCGGATCGAGGGCGGCCCGTCCGCCGAGGTCGCGTTCGTCGTCGATGACGCGCACCAGGGCCGCGGTCTCGGCTCGATCCTGCTGGAGCATCTCGCCGCCGCCGCGTCGGAGCGCGGGCTGCGGCGGTTCATGGCCGAGGTACTGGCCGAGAACGTGGGCATGGTGCGGGTGTTCCGCGACGCCGGCTACCAGGTCAGCCGCGCCATCGAGGAGGGCGTGCTGCACCTGGAGTTCGACATCGATCCGACCGAGGAGTCGCTTGCCGTGGCGCGCGCCCGGGAGCAGGCGGCGGAGGCCCGCAGCGTGCACAACCTGCTGCACCCGGCCTCGGTCGCGGTGATCGGCGCCTCCGCGGACCCGACCAAGGTCGGATATGCCGTGCTGTCGAACCTGCTGTCGGCGGATTTCGCCGGTCCCGTGTATCCGGTCAATCCGGAGCGTCGCTCGGTTCGCGGGGTGCGGGCTTATCCGTCCGTTGTGGACATTCCCGATCCGGTGGAGCTCGCCGTCGTGGCGGTGCCCGCCGACCAGGTCGAGTCGGTGCTCGACGGCGCGCTGGCCAAGGGCGTGAAGACGCTGCTGATCGTGTCGGCGGGGTTCGCCGAGGCGGGCCCGCACGGCCTGCATGCCGAGCGGCGGCTGGTCGGTGAGGCGCGGGCGCACGGGATGCGGGTGGTGGGCCCCAACGCGCTGGGCGTGCTCAACACCGATCCCGCGGTGCGGCTCAACGCCACCCTCGCGCCGGAACTGCCCGGCCGTGGCCGAGCCGGGTTCTTCTGCCAGTCCGGTGCGCTGGGGACGGCGATCCTCGCCGACGCGCGCACCCGCGGGTTGGGTCTGTCGACTTTCGTCTCCGCCGGTAACCGGGCGGATGTTTCCGGCAACGACCTGCTGCAGTACTGGGAGACCGATCCACACACCGATCTCGTGCTGCTGTACCTGGAATCGTTCGGCAACCCGCGGAAGTTCGCGCGGCTGGCCAGGCGGCTCGGGCGCACGAAGCCGATCGTGGCGGTGAAATCGGGCCGGCATGCGGTGCGCCCGCAGTTGGCCGCCACGTCGGCCGAGGTGGACGAGGCCAGTGTGCAGACCCTGTTCGAGCAGGCCGGCGTGGTGCGGGTGGAGACGCTCGCGCAACTGTTCGACACCGCGCTGGTGTTCGCCTATCAGCCGTTGCCCGCCGGGCCGCGGGTCGGCATCGTGGGCAATTCCAGCGCGATCGGCCTGCTGGCCGCGGACACCGCGCGGGCGCAGGGCCTGCGGCTGGCGTTCGAACCGGTGGATGTGGGCCCGCAGGCCGGGCCGGAGCGGTTCGCCGACGCGGTCCGCGAGGCGATGGTCTCACCGGAAACGGACGCGCTGGTCGTGGTCTTCGTGCCGCCGCTGGCGATTCCCGGGGCCGCCTACGCCCGCGCCGTGCGCGAGGCGGTGCGGGAGGTCGATCAGCGCAAGCCCATCGTGTCGACCTTTCTCGCCGTCGAAGGCATGCCCGCCGAGCTGGCGGTGCCCGGATCCGACGGCTCGCCGGGGCGCGGTTCCATCCCCTCCTATCCCAGCCCGGAACGTGCGGTGAACGCGCTGGCGAAGGTCGTGCGCTACGCGGCGTGGCGGCAGCGCCCGCAGGGCAATCTGATCCGTCCACCCGGCCTGCACATCGAGCAGGCGCAGGAGATCGTGCGGGAGATTCTGGCCGGGGCGGACAAGAACATCCTGTTGGACGACGCCGACGCCGTACGGTTGCTTGGCTGTTACGGCATCGACGTGGTGCCGTTCCGGATGGCGTCCACTGAGGACGAAGCGGTGGCCGCGGCCGAGGCGCTCGGCTACCCGGTCGTGGTCAAGGCGGTGGACGAGCGGTTTCGCGGGCGCCCCGATCTCGCCGGGGTGCGCCTGGATCTCGCCTCCGCGGACGCGGTCCGCCGTGGCTACCGGGACCTGCGCGAGGTCTCCGGTGACGACGAGGTGTACGTGCAGCGCATGGCGCCCGCGGGCGTCTCGTGCCTGGTCGGCCTGCAGGACGACCCGTCGTTCGGCACGCTCGTGTCGTTCGGGCTGTCCGGTCTGGTCGGCACGTTGCTTTCCGATCGCGCCTACCGAGCGGTTCCGCTGACCGACGTGGACGCCGCCATGCTGATCCGCGAGCCGAAGACCGCGCCCCTGTTGAGCGGGTATCGCGGCGACGAGCCCGCGAACCTGGCTGCGGTGCGGGATCTGGTGCTGCGGGTCAACGCGCTGGCGGAGGAGCACCCGGAGGTGCGTTCGCTCACGCTCGATCCCGTGCTGGCCTCGCCCGAGGGCGCCCATGTGGCCAACGTGCGGGTGGTTCTCGGCCCGCCGCCGGCGCGGCCCGACACGGGTCCCCGCCGGCTGCGGCCGATCCTCGCGGAATGAGTCTTTCAGGCTGTGTTTCACCTGAGCGGCGCCGGCCGGCATCGCCACTCAAGCCGCAAACTGTCTAGAACGCGGTGGGATTGACGGCGACGACTGAGCGGCTTCCGGGGTATTCGGTGAGTGTCCACAACTGGTTCTGCGGACCCCGGTAGGACAGGTCCTCGTTGCCGATCGGGAAGGCGCCCGAATACTTGGTCGGACCGCTGCTGTTGGAGAACTTGTAGAGCGCGCCTCGGGTGGAGGCCCCGGCGCTGGCCGAAACGTAGAAGGTGCC
This sequence comes from Amycolatopsis taiwanensis DSM 45107, assembly GCF_000519205.1. GTDB lineage: Bacteria > Actinomycetota > Actinomycetes > Mycobacteriales > Pseudonocardiaceae > Amycolatopsis_E > Amycolatopsis_E taiwanensis. The sequence goes on along the minus strand of NZ_JAFB01000019.1, from coordinate 9,553 downwards.
GTCGATCGCGGTCGCGCCCTGCATGCTCTTGATGTTCACCTGGTAGGCCTCGGACGCATGCGTGTACCCGTCGGCGGATTCGGCGAACTTCCGGTCGGTGTAGTCGATCGGGAAACGCACCACGCGCGTTCCGGTGCCGTCCGCGTTGTATTCGGGCACGACCACGCTGTCCGGTGTGCTGGTGCGGTCCAGCGATGCCGCGGAGAAGCGGAGCTTCGCCGCGCCGTTGGTCGTCGAGTGGGTGAAGGTCAGCGCCTGGGGCAGCGCATAGGCATAGTCGAACGCCTGGTAGCTGCCGTCGGACTGGCGTCCGACCTTCGTGTTGTCGCCGGTGGTCACCTTCCAGATATGGCGCAGGTCGAAGGCACGGAAGCCACCCGACGTGTCGGCCACATAGAGGAAGTAGCCGTAGGTGAAGATCCCGCCCGCGTGCACGGTGACCGGCTTGAAGTCGGGCTGCCCCGCGGAGTTCGTGTACGGCTGGACGAGCAACACGTGGCGGTACTTCGGAGCGCTCGGGTTTGCCATATCCACAAAGGACACTCGTACGCCCTTGTTCGTGCCGGTGCCGCTGTAGTACCAGCTGGCGAAGAGCGCCGTGCGGCCGTCATACAGACCGTTGCCGTAGGCGTCGGCCGTGGTGCTGATGCCTTGCGGATACCAGTCGGTGGTGTTGTTGTCGCCGGAGTTCCAGCAGAACGCGGCAGCCTGGTGGGTGGCACCGGGGTCGCATGCGGTGCCGGCGCGGTTCGCGCTGTCCAGCACGGCGGGGACGGACGCGTTCGGCAGCAGCCCGTCGAGTTTGGCGATGACCGAATTGTAAGCGCTTTCTTGAAGCCGGAAATCGCTCGCGGTGAGTTTCGCCGGCGCCGCCTCTGCCGGCCAGCTGAGGAGGGCGAACGGGACCACCAGGGCGACCAATACGGTTAACCATCTACGCATGCGACTTACGGTAGGGGGAAATGACGACAATGTGAAGTATTTGGTTAATCGTACACTAAGCGAGGAGTTCGCCGAGCGCGCGCAGTTGCGCGGTCGCACCGCCGAGCGAGAACTCGATCCGTTTGGCCGCGGCGAAGAACCGGTGCAGCGGGTAGTCCACGTCGATGCCCACCCCGCCGTGCAGGTGCACGGCCGTGTGCGCGACGCGGTGCCCGGCCTCGGCGGCCCAGTATTTGGCGGTGGCCACCTCCTCGTGTGCGGGCCGGCCGTCGGCGAGCAGCGAGGCCGCCTGCCACAGCGTCAACCGGACGGCTTCGACGTCCACGTAGGCGTCGGCCAGTCGTTGCCGCACGGCTTGGAACGCCGCGAGGGACCGGTCGAACTGCTTCCGTTCCCGCGTGTATTCGGCGGTGGAGCGCAACGCGCTGTCCAGCACACCGAGTTGAAGGGCGCACAATCCGGTTGTGCCGCGCAGTCGTAGCCACTCGTCGATTCCCGCTCCCGGCTCGCCGAGCAAGGTCGCGGGAGCGTCGGAGGCCGAGATCAAGGCGGCGTCGGCGTGGTCGGTCGTGCTCTGGGTGAGTATCTCCGTTTCCGCGCTTTCGATGGCGAAAACCGTGACCCCGTCGCTTGTTTCGGCGGGAACCAGGAAACCGTCCGCGAACGCGCCGAAGGAGACCGCGGTCTGTGAGCCGGACACCCGCCAGCCATTTCCCGAGGACCGCTGGGCGGTGAACCCGCACGGCGCCCCGGCGTCGGGCAGGGCGACGGCCAGTACCTTTTCGCCGCGCAGCACCGGTACCAGCCAGAGTTCGAGGAGATCGCCGTCGCCGAACTCCGCGAGCGCGGAGGCCGCCATGGTGATCGTCGGCAGGTACGGCAGCGGCGCCACCGTCCGCCCGATCTCGACGAGCACCGCGCACTGTTCGAGCAGCCCGAACCCGCCGCCCGCGGGTGCGGGCAGTGCGGCGTCGACGATTCCGGCCTTCGCCAGGTCCTGCCACAGGGCGCGGTCGAACCCGCCCTCCCCGTGCCGCCCGAGTGTCTCCGGACGGACCTTGTCCCCCAGGATCCGCCGGGTGAGTGTGCCCAGCTCCTGCTGCGCCTCGGTCAAGCTGAAGTCCATGCGCCACTCCTGAAATCAACGAGTTACCGGAAGGGCCAGCGCGGTGGCCGCGATGAGGTCGCGCTGGACCTCGTTGCTGCCGCCACCGAAGGTGAGGATCAGCGCGCCACGGTGAGCGCGTTCCAGCCGGCCGTGCAGCATCGCGCCGGGCGAGTTCTCGCGGACGACGGCGGCCGGGCCCACGATCTCCATCAGCAGGCGGTAGGCCTCGATCGCCAGCTCGGTGCCGAACACCTTGCTCGCCGACGCCTCGGCCGGGCCGAGCTCGTGCTGGGACGCGGCCCAGGCGATGTGCCAGTTCCGCAGCTTGAGGTACTCGACGTGGGCGTGCACGCGCGCGAGGTGCAGGCGCACCCACTCGGCGTCGATCACCCGGCTGCCGTCGGGCTGCCTGGTCTCCCGCGCCCACCGCAGCACCTCTCCCAGCGCGGTCTGGATCGGGGCGGCCGAGGTCAACGCGACCCGCTCGTGGTTGAGCTGGTTGGTGATCAGCGGCCACCCCGCGTTCTCCTCGGCGATCCGCGCGCTCACGGGAACCCGAACGTCGGAGTAGTAGGTGGCGCTGGTGCCCGGCCCGGCGACGGTGTGCACCTTCGTCCACGAGAAGCCCGGGGCGGAGGTCGGCACCATGAGGATGCTCAGGCCCTTGTGCTTGGGCGCGTCGGGATCGGTGCGCACGGCGAGCCACACGTAGTCGGCGTGTTCGATCAGGCTCGTCCACATCTTCTGCCCGTTGATCACGTACTCGTCGCCGTCCCGGACGGCACGGGTGCGCAACGACGCGAGATCGGTGCCGGCTTCGGGCTCGGAGTAGCCGATCGAGAAGTGGAGCTCGCCGCGGGCGATCCGCGGCAGGTAGAACGCCTTCTGCTCTTCGGTGCCGAACCGCATGATCGTGGGGCCGATCGTGTTGACCGTCAAGAACGGCACCGGCACCCCGGCGACGGCGGCCTCGTCGGTGAAGATGAGCTGGTCGAGCATGGACCGCGCCTGCCCGCCGTACTCGGCGGGCCAGCCCAGCGCGAGCCAGCCATCACGGCCGAGTTCGCGCACGATTTCCTTGTACGCCAAGCCGTCTCCGTACTCGCCTTCGCCGGCGGAGAGCGCCTCGCGGCGTTCCAGGGTCATCAGGCGGGCGAAGTAGGAGCGCAGTTCGTCCCGCAGCTGCTCCTGCTCCGCCGTGTAGCCGATCCGCATGTGCTCACCCTTTTCCGCGCGCCGCAACTTTTTTCAGAACGTGTTCGGGTGGCCAGGCCACGACTTCTCTTCGCCGGCCGCCGGTTGAGCAGCACGGCGGCCTGCCTCCCCGCCCACGTGCAGTCTTGTGTTGGCTTACCAAGCGTGCACATCTCACGTTCTGGGTGACCTTCCGTCTTGGTTCAGCCGGACCACGGAGCTAGTCTAGAACATGTTCTAGTTGTTGAGGAGGTGGCAATGCGGATCGGGGTCGACCGGATGCGGTGCGAGGCCAACGAGGTGTGCGTCTCGTTCGCGCCCGCCGTGTTCGAACTGGGCGATGACGACGAACTGCGCATCCTGGCGCCGGAGGTGCCGGAGGACGAGGTAGAACGTGTTACCCATGCGATCGTGGCTTGCCCGAGGAATGCCCTGTTCACTGTCGAGTAGTTGAGGCTTGCCCGTAACAAGAACAGATTCTAATCTGAGCCCTCGCGGGCGAAGATCTGCTGGCACGCGGTCGCAGGCCGGCCGCCGTGGAGGAGGAGAGTTGCTGTGACGCTGACCGTTCAACCCCACCGCGAGTCGGTCGGCCTGAAGCCCGGCCGGCTCTACCTCGGCGGCGAGTGGGTCGCGGCCTCGGACACCTGGACCCACCGCCATCCGGCCACCGGCGAGGTCATCGGCGAGTTCGCGAGCGCGACGAAGTCCGATGTGGACACCGCGGTCGCCGCCGCCAGAACCGCGTTCGGCACGTGGTCCACCGCGCGCGCCGGCACTCGAGTCACGCTGCTGCACCGGTATGCCGAGCTGTTGCGCGAGCACGCCGAGGAGCTGCGTGCCCTGCAGGCGCTGGACAACTCGGTGCCGGTGTCGTTCACTTCGGGCATCTACGCGATGTCCGTCGCCGCCGCGGCGGACGTGTTCGACCACCACGCCGGCTGGGTGGACAAGCTCGGCGGCCAGACCCTCCCGCCGTACCAGGGCGGTGACCACCTGGCGATGACCTTCCGCGAACCGATCGGCGTGGTCGCGGCGATCCTGCCGTGGAACGCGCCGTTCCTGCTGTTCGCGCAGAAGGTCGCGCCCGCGCTGGCCGCCGGGTGCACGGTCGTGGTGAAGCCGTCGGAGTACGCGACGTTCACCGTCCTGCGCATGGTCGAGCTGCTGGCCGAGGCCGGGCTGCCGGCCGGGGCGGTCAACGTGGTGACTGGGCCGGGAGATCCGGTCGGCGAGGCGCTGATCACGCATCCGGGCGTGGACAAGGTCAGCTTCACCGGGAGCCGCGCGGTCGGGAAGCGGATCGTCGAGGCCTCGGCGGGCACCCTCAAGCGGGTTTCCCTGGAGCTGGGCGGCAAGAGCCCCGCGCTGGTCTTCGCCGACGCGCCCAACGTCGGGCTGGCCGCCGCGACCGTCGTCGGTGCGGTCACCCTGGGCCTGTCCGGGCAGGCATGCGTGGCCAACACCCGCGCGCTCGTGCATCGCGACGTCTACGACGAGTTCCTTGCCGCCGCGCAGGGTGTCGCGTCGGCGGTCACCTACGGCGACCCGTTCGACCCCGGCGTGCTCGCCTGCCCTCTGGTGAACGAGCGCCAACTCGACCGGGTACTCGGCTACATCGAGCGAGGCCGGGGCGAGGGCCGCCTCGTGATGGGCGGCCAGCGGCTGGGCGGGGACCTCGCGGCCGGGTTCTTCGTCGGCCCGACGATCTTCGCCGACGTGGAGAATTCGGCCACCATCGCGCAGGAGGAGATCTTCGGCCCGGTGCTGGCGGTGATTCCCTTCGAGGACGAGGACGAGGCGGTCGCGATCGCCAACGACACCGAGTACGGACTGGGCGCGAGCGTGTTCACCGCCGGCGCGCAGCGCGCGTTCCGCGTGTCCCGCAGGCTCCGTGCCGGGACGATCGGCATCAACGGCTTCCAGATCGAGCCGCACCTGCCCTTCGGCGGCTTCAACCAGTCGGGACTCGGCCGCGAGGGCGGGGCCAGCTCGATCGAAGCGTTTACCGAGCTCAAGTCGGTGCTCATGCCGCTGACCGAAGAGATGATGTGATCGCCGATGGCCAGGCTTGACGGCAAGACCGCGCTGATCACCGGCGCGGCCAGGGGACAGGGTGCGGCGGCGGCCCGGCGGTTCGTGGCCGAGGGAGCCCGCGTGATGATCGCGGACATCGCCGACGAGGCGGGCGAGGCGCTGGCGAAGGAGTTGGGCGCGCTCTACCAGCATCTCGACGTGTCGGACGAAGGGGACTGGGCGGCGGCCGTGTCCCGGGCCGTCGACGAGTTCGGCGACCTGACCGTGCTGGTGAACAACGCTGGTGTCCTGCATTTCTCCGAGCTGGGCAAAACCAGTCTCGCGGACTACGAGCGCGTGATAAAAGTGAACCAGATCGGCACGTTTCTCGGGATGCGTTCGGTCGTTGAACCCATGGAACGGGCTGGCGGTGGTTCCATCGTCAACGTGTCCTCTGTGGAAGGACTTGCCGCGCTTCCCTTCGTGGTCGCCTACACCGCGAGCAAGTTCGCCATCCGGGGCATGACGAAGGTGGCCGCGCTGGAACTGGGCAACCGGGGCATCCGGGTCAATTCGGTGCACCCGGGGGTCATCGATACGCAGATGGTGCGCGACGCGGCGGGAGGAGTGGATATCGACTCGTCCTGGCTCGGCAAGAAGGTGGCGCTGGGCCGGGTCGGCCGGCCGGAGGAGGTGGCGAATCTCGCACTCTTTCTGGCCAGTGAAGAAAGCTCCTACTGCACGGGCGCGGAGTTCGTGGCCGATGGCGGTGCGACGGCGACCCACGCGCTGAAGGTCTAGGAGTAGTGAACACCGCTAACGGAAAGCGCTTTCCCCTAATGCGTAAAACTCAGGTCGGCAGAGCCTGACTTTCGGAGGTGTGGATGAGTTCTCGCGAAAGTTCACCACACCTTCCGGGCGCCGCCGCACTGGCCCAGGTAGGGCGGCTGTCCACGCTGGCCTGGGAGGTGCTGTGCGCCGTTCCCCGCCGGCCGTTCCAGTTTCGCGAATGGATCCAGCAGTGCTGGTTCTTCGCGAGCGTGACCATCCTGCCGACCGCGCTGGTGGCCATCCCGTTCGGCGCGGTGATCGCGTTGCAACTGGGCTCGCTCACCGCGCAGATCGGCGCCCAGTCGTTCACCGGCGCGGCCAGTGCGCTGGCCATCGTGCAGCAGGCGTCCCCGCTGATCACCGCGCTGCTGGTGGCCGGCGCCGGCGGCAGCGCGGTGTGCGCGGACATCGGCGCGCGCAAGATCCGCGAAGAGATCGACGCCATGGAGGTACTCGGCGTCAACCCGGTGCAGCGGCTGATCGTGCCTCGCGTGCTCGCCGCCATGGTGGTGTCGGTGCTGCTCAACGGCCTGGTCAGCGTGGTCGGCGTGCTCGGCGGCTACTTCTTCAACGTCATCATGCAGGGCGGCACTCCGGGCGCTTACCTGGCCAGCTTCAACGCGCTGGCGCAGTTGCCGGACCTCTACATCAGCGAGATCAAGGCGGTGCTGTACGGCTTCGTCGCCGGGGTGGTGGCGGCCTACCGCGGGCTGAACCCGGCGGGCGGGCCGAAGGGCGTCGGCGACGCGGTCAACCAGGCCGTCGTGATCACCTTCCTGCTGCTGTTCCTGATCAACGTCGTGCTGACCGCGATCTACCTGCGGATCGTGCCACCGAAGGCCATCTGATGAGTACTCCTGTGTCAAGTCGCGGCCAGCAAGGTGATCAGCACGCGCGCGCCTTTGTCCCGTGTCTTGTGGGGGCTCCGCCCCCACGCCCCCGACTGGGGGTAAGCCCCCAGACGCTCTGTCTTGTGGGGGCTCTGCCCCCACGCCCCCGACTGGGGGCAAGCCCCCAGACCCCCTTATCGGGGCGGCAGGGCGCCCTGGGCGAGGACGTGACACGACTCCGGAGGGAGCGCCCTGTCGACACGATCGCGGTCGCGCGCAAACCCGCGGAGGAACAGTGAGTACAGAGTCGGTCGAGTCGAGCGAGGCGGTCTCCGACCGGGCTCTCGAATACATCGCGCGTCCGGGGCAGGTGCTGGAAGGCTTCGGTGTCCAGCTTTCCTTCTATATCCGGGCGTTGATGTGGTCGCCACGCACGATCCGCCGGTATTCGCGGGAAACGCTACGGCTGCTGACCGAGGTCTGCTTCGGCACCGGCGGGCTCGCGGTGATCGGCGGGACGCTGGGCGTGATGATCGGCATGACCATGTTCACCGGCCTGATCGTCGGCCTGCAGGGTTACGCCTCGCTCAACCAGCTGGGCACCGCCGCGCTCACCGGGTTCATCTCGGCCTACTTCAACACCCGCGAGGTGGCCCCGCTGGCCGCGGGTCTTGCCCTGTCGGCGACCGTGGGCTGCGGGTTCACCGCCCAGCTGGGCGCGATGCGGATCTCCGAGGAGGTCGACGCACTCGAGGTGATGGGCATCCCCAGCGTGCCCTACCTGGTCACCACGCGCGTGCTGGCCGGGGTGGCCGCGGTGATCCCGTTGTATGCGGTCGGATTGCTGTCCTCGTATCTGGCGTCCCGGCAGATCACGGTGTGGGTCTACGGCCAGTCCACCGGCACCTACGACCATTACTTCGCGCTCTTCCTGCCCCCGGAAGACGTGCTCTGGTCGTTCTTGAAGGTGATGATCTTCAGTGCGCTGGTGATCCTTTCGCACTGCTACTACGGCTACACGGCCACCGGCGGCCCGGCCGGGGTGGGTGTGGCGGTGGGCCGCGCGGTGCGCACCTCGATCGTGCTGATCTCGGTGCTGGACTTCTTTCTCAGCCTGGCGATCTGGGGCGCGACCACGACGGTGAGGATCTCGGGATGAACCGCTCGATCCTGTTGCGACGGCTGGGGTACCAGTTCCTGGGCCTGGTGTTCCTGGTGGTGTGCGCGATGTTCTTCGTCACCACGATCGCGGTGTACCACAAGGATTTCACGCCGGTCGCGATGGTGCGGTTGGACACCGACCGGGCCGGCAACCAGCTCGGCAAGGGCGCCGACGTCAAGATCCGCGGTGTGGTGGTCGGCGAGGTCGCCGCGGTGCGGGTGGCCGGCGACGGTTCGACGACGCATGCGGCGCTGGATCTCGCGCTCAAGCCGGACATGCTCGACGAGATACCGGCGAACGTGTCGGCGCGCCTGCTCCCCAAGACGTTGTTCGGCGAGCGGTACGTGGCGCTTCAGCTGCCCCAGGAGCCCGCGCCGCGGCACCTCGCCGCCGGGGACGTGATCCCGCAGGACCGCAGCAGCGCGGCGATCGAACTGCAGAAGGTTCTCGACGACGTGATGCCGCTGCTGCAGTCGGTGCAGCCGCAGAAACTTTCAGCGACGCTGAGTGCGGTCGCGAACGCGCTCGACGGCCGCGGCGAGCAGCTCGGCTCGACCCTGGTCAAGCTCTCGGACTACCTGGGCGAGCTGAACCCGTCGCTGCCCGACATCAAGGCGGACATAGCCGGACTGGCCGACGTGAGCGACACCTACGCCAAGGCCGCGCCCGACTTCTTGCAAGCGCTTTCCGACCTCACCACGACGAGCAAGACCCTGGTGGACGAGCAACAGCGGCTGGCCGGCTTCTTCTCGTCGGTGACGACCGCGTCCACCGACCTCGCGAGCTTCCTGCGGGTCAACGAGAACAACATCATCCAGCTGACCGTCAGCGCACAGCCCACTTTGGATGTGCTGGCCAAGTACGCGCCCGAGTACCCGTGCCTGCTCCAGCAGGTCGCGGAGTCGGTTCCCCGCGCGTACGAGGCGTTCGGCTACGGCACCGACCAGATGAACCACGTGACGATCCGGTTCATCGCCGACCGCACCAAGTACCTGCCCGGTGTGGACACCCCGAAATACCTCGACAAACGGGGGCCGCGGTGCTATCCGCAGGTCGTACCGCCGGGACGGTGGCCGCAGTACCCGCCGGACGGCCCGGTCCAGGACGGCTCGTCGCACCCGGCCCTGCCACCCGGCGAGAATCCCCCGCTGCCCGGTAACGGGATCATCGGCGGCGGTTCCGCCACGCCCGCCGGCTCGCTGGCCAACTCGCCCGCCGAGCAGGACCTGATCGCCACGCTGGTCGCACCGGAACTGGGCACCACGCCGGATGCGGTGCCCGGCTGGTCGAGTCTGCTCCTCGGCCCGCTCTATCGCGGAGCGGAGGTGGAGGTGCAGTGAGGAGAGCTTTGGCAAGTCGCGGCAATCAAGATGACCAGCACGCGCGCGCCGTTGTCCCGTGTCTTGTGGGGGCTCCGCCCCCACGCCCCCGTCTGGGGGCAAGCCCCCAGACGCTCTGCCTTGTGGGGGC
>NZ_KI912599.1:189068-227882 GCF_000519205.1 Amycolatopsis taiwanensis DSM 45107 | reverse complement strand
CTCCGGCGCCTGGCATGTGAATCGAAGGTGGTGCCCGCGATCTTCGGCAACCAAGCCGCACCCCTGTATGTAGGGGATGCTTCCCGGTTCGCCACCCCGGCTCAGCGTCGCTACCTGACCGCCCGAGACGGCGGATGTACGTTTCCGGGCTGCACTCGTGGTCCCAAGTGGACAACCCCGCATCACGTGGTGGCTTGGTCAGTGGACAAGCGCACCGATGCTGACAACCTCGTGCTCCTGTGTGCTCGCCATCACCGAATGATCCACCACACGCAGTGGGAAGTACGGATGAACGGGCATCTACCCGAATTCATCCCACCACCCTGGATCGACCAGGAGCGAAGACCCATGCGCAACCTCGCGCACACCACCCCACCCAGATACCAACAAGCCGCATGACACCACAGGGTCAGCACCCGGACAGCGACGAAGTCTCGCGTTCGGTGCGAGCAAAGGCCGCAGAAGACATGGTGCGCCACACGATGACGGTGCCGATGGCCTGTATGACTGCGGCGACAACCCATACCCCGCGCAGGTTCCAGTGTTCGGCCAGCAGGCCCCCGGTGAGAGCTCCCAAGGGGGTCAGCCCCCATGCCAGCGCCTTGTGACTGGTCAGGACCCGGCCCAGCAACGTGGCGGGGGTGAACCGCTGCCGGGTGGATTGGGAGCACACGTTCCAGACCAGTGTGGCTGCTGATTGAGTTACGAGGATCGCACCCACCACGACGGGCCACGGAGGAGCGATCGCGATGAGAAGCGTCGTCACCGCCGCCATGCCCTGCGAGATCCGCATCGCCCACGAGTATCCGACGCCGGCGACCAGACGTTGGACGATGAATGACGAGGCGATCCAGCCCACCGCCAGGCAGGCCAGCAGTCCGCCATAGCCGACGCTGCCGAAATGCAGTTCTTCGGTCGAATAGAGCACCAGCATGGTCATGGTGGCGCTGCTGGAGAACGAGCCCAACGCGACCGTGATGGTGATGGAGCGCAGGAGTGGCGCGGCGACCAGATACCGCAGTCCTTCGGCGATCTCTTTGAAGGGATGACTCCGTACAGAGGGGACGCCGGCCGAGGTCCGGATGCCACGGCTGGCGACGAAGGCCACAATCGTCATGGCGCAGGCAAGCCATCCTGAAACGCCCAGCGAGACGGCGAGCAAGATTCCGGCCGCGGGCGGGACGATGAACTGGACCAGGCCACGGTCGATGACCTGCAGCCTGGCATTGGCCGCCGGCAAGTCACTGATCGGGACAATCTGGGGCAGCAGCGCCCCCGATGCGCCTTCGCCGAGTACCTGCGACGACGTCACAACGAACGCGACGATCATCAGCAACGGCAGGCTAATGCTGTGAACGGTACCGGCGAAGGCCAGCGCGACAGCGGCGCAACACTGTGTCCCGTAAGCGACCATCAGCACCGTCGTCCGCCGCACCCGATCAACGAGCACTCCGGCGAACAACGACAGCAGCAGCCAGGGCGCTTGCCCGACCATGTTCACCAGCGACACAGAGCTCGGATCCGTCGTTACCGAGACCGCCAGCAGCGGCAGCGTCGCCAGTAGCAAGCCTTCGCTGGTCGACCCCGCTACCGCGACAATTTGAAGGCGCGTCCATCCGTTCCCCGCGATAGCTCGCCGTCTTGACGTTCGTGGGAGTTCATCGGAAGTGGCGAGCTCGCCAGTCGAAGATCGTTGTGACGTCACGGCGGGAGTGTAGATCGCCGAGACTCGACTGGTGCCCGCGAACGAATTGCACGTTTCCCCTCCGCCCAACCGGCGCCCGTGGACATGTCACCTTGCTCGTCCACAAATTGGACAAGCCAGTGGGCGTGCGTTGCATCGTCGGCGTGAACAGTACCGACGGGGTGTTCCGAGTCCACCGGCTGCGGCCCGGGGGACGTTGTTCTGGATCCACCGAGCGTATGCCGCACACTGAATGCGGCTTGGTCAGCACTAACGCTGCGCCGGTATGCTGACGCTTTGCCGTCGCCGTTGGCGCTGGATGCCCTCCATAACCAGGAACGCGCCGTAGAGGATCAGCTGGATGCCGAATACGAGGGTCAGCACGAGCACGCTGGGCCCTGGGTAAACGAGGACCAGGATCCCGGCCGCGGCGCTCACCACACCTCCGGCGATCATCCAGCCACGGGCGGGCGTATCCCCGCGGATGGCGTGCACGATGTGCAGCAATCCGGCGACCGTCCAGTACAGACCCAACAGCAAGGCCAGCCCGGCGATGGCCTGCGCTGGACGGCTTACCACCAGCAGGCCGATGAGGATGCCCAGCACCCCGGTCATGGCGGCCAGGACGCCAATACCCGTGCCCGGTGTGGAAAACCCGGACACGAGCCAGAACACGCCCGCGACCAGCAGTTCGATGCCCAACACGATGGCCAGCACGAGCAGAGCCGGCCCCGGCCAGACCAGCACGATCACACCGGCGGCAAGGGTCAGGAACCCGAAGGCGATCGTCCACCAGGGTGAGGTCCAGCCCCACCCCGCCAGCCACCGCGGGGCCCCAGCGGGTGGAGGCTCACGTAGCGCGCCACGTATCTGGCTTGCGGTCGGCACCGGCCAGGACGTACTGAGCCGGTCGCCGAATCGCCGATCGACTTGCCGGGCCGCTTCATCCGCGGTATCCCTCAGTTCGGCCATGGCCTGCTCCACGTCGGCGCGAGCCTGGCTTGTCGTATCCGAGCGGACCGCGCGGAACTGATGCAACTGGCCGGCCGCGGCCGTCCACCGCTGCTGCACGGGCCGTGTCAACGTCTCCGCTTGGTCCCGGGTGTCGGTGCCGCGCACGGCCTTGGCCTGCAGCAGACCGATCCAGTCGTTCCACGCGTCCAGCTCCAGTTGCACGGCGGCGTCGAAACTGCGCGCATCGGTGGCCAGTTCGGAGTCCATCGCGGCGTCGGCAATGGACAGCTCCACGTCCAGCTCATCCAAGTCCCAGGCCAACGCAGCAGTGTAGGCGTCCCAGGCCGCCTGGTCGGCCTGTGCCTGCTGACGCAGATGTTCCTGTGCCTGCGACTGCCGCTCCCGAAGCCGGTCCAGCCGCAGTTGCGCCTTCGCCCGCGTTTCTGCCCGGCTTGCCGCGACCCGCTGTGCGATCTGGTCGATCTCCCGGCCGACCCGGCCAAGCCGGTCCTCCATCGAGCGCTGCGCGGGCTTGCTCGTCGTTCGCCCCGGCGTCGAGTTCATGATGACGACCTCTCAACCACGCATTCCGTATGGCATTGATGTGCCACTGTCGGGCGCGCCGTGGAATCCGCGCTAGGGCACAAAGTCCTCGGACACCGGACGTGGCCAATCAGCGGCGTACTGTCGTAGCGCCAAGCGTTGGGCTAGATGTCGCCGGTCCGGCAGAGGAAAGTCCCGCGGCGATCCGTGACGCAAGATCCAGTACGCGCCGATCCGCGAATCTCGCGCCCTGAACGGTCAACCCAACCGGTAGCGCAACTTCGGGAACCGGCAGTGGGAGGGTGACCATGGGGGCGCCGAGCATCGCGCCCGGCGTCGTGTTCCGGACGTAGAGCTCGAAGACGTCGACGCGCCGGCCCAGATGCTCGACGAACCCGTCGCCGGTCACGGGCGGCGCCGGGGCGGGCGTGGTGGGAAACACGATGGCTTCCAGTGCGTGCTCGTGGAGCAGCGCCGCGTAGCGCTCCCGGGCCTGAGCGGTCCGGTCCTGGGCGGTCGCGTACTCGTCCGGCGACACCGGCGACGAGGCCTCCGCCGCCAGGATCTGCTTCACGTCATGGCTACGCACGCCCGCGGCCAACCGGGCAAACGCCCGCTCCGGCTCGACGCCCAGCGCCCGTGCCGCGGCATCACCCAGCAGCCGGCGCGCCTCCCACACCGCGATCGGCATCGCCGCCAGGTGGCTCAGCTCCCAAACCTCCCCCAGCCGCACCGGAACAAGATCCAGGGTCTGCGCGAGCACGTCCAGGGCCGGTTCGATCGCCTCCCGCGTGCTCGGGTGGAGCTCGCCGAGCATTTCGGCAGGCACCCCGACCCGCGGGCGCCGAACACCGGTCTGGCCATCGCGCTCCCCCGGCTCGCCGACGAGCGCCGCGTCGATCTCGGCGAGCCGGTCCACCGATCGCGCGAACACCCCCGTGGTGTCCCGTGTCCAGGACAAGCCCACCGTCCCCGCCGTCGGCCACCTGCCGGTGCTCGGGCGGAATCCCGCCACGCCGCAGAGGCCGGCCGGGATCGAGACCGATCCCCCGGTGTCCGTGCCCAGCGCCACCGGAACGTGGCCTCGCGCGACCACGGCGGCGCTGCCGCCCGACGAGCCCCCGGCCGAACGGTGCGGGTGACCGGGCAGGCGGACCGCGCCATAAGCAGCGTTCGCGGAGGTAATGCCGAACGCGAGTTCGTGCATGTTGGTCATGCCCACGACCACCGCGCCGGTGCGACGGAGCGCCGCCACGATCGGCGCATCGGCCGCCTCGGCCACGGTGTCCAGGAGTTCACAGCCCGCCGATCGGCGCAGGCCCCGGACGCCGATGTTCGCCTTCACCGCGATCGGATAGGGCTTTCCGCCCGCCAGCGGCAATTGGGCCGCGATCTCCTCCGCGGTAGCCGTCTGCGTCCAATCGCCGGGCGCCGGCCGTTCGAGCGCAGTGATGTTGTCCGTCATCGCGCGAGGTCCTCCAGGTTCTTCGCCTTGGTGTTCGGGGCAAGCAGGTTGACGAATGCTCCGGCGACGAGGAAGAAGACCAGCCCCAGCATGGTCCCCGGTAGCGGCAGGCGGCCAAGGACGCTCACCAGCAGGAAGACGCCGAACCCGCCGCCGATGTGGCCGATGCTGTCGGCGATGGCGTAGGCGGTGGTGCGAAACCGGGTGGGGAACACCTCGGCCGTGAGCGCGTACTGCGCCGGCATCCAGAGGTTCTGGCCGAAGAAGAGCACGATCGCGCCGAGGAACATGACCAGCGGCGAGCCGCCTCCGAAGGCGACCACCAGGGCACCTGCCACGGTGATGACGGCACCGATCATCATCCACCACTTGCGCTCGATGCGATCCACCACACCTTTGGCGACAAACGCGGCGATGATGAAGCCCACCAGCCCGACGGCGGACACCATACCGGCCTCGCTCGCGCTGAATCCCTGCCTGACCAGCACTGACGTGAACGCTCCGGTGAACGCGTAAATCGTGACGTAACCCAGCATCCACACCAGGCCGAGAATGGCGAGGCGCCGGAGATAGAACGGGGAACTGAACAACTCGCGCAGCGCGGCCGAGGTGCTTCCGGAGCGATCGAGCACTTCCTCCCGGCGGTGATCCGCAGCCTGGCTGTGATCCGCGGCCCGCAGCGGGGCGGACCGGGTGGCGATCTTCTCCATCTCGGCAACCACCTGCCGCGCCTCGTCGAGGCGGCCACGCTCGACGAGCCAGCGCGGCGATTCGGGAAGCGAAATCCGCAGACACAGCGACACGATCGCGAGCACCGCCCCAATCCCGTAGATCCAGCGCCATCCGCTGGTGAACGAGTCGGACGCGAGCGCGAACGGGAGCGCGGACGGCCACGGGCCCATGGGCGTGGTGAGCAACAGGCCGAGCCAGATGCCCAGTGCCGAGCCGAAGGCGGCCATGATGAACAGCAGGCTGGTGGATCGCCCGCGCTCTCTGCGGGGCGAGACCTCACTGACGAACACGTTGATGATCGCAAGGTCCGCGCCGACACCGATGCCGGTGATCAGGCGGGAAAGCACGAAGTGCAGTTCGCTGGGCGACAGCATGGAATACAGCGAGCCGAGTCCCGTGACCATCATCGAGGCCATCAGCATGCTGTGCCGCCCGAAACGGTCGGAGAGGGCGCCGAGCACCAGAGCGCCGACGCCGTAGCCGACCAGGCTCATGAACACGGGCAGCCCGATGAACCCGTCGGCGTTCGTCGGCTCACACCGCTCCATGATCTGGACGCACGTCTGCACGAACGAGACGTTGATGTTGAAGATGTCGAACTGGACGAACAGCATGCCCAGCCCGATGGTGAGCACAGATGTCCTGTTCAGGCCCCAGCGCGGGAAGCGGTCGACGCGGCCGAGGACGTCGGCGCGGGTAAGCGCGGCGACGCTGTCGGGTGGAGACGGCATTCGGGACTCCTTTGGCGGCGAATGATCGGTCCAGAAGGAGTCTCGAAGCGCCGCGCGGAGCCCACCATCGTCATTTCTGATGACGGTGGACGCTATTCAGAACGCGAGATGAGCACCCGCGGCAACCCACCACAGCACTGCACGTGGGCGGGGAGGCAGGCCGCCACCGCGGTCAACCGGCGGCCGACACGGAATGCCACGGCCTGGCTACCCGCACACGTTCTCAATAACGCTGCCGGAGGTAGTGGGCGGCCAGGGCGGCGCGGTTGGGCGCCCCGGTCTTGGCGAAGGCATGCCTGAGGTGGGTCCGGAGCGTCGGGAGGGAGATGTCGAGCGCCGAGATGATCTCCTTGTCGCTCTGCCCGGCGGCGACGAGTTCGGCGATCTGGGTTTCGCGCGGGGTCAGCGGGCCGCGCTCTGCCGGGTTCTCGCGCGGCCAGAGGCGGACGATCAAGTCTCCGAAGGACTGGAGGACGCGGGCGTCTTCCGCGGTGAACGACGCGCTGCCGCGCCCTCGCCACAGACGCAGATCGACGGATCCGGGCGCGGCCGCGGCGGGAAAGTAGTTCATGCCGTGGTACATGTCGCTTCGGTGGAGGAAGTCGTGGACGAACTCCTCCGAGGCGCGGCCGGCCGGGGTCACCGTCGACGTCCGGCGGCGCGCGAAGAGCTTGGGGGTGAGGTCGTCGACGTGCCGAAAGCGCCGGTCGTAGGCGCGCAGCATGTCGTCGCTGAGGTTGATCTGGATCGGATCGGCGTAGGGCCCGGACGAGTCGCAGACGTAAGAGACAAAGATGTCCGCCCCGAGCATGCGGCACAGGACGCCGCCGAGCCGCAGACGCTTTTCCTTCGCCGGCGCGTCCGAGAGGGCGATGTCGATCGCCTCGCACGTCAGTGCGCGTGTCTGAGCCATACTGCCTCGCTTCGGTGCGGGAAAGCGAGCCTGAAGATAGCAAAGCGCCGCCGGTTCCGGCTCCTGTTGCGACGGTGCACACGAACTCACGACCCGTTACGGCGCAGGCCGGGAACACCTGTCCCCTGCCCCGCGGTCCCCGCCGATAATCCGTTGTCAACCGGCAGCCGGGGCGCCGATGATGGGGCAATGGCCACGACCCGGCGAGCGGATATGTTCACCGCGGACGGTAAGCCGTCCGACGACGACCCGCGTGAGAACGGACCAAGGTTGGGAGACGAGCGCACGACGCTGGTCGAATCGCTGCGCTGTCAACGCCTCACCTTGCAAATGAAGTGCTCCGGTCTCGACGCGGAGGCCATGGCGCGGCGTGCCGTCGAGCCCTCGACGATGTCGCTGCTCGGCCTGGTGCGCCATCTGGCCGAGGGCGAGCGTGCGACGTTCCGGACGATGATGGCCGGACAGGACGTGCCCCGGCTGTTCTGCTCCGACACCGACCCCGACGGCGATTTCGATGGTGCCGTACCCGACCCCCAGGTGGTCGCCCAGGCCTGGGAGGCATGGCGTGCGGAGGTCGATTTCGCCGAGAAATTCGTGGCCGACGCCCCCAATCTCGACATCACCGGCGACGATCCCTTCAATCGGCACGGCAGCGGCGGCGGGCCCATGTCGTTGCGCGAAGCGTTGATCGGAACAATCGAGGAGTACGCCCGCCACATGGGTCACGCCGACCTCTTACGCGAGCGGATCGACGGACGTCTGGGCCAGTGACTTCTTGCCGCGAGGATTTGCCCCGCGTCACAGTCCGCGTATGCTGTGTTACGCGGGAGTCGAGTATTCCTTCGCGGCGGTATCGTCAACACGGTGGCCTTTGTGGGGCCACCCGGTGCCGTCGGTCAGTCGGATCGCTGGCGGAAGAGAGCCCCCGGTCAGTGGCGTATGCCCTTGGACCGGAGGCCTTCCATCGTGTCGGATCTTCTTGTTTCAGCCGCCGCAGTGGCTCTCGTGCTGCGGTCAGTGATGGTCGGGCTGACAGTTGTGGCTGCCATCTACTCGCGTGACGCCAAGCGCCGCAATGCGGCCCTCGAAGCTTTGCGAATACTGCGTCCGAGTGGCACACCACGGAAGGGCCGGGCTCGAAGCCTGCAATCGCCGGACAAGTGAAGGACGGCCTGTTCTTCAGGTGTTGTAGGGAGCGATGCGGCGTGGCGCGGACATCGCGCCGATGAGTTCGAGGTGCGATGAAGGTCAGTATCGGCGAGCAGTCCGGCAGCCTGAGGAGGACCCGCCATGCCGAAATTTGTGACCATCGGGTACGGCGACCAAGAAGGTTACGACCGCACCGACGCGGCGGTGCGCGATCAGGCGCACGCGCATGACGCTCGTTTGCGTGCGGCGGGAGTCGACATGGGGATCGCCGACTCGCCGGTACAGGTACGAAATCACGGCGGTGCCGGCACGACCGTGCAGCGCGGGTCGTTCATGTCATCGGCTCTCCCGGTCGCCGGGTTCGCGATCATCGAGGCGGAAACGCTGGAGGAGGCCATCCAACTCGCGTCGGGGACACCATGCGCAGTCGCACACGGCGTCGTCGAGGTCTGGCCCTTGCGGACAGCTCCGTAGGAGCGCTGATCGCTCAGCACCGCTCGGCCAAACCGGGCAAGTGATTATCGTCGTAACCGGAAATCTCGGATGATCCCCGGCGGTGAAGCTGCCAGGATTGGCCGCATGCTGAACCCACCGCAGATCCGTCGCCGGCTGGGCGAGAGTGCCGCGGCGGCCTTCCGCGGCGACAGACCGGCCCTGGAGGACACCGCGTCCTGGCTTACCTCGGTGACTGCACGCGAGTTGCTGCGGATCGACTACTTCGCCCGCCAGTTCCGCTACGAAGGGCCGGCACTGGAAAAGCCGGAGAAGTGGACACGAAAGGTCCTGGCGAGTCCGCAGCCCGTCGTCGCGGCGCTGGCCAGCATGCACCCTGACGGACACGTGCGTGAGCGCGCCGTCAGGTCACTGACCGCATCCCACGAGCCGGTGAGCGATCGCGCGCTGGCAGTCCGGGTTTCGGACCACGTCGGGGTGATCCGCGAGACGGCAGCGCGAGAGGTGCTGCGGCGGCTGACGTTGGATCGCGCCGACCAGATAACGCCGCTGTTGCAGCTGTGCCGCAGCAGCGTGTCGATCTCGCGGCGTAATGCGGGCCACTCGCCGGGCAGCGCGTGGGTGGCCGACTGGATCGCGTCCAGCGGGTCACCCTCCTCCGGCGGGGTGGTCGCCATGAACAGTCCGTGGCGAGCGGACGACCCCTTGCCGTTGACATCGTCCGTGGCACGACAACGGAAAACGCGGGTGCGTATTTCGTCGTCGAGTGGTTCGCCCCGTTGTACCGCGGTCACGGTCGCGGCGACTGCCTCGGGGTCATGCCAGGTGAACCGCTCGGCCATCGCTTGCAGGACCAGCAGCACGGCGGTGTGCCGAACCGAGGCGGGCGCGCTACGCAGGCGCGCGTCGAGGTCGGGGTCCACCTTGCCCAGCGCGCTGCTGGGACGTGGATCGTCCGGGATGTCACCGATCACGATGCCGACACTGTCCACATTGAAACTCTCGACCCAGTCCAGCTCAAGACGAACTCCGGTACGACGCTCGACCAGCGCCATGGCCATCGGCTCGAAGCCCGGCCGGTCGGTCTCGCCGGCGTCGTACTGGCGGCGCACCGCACGCAACTCCGCGAGGTCTTCATCGTCGAACAGGTCGGGCTGCGCACCCCAGCGTCGATCCGGGTCGTTCTTGTCCATACAGACCAACAACTTGCCGTGCACCGCGTAGCTGACACTGCCGTTGCCGTTGATCGTCCACTCGACGGTGTGCACCCGGCTGTCCTCGCTCAGCCAACGCAGTACCTCGGGACGGGCGCCCTCGAAGCCGTTCGGCTGATACATCACCACAGCCTCGCCGACCTGCCGCAGGTAGGCGACTTTCTCGAACGGCGGAGAATTCAACGTAGCGACAACCGCGCGCCTCGCCCGTAACCGGGATATCACCGTGTCTTCGGTGACGGCCTGGCCACCCGGCTGAATCACTGTCCAGCTCATGCCCTCGCGATAGCACGGTCGCATCCCCAAGAACGTGCGGTAGTACGCGGTCACGTCGTCCAGCATGGCCATTCAAGATACCTCTGCTGTCAACGTTCTTCTCGTTCCGCACTGAGCAAGCGACCGCTCGGTGACGTGGCGGGGCGTGCTTCGCGGCTCAGTTGGCAGGCCGGTCGAGTCGCACCGGCAGGGCGGCCGCGGAGTTGGAGAAGAACGATGGCACCGGGACGAGTTCGGCAGGGCTCACGGCCAAGCTCAGCTCGGGGTAGCGGTCGAACAGGGCCGGCAACGCGACCTGAGCCTCCAGACGCGCGAGGTGCGCGCCCAGACAGACGTGTGGACCACCGCCGAAAGCCAGGTGCCGGCTCGGCGGCCGGGTGATGTCGAATTCATCCGCGGTGGGTCCGTATTGGGACGGGTCGCGATTCACTCCGCTGTACGGAGCCAGAATCGCGTCGCCCTTGGGAATCGTCACATCGGCGATCGTGATGTCCTCGAGGGGGTACCGGAACGGGAAGTTGCCGATCGGGGCGTCCCACCGCAGCGTTTCCTCCACCACGGCCGACCAGACCTTCTCATCGCCGGACCGGGCCATGGAAAGCTGGTCGGGATGGGTCAGCAGCGCCCGGACGCCGTTGACGATCAGACCGAGCGTGGTCTCGTGCCCGGCGGTGAGCAACAGCCAGATCGTGTCGATCAGCTCTTCCTGGGTGAGCGCCTCGGGATCCTCCGCCCCGATCGCGATCAGGGCACTGGTCAGATCCTCACCCGGTTCGGCCCGGCGCAGATCGACCAGCCGGTTGAGGATTTCCAGCCGTTCCCGTTCGGTGGCAACGGCCTCCTCCGGCGTCGTGTTGGTACGGAAGATGCTGTCGACCAGTTCCCGCAGGCGCGGCCGCCATTCCACCGGAACACCGGTGAGTTCGCAGATCATCTGCATCGGCACCGGGTAGGCGTAGTGCAGGCGCAGGTCGACGACCCCGGCCGGGTCGGCCTGCCGGGGCAGGTCATCGAGCAGGGCGTCCACAATGGCGTTGAGTCGCGGACGGAGCTGCTCGACGCGACCCCGGGTGAAGGTGCGGGTGACCGGCTGACGCAACCGCCGGTGTGCGGCGTCGTCACTGGTCACCATGTTGGTCACCTTGATCATCCCGATCAACGGGTAGTCGTCGGTGATCGTGCCGTCCTGGATGAGCGTCCAGTTGCGCCAGTCCTTGCTCACCAACGGGTTCGTGAGGAGCTGGGCCAGCAGGGCGTGGTCGGTGACCGCCCACACCTGCACTTCCCCGGGCAGCATGACCCGGACCACCGGCCCCAACGCGCGCATGCGGGACGCTTCGCCATGGTGATCGGTCCCCATGGGGTCGAGCCGGATGAGGGGAACCTCGGTGTCGGTCATCGAAAAGCCCTCCTGACTGTTTGCTGGTCTACCGGGCCGGACGGGGTGAAACGCACGGGCAAACTGGCGGGGCAGCGGGTCCACGGGGACGGCAGGAGGACGATCTCCTCGGCGGGTATCGCCAACTCGACATCATGCAGCTGATGCAAGGCCGTGTCGACGGCTATCCGGGTGATCATCCGGCCCGCGCGCTGAGCCGGGCAGGCGTGCGGACCCGCGCTCCAGGCCAGGTGCGACCGGTTCCCGACCTCGAGCCACGAGTCGTCGGTGTGCACGCGCGGATCGTTGTTCGCCGCGGACAGGCCAAGAATCAGCGCATCCCCGCGCTTGACCGGCATCCCGCCGATCGTGCAGTCGACCAGTGCGTAGCGGGCGGGCATGTTCGACATCGGAGGGTCGAGCCACAGCACCTCGTCGAGCGCGTCATCGAGGCCGAGCCGGCCACCGCGCAGCCGGCCGGCGAAGCGGGCGTCGGCGAGCATCAGCCTCAGCGTCTGGGCGATCCAACTGGTGGTCGTCTCGTAACCGGCGGAGATCATCAGCACGATCGATTGCTGGATTTCCGCATCGTCGCGCAGGTTCGCGTGCCGCAGGAACGCGGTCGTGAGGTCGTCGCCGGGCGCCGCGCGCCGGCTCGCCATGGCGTTGGTCAGGATCCGCTCGACCATCTGCGCGGGTTCCTGGGATTCGGCCGCCGAACTGAACAACGCGATCAAGCCCTGCCGCAGCTGCTCGCCCTGATCACGGTCGATGCCGAACAGACCGGCCACGGTCAGCATCGGCACCACGGCCGCGTAGTCCGACACCAGGTCGGCGGTGCCCTGATCGCCGAACCTGCGAATCAGATCGGTGCACGTGGCACGGATGAACCTGGCCATCCGGTGCTCGTCCAAGCCCGCGAGGCTTTCGTCGATCGGCGCCCGCAGCCTGCGGTGCCGGTCGCCGTCGGAGAAATAGGCGTTGTCACGCGGGAACATCATCGGCCCCAGCCCGGAGTCCGGCGCCACGACACCCTCGGCGTAAAGCCGCCAATTGTTCGGGTCGCGGGAGAACAGCTGCTCGTTGCGCACGACCTGGCAGATTTCCTGGTGGCCGAGCACCAGCCAGGCGTGAATGCCCGGTTCGAGCTCAACGGGTGCGACGAATCCCCAACGCTCGCGCAGCGCCCCGTAAACGGCTTGCGGGTTCCTCGCCGCGGTAGTGGCCGAGATCGACACCAGGTTGGTGAGATCGGACAGTCCCGGGCGATCTGCTGTCTGCATTACGCGTAGGCCTTTGATGCTAGAGGGAATTCAAGGGCATATTCAACGAGCGAAATCAGTGCGGCAGCGGAGGATTCCTTGTCGCGGGCGTCGCAGGTGACGATCGGCGTCTCCGGCAACAGGTCCAGCGCCGTGCGCAGTTGCTCGGTGCTGTACTGCGGAGCGTCGGGGAACTCGTTGACCGCCACCGCGAAGGGCATCGACGTACGCAGCTCCAACTGGTCGACCACCTCGAAGCTGTCCTCGATGCGCCGGGTGTCAACGAGTACGAGTGCGCCCAGTGCGCCGTCGGCGAGACCCGCCCACAGGTCCCAGAACCGCCGTTGTCCGGGAGTGCCGAACAGATAGAGCACGACTTCGGAGCCGAGCGTGATCCGGCCGAAGTCCATCGCGACCGTGGTGGTGGTCTTGCTGTCGAGGCCGGCGAGTGAATCTATGCCGATGCTCGCGGTGGTCATCGGCTCCTCCGTACGCAGCGGCGCGATCTCGCTGACCGAACCGATCAACGTGGTCTTCCCGACCCCGAAGGCACCGACGACGAGGATCTTGACCGATTGCGCCACGGTGGGCGAGACGTACCGCTTTCCAGCGGGCGGGTCAGAGCTTGCGGAGGCCATCCAGCACCTTCTCCAGGAGATCTCGGTCGGGCTGCGCGTAGCGCGGCGAGGTGGAACGAATCAACAGGTGGCCGGTGTCGACCAGATCCGAGGCGATCACCACCACCAGGCTTACCGGCAGCTTCAGGTGAGCGGCGGCCTCGGCAAGGGACAGCACGCCTTGGCACATCTCCAGCAGCGCCAGGTGCGGGCGGCCGGCGGAGACCGGCGCGGGCATGCCGGGAACGGCGACGAGCAGTGTCTCGGGCCGGATGGTGTTGCGCGACGGGTGCGCGCGACCCGACGTGATGACGTATGCCCGCACCGGATGGTCCCGGTAGTCGTCTGTCCCGTCCACGGTCATCCGGTACGGGTCGGGGTGCTCAACGCCCGTTCGCCGATCACGAGCACCTGGGCCTGCATCTGCTGGGCCACCAGCGCCGGATCGATCACGTGCTCGGTGACCACGGCGAGTTGAGAGCCGTCGCCCGCGCCCCGGACGAACAGGAATCCGCCATCGAACTCGACCATCACCTGGCGGGGTGCGGCACCGGTGCCGAACTCCGCACTCATGCCCTGGCCGAGCGAGGCGAGCCCGGCACACGCGGCGGACAACCGCTCGGCAACCTCCGGTGGAGTGTGTTCCGTGCGCACCCGCAACAGCCCGTCCGAGCTCAGGACGATCACATGCCGCACGCCCCGTACCGTCCTGATCAGCTCCAGCATCCAGCTGTTGTCGGCGGCCTCAGCCGTCATCGGTGTTCCTCCTGCGTGCTGCCAGTGTTGTTGGTGCCGGCGTTGGTGGTGCCCAGGAGAGCGCCCATCCATTCACCGGCCTGCTCGGGGTTCTGCGCGGGCTGCACGGCCGCCCCCGCGCCGATCTGGTCCACCGTGGACGGACGGACCGCCTCACCGCGGCGAGAGCGTCTGCGCGGCAATGTGGACGGTCCCTGCTCGCCACCGACGGTGGCCGAGGTGCGCGCGCTGGCCGGCGTTGCCGTGGGCGGCACGGCTTCCGCAGTGGTCTCGACGTATTCGCGGTTCACCGGCCGCTTCGGCAAGGATCCCGCGGTGGTCGCCGCGGACTGGCGGGTGAGGAGCCCTCCCCCGGCCGCGACCCCGCCGGCAGGCGCGACAGGCTCGGTGAATTCGACCGGAATCAGCACGACCGCGCGTACCCCGCCGTACACGGACTCGGTGATGTCGACCCGGAAGCCGTGGCGGCGCACATAGGTACCGACCACCGCGAGCCCGGTCTGCGGGATCTCGCCGAGGTCCGCGAGCCCGACCGGGCGGCGACCGGAGGCGATCTCGCGGATCTGTTCGAGGCGGCTGTCCTGCAAGCCCACGCCGCCGTCGTCGATCTCGATGACGGCGCCGCGCTGGACGTTACGCAGCGACACCAGTACCCGGGTGGTCGGCGGGGACGACTGGGTGCCGTTGGCCAGCAACTCCGCGACCACGTGGATCAATGGTTCGACCACCCGGGCGGAAACGGCGACGCCGGGGTCGCCGGCGACCTCGACGCGCTGGTAGGCGGTGATCCGGCCGGCCGCACCGCGCACCACGTCCGCGAGCGGGAGCGCCTCGTGCCATTGCTGACCGGGCGATTCCCCGCACAGGGCCGCGAGACTCTGCGCGCCGCGGGCCTGCTGGGCGGCAGCGTGGTCGACGCGCATGCTCGTTTCCAGCACGTCACCGTTGGTCGGATGCCGCTGCGCCATCCGCGCGGCCTCCTCCTGGATGCGGTGCGCCGATGCCTGGACCTTCCGGCTCAGCGACACGATCGCGGCGTGCACGGCATCCTGGAAGGCCTGCCGCTCCTCGCGGATACGGCCCAACTGCGCCGTTGCGCGACTCAACAGCGCGGTGGACGGGTCTTCGGCGGCGAGGTCGGGCGGCGGTGGCGGCATTTTCTCGTGCAGGATCGCGGGGAGTTGCTGATCGACGATGTGCTCCAGCGCCGTCCGGTGCGCCTGCATCCGGGCGGCCAGGTGATGGCTTTCTTCGCTGAGCCGGCGCAGATCCTCGGCACGCCGCGCGTTCGCGCGCGCCGACAGAATCGCGCCACCCGTGACCGCGGCGATCGTGACGACGCCGATGACGATCCAGAGGACCAGCCATATCGAGCCACCGGCCTTGCGCAGGAAAAGCGGCGAAGTCAGCACGTATGCAGTGACAGCGCCGATGCAGATCCATGAGCCTACGTGGCGGGAACTGGCCGCCGTGGGCGGAGAAGAAGTCATGGTCACCTATGGACAGGATCGGATGTGGACAGACGCGTCAGGCACACGACAAAGGTAAATGGCGTCTGGCGGGTGAAGGTAATGACGGTGACCCGTGACCACCGTGTTCTCGCTGCAGCGATGACCGGCAGGGTAACCGCGTGAGCATCGCTCTCCTTCACTCAAGTCCACCGCGCGCGGGCGGCGAGACAAAAGCTGCTGTTGGCAGCAGAACAAAGGTTATCGAAGACGTCAAGTCCTCGGCACGCCGTCGCCGTCCGGACAATTGTTCTGCCCGTTCCCGGGGCGGCAATTTCCGCCGGAACCAATCACGTCGCCTCGTCGCTCGGGACGAACGGCCTGTTCAGATGGGCCGTCGCGAGAATTGTGTGCGTGCGGCTCGCGTTGGTCAGCAACGCACGCCGGGTTCGGCGCGCGGTCTCCTGGTCCTGCTCGTAGAGGTAGGCGACCTCCGGGTTGGCCAGTTGTACCGCGTGGACCAGAACGTCTCCGGTGATGGCGATTCGGTCGCGCCCGGCTTCGACGAGCACCGATTGATGGCCCGGCGTGTGGCCCGGGGTCGGTACCGCGGCGATCCGGCCTGCCGCTTGCCTGAACAGGCACACCCTGCCGTCCAGCACGTCCAGTTGACCGTTCTGGCGCAACGGGTCGACCACCCGGGGCAGGACGACCTGATCGTTGTTCTCCTCCAGCGCCGCGATCTCGGTCCGCTGAAGCGCGTACCGGGCGTTGGGGAACGTGGGCACGCTGTCCGGGGACACGGACCAGCCGAGGTGGTCGCCATGCAGGTGGGTGAGCACGACCAGATCCACGTCCTCGGTGCGTATCCCGATCGAGGCGAGCCGCTCCGGCAGGTGCCCCGGGACCGGTGCCCAACTGGACGCGGGACTGCCTTCCGGCCCTACCCCGGCGTCGATCAGCGCTACCCGCCCGTCCGGGCGGCGGATCGCGAAGCAACGGAAGTCCAGGCGCCATTCGCCGTCGGCGCCGAACGCCCCCGGGTCGATACGCTGTGCCTGCTCCCAGTCGTCATCAGTCGCGCCGAGCAGGACCTCGTTCCGGGGGCGGAAGAACGGCCCCGAAGCATCGACCAGCGCCACGACGTCGAGCCTGCCCACCGCCTGGGTCGCCGCGAACGCCATACCGGCTCCATCGAGGGACACGCCAGGTCTCCTTCCGCCGATGTGACGTTCGGCTCTCGCCGCTGAACTCTACGTGACCCCGGGCTTCAAGCGCCGATCACCATGCATGAGTGACCCGTTACTCCCGAAAATCGGCATGAACGGGCCACTGGTGCACGGTTTAGGCCACCTGGTAACGCGCTGCCTCGGATGCGTGAGAAGCGTCGACGTAAACGTCGTAACGCCGCGCCCGCAGGGCCATGACGCTGGAGAAGTCTCGTTGCCCGCGAGTACTCCAGTGCGCGAAGAACCCGAAAACGGCGCCCCAGAAGGCCCCGATAGCCAGGCTGATCAGCAGCACGGCCAGCCAGCCGGGGCCGACGGCGAACACCCCGAACAGCAGACCGATGAACAGACCGACCCAGGCGCCGGTCCCCGCGCCCATCAGCGCGGCCTTGCCTCGGGTCAGCCGGCCCGTGACCTGTTCCACCGTCTGGATGCCGTCGCCGACGATGCGGATGTGTTCGACCGGAAAGCCGTCGTCCGACATGCGGTCCACCAGGTGCTGGGCGCCGGTATAGCTGTCGAAGCTCGCCAGCCGGTGCTGCGCCTGAGACACGGACGTGCCGCCTGGGGACATGTCGCCTGGGACGGGAGCGAACCCGGGATCGTTCATCATTCCTCCAAAAGCCGGGCCGGCCACGCGAAGGGACGCAAGCTCGACCGGATGTCGAGTTGCAGAGCCGATACCCGCCTCTCCCCCGCCACAAACCTCCGGCTCATCGCCTCGCAGCGGCCGCCCCGCGGTTTGTCACGGAATGTCGTCGACCTACTTCGGGCCGTACGCCCGCAACCTGGAGTTCACGGCAGATTGCTCAACGGCCAGCGTTCTCCGGTGGAGCTGTTGATCAGCACGAGCCGGCGGACCCGGGCCAGGAGCGGCAAGACGTCGTAGGCGAGCGCAGCGACGGTGGACAACTCCCGCAGCGGCGCTCTCGGCACCAGTGCACAGTGCGGCAGCCACCGGCCGATGTCGTAATGCTTGTGCACGACGGCACCGGTGCTTCGGAGGGCCCGGACCACAACCTGCTGGCGCGCGACCAGGTCGGCCGGCGCCGCCGGGATCAACGAGACCCGGCCACGCCGGAAGAGGCCGAGTGCGTCGAAGTAAATCTCGAACGGGCCGTTGTCGGGAAGCGCCTCGACGGCAGCGCGTACTTTGTCGAGCTGCCACTCCAGGAGAACGACCAGTGACAGGTGGGGGTGGTGCATGCCGTGCGTGTGTGACCGCAACGTTGGCACGCCGCGCTCTTCAATCCGATCCCACAGCAGCCGCAAGGCGCGGTCAGTCCGCCCGTCGAACAGCAGACACACCGCGAGTGCCATGCGACGACGGTAGCCTCCGGCGCGGTTCGTCGCACTTCGCCTGCGCAGTGCGGCCCGATCCGTCCACTGTGGACCAGCTAAGGCGCGGCGCGCGAAGGTGCACATCGGCCGCCGTCCGTACCGGCACCAAGTCGGAACTCGACTGCCTCAACCGGGAACTCGGACGCCTGAAGCGGGGACACGGGTGCCTGAAGCGGGAACTCGGGCGCCTGAAGCGGGAACTCGGGCGCCTGAGGCGGGGACACGCGCGTCCGGGGCGGGCGGCACGGACGGGAACCGTGGGGTCGGGCCATGGTTGAGCAAGTCGTCGACCCTGCGCATCCTCCTCGGCCTCGACTTCGCCGATTCCTGAACAAAACCCTGCGCAACGTCACGGTCGCCGAACTGACCAAACTGCGAACCCTTCCCGCCGTGCCCATCACGATTACGACGACGGTCCTCGGCACGGCCGCACTGGCCGCCGTGTTCGCTGCCAGCGCGCTCCGCCAACCGGCCGTGCCGCCTCACCTCGCCGCCTCGGCCGTGCTCGACACGGGCCTTCAAGCGATCCTGTACGGGCAGATCGGCTTCATCCTGCTCGGCATTTTCGCAATGGCCAGCGAGTACGGTGGAAATCAGATCCGAACCACGCTCGTCAGCATTCCGAACCGGATATCGCTCATCGCCGGGAAAACCGTCGCATATCTGGCGGGCGCGACGCTCACCGCGCTGATTACCGTTGCTGCGCTGGTAACCAGCACGCAGACAACCTTGAGCGAGCACGGCGCGCGGGTGAGCGACTTCTTCACGGCACGGAACCTCGGCACGATGCTCGGAGCGACCGCGTACCTCGTGCTGATCGGGCTCTTCGCCAACTCCGTCGACATCCTGGTCCGCAGCCTCGTCACCACGCTCGTGATGATGCTGACGCTGGTACTCGTCCTTTCCCCGTTCCTGGCGACAATCACACCCGTGGCCGCTTACCTTCCCGACCGAGCCGGCTCACTCCTCTATCAGACCGTCCCCACCCCGAGCCCCATTCACGGCGCGGTCATCATGGGCGCGTGGGTCGCGGCGATGCTGACCGTCGCCATCACCGTCTTCACGAAGCGTGACGCATAAGGGCCTTTTAGCACCGACTGCCGACCCCGCTCCGCGACCGAGCCGGCCAGCGCTCCTACCGGAACAGCGACCTGCGCGATCTGGCGTTCATCCTGATGTGCCGCGACGGCGGACTCCGACTCGACGAGATCGCCGCCCTGATGGGACGCGCGACTAGCCCGTCACCGCACCGATGGCAGGACATCGTCGCCGACCGTCTCACTGCCATCGAGGCCGACCTCGCCCGCCTGCGGGAAGCCCACGACTACCTCAGCAACGCCCTGCGCTGCCAAGCCGAACACCCCGCTGTCGAATGCCCCTACGTCCAGCGCGAACTCGACGACCGGGTCGCCGGCATGCTCCCGCCCGACCACCCATAACCAACCGGCTCACCGGCTCTTCCTCTTGCGTCCGACTCGGACAGCCGGGACACTGATCAGCAACGGTGACGAAGCCCACCCACAATCGGGCAGGGCAGCCCAACTGGTTGTCAACCCCACAGAGTTTCTGTGTCCGCTGACGCGGGAAGGGGTGAACCGTAGTGAGTAATGACAAGCCGATCGCGTTCCCCGAAGGCATCCCGATGCTGAGCCGGGGCCATCATGTGCTGCCCGAACTGGGCGGCTGTTTCATGGAAATCGCCTCGGTGCTGGCCGGGGAACCATGGAGCGATCACCCGAACTGCACCCATCCGATGCTGGCCGAACTCGCCCGCACCGTCAACGACCTGGTCCACGACGAGTCCCGGCAGCAACTGGTGCGCTGGATCCCGGACGTGGTCGGCGCGAACCGCCGTCACCCCCTGATCACCGCGGCGATCGTCGCCGTGCTGGCCCGGCATGGCCTGGCCGCGCACCCCGACGATCCCGACTACCGCTGGGCCGCCAACCGTGCCCGTCACCGGGCGGTCGGCTGGCAGACCGGCGGCCGCTGGCGCCGTGCCTGGTTACGCGCGACGGACCTGTGGTTCCGCACCACCGATCGCGTGCGCGTACCCGTCATGGTGCCGAGGCTGCGCACCGCGGGGGACGACGTCGTGATCGCGGCGCTCACCGACGCCATCCGCGCCTACCACCTCACCGCGGACCGTCTGGCCGGCGGCGAAGACCTCCTCGGTCGCGGAGTGGACGACCTGCGGGCGGCCGCGGACAGGTGACAAGCGGGCAGTCGGTCGCCGGCGCTATGCCCGCGGTTCGCGTGGCTTGGGCTGTGCGGCCACGGCGAACCGGCCGAGCGCGACCGCGCCGAGGAAGAGGACCACCACGCCCAGCCCGGAGAAGAAACCGATCTCCTGCAGGACGCGGCCCGCCGTGGTGGCGCTCACCGGATCTCCCGCAGCCGACGGACCGCCGGTCCACAAAGTGGACAAAACCGGTCCGAGGATGAACCACGCACCCCCGACCGACGCCAGCCAGCCCGACACCATACCCGTCGTGTGAGTCCTCGCGCGGGCCAGCCCGAGCCCACCGAGGACCACGGCGATGGCCGGGATCACCTCCAGCCAGAACCGTCCCCACGTCCACGTCCAGCCCGTGTCGGGGGTGTAGGCGTAGCCGAATTTCGGCCCCACGAAGGGGACCAGCCCGCCCCAGATTCCGAGGAGCATCAGCAGCCCGCCGCTGAGCAGGCCCCGGCTGACCGGGATCCGGGCTCGACGGAAGGGTATTGCGCTGTGTGATGGGTGACCACCCGCGGTAGTCATGGCAACTCACCCCGATTCGCCGATGACTTTCTCGTCGAATCCCAGTCTGCGCTTCACCGCGGCACGCCGCATCCGCCAAATGCGCCATGCCCCGGCCCAGCCGCGTGTCCCCCATTCCCGGCACGCGCGTCCCCCATTCCCTGCACCCGAGTCCCCGGTCCAGGCACCCGAGTCCCCGGCTCAGGCACCCGAGTTCCCGGTCCAGGCACCCGAGTTCCCGCTCCAGGCACCCGAGTTCTGGCTTGGGGACGCCGGACGCCTGCGCGGCTCCGTCCTCACCGGGAGCGCTGCCGTCGCCGTCGTGTGACCGCCTGCGGTGGGGTGCCTTCCGTGGTCATGGCGTGGTCACGCCATCCTCGGCCGGGCACACCGTCGTCACCCTTCGATTTCGGCCAGGTCCGGCTCGGTGAGTTCGAGACCCGTCGCGGCCACGATCCCGTCCACCTGGTCCGGCCGGCGGAATCCGGTGATCGCGCCGGTCACGGCCGGATTCCGCAGCGTCCACGCCACCGCGACCGCGCCAGGGCTCGTGCCGTGGCGATCGGCGACCGACCGCAAGCGGTCGGCCAGCGCGAGATGCTGGGACAACTGCGGCTCGGTGAACCGCGAGTCGGTCTTGCGCCAGTCGTTGTCGGGCATCGCCGCGATCCGCTCGCGGGTGATCGCGCCGGTCAGCAGCCCGGACCCCATGGGCGAGTAGACGATCACGCCGATGCCGTCCCGCTCGGCGAACGGGAGGACCTCCGTCTCGGCCTCCCGGTCGATCAGCGAGTACAGCGGCTGGATCGTCTCGACCGGTGCGATGGGTGAGATGCGGCGCAGCTGGGTGGCGTCGAAGTTGGACACGCCGATGTGCCGCGCCAAGCCCTGTTCCTTCAGCTCGGCCATGGCCGTCCAACCCTCCTCGATGTCCTCTTCGGGGATCGGCCAGTGGATCTGGTAGAGATCGATCGCGTCGAGACCGAGCCTTTCCAGGCTTGCTTCGGCTTCGCGCAGGATCGAGTCGCGTTTGAGACTGTTGCGGACGCGCCCGGTGCCGTCGTCGAGCAGCGAGCACTTCGTGAACACGTAGGGCCGCTGCGTGAGGCCCTGCAGTGCGTGGCTGACAACCTGCTCCGAGTGGCCGAAGCCGTAGGCGGCGGCCGTGTCGATCCAGTTGACCCCGAGCTCCAGTGCCCGGTGGATCGCAGCGACCGACTCTTCGTCCTCCTGCGGCCCCCAGCCGAACTGCCAGCCACCGCCGCCGATCGCCCACGCGCCGAAGCCGACCCGGCTGATCTCCATGCCGGTGCCGCCCAGGGAGCTGGTGCGAAGTTGTGCCTTCTGCATGGTTCCTCCTCTCCGGCGTCCCACCGGGTTCCCCAGGAGCGCACCAGCTACCCAAAAGTGGACTAGCAGTTTCGTTATCGGAGCACTTGTTCTTTTCCATAGATCACATAACACCTCCGCTCTCGCGAGGCATACGGAAATATGGTTTCAGGCTCAGCGAGGGAGTACTGCCCTGGGCGCCTGCTCGGTACGGCCGGCTGATCCGATGGGGCTTCACCGGATCTGAACCGTCAATGGCTGAAAGCGGCGAGGAAACGGTCACGGAAGGCGCTCATCGCCCAGACCGGAGCCGCCGGCCCGGGCCGGAGTCCGTCCTGCCAGTCCCGGCCGGAGACCCGGTCCAGCACGGCCGGATCCTTCGCCACGATCGTGATCGGCACGTCCCGGCCGGCCTGGTCGCCGGTAACCGCCGAATTGGGCTGGTGGTCGCCGAGGAAAACCAGTACGAGATCGTCGTCCCCGTAATTCCGCACGTAGGAAATCAGGGTGTTCAGCGAGTATTGGATCGATTCCCCATAGGCAGCACGCACCTTGGCGGGATCGGGCCAGACCTCGCCGGGTGCCTTTCCGGCGGCGGGCTGCCCGTCGAAGACCGAGCCGTTCCCGATAGCGTCCCAGTCGACCGGTTGCGGAAGCGGTGCCCACGGCCAGTGGCTGGAAACAAGGTCGATCTCCGCCATCACCGGGGCGTGCCCGGGCGTCGCCAACTCGGCCCGTTGAAAAGCCGCCATGGTGAACTGGTCGGGCATGGTCGCGTAGGAGAAATTGGGGCCCTGATATCCGACATTGCGAGCGTCGTATATCCGGTCGAAGTCGTAGAACTTCCCTTCCGGCCAATTCTGGGTGTTCGACGGCACGTCACCGACGGTGCGCCAGCCCGCGCTCTTGAACGCGCTACTCAACGTCATCCGGTCGGTGGCGAAAAGGTCGTTGTAGCGGCGCTGGCTGTCGACCCACACACCGGATTGCAGCGTCGCATGGGCGAGCCAGCTGCCACCACCGAACGTCGGGGAAGTCAGAAAGGCGCTGCGAGCGGCAAAACCGGCCGCGCGCAATTGCTCGGTTCCGGCGTCGAGTACTGCATCGACCTGTGGGGCGATGTCGGAATCCTGTATCGCGACGCGGCCATAGCTTTCGACGAAAGCGAGAATCACGTTCTTGCCCCGCAATGCGGCCAGCCGGTCCTCGCCCGGCGTACCGCGAAACGGGTCGGCTGCGACGTCTCGGGCGAACGCCCGCTGGTTCTCGACTTCCGCGCGCACCTGACGTACGTCGTCAAACGCGTACGCGGCAGCGCTGCCGGAGGCGAACGGCTGGCCCGGTGCCACCTGGATACCGAGCACCGCAGCGGCGATCCAGATCACGGAAAGGGCCGCCAAGGTCCGAGTCGTCGCGGTCCGGTGCCTGACCGCGATGCGGCTCAGACGCAGCACGGCCAACGCCGTGAACACCACCACGGCGACAGCGAACGCCACCACTCCGATCACGGCGGCGACCGCGCCCACCCGGCCGGCCGAGCCGGTGAGCAGGTCGATCGCGGGGCCGGTGAAACTCCAGTCCGACAGCAGGTCGAACGGCCGGTCAACGGCGGCGAAGAAGCCCATGTCGATGATCTTCAACAGGGTCAGCAGGCCGAGGAGCGCCCCGATCACGACGGCCGCGACCCGCCTCCCCCGGCTCGGCAGGACAAGCAAAACGGCCAAGCCGACCAGCCCCTCCACGGGGATGCGCACGAACGCACCGGGCGTGAGATTGCCGAGCTGGTTCGGAGCGACAAGCGCGAACAGCACGAGCAGGCAGGCCAGCACGGTGGCTCCCCACGCCGCGACGACGCCGCGTGGGGAGCTACCTTCGGCCGGGGCATCCGCCGGACCATCGTCGCCGGACCGGCCGGTGGCTCCCGCCGGCCGACGGAGCTGCCCGAAGAGCGACAAGACCAAAAATCCTTTCGTGTGCAGCCGGCATTTCCTCGGGTTACACGGGCGGACGCCGTGGCCGGTTCACGGGTGATCGGGTGAACACAGCGCGTGTCACGCATTTCGCGGCAATTGCGCGACTTTTGATCAATTGCGGGTAGCCGTGAGGAAGCCTGCGTCGGAGGTCTCACCGGACGGGCGACCGTACGCGGCGGCAAGCGACGACCTCGGGTGAGCCCGCACCTGCCAGCCACGTTTTTCCAGCCACGCCACGGACCGGCCGCCCAACCCGCCCTTCCACAGGCTGGTCAGATGTTCCGCGCCGGGCACCACGCGGGCATGCGAGAGGATCTCGTCGGCGTTTTGGGGACGATGTTCGAAAGACACCTGGCTACCCGGCGCGGACAACTCGTCGACGGTAATGAGCAGCCGCTCGGCCTCGTCATAGGACAGGTAGATGAGCAGCCCTTCCGCGAGCCACACGGTGGGTTTCGTGGGCCGGAATCCGGCCGCGAGAAGCTTGCCGGACCACTCGTCACGGAGATCCACCGGGATGACGGTCCGAGTGCAACGCGGCTTCGCCGACTGGCGCGCCAGCACGCTCTCCTTGAATTCCAGGACATCCGGTAGATCCAATTCGAACAGCCGAGCTTGGTCCGGCCATGGCAGGCGGAACGCGCGAGCATCCAGGCCCGCCGCCAGGAGCACCACCTGTTCACATCCGCTTCGAGCGGCGTCGAGCAGGTAGTCGTCGAAGAACCGCGTGCGGATGGCGACCTGTGCGGAGAAGATCGAGCCGAGGGCGGTGGTCGAGTTCGACTCGCCGTCATCCAGTTTCGAGTACAGGGCGCGACCGGCTTCGAAGAATGCCAGCGCGTACGGGTCGTCGAACAACCGGTCCGGCCGGTTGTTCTCCAGCGCGCGCATGCCCGCTACGCCCACGGCCGTCCTGCTCACGGCGGGCAGCGACACGGTCCACCTCCGGATTGCACGCCAACGCGACGCAAGCAGTGAAACACAAGGGGGTCATGCGCGCCCCAACCGGGAACACACCCTCCCGAACCCGAACGACGCACTCCTGAACCGGGAACACATCCTCCTCAACCGGGAACACGGGTTCCTGAGCCCGGAACACACTCTCCTCGGACCGGGCACACGGGTTCCTGGAGCGAGGACACACCCCTCCTGAACCGGGGACACAGACGCCTGAACCGGGAACACAGTCCTGAAGCGGGAACACAGTCCTGAAGCGGGAACACAGTCCTGAAGCGGGAACACGCGGGCCTGAACCGGGAACACGCGGGCCTGAAGTGGGAACATGCGCTCCTGGAGCGGGAACACAGATGCCTGGGCCGGGGACACGCGAGGGGAAGGCCGGACCGACGCCGGACGGGCACGGTCGAGTTGCTCACCACTGTCCGCCATGCCCTTGGTCAAAGCGGGGCAAGTCCGAAGTGGAGTCAGCGAGAGGAGAACAGCTTTTCTGTGCGGGCAAGCGTTTCACGCACGTTGTCCTCGGTGGTGACCGCCTGTGCCTCGGGCAGGGTGAGCCAGCGCAGCGGCGCGTCCGGCCGCTCCG
Organism: Amycolatopsis taiwanensis DSM 45107; assembly: GCF_000519205.1. Classification (GTDB taxonomy): domain Bacteria; phylum Actinomycetota; class Actinomycetes; order Mycobacteriales; family Pseudonocardiaceae; genus Amycolatopsis_E; species Amycolatopsis_E taiwanensis. The sequence continues at coordinate 202,152 of NZ_KI912599.1, read as the reverse complement.
GTCGCACGGCGTCCGGGTTCGCCGTGGCCAGCACGAACCTCACGTCGGCGTGCTCGTGCTCGGGATCGTCCGTCGTCGCCGGCACCGGAACGATCACCACATGCACGATCGCGGCATCGGGCCACGGAACGAGATCCTCGAGCCCGGTCTCCTCGCGCCCTTCTCGCAGCGCGACGGCGACCGGGTCGGTCTCCCCCTCGTCGCCGTGCCCGCCGACCTGCAGCCACGCGCGCTGCCGCCGGTGCCAGCGCAGCAGCACCCGCTCGGTGGCGGGATGCACGATCATCGCGGAAGCCGTGATGTGCAGCGGAATCGAGCGCTGCCACGGATCGTCCGTCGCGGCCACCAGTTCGTGGATGCGCGCCACGTCGGCGGCCTCGTTCTCGTTCTGAGGGCAGAACCGGGCCAGCAGAGTCTCGAGTGGGGTCACGCCCGACAAGACTAGTGCCTCGTCCCCGGCGCCCCGACTACTTTCCTGCACCGACGGTCCCAACCCCGGAACTCGGACGCCTGAACCCGGCACACACGCCCCTGAACCCAGAACACACGCCCCTGAACCGGGCATACACACGCCTGGAGCGGGGACACAGACGCCTGGAGCGGGCACACAGACGCCTGGAGCGGGGACACGCCGGGGCTCGGGCGTGTCCCCGGTCCAGGACACTGAGTTCCGGGTCCAGGACACTGAGTTCCCGGCCAGGACGCCGAGTTCCGGGTCCAGGACGGCGAATTCCGGGTCCAGGACGGCGAGTCCCCGGTCCAGGAAGCCGAGTTCCGGATTCAGGACGGCGAATTTCCGGTTTAGGACGGCGAGTTCCGGGGTCGGGGAGACGAGTTCCGGGTTCAGGAAGGTGAGTTCTGGGGTCGAGGAGGCGAGTACTGGGGTGGGGTGGGTGGGGTTCGGGCGTCAGGTTAGGCCGAGGGCGGGAATCAGGGTGCGGGCCGCCTCGCCGCCCGCCTCGATGGCGAGGTCGAGCGCGGCGGGCACGTCGAGATCTTCGCTGAGCACCCGGCGCAGCTCGTCGGGCGCGGGCGAACTCGTACCGGCGCTGCGCCCGGCCGCGCGGTGCAGGTCCTCCAGCCGTCCGGCGGCATGCGCCAGCAGGTCCGGGTGGTAGTCCCAGGTCCGCGCCCACGGCCGATCCAGGATCATCACCCGCACCACCGCGGCGGGCCATTCGGCCAGCAGGTCGGAAAGCAGCACCAGGTTGCCCGCGGACTTGGCCATCTTGGCGCCGGACACGGTCACCGTCCCGGCGTGGAACCACGCCCGCGCGTACGGCGCCACGCCGCTGAACGTCTCGGCCATGGCGGCGTGGTACGCGTGGTGCGGGAAGCGCAGGTCGGCCCCGCCCGCGTGGACGTCGACGGCGGGCCCGAACACGGACATCGCCATCGCGGCGCATTCGGCGTGCCAGCCGGGCCGACCGTCTCCCCACGGCGAAGGCCACGCCGGATGCCCCGGCTCGGCGGCCTGCCACACCGCCACGTCGAACGGATCGTCCTTGGCCGGGTCGTCGGGGCGGCCCCCGTACTCGGCGGACAGCTTCAGCGCCTCGGACTCGGCCAGCCCCGAGCGCCCGAGCACCTGCCGGCCCCGGAAGTAGACGCTGCCTCCGCGCGGGTAGGCGGCTCCGGCCGCCACCAGGGCTTCGACGAGCCGGACGACCGCGCCGATGTACCGGTGCACCCACGGCTCGTGCTCGGGCGCGCGGACGTTCAGTGCCGACATGTCGCCTTCGAACTGGAACTGCTGGAACGCGGCGAAATCGTCGTAGCGCGTTCCCGCGCGTAGGGCCGCGGCGTTCAACACGTCGTCGACGTCGGTCACGTTGCGGCACACGATCGGCTCGACACCGAGGAACTTCCGCAGCACACGGGCGAGGGTGTCCACCCAGACGAACGTCGACGCGTGGCCGAGGTGGGTCACGTCGTAGGGGGTGATCCCGCAGGTGTAGATGCGCGCCCGGTCCAGCAGCGTGAATCGGCGGCCCGCCAGCACCATTCCGGCCGAGTGTGCCATCTCGCCTCCATCGTGGTCGTTACTCACCGAAATCGTGCGTCCGGTGGGTACGGCCGGTCAATGCCGAAGCGGCGCGACGGGTGGCCGTTCAGCCCTGCTGCGCCAATCTTCGAGTGGAATAGTTGGGTCTGGGGCTCGTGGGTCCGGGCCTGTGGTGAGCCCGCAGACCAGCGGGGCCCCCGACAAGCCCGATAAGGCAGGGCGAGGAGGTGCGCGTCATGGACTCCGCGGAAGGGCGCGTCTCCACGGTCCGGGACGGACTCGCCTACGGCCCGATCTACCTCGACTACAACGCCACCACGCCGATAGATCCCGCCGCCACGACGGCGATGCTGCCGTTCCTGGGCGGGGCGTTCGGCAACCCGTCCAGCGATCACCACTACGGCGTCGTGCCGCGCTCGGCGCTGCAGCGAGCCCGCGAGCAGGTGGCCACGCTGGTGGGCGCGCCGGACGCGCTCGTGGTGTTCACCGGCTCCGGATCCGAGGCCGACAACCTCGCGTTACGCGGCGTCGCCCTCGCCTCCGGATGGGACCGGCCGCGGATCGTCACCCAGTGCACCGAGCATCCCGCGATCCTGCGCACCTGCCAGGCTCTCAGCCGCTGGCACGGCGTCGAGGTGACCTACCTTCCGGTGAGCCATGACGGCCTGGTCGACCCCGCCGACCTGGACGCCGCGCTCAGCGAGGAAACCGTGCTCGTTTCGATCATGTTGGCCAACAACGAGACCGGCGCACTCCAGCCCGTCGACGAGCTCGCCCAGATCACGCACCGGCACGGCGCGCTGTTCCACTGCGATGCCGCGCAGGCGGCCGGAAAGATCCCGATCGAGGCGACCCGGCTCGGCGTGGACCTGCTGACCGTGGTGGGGCACAAGATGTACGCACCCAAAGGCATCGCCGCGCTGTGCCTGCGGCCGGGCCTGCCGCTGGAGCCGTTGATCTACGGCGGCGGGCAGGAGCACGGGCTGCGCGCGGGTACCGAGAACGTCGCGCTCGCCGTCGCCCTCGGCGCCGCCGCGCAGGTCGCCACCCACGAGCTCGCCGCCGCCGGCCACCACCGCATCCGGCGCCTGCGGGACCACCTACACGGGCAGCTCAGCGCGGGGTTGCCGGGCCGGGTGCTGCTGAACGGGCCGGTCGAGGCTCGCCTGCCGAACACGCTCAACGTCAGCATTCCGGGCACCACCGGACACGAGTTGCTCGCCGCCGTGCCGGAGATCGCCGCGTCGACCGGTTCCGCCTGCCACAGCGGGGATCACGAGCCTTCCCCGGTACTGGCCGCGATGGGTTTCGACGCCGACCGCAGCCTGTCCGCGCTGCGCCTGTCCCTGGGTCGCTGGAGCACGCGGGCCGAACTCGACCGGGCCGCGGAGCTGATCGTCGCGGCGGCCCGAAGCCATGCCCGCTATTGACGACTGTCCTAACCGGACACGACGGCGGCGCGGCGTTCGAAATCGAGCAGGTGCCGCTTGCGGTCCAGGCCACCGCCGTAGCCGGTGAGGTCGCCGGTCGAGCCGACCACCCGGTGGCAGGGCACGATGATGCCGATCGGGTTCCGGCCGTTGGCCGCGCCGACCGCCCGCGCCGAGCCCGGGCGCCCGATCAGCCCGGCGAGTTCGCCGTAGGAGACCGTCTCTCCGTACGGAATCTCGCGCAGGGCGGCCCACACCGTGCGCTGGAACGGGGTTCCCCGCGGCGCCAGGTCCAGGTCGAAGTCCGTGCGCTTACCGGCGAAATACTCCTCCAGCTGCCGGATCGCGCCGGCGAACGGCTCGTCGTCACGATCGCCGAAGGTCTCTTCCGATGGCCGGTAACGTTGCCGGTCCATGTACAGGCCGGTGAGGGCGCCGCCCGCGGCGACCAGCGTCAGCGGACCGACGGGACTGTCCATAGTGGTGTGTGACATGGTCATCCCTTCGCGTTTGCGGTGCACACTCCCATGATGCCCACCCGGATATCGCCATGGCTGGCGGAAATCCGCCACGACCATCCACGCCGAAAGGAACGAGGTTTGACGCGCGCCGATTTTGTCGGACCTGCGCGGTAGTCTCCGCTCGCTGACCGACGTGCAAGGGAGATCATAATGGCTGAGCACGATCGGCTCGCGGCGGCGGTCGCGGGCGCCATGCCGGTGGTGATGGCGCGCATTCCGCCTACGCTCGCGGCCGAACTGGGCAGGCGACGGGTGACGCCACCAGCGGACCCCCGTCGTAGGCCGACGTGGCCTACCCGATTTCCTGACCGTCGCGGGCCGCGGGCCGCACCGGCAGCTCGACCCGCACGCAGCAGCCGCGCCCGTCCGGCGGCTCGACGATCTCGACCGTGCCGCCGTGCGCCGTGACCGTGTTGGCGACGATCGCCAGGCCCAGCCCGGAACCGGGCATACCGCGCGCTTCCGGGGATCGCCAGAACCGGTCGAAGACGTGCTCGCGATGCTCGGCCGGGATGCCGGGGCCCTGGTCGCGGATGGTGAGCCAGCCCGGCGCGCTGCGCACCTCGATCGTCGACCCGGACGGCGAGAACTTCACCGCGTTGTCGAGCAGGTTCAACGCCAGCCGTTCCAGCGAGGGCGGGTCACCGATGACCTGCCACGGCGCGACCTCGACGTCGAAGCGGTGACCGCCGGCGCGGCTGCCGGCCCGTCGGACCGCGCGGGCCAGCACGTCGTCCACGTCGACCTCCACCCGGCTCAGCTCGCGCTCGTCGCGGGCGAGCATGACCAGTTCCTCGACCAGGGCGCTGAACTCCACGGTCTGCGACTGCAGGCTGGCCATGATCTTGGCGCGATGCCCGTCCGGCAGCGGGCGGCCGCGTTGCTCGCTGCGCGCGAGAAGCTCGACGTTGGTGCGCAGGCTGGTCAGCGGGGTGCGGAGCTCGTGCGCGGCGTCGGCGACCAGGTCCCGCTGGCGGCGGCGGGAATCGGACAGGGCGGCCGTCATCGCGGTGAAGGCCCGGCCGAGCCGGCCCGCCTCGTCACGGCCGGTCACATCCACGGGTGTTTCGAGATCCTCCGTGCGCGCAATGTGTTCAACCGTTTCGGTGAGTCGTTCCACGGGCACCAGTGCGGCGCGCGTGAGCAGCAGCGCGACGGTCCCGGCCAGCGCCACGCTGAGCAGGGCGGTCACGATCAGCGCGTTGCGCAGTTGGTTGAGCGCGTTGTCGATGTCGGTCAGCGGACGGCTGACCGCCACGACCCGGCCGTTGCCGATCGGGTAGAGCAGCACGCGCACCTTGACCCCGGAAACGGTGACGCCGTCGCGCAGCGCGGGGGCGGTCACCGCGCCGTCGGCCGGCAGTTTGACCACCTTGTCCAAAGAGGACGGAGCGCACACGCTGCCGTCGGGGTTGAAAAGCTCCACCCCCTCGGTGAACCGTTGCAGGGGCTGGCTGTCGGGATTGGTGCAGAGCCCGTCGAACTTGGGCAACTGCCCTCGCCGGCCGGGCTGCGGCAGCCGGGTGAGCAGCGCCTGGTCCACTTCACCGCGCAGGTTGTCGTCGGTCACCAGCCAGGCGATGGCGCTCACCGCGAGGATCGCGGTGGCCACGATCAACCCGGTGGTCAGCGCGATCCGCCTGCGCAGGAGCAGCCTGCGCTCCTTCGCTTTCCCGGTGGGTTTCACGGCGATCTCAACACATATCCGACACCGCGCACGGTGTGCAGCAGCCGCGGCTCGCCGCCGGCCTCGGTTTTACGGCGCAGGTAGCCGACATACACGTCCAGATTGTTCGTGTTGGGCTCGTGCCCCCAGACCTCACGTTGCAAATGGGTACGAGTGAGCACCTGGCGCGGCGCCGAAATGAGCAGCTTGAGCAGATCGAATTCGGTCGGGGTCAACGAAATCGGGCGGTCTCCGCGGAACACCTCGCGCGTGCCGGGATCGAGCGTCAGGTCCTCGAACCGCAGTTGCTCACTGGGTGGCTGGGGGCGTTCCTGGCGCCGGGCGGGGCGGAGCAACGCGCGCACCCGGGCCAGCAACTCCTCCAGCGCGAATGGTTTGACCAGGTAGTCGTCCGCGCCCGCGTCCAGCCCGGTGACCCGGTCGCCGAGCGCGTCGCGCGCGGTAAGCATGAGGATCGGCACCCGGTTGCCCGCGGCCCGGAGGCGCCGGCAGGCCTCCAGCCCGTCCACCCCGGGCATCATCACGTCCACGATCATCAGATCGGGCTTGTCGGCCGCCGCACGGCGCAGGGCCTCGGCACCGTCCGGCGCCGTCGCCACGGCGTATCCCTCGAACTCCAGGCTGAGCGCGAGGCTGTCCCGGACATCGGAATCGTCGTCAACCACCAGGACCAGCATGGGCTCATTGTGACTCTTTCGATTCCCGGCGGAATCGAGCGGGCTAGCTCCCGTGCCCGTTTCGGGTGAGAATACGCAATTCCTGTCGCATTCTGACCTGGTCGCGGTCGTCGAAATTCGTGCTGCCGGCCGGGAGGCTCGGGTGGTTGCGGCGATGGTTGTACTCCAGGGCCGCGCCGATGCCACCGAGGAGGATCAGGAAAACTATCAAGGTTGTCATGGCAAGAAGTTTCCGACCAATAACTTCCTGCCAACAGTGGCAGTTCTGCCGGTCTACGCTAAAATGCTGCCATGTTGCGTACAGTGGCCGCCGTGCTGATCGACGGTTTCACTCCCTTCGAGTTCGGCGTGATCTGCGAGGTGTTCGGCATCGACCGGACCGACGACGGCGTGCCGCCCTTCGAGTTCCGGGTGTGCGGCGAGCACGCCGGTCGGCCGCTGCGGTCGAGCGTCGGCATGGGGGTCCTTCCCGACCACGGGCTCGACGGCCTGGACGGCGCGGACCTCGTCGCGCTGCCGGCCGGGATCCGCGACAACCACCCGCCCGCGGTGGTCGACGCGGTCCGGGACGCGAGGAGCCGCGGCGCCACGCTGCTCTCCGTGTGCAGCGGCGCGTTCCTGCTGGGCGCGACCGGCCTGCTGGACGGTCGCCGCTGCACGACGCACTGGCGCTACATCGAGGAGTTCCGCGAACGCTTCCCGAAGGTGCAGGTCGACCCGGACGTGCTGTTCGTCGACGAGGGAGACGTGATCACCAGCGCCGGCACCGCCGCGGGCATCGACGCCTGCCTGCACCTCGTGCGCCGCGAACTCGGGACCAAGGTCGCCAACGCCATCGCGCGGCGGATGGTCGTGCCACCGCAGCGAGAAGGCGGGCAGCAGCAGTACATCGACCTGCCGATTCCCGAGTGCCGCGGCGACAGCCTGCAACCCGTGCTCAACTGGATGCTCGATCACCTGACCGAGGAGCACACCGTCGCCGCGCTGGCGCGGCGGGCGGCGATGTCCGAGCGGACCTTCGCGCGGCGGTTCGTGGCCGAGACCGGCACCACGCCGCATCGCTGGCTGTCGACCCAGCGCGTGCTGCACGCACGAACCCTGCTGGAGACCACCGACCTCGGCATCGAGGAGATCGCGCGCCGGTGCGGGTTCGGCACCGGCGCCCTGCTGCGGCACCACTTCCACAAGATCGTCGGCGTCTCGCCCGCCGACTACCGCAGGACCTTCGCGCCGTCGGGAGCAAACTGAACTCCACGATCCGGACAGGATGTGATCGGTTACCGTTTGCGACCCAGGCGACGGATGTCGCGCTCCGGATTCGTCAGCAGCGCGAAGCACAGTCCACCGAAGGCGACGAGGCCGCCGAACACCAGGAACGCGAGGGTGTAACCCTCCTGCGGGGTCGCGGCGGAGTCGAGCAGCTTACCGGTGAAGATCGGGCTGAGGACGCCGGCGCTCGTGCCGAGCGCGGTCAACACGCCGAGGGCTCCGGCGCGCTGGCCGGGCGGCACGATCTCGGCGACCACCGGGTTGCTGGTCGCCTGCACGGTGGTGGACACGCCATAACCGATCATCAACGTGATCACGGCCAGTACCGGGCTGTGGATCCACGGCAGCAGGCACAGCACGAGGCCCGCGAAGATCAGGCACGCACCGCCGAACAGGCCGCGCGCGACCCGGGACCGCACACCACGGCGCAGCATGCGGTCGCTGACCGCGCCCACCGTCAGCAGCGCGACGATCGCCATCGCGCTCGGGAGGCCGAACAGCGATCCCGCAGTCGTCGCGGAGAACCCGAGCCCGTGCTGAAAGTACGACGGCAGCCAGGTGAAGATCACCGCGGCCAGCGCGCCCTGAGTGAAATAGGCGAGCAGGGCGCCGATGAAGGTGCCACTGAAGAGGAAACGACGCCACGGAACCCGCTCGGCCGGTTCCACGGTGGTGGTGAGTTCGGAAGCGGTGGAGTACGGGCCCATCTTGCCGACCACGAGCCATACCGCACTCCAGACCAGCGCGAGCAGGCCGACGGTGACGAATCCGGCGCGCCAGCCGAAGGAGACGATGATCAGCGTGACGATCGGCGCAAAGGCGATCTTGGCGATGGAGGCGCCACTGGTGATCAGCGAGGCCGGCAGGCCACGTCGATGGTTGGGGAACCACGAATATGCCGTGACGTGCGACATCGGCTGTGCGGGGCCTTCGGCCGCGCCAACCGCCAGCCGGCTGGCGTAGAGCATTCCGCCGGTGACCGCGAACAGCGCCGGTATCTGCCCGAGCGCCCACATCAGGCCGCAGGCCAGCAGCACCCATCGGGGTGAAACACGGTTGGCGAGAAACCCGACGACCAGGCAGGTGATGCCGAACAGCAGGTAGGACGCGCCACTGATGGAACCGAACTCCGTCGAAGAGAGGTTGAGGTCCTGTTTCAGCGGCTGCGCGACCAGACCGAGCAGGGCCTTGTCCAGGAACACGACCACCGAACACGCGATGACCACCGCGAGCACGGCCCAGGCGCGCCGGTTGCTGGGTTCCACGACCGTGGACGATGGTTTTCGGTTGGTAGTCGTCACTGTTGTCTCCTCTGCGTTGAGGTATCGGGTGGCTCAGGGCGCGGGGGCGAGTTGCGCACCGCCGCAGACGTGCAGCACTTCGCCGGTGATGAAGGCGGCCTGCTCGGAGGCGAAGAACGCGACCGCATTGGCCACGTCCTCCGGGGTCGCGAGCCGCTGGATCGGGGTCATCCGCTGGTGGCGGGCAAGGAATTCCGCGAACTCGTCCTCGCTGCGACCCTGCCGGGTGAATGGGGTGACGACCATGCTCGGCGCGACCGCGTTCACCGTGACCCCCAGCGGCGCCAGTTCGAGAGCGAGCGCGCGAGTCAGGCCGACCAGTCCGGCCTTGGAACTGGTGTAGGCCAAGGGCCCGCCGGACAGCCAGGTGCGCGAGGAGATGTTCACCACGCGCCCGGTTCCGGCGGCCTGCCACAGCTCAACGGCGGCCTGGCACAGCACCGCCGGTCCCCACAGGTTGACCCGCATCACCAGCTCCCAGTCCTGCTGGCCGACCGAGGCGAGATCGGCGCGCCGGTTCACCGCGGCGTTGTTCACCAACTGGTCGAGCCGCCCGAATTCGTCACGCAGGCGCGAAATCGTCCGTCGAACCGAGTCCACATCGGACACGTCAGCAACCCAACCTTCGACCCGGCGGCCGGTACCGGCCCGCAGGCGCGCGGCCGCACGTTCGACCCCCTCGGCATCCACGTCCACAAGCACCACATCGGAACCGTCCGCGGCCAGCCGAGCCCCGATCGTGGCACCGAGTGCTCCGGCACCACCGGTTACCAGCGCAACGCGCCGGTCAGTTTCATTCGTCATGCCGGTCCTCTGTGTTATTCAGAACGTGTTCGGGTGGACATTGCTCGGCTCAATCCGTTACCGGCGGCTCGAAATCGCCGTGCTGGCGTAAGAAGTCCGCGTTGAAATGAAGCGCTTCGACCGGGGAACGGTCAGTGCTGAAGTCCTCGACCGAGACCCATCCGTCGTAGCCTGCCTCGACCAGCACCCGCAGCAACGCTGGTACGTCGAGTACTCCGTCGTTCATGGGGGTCCACCGGGGTTGCCACACTCCGCCACCAGGGGGCCTGTCGAACGCGGCGTTCTTGAGGTGCACGTGCGTCAGGTGCGGGCCGAGCAGTTCCACCGCCATCCGATGATCCTCATAGCCTTCGAGCACCAGATTCCCCGCGTCGTAAATGACCCCGACACAGTCGGGATCCAAACGCGACACCAGGCGTTCGGCCAGGGACGCGCTCGGCGCGATGCTGCGCTGATGGATCTCCAGCAGGCCACGGACCCCGGTCCGCCGGGCGAGCCGTTCCACACCGGAGAAGAAGCCGAGCGCACGGTCGAACAGGCCGGCGAAGCGCTCCCCGGTACGCCACGGCGCGCGGAGCCGGATCCATGGTGCACCGCATGCACGCGCGAGCTCCATGCCGTGGGCTACCCCGTCGAGATCACCGGCCTCGACATAGGTGCCGAGCCCGATGATCCGCAGGCCGGCGGACTCGCACCGGGAGGCCGTCCGCGCGAGGGCTTCGGGCGTCGGCGGGAGGGTGCAACGGTTGTTGGTGAAGAAGTCGGGCGTCGCGGCAGGGTCCGGCAGCACACCGACACGCCATTCAATTCCCGCATAGGTAGCCGCCTTTGCCTCGTGCACGGCCTGCTCCGGGGTCAGATCGGGCAGACAGATCGAGTAGACGCCGAGCTTCATCAAACTTCCTCGTCACAGGCTCATCTCGACGGAACCGGGCGGGCACCGCCACCTCATTAGAAGCCATCACGGCCCGCCTGGTCCAAGTCCTACCCCGTATCACGGTTATGCTTGCAAGCTATAGCCTTGGAGGTTCGATGGAGTTCCGGCAGCTGCGCTACTTCCTGGCGATCGCCGACCAGGGCTCGTTCAACAAGGCCGCCACGCAACTCCTGGTCTCGCAACCGTCATTGACCCGCCAGATGTCGGCGCTCGAACGGCAACTCGGCCAGCCGCTCTTCGAGAGGACGCCGCGTGGCGTCACACTCACCTCCGCGGGTTCAGCCCTGCTCGGACACGCTCGACAACTACTCGCCTTGGAGCGCTCCACCAGGGAGGTCATCGCGAGCACGGCGCCGCCACGAGAGATCGTGGTGATCGGTGTGCCTCCCGGAGTTCCGGAGGACTGGTTGGTGTCGCTGGCCGAGCGCATCCAGCGCGAGGTACCGCGCTGCGACCTGAACTACCGTGAAGCCGGCAGCACGGAACAACTGCTGTTGCTGCGGCAGGGCCGCGTCGACATCGGAATCGTGCATCAGGTCCCGCCGAGCGAGTGCTTTTCGAAGCTGCTTTGGCAGGAACCGCTCGGGGTCGCGGTCCGCCCACGGCACCCACTGGCGGGAAACGAGGGCTGGCGGCTGGCGGATCTGGACGGGGTACGAGTCCTGGTGCACTCGCGCGAACAGGTTCCTACCCAGCAAGACAGCCTCATCGCCGCGGCGAGCGCCGCCGATGTGCGTCCACAGTGGATATTCCAGCATTTCGTCGCGCACGCACGCGCCTGCGCCGAAGCGGTGCGGGCGGATGCGGTACTGGTCGGCCGGCACACCGCTTCCCAACAACTGCCCGACTGGCCATGGCGGCCGTTGGCCGGCCTCACGCTGGCCATGACCACCTGGCTGGTCCGGCCGGTGAACACGCGCACCGTGGTGCAGAACGTCGCCGACTCGGTGCTCGCGATGGCGCCCTGACCAGGCGCGAGTCAACCGGTCGATAACAACGGATGTCGCGGTCTGGCTAAGCGCGCACGTTTCGAATAACACTGGCACCGTGACTTATGACGTGAACGCGGTGCGGAAGTGGTTTCCGGCGCTGGAGGAAGGTGCGGCGCATTTCGACGGGCCCGGCGGGTCACAGGTGCCCACGCCGGTGGCGGAGGCGGTCGCGTCCACGCTGACCTCCGCGATCGCGAACCGGGGCAGCGTGACCGCGGCCGAGCGGCGCGCCGACCGGATCGTGGGCGAGGCCCGTGCTGCCGCGGCCGACCTGCTGGGGGCGGCGCCGGGCGGCATCGTATTCGGCCGCAGCATGACCCAGCTGACCTACGACTTTTCCCGTGCACTGGCCAAAACCTGGGCCGACGGTGACGAGATCGTGGTCACTCGGCTGGACCACGATGCGAACATCCGGCCATGGGTGCAGGCGGCCGAGGCGCGTGGCGTCACCGTGCGGTGGGCCGAATTCGACGCGGTCACCGGCGAACTGCCGGTCGAGGCCGTCACCGGCCTGCTCTGTCCGCGGACCCGGCTGGTCGCGGTCACCGCGGCATCGAACCTGTTGGGCACCCGGCCCGACGTTCCCGCCATCACCGCGGCGGTCCGCGCCGCCGGCGCTCTGTCCTATGTGGATGGTGTGCATTTCACCGCGCACAGCCCGGTGGGGCTGGCCGACCTCGGTGCGGACTTCTTCGCCTGCTCGCCGTACAAGTTCCTGGGCCCGCACCTGGGCATCGTCGCGGCCCGGAGGGACCTGCTGGAAGCCTTGCACCCGGACAAGCTGGCGCCGTCGACCGACGCCGTGCCCGAGCGGTTCGAGCTGGGCACGCTTCCCTACGAGCTGCTCGCCGGCACCACGGCCGCGATCGACTTCCTGGCCGGGCTGATACCCGGCGACGCCGCCCGAGCCGAACTGGCACCCGGCAACAGCACCCAACCCGAACTGACACCCGGCGACAACGCCCAACCCGAACTGACACCCGGCGACAACGCCCAAGCCGAACTGGCACCCGGCGACAACGCCCAAGCCGGACTGGCACCTGGCGACAGCGCCCGGCGCGAGCGCCTCGTCCGGTCGATGCGCGGCGTGGCGGAACATGAAGACGCGCTGCTCCGGCGCCTGGATGCCGGTCTGGCGGAGATATCGGGCGTCACCCGCTACGGCTCGCCGAACCGGCACCGCACGCCGACCGTGCTCTTCTCCCTCGACCGCATGCGGCCGGCGGCGCTCTACCGCGAACTCGCCGATCGCGGCGTCAACGCTCCCGCGGGCAGTTTCTACGCGCTGGAATGCTCACGGCACCTCGGGCTCGGGGACACCGGCGCGGTCCGTGCCGGCATCGCCCCCTACACCAACGCCTCCGACGTCGACCGCTTGCTCGCCGCCGTCGCCGACATCGCCCGTGTCCCCGCCCCAGGCACCTGACTTCCCGATTCGGACGCGCGTGTCCCCACCCCAGG
>NZ_KI912599.1:0-188347 GCF_000519205.1 Amycolatopsis taiwanensis DSM 45107 | reverse complement strand
CGCCTGCCCTAACCCGGAACTCATCTGCCTGAGCCGGGGACACGGCCTCCAGAAGCGGGGACACGCCAGGCCCCCTGGTGTGTCCCCGGCTCAGGAACCCGAGTTCCCGGCTCAGGCACGCATGTTGCCGGGGCGGGTGGGTGAGTTGCCGGGTCAGGTGCCTGGGTTCTGGGTTTCGGCGAGCTTGACCAGGATTCGGTCAAGGGCGGCCAGATCGGACGCGGGCAGGGCGAGCAGCGCGGGCGGGGGCTCGCCGAGGATGCGGTTCGCGAGCGCGGCGGCCCGGCGTCCCTCCCGGGTGGCCCGGACGAGCCTGCACCGGCGGTCGTCCGGGTGCACCGTGCGCTCCACCAGCCCGCGGCGTTCGAGATCGTCGACGAGCAGGGTCGCGTACGGGCGGTCGGTGATCAGCTCCTCGGCCAGCTGCCGCATGGTCAGCGGGCCGGCCGCGATCCGGCGTAGCGCCTTGACTTTGCCGAAGCTCATCCCGAGCCGGTTTGAAACCTCGCGGCGCCGGTCGTTGCTCCGGGTGACCAGATCGGTCATCCTGGCCCAGACGAGCGTGGTGTTCACCTGTGTCATCCCGGACGCACCCCCACCTTCCCGGCCTCTTCGAACGTGGTGCGCCGCGCCCACGGAGTGGTCGTGACGAACCCGAGCACCAGCACCACCACGCCGCACCCGACCATGATCCACCAGGCCCCGTGGCTCGCCTGCGCGAACTCGGCCGCCAGTGGCCCGTGGAGCTGGGAGGTCACCACCGTGCCCAGCACCGCGACGCCGAGCGACGCCCCGACCTGGCGACTCGTCGAGGCCACCGCCGCGGCGACGCCCGCCTGGTCGAGCGGCATGCCGGACACCGCGGTGTTCGTGATGGGCGGGTTGACCAGCCCGAACCCGATGCCGAACACGAGGTAGGCGACGACCAGCAGGGACAATGGGTAGTCGGTGGTCAACCGGGTGAGCAGCAGACCGGCGACAATGAGCGCGAGCCCCGCGGCCATCAGCGGCGGCCGCGCCCCCCTCGAGCCGATGATCCGGCCGGACACCAGCGAAAACGCGAATGCGCCGACCGCCGTGGGCAGGGTGAGCAGGCCCGCATGCAGCGGCGAGAAACCCCGCGCTTCCTGGAGGTAGATCGCGTTCAGGAAGAGGAAGCCGGCCAGCACCGCGAACCCGCAGACCGCGACGAGTATCGCACCGGAGAACGGGACGCTGGTGAAGAACCGCGGGTCGATCAGCGGTTCCGGCCGCCGCCGCTCGTACGGTACGAAAGCGGCGAGCGCAAGCGCGGCGACCACGAAACAGCCTATGGCGACGCCCGGCGCGGCGTGCGGGGCTTCGATGATCCCGTAGGTCAGCGCGCCCAGCACGACGATCATCAGCACCTGCCCGACCGGGTCGATGCGGCGCGGCCTCGGCGCCTTCGACTCGGCCACGAACAGCGCGGTGAGCAGCAGTCCGGCGACCCCGATCGGCACGTTGACCCAGAAGATGGACCGCCAGCCGACCGAGCTGACCAGCGCTCCCCCGACCACCGGACCGAGCGCCATGCTCACCCCGGCCACCCCGCCCCAGACGCCGATCGCGCGGGCACGCTCGCGCGGCTCGGTGAAGACGTTCGTGATGATCGACATGGCGACCGGGTTGAGCATGGATCCGCCGATCGCCTGCACCATGCGAAACGCCACCAGCAGCCCGACGTTCGGCGCGAGGCTGCACAGCAGCGAGCCCAGGGTGAACACCGCCAGCCCGCTCTGGAAGACGCGCCGCCGGCCGATCCGGTCGGCGGTGGACCCGGACAGCATCAGCAGACTCGCCAGCACCACGGTATAGGCGTCGATCGTCCACTGTAGACTCGAAGTGCCCGCGTCGAACTCGTGCTGGATCGACGGCAGGGCCAGGTTCACCACCGTGTTGTCCAGCGAAACCATGAACAGGCTCAGGCAGCAGATCGCCAGCACGAGCAACCTGCGCCGAGCGCCGAGCTCCGGCACGCGCACTCCACTCGTTGTAGATCTACAACAGTTGCAAGCCTACAACCAACCCATCCCGACGACGAACCTGGACAACAATTCATCGGATGATTTAACGTATGAATGGCTTGACACTCAACGGAGAGGGGTCATCGTGACGCGCGTGCTTCGGAGCAGGGCATGGTTCGGCGCTACCGGCCGCGCGGGCATGGTCTACCGCTCCTGGATGCGGAGCCAGGGCTTCGGCGCGGAGGTCTTCGACGGGCGGCCGGTGATCGGGATCGCGACCAGCGCGTCGGAACTCGCGCCGTGCAACGCGCACCTGGGCCGGGTCGCCGAAGCGGTCAAACGCGGCGTGTGGCAGGCGGGCGGCTTCCCGCTCGAGTTCCCGACGATGGCCACCGGCGAAACGCTGATGCGGCCCACCGCCATGCTCTACCGCAACCTCATGGCCATGGAGGTCGAGGAACTGATCCGCGCCAACCCGCTGGACGGCGTGGTCCTGCTTTCCGGCTGCGACAAGACGACGCCCGCGATGCTGATGGCCGCCGCGAGCGTCGACCTGCCCGCGGTCATGGTCACCGGCGGGCCGAAGCTCAACGGCAAGTACCGCGGCATCGACGTCGGCTCCGGCACGCACGTGTGGAAGTTCGAGGAGGAGCTCAAGGCCGGGCGCATGACCCAGGAGGAGTGCTTCTTCGCCGAAGGATGCATGGCGCGTTCCGACGGACACTGCATGACGATGGGCACCGCCTCCACCATGGCGTGCCTGGCCGAGGCGCTGGGCATGCAACTTCCTGGCTCGGCCGCCTGGCCGGCGGTGGACACGCGCCGCTTCGAGACCGCGCAGGAGGCCGGGAAGCGCGTAGTGGCAATGGTGAACGAGGACCTGCGGCCGTCGCGGATCCTCACCCGCGACGCGTTCGAGAACGCGATCCGGGTCAACGCCGCGATCGGTGGCTCCACCAACGCGATCATCCACCTGCTCGCGATCGCCGGCCGGGCCGACGTCGAGTTGCGGCTGGACGACTTCGACCGGCTCGCCCGCGCGGTGCCGACCCTGGTCGACCTGATGCCCAGCGGCCGGTTCCTGATGGAGGACTTCTGTTACGCGGGCGGGCTTGAAGTGGTCATGAAACGGCTCATAGACGCCGACCTGCTGCACGCCGGAAGCATCACGGTCACCGGCAAGAGCGTGGCCGACAACGTCGGCGGGGCCGAGTGCTGGAACAACGAGGTCATCACAAAAGTCGAGGAGCCGTTCCAGCCCGCGGGCACGGGAACCGCGGTACTACGCGGAAACCTTTGCCCGGACGGGGCGGTGATCAAGCAGTCGGCGGCGTCGGAGCACCTGCTCACCCACCGTGGCCGGGCGCTCGTGTTCGACACCGCGGAGGACTACCACGCGGTGTGCGACGATCCCGATCTCGACGTGGACGCCGACACCGTGCTGGTCATCCGGGGAGCCGGCCCCAAGGGCTACCCCGGCATGCCGGAGGTGTCGAACGTGCCACTGCCCACAAAGATGATCAAGGCCGGGGTCATCGACATGGTGCGCATCTGCGACGGGCGCATGAGCGGCACCGGCTACGGCACGGTGGTACTGCACGTCACGCCGGAGTCCGCGCTGGGCGGCCCGCTCGCGCTGGTGCGCACGGGCGACGAGATCACGCTCGACGTCCCGTCACGCACCCTCACGCTCGAAGTCGACGACGACGAACTTGACCGGCGTCGCGCGGAATGGAAGGCGCCCGAGTCGCCGTACCGCAGCGGCTACACCTGGCTCTACACCGAGCACGTGTTGCAGGCCGACCAGGGCGCGGACTTCGACTTCCTGCGCGGGCAGCGGGGCCACGCCGTACCCCGCGACTCACACTGAGCGGGCGCTGCCGTCCTGATCGGCCTGCGCCGCCGGCATGGCGTCGAGGGAGGCGGCCCGGGCGCAGTCGAGGAAGCGAGCCAGCGCCGGGTTGGTGTTGCCGAGGTGCCAAGCGATGCCGATCGGCACGGTGGGCTGCGGGTCAACGAACCGCTTGAACACCACACCGCGTCGGCGCAGGCTCTCCGCCCGCCCTTGGGTGATCATGGTGACGCCGTGCCCGGCCTGCACCGCGTGCAGCATTCGCTCCTCCTCCGGCTCCCACCGGGCGGCCGGGGGACGCACGCCCACACCGAACACCTCGTCGAGCATGCGATCCCACATTCCCGGACCGTGCTCGCGTGGCCACCACACCAGCGGCTGACCGGCGACGTCCGCGGTGCGGACCCGCCGCCTGCGGGCCAGAACGTGCCCGCTGGGCACGGCCAGCACCATCGGTTCCTCCGCGAGGTGCAGGCAGCCCAGGTCCGCGCCTTCGTCTACCGGCGGGCGGACGAAGGCCACGTCGATCACACGGTCCCGCAGCTGTTGTTCGTGCAGGCCGGTGAAACCGCTGGTCACCTTCAGCTCCACCAGCGGATGGTCTGCACGGAAGGCGTCCAGCAATTCGGTCACGATGCCGTTCGGCGCCGATCGGGTCAGGCTGACCAGCAGCTCACCTTGCCGGCCGCTGCCGTGCCTGCGAACCAGTGACGTGATCGCGTCGGCTCGGGCAAGCAGGTCCTTGGCCTCCGGCAGCAGCACCTGTCCGGCGTCGGTGAGCGACACGCCGCGCCGATTGCGGTGGAACAGTGGCACGCCGAGTTGCCGCTCGAAGATCTTGATCTGCTGGCTCAGCCCCGGCTGAGCGATGTGCAGTCGACGCGCTGCCCGCCCGTAGTGCAGTTCCTCGGCCACCGTGACGAAATAGCGCAGTTGACGAAGCTCCATCCCCACCTCCGGAGTGATAACTCCAGCTTCTCACAGGAGAAGAACCCGGACTTGGACGCCCGGCCCGAACCAGCGATTTACTCACGGTGTCCTCAAGATCTGAACTGGAGAACAGCATGACCAGCACGACAGCCCCGGTCGCGGCACCGGCCGCCACCGAGGCCATCTCGACGACGCGCCAGCGGCTGGCGCTCGCTTCGGTCCTCATGGCCACCTTCATGGGGCTGCTCGACGGCAGCATCGTCACCGTCGCGACCCCGTCGATCCAAGCGGACCTGCGCGCCTCCTTCGGTGAGATCCAGTTCGTCATCGCCGGCTACACCGTGGCCTACGCGGTCGGGCTGGTCACCGGCGGCAGGGTGGGTGACCTGATCGGCCGTAAGCGGTCGTTCGTCATCGGGGTGCTGACCTTCATCGGCATGTCAGTGTTGTGCGCCATCGCCCCCACTGCCGGGATGTTGATCGCGGCCAGGGTGCTCCAGGGCCTCGCCGCCGCCGTGATGCTTCCGCAGGTGCTGTCGATCATCCAGGTCACCTTCACCGGCCCCGCCCGGGCCGGCGCCATCGGGATCTACGGCGCCACCATCGGCCTGGCCTCCATCTCCGGGCAGCTCGTCGGTGGCGCACTGCTGGCCGCGAACCCGGCCGGGCTGGGCTGGCGAAGCCTTTTCCTGATCAACGTTCCCATCGGTGTGGCCGCGATCGTCTCCGCCCGAGCCACGGTGACCGAAAGCCGAGGCGGGAGCACCAGGCTCGACCTGGCCGGAGCATCGCTGCTCGGACTCGGTCTGGTCGGTCTGCTGCTGCCGCTGGCCATCGGCCCCGCGGCGGGGTGGCCGGTCTGGACCTGGGCCGCGCTCGCGGCAGGCGTGTTGGTGCTCGCCGGCTTCGCGGTCATTCAGCGCCGGCTGCAAAACACCGGGGGCGCACCGCTGGTGCCGCCGCGGTTGCTGGCGCAGGCCCGGTTCGCCCGGGGTCTGTTCCTGGTGCTGGTGTTCTACTCCGGAAACGCGGGCTTGTTCCTGCTGCTCGCCTACCACCTGCAGGCGGGGCTGCACTTCAGCGCGTTGGGCAGCGGCGCGGTGTTCGCTCCGCTGGGGCTCGGATTCGCGGTGGCCAGCCTGGCCGGCAAGAAACTCGCGGCCCGCTACGGAGCACGCGTGATGGTCGCCGGAGCCACCTTGATGAGTCTCAGCCTGGCCGCCTTCGTCGCGGTCGTCGCGGTGGCACCGCAGCAGGTCCAGGCACTGGCACTGCTGCCCGCCCTGGTGGTGTCCGGAATCGGGGAGGGTCTGGTCGCCGCACCGCTGATCACCACGGTGCTCGCCGACGTCGCCCCGGCCGACAGCGGAGCGGCCAGCGGCGTGCTACTCACCGGGACCCAGGTCGCGAACGCACTCGGCGTCGCGGTGATCGGTGGCATCTTCGCCGGTGTCCTCGGCTCCACCCCGGACGAGGCGAACACCACCGTGGCCTTCGCGGACTACGTCCACGCCACCGCCATCACCGGCGGCATCGTGCTGGCACTGGCCGTGCTCACCGGCCTGGTCGCCCGCGCGCTGCGCACACGGCACTGAACCCCGCCCCCTTCGTCACGGCATGAAAGCCAGACCCCGAGGCTCAACCTTGAACTCCGTTGAAGTTGACACGCAGGGTGTAGACCGAACTCGAGGCAGTGATGAACAGTTCATTGCGGCGCGGTCCACCGAAAGTCAGGTTCGAGCAGATCTCGGGCACCAGCAGCTTGCCGATGCGCGTGCCGTCGGGGGCGAAACAGTGCAGGCCGTCGTGGGCGGCCGCCCAGACCCGTCCGGCCGTGTCCACCCTGATCCCGTCGAACACACCGTTGTCGCAGGTGCCGAAGATTTCGCCGCCGGTGAGCGCGCCATCGTCGGTCACGTCGAACACCCTGATATGGCTGGGCTTCTGACGAGTGTCCACAATGTAGAGTCGGCTCTCGTCAACCGAGAAGGCCAGGCCGTTGGGCCGTTCGAAGTCGTCGGCGACGAGCCGGACCTCCCCGTTCGCTGGGTCGACACGGTAAACGTGGCAGGCGCCGATCTCGCTTTCCGCGCGATATCCCTCGTAGTCGCTATCGATGCCGTAGCTCGGGTCGGTGAACCAGATCGATCCGTCGGACCGTTCGACGACGTCGTTGGGGCTGTTGAACCGGCGACCGCGATAGCGCTCGGCGAGCACGGTCACGGTGCCGTCCGGCTCGACGCGGGTTACCCGGCGCCTGCCCTGCTCGCAGCTGACCAGCCGGCCGGCCCGGTCCCGGGTGTGGCCGTTGGCGTAGCCCGAAGGCTGGCCGAACACACCGACCTGACCGGTCGTCTCGTCCCAGCGCAGGGTCCGGTCGTTCGGGATGTCGCTGAACACGAGGTACCGGCCGGCCGGGAAATAGACCGGCCCTTCGGTCCACCGGCACCCGGTGTGCAGCCGCTGCATCCAGTTGTCGCCGTTGCAGCGTGAGAACCGCTCGTCCAGCACCACGAACTCGGTCTTGATCGAATCCACGTCTGCCCCCAGACCGTCGGATTATGGCTGGCGGTAAGCCTGTATCACCGAACTTGATGCCGTCAAGAACCACGACGTCACGGCGGCAGAGAGTGATCGCGGGGCCACGTCGTGCCCCGCGACTCACCCTCCAGAACCGAGGGAGCGGCCTACTCCCGTTCGATCAGGTGGCCCACGACGTCCGGCCCCGGATGTGCCGCGCCGGAACCGTCACGACGCGGGTTCGCCTTGGGCAGTTCCACTGGATCGCCGTTCTTCGCCGCGCCGGCCGGGCGTTGCCCGATCCAGCCCACGGTCAGCCGCGTCTCGCCCTTGAGGAACCGGTGCGCCCGCACCCCGCCGGTCGCGCGACCCTTGGCCGGATACTCCGAGAACGGCGTCATCTTCACGCTCGATCCGGTCGCGGTGACCACCATCGGCTCACCGTGCTCCACGTCGTCGGTGCGCACCGCGCCGAAGAACACGCTTTCCGCCCCGTCCACCAGCTTGATGCCGGTCATGCCGCCGCTCTTGAGCCCCTGCGGACGCACCAGCGACACCGAAATCCGCAGCAGAGAAGCATCCGAGGCGATGAACGCCAGCGTTTCGCGCCCGTCGGTCAGCCAACTCGCACCGACCACCTCGTCACCGGCCTTGAGCGTGATGACCTCGAACTCGTCCGCCCGCACCGGCCATTCCGGCGCGCAGACCTTGACCACACCGTGCCGCGTACCCAGCGCCAGCCCGGGTGCGCCGGCCGCCTGCTCGCCCAGCGGCGCGAGCCCGACGATCCGCTCGCCCTTCTCCAGCGGCACCAGCTCCCGGGCCGCCATCCCACCGCGCAGAGACACCGTCCCCGCCTGCTCGGGCAGCACCGGCAATGGAAGCACGTCGGTCTTGAACGCTCGGCCCCGGCTGCTCACGAGCAGAACCTGGCCGCGTGCCGTGGAATGCACGACGGCGGCGACCGCGTCGTGCTTGGCCCGGCCGTTGCGGCGCCGTCCCTCGGGCGCTTCCTCCGACTCGGCCGCCGTCCTGGCCACCAGCCCGGTCGCCGACAGGATGACCTGGCACGGGTCGTCGGCGACCTCCCGCGGCCCGGCCGGCTTCGACGCCTCCAGCACCTCCTTGAGGTCGCCGTCGATCAGCGCCGTCCGCCGCTCGGTGCGGAACTCCTTGGCGATCTTGGCCAGCTCGTTGGACACCACGCGCTTGAGGACCGACTCGTCATCGAGGATCCGGGTCAGCTCGGCGATCTCCTCGCGCAGCCGGTCCTGCTCCTCCTCCAGTTCGAGCTTGTCGTACTTGGTCAGCCTGCGTAGCGGAGTGTCCAAAATGTAGGTTGCCTGGATCTCCGACAGCTTGAACCGCTTCATCAGGCCTGCCTTGGCCTCCTGCGCGTTCTCGCTGTTGCGGATCAGCCGGATCACCTTGTCGATGTCCAGCAGTGCGATCAGCAGACCCTCGACCAGGTGCAGCCGCTCCTCGCGCTTACGCCGCCGGTACCGCGTCCGTCGGGTGACCACGTCGTAGCGGTGCGCGAGGAAGACCTCCAGCAGCGACTTGAGCCCGAGCGTCTGCGGCTGGCCGTCGACCAGTACCAGGTTGTTGATGCCGAAGGACTGCTCCAGCGGCGTCAGCCGGTACAGGTCGGCGAGCAGCGGCTGCGGGTTCACCCCGACCTTGCACTCGATCACCAGGCGGGTGCCGTTCTCGCGGTCGGTGAGGTCCTTGACGTCGGCGATGCCGGTGAGCCGCTTCGACTTGTTCACCTCGTCGGTGATCTTCTCGATCACCTTTTCCGGGCCCACGCCATACGGCAGCTCGGTGACCGTGATGCCCTGCCGGCCGCGGCTGCCCTCCAGCGGACCGATCTCGACCTTCGCGCGCATG
This sequence comes from Amycolatopsis taiwanensis DSM 45107, assembly GCF_000519205.1. Lineage (GTDB taxonomy): Bacteria > Actinomycetota > Actinomycetes > Mycobacteriales > Pseudonocardiaceae > Amycolatopsis_E > Amycolatopsis_E taiwanensis. The sequence goes on along the minus strand of NZ_KI912599.1, from coordinate 179,170 downwards.
CGGACCACCCCGCGCCCGGTCTCGTACGCCTTGCGCACCTCGTCCAGGCCGAGCAGCAGCCCGCCGGTGGGCAGGTCGGGGCCGGGCACGAACTCCATGAGCTTGTCCAGCGAGGCGTTCGGGTGGTTGATCAGCCAGCGGGCCGCGCCGATGACCTCGCCCATGTTGTGCGGGATCATGTTGGTGGCCATGCCGACCGCAATCCCGGACGTGCCGTTGACCAGCAGGTTCGGATACGCGGCCGGCAGCACCGACGGCTCGGACAGCGACCCGTCGTAGTTGGGCCGGAAGTCCACGGTCTCCTCGCCGAGCTCGCCGACCAGCAGCATCGCCTCAGGCGACATCCGCGCTTCGGTGTTGTGGTTGACGAAGCCACCGGCGAGGAACGAGTGGTCGTCGGATTCCACCCGGACCGAGTAGACCTCCGCGGGCGCCTCAGCAGCGACGTGGGTGACCTCCTCGAACCGGTATCCGGAGTCCATGATCGGCAAGATCGTCGCCAGGACCTCGGTGTCCTTGATGCGGTCGATAATGCGAAGCCGTTCGGTCTCCCAACGTTCGATTCGGTCGAAGTTGTGCTGGACCAGCCACTTCCGACCGCTGCCACGCCGGTCGAAGTCGAGTGCACCGCGAACGTAGTCGGCCACGAAGGGGGCCTTGTCCTGGCTGAGGCGATGCGGTCGCAGGACCGCCCGCCGCAGTAGCTGCCCCACCTTCGCCTGCTTCGTCTTGAGAAACCCGACACGCTCGACGAAGGCCCGGACGTTCCGCAATCCCGAGATGACGAGGCGATGTTCGACCGCGCCACTGCCCCGGGTGTACCGGCAGTGCCTTGCGATCACCCCGAACTCGGCGAGCATCTCCTGGACCTCGGTGGTCAGACGTTCGCTGTAGCTGCTGTACTGGATCGTGAACCCGTCTGTCGCGACCCGGGGGCCGCCGTCGCCCTCGAAAAGGGCCATCAGGAACGCCCGCTTCGTACCCCAGCCCGAGTTCCAGACGAACTCGGGCACGAACTTGTCCCTCGCCTGATGACCGATCAACTCCGCCAGGGGGCTGGCCCGGAAAGCCGCCATCCCGCCGGCGTACTCCTGCACGTCCAGCTCTCGAACGAGCTTGCGGTCGCGCCGGGTGTGCCGATCGGACACATACCGGGGACCACCCACCACTTGGTCGTAGGCGTGCAGGACCTCACCGAAGAAATGCTCGTCGGTGTTGTTGAAGCCCGCTCGCGTCTCGCTCGCCCAGCCCTCCGAAACCCACGCTCCAGCCAACACACCCAGCATGTACTCACGCGCCGTGGGAACGACCTGCATCCAGGCGTTGCGCGCGACGCACACGGTGGTGCCCGGCTCAATTTCGTCGAGTCGCCGCCACTGGAACAGCGGCACCCCCATCGGGGCTTCAAGGCAGAGCACGAGATGGTTCTCGCTGCCCCGCAGCGAGAACCCCGACTTCGTGGTCATCCTGATGGTGGGGTGGACACCCGAGTTGAACACCTTCGTGACCCGGACGGTCTTCCCGTCCTTGTCCAGGACCTCGAAGTCCGCATCGGCTTCACTGTCCGGTGGCAAGTTCACCACGTCGGCGATGCGCGGGCTCGATCCGTCAGCCAGGCGGATACGGGTATCCCCCACTACGCAGTAGCGGCTCGCCGCCGGGCCATCGTCCGGGCTCCCGAAGTTGCCGTGCCCGTCGATGAGCGGCGCGTTCATCGAGAAGTCCTGCGCCAGGCGGACCATCGCGTCGTAGATCGCGGTGTCGCCGTGCGGGTGGTAACGGCCCATCACGTCACCGACCACACGCGACGACTTCACGTACGCGTGGGCGGGCCGGTAGCCGTTTTCGTTCATCGAAAACAGGATCCGGCGGTGCACCGGCTTGAGGCCGTCGCGCGCGTCGGGCAGCGCGCGGGAATGGATGACCGAATAGGCGTACTCGAGGTAGGAATCCTCGATCTCGGTCTTCACCGGGTTTTCGAAAACCTGCGCGCCTGCCCGGTCGAAGGCGCTCGGGTCGACCCGGGTGGTCGGCGTCTTGCGGCGTGCCATGCTGAAGTTCGCTCCCGTTTAGATGTCGATCGCGGCCTGGTCGACGCGCGCGGCGGAGGCGACCAGCCAGTTGCGCCGCGGCTCGACCTTCTCCCCCATGAGCAGTTCCAGCGCGGACTCGGCGGCTTCCACGTCGTCGAGCGTGATCCGGCGGACCGAGCGGGTGGCCGGGTTCATCGTGGTCTCCCACAGCTCTTCGGCGTCCATCTCGCCGAGGCCCTTGAACCGCGGCACCGGCTTGACCACCTGCTTGCCCGCCTGCTCCAGCTCGGCCACCTTCGCCTCCATCTCCCGCTGGGTGAAGGTGAAGTGGGTCTCCGGGTTACGGCCCTTGGTCAGGATCTTGTGCAGCGGCGGCATCGCCGCGTACAGCCGGCCGTCCTCGATCACCGGGCGCATGTACTTGGCGAACAACGTGATCAGCAGCGTGCGGATGTGGGAGCCGTCCACGTCCGCGTCGGCCATGATGATCACCCGCCCGTAGCGCATCGTGGACAGGTCGAACGTGCGGCCGCTGCCTGCGCCGAGCACCTGCACGATCGAGGCGATCTCGGCGTTCTTCAACGTGTCGCCGAGGCTCGCCTTCTGCACGTTGAGTACCTTGCCGCGCAGGGGAAGCAGCGCCTGGTACTCCGACACCCGCGCCATTCTCGCGCTGCCGAGCGCGCTGTCGCCTTCCACGAGAAACAGCTCGCTGCGGGAGATCCCGGTGGTGCGGCAGTCGACCAGCTTCGGCGGCATCGCCGCGCCCTCCAGCGCGGTCTTGCGGCGGGCGGCGTCCTTCTGGTGCTTCTGCGCGATGCGGACACGGCCCGCGTCCACGATCTTCTGCAGCACCACCTTGGCCTCGGACTTGGTCTTGCGATCCTCGGTCCACGCCTTGAGCCGCTTTTCGACCACGCCCTGGATGACCCGCGTGATGCCCGCGGTGGACAGCTCGTCCTTGGTCTGCGAGGTGAACTGCGGCTCCGGCAGGCGCACGTGGATGACCGCCGTCATGCCCTCCAGCACGTCGTCGAGAACCGGCAGGTCCTCCTTCGCCTTGAGCAGGCCGCGGGTCTTGGAAATCGCCTCCTGCAAGGCTTTCACCGCGCCGCGTTCGAAGCCGCGGCGGTGCGTGCCGCCGTGCACGTTGCGAATGGTGTTGGTGAAGCACTCGACCGTGCGCTCGTAGCCGGTTCCCCAGCGCAGCGCCACCTCGATCTCGGCGCGACGCTCCACGTTGGACTTCATCACGCCGTTGGCGTCGGCCGCGTTCTCCTTGTACGTGCCCTCGCCGGTGATCAGCAGCGTGTCCGACACCGCCTTGTCCCCGGCCGGCGCGAGGAAATCGACCATGTCCCGCAGGCCGTTGGGGAAGTGGAAGGTCTCCTCGCCGATCGTGTCTTCACTCGCCGTGCGCAGCACGTACGTGACCCCGGGCACCAGGAACGCGGTGTTTCGCAGCTTGGCGCGCACGGCCTCGATGTCGAGCTTCGCGGTCTTCTCGAAGTAACGCGCGTCGTGCCAGTAGCGGATCGACGTGCCGGTCCGCTCGCCGCGCTTCATCTTCCCGGCGATGCGCAGGCCGGGCTGCGGGGTGAACTTCGCCTTCGCGCTCGGGCCGTCGAACACCCCGGGAACCCCGTGCGCGAAGGACATCTCGTGCACCTTGCCGCCGTACCGGACCGTCACGTCAAAGCGGTGTGACAGAGCGTTCACGGCCGAGGCACCGACGCCGTGCAGCCCGCCGGACGTCTTGTACCCGGAGCCACCGAACTTGCCGCCCGCGTGCAGCTTGGTCAGCACCAGTTCGACACCGGAGAGGCCGGACTTCGCGTGCTTGTCGGTGGGGATGCCGCGGCCGTCGTCGTCGACCTGGACGCTGCCGTCCGCGTGCAGGGTGACCACGATCCGGGAGGCGTAACCGGCGACACCCTCGTCGGTCGAGTTGTCCACGATCTCGGTGAACAGGTGGTTGATGCCGCGGCTGTCGGTCGACCCGATGTACATGCCGGGCCGCTTCCGCACCGCTTCGAGTCCCTCGAGATGGGTGAGGTCGTCGGCCCCGTACAGAGGCTCAGCAGAGGCAGTCACAGGGGCGTTCTCCCGGCTCTTGGACAACTGGTGTGGCGTCGAACAGGTGAACCACGGTTAGACAGGGTATCCGACCCCTCTGACAACCCTGTGGCATCAACACCGTGCGCGCCCGCCACCTTACTCCGCACAGTTGAAGCCCCCACAGTTACAGTCGACGGGGTGAGACGACCGCCCGATGCCCCGCTGCCGCCGCGGAACGGGCTCAGCCCCGCGCGGATGCGGCTCCCCGTCGAGGGCCCATGGGCGACCATCCGCGACCACCTCGTCGACCGCATCCCGAAGCTGCCACCGCAGCGGCTCGACCAGATGCTCGCCGAGGGGCGGATCGTCGGGCAGGACGGGCCGGTCACGCTGGTGACCCCGTACCGGCCTGGCACGTTCATCTGGTTCCACCGCGACCTGCCGGACGAGGTCCCGGTGCCGTTCGAGATCGGCGTCGTGCACCGCGACGAGCACCTGGTGGTGGCGGACAAACCGCACTTCATGGCGACCATCCCGCGCGGACGGCACGTGCTGGAGACCGCGCTGGTGCGCCTGCGGCGCGACCTGGACCTGCCCGAGCTCAGCCCGGCCCACCGGCTGGACCGGCTCACCGCTGGCCTGCTGATCTTCGTGGTCAACCGCGAACATCGCGGGGCGTACCAGACGCTCTTCCGCGACCGCAAGGTGCGCAAGGTCTACGAGGCCGTCGCTCGCCACGATCCCGGCCTCACGCTGCCCACGACGGTGCGCAGCCGGATCGTCAAGGAGCGTGGAATCGTTACCGCGCAAGAGGTTGCCGGCGAGCCGAACGCCCGGACCCGGATCGAGCTCATCGAGCACGCGCGCGGGCTCGGCCGGTACCGGCTCCTCCCGGAGACCGGCCGGACCCACCAGTTGCGCGTGCACATGAGCGGTCTCGGCATCCCCATTCTCGGTGACCGCTTCTACCCGGTGGTGACCGAAACCACACTGGACGACTTCAGCCGGCCGCTGCAACTGCTGGCCAGGACACTCGAATTCACCGACCCGATCACAGGTGACCTCCGCCGATTCGAGAGCCGCCTGAAGCTACGAAACTGTGACCAGCACACCCTTTCGGAATTTTCTATTTTGTGATATTATGAGCGAAATGCCAGGTACGTTGTCCGCGTGATACCTGAACACCTGGCCCAAGAACCCAGTCAAACCGCGCTCACGGCGGCCGCCGCCCGGGCCGCCCACCCACTCGTCGACGCCGAACCGCACATTTTCGTGGATACCCTGGCCGGCCGCATCCTCGGCGACCGGGCGGAAGAACTGCTCGCCTACCACCACGCGCACGGCGACCACCCCATCCTCGCCGAGGCCCGCGGACAGGTCATCGTCCGCAGCCGGTTCACCGAGAGTCGCCTGGCCGAGGCCGTCGAGCGAGGTGTGCGACAGTACGTGCTCCTCGGCGCCGGACTCGACTCCTTCGCGTACCGCAACCCGCTCGACGTCACCGTGTTCGAGGCCGACCACCCGGCCACGCAACAATGGAAACGGCGCCAGTTGGAAAAGGCCGGCATCGCGATACCCGAGCGGGTGAGCTTCGTCGGCGTGGATTTCGAAACGGACTCCCCGCTCGAGCGGCTCACCGAAAACGGCTTCGATCCCGAAATCCCGTCGTTCTTCTGCTGGCTCGGTGTCGTGCCGTACCTCAGCCGGGAATCCGTGCGGCGGACCCTGGCGCAACTGCCGCCGGGCGCCGAACTCGTCGCCGACTACATGTTGCCCCAGCAACTCCGCGACGAAGCCGGGAACGCTTACGCGACGGCGGTCTCCGCGGTCGCCGCCGAGCACGGCGAGCCCTGGCTGAGCTACTTCGAACCGGACGAGATGTCCTTGCTGCTCAAGGAGTCCGGCTTCGCCCACGTCGAGCACTTCAACCAGCGGGATGCGATCGCCCCCGCACTGTGGCAACGCCAGGACGCGTTGGCTCCCCGCCGGCTGTCCCAACTGGTCCACGCCCGCTAGCGACCCGCCCACGGGGTCCACTTCGGACTCCGTGGGCGCGGCCCGTCAGTGGCGGACCTGCACGACGATCTTGCCGATGTGCTCGTTGGACTCCATGCGCCGGTGTGCCTCGGCGATGTCGGTCAGGTCCGCATAGACCTGGTCGATCACCGGGGTGAGGGTGCCGATCCGCAGGCCGGCGTTGATGAAGGACTCCGCGCGACGCAACCGCTCCTCGTCGTTCACCAGGTAGTCGCCGTTGCTGTAGCCGTACACGGCGATGCTGCTGTCCCAGTTCATCGGCAGCGGGGTCGGCTCGAGGGCGAGCGAGCCGTAGACGACCAGCGACCCGCCGGTCGCGACCGCCTCGGCCAGTTGGTGCAGGCCCGGCCCGCCGATCGAGTCGAAGACGATCTCGGCGCCACGGCCACCAGTGATCTCCCGCACGCGCTTGACCAGGTCTTCCGACTCGGTGGTGACAACGTGCGCCGCGCCCGCTTGTAGCAGGCGCTCGCGCTTGGCTTCGCCTCGCGTGACCGCGACCGGGGTCGCGCCGAGGTGGTTGGCGATCTGGATGGCGGCGAGCCCGACTCCGCTGGATGCCGCCGTGATCACCACGGTGTCGTCGGGCCGCAGGCCGGCGCGCTCCACCATCCCGCCATAAGCCGTCTGATGCGTCAGCCAGACGGCGGCGCCCGTCACCGCGTCCACCTGGCGGCGCAACACCGACCCGGCCGGAACCACGACACGTTCGGCGTAGACGCCGTAGTGGCGCATCGAAAACCCGGCCGTCGTGCCGATCTCGTCACCCGGTACCAGCCCTTCGACTCCCGCGCCGACCGCTTCCACGACACCGGCGGCCTCGTAACCGATGCGAGAGCCCGGCAACACGGGCTGTTCGAAGTAGGTGCCCGCGCGGAAGAGGGCCTCCGCCCGGTTGATCCCGATCGCGTCGACCCGGATCAGCACCTCGCCCGGTCCGGGCTCGCCAACCGGAACGTCCGCCAGATGCAGGACTTCGGGACCGCCGACTTCGTTGAAAACCACTGTTCTGGCCATCTGTGCCCCCTCGATCATACGGCGTGTCTTTACTACACGCCGTTCAGTTTCAATACAGCTGATAGTAGACCAACGCTGTAAAGTGTCAACCGTGGTGACCCGCCGGGAGCGCCTTCGCGCCGAAACGACCGAGGAGATCAAGACCATCGCGCTGAAGCAGATGGCCTCCGACGGCCCGGGCGCGATCAGCCTGCGGGCGATCGCCCGGGAAATGGGTATGACCGCCGGCGCCATCTACGGCTACTTCCCCACCCGCGACGACCTCCTCACGACGCTGATCAAGGACGTCTACCTGTCCCTGGTGGAGAAGGTCGAAGCCGCGCGCGACGCCGTGCCACCCGAGGACACCGCCGGCCGCATCCTCGCGTGGGGCCTGACGACGCGGGAATGGGCGCTGGCCAACCCCGAGGGCTTCCGGCTGGTCTACGGCGACCCGGTCCCCGGCTACCAGGCGCCGGCGGGCGGGCCGGCCGCGGAGGCCGCGCAGCGGGCCTGCTCAGGGCTCACCGCGTTGATCGCCGCGGCCTGGCCGAAGGCCGGGCGCCGCCAGCCCGAGACCGGCTACGAGTGGTCGGACTTCGGCCCCGGACTGGCCTCCCACGTCCGGGAGAGCTTCCCCGACCTGCCACCCGCCGGCGTCGCGCTCGCGTTGCGGACCTGGGGCCGGATACACGGGCTGCTCGCGCTGGAGGTCTACGGCCATTTGAGGGCGCTCACCCACGAGCCCGCCAAGATCTACCGCGCCGAACTGCTCGACCTCGTGGCCTCGCTCGGCCTCACGCCCGCCTGACTCGTCGGCCTCGCTTTCGCTGTGAGCGAGGCGCAGGGCTGGCAGACTTTCGCCCATGGGCGAATCGGCGTTGCACGAACTGGCACCCGGGGTCTGGGCGTGGGTACAGGGTGACGGCACCTGGTGGGTCAACAACGCCGGAGTCATCAGCGGCCCCGACGGCGTCATCCTGGTGGACACCTGCGCGACCGAGGCCCGTACCCGGCGGTTTCTCGCCGCGGTCGACGACGCGACCGGCGGCGCACCGATCCGCCTCGCGGTCAACACGCACCAGCACGGCGACCACACCTACGGCAACAGCCTGCTTCCCGAGTCGACAGTCCTGATTGGACACGAGAACATGCGCGTCGCGCTGGCCGCCGACCCGCTCATCCAGGCCTGCCCGCCGTTCTGGTCGCCGGCGCCGGACTGGGGCGCCGTGCGCCGCCGGCTACCGTCGGTCACCCTGCGTTCGCAACTCATGCTGCACAACGGCGACTGTCTGGTGGAGCTGCTGCACCCTGGCTATCCCGCACATACTGCCGGCGACGTGGTCGCGTGGCTGCCCACGGAGCGCGTGCTGTTCACCGGCGACCTGCTGTTCCACGGCCTGACTCCGTTGATCCTCATGGGTTCCGTGGACGGCGCGCTGCGCGTGCTGGACTGGCTGGACAGGTTCGGCGCCGAGCGCTTCGTGCCCGGGCACGGGTCGCCGTTCGGGGCCGGCGAACTGCCCTCGGTGCTCGCGGCCCACGAGCGGTACTACCGGTTCGTGCGGCAGGTCTGCGAGTCCGGTCGCGAAGCCGGGCTGGCTCCGCTGGAGGCTGCCCAGCAGGCGGACCTCGGTGAGTTCGCGGGCTGGGCGGACAGCGAGCGGATCGTGCTGAACCTGCACCGCGCGTACGCCGACCTCGACGGGACCGAACTCGACGTGTTCGCCGCCTTCCAGGACGCCGTCGCCTGGCGAGGCGGCCCCCTGCCCACCTCCGTCTAACCGCGAGTCCCCACTCCAGCCGCGCGTGTCCCCGCCCCAGGCGCCCGAACTCCCGCCTCAAACGTCCGAGTTCCCGGTCCAGGCGTCCGAATTCCCGGTTGGGGCGTCCGAATTCCCGGTCCAGGCGTCCGTGTCCCCGCTCCAAGCGTCCGAATTCCCGGTCCAGGCGTCCGTGTCCTCGCTCCAAGCGTCCGAGTTCCCGGTTGGGGCGGCTGAGTTCGCGATCGAACCCGGAACTCGCGTGCCTGAACCCAGAACTCGCGTGCCCGAACCCAGAACTCGGCTGCCTGAACTCGGAACTCGGCTGCCTGAAGTGGGGACACGCGCGGGGTCAGGATTCTTGACAGGTGGGGGTGATGTCGGCGGGGGCGGCGGAGCCGTCGTCAGTGGCGTTCAGGCCGAAACTGGTGGAGCTTCCGGCGTGGAGCACGGCGTTGAAGTCTGCGTTGGTGACCGTGATGCTGGAGCCCTGCTGGGAAAGGGTGCCGTTCCACACTTGGAGGATGTTCCCGGATGGCACCGTCCAGCTGACCGACCAGCCGGTGAGATTGTCCGTGCCGTCGTTCCGGACGGTCACCTGCGCCTGATAACCGCCGGGCCAGGAGCCCGTCACGTGGTATTCGGCATGGCAGCTCCCATGCGGCGGAGCGCTCGAGGACGCGCTCGGTGGCGGAAGCGCGGCGGTGCTCGCCGGTGGCTGCCCGGCGGCTACACCGTTTGGTTGCCCATCGTTGCTGAAGATCGTGCCGAGGAGCACGCCCCCAGCGACGAGCGCCACCGCGAGACCCGCGACGGCAAGCCGCCGTGCGGTCAGCCGCCGGAAGACCGTGAACGCGCTCCCTTCCTCGGGCCAGTCTCCTTGTGGTGGCAGAACTTTGGTGCCACGCAGCGGTAGCGCCTTCGTCCCGGACGCGGGGGCTCTCTCGCCTGGCTCCTGCCCGAACCCGGAACTCGACGACCCAAACCGGGAACTCGGCGACCCAAACCGGGAACTCGGCGAGCCGAACCCGGAACTCAGCGACCCGAACCTGGAACTCAGCGACCCGAACCCGGAACTCGGCGGGCTGGAGCGGGAACTCGGCGGGCTGGAGCGGGGACTCGCGGGTGGGGGGAGGTCGGGGACGGGGCGGCCGTCGGCCACCGCGGCGAGTGCCTCCGCCACGGCGGGCAGCTCGGGGCGCTCGGCGGGGTCGCGGCGCAGCAGGCAGAGCAGCACATCGGCGAGTGGCCCGGGGTGCCGGGGCGGGGGGATCTCGTCCCGGGCGATCCGGTGCAGCAGCGCGATCGGGTTCGCGTCCGTGCCAAACGGCGGCGCGCCCTCGACGGCGAAATAGAGCGTGGCGCCCAGCGAAAAGACGTCCGACGGGAAGTCGGCCTCGGCGCCGCTCGCGACCTCCGGGGCGAGGTAGGCCGGGGTGCCCACGACGAACCCGCTGGCGGTCAGCGTGGCCTCCCCGGCCGCGCGGGAAATGCCGAAGTCCGCGAGCTTCGCGGTGCCGTCCGGGGTGATGAGCACGTTCCCCGGCGTGACGTCACGGTGAATGATGCCTTCCGCGTGCGCCGCGGCCAGCGCGGCGGCCACCTGCGCGCCCAGCTTCGCCACCTGCCCGGAGGTCAACCCGCCGCTCCGGCCGGCCAAGGCCGACAGGCTCTCCGCCGACACGAATTCCATGACCAGGTATGGGCGTCCACCGTCCGACACGACGTCGTACACGGTGACCGCATGCGGGTGCTGCAGCCGCGCGGCGAGGCGGGCCTCGCGCATCACCCGCCGGGCCGCCTCGTCGGCCGTGGTCTCGTCCGCGGTCTCGGCGACCACGAGCTGCTTGACCGCGACCACGCGATCCAGCCGCTCGTCGTGGGCCCGCCACACCACGCCCATCGCCCCCCGGCCGACCCGGGACACCAGGCGATAGCGTCCGCCGACCAACTCACCCTGTTGTGTCACGACGAGGTCCTCCAGTGCGTGACGAGGTGGCCCCCCGCGCCGATTGTAGGAGGGTTACTCAAAACGCGAGATGAGCACAATGCTCTGCCTCGTGGAGGCTCCGCTCCCATCCGTCAGCGGCGGCGATCGGTGACGGCGGTTATCTCGCGTAGGGCGTCGGCTGCCGCGCGGATCGTCTTGTCGGGGATGCCGGCCAGCAACTCTTCGTGGACGCGGGTCGACGCTGCCATTGCCTTGTCGGTGATCGACTCGCCGGATGGGGTCAGGCGGACCCAGCGGCCGCGGGCATCGTCCGGGTTTGCTTCGCGCGCTACGTAGCCGGCGGTGGTCAGGCGTTGCAGGACGTTGCTTGTACCGCCTGAGGTGAGAAACAGGGACCGCGTCAGCTCGCTGGGGCGCAGCGGGCCGCCTGCTCGGCGTAGCGCCGCCAGCACGTCGAACTCCGCGTAGGTCAGGCCCAGTTCCGACAGGGCGACCTTCATCGCCTGCTCGTGCCGCAACGCAAGGCGGGACACGCGCTTGCTCAGCTCCACGCGCGTAATAGCCGCTGGGGCCATGCCCGCCGCCGCCCACTGCCTGGCCAGCTTGTCGACCTCATCCTGCACGGGGCCGAGAGTACCGCTGTTCTAATTGCTTTTCTAAAAGCTTTCGATATAGCATCACCGCCATGGCAATGATCATTCGTGGTGGACGAGCGGTGGACAGTGGGCGCGTGACCGACTTCCTTGTCGAGGACGGACGGATCGCCGCGACCGGGCCGGACCTACCCGCACCTGCCGGCGCCGAAGCAGTCGACGCCACCGGCATGCTTGTCTCGCCCGGCTTCGTCGATACCCACCGGCACACGTGGCAGGCCGGGCTTCGCGGGATGGGGCCCGACATCTCACTCGCCACGTATCTCGATCTCGTCCTCGGCACGGTGGGTCCCCGCTACCGTCCCGAGGACGTCTACACCGGCACCCTCGCCGGCGCGCTCGAATGTCTCGACGCCGGGATCACGACCCTCGTGGACTGGAACCACATCCAGCACACGCCCGAACACACGGCCGCCGCGGTCGACGCGCTCAAGGTGTCCGGCATTCGTGCCGTCTTCGGATACTGCAGCCACAAGCCGGAACTCGCGCGGCGAGTCCAGGCCAGCATGGGCGGACGGGTCACGATGGCCATGGCGCCGTTCGGGCCCGAGATCGCCGGGGAGGACGTCGCTCTCGACGAATGGCGGATCGCGCGGGAGTTGGACCTTTCCGTGACCGTGCACATGGGCGGCCACGGCAAAGAGAGTGCGGCACGCGGGCTGGACTTCCTGCGGCGCAACGGCTTCCTCGGACCGCGCACCAGCTACGCCCACGGCAACCACTACACCGACGAGCAACTGAAGCTGATCGCCGGCAGTGGCGGTGCCATCGCGGTGTCGCCGGTTGTCGAGATGGAGCTTGGTATCGGCGCGCCCGTCACCGCCCGGGCGCGTAAGGCGGGAGTCCCAACCGGACTCGGGGCGGACACCGTGATCAGCGGGCCTGGCGACATGTTCAGCCTCATGCGGGCCGACTACGCCCACATGCGGCTCGAATCGGACCTCACGGCCCGCGACATTTTCCGCGCCGCGACCGAGGACGGTGCGCGCGTGGCCGCGATCGACGGCGTCGGGACGCTGGAAACCGGCAGCCATGCGGACGTCGTACTACTCCGAACGGACCTGCCGGGGGTGGCGCCGGTGCATGATCCCGTCGCGTCGGTCGTTCTGGCGATGGACACGCGGGCGGTCGACTCCGTCATCGTGGGTGGCCAGTTCGTGAAGCGGGACGGCCGGTTGCTTGCTCCCGACGTGAGCACATTGTTGACGACATTGGCGGAATCCGCCGCTCGGGTCATCGCCCCGGCATGATGTTGCGTGCCAGGGGGCAAGCAGCCAGACGCTCCGCCACCACAACCCCGGCACGGCCGCCTCGGGCGAACCCGGGGCGGCCGTGTGCCGTCAAACCGTCAACGAACGCGCGCGATCAGGCCGCGGCCTTGGTCAGCGCGCGGGTGGTGAGCACACGCGCCAGGTGCTGGCGGTATTCGGTGCTGGCGTGCGGCTCGTCGACCGGGGAGGTGCCCTCGGCCGCGAGCGCCCCGGCTTCTTCCGGCGATGCTCCGGACGCGAGCGCCTCCTCGGTGGCGCGGGCGCGCAGCGGCGTGCCACCCATGTTGATCAGGCCGACCGACTTGCCGACCACCGCGACGCCGACGATCGCCCAGTCGATGGCCCGGCGGACGAACTTCTCGAAGCCCCAGCCGAGCCCGGTCTGCTTCGGCACCCGGACCTCGGTCAGCATTTCATCCGGCTCCAGCGGGGTGGTGAACGGGCCGAGGAAGAAGTCCGCGGCCGGGATCCGCCGCTCGCCCGACGGGCCGCGCACGACGAGCACGCCCTCGGACGCGAGGATCGCGGCCGGCAGGTCCGCGGCCGAGTCGGCGTGCGCGAGCGAACCGCCGATCGTGCCGCGGTGCCGGATCTGCAGGTCGCCGATCGAACCGGCGACGTGTGCGAGCAATGGCGCGTGTTCGGCCAGCACCGGGTCGCCGTTGAGGTCCTGGTGCCGCGACAGCGCCCCGATCGCGATGTCGTCGCCGTCGAGCCGGACGTAACGCAACTCGTCGATCGGCGCCACGTCCACCAGCACCTCGGGCGCGGCCAGCCGAAGCTTCATCAGCGGCAGCAGGGACTGCCCCCCGGCCAGGAGCTTGGCTTCCTCGCCGTGCTCGGCGAGCAGGCTGAGCGCCTCGTCCACAGTGGACGCGCGCTGGTAGCTGAACTGTGCCGGGATCACCGGTCGACCTCCTGCCCGGACGCTTCCATCACCGCGCTGACGATGTTGTGGTAACCCGTGCAGCGGCACAGGTTCCCTTCCAGGCCCTCGCGTACTTCCCCACGGGTGGGTTTCGGGTTGTGCGCCAACAGGGATGCCGACGCCATGATCATGCCCGGCGTGCAGAACCCGCACTGCAGGCCGTGCTGCTCGCGGAACGCCTTCTGCAACGGGTGCAGCTCGCCGTCGCTACCGCTCAGCCCTTCGATGGTGGTGACGGCGTGCCCGTCGGCCTGCGCGGCCAGCACCGTGCACGACTTCACCGATTCCCCGTCGAGCAGCACCGTGCAGGCGCCGCACGACGTGGTGTCGCAGCCGATGTTGGTCCCGGTCAGTCCGGCGTTCTCCCGGATGAAATGGACCAGCAGCGTCCGGTCCTCGACCTCGTCGGTCACCGCACGACCGTTGATCTCGATGGAGACCTTCATTTCCCCTCACCTCTCACAGAAAGCGCTTCCCAGACCCGCTGCGGGGTCGTGGGCATGTCCAGGTGACGCACGCCGAGGTGCGCCAGCGCATCCACCACCGCGTTGTGCACGGCCGGGGTGGACCCGATGGTCGCGGCCTCACCGATGCCCTTGACTCCCAACGGGTTCCGCGTCGTCGGCGTCGCCGAGTCCACCAGCTCGAAGTCCGGCAGCTCGACCGCGCTGATGAACGAGTAGTCGGCCAGGGTGGACGTGGTCGGGTTGCCGTCGGCGTCGTAGCTCATCACCTCCAGCAGCGCCTGCGCCGCGCCCTGCCCGAGCCCGCCGTGCCGCTGCCCGCGGAAGGTGACCGGGTTGAGCACGGGTCCGGCGTCGTCGGCCGCGATGATCCGCATCAGCTCGACCTTGCCGGTCTCGGTGTCGACCTCGACCACGGCGAGGTGGCTGCCGAACGGGAAGGTCGGCGTGCCCTTGTCGAACCACACGTCGGCCGACAGCGGCTCCTCGATCTGCTCCGCGAGCTGGCTCCAGCTGAGCTGTCCGCCCGAGGGCACGCCCTTGACCCGCCACACGCCTTCGTCGACGTCCAGTTCGAGGTCGTCCGGCGAAGCCTCCAGCAGGTCGGCGGCGAGCTCGCGGGCGCGGTCGATCACCTGGTCCGCGGCGGCCTTCACCGCGGAACCGCCCAGCTGCAGCGACCGCGACCCGAAGGTGCCCACGGCCCTCGGGATCTCGTCGGTGTCGCCGTGTTTGACGGTGATCTTGTCCATGGCGACGCCGAGCTGGTCGGACAGCAGCATGGCGAGCGTGGTGTCCAGGCCCTGACCGTGCGGTGAACTGCCGGTGTAGGCGGTGACGGTGCCGTCCGGGTTGATGTCCACGCGGCCGCTTTCGCCACCGCCGTCGCCGCCGGTGATCTCCACATAGGACGCGATGCCGAGACCGAGCGCCTTCACCTCGCCCGCCTCGCGGCGGCGTGCCTGCTCCGCGCGAAGCTCGGCGTAGCCGGCGGCTTCGAGAACCTTGTCCAGTGCTGCCGAGTACTCGCCGGTGTCGTAGTTCGCACCGGTCGGCGACTGGTACGGGAACTCGTCCGGGCGGATGAAGTTGATCTTGCGGACCTCCGCGGGGTCCTTCCCGATCTCCGCGGCGAACACGTCGATGGCGCGTTCGATCGCGGCGGAGGCCTCCGGCCGCCCGGCGCCCCGGTAGGCCCCGATCGGGGTCGTGTTCGTGACCACCGCGCGGCTCGCCGCCTCGACCTTCGGGAAGTGGTAGACGCCCGTACCCATCAGTTCAGTGAGCGTAGGCAGGAACAGCGCGCGTGGGTAGGCGCCCGCGTCCTGGATCACGTCCAGCCGGAAGGCCTCCACCGTGCCGTCGCGCCTGCCGCCGATGGTGATGGTGTTCTGCTGGGCCCGCCCGTGCGTCATCGCCACGAGGTTTTCGCTGCGCGTCTCGGCCCACCGGATGGCCCGGCCCGACCGCTTCGCGGCCCAGCCCAGCACCGTCACCTCCGGATCCGCGCCGATCTTCGCGCCGAAGCCGCCGCCGACGTCGGGCGTGACGACCCGGATCTGCTCCTCGCCGACACCCAGCCCGCCCGCGATCGCGCCACGCGCCAGTTGCGGGTTCTGCGTGGACAGCCACACGGTCAGCCGGCCGTCCTCGCCCCACGCACATGCCGCGCCGCGCACCTCCAGCGGCGCCGGCGCGACCCGGTTGTTGACAATCGTCTGGGTGACCACGACTTCGCAGTCCTCGAACGCCTTGTCGTCGAACTGGCCGTCGTGCTGGTGCACCAGGTTGCTGCCCAGCTCCGGGAACAGCACCGTCTCGTCGGCCAGGGCCGCGTCGATGGTCGTGACCACGTCGAGCGGGTCATAGTCGATGTCGATCAGTTCCGCGGCGTCGGCCAGCTGGTACCGGTGCTCGGCGAGCACCAGGGCGACCGGTTCACCGACGTAACGCACCACGCCGTCGGCCAGCCACGGCGACGCCACCGGCGCACCGGCCGGGACCGGCGGCGCGAGGTCCAGGTCCGAGATCGTGTACACGGCGACCACCCCGGGCGCGGCCTGCGCCGCCGAGGTGTCGATCGACGAGATCCTGGCGTGCGCGATCGGGCTGCGCACGAACATCGCGTGAACCGCGCCGGTGAGCGCCGCTTCCCGCAGGTCCTCGACGTAGGTGCCGCCCTGTGTGATCAGTTTCTGGTCCTCGATCCGGACCACTCTGGTGCCGAGAATGCTCATCTGGCCTCCTGTGTCTTGCGGGACACCCGCACCCGGTCGGCCCGCACGAGCAGGGCTGCGCGAGTATCGCTCATGCGGTCCTCCTGTGTCTTGCGGGACACCTGGACGCGGTCGGCCCGCACGCTACGCATCCAAGATCATGCCCTTTGTAGGCAGTGGTCAGCGCAAGGGGTACATCTTTTCCGTTCACCGGAACACCTTCCTGCCGGTCCGTAGCGGACGGTCGCGCGGTTGGTCACCCGGCCAACGTTCGACTCGATTTTCGCCCATATCCGGTAATGGGCCAAGAAATGTCCGGACTTTCCGACGAGGCCGGCGAAGCCCTTATCGAGGCTTCCGCCGCAGGTGCCCCCCTCGTGCGCGCCGCCCGGCAGCGCTAAAGTCGGTTGGTCCGCCTCCGCCGACCCAGCCCCGAGGTCGTCATGCCGCTGATCACTCCCCGACAGACCCCCATCGGAGTGGACCCGACCAGGCCCAGCATCCCACGGATCCAGCAAACGTTCCTCGGCGGCAAGGACAGCTACGAGGCGGACCGGCAGGTGATGCGGGAGATCACGAGTGCGGTGCCCGACGCCGGGGACATACCCCGCGCCGGCCGCGCCTTCCGTGACCGCGCGTGCCGGTTCCTCGCCGCCCAGACCGGCATCGGCCAGTACCTCGACTGCGGGGCCGGGCTGCCGACGGCGGAGAACACGCACCAGATCGTGCAGGCGAGCCAGCCCGAGGCCCGGGTGATCTACGTCCACGACGACCCGATCGTCCTCGCGCACGGGCGGGCGCTGCTGGAGGAGAACGAGTTCACGCACATGGCCGCGGGGGACATCTTCAACCCGTCCTCCGTGCTGGACAACCCGGTGGTCACCCGCCACCTCGACTTCAGCGAGCCGATGGTGCTGCTGCAGGTGAGCACGATCCCGTTCCTGCCCGACAGCAGTGAGCTCAGCGCGCCCGAGATCATGCGGCAGTACATCGACGCGCTCGCCCCCGGCTCGTACGTGGTGCTGTCGCACTTCCTCGACCCCGAGGTCCCGGGGCTGACCGAAGTCGCGAAGAAGCTGGAACGGATGCTGCTGGACGGGCCGGTGGGCGCCGGCTGGTTCCGCCCCCGGGCCGAGATCGCCGAGTTGATGGCCGGCCTGGACATCGTCGAACCGAACGAACTGTCCGTGCCCGGCGTCGTGGTCTGCGACGAGTGGTGGCCGGACGGGCCGCGGATGATCCCGCTGAGCAAGCCCGCCCGCTGCGTCGCCGCGGTGGTCGGCCGCAAACCGTGAACCAGGTCAGGTTCCGTACCTGACCGGGCTGTACCGGGGAAACCAGCCGGGCGGGTAGGTGGTGCCGTCGCCCGCGCTCGGCGCTGAGATGTACTGGCCGTTCCGCATGAACTGCGCCATCCGCCGGGCCTGCGCGGTGTCGCCGGCGGCGATCAGCCCGGTCTCCTGCTGGTACGGGTCGCGGCCCACACCCGGTGGTAGCCGTCGCCCGGTGAGTCGGCGCTGACCACGTCGCCCCACGGGGTCGCCAGCCCGGCCACGCTCGCGCCGCGAAGGTCTTGTCCTCGGCCGAATGCAGAGCCATCACCGCCACCTAGTAGGCGCGACAGCGTTGTGTGTCACCGCAAAACGCGGGCCGGCGCGGCCTTCATACTGTCCACATAGGAGTCTCTGCCACTGCGATAGGCGGCTTCCACGGCGGAAAATCCGCTCGCGAGCACGCCACCCCGCGGCGAGCGCGGAACTGGAGCTGTTACCGAAGCCGAGCGCGACGGTGAATGTGGTGTCCGCCCCTACGGCGATCTGCCCACACCGCACGGCATGGGCTCGCGAATGCGCAACTAGACTCGCTGAACCAGGAACTCGGTGCCCTGAACCCGGAACTCGGCCTCCTGAGCCGGGGACACGCGCCCCTGAACCCGGAACTCGGCGTTCTGAAGCGGGAACTCGGTGTTCTGAAGCGGGAACTCGGCGTCCTCAGCCGGGGACACGCCGGGAGGTGGCGAGGATGGACATGATTTCGGCGCGCAGGCCGGGACACACGGCGATGGTCGCCGCGGAGTCGGCGGAGTGCTCGGTGTCGTCGAGGTCGAGCACGGCGCCGCCCGCCTCGCGGACCAGCAGCGCACCGGCCATGGTGTCCCAGGGCAGGTTGGCCAGGATGATCGCGGCGTCGAGCTTGCCGTGCGCGACCCAGGCCAGGTCGATCGCGGCGGTCCCAAGCATGCGGATGCGTTGCGCCCGCGCGCCGAGATGGCTCAGCAAAGCCATCCGGAGCCGGTTCTTCGGCTCGGCGCCGGAACCCACGGCGAAGTCGCCGAGCGAGATCACCGCCTGGGACAGCTCCCGCACCGGCGACGACGTGATCCGCTCGTCCCCGGCGTAGGCGCCCTGCCCCGCCAACGCCGTGTAGGTCACGTCGAGAAACGGCAGTTCGATCGCGGCAAGCACGCTGCGCCGGCCGGCCACGAGTCCCAGTGACACCGCGGAAAGCGGAATACCCCGCGCGAAATTCGCGGTGCCGTCAATGGGATCCAGCACCCACCAGAGTGCCTCCCCGGTGGCGCCGCTACGGCCGCGCTCCTCGCCGAGGAGGCCGATGTGCGGGGTTTCCCGGGCCAGGAAGTCGCGGAGCGAGTCCTCCACCGCGAGGTCGATGTCGGTCACCATGTCCCGGTCGCCCTTCGCGGCGAGGACGGCGGGCGCCCGGGAGGAGATGATCCGGCGCGCCATCGCGACCGCTTCCCGGGCGATCGGCAGCAGGCCGGCGAACTCGGTCATCCTTGTTCCTCCGCGAGGAGGCGCGGGGCCTGACGGCGGCGCGCGTGGTGGTCACCCTGGTCGCCGTGGGTTGACACCAGGTGCGTCATGCGCCGCCCCCTCCGCGCACGAAGCCTTCGAGCTGCGGCAGGTCGTGCCCGAGCCGGTCGCGCTTGGCGGTCAGGTACGCGATGTTGTCGGCACTCGGCCGCACCAGCAACGGAACCCGCGCGGTCACCACGATGCCGTGCGCTTCCAGGGACCGGATCTTGTCCGGGTTGTTCGACATCAACCGCACGGACCGAACCCCGAGATAGCGCAGCACCGACGCGGCCGGCGTGTAGTCCCGGACGTCCACCGGGAGCCCCAGTCTGACCGCGGAATCGACGGTGTCCAGGCCCTGCTCGTCCTGGAGGATGTGCGTCCGGACCTTCTCCACCAGGCCGATCCCCCGGCCCTCGTGCCCGCGCAGGTACACCAGGATGCCGCTGCCCTCGTCGACGATCGCGTCCAGCGCCGCGTCCAGCTGCTCACCGCACTCGCAGCGGGTCGACCCGAAGATGTCGCCGGTCATGCACTCCGAATGCACCCGGACCAGCACGTCTTCGCGCACCCGCGTCCCGTGGACCAGCGCCAGGTGCTCGTGCCCACCCGGCTGGTCCCGGAAGGCCACGCTCCGGAACCTGCCCCGGCGAGTCACCAGCTCGGACTCCGCGATGTCTTGTTCCCGCATCCAATTACCCTTGTCTTGCCTGCCTGTGCACGGTGTACCGGAAATGATGGAATTGACCGGATGGGTGCGCCCGGCGGAAACGCGGAAAGGCAGACATGATGGACCCGCTACGGTTGGAAACGACCACGGACACGACCATCGACGCACGAAATCGCGCGGCCCGGGTCGCCGTGCTGCCAGTCGGCAGCTTCGAACAACACGGGCCCTTCCTTCCGCTGGCCACCGACACCGTCATCGCCTGCACCATCGCGCAGGAAATAGCCGCCGCCCACCCGGTCCAACTGCTCCCGCCGGTGACGATTTCGTGCTCCCACGAACATGCCGCGTGGGCCGGAACGGTGAGCATCTCGGCAAGCACATTGTATTCGGTGGTGCGCGACATCGCCGATTCGCTGCGCCTTTCCGGAGTGCCCAGGCTGGTTCTGGTCAACGGACACGGCGGAAACTACGTGCTGGCCAACATCGTGCAGGAATCGCTCGGCGGGATGGCACTGTTCCCCGGGCTGCCCGAGCTGCTGCGCGCCCGGGCCGCGGCCGGCCTGCGGACGTCGATCGACACCGACATGCACGCGGGCGAACTGGAGACCTCGATCCTGCTGCACGCCCACCCGGAACTGGTGAAAGCCGGCTACGAAACGGCCGACTCGGTCGCCGACGATCGGCCTCACCTGCTCACGCTCGGCGTGGCCGCGTACACGACTTCGGGCGTGATCGGCCGCCCGTCACTGGCGTCGGCAGCCAAGGGCAAGGCACTGCTGGCGAGCCTGGTCGAGTCCTTCGCCGGGTACCTAACGGCCCTCGATCCGGGGGAACCCTGACCCGGGCGGCGCCGGAACAGCACGAGCACACCCGGCGCGCAGGCCGCCAGCGACAGCACCCCGTACACCACAGCCGTGGTCAGTCCCGCCGTGGCGCCCAATCCCACGGCACCGAATGCGAACGCGGAAAAGCCCTCCCGCGGGCCCCAACCTCCGACGTTGAGCGGCAACCCCATCACCATCAGGGTCAAGATCATGATCGGGAAAAGCTGCGCGACCGGCGCGGTCACGCCCGCGACCCGGGCCGCTACGACGAACAGCGCGACGTTCCCCACCACGGTCGCCGCGGACAGCAGCGCCACGCCCGGCCAGGCGCGCCGGGCGAACAGGCCGCGGCGTGCGTCGCGCAGCGCGGTCGCCCACACGCGCCGTCCCGCCGCGGAGGCCCGGGCCAGGAGGAGCGCAACGACGGCGAGCAGCAGGACCGCCACGACAACCACCAGCCCACGGCCCGGCAGGACCCCCGTGACCAGGGCCGGGTAGGCCATCAGCGCCCCGAGCCCGGCCACCGCGAGCGCCAGTTGACCCGCGAACCGTTCCAGCACCACGGCGCGCACCCCTCGGCCCAGGTCACCGGACCGGTGCCCGTGGTCCACCGCGCGGTGGACGTCGCCGAGCACCCCCGCCGGAAGCACCGAGTTGAGCAGCACCGAGCGGTAGCAGTCCGCCACCGCCGTGCCCAGTTTGAGCGGCAGGCCCAGGTTGCGGGCCACCAGACACCAGCGCCACGCGCCGAACAGCGTGGTGAGAAACCCGATGCCCACGGCGGCCAGTAGCGACGAGACGGTGATCACCCGCAGCCCGGCCACGAAGGCGCCCGCACCGAGCCGCCACGCGAGCGCGGCCAGGATGCCGACCGCGACCAGCAGTCGCAGCCACGGCCAGCACCTACGCACCGCGGCCCGCACTCGGCCATTACGGAGCAAGGTGGATTTGCTACGAAACGACGGCGCCCCTGACACCTGCTCGGTCGCGATCATGCTGGTTCCTCGATCGCGAGCAGATCCGTATGGCCCACAACGACTTCCCCGCCGGTCTCGGCGAGCCGCCGGCGCAGGTAACCGGGCGCTTCATCGGCGAGTTCGGGCCGCTGTTCGCACGCCGCCGCGACCCAGCCGCGCAGCCATTGTTCGGTCAGCGCGGCCTGTTGAAGGCCCAGCCGCCACGGACTCGGGCGGCCGGCCACCCGCATTCCGCGACGCTCGAACGCCTCGGTCGCCGCCCTGATCGCGTCCGGCCCGAGCCGCCCGTCACGCCGCTGGTGGTCGTTGAAAGCCGCTTCGAACTCGGCGTCGAGCGGCTCGGCCTGGGCGAACTCGACCTCGCCCGAGACGGACAGCGTGAGCAGCGCCGGGCATCCGGCGCCGGCGCAGGCGGCGGCGAGGCCGTCCACTTCCTCGGCGGTGAGCAGGTCCAGCAACGCCGACGCGGTCACCAGCGAGGTTCCCGCGAGATCTTCGGCGCGCAGCCCGGTCAGTTCGCCGAGGCGCGTCTCGAAGGTGACGGGGGTGGAGTCGGCGGCCACGCCAGTCACCGTCGCCACCTCGAGCAGCGCGGCGTCACGGTCGTACAGCACCCAGTGCTGCGGGCCGGGCAATCTTGCGGCCAGCCATCGCCCCATCGATCCGGTCCCACAACCCATATCACGAACGATCACGCGGTCCCGGTTCAGCAGGACCGCGCGCAGCGGGTCGAGCAGTGCTTCGGCACGGGCCACCGCGTCGGCGGGCTCGCGCAGCGAAAGCCATCGCGGGGAACAACCCGAACTCAGCTGGTCAGCTGTCCGAGCAATCGAGCCAGGCGCCGCGAGGTTTCGTCCCACGTCACCAGCATGCCACGGCGTTGTCGCGCCGAAATGGTGAGACGTTGCCGCAACTGCTCGTCGGCGAACCACTCCCGCAGGGCCGTGACCAGCGCCGGAACGTCCCCGGGCGGCACGAGAACGCCCGGCACCGAACCGTCGGGCGCCCGGCCGAGAGTGTCCGGCAGACCCTGTGCGGCAGCCCCCAGCACCGGGATCCCACGGGCCAGCGCCTCGGTGACGACCATCCCGAACGTTTCCGCGCGCGAGGGCACCACGACCAGATCGGCGGCGGCGTAGGACCGGTCGAGCGCCTTCGGAGTGCGCGGCCCGGTGAGCCGCACCCGGCCGTCCAGTCCCCGGCGGGCGACCGTTTCCCGCAGCCGTTCGACGAACGCGGGATCGCGGCGCCACGGCCCGACCAGGTCACAGGTCCACGGCAGGTCGCCGACCGCGGCGAGCGCCTCCACCAGCAGGTCCTGGCCCTTGCTCGGGGTCAGCGAACCGACACAGAGCAGCCGCGACACGCCGTCGGTGCCCGGCGCGAGCGGCGCCGGATCGGTGCCCGGGCTGACCACGTGCACCCGCCGTGGGGGTACCCCGTGGTGCTCGGCGAGCCGGTTCGCGGTCCACGCGCTGGTCGCCACGACGGCGCGTGCGGCGTGCAGCGTCCAGCGTTCGCGGGCGTCCAGGTCCGCGGCCACCTCGGGCGCCAGCCCGGCCTCGTCGGCCAGGGGCAGGTGCACCACGACCACGAGGTTCAGCCGGTCCGCCTCGGGCACGACGACCTCGGGCACCCCGCACGCGATCAGCCCGTCGAGCAGCACGACCGAGGAGTCGGGCACGCCCGCGAGCGCCTGGGCCAGCTCCGCGCAAGCGCTTGCGCCCGGCCTCGGCCACGTCCCGTGCGCGGCGATCTCCCGCACCGGCCGGCCCGCCGCGGCCAGGCCGAGGCACACCCGGCGGTCGTAGACGTTGCCGCCGCTGGGCATCGACGGGTCGTCGACGTCAGCCGGCAGTACGAAGATCACGCTCGTAGCTTGCCCACGCGACATGCGACTCATGCAGGGTGACGGTGATCCCGGCCAGGCCACGCGCGCCTTCGCCGAGGGCACCCACGTGCACCCGCTCGGCGAGCCGGTCGGCGATGACCTTGGCCAGGAACTCGGTCGAGGTGTTGATCCCGGCGAACGCGGGCTCGTCGTCGAGGTTGCGGTAGTTCAACTCGGCGAGCACCGCGCCCAGTTCGGCGGTGGCCCGGCCGATGTCCACGACGATGTTGTCGTCGTCGAGTTCCGATCGGCGAAACGTCGCGTCCACCACGAACGTCGCCCCGTGCAGCCGCTGCGCGGGCCCGAACACCTCACCACGGAAGCTGTGGGCGACCATCAGGTGGTCACGCACGGTGATACTGAACAAAGTTACGACCTCCCCGGACTCTCTTGATCTATCACAGCCTCCCGATAAGCGATCCGGTGGCACAACGCACCCATCTCCCCGGCCGCCAGCCGCGGCAGCACCGACGGCAGGTCTTCGAACCGGCTCTCCCCCGTGATCAACGCGTCGAACGCCGGGTCGGCGAGCAGGTCGAGAGCGAGCGCGAGCCGGTCGGCGAACGTGCGCCGCGACCGCCGCGCGGGGGACACCATGCCGACCTGACTGGCCCGCACGGTAAGCCTCCTGGAGTGGAAGAACTCGCCCAGCGGCACGCTGACCCGCCGGTCGCCGTACCAGCTCAGCTCGATGACCTCGCCTTCGGGCGCGAGCAGCTCCAGCGCGCGGGTCAGCCCGGCCTCGGTGGCGCTGGCGTGCACCACCAGGTCGCAGCCGTCTTCGGCCTCCTCGGGCGAGGCGAAGTCGACTCCCAGCCCACGCGCGACCGCCGCTCGCGCCGGGTCCACGTCGACCAATTGCACGCGGACACCGGGAAAACGGGCCAACAGCGCGGCCACGCTGCAGCCGACCATCCCCGCCCCGATGACCGCGACCCGGTCGCCGACCAGCGGCGCCGCGTCCCACAACGCGTTCACCGCGGTCTCGACCGTCCCGGCCAGCACCGCACGGGCCGCGGGCACCCGGTCGGGCACGACGGTCACCGCCCCGGCCGGGACCACGTAGCGGGTCTGATGCGGGTAGAGGCAGAAAACCGTGCGGCCGAGCAGGTCCGCCGGTCCCCGCTCGACCTCGCCGACGTTGAGGTAGCCGTACTTGACCGGCGCCGGGAAATCGCCTTCCTGGAACGGCGCGCGCATCAGCGAGTACTGGCTTTCCGGCACCCCGCCCCGGAACACCAGCGTCTCGGTCCCGCGGCTCACCGCCGAGAAGAGCGTGCGGACCAGCACCTCGTCCGGCCCTGGGGCGGGCAACTCGGTGGGACGGATCTCACCTTCACCGGCCGACTTGAACCAAAACGCCCATGCTGAATGTGTCACAGGTACAGCGTTGTTCAGAACGTGTGCGGGTAGCCAGACCGTGACGTCCGTGGTCGGCTACCGGTCGATCACAGCGGCGGCCTGCCTCCCCGCCCACGTGCAGTGTTGTTGCGGTCACGAAGGTGTTGATCTTGCGCTTTGCATCGTTTCCACACCTCCGTGTCTCCGCTGGGAAGGGACGCGCTTGAAGGCGATCACCGGTTCCGCCGGCCGGGAACAGGCGGCCGCGGTGGGCACCCAGCTCCTCCTGCTGGTTCCGCTGCACCTCGGGTGGGCCGGCTGGCTGGCCGGGGCCGGCTACGCCGCCGCACTGTGGTTCATCCTGACCATCGCGCGGCACCGCACCGGCGCCCGGTCCTTCGGCCCGGCCGATCACGTGACCCTGGCCCGGGCCGTGCTCGTCGGCTGTGTCATGGCCCTCGTCGCCGCCCACGCCGCCACCGGGCCGTTGTTCGTCGCGGTCGCGTCGGTGGCGCTGGCCCTGGACGCGGTGGACGGGCTGGTCGCCCGGCGCACCGGAACCGTCTCGGCGCTGGGTGCGCGCTTCGACATGGAGGTCGACGCGTTCCTCATCTTGCTGCTCAGCATCCAGGCCTCGGCCTCGCTCGGCGTGTGGGTCCTGGCGATCGGGCTCATGCGGTACCTGTTCGTCGCGGCGAGCCGGCCGTTACCGTGGCTTCGCGCCCCGCTGCCGCCCAGCTTCGCCCGGAAGACGGTGGCCGCGCTGCAGGGAATTCTCCTGGTCGCCGCCACCTCCGGGGTCTTCCCGCACCCGGCCGCGATCGCACTGGCCGCCGTCTCGCTGGCGACGCTCACCTGGTCCTTCGGACGCGACGTCCGATGGCTGTGGCGCCGCCGCGCACCCGCGCCCCCGCTCCAGGACGCTGTGTCCCCGATTCAGGACGCTGTGTCCCCGGCTCAGGACGCTGTGTCCCCGGTTCAGGAGGCCGAAATCCGGGCTGGGGCAACGGGGGTCTCGGCCCGCGTCTCCGCCTTCCGATTACGCCCTCGGTAGGCCGTGAGCGGCGCGACGATGGTCAACGCGAGGCACAGCCACGCGAACCAGTCGCCGAACTTCGTGTAGAGCGTGGCCCCGGGCCCGATCGGCACATCCGCGGTGATCGTGGTGAAACCGGTCGACCCCGTCGTGTACGTCTGGGCGAGCACCCGGCCCCAGCCGTCGGCGATCATCGGGCTGCCGTTCTGGTCGGCCCAGACCACCGCTTGCCCGTTCTCCATCCCGCGCAGCAGGGCCGTCCGGCTGTGCTGCCAGCCGTTGTCGCCGTTGTCGGACGCGGGGATCGCGAGAATGTCGGAGCCTTGTGCGGCATAGCCTCGGGCGGGCTCGGCGAACTCGACGTCGTGGCAGATCTCGACCCCGGTTTTCGGCCCGGCCGAAGGGACGAACACGAGATCGTGGCCGAGACGGCTGACCATGTCGTGCTGCTTGAGGTACCGCACCGGTTCGCCGCCACCCGCCGGGAATATCAGCGCGAAGTTCTCCCGCACCGAGCCACTCTCGCCCCGCTCGCCGTTGGCGTGCATGAAGCCGAGCACGATGTCGATGTCCTTCCGCGCGGCGGCCTGCCGCATCGGTCCGGCCAGGTCGGCGGGCAGGACATCGGGTGAGCTGAACGCGCCTTCCGGCAGCACCACGGTCCGCACGCCCGCAGGCAGATTGTCTATCTCCCGCAGGTATCCGGCGACGAGCGCGCGCCCCTGGGGGCTGGCCACGTCGGGTGCCCACGCGTAGTGGTTGGGCGCGATCGCCGCGACGCGCCGCGTATCGCCGGTGTTCTGGTTCAGGCGCACCGCCCCCGCCGTGAACACGGCAGCGAGCACAACCGCCGCGGCGGCGCCCAAACGTATCCGGGCCTTCGATGTCACCGAAGGTGCGCACAGCGCGGCGATCACCGACGGCACGAACATGACCAGGAATTCGACGCCCCACCTGCCCGTCACGACCGCGGTCTGCAAGGCGAGGGGAAAATCGCCCTGATCCTCGAAGAACATGTTGGAGAGCCCCATCGGGTTGGACACCGCCACCACGTAGAGCGCGCCTGCCCACGCGGCCGGTCCGGCGATCGCGGCCCACACCGGCCGCCCGCGGCGGGCCGGCAGGCGGAAGACCACCACGGCGAGCACGAACACCAGCGACGTCCCGACGTCGATCACGACGCCCACCGGCCACAGTGGCGTATCGCCCGAGTGCAACTGGAAGCTCCAGCTGTTCGCCGTACCAAGCAAAAACGCCGCGAACGCTGTGCCCGCGGCGGTCCATCCTCGCAGGCGGGGCGCCACCAGCAGCACCGGCAGCGGCGCCAGCCAGGTCAGCGCAGCGACCGGGGTGAGGCCGGTGCCGAAGTAGAAGAGCGTTGCCGAGACAGCCACGGCGGCGAGCACCGCCGGGAACCGTGCCGGCCTGTTAGTGTTTAAGTCCATTGAGGACCCTCCCCACAGTTTTCGCGCACAGGCGCCTGAATTCCTCTTCGGACAGTCCTATTCGGCCACCGAGATAGAGCTGGGTCAGTCCCACTACCGGCATGGTGATCGCGAGTGTCACTTCGAGCGCGTCGTCTTCGGCCAGCACCTGCTCCCGCATGCCCTGCTCGACCACCTCGATCACCGGGCCCAACGCGGGAGAGTCGCTGCTCCGGAAGTCCTCCGGGAACTGCCGCACGCCTTCCCGCCGGTCCGTGATCAGGAACGAGTACAGGTTCGGCTTGCCCAGCGCGAAGTCCAGGAAGCCGTGCATCAACTCGTGGATCCGGCTTTCGAAGTCGCCGCCCGCGCCGCGGTTTCCCCAGTCCTTGGCCAATTCCGCGAAGGCCGTGTCGGCCACTGCCCGCAGCAGCGTCTCTCGATTCGGGTAGTGGCGGTACGTCGCCATCGTCGTGACGCCCGCGTCCGCCGCCACTCGGCGCATCGTCACCGCCTGGGCGCCTTCTTCCAGCAGGATCGCCAAAGCCGCAGACGCCACTCGCTCGGCCGTGCCAGGTTCTGTCATGTGTACAACGTACACGTCGCCGTGTACGTTGTACACATCGGGCTCCGTGACCGACCCCGAGCCCCCCGGCCCAGCCACCCGAAATCCCGGCCCAGGACGCTGTGTCCCCGCTCCAGACACGTGAATTCCGGCTTCAGGCAGCCGTGTCCCCGATTCAGGACGCTGTGTCCCCGGCTCACGCACGCGAGTTCCGGCTTCGGGCAGCCGTGTCCCCGGTTCCAAAAAGCGAATTCCCGGTTCGGGCCGATCGTTCGGGTCGTCAACTCCAACTCACGGACCGAACGGAGAACGGCTGAGTGCTTGATCCACGATCACGTCCGCCACTGCGAACTGCCTCGCTGCTCCACCTGTCGCGCGAACGCAACGTCGACTGGGTCCTCAGCGGTTCTGCCGTCCTGATGCTCTACGGCGCGGACCTGAGCCCCAACGATCTCGACGTGGTGCCCGCGCTCGCCCCATCAACCTGCGCCGACTTGCCGACGTGCTCATCGAGATCGAGGCCGTGCCCGCGTACCAGCCGTCCTGGTCGAAAGGGTTGTCCCTGCAAGAGTGCCAAGCGTGGGCGCCGGAGCCGCCTACCGCCGAGCAACTGGACCACCTGTTCGTCACCCGTCTTGGCATGCTCGACATCCCGCCAGCTCTCACGGGCACCTACGCCGAGTTACAGCCGAGCGCGGACTCAGTCCAGTTAGCCGGAGCACCAGTCCGGGTATGCGCTCCCGAAGAAGTACTCAGCCGGTTGCCGGCCCGGCCGCGCGCCAAGGACATCGAGCGGGCCGTGCATTACGCAGCCGTCCGCGAAGCGTTGCGTCGTGGCCGCGTACCGCGGGCAGTTGCCTGGTTCGACCACCGAATCAGCTGACTGACCTTTCCCGGTTACTTGCTGGCGACGCGGCGGTAACGGGCGACGGCCAGGGGCGCGAAGATCCCGATGATGGCCAGGCAGGCGAGGATCGCATAAAGCGCGGCGTGCTCGGCCGGCCAGCCGGTGGGTGGCGGGCCGAACTGGTTACCGAACAGGTTGCGGGTCGCGTTGGTGACCGCGGTGAACGGGTTCCATTCCGCGATCACCCGCAGGAATCCGGGCAGCTTGTCCAACGGGACGAACGCCGACGAGATGAAACTCAGCGGGAACATCCACATCAACCCCGCGCTCTGCGCCACCTCGACACTGCGCGCGGTCAACCCGATCAGCGCCCCGATCCAGGACATCGACCAGGCGAACAGCAAGATCACCAGGTACGCGAGCACGGCATCGGCCACGCTTCCCCGGATACGCCAGCCGACGATCAGCCCGCACAGCGACATCACGAGCAGGGCCACGACGCTGACCGCGAGGTCCGAAGTGGTCCGCCCGAGCACCACGGCGAGCCGCGACATCGGCAGCGAACGGAACCGGTCGATGATGCCCTTCTGCAGGTCGTTGGCGAACCCGATCACCGTGAACGCCGAGTTGAACGCCACGGTCTGCACGAAGATCCCGGCGATCAGGAACTCCCGGTACGCGGCGCCGCCCGCCGCGCCGCCGATCGCGTCGCCGAAGACGTAGGCGAACAGCAGCACGAACATGATCGGCTGCAGGGTCGCGGCCATCAACCAGTCCGGGTTGCGGCGGACGTTCATCAGGTTGCGCCAGGTGATCACGCCGCCATCGGCGAGGCTCTTCGCGATCGCGTTCATCTCTTCTCCCCGTGAGCGTCCACGAACTCCGCACCGTGCCCGGTCAGGGACAGGAACACGTCGTCCAGGGTCGGCCGGTGCAGGGCGACGTCCTGCACCGTGATGCCTTGCGCGTCGAGCCTGCGCAGCGCCTCGATCAGCGCCTTCGGCCCGGTGTCGACCAGGATCTCGACCCGGCGGGCCTGATCGTCGCCGGCCGGCTCGCCGCTGCCCACCTCACGCAGCACCTGCCTGGTGGCCGGCAGGTCGGCGGCCGAGGCCACCACCAGTTCGAGCCGTTCCCCGCCGATCATGGCCTTCAACTCGTCCGCGGTGCCGCTCGCGATCACCCGGCCCTTGTCGATCACCACGATGGTGTCCGCGAGGTGGTCGGCCTCCTCCAGATACTGCGTGGTGAGCAGGACCGTCGTGCCGTCGGCGACCAGTTCCTTGATCACTTTCCAGGTGTCGAGCCGGCCGCCGGGATCGAGTCCCGTGGTCGGCTCGTCCAGCACGACCACGCTCGGCTCCGCGACCAGCGCGCCGGCCAGGTCGAGCCGGCGCCGCATCCCGCCGGAGTATCCCTTCGCCGGGCGGTCCGCGGCCTCCTCCAGCCGGAACCGGGCGAGCAGTTCCCGTGCCCTGGCCCGGGCCGCGGCCCGTTTGCGGCCGTAGAGCCGGCCCACCAGGTACAGGTTCTCGAATCCGGTGAGGTTCTCGTCGACCGCCGCGTACTGACCGGACAGCCCGATCGCACGGCGGACCGCGTCCGGCTCGGTACGTACGTTGTGCCCCGCCACCCATGCCTCGCCCGAGTCGGCCCGGAGCAGGGTGGTCAGGATGCGCACCGTGGTGGTCTTGCCCGCCCCGTTCGGCCCGAGCAGTCCCAGCACCTGCCCGGTCGGAATCGTCAGGTCGACACCGTTGAGCGCCTGGGTGGACCCGTAAGCCTTTTCCAGGGCACGCACCTGGACGGCGGTTCCTGGGTCTGGTTGTGACATGAAACACGCCCCTCTCCGTTTCGCACCACAACGTAGACGGGGAGACCGACAAAATCCTCCGGTTTTCCCCTGATCTGAACCCTGATCATCCAAAGGAAGCTCGGGGTTGGCCACGGGCACACCGAAGCCCGGCAGGGACGAACTCTGGCATGTGAGGCAGGAACCCGGCCTCCCAACCGGGAACACACGTGCCTGAAGCCAGAACTCAGGCGCTTGAAGCGGGAACTCAGGCGCCTGAAACGGGGACACGCAGGCCTGAAACCGGAACTCAGGCGCCCGAAGCGGGGACACGCGGGCCTGGAGCGGGAACTCGGGTGCCTGGAGCGGGAACTCGGGTGCCTGGAGCGGGGACACGGGAGGCTGGGGCGGGGACACGCCGGGGCGGCGCGGTGTTTGGTGCCTTTCCCATTGGGGAAGGAAGGTTGGCATGCTGGTCCAGCGCACCCTCTTCGCACCGCCGAACGACCTGGAGCCCGCCGAGCTGTATGCCACGACGGAGCGCGGCGTCGCGGTCGCCGAACGCGGTCGTGTCACGGTCGCACCGCACGCGTTGGTCTCCACGAACACCTACTTCGGCCGGTTCCCGGCCAGCTACTGGCAACGCTGGACGCCGGTCGGCCGGGTCCGGGTGGAGGCCAGGGCCCACGGCACCGGGCGGGTTCGGCTGATGGCCTCGGACACCGCCGGCGATGCTCGCCCGGTGGACGGTGTCCGGGTCTCGGGCGCGGTGGCCGAGCCGATCGGCCTCCACGCCACGCTGAACAGGTTCACCGACGGCGGGGCGCTGTGGCTCGAGGCCGACACCGAGGCGGCCGAACTGACCGTCGGCGACGTGCGCTGGGAGGTGAACGACCGGGCCCGGGAGCGGCCCGCGGCGGTCGTGATCTGCACGTACAACCGGGCCGACGACTGCGTGGCCACCCTGACCACGCTCGCCGCGGACGTCGAGTGCATGGCCGGCCTCGACACCGTCTACGTCGTCGACCAGGGCAGCGACCCGGTGTCCTCGCGCACCGGTTTCGACGCGGTGAAGCAGGCATTGGGCGGCAAGCTTCGCTACCTGCGCCAGCCGAACCTGGGCGGCGCCGGGGGGTTCACGCGGGGCCTGTACGAGGCCACCTCGGGTGCGGCGGAGAACTGGCCGTACCTGGTGCTGATGGATGACGACATCGCGCTCGAGCCCGACACCGTGCCCCGGATGATCGCCTTCGCCGCCCGCACCGAGCACCCGGCGATCGTCGGGGGGCAGATGCTGCAGCAACTGCATCCACATCGGTTGCACGTCAGCGCCGAGCGCGCCGACCTGCCGCACCTGCGCGCGGGTCGCCCGGTACCCGGCGCGGTGCACGACGCCGACCTTACCTCGACGAGCCTCGACACCCGGGTCAACGCCGAGTACAACGCGTGGTGGTCGTGCCTGATCCCCCCGGACATCGTGCGCGAGATCGGTTATCCGCTGCCGTTGTTCTTCCAGTGGGACGACATCGAATACGGGCTGCGCGCCCGCGCTGCCGGTTATCCGACGGTGACGCTGCCCGGTGCCGGGGTGTGGCATGCCGACTTCGCCTGGAAGGACTGGGACGACTGGCCGCGCTACTTCAGCCTTCGCAACGCGCTGATCGTCAGCGCCGTGCACAGTGACTTCAACGTCAGGCAGGCGACGAAGTTTCTGCTCGCGGAATTCGGGCGGTACCTGGTCTCGATGCGGTACGGACTGGCGCGCACGCTGCTCATGGCGGTCGAGGACTTCCTGCGCGGGCCCCAGATCCTGGCCGACGGCGGGGCCCAGGCCGCGGCCGCGGTGCGCAAGGCGCGCGCCCACCACCCCGAGACCGTGGTGCATCCGGCCCACGGCGCGCCCGACCTGCCGGTCTCCTACCCCGCCCCGACCCCCTCCATGCCGCGTCTCGTGCTGCTGAAGCGGGCGGCCTGGCAGATGCTGGGCGTAGCCCGCGGGCAGGCCACGATCGCGGCCAAGCACAACCACTGGTGGCACGTCTCCCTTTTCGACACGGCCGTGGTCACCGACCCGTCGCAGGAGGGAGTCCGGTTCCGGCACCGGAATCCCGCGCTGCTACGCGATCTCGCCTGGCGCGGAGTGCGGGTGCTGTCGGAGTTCAGCCGCCGCGCGCCCCGCGTCGGACGGCTGTACCGCGCCGCGATGCCCGAACTGACCAGCCGCCGCAACTGGGCGCGGCTGTTCGGTGCCGATTCCCGTGCCCACCTGTGAGGAGGTTCCCGTGCTCAACCGGATCCGCCACGCGCTCCGCGCGCCGCTGGCGAGGATCGTCGACGAAGCCGCTGAGCGGCACATCGTTCGCTACGAGCAACTGGTCGAGAAGGTTCGCCAGGACTTCGAAAACCTGGCGCGTCAGGAAGGAGACCGGCTCGCCCGGGTGGCGCACGAGATCGAGTTCCGGGCGCGCCGGGACATCCACGCGGCGGCCGAGCGACACGCCGTGGCGACCACCGAGGCGTTCGTGCGTGAGCACTTGCCCACCGCGCGTACCTTCCCACACCCCGCCGAAACCCTCGCCCACGCGCTCTCCCTCGCCCCGGAGGCCGGGCTGGCCTGCGAGTTCGGGGTGTTCAGCGGCAGCACGCTGAAAACGATCGCGGCGGCCCGCGCGGGCCACGACGTCTACGGCTTCGACTCCTTCCGGGGACTGCCGGAGGACTGGCGGCCGAACATCCCGGCCGGGGCCTTCCACGCCGAGCGGGTGCCCGAAGTGGACGGTGCCTCGATCGTCGCCGGCTGGTTTTCCGAGACGCTGCCCGGTTTTCTGGCCGAACATCCCGGTCCGGTCGCGTTCCTGCACCTGGACGCCGACCTGTACTCGTCCACCAGGACGGTGCTCGAGGAGATCGGCGACCGGCTGCGGCCGGGCAGCGTGGTGCTCTTCGACGAGTACTTCAACTACCCCGGCTGGGAAGGGCACGAGCACCGTGCGTGGCGCGAGTTCGTGGCCGAGCGAGGAGTGGACTTCGAATACCTCTGCTACACGTCCAACAACGAACAACTCGCCGTCCGGATCACCGAAGTACCAGCCCGGGCGCGAGGGAGGCGGCCATGACGGAGCCGACCGACGAGTTGCGGCGGGTCGACGCGTACTGGCGCGCGGCGAACTACCTTTCCGTGGGCCAGATCTACCTGCTGGACAACCCGTTGTTGCGCGAACCATTGCGGCCCGAGCACATCAAGCCGCGGCTGCTCGGCCACTGGGGCACCACGCCGGGGCTGAACTTCGTGTACGCGCATCTGAACCGCACGATCCGCGAGCGCGATCTCGACGCGATGACCGTGATCGGGCCGGGGCACGGCGGCCCCGCGATGCTGGCCAACACGTGGCTGGAGGGCAGCTATTCGGAGGCTTACCGAGAGGTCCCGCGCAACGAAGAGGGCATGCGGACCCTGTTCCGCCAGTTCTCCTTTCCCGGCGGGGTACCCAGCCACGTCGCGCCGGAGGTGCCCGGCTCGATCCACGAGGGCGGCGAACTCGGGTACTCGCTGGCCCACGCCTACGGTGCGGCCTTCGACAACCCCGGCCTGCTGGTGGCCTGCGTGGTCGGGGACGGTGAGGCGGAGACCGGGCCGCTCGCGACCAGCTGGCACGCCAACAAGTTCCTCAACCCGGCGACCGACGGCGCGGTGCTGCCGATCCTGCACCTCAACGGCTACAAGATCGCCAATCCGACGGTGCTGGCGCGGATACCGGACGAGGAACTGGACGCACTGCTGCGCGGCTACGGCTACGCGCCGCGCTACGTCACGGGTTCCGATCCCACGCGGATGCACGCCGAGATGGCCACGGCCCTGGACGAGGTGCTCACCGACATCCGGCGCATCCAGCACGAAGCCCGCGACGGCGGCGAGGCTACCCGCCCGGTGTGGCCGATGATCGTGCTGCGCAGCCCGAAAGGCTGGACCGGTCCCTCCTTTGTGGACGGTCTGCCGGTGGAGGGGACGTGGCGGGCGCACCAGGTGCCGCTGGCCTCGGTGCGGGACAATCCGGCGCATCTGGCGGCCCTGGCCGACTGGCTGCACTCCTACCGGCCGGAGGAGTTGTTCGACGAGGCCGGCCATCCGGTGCCGGACGTGCTGGCCACGATCCCGCGCGGGGACCGGCGGATGGGCGCCAACCCGCACGCGAACGGCGGCCTGCTGCTCGAACCGCTGCGGCTGCCCGACTTCACCGCCTTCGCGATCGAACCGGCCAAGCCCGGCGCCTCGACCTCCGAACCCACCCGGATCCTCGGCCAGTACCTGCGTGAGGTGGTGCGGGAGAACACCGGAAGCCGCAACTTCCGGCTGTTCGGTCCCGACGAGACGGCGTCCAACCGGCTCGACGCGGTGTACGAGGCCACCGGCAAGCAGTGGACGGCCGAAGTTCTCCCGGTGGACGAGCACCTGGCCCGCGACGGGCGGGTGGTCGAAGTGCTTTCCGAGCACCTGTGCCAGGGCTGGCTGGAGGGCTACCTGCTGACCGGGCGGCACGGGATGTTCTCCTGCTACGAGGCGTTCATCCACATCGTCGACTCGATGTTCAACCAGCACGCCAAGTGGCTGAAGAGCAGCAAGCGGCTGCCGTGGCGCCGCCCGGTCGCCTCGCTGAACTACCTGCTCACCTCGCATGTGTGGCGCCAGGACCACAACGGGTTCTCGCACCAGGACCCCGGCTTCATCGACCACGTGATGAACAAGAAGGCCGAGATCATCCGGGTCTACCTGCCGCCGGACACCAACACCCTGCTCTCGGTCGCCGACCACTGCCTGCGCAGCAGGGACTACGTCAACGTGATCGTGGCGGGCAAGAACAAGTCCCCGGACTGGCTGCCCATGCCGCAGGCGGTGCTGCATGCGACGCGGGGCGCGGGGATCTGGGAGTGGGCGGGTACCGAGGACGGCGGCCCGCCGGACGTGGTGCTCGCGTGCGCCGGTGACATGCCCACACTGGAGGTGATGGCCGCGACCGCGATCCTGCGGGAGGAAGTGCCCGGCCTGCGCACGCGCGTGGTGAACGTGGTCGACCTGATGCGCCTGCAACCGCCCAGCGAACACCCGCACGGCATGCCCGACCCCGAGTTCGACGCGCTGTTCACCACGGACCGTCCGGTGATCTTCGCCTACCACGGCTATCCGTGGCTGATCCACCGCCTGACCTACCGGCGCACCAACCACGAGAACTTCCACGTCCGCGGCTACAAGGAGGAAGGCACCACGACCACGCCGTTCGACATGCGGGTGCTCAACGACCTGGACCGCTTCCGGTTGGTGATCGACGTCCTCGACCGGGTGCCCGGGGTGGGCGTGACCACGGCGTCACTTCGGCAGCGGATGACCGACCAGCGGGCCCGGCACCGTAGCTACATCCGCACCCACGGCGAGGACCTCCCCGAGGTGCGCGACTGGGCCTGGCCGTACTGAACCCGGAACTCACCGTCCTGAACCGAGAACTCAGGTGCCTGAGGCAGGAACTCGCCGTCCTGAACCGGGAACTCGCCCGCCCCAACCCGGAACTCGCCGTCCTGAGCCGGGGACACAGCGGGAGCTCCCGGCGTGTCCCCGGCCCAGGCACCCGAGATCCCGGCCCAGGCACCCGAGATCCCGGCCCAGGCAGGCGAGATCCCGGCCCAGGCACCCGAGTTCTCGGTTCGGGCGGGCGAGTTCTCGGTTCGGGCGGGTGTGTCCCGGGTACAGGTGCGCGAGATCCCGGTTCGGGTGGGTGAGTTCCTGGTTCGGGTGAGTGAGTTCCTGGTTCAGGTGAGAGAGTTCTCGGTTCGAGGTGGGTGAGACATGAACGTGCTCGTGGTCAACGCCGGCTCGTCGAGCCTGAAGGTCCGGCTGCTGGACGGTGACGACCGGTTGACGGCCTCGCTCGACCTCGGCGAGTGGGCGGGCGCCGAGGAGACCG
This sequence comes from Amycolatopsis taiwanensis DSM 45107, assembly GCF_000519205.1. GTDB lineage: Bacteria > Actinomycetota > Actinomycetes > Mycobacteriales > Pseudonocardiaceae > Amycolatopsis_E > Amycolatopsis_E taiwanensis. The sequence continues at coordinate 142,663 of NZ_KI912599.1, read as the reverse complement.
AGGAGCTGGCGCGGTTCGTGGGCGGACTGCGCCGCGTCGACGCGGTCGGGCATCGCATCGTGCACGGCGGCGCCGAGTTCCGCGATCCCGCGTTGCTCGACCCGGACGTCCGGAGAAGGATCGCGGACCTGACCGAGCTGGCCCCGTTGCACCAGCCGCGCGGCGTGGCCGGGATCGACGCGATCGCACGGGTACTGCCCGAAACACCGGCCGTTGCCTGCTTCGACACCGCGTTCCACGCCGGGTTGCCCGACGCGGCCGCGACCTACGCCCTGCCGCGAGAGTGGAACCAGAAGTGGGGGCTGCGCCGGTACGGGTTCCACGGCCTGTCTCACGCCTACGCCGGCCGGCGGGCGGGTGAGCTGCTCGACCGGCCGGCGACCACACTGCGTCTGGTCACCTGCCATCTCGGGGCGGGTGCCTCGCTCGCGGCGGTGTCCGACGGCCGCTCGATGGACACCACGATGGGGTTCACGCCGCTGGCCGGGCTGGTCATGGCCACTCGCACCGGCAGCGTCGACCCCGGCCTGGTGCTGTGGCTTCTGCAGCATGCGGGCCTGAGCACCAGCCACGTGTCCCGCGCCCTGGAATTCGAGTCCGGGCTGGCCGGGCTGACCGGCGGCAGCGGCGACATGCGCGAAGTCCTGCGGGGCGTGGCCGACGGCCGGCCGGAGTCGCGGCTCGCCTTCGGCGTCTACACGCACCGGCTGCGACGGGAGATCGCCGCGATGACGGGCTCTCTGGGCGGGTTGGACGCGCTGGTGTTCACCGGCGGTGTGGGCGAGCACAGCCCCGACGTACGCGCCGCTGCCACAGCCGACCTGGCGTATCTCGGCGTCGAGGTGGACGAGACGGCCAACCGGGCGGCGACCACGGACACCGATATCAGCGCATCCGGGGCGCCGGTGCGCACCCTGGTCATCACCTCTCGTGAGGACATCGAGATCGCCCGGCTCACCCGGGCGGCGATCCGGCCGGACGCGCCCGGGCCTCCAAGCCGGTGAGCCCGGTGGCCCCAGTGAACGCGGTGGACCCGGTGACCCGGTGAGCCCGGTGGGCCCGGTGGCGGTGGACCCGGTGAGCCCGGTGGACCCGGTGAGCCCGGTGAGCCCGGTGAGCCCGGTGAAGATGATGAACGCGGATACCGTGCGACTGTGCGAAACCCAAACGGCCGGAAATGTGAAAATCGAACCAAAACCCCGTGTCATCGAAGAAACGGCACGGTTTCATCACCGCGCCGCCGTGCGCCCATCACGTTTTCCAGGTGGCCGTGCCGCACGGACAATGCAAGGCTGGGAACATGCCCGGTTACGACGGTATGGGCAAAATCGGAGCGCCTTCGCTAAGAGGCACGCTCTCCCATCTGAGGCTGCGCGAACTGCTCCGGGAAGTCCAGGACCGCATCGAGCAGATGATCGACTCCCGGGACCAGATCGACGGGCTGCTCGAAGCCATGCTCGCGGTCGCGTCCGGGCTCGAACTGGACACCACCCTGCGCCGGATCGTGCACGCCGCGATCGAGTTGGTCGACTGCCGCTACGGCGCGGTCGGCGTGCTCAACGCCGACGGCAAGGGCCTGGCCGAATTCGTCTACGAGGGCATCGATGAGCGGACCCGGCGCGAGATCGGTAACCTGCCCGAGGGGCACGGCCTGCTCGGGCTGCTGATCCGGGAGCCGAAACCGATCCGCGTCGACAACCTCTCGCAGCACGCGGCCTCGTCGGGCTTCCCGCCGCGCCACCCTCCGATGCGTACCTTCCTTGGCGTGCCCGTCATGGTGCGGGACAAGGCGTTCGGCAACCTTTACCTCACCGAGAAGGCCGGCGGGCAGCCGTTCACCGAGGACGACGAGGTCGTGGTGCAGGCGCTGGCCGCCGGGGCCGGGATCGCGGTGGAAAACGCGTGGCTGTACGAAGAGGCCAGGTTGCGCCAGCACTGGCAGGAAGCGACCAGCGAGATCCGCGCCGAGTTGCTGGCCGCCGCCGACCCGGCCGAGGTGCTGCACCTGGTCGCCAACCGCGCGCTGGCCCTGACCGGCGCCGACCACGCGTTCCTGGCCCAGCCCGAGGACCCGGAGCTGCCCGCGTCCGACGTCACCGCCCTGGTGATCACGGCCGACGCGGGGCTGAACGGGGCGCTGACGGGACGGCGGATCCCGGTCGCCGGCACGCTCACCGGCGCCGCGTTCGCCGACGCCACGCCCCAGCGGGTGATCGTTGCCGGCAACGATCTCGGCCTGGGACCGGACACGGAGTTCGGGCCGGCGCTGCTGCTGCCGCTGCGCGTGTCCGCGCAGTCGGTTTCCGGTGTGCTGGTCGCCGTGCGCCACGCCGGCGCCACCCCGTTCGACGCCGGGCAGCTGCCGCTGGCCGCGTCGTTCGCCGACCAGGCCGCGCTGGCCCTGCAGCTGGCGGCCGGCAAGCGGCAGCTCCACGAGATGGACGTGCTGGCCGACCGCGACCGGATCGCGCGGGACCTCCACGACCACGTCATCCAGCGCCTGTTCACCCTGGGCCTCGGTTTGCAGAGCACCGCGATGCGCAGCCACTCCCCGGAAACCCGCCGCCGGATCACCGAGGCGGTCGAGGACGTGGAGAACATCATCGCCGACATCCGCACCGCGATCTTCGACCTGCACGGCGGCCTGGCCGGCACCGGAAACCTCCGCAAGCGGCTCAACGACATCATCGCCGAACTCACCACGGACAGCGACGTACACACCACGGTCCGGATGTCCGGCGCGCTCGGCGTGGTCTGTCCCGAACTGGCCGACCATGCCGAGGCGGTGGTGCGTGAGTCGGTCAGCAACGTGGTCCGGCACGCGCATGCCAGCGCTGTCGCCGTCACCATTTCCGTCGAAGACGATCTCACCATCGACGTGACCGACAACGGCATCGGCATCCCCGAAGGCGTCGCGACCAGCGGGTTGCACAACCTGCGGGAGCGCGCCAAGCAGGCCGGCGGGACCATGCGGGTGGACCGGCTGCCCGACGGCGGCACCCGGGTGTTGTGGCGAGCGCCGGTGAGCTGAGCTTCAGGGATCCGAAAGCAGCGGGCCGAGCGGGCCGAGGTCGATGTTGAGATCCTGCCGGGTGAGTTCGAAATGCTCGCAGAGTTCGCCCATGCGCTCTTCCAGGCGCATCAACGTCAACCCAACGGCTTCGATCTGCTCGTCGGTCAGGTCGCCGTGGTCCACCCGGCGCAGGGCCTGCTTCTCCATCAGCTGCCGCAGCAGTTCCACGACAGTCAGCACGAGGCTGACCAGGCTGCGTTCGGCCGTCTCCGGGTCGGTGTCGAGACGGCGGACGGATCGGGTACCTGCCGGCGGTGGGTTCGAGGACTCACCTTGGCCAGGGCTCTGATCATGATTAGGGAACGGGTTCTCGCTCATGGTTCCGGCGGGGGTAGCAGGGCGCTGACCGAGGACAGCAGGGTGCGCAACGAGATGTGGACCAGGTCCACGTCGGCGATCGACAGGGTCAGCTCGCCGCTGACCACGACCCCGCCGGCCAGCACCCGGTCGAGCACGTCGACCAGCGCCACGTTCCGGTCCAGCGCACCGGAGGTGTCCACAGTGTCCAGTCGATCCACACTCGCATCCGCGGGATACCCGATGTCCCTTGCGGACACTACTGGTGGTCGTGGCTCACTCATCGTTGTCCTCCAATTCTGAGAACGAGTACGGCGGCCATGGGCCGGTCAACTGGAGACGGACCGACTCGTGCTCGGAGTCCAGCACCGCCACGGCCCGCGTGAACTCCCGTTCCGCTGCGCTGTCCACGAGATATGCGGCGTTGAGGATCATCGGCGACTGGGCGCCGGAGAGCTGCTGGCTCTGCGGGCGATGCCGCCGGGCGTCCACGGCACGCTCGGCGAGCACGGCGTAAATGTGGCCGGCCTCTTCCGCGGCGAGTTGCTCGTGGCGTTGGCGCGTCTGGTGTTGCTCGCGCTTACGCTTGAGGTACGCGGCGCCCGCGCCCGGACGCGAGGGACCACCACTCGTCGCCGCCGGTTGTCGTTCCGGCTCACGCTCCAGCAGCGCCTTGACGCCCCATTCCCGCCGCCCGGCGACTCGCCCGAGCGTACGTTCGAAATCGGCCGCCCGCTTGCGCAGCACCTGCTCCACCCGCTCGTCGTCGAGGTAGACGGTGGCCAGCCGGAGGGGCACGGCCGGGCCCGCGCGGGCGACGGCGTCCACCACGTTGTCGTGCGCGCGGGCGACCCTGGCGAGCCAGTCGAGGTCCTCCAGGTTGCGCCGCAGCGCCTCGTCCCCGAAGGAACTCAACGGCACCGAACCGACCACCGCGACGAGCCCGCCGGCTTCGACGGTGCGCAGCGGCTCTTCGGCCACTCCGGTCAGCGGAGGCAGGCCGCCGCGGCCCAGGTCGCCGGCGACGGCATACAGCCAGGTGCCCTGCTCGTCACTCATCACCGCCACCCTCGATCCGCTGCCGCGGGGCCTGTTCCCCTTCCAGTTCGGCGACGCGGGCGCGCAGCTTCTCGTTCTCGAGCCGGAGCTTGTCCCCGTCGCCCGTCAGCCAGGGATCGTTCTCCCACCAGTTGATGCCGACCTCCCTGGCGGTCTCCAGTGAGGCGATGACGAGCCGGAGCTTGATGGTGAGCAGTTCGATGTCGAGCAGGTTGACCTGGATGTCACCGGCGATGACCAGCCCCTTGTCGAGGACTCTCTCCAGGATGTCGCCCAGGTTCGCGGGCTGGTGACCGCCGCCGGTCAGCGCCCCGCTCCGGCCGGAGTTGGCGGGTTGGATCGAAGACATCTCAGCGCGAACCCCCATACCCCTGGCCGCGGCCGTAGCGCCGGGTCCGGCGGTAGGCCAGCAGCGTTCCCTCGAAGTCGAGTTCCACCTCGTAGAGGCCCAGCATGTCCGCCGAGGACGGGATGCGCTGCTCCTCGACGACCTCGACCTCGACCAGCCAGCCGTCCTCGATCGGCTCGACCGAGGTGGCGCCCAGGGCGGTCTTGCCGGTCAGCTCCCGAACCTCGTCCACCGCCATCCGGCCGATGTCCGACGCGGACCGCTGCCGGTCCTCCGGCGGCGGTGGTTCGCGTTCCACCGGGCTTCGCGGTTTCGCGGCCGCCATCTGGGATCACCTTTCGTTCGCGTTTTCTAGGCGCTTGGAAGCGAACCGGGGCCGATCATTCGCGCCAGCACCTCCGCCTGCGCCTGCTCTTCCTCCTCGGCGGAGATCTCGCCGGCTTCGCGTGCCCGCTCGATCCGTTCCAGCTCCCGCCGCACGGACGCCGGGTCGTGCAGTTCGCGTTCTACCTGCTCCTGGATCACCTCGCCCAGCTTGATCGTCGCCCGCACAGGCGCGAGCGGCAGCAGGAGAATTTCGCTCAGCAAGCCCATTTCACTTACGTCCCGGTCCTCGTCACGACGAAGTCGTAGGGCGCCAGGGGGCCCAGCAAGCGCACCCCGACCCGGCCTTCCCACTCCCTCGCCAACTGATCCACCGCGGCCTCGAGGTCGGCCTGCTTCGCGATCTCGGTCAGGCACGCGATGTTGAACGCGTCCTCCTCATGAGTCGGCTCCCGGACGTTGATCAGCACGCCCTGTTCCGTGAGCACGCGCGCCATCGTGTCGGTGTCAATCTGGCGTTTGGCCGCGATCGCGTTGCTGATGTGCTCGCCGAGCGCGATCCGCTCGTTACGCGTGGCGTCCTCCGGCTTGTCGCGGATCGCTTCCCGCAACCGGACCAACGCCGGGTTCTCGTCGAGGATCTCGTTGAGTATCGCGCCTTCGTCGTACCGTCCCTTGAGGACGTACTCGGCCTTGCCCTCCAACTCGTGCAGCGCCTCGGCGAACTCGTCCTCGTGCTCGGCCAACAGCTCGTCGATCACCGCCTGCTCGTCGGTGAGCACCGCGCCGAACCGCATCGGCAGCACCGGGCAGGCAACCGACGCGCCGTCGAGGAGGGCGGAGTGCGCGGTGAGATCCCGCGGCCGGCCCAGCGGCTTGCCCGGATCGATCGGGCTGACCAGCGCCGATATCCTGCCGTGCCGCACGGTTTTCACCTCGGCCGGTGGGTCGCCGACGCCGCGGGCACCGGGTTCGATCTCGACGTCGGCGGGCACGATTCCGTACACGTACATGGCGTTTTCCGTCATCTCGCCTCACCTGTCCGTCCGGGCCTCATCGGTGATGAAGTCGCGCAGCTTTTCCCCAGCCGCTTCGAGCGCGCCCTTGGTCTTGGACTTCGCGCCGCCGGACTGTACGTCCTCCAGCAGGTCGGGCAGCCCCTTCTTCTCGCTGTCGGAGATTTCGAGGCGGTTGACCGCCTGGGCGAACCGCAGATAGGTGTCCACGCTCGCGATGACCACGCGGGCGTCGATCGTCAGCAACTCGATACCGACCAGCGACACGCGGACATAGGCGTCGATGACCAGTCCCTTGTCCAGGATCGTGTCGATCACGTCGGCCAGGCCGGTGGGACTCGGGCGGTCGAGCCCACCGCCGCCACCACCGGCCGGTTGAATCGCTGTTGTCATCCGTTGCTCCCTCGCTCTCTGCCGGCCGTTCCCGCGCCCACTGGCTCGCCGCGGGGCTCCGGCACGCCGCCTTCCGGGGACTCACCGCGGCCTGCGGCTTCTTCCGCGGCTTCTTCCCCGGCCTCTTCTTCCGTTTCTGCTCCGGCTCGGCCGGTGTCCTCTTCGGACCGGCCGTCGACGACCTCGCCGTCGCGGATCTCGCCGTGCCAGCCTTCGATCTCGTCGGGGTGCAACAACGCGTACGTCATCGCGTGCCGCCTGAAGTGCTTGAGCTCCAGCCGTACCCGGCGTCCCTGGGCCCGCCAGATGTTGCCGGTCCTCTCCACGAACCCCTTGGGGTGGTACTCGAGCACCAACATGATCCGCGTCAGATCCGGGCTCAGCTCGTGGAAACTGACCGCACCGTCGACATAACCCTTGTCCCCCTTGGACCGCCAGATGATGTGCTCCTCGGGCACCTGCTCGACGATGTCCGATTCCCACGCCCGGTGCGACCACCAGATCTGCGCCTTCCAGCGCAGGTTCTCGTCGCTGACCTGCTCGACGTTCTCGACCTTCTTCATGAAGGTGGGGAAGTCGGTGAACCGGGTCCACAGGTCGTAGGCGAGATCCACCGGCACACCGACGTCGATCTCCTCGACGATGTTGGTCACCTTGAGCTGATTGGTCTTGCTTCTGCCGCCCTTGCCGCCGAGCAGCCCGCCCGCGAGGCCGGACACCTGGTCCTTCACCTTGTCCGTCACACCGGACAGGCCGCCCTTCACCGCGCCGAGCATCGCCTTGCCCTTGATCCCGCCCCCGCCGCCGGTCAGCGCGCTCAGCAGGCCGCCGTCGCCGCCGCCCTCGGCGAACTCCGTCAGCCGCCCGGACGCCGAAGTGACCTTCCCGACCAGCGCGTTGGCGCCACGCGCCACAAGGGTCTCGACCAGCTTCCGCAACGCCTCGCTGAGCTGGTCCGACGGCACCACCTTCGACACCGCCTGGCCGGCCTGCCCCGGCAGGTCGCCTACCGCTTCCTCGACCCGCTGCGGCGCCTGGCCGACCGCGTCCTTGACCTGTTTGGCGACCATCGTGCTCACCTCCTGGTTCGCCGCACCGGCGTCCGGCCGGTGCCCGTCCCGGCCCGGGTCGCGCGGCGCCGCGCGGGCTCTTCATCGGCGGGCTGCTCCGCCTGCCGACGCCGGGACGTGGTGCGCGTGGACGTACCGCGGTGCGCGGTAGGCCGTGCGGGCGCTTCTTCCCTGCCCTGCTCCGGAACTTCCGCTTCGCTCTCTTCGCCCCGCGCTTGTTCTTCCTCGCCTTCGCCGGCCGCCTCGCCGCGGGCCCCGCCCTCTTCAGGCTCCTCCTCCGGTCTCTCCTCGGCGGACTCGGGTTTCGGGCCGGGCTTCGGTACCGCCTGCCCGGCTTCCTTGACCACCCGACCGGGCTCGACGGCGGCTCCGAGCCGCTCGCTCAGCGCGTCGATCCGGCTGCTGGCCGCGGTGATCGCGGCCGCCTTGGCGGCATCGACCAGTTCACCGCGCGCCACTTCGGTCAGCTTGCCCAGCTCCGCCGATTCGGCGAGCTGTTTCAGGCCGCGCTGCACCATCTTGCGCGGCGAGGTGGTGCCGGTCGCACCGGCCGCGGCGATCATCAGCGCCAGCTTCATCTTGCGCGTCCGCCCCAGCAGGTATCCGGCCCCCATCCCCAGCGCGATCCGTCCGCCAGCTTTCATGTCTTCCTCCTGACGCAATCGCATTCGGCTCGCTCCGGATGCGTGCTGCCGTGCTACCCCGTTGGGGAAACGGCGAAACCAGGCCAGGGAAATCGGAATGTGGAATTCCCGCCGAGTGGTCCACGCGGCTGAACTCTGGGTGCGCGAAATGGAGCAGACAGTGAGAAATCGACGTTCCGCGCTCAGCTCTGCTTGCGCGGATGGCGCGAAACCGGCTGGGCAGACGCGGCCGCTCGTCGGTCGTGAGAGATCGCCGGTTGTGAGAAAGTGCTACCCCGGCAAAGCTTTCCGCGCACCACCGGCCCGGCTGTGGCTGAGATGCGGGCGGTGGTCCGAGGCCTGGGGGGAGGAACCTCGGACCACCGCCCGCTGGTGGCGGTGACGGCAATGAGGGGGAGGGGTCACCGCCAGTCGGTGGGTACTCACGGGATCATTGTCGGGAGGTGCGGGATCTCCTTGTGGCCTATGCCGGGCGGCGTCGTCTCGTTGTGGTCCATCTCGGGCGACGCCGAACGGGTGGGCAGCAGGCTGGTGCAGTAGTCGGCGACCCTGTCCTTACCGCCCGCGGCCGTGATCAGCGCGGTGAAGGCGGGACTGTCCAATGCCTTGCCGTGCTCGGCGCCCGCGCCGCTGGTGTAGGCGCGGCAGAGCCCGTCGAGCGAGGGGTTGGGGTTGGGGTTGGGGTTGGGGTGCGCGGCGGCGGGCGGCGCGGCCTGCTCGCCGGCCCGCTCACCGGTGCGAGGTGCGCTGCTGGGCGGCGGCTCGGCGCTGGGCGGCTCGGCGCTGGGCGGCGGCTCGGCGCTGGCTCGGCTGAGCGTCGCCGCGGTCGTGGGTGCGGGTGGGGGGACGGTAGGACCGCTGCCGCCGGTAGCGGCGGCGACGGTGACCACGCCGCCCACGGTCACGGCCGCGGTCGCGGCGAAGGCCACCGCGGCCCTGGTCGTGACCAAGGTGGCCAGCACGGTCCTGATCATCCGTCGTCTTCCTGCCGGTCGTGGCTCGATGCGCGCGGAGTGCAACGCCGCGACCGCGGCTTCCTCCCCGGCCAGCTCACCCGGCCGGGCCGGAGCCGATGCCACGGCCAGCAGGGCATGCAACCCGGGCCCGCCCGCGGCCAGGTCACCACCCAGCACCCGTTCGGCTGCCCGCCGGTCCAGGCGCCGGCCATCACTCGCGCTCATCTCACTTCCCTCAGCGCCGCCGCTCCCAGATGTGTCACACCCCGTTCCCGACTCGGCTTCCCGGCGATGTTCGCGCTGGTCTCGGACGTACCCTGGGACAAGCGCCCGGCCAAGGTCCGCAACCCGCGATACGCCGCGGTACGCACCGCCCCCGCTCGCTTACCCAGCACCCGCCCGGCCGCGGTCGCGTCCAACCCCAGCACCACGCGTAGCAGCACCGCCTCCGCCTGATCGCGGGGCAACGACGCGATCAACTCCAGCGCGGCCTCGGTCCCCAGCGTCTCCATCGCCGACTCCCCCGCGTCCGGCCAGCCCGCCCAGTCCAGCCCGGCGTCCTCCACCGAGACCGCGCTCACCGGCCGCCGCCGCACCCGCCGTAGATGATCGAGCGCCCGATGCCGTCCGATCGTGGCGACCCAGCCACGAAACCCTTCCAGGTCACCGGAAAACCGCGCCACGTCCCGGGCGACCTGCAACCATGTCTCCGACGCCACGTCCTCGGCGTCTTCCCCTACCAGCACCCGCAGGTACCGCAGCAGACCCGGCGCCACCGAGCGGTACAGCACCCGGAACGCGCCCTCGTCCCCCGCGCACGCCGCCCGCACCAACTCGTCGCCGTCCTCACCCGGGTCCGACACAGCCACCTCACCCCCTCGTGAACCCCACCAAGACGGCGTCATCATGGTCCACACGCGCGCCGCACGGAAGCCCCAACGCCTTCGTCGACGTTCAACCACAAGGGCATTAAGTCAGTTAACTTTCCACGGATATGAGCCGGCGCCAGTGTCAGCCGGCTACGCGAACACACGTTCGCAGTCAGTTGCCGGTTTATTGCGCACGGCAATCCGGGCGCTTTTTCCATGTGGCGCCGTCCAGAATTGTGTTCGAAACCACTGTCGGAACCGGCGCCGCACTGCCAGGCCGGGACGATGGTCCAACCGTGCCCCGGCTGACCCACGGACCACGTAAGCTGCCCTTGTGCTGACCCGACCGACCCTCAGCTGGACGGCCACGGGCGAGCCCGCACCACGCACGACCAGCCTGGACGAGGTCACACGGGTCGTCAGCGGCGGTCGGGTCGTGGTCCTGTCCGGGGCCGGGCTGTCCACCGAATCCGGCATACCCGATTACCGAGGCCCAGCGGGCAGCCTCCGCCGGCACACGCCGATGACGTACCAGGAGTTCGTCAGCAGTGAGCAGGCCCGGCGCCGGTACTGGGCGCGCAGCCACCTCGGCTGGGCAATGGTCGCCCGCGCCGAGCCGAACGCGGGGCATCGCGCCGTCGCCGCGCTTCGCACACGGGGCCATCTGTCGGGAGTCATCACCCAGAACGTCGACGGTTTACACCAGGCCGTGGGCACCTCGGGTGTCGTGGAGTTGCACGGCAGGCTCAGCCGGGTCGTGTGCCTGGGTTGCGGGCGGAAGAGTTCGCGGGAGGAGCTGGATTCCCGGCTGCGAGCGGCCAACCCGGTGTTCGAGGGCTCCGCGAGCAGGGTCAACCCGGACGGCGACGTCGACCTCGCCGACGAGCAGGTCCGCGCGTTCCGGCTCGTCGACTGTTCCGCGTGCACAAGCGGGGTGCTGAAGCCGGATGTGGTGTTCTTCGGCGAAAACGTGCCACCGGCACGGGTTCAACGCTGTTACCGGCTTATCGACAATGCCCGCGCGCTGCTGGTCCTGGGCTCGTCGTTGACGGTCATGTCCGGCCTGCGGTTCGTCCGCCACGCGGCCAAGTCGGGCAAGCCGATCCTGATCATCAACCGTGGGGAAACCCGCGGCGATCGCTACGCGAACACCCTCGTCGATCTCCCCCTGGGCCAGGCACTGACCGACCTGGCCCGCCGCCTCGGCTGCTAGCCCGAACCCAGAACTCGCCCACCCGAACCCAGAACTCACCCACGAACCCAGAACTCACCCACGAACCCAGAACTCACCCACGAACCCAGAACTCACCCACGAACCCAGAACTCGCCCGCCTGAACCCAGAACTCACCCACCTGAACCCAGAACTCACCCTCCCCAACCGGGGACACGCCAGTACCCAGCGTGTCCCCGGCTCAGGCACCCGACTTCCCGGCTCAGGCACCCGAGTTCCCGGCCCAGCCGGGCGTGTCCCCGGCTCAGGCACCCGACTTCCCGGCCCAGGCACCCGACTTCCCGGCTCAGGCACCCGAGTTCCCGGCCCAGCCGGGCGTGTTCCCGGCTCAGGCACCCGAGATCCCGGTCCAGGCACCCGAGATCCCGGCCCAGGCACCCGAGTTCCCGGCCCAGGCACCCGAGTTCCCGGTCCGGGCACCTGAGTTCTGGCTTGGTGAACGCCTAGACCGAAGAGCGGATTACCCCGGCAACGTTCTGAGGCACGCCGCCAGGACCGTCTCACCTCCGCGCCAGTACGACGAACTCGTGTCCCGCGACGGGAACACGAAATCCTGAACCGGGAACTCAGCGGCCTGAACCGGGAACTCAACCTCCTGGAGCGGGAACTCAACCTCCTGAACCGGGGACACGGGGTCCTGGGGAGGGGACACGGGTGCTGGGACCGGGGGCACGGGAAGTTAGGGCACCATCCAGGAGAGGAAGGGGGTGGACTGGCCGAATACCAGTAGGCACATCACGGCCACGAACACCAGGCTCCACAGGAACACCCGCCGGAACAGGTCGCCCTCACGCCCGGACAGCCCGACCGCCGCCGCGGCGATCGCCAGGTTCTGCGGACTGATCATCTTGCCGAGCACGCCACCCGACGAGTTCGCCGCGGCCAGCAGGGTGGCGCTCAACCCCGCCTTCTGCGCCGCGACCAGCTGCAGGGCGCCGAACAGCGAGTTCGACGAGGTATCAGAGCCGGTCACCGCCACGCCGAGCCAGCCGAGGATCGGCGAGATCAGCGCGAACACGCCGCCCGCCCCGGCCATCCAGGTACCAAGCGTCGCGGTCTGTCCGCTCGCGTTCATGACGTAGGCGAGCGCAAGCACCGCCATGACGGTCACGATCGCGGCGGCCAACTGCCGGTAGGTGGCGCCGTAGGCCCGCAGCGCCCGCATGGGGCGAATGCCGATCACCGGAATGGTGATCAGTCCGGCGATGATGAGCAGCGTGCCCGCCGCGTTCAGCCAGTCGAACTTGAACATGGACAAGGTGGACGGTTTGCCGCTGGACGACTCGATGTGCAGCCCCGGCCAGTTGAAGTTCTGCGTGACGGAGGTCAGCGCGTCCTTGATCGCCGGTACCTGGGCGAGCGCGAACACCGCGATGATGATCAGATACGGCGCGTACGCCCGGAAAACCTCGGCACCGCTGTCCCGCTGGGCCGGGCCGTTCCCAACACCAGCGCCCCCATTGCCAGTGTCCCCACCAGCGCCCCCGTCACCAGCGCCGCCGCCGCCCGACGGGCGCGGCAGAGTGGCCGTGGAAGCCGCGACCGCGCGGTGCTTGCCACCGTCGGCGCCCGCCGTCCCGAAGCCGGAGACCCCGCCGCCCTCGACGTACGACTCGACGGGACGCCACACGCGCAGGAACAGCACCATCGCCCCGGCGCTGAGCAGCGACGCGACAATGTCGGTGAGCGGCGCGCTCACGTAGTTCGACACCGCGAACTGGGCGATCGCGAAGACGACACCGCACACCAGCGCGCCCGGCCAGGTCTGCCGGATGCCGCGGACACCGTCGATGATGAACACCAGCGCGATCGGTACGAACACGCCCAGGATCGGGGTCTGCCGCCCGACCATGGCGGAGAGGTCGCCCAGCGGCAGGCCGGTGACCGTGGCCAGGGTGGTGATCGGCACGGCGAGCGCGCCGAACGCGACCGGCGCGGTGTTGGCGACCAGCGCGACCACCGCGGCCTTCATCGGCTTGAAGCCCAGCGCGATGAGCATGACGCTCGTAATGGCGACCGGGGTGCCGAAGCCGGCGAGCGCCTCCAGCAGCGCACCGAAGGAGAACGCGATGATCACGCCCTGGATCCGCTGGTCGTCGCTTATCCTGGCGAAGGACCGCCGCAGCACGTCGAAGTGTCCGGTGTGGACGGTCATGTTGTAGATCCAGATCGCATTGATCACGATCCACAGGATCGGGAAGAAGCCGAACGCCGCGCCTTCGGTCGCCGCCAGCACCGCCGGCCCGGCCGGCATCGGGTAGACGAAGATCGCGACCACCAGCGCGACGGCCAGCGAGATCAGCGCGGCCAGCCAGGCGGTCATCCGCACGATGCCCAGCAGCACGAACAGCGCGATCAGCGGCAGGGCCGCCACGAGCGACGACCATGCCAGCGACCCCGCGACGGGATCGAGAATCTGTCTGTACATTTGTCACCTCGCCGTTGAGGAGTACCGATCAATTTCCGGAAATTACCCGTCCGACACCTTCCGCCGCCAGGCCACGAATCGATGCGTCGAGCACCTCCACGGTGTGCGCGAGCCGGATTTCCCCGCCCTGCCCCTCGATCGAGGCGGCCACCTGCATCAGGCAGCCCGGGTTCGCCGTGACCAGCAGGGACGCGCCAGTGGCGAGGACGTTGTGGGCCTTTCGGTCCCCGAGCTCCCGGCCGGCCTCCGGCTGCAGGATGTTGTAGATTCCCGCGGAGCCGCAACACAGTTCGCTTTCGGCGATTTCGCGCAAGTTCAGTTCGGGAATATCCCGCAACAGGGCACGCGGTTGCGCGCGAACACCCTGCGCGTGCGCGAGATGGCACGCGTCGTGGTAGGCGATCGTGACCGGCAACGGATGCCGGATGGCCATCGACGGATATTCCACCAGGATTTCGGACACGTCGCGAACTCGTGACGCGAAATCCTGGGCCTTGCGGGCATAGGCCGGATCGTCGGCGAGCAGATCGCTGTACTCCTTCATGGCCGAGCCGCATCCCGCGGCGTTGACCACCACCCACTCCACCCCGGTGGCCTCGAAGGTGTCGATGAGCTCGCGGGCGAACGACTGCGCCTCGGCTTCGCGACCGTTGTGTGTGGACAGTGCCCCGCAGCAGCCCTGGCGGCTCGGAGCGATGACGTCGAACCCCTCGGCGGCCAGCACTCGCGCGGTGGCCGCGTTGACGCCGGGGAAGAACTCGCGCTGCACGCAGCCCAGCAGCATCCCGACAGTGCCGCGCTTGCGGCCCTTCGCCGGGACCCGCTCCGGCACGCGCACGTACCGCTCGATCGGCGGAGCAAGCGTTTCCAGCGCGGCCAGGGCCGGGAACACCTTGCGCAGCAACCCGGACCGGCGCAGCAGCCGGTTCAAGCCGGTCGCCTGGTAGGCGCGAAGCGGTCCGCGCAGGGCGTGCAGGCGTTTGGGGTAAGGGAAAACGCTGAAGATGGCCCGGCGCAATGCCCGGTCCCGCGGGCCGCGGTCGAAACGGCGCTCAACCTGCGCGCGGGTGGCCTCGATCAGCTTGTGGTACTGGACGCCCGACGGGCACGCGGTCACGCATGCCATGCAGCCCAGGCAGGCGTCGAAGTGCTGCACCATCTCGGAGGTCATCGGCTCGCCTTCGAGCCCGAGCCCCATCAGATAGATCCGCCCACGCGGCGAATCCATCTCCTCGCCCCACAGCGCGTAGGTGGGGCAGGTCGGCAGGCAGAACCCGCAGTGCACACAGTCGGAGACGAGCTCGGCCGCGGGCGGGTGGTGGTGGTCGAACGCGGGCTCAGACATCTAGATCCCTCCGGCAAAACGACCGGGCGCGAGCCGATGCTCCGGGTCGAACTGATCCTTGACGCGACGCATCAGGGCCAGCCCCCGCACCGGGCCCCACACGTCGACGCTTGACTTGACCGCCGGTGGCGCGTCGAGCACGACGACGTCCCCTCCCCACGCGGATGATTGGTCACGCAAATCCTCGACCAGTGCACCGACGGCATGCGGCTCGGCGGCGCCGGGCACACCGGCGTGCACCACCCCGACTCCCACGGAACCCCGTAGCGCCACGCTCAGGCCGTGGCGCGCCGCGGCTTCGTCGAGTGCGTCGAGCAGTTTGGGCAGTCCGGCGATCTCGTGAGTGAGTCGCATCGCGACATCCCCGCTCCCCCACGGCGCCCGGCCCCACCAGTCCGGCGCGCTGTCGCGCACTTCCGTGCTTTCGCCGAGGAGTTCGACCAACTTGCCGACGCGGCCGGTGACGCCGGCCGGGATGCCCTCGATGGAGGCCGCGAGGGTCGCGACCTCGCCCGGTGCGCGGTCGAGTTCGAGCCCGGCCGGCACCACCTGCGAATGCACGACGCGCCGCACCAGGTCGTACGCTTCGGCCGCCGAGCCGGCCCGCCGCACCACCCAGCGGGCCGTGACCGGCAACGGGTGCAGCCGGAACACGGCCTCGGTGACCAGGCCCAGCGTGCCCCAGGAACCGGTGAGCACCTTGCCCAGGTCGTAGCCGGCGACGTTCTTCACGACCTTCCCGCCGGCCCTCGCGACCACGCCGTCGGCCCGCACCATGGTCACGCCGATGAGCAGGTCCCGCACCGCGCCGTGGGAAAGCCGGAGCGGGCCGGACGCCGCGGTCGCGATCAGGCCGCCGACCGTGCCGCCGTGCGTGCCGCCGGGCGGCAGCACCGGGTCGATCGCGAGCCGCTGCCCGGCCCGGGCCAGGTGCTCGTGCAACGTGTCGAGCCGCACGCCCGCCTCCGCGTGGACGACCAGGTCGCCCGCGCGATGTTCGACGATCCGGTCCATGCGGGCGGTGTCGACGACGAGATCGGCCCGCGACGGCGGCGCGCCCCAGGAGAGCCTGCTCCCGGTTCCACGCGCGATCACGGCGAGCCCGTGCTCGGCGGCGACCCGGAGCGTGGCCGCGGTTTCCTCGGTGCCGCAAGGCGATGCGACGTACGAGGGCGCCACCCCGTCGACGTCGTCCCCGGGACCGGCGGGCCGCGCTTCATCGGCGGTAGCGGCGCGCAACGCGTCGAGTATTCCCTTGTCCACTTCACTCATGTTGTCCTCGTACCCAAAAGAATCCGTGGGACAACATCAGAAGACCTCCGCGATTCCGGCTTCCTGCAACGGATGCGCGCCGCGGTGGCGGCCGGGCACCTCGCCGCACAACCGGGGCGTCGGGAACACCTTGCCCGGATTGGCCAGCCCGTCCGGGTCGAAGGCGCACCGCACCATTTGCATCGTGTCGAGATCGTCCTCTGTGTACATGCGCGGCATGAACTTCGCCTTGTCCGAACCGACGCCGTGCTCGCCGGTGATCGATCCGCCGTGTTCGATGCAGATGTCCAGGATCGCCCCGGACACCTCCTCGGCGCGCTCGGCCTCGCCGGGCACCGCGTCGTCGAAGAGCACCAGCGGGTGCAGGTTGCCGTCCCCGGCGTGGAACACGTTGGCGACCCGGACGCCGGCGCGGCCGGACAGCTCGTCGATCCGCCGCAGCACCTCGGATAGCGCGGTGCGCGGAATGACCCCGTCCTGGACGATGTAGTCCGGGCTGATCCGGCCGACCGCCGCGAACGCCGACTTGCGCCCCTTCCACATCAACGCGCGCTCCGCGTCGTCCTTCGCGATGCGGATCTCGAACGCGCGGTGCTCGCGGCAGTGCCGCTCGACCTCGTCGAACTGCTGCTCGACCTCGGCGACCGGCCCGTCGAGTTCCACCACCAGCACCGCGCCGGCGCCCTCCGGGTAGCCGCAGCGCACGGCCGCCTCGGCCGCCTCGATCGCGAGCGCGTCCATCATCTCCATGGCGGCGGGGACGACACCGGCGCCGATGATCGCCGAGGTCGCCGCGCCCGCGTCGTCGGTGCTGGGGAAGCCCGCGAGCAGCGTGCGGACCGTCTCCGGCAACCGGACCAGCCGCACGGTCACCTCGGTCGCGATCCCGAGCGTGCCCTCGGAGCCCACGATCGCGCCCAGCAGGTCGTAGCCGGTCGGGTCCGGGGCCTTGCCGCCCAGGCGCACCGTCTCCCCGTCGGAGGTGACGAACTCGGCGCCGGTGATGTGGTTGGTGGTGAAGCCGTACTTCAGGCAGTGCGCGCCGCCGGAGTTCTCCGCGAGGTTGCCGCCGATGGAACAGACTTGCTGGCTGGACGGGTCCGGCGCGTAGTAGTAGCCGTGCGGCGTGGCCGCACGGGTCACGTCGAGATTGATCACGCCCGGCTGGACGACCGCGCGCTGGTTCTCGCGGTCGATCTCGACGATGTCTCTCAGCCGCGACGTGACGATGAGGACACCGTCCGCGCGGGGCAGGGCGCCGCCGGAAAGACCGGTGCCCGAACCGCGGGCCACGAACGGCACGCCCGCCGCGGCGCATGCCCGCACCGTGGCCGCCAGCCCGGCGGCGTCGTCCGGCAGCACGGCCAGCGCGGGTATGGCCTTGTAGTGCGCGAGACCGTCGCATTCGTAGGTACGCAGGCGCTGGTGGTCGTCGATCACCGCGTCCGGCCCGAGCGCGGCTCGGAGCCGGTCGGCGAGCGCCGTGATGTGCTCTGCCACGTCCGGCAACTTCATGGTCTTCATGCGCGTCGTCCCAGTCTTCGTCGACCGCGGCTTACGAGGAACTATCCGGACAACTTTTCGTGTTACGAAAACCAAAGTCTGCTTAACGGAAACCGTAGGTCGCGGACGGAGCATCGTCAACCGGCGGCCGGACGGTGCGTGACCGGCACGGGCAACCGGCCACAACGCAGGGTCTTCTCGCCGTGTTTAGCGGCACACTGGATGGACGAGCGTTGACGACCATTAAGGCTGGACTGAAGTGGGCGACGAGCCGGTGAAGCCGGCGACCGGCGAGGCCGGGTCCGCCCCGCCGATGCTGCCGCTCGGGCGGCACCCGCGGGACCTGGCCGTGCTGGTGTTCGCCCTGGCGGTCGTCGCGGCCTGCTCGCTGGTGGCACGCTGGCAGGCGGCCAACCCCGTCGAGTTGGCCATCTTCGAGGAGATCGAGCGCATCCCGCCGGCCTCGACCGCGGCCTGGAACGTGTTCCAGTGGGCCGGCGGCTGGCTCGGCGTCGCCGCCGTCGCCGCCATCGCGCTGTACTTCAAGCGCATCCGGCTCGGCCTGCAATGCGTCGCGGCCGGCGCCGTCGCCTGGGTCCTCGCCGGGATCGCGAACGACTTCGTCGGCCCGCGCTACGTGCCGCCGAAACTGCTCGCGCCCGAAACCAGGGCGCCCGGCCCGACCGGTTTCGCCTTCCCCGACGTCGAGGTGGCGATGGTGGCGGCGCTCGTGGCGGTGATCGCGCCCTACCTCAAGCCCGGCTACCGGCGCGCCGCATGGGCGGTCGTCGTGGTGATCGCCGTGGCCGGCGTCTACCTCGGCCGCCACCTTCCGCTGGACGCCTTCGCGGGCGTGTTCCTCGGCTGGGCCGTCGGCGCGCTGTTCCATCTCCTCTTCGGTGCGCCGGGACGCCGCACGTCGGTAGCGGTGGTGCGGCAGACGCTGGAACAGGCCGGGCTCGCGCCGGTCGAGGTCGTGCCCGTCCGCACGCGCCGGTACGGGCCGCAGGAAGTCGTGGTGACCACCGCGAGCGGGGACCGCCTGCGGGTGGAGGTCGTGCGCCACCTACGCCGCCGGGCGGGCATGTGGTACCGGCTGCGGCGGCTACTGGCGTCACTGGAGGTGGAGGACGAACCACCGCTGTCGTCCCCCTACCACGAGGCCGAGCACGAGGCACTGCTGACGCTGCTGGCGGAGCGCGGCGGGGTCCGCATCCCGCCCGTCGTGCTGGCGTGCCAGGCGCCGGACGGGTCGGCTCTGCTCGTTCGCCGCCAGATCGACGGGCGCCGCCTGTCCGATCTCGGCCTCGACGAGATCGACGAGCCGCTGCTGAAAGCCTTCTGGGACCACGTCGCGAAACTCGGCGACGCCCGCATCGCCCATCACGACCTGCGTGCGAGGAACGTGCTCGTCGACGCCCACGGCGAGCCCTGGCTACTCGGCCTCGCCCTCGGCAAGGCCGGCGCGACCCCCGGCCGAACGGCGCAGGACATCGCCGAGGCGCTGGTGTCGATCGCGTCCCTGGTCGGCGTCGAACGTGCCGTTCTCAGTGCGACGCGGGCGCTGTCGCCCGACCGGCTCGAACCCGCGCTGGCCTACCTGCAGCCGCTCGCGCTGCCGCGCCGGGTCCGCAAGCAACTGGCCAGCGAACGGTTCGCCCTGACCGACCTGCGCGAGACCCTCGCCGAGCGGATCGGGCGGCCGATCCCGACCTTCCACTCACCGCTGCGGCCCAGCCGGCTGGTCGGCCTGCTGCTGTTCGGCGCCGCCGTCTACACGCTGCTGCCGCAGCTGACGAACCTGAGCGGTGTGTCCGAGGCTCTCGCCGGGGCCAACTGGACGTGGCTGGCGATCAGCACCGTGACCGGCCTGGTGGCGCTCCTGCTGGCCGCGGTGTCGATCATCGGCGCCAGTTGGACCCCGCTGCCGTTCTGGCGCACCACCGCAGTTCAGGTCGCCGCCGCCTTCACCGGCCGCACGACGCCCGGCGGGGTCGGGTTCTTCGGCATCAACATCGCGTTCATGGAACGGATCGACATCCGCCGTTCGCAAGCGGTGGGCGTGACGATGCTCAACGTCGCCGCGACCGGGGTGCTCGGCGGGATCTGGTCGGTGGTGGGCGCTTTCGGGATGGGCACCGCGGGGGTGCTCACCGGTATCTCGATCCCGCACGGCTGGCCCGTGGTGGCGGGCGGGCTGGGCGCGCTGGCGATCGTGGTCGCCGTGCTCGCCTCGCCGTTCGGGCGGCGCCGGTTCGTCCAGCCCGGGTTACAGGTGATCAGAGAGCTGGTCAGAACCCTGGGACAACCCCGCCGCGCGATCCAGCTGTTCGGCGGGGCGGCGGGCTATCTGGCCGTCTCCGGGCTGGGCCTGGTGACCAGCCTCGCCGCGTTCGACCCCCACATGCCGGTCTTCGCCGTGCTCACGGTGTTCGTCATCGGACAGACGTTCGGGCACATCATCCCCACGCCCGGCGGCCTGGGCGCGGTCGAGTCGCTGATGATCGGCGGGCTGGCCGCGCTGGACATCGCGCCGACGACCGCAGTGGCCGCGGTGCTCACCTCACGGCTGCTGACCTACTGGCTGCCGGTGCTGCCCGGTATCGCCGTCTTCCGCTACCTCCAGCACCGCGAGATCATCTAAGTCCGGAATAGACAGTCCAAATCGAACTGTGCGCAGTCAGTCCGACACGGTTCGTGCGGGTAAGCGTTCAGGCGTTGGGCTTCGGCGCGTGTTCGGGGGCCTGGGTGAACTCCCACCACGCGAGCGGAAGCCAGTCACCGTCGACAAAAGCGTCGACCGACGCGCCGCGGCCGGAGATGAGCACCTGGGTTCCGGCCGGGTAGGTCACGCCGGACAAACCGGCTACTTCGACGAGCAGGTTTCCCGTCCGCCTCGTCACTTCTGATCTCCTCCGTGGGTGATGAAAATGCAGGTCACGGCCACGTCCGGGGCACGTCCGTTCACCCGCGCCAGGGCTTGACTGCCGTCCAAAGTGGGCGAACGATGGGTTCCGCCAGGTAGGGCGAAACCGAGAAGGCCGCTCGATACAGAGTACGCCGCGGCCGCGTGCAAGCGACTGTGTCGTTCGTCGCTCAATGCAAAACACCATCGCCGATCGGAGGTGCTCGCGGTGAAAGCAATCGTATACAAGGAGCCGTTCAAGGTAGCTGTAGAAGAAGTGGACAATCCGCGAATCCAGCATCCGAACGATGTGATCGTGCGGGTCACCTCCACCGCCATCTGCGGGTCCGACCTGCACATGTACGAGGGCCGGACGGCGGCTGAGCCCGGCATCGTGTTCGGTCACGAGAACATGGGCATCGTCGAGGAGGCCGGCGACGGAGTCACTTCGATCAAGCAGGGCGACCGCGTGGTCATGCCCTTCAATGTCGCATGTGGATTCTGCAAGAACTGCGTCGCGGGCTACACGGGCTTCTGCCTGACGGTGAATCCGGGCTTCGCCGGCGGCGCCTACGGATACGTGGCAATGGGCCCGTACACCGGTGGGCAGGCGGAGCGCCTGCGCGTGCCCTACGCCGACTTCAACTGCCTCAAGTTGCCGGAGGGCACCGAGCACGAGACCGACTTCATCCTGCTGGCCGACATCTTCCCGACCGGCTACCACGGCTGCGAACTGGCCCAGGTGTCCCCCGGCGAAAGCGTCTCGGTCTACGGCGGTGGCCCGGTCGGCCTGATGGCGGCCTACTCCGCCCTGTTGCGCGGGGCGTCGAGGGTTTTCGTGGTGGACCGGGTTGCCGAGCGGCTGCAGAAGGCCGAGCAGATCGGTGCGATTCCGATCAACTTCGCCGAAGGCAGCGCCGTCGACCAGATCAAGGAGCAGACGAACGGCGAAGGCACCGACAAGGGCGTGGACGCCGTCGGCTACCAGGCCACCACGGGCGACGCGGAGCACGAGGAACCGGCGATCGTGCTGAACTCGCTGGTCGACACGGTCCGGCCGACCGGCATGCTCGGCGTGCCCGGGCTGTACGTGCCTTCGGACCCGGGCGGCCCGGACGAGCAGGCCAAGCGCGGCATGCTGTTGGTCTCGGTGGGCAGGTTCTTCGAAAAGGGCCTGCGCATGGGCACCGGGCAGTGCAACGTCAAGCGGTACAACCGGCAACTGCGCGACATGATCATCGCGGGCCGGGCGACCCCGAGCTTCGTGGTATCGCACGAGTTGCCCCTGGACCAGGCGCCGATGGCCTACGAGAAGTTCGACAAGCGCGTCGAGGGCTACACGAAGGTCGTCCTGCACCCGCAGGGGTAGTGGCGCTCGCGGCGTTGACCGGTCCACTGTGGATACCTGGACGGGCCAGCCGTAATCAACCACCACCGGCGGTGCATGAGTGACCCGTTACTGTCGAAATCCGGCATGAACGGGTCACTCATGCAGTCATTTGTGCCCAAGTCGTGACCGGAACACCCCCAGTGCGGCCGCACCGGCACCCGACCCCGTGAACCGGCGCCGGTGCGACCGCCGGCAGCGTGGCGACTGGAACCTGGGCACCAGCCATCGCGGGACCCGGCCGTCGGACGGCCCGGCTTCTCCACGCGATGACGTCCCGTCGGGACAGGATCCAGCCATACACGCCACCGACCTCTCTGGGGCGCCGCCCACCCGACGGGCGGCGCGAGAGGAGCCGAATGGAGCGTCATTCGGCGGTGGCTTTTGCGGCGCACTGATCTCCGTAACGAGGGATCGCAGGTCACCGCAAAAACGCGGAAAGATTACGAAAAAGCAACGGCCAAGTCACTAGGAGAGTGGGCATCGACACAGGTCGGCAATTTTTTCGGTAATGGATCATATCCATATCGTCGCGAGTGGGAAATTCACGCACCGTGGTGGCGATCGAGCGAGCGGCCTCGTTTTCCGTACTACGCAGGCGTTCGGACAGCGTGCCGGCCAGGGAGGAATTTCGATTCGCCGCTATGATTGTGTTAATGGCTACCGTTACGCACCGAGCGACTCGCCGCCTGCCGATCATCGTGATCCTGGCCGCGGCCGTCCTCGCGGTCGACCAGGCGACCAAGTTCTGGGCCGTGGCAACGCTCACCGATCGCGCGCCGGTCCCGCTGCTCGGCGACTTCCTGCAGCTACGCCTGATCTACAACTCGGGCGCTGCGTTCTCCATCGGCAGCGGCTCGACCTGGTTGTTCACCATCGCCGCCGCGGTGGCCGTGGTCGTGCTCGCCGGCTTTGCCAGGCGGGCGCGATCCCGGGGCCAGGCGGTCGCGGTGGGGCTGCTGCTGGGCGGCGCGACCACGCACCTGCTCGACCGGCTGTTCCGCGCCCCCGGTTTCGCGCGGGGTCACGTGGTCGACTTCATTGACTACAACGGATGGTTCATCGGCAACGTCGCGGACATCGCGCTGACCGTCGGCGCCGTGATACTCGTGCTGGCCACGGTTTTCGTGCGCGATGAGGAGCCGGTCGAAACGCGCGGCGACGAACCCGCCGACATCTGACGGCCGAGCCCCACAGCGACCGCCGACGTGTAACAGCCGAACCCCACAGCGACCGCCGACATCTGACGGCCGAGTCCCGCGATGACCCGCCGCCGTGTAACAACCGAGCCCCACAGCGACCGCCTACATCTGACGGCCGAGTCCCGCGATGAACTCGCCGCCGTGTAACAGCCGAGCCCCACGGCGACCGCCGACGTGTAAGTCGCCGACCCCCACGGTCAGGTCCAGATCGCGCACGGTAGGCCGTCGCTGAAGACCTCGGGCGGGTCGGGCCTGGCCAGTGCCTCACCGCGGGCGACGCGCCGAGCCGTCCAGGCCATGGCGGCGGCATCGAGGACGTCGTCGACGGCGGCGTGGCGGCCGGCCGCACCGAGGTCGCCGTCAAGCGGGATGCCGGCGCCGGCGAGGAGGCGGCGGCGCAGTTCGGCGCCCGCCCACGTGGTCTTGCGCAGGGTCAGTGGCGCCCCGGCCAACTGGGCGAAACTCACCTCCGGGTGGGCCTCGACCACGCGGTGCGTCCGCCGTCGCACCCATTCGTCGACCTGTCGCACCTTCGGCTTCAGGCCGAATGCCTGGATGGAAACCCCGTCGCCGGTGAGCGCGCGGTTGCGAGCCGTGGCCGTGGCGTGATCCGGGGCCTCCAGGGCGACGCGTACCGGCGTGATGAACACCGACGAGCGCAACGGGCCGATGGCCTGCCGGGCCAGGAGGTCGGCGCGCCGGCGACTGGCGTCCGCCAGGCCGACCGGGATGTCGATGGCGACGACTTCGACCGCGCCATCGGCGTCGGCCCGCTCGACCAGTTCGGCGATGTGCGCCGCGAAGTACGCGCTCACGCCCCCGGCCGTCGGCGCGATCCCGATCCAACCGCCCTTGCATGCGTCGACGCCGAGAACCCGCATCTCCCCATGGTGCCGCCACACACCCGTGTCCCCTCTTCAGGCACCCGAGTTCCGGATTCAGGCCGGCGAGTTCCAGGTTCAGGCCGACGAGTTCCGGGTTCAGGTCGGCGAGTTCCGGATTCAGGAGCGTGTGTCCCCGACTCAGGCACGCGAGTTCCGGATTCAGGCCGACGAGTTCCGGGTTCAGGAGCGTGTGTCCCCGGTTCAGGCAACCGAGTTCCCGGTTCTGGTAAGCGAAATCCCGTCCAGGCGCTGTGACTCGCCGCTCTGAGAGGATGAGGTCGTGGAGTTGGTGTGGGCAGAGGCGGTGTGCTCGCTTGCTGGCATCCGGTCGGTGGCCGAGGCCGCCGCGGCTGAACTCGTCACCCGGTACGCCGAACCTCATCGTCGCTATCACGACGCGACACATGTGAGTGCCGTACTGCGCGATTCGGCGATACTGGCTGACGAACTGGAGCTGGTTTCCCGGGAGCGTAACCACCTCATTCTCGCGGCCGGCGCCCACGACGTGATCTACCAGTGCAAGCCCGGCGAGGACGAACGCCGGAGCGCGGCCTGGGCGGGTCAGTGGCTGCGGCGAGCGGCGGTCGGTGAATCAGATGTGGCCCGGGTCGAGGCGCTGGTGCTGACGACCGTGACCCACTCCGCGCCGCCGGACGACCTCACCGCGCACGCTCTGCTCGATGCCGATCTGGCCATCCTCGGTACCGACCAAGCCACGTACGAGAAGTACCGTGCCGCAGTCCGCAAGGAATATGGTTCGCTCGACGAGTTGGCTTGGCGCGCCGGACGCGCGGCGCTGATGTCCGGCCTCCTGGCTCGGCGACCGCTCTATCGCACCGCTGCGGCCAGGCGGCGATGGGAGACGACGGCCAGAGCCAACATCGCCCGGGAACTGGAGTTCCTGAACGCACTGGGCTGAACCCTCAATGCTCCCCAAGCCGGATTTCGGATGCCTGGACCGGGGACACAGGCGCCTAAACCGGGGACTCACGCGTCCGAGGCGGGAACTCAGGCGCCTGAAGCGGGAACTCAGGTGCCTGAGGCCGGGACACACGGCTCTGGAGCGGGAATTCACACACCTGGAGCGGGAACTCGCGTGCCCGAAGCCGGAACTCGCCTGCCTGAAGCCGGAACTCGCGTGCCTGAAACCGGAACTCGCCTTCCTCAAGCGGGAACTCGCCTGCCTCAAGCGGGAACTCGCCTGCCTGAAGCCGGAACTCGCGTGCCTGAAACCGGAACTCGCGTGCCTGAAACCGGAACTCGCCTGGCTGAAGCCGGAACTCGCGTGCCTGGGGCGGGGACTCGCGGGTCTGGGGCGGGACAGGTTGGGCTGGGGCGGGGCACGTTGGGCTGGGCGGGGGCACGGGTGGTCAGTCGGGGAGGCGGCCGTCTGGGTCGTCGAGCAGATCGAGGTCGCGCGGTACGAGGGTGGCCGACATCAGCAGTTCGGTCAGCAGGTTGTGGTTGAGCGAATTGCCGACCGGTTCGCCGACCTCCTCCCGGGTCAGGCCCTGCACCCCGGCCCGGGAAAGCCGCATGCGGACGTCGGTGACCAGGTTCTCCACGCGGCGGCTCCGCCAGCCTGTCCCCGGCTGGATCTCGTCCAGCAACGCCGCCGTGTCCTTCCAGGTCCACGGCTGTGGCTGGGCTTCGTGCAGGAGGTACCGCTGGCCGAGCGCCACGAGCGCCAGCTTCTCCTCGGGCTTGAGCAGGTAGACCTCGCCCGGATTGGTGAGGCGGGAGTGCTGCGGTCCGGGCGCCCCGCCGTCGGGCCCGCTGACGAAGACCTCCAACAGGTGTTCCCGGCCGGCGGAGCCGCGCACGAACAGCGGCGTGTAGCCGGTGTCGAGCGGAACCGGGTCCTCGTCCCGGAACAGCAAGCGCTTACCGGCAAGGCGGATCGGCCGGCCGCCGGTGTTGGCCAGCCACCACTGGCCGCGGCGGCAGGTGAGGCTGCCGTGGTGGCGGCTGATCTGCAGGTCGTTTTCGCCCAGGCAGACGTGCACCTCCGGCCGGTTGCGGCCGAACAGGAGCGTGCGTCCGTCCCTGGGCCCCAGGCTCACCCCGCCGGCCAGCGACAGCGCGGACAGCACGCCCGGCTCCGACGTGGCGACTCCCCTGGCCAGGCTCGCGTGTGAGGGGTCGAGACGCCGGCCGCCCCGGGGTTTGAGGGTCTGAAATGTCTGGTTCATTTCGGTCTTCTCTCCCGCCGACTGCCTTCCACGGCGACCTTAACCAGCCAGTGCGGGACCGGTCCCCGCCTTGCTCATCGGGGTGCCTTCGCCTCCAGCGCGGTCACCGCCGCGGTGGTCAACGTCTTCGCCGTTTCGCAGCGCTGGTCCATCGGCCGCTCCCCGACCACCTTGACCACGAGCAGTTCGACCATGTGGTCGTCGGGGTTGTTGTAGTAGTCGCGGTACTCGGTCCGGATGGTGCAGTCCTTGGGGTCGTCGAATCCCGGGGTCATGAACGCGTCCCGGCCGGCCAGCGTCATGGGCTGGCCGTCGCTGGCACCCAGCGGCGGGTTGCGGTCGTAGAACACGTCGACCCGGCCGTCGATGGAGCTGTTCCAGCGGCACGACCAGTTGCCGAACCCGGGCACCGGATGACGCGCGTCGACCCCGGGAACGCTGCTGAGCGCGGTGGCGTCCAGCAGCGAGCACGCGTCGGCCGAAGCCAGGGACTGCGCCGGAAACGGCGCGGCTCGTCGCGGGATCGGACCCCGGTTGAGCACCCCGGCCGCGTAATCGGTCGCGGCGTCGGCGAGCGCGCACGGGTCCGGCCCCGTTGGCTCGTCCTTCCGGCCGGTGATGCCGACCTGGTGGCCGTCAGGCAGCGCGAAGCTGCGGTCGCAGGTGTCGTCGTCGAGCGGTTCCACCAGGAGCGTGAGGTTGCCGGCCTGCGTGGTCCGCGTCCGGGAATCCGCGTCGGGCAGGCCGTTGTCCAGGACGAGCTTGACGTCGGCGATTACCTCGCCGTTGGGTTTCACCAGCAGATCGCAGCGGTTGAAGTTGCCGGAGTCGGTGGACAGCACGATCTCGCCGAACCTGGCCAGCGACGCGGTCGAGACCAGCGCGCAGGGATCGGCCGTGCGGGCGTCGCCGACGAGCGGTGCCTGCGCGGTCGAGTTGGGGCGCGGCAGGGCTAGGACCACACCGACCGCGACCGCCACCACCGCGACCGCCGCTGCCGCAGCGGTGAAGATTCGCCGGCGCCGGATCCGGCGGTGGAGTTCCGAGGGCACCGCCGTATCCCGCCATTGGGCCTCCCGGTGCAGGATCTCGGGATCCGGCGGGCTGACCTTCTTGAACAGGGTGGCGGCTTCACCAGCGTCGGGGCGGCGGTGTGGGTTCGCGAGCAACAACTGGGTCAGCGGCACGGTGAGCGCGCCGGCCCGGCCGGGCGGCGCCACTACGCCCTCCGCGGCCTTCGACAACAGCGCCGCCGGGTGTCCGACGTCGCCGAACACGGGCCGCCCTTCGATGCCCGCGTACAGGGTGGCGCCCAGGGAGAACACATCGGACTCGGGTCCGGGTTTCTGTCCGCGCGCGACTTCGGGTGCCAGATAGGGCAGTTTTCCGCGCACGATGGCGCTGTCGGTCTGGGTGACGTCGTTCCACAGCGCACGAGAAACGCCGAAATCGGTCAGTTTGGCGACATCGCCCGGGGCCAGGAGGATGTTTTCCGGCGTGACGTCACAGTGCACGATGCCGCGGGCGTGTGCTGCGGCCAGTGCGTCGGCGACCTGCCATCCGATGGTCGCCGCACGCGCCGGCTTCAGCGCACCGCTTTCGCGCACGATCTCGGCGAGGCTGCGCGCTTCGACGTATTCCATCACCAGCCAGGTGACCTCGCCCTCGCTGAAGATGTCGTGCACCCCAACGATGTGCGGGTGGCGCAGCCGCGCGGCGTTGCGGGCCTCGGTTTGCAGTCGTTTGGCCCCGGCCTTGTCGCCCACCTGCGGACATTTGAGCGCGACGTCGCGTTCGAGTTCGGTGTCCGACGCGAGCCAGACGACACCCATCCCGCCCGAGCCGAGCCGTTTCCGCAGCAGGTACCGACCAGCGATCTTGTCGCCGACAGCCGCCATTTCTCGCGCCCCCGACACCACAGTGTTATGCCGTTATGCCGAACGTGTTCGGACAGCCAGGCTGAATGACCGTCGCACGTTCAACTATTTCTGTCGGGAGGGTACTCCCGACGCGCGCCGAAGGAGGACCGGTCCCGCGACAAACCTGCTACTGGCGGCAGACCGCGCCCCGGATCGCCTTCGGCCGGCTCTCGTACACCGGGCTGCCCTCGGCGCTGTCACTGGCTTGTACCAAAAAACAGTACTTCCGTACGGGATCCACCGGGACGGTCATGGTGTGGTTCCGCTGCGCCAGCAGGACGTGGTTAGCCTCGCCCTCACCCGCGACCACGACCGCGAAGTCCAGGGTCCGGTCGCTGGTCCAGGTCAGCACCACCTGGTCGCCGAGATCGACCGGGTCCGCCAGGTCCACCCGCGCCGGCGGGGCGAGCTCGGCAGGCGAGGCGGAGGCGGGCGGTGGTGGCAGGCGCGGCGTGCTCGACAGCTGATCGGAGGCACCGAGTGGCACCAGCAGGACCACGAGGGCGGCCAGGACGGCGGCGCCCGCGAGGGCGCTGACGACCACAATGGAGCGCCGTGCCGAGCGAACGGCGGGCTGACTGCCGCTCGGGCCGTCCTCGGCATTTCCGGCGTCCTCCGGCTCGAAGTCGTCGAAGGTACCCGTCGGGGACGGCTCGTCGGGGAGTATGGCGGCCAGCTGGTCCGCCACCCAGTCCGCGTCCGGCGGGCGGTTCGCGGCGTCCGGCGCGAGCAGCCGAGCGATCACTGTGGACAGTTCAACCGGGACACCCGGGCGGTTGATCGCCGGTACCGGGCTGCCGAGCACGCGCAGCACGCGGTCACTCGGTTGCTCGCCGAGCCGGCCCGGGTGCGGTGAGTTTCCGGACAGCGCGAAGTGCAGCACCGCGCCCAGGCCATAGAGGTCGGTGCCCTCGTCGACCTCGCCGGAGCGCAGGGTCTCCGGGGATACGAACTCGATGTTGTGCAAGGGATCGCGCGGGAAGGCCTCCCGGACGGGCACGCCGAAGTCCGCGAGAACCGGTTCCCCTGACTCGCCGAACAGGACGTTGTCCGGGCTTACTCCACCGTGCAGGATCCCGGCGCCGTGTGCAGCGGCCAGCGCGAGCGCGAGCGCGTAACCCAGCACCACAACGTCGTCCGGACCCAGCGCGCCGGATCGTCGGACCAGGGCCGCCAGCGACTGGGCGCACAACGGCATCCGCAGCGCTTGCCGGCCGTCGTCGAGCTGATCGACACTCTCCACCGGAAGGATCGGAGCCGAGACCGCCAGCTCAGCGAGCTTGCCCCGCTCGCGCTCGTAGACCCCGAGGGTCTGCCCGTCGAACTTCGCCGGGAAAACCTTCAACGCTTTTTTCTCTCCCGCGCACCATCCAGAGTAGACGGTGGCGACCGGGCCCTGACCGATCGGGAGAAGCTCGCTGCCGGAGATCGTCACCATCGCCCGATGTCCGCATGCTGTCGTTCCGGTTGGAGGATCTGAACCATGCTGCGATGGTAGAGCCGACCCGCCGGTCGCGGGGGTGGCTTCGGCACCTTGCTGCCGTATTCGGGAAGGAAGAACATGACACCTACCGGTCTGGTCCGGGTCACGGTCGCCACGCCGAGCCGGCGCATCGACCTGGAGCTACCCACCAATTCGCCGCTCGCCGAACTTCTGCCAAACCTTTTACAGGAAGGGGAACACGTCGCCGATCAAGGCGTGCTCACCGGCGGCTGGGAGGTGCGCCGCACCGACGGATCGGTGCTGCAGCCGGCCGACACGCTCGCGGCGCATCGGGTTGCCGAAGGGGAAATTCTGAGGCTGGCCCCGACCACCACCGGATTTCCCCGCCCGGTAAGGGAAAAATCGCCCAGCGGCTGGGGGCCCCGCCACACGCAGTGGGCCGGGCTCGCGGTGGGGACCGGGGCGATCCTGCTCTGCCTGCTCGCCGTCGTGTGGTCCGGACCGCCATGGCGAGGCCGGGCGTACTGGGCGCTCGGCCTGGCGGCGCTGGCCCTCGCGGTCGCCGTGGTGCTGACCCGCCGGCTCCGCGACACCGGGGCCGGCACCGGGTACGCCGCGGCCGCCCTGGCGTGCGCCTTCACCGGCGGTGGCCTGCTGTTCGCCGGTGACGGCCCGCTCTCCGCACTCGGCGCGCAACACCTGCTGTCCGCCGGGGCGGCAGTCGTACTTGTGGCCCTCACCGGCCTGGCCGCCTGGGCGGGGCGGATGGCGTTGCTCGTCGCGGCCACGGTCGGCGGCCTGCTCACCATGCTCGGGGCCGGACTGTGCGCCACCGGCGCGCTCTCCGCCCCCGGCGCCGCGGCGGTCGTCGCCGGGGCGGGGCTGGCGTTTTCTCCTTGGCTGGAACCGTGTTCGGACCGGCTGGCCAGGCTTGGCATCCCGGTGCCCCCGCCCGGTTTCCGGCGACCGCTCTCGGCCGGATACGCGACGGTGGTCCGCGCCGACGGCCTGCTCACCGGCATGACGGTCGCGATCGGCGTGGTCACGGTGCCCTGCCAGGTCGTACTTGCCCGCGGCGGCGACCTGGCCGGGCTGGTTCTGGCCGCCGTAGTGACCGCCGGGTTCGTCCTGCGGGCGCGGCGGCACCGCGGCGTCGCCCAGCGGGCCGCCCTGCTGATCGCCGCCGGGGCCGGCGCGGTCTGCCTGGTCGCGGACCCGGTGCTGGCACACCGGTCGGGCCCGCTCTTCGCCGCGGGCCCGGTCCTGGTGGCCCTCGCCGCGCTCGCCGCGCTGGCCGGCCAGTTGCTCAGCATGCGGCACCCGCGCCCCCGCCTTGGCGGCCGGGCCGATCTGCTCGACGTGATCGTCGTGGTCGCGGTCGTCCCGGCGGTGTGCGCGGCGATCGGGCTCTACGCCGCGAGTCCCACCTTCCCGTAGCGCGAGTCCCACACTCCCGGCGCGCGAGTCCCCCACTCCCGTAACGCGAGTCCCACCTTCCCGGCGCGCGAGTCCCACACTCCCGGCGTGCGAGTTCCTCATTCCCGTGGTGTCGGATCGGCCGCAGACCGTCCCGCAAGAAGGACGAGCCACGCGACGACACCGGGGGGAGCCGCCATTCTTAGCCCAAGACACCCGACGGACTCTGCCGCTCGCACTTGCCGACGCACCAGCAGCGACTATCCCCAGCAAACCGAAAAATGGTTGCACGGCGCGGAGAGGGATCAGATCCCTCCGAACAGCAGTCTTACCGCGCCGACCTCGCCGCTGCCCACAACCGCGCTTTCGGTTTCCACACCGACAATTGCGCACCGGACATCCTCGCCCTGAGCCAACCGAACCGTGCCCGCGACGGTCTGGTCCTGGAGATCGGTTGCGGCTCCGGCCTGCGCACCCGCCACCTGCTCGACGCCGACCACCGCGTGATCGCGTCGAGACCGCTGTTTCCATGCTGGACGTCGACCATCCCAAACTTCCGTTTGGCCACAGTCGTGGCTAGGTGTCGTGGCCGCGGGCGACGGTGACGAGGGGGAAGTATCGCTTGCTGCGTGGCCGGTAGATCAGCACGAGCGAAGTGGCGGAAAGCAGCACGGCGCAGATGTCCATGAGCGCGTAGATGGGCCCGTTCAGGTATGAGTCGCGGAAGCCGAGTACGCAATAGGGCAGGAGGAGAACGTAGGTCAACCCGAGCGTGACCACGACCAGGGTCCTCCCGGCCTTCCGGCCCTTGGCCACGCCGAAGGCGCCGAAGACGTAGAGGATCAGGGACAAGGCCACCAGGCCGGACTGCGGGTAGTAAAGATATCCGGCCAGCGGCGCCCACAGCACCGCGGCGGCGATCGACAGTAGGCGGGCCGTCAAGACTTCCCTGGGCCGCTGGGCTCGGATCTCCTCGACGCTGAGCATGAATGTCCTCCCCTGGCTTACCTGAAACGGATGAGGCTCCCTGGGTCGAACCACGCACGTAGGCGGGCACGGAGTCCTCGGCGCCCGAGTCCACGCCGGACGGTTCTCGTCGACGACCACGCCTGCGCGGCCATTCCGTCGGCGCCGCCGGTGCCGGACCAGAGTGCGACGTCGAGTTGGCGTGCCAGCGACATCAGTCCATCCACAACGGACCGATCCATAGTGGACTCGGTGACACGGGCGAGGTCGCGTGCGGTCGTACCCGGGGTGAACCGCACGCCGTGGGCCCGTAACAGGTCCCTGACCTCTTCCCAGGCCGCCACGACACCCCGCGTTCCCTTGCGGCGCTTGCGACGATGGGTCCGGATCGTTCTGGCCACCGGGATTCCCGCCACCGCCAGCACTGTGAGCGCGAGCAGGCCGGTCACGACCTGGCGTACCGGGAAGGTGATGCGGGGCGACCCGTTGTCAGGACCACCCGTCGGCAGCGGCGGATCCACGAGAGCCGGTGGGGGTGGCAGACCGACCCGTGCCTGCGCGGTGACCTCGGCCAGCCCCGGGGGTGCCTGGCCCGAGTCGCTCGCGGAGCCCGTCGGGTCCAACGGAACCCAGCCGACCCCGGCCACCGCGACCTCCGGCCATGCCAGGACATCACCGTTGCGCACCACGACGTGACCGTCGGCGGCCGGGGCGGGCGCGCGGAAGCCGACCGCGAGCCGGGCCGGGATGCCGACGATTCTCGCCAGGGCAACGTACGCCGCGGCGAACTGCTCACTGGTGCCCCGCTTGGTGGTGAGCAGGAAATCGCGCAACTGTGGCCAGCCGCTCCCGGTGGGTAGGTCGGCGCCGGTGGCCACCCGGTAGTTCTGGCTGAGGTAGCGCTCCAGCACCAGCGCGGCCTGGAACGACGGGCGCAGCCCGGCCGTGGCCGTGCGGGCCAGTTCGCTCACCCCGGGCGGGATCACGCCGAGGTCACCGGCGATGGCGGCGGACGGGTCGAGGGCGGCGCCCGCCAGCAGACCGGGATCCACGTCGGGCTCGTGCCAGGTCAGGTCGTAGGCCATCGGCCCGTCTCGGCCGGGTACGACCAGCATGCCGGACGCTGGGTCGACCAGCGGCTCAGCCCCGGTGACCGTGGCCGGCATGGCCTGGCTGGGCAGCCACGACTCGCCGGCACCAGCGGTGATCCGGGCGGAATGGACGGTGGTCGGCACGGTGACCGGGGCGGGGACGGCGAGCTCGGCGCCGAGCCGCTGGTAGCGGGCACCGGTCGACCAGCCGGCCCCGGTGAAGTCGTCGAGCACCACCAGCCGCCACCGGTCCACCCGATCCGGGGCGGTGTAGCTGAAGACGGGCACGTCCGGCCGCTCCAGGCGCGCGGCCACCTCGTCGAGCGGGTTGACCTCCGGTCCCGGCGGCACCGGCGCGAACTGGTTGTGGTGCAAGGAATACGCTGGTTGCCGCCCCTGGTCGACCGCGGTGACGGCGACCGCCGCGGCCACCCCGAGCACGACCGTCGGCGCGACCAGCAGCAGCGCTGTGCCGCTCCGGCGCGCGGTCCGCGTCGCGCGAGATGGAATGTCCGAAGTGGACGCCGACGACACGAGCACGCCCCCGGCTGCCGTCGCGTAGCCCAGTGCGACCGCGGTCGCCACCGGCCCCGTCAGGGCGGTGAACGCCTGGCTCAGGCCGAGTACCGCCAGGCTGGGCAACAGCGCCGTCCCCGGCCATCGCAGCAGCTCGATCCCCAGCACGGCCGCGAACAGCACCGCGAGCGGGACGAACAGCAGCAGTTGGGCGTCGGGTCGTACCGGCCAGGTCGACTGCAGGGTGAGCTGCCACGACTGGGTCACGCCGGACACGAGTGCCCGGATCGTCTGGCCGGTCGGCAGGCCGGACATCGTGGTGCCGCCCGCCTCGACCTCGGCCAGCGCGAGCAGGCCGGCCGCGAGTGCGAGCACCGGCCGCCACGGGCGGAGCCCGCGCAGCCGCGCGCACACCGCGGCCACGGCGAAGCAGACGACGAGCACGACCGCGATCGGCGGGACCAACGGCCACAGGCCGAACACCGGCGCGAACAGCAGGCCGGGCACGGCCGCGGCCAGCAGCACGCAT
The DNA here is from genome assembly GCF_000519205.1 of Amycolatopsis taiwanensis DSM 45107. Taxonomy (GTDB): domain Bacteria; phylum Actinomycetota; class Actinomycetes; order Mycobacteriales; family Pseudonocardiaceae; genus Amycolatopsis_E; species Amycolatopsis_E taiwanensis. The sequence continues at coordinate 108,382 of NZ_KI912599.1, read as the reverse complement.
CCCACGGCCAAACCGTGCTTCAGTTCCGGCCACCCGGTTTGTAAAGCGCTTACTGAACGAACCCCCTTCATCCGGCGATCACCGCATTCCACCGGTGAGCCGCGTCGGCGGCGTCCACTGCGGACAGCACCTTGGCGCCGGGCACCGCGAAGTTCCCCTTGGTCGTACCGAGAGCGAGCACGATCTGCTCCGGGTAGCGGGAGCGGACGGCCGCGAGCCCAGCATGGTCCACTTCGGACAGCCGGCCGCTGATCACCACCAGGGTGCCGCCTCCGCCCGTCAGCAGCGGCGCCGGTACCAGCGGCAGCCCGGGTCCGTCTGCCCGGTCGAGCAGGCACAGCTCGTCGAGCAGGCCGCGGACCACGGTCGTCCCGCCGCGCGTGGCGATGTCGGTGCCGCCGCAGGTGACCAACCGGCACCGGTGATCGGCCTTGGCCGCGGCGACGGCGAGCGAGGCGGCAAGGTCCACGGCCTCCTCGAAAGCAGGCGGGGCAAGGGATTCCGGCCGGTCGTCCAGCAACGCGGTGAATCGCGGCTGGTACGGGTCGGCGTAGTCACGGACCATGAGCCGGCCGGTCCTGGCCGTGGCCTTCCAGTGCAGGTGCCGGACCTCGTCGCCGACGACGTACTCCCGGACCTCACGCACGTCCAGCGAGCCCCGTGGTGACGCCTCGGTGGCCTGCCCCTCGTGGTGGTGCCGCGCATGGCCGCCGGCGATCGCGTTCACCGGGTAGATACGCGGGTGCACCCACAGCGTCGCGGTGTCCCCTGTGGACAGTCGGCGGCGCCCGAGCTTCAGCGCGTCCGCCCGGTCCAGGGTGAGCGGGCCGACCTGGTGCCGGCCGCGACCACCGGTCGGCAGCTCGTAGTGGTACACGGCTTCCGCGCCCGGCGCGAGCGGTCGCACCGCCACCGACTGAAAACCGGCACCCACCGCGTCACCGGCGGTGAAACCGGGTTGCCGCCGGGCGCCGGGATTCCGCACGCGCAGCCGGGCGACGGCGGGGCGGCCCCGCTCGACCCGGTCCGGGTACAGGTCCCGCACCACCGCGACCCGGGGACGCCGGGCCGTGACGGCCACCGCCGCGATCACCGCGCCCGCCGCCGCCCCGGCCGTGGCGAGAAAGAGCGGGTAACCGGCCCACTGGCCGATTCCGAAGAGGACGATCGCGGCCACCAGCACGGCGGCGCCGCGGCGGGTGAGGCGCATGCTCAGACTCCCGCCGAGTTCGTCGAGGGCACCGGGATTGCGGCGAGCACCTCGTCCACGATGTCGGCGGGACGGCGCTGGTTCAGCTCGGCGTCCGAGGTGAGGATCAGCCGGTGTTCGAGCACCGGGTGCGCCACCTCCTTGATGTCGTCGGGGGTGACGAAGCCGCGGCCATAGGTGGCGGCCACCGCCTGCGCCGCCCGCACCAGTGCGATGCTGCCGCGCGGGCTGGCGCCGTACCGCAACGCGGCGTGTTTTCGGGTGGCCGCGGCCAGGTTCGCGGCGTACTCACAGATGGCGCGGTCGATGTGGGCCGCGCGCACCTGCGCCACGGCGGCTTGCAGGGTCGGGATGTCGACCACCGGCGACAGCTCGTCCGGGTTGATCCCGGCGCAGTCGCTCATGATCACCATGACCTCCGACGCGAGATCCGGGTAACCGAAGCGCAGCCGCATCAGGAAGCGGTCGAGCTGGGCCTCGGGCAGCCGGTAGGTGCCCTCCATCTCGATCGGGTTCTGGGTGGCGATCACCAGGAACGGCCGGGGCACCTCGTGCCGCACCGAGTCCACGGTGACCGTCCGCTCGGCCATGACCTCCAGCAGCGCCGACTGGGTCTTGGGCGTGCCCCGGTTGATCTCGTCGGCAAGCACGATGTTGGCGAAGACCCCACCGGGGTGGAACGCGAACTTCTCGTCGCGCTGGTGGTAGACCTGCACGCCGGTGACGTCCCCGGGAAGCAGGTCCGGAGTGAACTGGATCCGGTGCCAGCTCCCGTCGATGCTGCGTGCGAGGCAGCGGGCGAGCGTGGTCTTGCCCAGCCCCGGCACGTCCTCGACCAGCAGGTGCCCCTCGGCGAGCAGCGCGGCGATCGCCAGCCGCACCACCTGGGACTTGCCGCGCACCACGGTCTGCACGTTCGCCGCGATCCGCTCGTAGACCTCGCCTGCCGAAATCTGGTTCACCCTCACTCCCAAGTAATCCGGTTGGAGCCGACCGTGCCGCTGGACGTGGTGACCGTGACCCACACGGTCTCGCCGGACACGTCGTAGTCGCCGTTGTTGTGCGTCGCGTTGCCGTTCGCGTCCGTGGTTTCCCGCTCCCGCCAGACGCTGTTGTTGCTGGAGGAATGCAGGACGATCGTGTACGTCGTGTTCGGCGCGAAGCCCTTCATCGTCACGTTGACCGCGTGACAGTCGGGGGCCTTGCAGTTGTCCGACGTCATTCGCCCCCCCTCGCTGATCGTGATGGTCGGCGTGCCCTTGGGGATGACCGCCGGCGAGGAGGCGCCCGGGCCGGTGCCCATCGCGTTGATCGCCGTGACCGTGAACACGTAGCGCGTGCCGTTGGTCAGGCCGGTGATCTTGGCACTGCGCGACCCGCCGCCGGCCGTCGTCGACCCGCCCGGCCACGACACCCGGTAGGACGTGATCGGTGACCGGTTGTCCGGCGCCGCGCCCCAGGTGACGGTCGCCGAGGAGTCCCCGGCGGTCGCCGAAACCGAGGACGGCGCGCCCGGCGGGCTCGCCGGCACCGGCGGAGGCTTCTGCACGGGGGGAGGCTTCTGTGCGGGCGGAGGATTCTGCGGGCCCGGAGTTCTCGTTGACGTGGGCGGCCGTTGGGTGGTGGGCCGGTTGCCCGGCCGCGGCCCGGCCGGCTGGTCGCTGCGCTGCTCGCCGGCCTGGGTGGCGCCGGGGTCGGGCACCTGGCCGGACGCGGTCGGGGCGGTCGCCGGTTTGCCCGCCACCGCCACATCGGAAACCGTGCCGTCCCGGTCCACGATGAGCACGTGCGTGCCGGCGGCATCCTCGACGTAGGCCCGGCCGTCCTCGCCGCGGCTGAGCCGGGGAGAACCGCTCTCGTGCGGAACCGGCTTGCTGTCCTTCTGCATGCCGTCGGCCCCGAAGGTCAGCAGCGTGCCGGTCTTCCGGTCCACGAGGGCCACCGCGGAACCGGTCGACACGGGACGGTCGTAGTCGCCGTCGGGCAGTGTCACGGTCACCGGCTTCGCGGTCGCGTCCTTCGCGTCGGCCAGGACCAGGCGCCGGGCCACCGGGTCGAGGATCGCCACCCGCCCGGCCACGTCGTTGGCCGCCGGGCGCGACGCGGGCGAAACGGAGACGCCGATCGGCACCGCGGCGCCGAGCCGGTCCCCGTCGATCGAGTTCACCGTGCTCGTGGTCAGGTCGAGCAGGGCGGGCCGGTCCCCGACCACGGTCAGCGCGCCGGTGTGGTCCTTCGGCGCGACCACCGGGCACGACGAGATACGGTCCGCGCCCGGGGAAAGCCGGCAGACCAGCCCGACCCCGACCCGGTAGAGCCACAACGTACCGTCCGAAGTAGACACCGGGTCGCCGACGGCGCCGCCCGTGGACAGCGTCGCCGGAGGTTCACCGAGCCGCACGACCTTGCCCGCGGCGCGGTACACCAGATACGGCCCACCGGGGACCTCGAGGCCGGCCGGTACCTCGTCCGCCGGGGGCGCGGTGGACTGCTCCACGGACAGCGTCGACTTGCCGAACTCGGTGATCCGGGAGCTGCCGACGACGAAGCCACTGGTTTCCCCCTGCACCACCTGGCTTCCGGGATCGCCGGGCACCGCGGCCTCGGCGTCGATGTTCGCGGTCGCGCCGTCGATGTGAAATGCCACCTGCAGCACCGAGTTGTAGACCCAGTGCCCGACCAGCGCGAACCGCGTGCCCACCACGGGTGAGGCGGCCCCGGTGATGGTGGCGACCAGCGCCGCCACACACACGAACACGAACAGCGCGAGCGGGCCTCGTCGGCGCCGGCGTCCGCGCTTCTCCACCTTGGCCGAGGTGGCGACGAGGCGCCGTCCCCCTACCCGCGCAGTTTCGTGATCCACGGCGGCGAAGCTAGCGCGCCCTTTGCGGGACCGGTCCCACTTTGACCACAAAAGGTCATCAGGAGGGAAAGACCAGCTCGAAAATCGCGCCGCCTTCGTCGGCGTTGTAGATGTCGAGCGTGCCGCCGTGCACCTGCGCCACCCAGCGCACAATGGACAATCCGAGCCCGGTCGAGCCGCTGCCGGTGCGGAACCGGTCCATCAGGCCCTCCGCGATCGCCGGGTCGACGCCGGGACCGTGGTCGGCCACGGTCACCCGGCCACCCGCGACCGTGATGTGCACGATGGCCTGCTGGCTGGGCTGCCGCCCGTGATGCAGCGCGTTGTCCAGCAGGTTCCCGACCGCTCGCTGGACCAGCGACGGGTCCACCCGCACCCGCGACGGGGCCGCTGTCACCGTGACGCTGGCGCCATCGGCCGGGGTGTCGGCGACCACCGCGGTAACGAGTTGGTCCAACCACACCGACTGGATCGCCAGGTCGTCCATGCCGGCGGCGAGGCGGGCCCGGACGAGCTGGCTCTCGATGATGGTGCCCATCCGGGCGGCCAGCCCGACCGTGCGGGGCAACAGTTCGGCCTGCTGATCGGGGTTGCCCAGCGCCGTCTCGGCCAGGGCACGCAGCGCCGCGACGGGGTTGCGCAGGTCGTGCGCGGTCTCGTCCAGGAGGTTCTGCTGCTGCTCCAGCGCGTCGGCCGCGGGCCTGATCGCGCGGGTGGACAGCCGGTGCCCCGCCAGCGCGACCGCGCCGACCAGCACCACGCAGCCGCCCATCACCAACAGCACGTAGCGTGCGTGCGCCACCTGCGCCGGCCCGGCGTCGCTCACCGCGACGATCGCGCCGATGTACTGGCCCGAGGGGTTTCGGAACGGCTCGGCCCGGACCCGGGCCACCACTCCCCCACCGACGTCGACGTCGCCGTACTGCACCCGGCCCTTCTGCGCCGCGTCATACGCGAGACCGCCCAGCACGGCCGGGTCGGCTCGCACGCAATCACGGGAACTGTAATAGCTGGGAAAGCTCCCGGAACCGCCTTGCAGGACCGCGAACTGCGGGCACTGGTCATTGATCTCGTCCCTCCCGACGAACGCGGTGACCAGGGCGCCGTTGGCCGGGTCGAACTCGATCAGCCGGACGACCGTCGAGGTCACCCTGCTGTTGTCGCCGTCCAGCTGCTGCTCCGTCTGTTTGCCGTCCGCCTGGATGGCCAGCCACGCGAAGAACACCAGCCCGGCTGCGTTCATCGCGGTGAACATCCCGGTGAGCACGAGCCGCAGGCGACGCAGCCGCTCCGCCGCAGGACGGGGCTTCACGCGACGCTCAGCCGGTACCCGGCGCCACGGACGCCGTGCAACAGGTTCGGCTCGCGCAGCTTGCGGCGCAGCCGTGTGACCACGGCATCGACCACATTGGACATCGGGTCGGCCTCCTCGTCCCAGCAGTGCTCGATCAGCTCCGTGCGCGACACCACCTGCTCCGGCCGGATCAGCAGGTACTCCCGCACCGCGAACTCCCTACCCGGCAAGGTGAGCAGGACACCGCCACGGCGGCCTCCTCACGCGCGCAACCCAGCACCATGTCCGCGTACCGCAGGAGCGACGGGCGGCGCGTCGCCCGCCGGCACAATACCCTTACCCGGGCCCGGCACCGCCATCGCGAAGGACTTGACCAAATAGTCGTCGCCACGGTGGGCGAAGCCGGTGACCCGGGCGGCCACGGTGTCGCGCGCGGTCAGGACCAGCACCGGTACGCCGTAGCCGGCGATTCTTCGTTTTTGCACGAACGTGATCGCGTGATCGTCCGAAAGCATGCGATCGACCACGAGATACGAGAATTCCGCGCGCGCGCTCGCCGCGGTCACCGCGATGTCCGCCGCCCCCAGCTCGGCGCACAGCGCGGTCCGCAGGTCCTCGTCGTATTCCACCATCAGCACTGACATTTCCGTGCCATCCGGATCTGTTGTCATCGCATCCTCATGTTCGGGGTGATCGTATGCGGTAAGCGGCGGCCATATGCCCGGTTGACCGGAACCGGCCACCGCACCAATTTGGCGGAGGTGAACTGTGGACACTCGTGAACGGCCCCGGCCCCGCAGGCTCGTGGTCGCCGCGGCCGTCCGGCCGGTCGCGGTGCCCGTACCGCCACCTGCCCCGGCCGCTCCCGGGCCGGCCGCTCCCGTGCCGGCGGCGGCCGGCCCGGGGCAGTCGGCCGGGCCGGGCCGGGTCCTGTGCTGGCAGGTCGCGACAGTGCTGGTCACGATCGCTTCACGCCAGCCGTTGCCAGTGTCCGCGGTTCTCGTGGCCGCGGCGGCGGCACTGGTGGTCTCGACCGTGGTCCGGCGCCGGGGCGTCAGGCTCTATCAGATCGCCGCGGGGCGATGCCGGTTCGCCGTCCGCAAACGGCGGCGCTGGCTGCCCGCACGCGGCGACAAGTCGCGCGTCCTGCTCGGCCTGCTGCTCCCCGGGTCGGCCGCCGGTGACACCGACACCGGCCAGGGTCCGGTCGCGACCATCAGCCATCCCGCCGGCCTGACCGCGATCATCCGGCCACGGGCCGTCGGTACCGCCCCGATCTCGTCGTTCCCCGCCCCGGTGGCGCTGCTGCGCGGCCTGCCGGCCGGCGTCGGCGTGCAGCTGGTGTTCCATTCCGGCGCCCGGTCGGAGGGAAGCGTGCGCATCTGGCTCGCGGTGCACGCCGGACGCAACCTCGAAACCCCGTCTGACGACGAGCTAATTCCGTTGCTGCACAACGGATTGCGCCGCGTCCGGCGCTCGCTGGACAAGGCCGGCGTGCCGACCGGACTCCTGCCCGTGGACACCGGGCTCGCGGCCGTCACCGCGCTCGCCCACGTCGGCCAGGGACGCGACGAGATCCGCGAAGCCTGGCGTTTCTGGCGGACGGGAACCGTTTCGCAGGCATGTTTCTCCCTGCGCGGAGGTGACGAATCGGATCTGCACCGCCTGGCCGATGGGCTGCTCAGCCACACCCCGGGCGTCGCGGTCACGGTGACGCTCTCCGCGCGGGGCGGTTCCACCGACGCGCTCCTGCGCTTCGCGGCCACCACCGAAGCGGCGGTCGACGCTGCCGCGGACCGTGCCGCGCGGCTGTTTTCCGCCACCGATATCCAGTTCAGGCGGTTGGACGGCATCCACCGTCGCGCTGTCGCCGCTTCCCTTCCCATCGGAGGTTTCCTGTGTCGACCAGCCTGATGACCCGGCCTCACCAATCCCTGCCCGCCGTGCCCGGTACCGCGGCCGACCCACTGCTGGCCACCGCGCGCTCCGAGGTCCTGGTGGCGACCACTCCGACGACGGCGTCCCCGAACCCGTTCGGCATCGCCCGGCCGGTGCACCACCAGAACCTGCGGCGCGGCGTGCGTTATCGCGTCCTCGTCCCGGAATCCGCGCGAATGGCACCTTCGCTCGGCTCCCGCCTGAGCAAGCTGGCGCTGGCCGGGGCGGCCGTGCGCACGCTGCCCGAGGTCCCGACCGACACCTTGGTCGTGGACCGGACCACGGCGGTGTACCGCGCCGACCGCCCGGGCGCCGGTATCGCACCCTTCCGGCATCCCGGGGTGGTGGCCGCCGCCGTCGAGATGTTCGAACGGCTGTGGTTCACCAGCGCTCCCCTGCTCCCGGACACCACGGAACTCGCTGCCAGGGAACGGGAACTGCTGTCCCTGCTGGCCGCGGGTCGTACCGACGCGGCCGCGGCCGAGGCGCTCGGGATCTCGGTCCGGACGGTCCGCCGCCTGGTCGCGGGCATAATGGATCGGCTCGGCGCGCGCAGCCGGTTCATGGCCGGCGTGAAGGCCGCGCACCACGGCTGGCTGGCTGCGGCGGGACCGGTCTTCAACACCGCACGAGAGCGAGTCAGCTAGGGAGTTGTTGCAAAGGGCGCGTGATCGGGTTTGGGTAGCCAGACCACGCTCTAGCCCGTAACGATGGCGATTATCACTGCCGTCACTCCGGCCAGACCGAATGCTGCCAGGCCGGCGGCCCAGATCAGGTAGGAGCGGAGATGGATGACCCGGCGCCGGGAATATCCGATTGAACGGGCTCGAGCGGCCCCCGAGGTGAACAGTTCGGTCCAACCGTGTTCACGCTCGATCCGCTGGAGCAGGATCGAGTCCAGCACCTCGTTCTTCCGAAGTCGCAGGAGGAGTTGGACGGACATCAGCGAGATCATGAACGATAGCAGGCCGCCCACGATCGAGGCCGGTTTCGAGGACTGCGCCCCGTAAGCCAGGGACAGCAGGAAGGACTGCGCGGTGAGAGACAGTGCCGGGACCTGCCACATTGTGGTGTCGAACGATTGCCGACGAGCCGCCAGGACCTGGTACTGAGTCAGCGTCGCCGGCGAGGCCGGTGCAAGCTCTTGCGCTTGGCTGTTCTCGTCGGGAGCGGCTTCCGAGTCGATGTTGCCCATCGGGGCAGCATCCCATGCGACACCGTGCCATGCGGGTTCGCGCTGCATGCAGGTGATGTTCCGACCGGATGCTGCCCTCCGGGGACGCCCTACGTCTGCGCCCGGCACGGGGACGGATCGACGGTGCCCGTGCTGTTCCTGACCGCCCGCAACACGGCTTCGGCTACGGCGTGTCCCCGACTCAGGCACCCGAGTTCCCGACTCAGGCACCCGAGTTCCCGACTCAGGCACCCGAGTTCTGGCTTGGGGAAGGTCCAACCGCCCGATCTTCGGCCTGCCGACGGTTAAAGGACTCCCGGCCTGCAGGTGAGCCAATGGCCGAGTTGATTGCCCATCTGGACAACCTCCGCTGTGGACAGACAGCTGCTGGCACTCTCCGCCCGAACCGGGAACTCAGACGCCCGAGCCGGGGACACAAGTGCCTGAACCGGGCACTCGGGTGCCTGGAGCCGGAACTCGGGTGCCCGGAGCCGGAACTCGGGTGACTGAACCGGGAACTCGGGTGACTGGACCGGGGACACGGGTTTATGGCTAGCGGTAGTAATCGGCGAGGGCGGTGAATGCGGCCTTGGGTTCCCAGGGCATGCCGGGGTAGGTGTCTCCGTGCCGGTCCTCGAGGACCTTGACGATGCCGTAGCTGGCGAGGTCCAGGTCTTCGCGCGGGTCGCCGCCGGGGCGATGCGGGTAGTCATACAACGCGAAGGTGAACACAAAGGCGCCGTCGATGCCTCCAGCCTCAAATGCCTCCAGCAGTTCGCGCAGATACGCGGCCTGGCCGGCTTCGTCGCGGGCATACTCACCGCCCAACCGAACGGGTGCACGAGTGTCCTTGTCGTACTCCACGATCTCCAGGCCGCGCGCGCCCTGCTCGCCCGCGCCGCGATAGGTGGCGGAACCGAACTCGGTGATCGCGACCGGCTTCCCCTGCGCGACGAGGGTATGAACACCGTCGGCGAATCGGTCGGCGATCTCGGCCGACCGGTAGAGATCCACGGACATGATGTCGAAGGGTGCCCAGTCGACGCGCTCAAGCGGTACGGAGGCGTAGGTCACCTTGCCGCCGAAGCGCTCGCGGACGAGCGCCACGGCCTTGCCGAGGAATTCGTTGACACGTGGGCCGACCTCACCGATGTGCTCGCGCACGCGGTGTGGCTGGCTCAGCAAGGCGACCCGGTCATCCGTGCTGTCGCCGGGCAGGAATCCCTTGTTCATCAGGCTCAACTCGGCGCCGGTGACGAAAACGACCTCGGCACCCCGCTGCCTGACCCGCTCCGCGCGTTCGGCGCAGTCGGCGAACAGCGACAGCATTTCATCGGTGGTCAACTCCAGCGGATAGGGCGAGAACCAGACCTCCAAGCCGAGATCGGCGGCGTGGGTCGCGGCGAGCTCCAGCCGTTCCGGATCACCACCCATGATGCGAACCGCGGTGCAGTGCAGATCATCCCGGATGATGCGCAGTTCGCGTTCGACGACCGCCGCGTCGAAGTGCTGGTGGCCGATCAATCCGTTGTAGACGAAGCCGGTGTCGTAGCTGATGCCTTTGGCCCGCATGTGTCGAGTCGCCTTTCCATCGAGACCCCAATTACGGTACCGACCGTACCCTAACGCGGACATAGCACTGAGCCATGCCCCTTCGATGAAGGTACGATGAGTGCCGGTTACGGAAAGACCTGGTGGCGGAGGGTCCAGTGAAACAGCCAGGCGCCGGGCAGACTCGGCGACGCGGCGCTGCCCTGGAGGAGGCGATCCTGCGCGCCACGGTGGACGAACTCACCGAGTCCGGGTACGCCGGGCTGACCATGGACAAGGTGGCCACCCGCGCAGGCACCAACAAGAACGCCATCTACCGCCGCTGGCCGAACCGCCTCGCACTCGGCATCGCCGCCTATCGGCAACTCGCCACGACGGTCGACCTCCCGGACACTGGCAGCCTGCGCGGTGACGCCCTCGAGTTGCTCCGCCGGGCGAACCGCCACTGGAGTTCCCCGCTCGGCACGATCCTGCGCGAGCTGATGGCAGCCGCCGGCGGTGCGACGGAATTCCTGGCGCAGTTGCCAGAACAGGCCGACGCCGCAGCCGCCCCCTGGCTGACGATCCTGGGACGCGCGGTCGCGCGCGGCGAAGCCTCTCCCGAAGCGCTCCATCCCCGGGTCGCCACCGTCGCCATTGTCTTGCTGCGCAACGAATTCGTCGTCCGCGGAGTCCCGACTGCACCTGACGACGTGCTCGTCGAGATCCTCGACGAGGTGTACCTGCCGCTGGTGAAGCTTCGGGCGCGCGGCCGCGGGGCGTAGCCGTATCTTATAACTTGAACTCGGCGGCGGGGTGGTCCGCCGGCGACGACAGGGAGGCCAGGTGAGTGACACCGAAGCGCCGATGAGCAAGGCGGACTACGTCTATCACCGGCTGTCCAGGGAGATCCGGAACGCGGAGATCCCCGGCGGCACGCCGCTGCGTGCGACGGCGGTGGCCGAGCGCCTCGGCGTGTCGATCACACCGGTGCGCGAGGCGTTCCGGCGGCTGGAGCGGGACCGGCTCATCAGCTACGAGCGGCATCACGGGGCCACCGTGATCGACCTCAGCGACGAGGCACTGCTCGAGTTCTACCAGGTCCGTGCGGCCGTGGAGGGTCTCGGCGCGCGGCTCGCGGCCGCGGTGATCACCCGTGCCGAGCTCGACCAGCTGTGGCGGCTGCACGAATCAATGGTCGACAACGAACGCAAAGGCCGGCACGAACTGCTGGGCGAGCAGAGCCGCCGACTGCATTTGACCATCACCGACATCGGCGGACCGGCGTTCCTCGGCGCGCATGTCCGCTCGCTGCACGACAGCTATCCGGTGCCGGAGGGGGCGTCCCTGTGGCTCGACCCGGACGCGGCGAAGAACCATCTCGCCGCACACGAACAGCTCTGCCGCGCGCTGCAAGTAGGCGACGGGCACACCGCGGAACGGATCATGGTCGAGCACATCGAGTTCAGCGGTGGCTACCGGCTGGGGCGGCGCGGGCCCGCGTGAGCCCGCGCCGCCTGTTCACGAACGCGCTCAGGGCGACGGCGCCGCCGGTACTTCTCAGGAAGGGTTCTGCCCGGCCAGTTCCAGGACCCGTTGTGCCTTGATCACGATCGGGGCGTCGACGAAACGACCGTCCGGCAGCAGGGCGGCGCCGTTGGCCCCGGCCTGCTCGGCGGCCAGCACGATCTCCCGCGCGCGGGCGACCTCTTCGTCGGTGGGCCGGAAAGCACGCCGGATGGCCGGGATCTGCCGGGGGTGGATCGCGGCCATGCCCCGCATGCCGAGCGTGCGCCCGTGCTCGCAGGCGCGCAGCAGGCCCGTTTCGTCGGCCACATTGGCGTACACCGACATCGCCACCGGCGGCAGGCCGGCCGACGCGGCCGCGATCACGGCCTGCATGCGCAGGTAGTCCAATGCGGACTCGCCGGTCACCGACAGTTCGGCCATCAGGTCCTGTTCACCGAGCGCGAGCCCGCTCGCCCGGGGGTGGCCCGCGATCGCACCGATGGCCGCGAGCCCGCGCGCCGATTCCACCAGCGCGTAAGCGCCGACCGCCGGGTCCGGCACGAGCCGCGCGAACACATCCAGTGTCTCCGGACTCTCCACTTTGGGCAGACGAACCGATCGCAGCCCCGGCAGGCCCGCGATCGCGGCCAGGTCGGCCTGCCCGCGCTCGGTGGCCAAATCGTTGATCCGCACCTGAATTTCGGGGCCGTCGCCCGGGGATGGCCGGCTGAGAAAATCGACCACGTTCGCGCGGGCTTCGTCCTTTTTGGCCGCGCTGACCGCGTCCTCGAGGTCGATGATCACCGCGTCGGCGCCGGCGGCCAGTGCCTTGGCGAACCGTTCGGGGCGGTCGCCGGGCACGTAGAGCCATACCAGGGGCGGGATCACGCGATCACCCCCGAGCGGCGCAGTTCGGCGAGTTCGTCCGTGCCATAGCCGAGTTCGGTGAGCACTTCGTCGGTGTGCCGGCCAAGAGGCGGGCCGCCCCAGCGCACCGCGCCGGGGGTCTCGGACATCCGGAAAAGCACGTTCTGCACGGTCACGCTGCCCAGTTCCTCGTCCGGCAGGTCCACAAAGGTCTGCAGCGCCTCGTACTGCGGGTCCTGCACGATATCGGACGCGTCGTAGATCGGGGCGATCGCCGCCTGCGCCTGCTCGAACGCGGCGATCACCTCGTCCGCGTCGCGTTCGGCGATCCACTTTGCCACCGCTTCGTCCAGCTCCTCGACGTGCGCAACGCGGCCCTGTCCGGTGGCGAACCACGGCTCGTCGATCACGTCCGGGCGGCCGACCAGGCGCATGACCCGCTCGGCGACGGCCTGCGCGCTCGTGGAGATCGCCAGCCAGCGGCCGTCCCGGCTGCGGTAGATGTTGCGGGGCGCGTTGCTGTTGGAGCGGTTTCCGGTGCGCGGCGGCAGCACACCCAGTGCGCGGTAGGCGGTGACCTGCGGGCCGAGCAGCCCCAGCAACGGCTCGATGATGGCCATGTCGATGACTTGGCCGCGGCCGGTCTGCTCACGCGCACGCAACGCGACCATGATCGCGTAGGCCATGGCCAGGCCGGCGACGCCGTCCGCGAGGGCGAGTGGAGGAAGGGTCGGCGGGCCGTCGGGCTCGCCGGTCACCGCGGCGAACCCGCTCATCGATTCGGCGAGAGTGCCGAAGCCGGGGCGCGCCGCCATCGGGCCGAACTGCCCGAATCCGGTCATCCTGGCGATGATCAGCCGTGGGTTGCGCTGGTGCAGCACCTCGGGTCCCAGGCCCCAGCGCTCGAGGGTGCCGGGCCGGAAGTTCTCGACCAGCACGTCCGAGGTGTCCAGCAGCCGGCGGATCACCTCCTGCCCCGCTGCGCTGGACAGATCGACGGCGGTCGTGCGTTTGTTGCGCGACAGGTATTTCCACCACAGCCCGACGCCGTCGGCCGCGGGGCCGTGCCCGCGCGAGGGATCGCCCCGCTTCGGGTGCTCGACCTTGATCACATCGGCCCCGAAATCCCCGAGCATCGACGCCGCCGATGGCCCGGCGAACAGGGTGGCCGTGTCGACGACCCGGATATCCGACAAGGATGACATGCGGTGAGTTCTATATAACTTATGAGCATCTCGTCAAGTGGCCGTGACCGCTCAAGCTGGTCACAAGGCGGCTTCGCGCCGAATTCATGTGGGGATACAGCAAGTTACTGTCCGCTCGGTCACACCTTCAGCGCTTCGACGGATCGCGTATCGAGACGAGAGGTTATAAGATTCAATCAGATCGGCAACACAGTGTCCCGAAGCAGCAACACACCGTCCTGAATCGGGCATTCACAGGCCTGAAACGGGAACTCAGCGGCCTGAAGCGGGGACACGGCGGCCTGCAACGGGAACTCAGCGGCCTGAAGCGGGGACACGGCGGCCTGCAACGGGAACTCAGTGACCTGGAGCAGGGACACGGCGGCCTGAAACGGGAACACGGCGCACTGGAGCGGGGACACGGCAGCCTGGAGCGGGGACACGGCGCACTGGAGCGGGGACACGGCAGCCTGGAGCGGGGACACGGCAGCCTGGAGCGGGGGCGGGGTGGAGGGTTACGGGAGGCGGCAGCGGCGGTTGGCGATCACGGCTTGGCCGAGGCTGACGCCGCCGTCGTTGGTGGGCACGCGAGAGTGCGTGAGCACCCGGAAACCCTTACCCTCCAACGCTTCCACGGCACGGTCCAGCAGCAGGACGTTCTGGAACACCCCGCCTGAGAGCGCGACGGTGCCGACGCCGGTCAGGTCGCGGAGGCGCACGCAAGTATGCCGGATCAGCTCGGCCATGCCGTTGTGGAACCGCGCGGCGATCACCGGCGCGGGCACGCCCGCACGCAGGTCCTCGACGACCTGGGCGACCAGATCGACCGACTCCTCCGCCCGGTAGGCGCCCGGCTCCACGGGATCGGCCAGTTGCTCCAGTTCGATCGCGGCCTGGCCCTCGTAGTTGACCACGTCCCGGACGCCCAGCAGCGCGGACACCGCGTCGAAGAGCCGGCCGGCGCTGGAGGTCAGCGGCGAGTTCACCCCACGGCGGGCCATCGCCACCACCGACGCCCAGTCCGGCTCGTGCCGCCGGAACACCGCCAGGCCATCAGCATCTTCCACATAGGCCGCCGCCATCCGCCACGGGTGCCTGATCGCCGCCGCACCACCGGGCATCGGCACCGGGGTCAGCTGCGCGAGCCGCTCGAACCCGGCGAAGTCGGCGAGCAGGAACTCGCCACCCCAGATCGTGCCGTCGGGGCCGTAGCCCGTGCCGTCGAAGGCCACGCCGAGCACCGGCCCGTCCTCGCCGTTGTCCGCCAGGCACGAGGCGATGTGGGCATGATGGTGCTGCACCCCGACAAGCTCCACTCCGGTCAGGTCGAGAGCGTACTTTGTGGACAGATACTCGGGATGCAGGTCGTGCGCGACCACATCGGGCTTGATGTCGAAGAGCCGGCTGAAGTGCTCGATCCCTTCGGTGAACGAGCGCAGCGTCTCGAAGTTCTCCAGGTCCCCGATGTGGTGCGAGAGAACCGCGTGGTCGTCCTTGACCAGGCAGAACGTGTTCTTCAACTCGGCCCCGCAGGCGAGCACGTGGCGGGCGAACTTTCCGCCGAGGGCGACCGGCTCCGGCACGTAGCCGCGTGACCGGCGCTGCAGTTGCGTCCGGCCGCGGAACGCCCGGACCACGGAGTCGTCGGTGCGGATATGGATTTCGCGGTCGTGCCACAGGAACGCGTCGGCGATGCCGGACAGCCGCCGCCGGGCATCGTCGTCACGATGGACGATGGGCTCGTCGGAAACGTTGGCG
This sequence comes from Amycolatopsis taiwanensis DSM 45107, assembly GCF_000519205.1. Lineage (GTDB taxonomy): Bacteria > Actinomycetota > Actinomycetes > Mycobacteriales > Pseudonocardiaceae > Amycolatopsis_E > Amycolatopsis_E taiwanensis. The sequence goes on along the minus strand of NZ_KI912599.1, from coordinate 93,055 downwards.
CTGGTGAGCACCACCGGCCCGCCGAACTCTTCGAGCAGCAGATGATGCAGCGGCGTATACGGCAGCATCACGCCGAGTCGTTTGTTGCCCGGCGCGACCGAGGGCGCGACGAGCCGTCGGCTCGGCAAGAGCACGATCGGCCGAGCGCGCTCGGTGAGCAACCGCTCCGCGGCATCGTCCACTTCGCACAGCTTTCGGGCCGTGGCGAGGCCGGGCACCATCACGGCGAACGGCTTGTCCTCGCGGTGTTTTCGGCTCCGCAGCTTGCCGGTGGCGGCCTCGTCGCTCGCATCGACGGCGAGGTGGTAGCCACCGAGCCCCTTGATCGCAACGACCGCACCCTGCCGCAAAAGCTCCACAGTGGACGAAATGGGGTCGCCGGGGTGCCCGTCGAGACGCAACCGCGGCCCGCAGGCGGGACAGCACACCGGCTGCGCGTGGAACCGGCGATCCGCCGGATCGTGGTACTCGCGCGCGCAGTCGGCACACATCGCGAAGGGCGCCATCGTGGTCATCGGACGGTCATAGGGCACGGATCGCACGATGGTGAACCGTGGGCCGCAGTTGGTGCAGTTCACGAACGGGTAGCGGTAGCGCCGGTCGGCCGGGTCGTGCAGCTCGCGCAGGCAGTCCGCGCAGGTCGCGCTGTCGGCCGCGACCAGTGTGTTGGCGCCGGCGCCGTCCGGGCTCGCCATGATCCGGAATCCCGTCGTGCCCTGGGTTTCGAGCTCACGACTGGACACCTGGCCGACCGTCGCGAGTGGAGGCGCCTGCTCCCGGACAGCGGCGAGGAACTCCGAGACCGCGGCCCGCTCGCCTTCGATCTCGGCGAACACCCCGGTGCTGTCGTTCCCCACGTGCCCGGACAGGTCCAGCCGCGCGGCGAGCGCGTGCACGAAAGGCCGGAACCCGACGCCCTGCACGACACCGGTGATCCGCACCGCCAGCCGAACTCGATCACTCACCCGGAAAGTCTGTGTCGCCGTACCGGCCGGCCGGAACATCACCAGCGGGTGAGAGCGATCAATGGCGCAGGGCGTCGATCAGGTTGTCCGAGGTCAGCGGTGGCACGGAGATGGGATGTGCGGCGCCGGCGCGCAGGCCGTCCAGGAAGAAGGCCAGGCACCGGCGCCACGCCTGTGGGGCGATGTCGATCGATTCCCGGATCACCTGGGACATCGCCCAGATCAGGGTGGCCAGGTCGGCCGACTGGAAGTCGGCGCGCAGCTGCCCGCTGCGCCTGGCCCGGTCGATGATCTGCTCGACGTGCTGCATGCCGCGGTGGCAGGCCACGGCAACCTCGGGGCTGAGCGGGAATCGTTGCGCGAGTGCGTCGTTGAGCCCACGATCCTTGGCCTGCAACGCGAACAGTCCCTCCAGGTAACCGGCGAACCCCTGCCAGGGGTCGGCGTCGGCCAGTGCCGCGGCGGCGATCCGGTCGAGCTCCGCCAGCCGCTCGGGAAAGATCGCGTCGAAGAACGCCTCCCGCGTCGGAAAGTGCGCGTAGAGCGTGCCGATGCTGACCCCGGCCCGGCGGGCGATGTGTTCCAACGGCGCGTCGAGACCGCGCTCGCCGAACACCTGGGTGGCGGCGACGAGCAGCTTGTCCCGGTTGCGGGCGGCATCCGCCCGCAACGACTTGGGTCTGGCGGCCATGTGGCCATCCTACAAGTCGAGGGCACCCTCGAGCTTGTGATATCTTTTGGTCATCAATTCGAGGCGACCCTCGACTTACTGCCCTGGAGGCGTCACGATGTCCGCACCAATGCGTCCCACCGCCGTCGTCCTCGGCGTCGGCCCCGGGCTCGGCATGTCCATCGCCCACCGCTTCGGCCGTGCGGGCCACGCCGTCGCGGTGATCTCACGGAGTGGCGCCCGGCACGCCGGGTACCTGGCCGAACTGGCCGAGGCCGGTGTCACCGCCGAGTCGTTCGTCGCCGACGTCTACGACAAGGACCAGGTCCTGGCCATCCTGGACAAGATCGAGGAACGGTTCGGGAGCATCGATCTGCTGTACTACGGACCGGCCGACCAGGGCTTGCTGCCGAAACCGATCACCGAGATCTCCTCCGCGGACGTCGCACAGGCCATGACCTGGGTCTACCCGGCGATCGACGTGGTGGGCCGGGTCCTGCCCGGCATGCTCGCCCGCGGAGCCGGCGGCCTGCTGTTCGCCGGCGGAGTCAGCGCCGTCCGGCCCATGCCGGCCCTGGGCTCCCTCGCCGTCGCGTCCGCGGCGCTGCGCAACTACGCCCTGACTCTCAACGCGGCACTGGCCGGCAAGGGCATCTACGCCGGCGCCCTGACCATCGGTGGGCTCATCGAACGCGGCGATATCCACCAAATGGTCACATCGCAACCCGCGCGGTTCGGCGATGTCGGAGCCAACTCGCTCAACCCCGACGACATCGCCGACACCGCATGGCAGATGTATTCAACCCGCGACCGCGCGGAAACGACCTTCAGCGCCTTCGAGTAATTTTTCGCCCGCTCAGCGGTGGGCCGCGAGGAAGACCCGGACGGCTTCCTTCGCGATCCGTTCGTATTCCTCCGCGCGGGGTTCCTCACCTGGATGGAACAGGGCCCTGTCCTGAGGGATCGCCAACACCAGGTAGGCGAACGTGTTGGCGGCCAGGGCCGGGTCCGCGACTTGCAACAGGCCACGTTCGGCGTAGGCCCGCAGCTCTGCGGCGAGAATTTGGACGGCCCGCACCGGGGCTTTTTCGTAGTAGTAACGCGCCAGCTCGGGGAACCGGTCGGCTTCGGCGATCACCAGCCTGCGCAGTCGCAGCACCTGCGGTTGCAGCACCGCGCTCAGGTAGCGCACGGCCAGTTCCGTGAGCACGCGCTCGAGGTCGTCGCCGGTTTTGGCGTCGGCGGCGCGAAGTACCACGCCCAACTCGTCGAGGACATCTTCGGATCTGTCGGCGACGCCCCGGATGATCTCGGTGAACAACTGTTCCTTGTCGGCGAAGTTCTTGTACACCGTCTGCTTCGACACCGCGGCCCGCGCCGCGACCTCGTCCATGCTGGTGCCCTGATAGCCGTTGCGCAGGAACAGCGCGGTCGCCTCTTCGATGATCGCCCGGCGCTTCCGGGCGGAGCGGCCGCCCTCCGACTGGACTTCGGTGACGCCCCGGACGGGCGTGCTCTTCTGTTCCATGAACCGGATAGTACTAGACGGATCAGTACTCGCGAGAGTACCGTACCGCCCAGTACTCGACCGCGGAACCGGAAAGGTGCGGATGATGAACGCGACAGTCATGGAAAAACCGGCGGCGATCTCCTGCGACCCGCGAACGCGGGTGACCAAGAGCCTGCTGGGGTACGGGGTGCTGGCCGGTGCGGTCTATGTCGTGACCGCCGCGGTGCAGGCGGCCACGAGATCCGGGTTCGACCCCACCCGCCACGACATCAGCTTGCTCGCCAACGGCGGCCTCGGCTGGATTCAGATCACGAACTTCGCCCTCAGCGGGCTGATGGTGCTCGCGGCGGCGATCGGCATGCGGCGCGCCCTCTCCGGCGAGCGCGGCGGCAAGTGGGGGCCGCTGCTGGTCGGCGGGTACGGGATCGGCCTGATCGCGGCCGGCGCGTTCACGGCCGACCCGGCGTTCGGCTTCCCGGCCGGCGCACCGGACCGGCCCACCACGATCAGCTGGCACGGAACGGCCCACATGTTCGCCGGGGCGATCGGGTTTCTCGCGTTGATCGCCGCGTGCGGCGTGTTCGCCCGCCGTTTCGCCAAGGAGGGCCGGCGCGGCTGGGCGGTGTACTCGGCGGTGACCGGGGTGCTGTTCCTGGCCGGATTCGCCGGCATCGCCTCCGGGTCCGGTGACGTTGCCACGACGCTGGCCTTCACCGCCGCCGTGCTCATCGCCTGGTCATGGCTCGCGGCGCTGTCCGTGCACCTGTACTCCTACGCCGGCGTCAAGGGCGCGACGGAAGCCGAGGCGAAGTGATGAGGTTCCACACGACCGTGCAGTTGAACGGCAAGTCGGCCACCGGCATCGAGGTTCCGCCCGAGATCGTGGCGGGACTCGGGTCGGGCAAGCGGCCGAAGGTGCGGGTGCGCCTCAACGACCACACCTACCGCAGCAGCATCGGGTCGATGGGCGGGAAGTCGATGATCCCGGTCAGCGCGGAGGTCCGAGCCGCCGCCGGTGTCGCCGCGGGCGACGAGGTGGACGTCGAACTCACGCTGGATACCGAGCCGCGGACCGTCACCGTGCCCGACGACCTGGCCGCCGCACTCGATCCCGCCGCCCGCCGCGCCTTCGACGCCTTGTCCTACAGCGAAAAACGCCGGTACGTGCTCGCGATCGACGGCGCGAAGACGGACCAGACCCGCCGGCGGCGAATCGCCAAGACCGTCGACGGACTGCGGAAGATCGCCGAAGACCAGGCGTGACGGGTTTAGTGTGCCGCTGTGGCACGACTGCTGATAATCGAGGACGACGAGACCATCGGGGGTGTGCTGGAGTCGAGCCTGCGCCGCCACGGCTTCACGGTGCGGTGGGAGCGCGGCGGGCGCGGGGGTCTGGCGGCCGCCGCGGCCGAGCACTTCGACCTGGTGCTGCTCGATCTCGGCCTGCCCGACCTCGACGGCGTCGACGTCTGCCGGCGGCTGCGCGCCGGGCAGCCCCTGGCCGTGCTGGTGATCCTCACCGCCCGCCACGAGGAGATGGACGTGATCGTCGGGCTGGAGGCCGGCGCCGACGACTATCTCACCAAGCCCGTCCGGCTGGCCGAGTTGCTCGCCCGCGTCCGGGCGCACCTACGCCGGGGCCCGGCCGGCCCGGCCGTCCTGGACGAGATCGCGGTGGGCGGCCTGCGCATCGACCTCCCCGCCCGGCGGGTCTTCCTCGACGATCGCGAGATCCCGTTACGGGCCAAGGAATTCGACCTGCTGGCCCGGCTCGCCCAGAACCCGGGGACGGCGGTGAGCCGGGACACGCTGATGACCGAGGTGTGGGACGCCCACTGGCACGGCTCGACGAAAACGCTCGACGTGCACATCGCCATGCTGCGGCGCAAGCTCGCCGAGGCCGCCCAACCCGGCCGGGCGCCCCGGATCTCCACGCTGCGCGGCCACGGCTACCGGTTGGACCGTTGGGGGGAGGACGAGTGCGCAAGCGGATCGTCGCGCTGACACTGGCCGCCGCGCTGCTCGCGATCAGCCTGTTCGGACTGCCGCTGGCGGTCGCGGTCACCAAGTACTACCGCGACGACGAGCGCACGGATCTGGAACGGGTCGCCACCTCAGCCGCGCTGAGCATCGCGGGTGAGCTCACCGCCCCAGCGCCGGCCATTCAGCTCCCCGACACCGAAAGCGATATCAGCCTCGCCGTCTACGCCCCGGACGGCCGGCGGCTGGCCGGTTCCGGCCCGGTCACCGCCGACGATGTCGTCATCCGCTCCCGCGGGAAAGGCCCGGCCCGTGGTGACGCCGACGGAAGCCTCATCTTCGCCATCCCGGTCTCCGACAATGGTGCCCTTGTCGGGGTCGTTCGCGCGGCGACCTCGCGCGGCGAGTTCTATCTCCGGACCGGCCTGACCTGGCTGGCGATGCTGGGGCTGGCCGTCGCGGCGCTGGCCCTGACCTGGCTGGTCGCCCGCCGGATGGCGGCCCGGCTGGCCCACCCGCTCGAGGAGCTGTCGCGGGCCGCCCGCCGGCTGGGCGAGGGCGACTTCACGGTCCGCACCCGGCCCGCGGGAGTGTCCGAAATAGACTCGGTGGGCTCGTCCCTGGACAGCACCGCACAGCGCATCGGCGAGATGATCGACCGGGAACGGGCATTTTCGGCGAACGCCTCCCACCAGTTGCGCACGCCGCTGTCCGGGCTCCGGCTCCAGCTCGAGGCCGCGCTCGACGCCCCGGACGCCGACGCGCGCGCCGCTCTACGTGACGGGATCGACACCGCGGACCGGCTCGAGCGCACCATCACCGACCTGCTCGCGCTCGCCCGCGGCACCGGCCGCTCCCCCGGCGAGACGGCCGACCTGACCGCCCTGCTCGCGGAGGTCGAGCAGGGCTGGCTCGGACTGCTCGCCGCGCAGGACCGTCACCTCCGCATAACCGCCGACAACGCACCGCCGCCCCGCGCCTCGGCCGCGGCGATCCGCCAGATCCTCGTGGTCCTGCTGGACAACGCGGTCGCCCACGGCCAGGGAACCGTCACCGTCACGGCACGCGACGCCGGCCACGCCTTGGCCGTGGACGTTTCCGACGAAGGCAGCGGCATCGACCCGGAATTCGACCCGTTCGCCCGGCGGCGGGAACCCGCGACCGGGCGCGGCATCGGGCTCGCACTGGCCCGCAGCCTTGCCGAAGCCGAAGGCGGACGCCTCTGGCTCTCCCGTCCCGTCCCGCCCACCTTCACCCTGCTACTGCCTGTCGACTAGAGACCGTTTGCCCCGGTGCCCCCTCGTTTTGGAGCAAGGGTGATTTGCTACCGATAGCATCCGTAGCAACGCTAGCGGCGCGGGTTAGCCATCCGTTAACCCTGGTCCCGGAACACTGCGGTCGTGCACCTTCTCGCCTTGAACCCGCTGGACCCGCACAGCCTGCTGGACACCTTCGGCCCGCTCGGCGTGGCCGTTGTCCTGTTCGCCGAAACCGGGCTGCTGATCGGGTTCTTCCTGCCCGGTGACTCGCTGTTGTTCACCGCCGGGTTGCTCTGCGCGACCAGCTCCTCGGCCGCGCTGCACCTGTCCCTGCCGTGGGTGCTCGTCGCCGCCGCGGCCGGTGCCCTGCTCGGCGCGCAGACCGGCTACCTGATCGGCCGCCGTGCCGGCCCCGCACTCCTCGACCGGCCGGACCGGCCACGCCTGCACGCCGCGGTCGTCCGGGCGCGTGAAGCCCTCGATCGTTACGGCGTCGGCAAGGCCGTGGTGCTCGCCCGCTTCATCCCGCTGGTACGCACCGTGCTCAACCCGCTCGCGGGCGCGCTGCGAGTGCCGGCGCGGACGTTCACGCTCTGGCAGGTCGCCGGCGGGCTGGTCTGGTCGCTCGGTGTCACGCTCGCCGGATACGGTCTTGGCAACCAGATTCCCGGCATCGACGCCTACCTGCTGCCGATCATCGCGATCATCGTGTTGCTGTCCCTTGTTCCCGTCGCACGCGAACTGCTGCGGGCCAGGAGAAAGTCCAGCTGAAGCCCCGTCGAAGGACGACTTCCATGAGCCTGACCTACCTCGAAGCGATCGTCGTCGGCGCCTTCCAGGGCGTCACCGAGCTGTTTCCCGTCTCCAGCCTGGGCCACAGCGTTCTGATCCCGGCGCTGATCGGCGGGCAGTGGGCGCATGACCTCGACGTTTCCGCCCCGGAATCGCCCTACCTGGCGTTCATCGTCGGCCTGCACGTCGCCACCGCCGCCGCGCTGCTGGTGTTCTTCTGGCGCGACTGGGTGCGCATCATCGGCGGGTTCGTCACCTCGATCCGTTACCGCCGCGTGAAAACCCCGGACGAGCGCCTGGCCTGGTTGATCATCCTGGCCACCATCCCCGTCGGCGTCTGCGGGCTGCTGCTCGAACACCTCTTCCGCACCACACTCGGCAGGCCGATACCCGCGGCGGCCTTCCTGACCGCCAACGGCCTCGTGCTCTTCGTCGGCGAGCGCCTACGCCGGCGTGCCGAGCCACAGCCCGCCACCGTGCCCGTCCCGGCCAAGGGTGCCCAGACCGCCGCCGACGCTCACCATGACACCGGCACCGACGCCGTGACGGAAGTCCTGCCGGCAGCCGGTGTGGTGGGCTCCACCGACACCTCGCCCGACGTGCGGCTGTCACGCCAACGGTTCGGACCAGGCATACTCATCGGATCCGCACAGATCCTCGCGCTGCTACCGGGAATCAGCCGCTCGGGCATCACCATGGTCGCCGGCCTGCTGCGCGGACTTTCCCACACCGACGCCGCTCGCTTCTCGTTCCTGCTGGCCACGCCGGTCATCCTCGCCGCCGGTGTGCTGAAGATCCCCGACCTGTTCGGTCCTCTCGGCGAAGGCATCCACGGCCCCATCCTCGCCGGCAGCATCGCCTCGTTCGTCAGCGCCTACCTCGCCGTCCGGTTCCTCGACCGGTACTTCCGCACCCGCACCCTCACCCCGTTCGCCGTGTACTGCGGCCTCGCCGGGGCCGCCAGCCTGCTGTGGCTGTCACTCTCGTGACACAACTGACTGCGCAACGTCGAATACTTAGCGGCGTTCCGTGAGATAGGTCCGGTATGTCGGTGTCGATCATCACCCATGCCATATGGTGGCTGGGTGAACGTGGACGTGACTCCCCTGCCGGGAATCGGCGTACGCAAGGAATTCGCCCTGGCCAACGGGCGCCGGATCGGCGTACTGACCTACCGTGACGGCCGCTTGGAACTGATCGTTTCCAAGACCGACGATCCGGACGCCTGCTTGGCGTCGGCGGTGCTGACCGCCGAAGAGGCCGGCGCGCTCGCCAACCTGCTGGGCGCGCCGCAACTGATCGCACAGCTGACCGACGAGCACCGGGATATGCCGGGCATCAACACCAGGCAGCTTCCGATCAAGACCAACGCCCCGTTCGATGGACGCACGCTCGGTGACACCGCGATGCGCTCACGGACGGGGGTATCCGTGGTCGCGGTGATGCGAGCCGGCCAGGTACAGGCTTCCCCGAGTCCGGACTTCACGCTCACCGCAGGCGATCTTCTGGTGGCAGTAGGAACATCAGAAGGTTTGGACCACGCACTGAGAATCCTGCAGAACGGCTGAGGGGCCCATGGAAAACACTGCGCTATCGTTGATCGAACTCGGCGCCGTGTTCTTCGCGTTGGGCGTGCTGGGCCGGCTGGCCGGCAGGATCGGTTTGTCGCCGATCCCGCTGTACCTGCTGGGCGGCGTCGCGTTTGGCGAGGGCGGCCTCCTCCCGTTGCACGACATTGGCGGCTTCACGCACCTGGCCGGCGAAATCGGCGTCGTGCTGTTGCTGCTGCTCCTTGGCTTGGAGTACTCGGCGGCGGAACTGTTCACCGGACTCCGGCGATCGAGACTGGCCGGGCTGCTGGACCTGGTGCTCAACGCCGCACCCGGCGCGGCCGTCGCGTTGTTCCTCGGCTGGGGGCCCATCGGGGCGATGGTCATGGCGGGCGTCACCTATATCTCGTCATCGGGAATCGTCGCGAAGGTCCTGGGTGATCTCGGCCGTCTCGGTAACCGGGAAACACCGGTCGTGCTGTCGATCCTGGTGTTCGAAGACCTGACGATGGCGCTCTACCTGCCGATTCTCACCGCCCTGCTCGGCGGCGTCAGCTTCCTCGGTGGGCTCGAGGCGGTCGGCATCTCGCTCGCCGCGGTGACCGTCGTGCTGGTGATCGCGCTGAAGTTCGGCCGCTACGTCTCGGCCGTGGTCGACTCGCCGGACCGCGAGGTGTTCCTGCTCAAGGTGCTCGGCGCGGCGCTGCTGATCGCCGGGCTGGCCTCGTCTTTGCAGGTGTCGGCGGCGGTGGGCGCGTTCCTGCTCGGCATCGCGATCTCCGGTTCGACCGCGGAGAACGCCACCCGGATGCTGGAGCCGCTGCGTGACCTCTTCGCCGCGGTGTTCTTCGTCGTGTTCGGGCTCAACACCGATCCCCGCGCCATCCCGCCCGTGCTGGGCTGGGCGTTCGCGCTGGCCGCGGTGACGACCCTGACCAAGATCGCCACCGGGTGGTTCGCCGCGAAGCGGCAGGGCGTCGGACGGCTCGGCCGTGCCCGGGCCGGGGCGGCGCTGGTGGCACGGGGTGAGTTCTCCATCGTCATCGCCGGGCTGGCGGTGACGGCGGGCGCGGTGACCGGCGAACTGGCCGCGCTGGCGACTGCCTACGTCCTGCTGATGGCGATCATCGGACCGGTCGCGGCGCGTTTTGTCGAACCGATCTTCCGCACGTTCCAGCGCAAGCCCAAGCAGCCCAAGCCCGTCCGCGAAGCGCAGTTGCCCGAATCGGCCCAGCCGAACGACCAGCGCATCTGACCTCGCCCGAACCCGGAACTCGCCTGCCCCAACCGAGAACACAGCATCCCGAACCCGGAACTCGCCCGTCCCAACCGGGAACACGCCGTCCCGAACCCGGAACTCGCCCGCCCCAACCGGGGACACGGCGTCCTGAACCGGGGACACGCACGCCCCAGCCGGGGACACGGCGTCCTGAACCCGGAACTCGCGTGCCTGGGCCGGGGACACGGCGTCCTGAACTGGGAACTCGCGTGCCTGGGCCGGGGACACGGCGTACTCAGTCGGCGGAAGACGAAGCGGTTTCGCCGTGTGCCCGGTTGCGCCACAGAAGCAGGACGGCGGCCGCGAGCGCGGCGACCACCGACGCCAGCAGGACGGCGGTCTTGGCCTCGTCGGCCGCGCCGCCGGTGAGCGCGAGCTCGGCCATGAGCAGGCTGACGGTGAACCCGACACCACCGAGCAGGGACAGCGCCCCGAGATCGCGCCAGCCCATGCCACGCGGCCGCTGCGCGATCCCGAACCGCACGGCGGCCGCCGAGACGCCAAGGATGCCGATCGCCTTCCCCACGACCAGCCCGGCGAGCACAGCGACCGGAAGCGCCGTGGTGACCACCCTGCCCAGCGCGTCCGCGTTGATCTCGATTCCGGCGGCGAACAGCGCGAACAGCGGCACCGCCAGCGCGGCGGAAAACGGCTGGTACCGGTGTTCCAGCCGGATCACCGGCGCTTCCTCCTCACCGGGGTCGGCCTTGGCCCTGGTCAGCAGGCCCAGGATCACCCCCGCGATCGTCGCGTGTACCCCGGCCTCGTGGACGGCGATCCAGGCGACTATCGCCAGCGGCAGGTAGAGCCACACCGTGCGGACCCGCCGATGTTGCAGCCACGCGTACAGCGCGAACGCCAGCACCGCGACTCCCGCGGCGAGCAGGTTGAATTTGGTGGTGAAGAGCACGGCGATCACGATCATGGCACCGAGGTCGTCGACCACGGCCAGCGACAGCAGGAACACCCGTGCGCTGCTCGGCAGGTTCGAGCCGGTCAGCGCGAGCACGCCGAGCGCGAAGGCGATGTCGGTGGCGACCGGGATGGCCCAGGCCCGTTCGATGCCCGGGGCACCCCAGCCGACGGTGAGCGCGACGAGCGCGGGCACGACCATGCCGCCGATCGCGGCCACCACCGGCAAGATCGCCTGCTTGCGCCGGGACAGCTCGCCGACCACGAGTTCCCGTTTCAGCTCCAAGCCCGCGACGAAGAAGAACAGCGCGAGCAGACCGTCCTTGGCCCAATCCCCAATGGAAAGGCGCAGGTGCAGCTGCTCTGGCCCGAACTGGAAGTCACGGACGGCGAAGTAGCTCTCACTCAGCGGTGAGTTCGCCCAGAGGAGGGCGATAGCGGTGGCGGCCAACAGGATTGTGCCGCCAGTGGTTTCGTTGCGCAGAAAACGGGTGAACTCGTCGACACGAACTCGTGCGGTACGTTCTGGTGCGGGCAAGGGTCTTCCTCAAACATCGATCCGGCCAAGTCCTGCCGACCAGACTTCCCGGCGCACCGCCTAACATCATACCATACGATCGCGTAGCGTCCACTGTAGACTATCCGCGGAGCGACTCGTTCGACGTTGAAAACAGTCGCTTGTGGACACCGGGTCGACACGGATGCGCTTACCAGGGAACGCTTGTCCGGCCATCGCCGGTACCGCGCAGCAATCCCAGACGCCCGCCCGCCGTGCCCCGGCCGGCTGCGTGACGCGACTCACTTGACTGCGCTATAGTCCGGTCTGCCAACGACTTGGGGGGTGTCGTGATGCATCAGCCAGGACCACAGCCCGCATGGCCGGCCCCGCCGTCCCGGCGATCGAACATCGCGGCAGTACTGGCCGGAGTGAGCCTGTGGCGCCTGCTGATCGTGGTCTTCGCGTTCGTCGGCTTCGGCGCCGCCGTTGCCGATGCCGGGGGCCTCGGCAACGCGATGCCGGGGTTGAGCCAGCAGGCCAGCCTGCTGACCGGGATCGCCTATCTCGGTCTGCTGGCCTACCCGCTGTTCACCGGTGGACGGCGGCACGAGCCGCGCTCGCCGTGGCTGCGGGGCGCGCTGACGGTGCTGCTGCTCTTGGTCGGCATTACGTTCCTGACCCTGATGGGCGGAGACCTCGACGAGGCATGGTCGTTGTTCGAGCATCTGCTCACGCCCTTGGCCGTCCTGGCCGACTGGATCTTCGTGGGGCGAAACCAGTCGGCGGTGCGCTGGTGGCATCCACTGACCTGGGTCGTCTTCCCGCTGGCCTACCTGCTGTACTTCCTTGCCGCCGATCTCAGGCTGTACGGCAGTTTCCTCAACCCGCACAAGAGTTCGTTCGCCGGGACAGTCATCGGGTTCCTCTGCGCCGTGGTGGCAGCGGGTTACCTGCTGTACGGCATCGCGAAGCTCAAGACCGTCGTGGCGGGCAACAACACACCCGGCACGCGGGTGCCGCAGGCGAATTACCCGCCGCGGCCCGGCTACCCCCAGCCAGGGAATTTTCCGTACCAGCCAGGATACCCACCGCAGACCGGGTACCCACCGGGATATCCACCGCAGACCGGGTATCCGCAGCCGCCGGGATATCCACCGCAGACCGGAAACATGCAGCAGCCCGGAAATCCACCGCAGACCGGAAACATGCAGCAGCCCGGAAATCCACCGCAGACCGGAAACATGCAGCAGCCCGGAAATCCACCGCAGCCGGGGCCGTACCAGCAGCCGCCCGGGGGTGGCTGGCAGCAGCGTTGACCGCGTTATCCGACCGCCGTGACGATCGCCTCGACGACGCGGTCAGGATCTTCCGCGGTGATCGCGGTGGCCATGTGTCGCGCGGCCTTGGTGTAGCCCGGCTCGGCAAGGACCCGTCGGATTGCGCCGGTCAGGGTGACAACGTCGGCGTCGGCGGGGACGCTGATACCCGCGCCATGGTGGCGAACCCGGGCGGCCACGTCGTACTGGTCTCGTCCCATCGGTATGCACACCAGCGGCACTCCGGCCCGCAGCGCCGACATGACCGTGCCGTGACCGGCGTGCGTGACCACCAGCGCGGCGTGCGGCAGGACCGCTGAGTGCGGCACGAAGCGTTCCAGAGAGGTGTTGTCCGGCGGGTCGAACTGGGCGGGATCGACCGCCGGCCCGAGGGTGACCAACGCGTGTACCGGCAGTTCGCCGACCGCGGCCAGCAGGCGGTGCAACAGGTCGGCCTGGTCCTGGTCACTGGTACTCAGGCTCACCACCACCAGCGGCCTGTCCGTCCACTTCGGACCCCACTGGCCGGGCGGTGAGTCGTCGAGTTGCGGACCGGCGTAGACGACGTTCGCCGGCGGGCAAACCTCCGGCAGTTCGAACGCGCGGCTGGTGAGCACGAGGACCCGGTCGGCGGCCAGGATCTGCTCGGTGACCGCCGCGACCTCGGGGAGCCCGAAACCGCGACGGGCGTCATTGATCGCGGTTCGGACCCGAACCCAATGCGGCTGGGCGGCCAGCGTCGAGCCGACCAGCCGGTCGGCCAGATAAACCGTCGGCATCAGCGCGGCGGAGGGCACGTCGCGCACGGTCGCGGCGATCAGCGCGCCGAACAGCATGCAGTCGGCCACCACGATGTCGACACCGTCAAGACGGCCGTCCAGGTGCTTCGCGAGCGGAGCCGGCTCGGTGTCGGCGACGACATGGAAATCCAGTCCGGCCGCCAGGTGAGCGACGGTCGGCGGTCCCACCACGCGCACACGGTGTCCGTGCGCGACCAGCCGCCGCGCCACGCGAATCTCAGCCGGTGCCGTGCCGCCGCCGTCGCGTACCACGAGTAGTACATCTTTCATGGCGGTAGGCTGGCACTTGAACCGCGGTTCAAGTCAACGGGAGCGACATGGCAGAGTTGCTCGACATCGCCGAGGTCGCCCGCCGCAGCGGGCTGGCTCCTTCGGCGCTGCGCTTCTACGAGCGCAAGGGACTGATCGAAGCCGATGCCCGCAACGGGCTGCGCCGGGCCTACCGGCCGGAGGTGTTGGGCCGGCTGGCCCGCATCCGCGCCGCCCGCACCGCCGGGTTCACGCTCGCCCGGATCCGCGAGATCCTGTCCGACCAGCCGGCCGACGCCGCACTACGCCGGCTACTGGCTGACCACGCTCGCGAGGTCGATGACCAGATCAAGCGCTTGATCGCCATTCGCGACGGCCTCCAGCACGCGGTGACCTGCCGGCACCAACCGCTCAGCGAATGCCCGTACTTCCTCGTCGAGTCGCCGTGTAGCTAAGCAGTGTTCAAAAGTGCGCGCGATCGGGTTTGGATAGCCAGACCGTGACTCCCGCGTGGCCCCTGCTTTCTTCAGGTTGGCGGCCTGCCTCCCCAAATCCGAGGCCTCCGGCGCGCGCCCCTGGTCACCTCGAGCGGAAAGACGGACTTTGAGACACGGTCTAGGCCGAAGGGCTGCCGACGCGCTGGCCGCGGCCGCGTGGTGTCAGCCATTGCCAGCTCATCGCCGCGCGACGTGCGCGGGCCGACACTGCCGAGACGATCCGCTCCAACGGCCCCTGGCCGAACAGGCGGCGCCAGACGACCGCGAAAATGAGCGCACCGGCCACCGTCACCGCGTACAGGGCGTTCGGCCTGTTGCCGAACAGGCCCGAACCCAGGACCAGCGCGTGGGCGGAGTAGATCGTCAGGGTCATCGCACCGGCCACGCCCACGGGCCACAGCAGGCGGCGGGCCGGGCGAAGCTTGGTGATGAGCAGTACGCCACCGAGGATGGCCATCGCAACGCCCAGGCTGTGCAGGGCGTCGAACGGCGTGCACGAGTGATGGCTGCGCACGGCCAGCCACCACCACGAGGGCACGCGGTCCGCGTTCCAGAGAATGTCGTTGCGGACCGCCGCCGGATCCGCACCCGGGCCCGCCAGCGCCATCAGATGCTGCAGGCCGCCGAGGTTGAACAGGAGAAGCGAAGAGGCGAACCAGGCGGCGACGGCCAGCGCCAGCCCGCCGCCGAACAGCCAGGTGGCCACCCTGGTCGAGGACAGGTCGAGCCGGCCGATGGCCAGGCCGGCAATGAGGTAGGCAAGGTAGACGACCGCCGGGAATCCGCCGGTGACCAAGAGCTGGAGGAGGAAGCCGAGCGGGTGGGTGACGAGGTCGGTGAACGTCGGGCCGTCCTCGTTCACCGGCTGCAGGCCGAGCGCGGTGGCGCCCAGAATGATGAGCGGACCCACCACGACCAGCCCGCCGGCGACCGCGGCCAGCGTGCGCGGCCGGAGGCCGATCAGTGGGATGGCGAGCAGGAAGTACAGCCCGTAATTGGGCAGGATCACCTCGAGGTCCGGCGACGCGTAGGCGATCGAGAGACCGATGACCGCGATCAACACGGCTCGCACCGCCACGCCCACCGACGTGGCGCGGCGAAGGTGTCCGCGCACCGGGTGCCGGCCCCCGGTGATGAACGCCAGGCTGATGCCCGCCACCATCACGAACATCGTCGCCGACCGGCCCGTCACCGTCATCCCGGCAAGCGTCGGGTTGCCGTTCTCGTCGACCACGTCGTAGATATTCGCCGCCAGCATCGCAAACAGCGCGACTCCTCGTGCTACGTCCACGCCCAGGAATCGCTTCTTCGCGGGCGCACTCGACTGAGGCGTCTTCGTCACCGCTTCACTCATAGCCCATCACCACGGATCTCGGTCTTCGCACCAGAAGGTTTCCGGCACACAAGCGGACACGGCGTGGTCCTGCGAAAACATTCAGCCTGCCACCAGATGGGTGGAAAATACAAGCATGGCCGGGATTACTCCGAAAACGCAAATCGAGATCGCGGAATCACCGGTTTATTATGCGGAAACCAAAACCGTGACGGAACTGGTCACGGGTGTTCGAGCCGCCGCGCTCGCCCGGCCGTCCGCACGATTCACGTCACCGGAGTGTCACAACGAATCGGTACGGCTACGGCAAAGTTGTTCGCGAGGAGCGGCTGCGATGTCCAATGGCGTCGGGGCCATTAGCGTCCGCCAACTGGATCTGGCTCTCCGCCAACTCGCTCGGCCGTTACCCGGCCAGGACACCGCCGCAGACCCTGATCACTCCACAGTGGACTTTCCGGCATCTCACTTCCCGTGGCTCTCCGTTGACAGCAGCTGGGAACGCAGCGTGTCGCAGGCCCACTGTTCCCATTGGTCTGGCGTCCAGCCTCGGTCACACACCAACAGCAGGTACATCTCGGGGCTGAGCATCGCGAACATGAGGTCGGCGGCACGCTCGGCGGAAATGCTTGCGCGAATGTCAGGCTTGTCGACGAGGGCCCGTGCGGCCGTGGCGTAGACGGTGAAACGCGGATCGGATTCCTTGCCCCAGAGTTCGCCAACCTCGGGTTCCATGATGGCCGCCGTGCGTAGCACCTTGGCAATCGGGGCGATACGGTCGAGAACCTCCCGGGCACCGTGAGCGAGCGCCCGCAGTTGCTCGTCGGCCGTGGCGGTGGCCAACGCAGCGTGGAACCACGGCCGTTGCATCGTCCCCACCGGCTCGTCGTCACCGGCGACGGTGATGTCGCCGAGTTCTTTGAGCACAGTGCGCTTGTTGCCGAACGTGAAGTAGATGGTCTGCACCGCGACGCCGGCCCGATCGGCGATGTCCTGCAACGCCGTTCCCGCATACCCGCGTTCGAGGAAGAGCTCTCGTGCCGCCTCCAGGATCCGTCGGCGCGTCTGCCGTGCCTTCTCGGCGCGCTTCATTCGCACCTTGCCCGCGTCATGGCCCGAGCATATGCTAGAGCCTTCACTAGAGTTAACTCTAGTGAATTTTTGGACGAGAGGGGCTCTCATGGATTCTCCAACCTTCGACCGAGTCGCGGACGCCGACCGCTATGAGGTCATCAGCGGTGGCTTCGACTCACACCTGTTCGCCCGCGCCGCGATCGGCTCCGAGGATCGGGTGCTGGACATCGGGTGCGGCTACGGCGCCACGACACGGCTTGCCGCTCGCCAAGCGAGCCAGGGGCACGCCGTCGGAATCGATATCGCGGAGCCACTGCTGGCGCAGGCTCGGGCGTTCGCCGCCGCCGAAGGCATCCGCAACGTCACCTACCAAACCGGCGACGCGCAAATCCACCCGTTCCCCGAAGCCGGCTTCGACGTGGCGATCAGCAGGTTCGGCGTGATGTTCTTCGCCGACCCCGTCGCCGCTTTCGCCAACGTCGCGGCGGCCCTGCAGCCGGGCGGGCGGCTGGTCTTCACCACGCTCGGGCCGCCGGAAGGCAATGACCTCCCGCGCATCATCGCGGCGGCGGTGACCGAGCAGCCGGTCGCCGTCCTGCAGTCGCTGGCCGACCCCGAACGCATCGACGAGGTGCTCACGAAGGCCGGTTTCCACGACGTGACGATCGATCCGGTGGAAACGTCGATCAACCTCGGTACCGATGCCGCCGCGGCGGCGGAGTTCATCGTCGGTTGGGGCGGCGCGGGCTGGCCGGACACCGCGCGGGACGCGCTCGTGGCCGCGGCGCGGCCATTCGAAACACCCGGCGGAGTCCTGCTCCGCAGCACCGCGTGGCTGGTGAGCGCCACCGTCCACCCCTGACGCGTTCCGCGCGAGTCCCACACTCACGTCGCGCGAGTCCCACACTCACGTCGCGCGAGTCCCACACTCACGTCGCGCATGTCCCGCCTTCCGGGAGACCGGAACCTGGGACACACAACGGGAACGTGGGACACACACGACAGGAACGTGGGACACACACGACAGGAACGTGGGACACGCACAACGGGAACGTGGGACACGCACGACGGGAACGCGGGACACGCGGCTCGAAAGCTCGCTCCTGGCGGCCCGGTCTTGTGACGCTAATATGAGGGAGCGCGATCGTTGTGAAGAGTTTGGAGGTCCACGATGCCCCCTCGCGGCGATGAGACCGGGTATGCCACGCCTACGTGGACGCCTCCGCAAGTGGATCTCGAGCGCCCCAACGTGTCCCGGGTCTACGACTGGTACCTGGGCGGCGACAACAACTACGCGATCGACCGGGAGTTCGGCAGAGAGGCGCTCAAGCTCCTGCCCCACGCCCGGGATGTTGCCCAGTACAACCGCGAGTTCATGGTCCGAGCGGTCCGGTACGCCCTGGACGAAGGCATCGACCAGTTCCTCGACATCGGCTCCGGGATCCCCACGGTGACCCCGGTGCACGAGCTCGCCCACGCGGCCAACCCCGAGGCCAAGGTCGTATACGTCGACAACGAGGCCGTCGCGATCGCGCACGGCACACACATGCTCACGAATGTCCCCAACGCCGCGATGGTCGGCGGTGACTTCTACCGGCCGGACACCATCCTCGACGCCGAGGCCACCGGGCAGCTGATCGATTTCGACCGCCCGGTATGCGTGCTGCTCGTCGCCCTACTGCATTTCGTGCCGCCGGAACGCGACCCGGAGCAAACCCTCCGACATTACCTCGACGTCCTCGCCCCAGGCAGCCTGGTCGCGATCTCCCACGCCACCGTGGACGGCCTGGACCCCGCCGTCCCGGCGGAAAACACCGTCCGGGAGTCCACGCTGGCCTTCTGCGCGCACTACAGCAAGACATCGACTCCGGACTTCCTCACCCGCACCAAGGACGAGTTCGCCACCTTCTTCACCGGTCTGGATCTCGTCGAACCCGGCATCGACTACACACAGTCCTGGCACAACCCCGACGTGCCTCACGGCGAGAACCCTGCATTGTCGGTCTGCCTCGCCGGCGTCGGCCGCTTGCCGCGCCCGGACCCACGCGCCTGAAAGTCGTCCACAGTGAGCTAGCCGGTCCCTGATGCTCGCGGCCCGCCAGGCAAAACGCCCGGCGGGCCGCTGCTCGTCGTCCGCGAGGAGAAGGCGGGTACTGGAGAGGGATTCGAACCCGGTTTCCATACCGTAGAAGGAAGTTCCCGCATAGCCTCACGGACGCCGTTTCATTCCGGGACCAGCTCGTTGAGCCGGTCCAGGGTGATGGCCTCGGAGCCGTCCGGCAGGCCGTCGGGTCGCTCGACACCGACGAACGTGACCGGCTGGTCCAGGCTCATCCCCGGCTGGTACGCGGTGTAGCTCCCGGCCTTGCGGCGCAGCAACTCCACCAGGTACCGCACGGTCAGGTACTCGCGCCGCATGACAGCTCGCACCAGCATCGCCGTGCTGACCTGGTTGACCTCCGTCCGGTTTCCCCACGACGCGCCCCGGACGTAGAGGTGCAACCACTTCGCCGACCACGACCCGTCCTCGCCGCGGGCGAACACCACCGGCAGCGCGACTCGGCCCGAGCCACGCATGTCCGATCGCATCCGTACCGTGCGCGGCTCGAACGGCCTGCCGCGCCGCACCCGGTCGCGGGTCATGAACCCGAACATTGACTCGGCGACCTCGTCGAAGCCCTCGCCCGAGTAGATGTTGACCTGCGGCACGACGTAACGGGCCCGCATGTCGGCGAGCGGAACATCGATGAACTCCGTCGCCCCGTTTGCGGCGTCGGTGATGTCACCCGAGTAATAAGCCCCGCCGTCGTGGTAGTTGGTCCACGAGACGTGGCCCTCGTACTCGAACTGATCGCCGAGCAGCAGCGCGGACAGGTCGTAGTCGGTGCGCCGCGTGGCCTGTCGCCAGTAGGTGAAGAACCGCAGCAGTTCGCCCCGTACCGGTGTGACCGACCCACGCGGCATGATCGCGAACCCGCCCTCGGACGCCTTGCCCGACAGCGGTAGTGCCAGCGCAAGCACCACTGGGTCGACCACCAGCCTCGCCGGCTCCGGCAGCCGCCGGGCCAGCTCGGCGTCGAGCACGCCGGCCGTCCTGGCCACCACCGCGCCATCGAGGGGCGGTCGCCGGTCATCGGTTGTCCACGCACGCCGGTTCCGGTTGACGAAAACCCGCACGGCGTCCGGCTCGGCCCGGTTGACCAGGTGCTCGCGCACCGAGCACAACACCCGTCCGGACACTCCGTCCAGTGCGCCGCTCAGGGCCGTCAATACCTCGCCGAAGTCGTCCGGGGACGCTTTACGCAGCACCCGGTCCAACTGCCGCAGCAGCAGGCCCGGCGCGGCCGACAGCAGCTTCACCGCCCGGCGTACATCGCCGGACGCGAAGGCCAACTCGACCCGTCCCGCGAGCGATCGTGCCTTCCGGTCGCCACGGGCCACAGCGAACACCTCCCGCGCATGCGGGAAGTAGCCGTGCTCATGCGGATGCAGGCGCTCTCCGAGGCGCTGCCACCGCCGCGCGTGCGGCGTCACGTCGGCCAGCTTGCCCCGGTTGTCCGCGACAACGCGGTCCAGCGCGGCCAGCAGCGCTCGCCGCTCCCGCCGCCGGAACGACCGAAACCGCGTCGGCGCCTGCAGGGAAACATCGCCCGCCGATGCCGCACAGGCGACTCGCAGCACGTCGGTGACGGTATCCAGGCCGGCCAGCGGACGCCCGGCAGCGAGCCGAGCGACGTTGACCACGGCGCGGTTCTCGCGCACCGGAACCGACTCGGGCTGCTCGCCGTCCAGGCACTCCACCGCCAGCTCGCCCAAAATCGCCAGATCGGCCTCGCCCAGCGGCGTGACACTTCCGGCCAGCCGCAGGTACAGCGAGGTGATCTCCTGTTCCAGCGCCCCGCCCAGGTGCAGCACCGTGATCCGGTCCTGGGCCGAGGCGATCAGCTCGTCGTGTGCCGCCAGCAGTTCGGCGTAGGTGTGCCGGTAGCGGCCGTACCACGGCAGCGCCAGCAGATTGACCGGGAGCGTCCGCAGCCGCGCGCGCAGTTCCCGCTTGGCGACCTTGACACCGTAGGCCCGGGCCAGCGCGTCACGCAGGCAGGACACCCAGAATTCCACCGTGTCCGGCACGTCGTCGGGGAAGCCGATGAAGTACGAGTTGTGCCGCACGTGGTCGCCGACCAATTCCCGCACCGCGGCGATCACCCGCACCGCGAGGTCCATGGCTACGCCCGGTTCGAGCCCCGACACGTGCTCCATCAGCTCGCGCGAAGCGGTGAACCCCACGCCGAGCAGCGTGGCGTCGAGCTGCCGTGCCACGGCGGCACCGTCACCCGGCGGCCCGTCGATCGCGGGCACCCGCAGTGTTCTGCGGATGATCAACGTTTCCCACATCGTCTTCCCTCCCTCCGCTATCCACAATGGACATAAGTCCGTCAGGCAACACAATTTCCCGAGCACACAAAACGAAACCGCCCGGATCGGTTCCCCGACGGGCGGCTCCTGGGGCCATTTCGGCGTACTACTTCATAGTCATCCAGGCCGAGCCGCAAGCGGGTGCACCATCATCATCCACCGCCACCCACACGGGCAACCAATTTTTCCACGATCCACCCCCTCGCGCCGAGGTCGTCTCCCATGCGGAACCGATGGTCGACCCGCTCCGTCTGATCATGCAGGACCCGAGCTCCCAAGTGAGGCGTTGTCATGAGCAATCCGCTGGTTGCGCAGAAGCAGGACTCGACCACCTGGCATTCCGGGATCAACATTCTCGACGACGCCGCCGGTGTCTACGACGGGGTCCAGTCCGGGTCCTGGATCGAGGGCGGGATCTCGGCCATCGGCGCCGGTATGGACCTGCTGACCATGGCGATGAACCCGGTCGGCACCCTGATCTCCTACGGCCTGAACTGGCTCATCGAACACGTCAAACCCTTGAAAGACGCCCTCGACCACCTCGCCGGCGACGCCGACCAGATCGCCGCCTACTCCCAAACCTGGAAGAACATCGCCCAAGCGGTCCAAAGCGCCGGCAAAGACCTCGCCGCCACCGTCGAGAAGGACACCGCCAACTGGACCGGTCCGGCCGCCGACACCTACCGCGCCAACCTCAAAAACAAGATCGACCACATCAACGCCGCCTCCACCTGCGCCGAAACCATCTCCACAGTCGTGGAGATCGTCGGCGTCATCACCGGCGCGGTCCGCGGGCTGGTCCGCGACATGGTCACCCAAGCTATCGGCGACTTCATCCAAGACGCCCTCGAAGAAGTCTTCTCCCTCGGCCTCGGCACCCCCGTCGTAGTCGCCCAAGTCGTCGAACAAGTCTCCGCCTGGATGGAGAAGATCGGCGCCACCATCAAGAAACTCATCAACTCGGTCGAAAAACTACGGCCGATGATGAGCAAACTCGAAGAAATCTTCGCCGCCATCAAAAAAGTCATGAACACCCTCCACGGCCACCCCGCCGAAGCAGAACCCCACCTCCCCGGCGAATCCACCCACGCCTCCTCCGCCCACGACACCCCCACCACCCACGCCGAGGACCCGACGACCCCGTCCAGAACCGACGGCACGCCCGGCGATACGACCACCGGCTCTTCGGCCGACGGACCGACCGGCAAGTCAGGGGACGGGGACGGTAGCAGCGGCGGCCGGAACCGGCCCGAGGATCCGTCGAAGACAGACAAGTCGTCGCAGGATCTCAATACCTGCAACGATCCGGTCGACGTCGCTTCCGGCCAGGTGGTGATGGCCCAGACCGACCTGGCGCTGGACGGGGTGCTACCGCTTGTGCTGCGGCGCGTGCACCTGTCGTCCTACCGGGCGGGCCGGTTGTTCGGCCCGTCCTGGGCTTCCAGCTTGGACCAGCGGCTCGAGTTCGACGAGCGGGGTGTGGTGTTCATCGGCGAGGACGGCATCCGTCTGGTCTACGCCAATCCGCCGGCCGCCGGCCACGTGCTGCCGGACTTCGGGCCGCGCTGGCCGCTGTCCCGCCTCGACGACGGCGGTTTCGCGGTGGCGCAACAGAAATCGGGTCTTACCTTGCGCTTCGCCGCGGCCAGTGCCGGCGTGGCGGAACTGGCCGCGGTGGTGGATCGCAACGGCAATCGGTACGACCTGGACCGAGACGACTCCGGCGTGGTGTCGGCCGTGCGGCACTCCGGCGGCCACACGGTGGCAGTGGACACCGAGGACGGCCTGATCACCGGCCTGCGGCTGGCCGACCCCAACGGTGCGGACATCCGGATCCTCCGGTTCGCCTACGACAGCGCCGGCCGGCTGGCGGAGATCGTCAACTCCTCGGGCCGGCCACTGAAGTTCGAATACGACCACGCGGGGCGGTTGACGCAGTGGACCGACCGCAACGGCATGTGGTACCGCTACCGCTACGACGGCCAGGGCCGGTGCGTGGCCAACCAGGGCGCAGGTGGGTATCTCAACGGCACGTTCACCTACGAGCACGCGCCGGACGGCAGTGGCACGACCCGCTTCACCGACGCGCTGGGCAACACGACCGTGTACCACCTCAACCACCTCGGCCACACCGTCGCCGAGACCGACCCGCTGGGTCACACCACAACCTTTGAGCGCGATGCCCGCGGCCGTGTGCTGACCCTCACCGACCCGCTGGGCAGGGTACGGCGCAACGAGTACGACGAAGACGGCAACCTCATCCGGGTCACCATGCCGGACGGTACGCAAGCCCTGGCCGAGTACAACGCGCTCGGGCTGCCGGTCACCCAGGTCGACCCCGACGGCGCCGTATGGCGCTTCGAGTACGACGAGCGAGGCAACACCGTCTCGGCCACCGACCCGGCCGGCAACGTCACGCGCTATGCGCATGACCGCACCGGCGCCGTGACGCGCCGGATCGACGCTCTCGGCGGCGAGACGGTGACGGTCAACGACGACGCCGGTCTGCCCGTGGCGGTCACCGACCCGGTGGGCGGCACCGTCCGCTACTCCCGCGACCAACTGGGACGGCTGGCGTCGGTGACCGATCCGCTCGGTAACACCACGATGTTGACCTGGTCGGTCGAGGGGCGGCTGCTCTCCCGCACGCGGACCGACGGCGGGACCGAGCGCTGGACCTACGACCCCGAGGGTTGCATGACGGCCTACGCCGACGCCGCCGGAAATGTCCTGCGGCGGGAGATCATCGGTTTCGACCTGGTGGCGGCGGACATTGACGCGACAGGCGCGAGGACCGAATACACCTACGACGCCATCCTGCGGCTGACCGCGGTCACCAACGCCGAGGGACAGGTATGGCGCTACGACTACGACCCGGCCGGGAACCTGGTGCGGGAGACCGACTACAACGGCCGCGTCGTGACCTACGAGCACGATGCCGCGGGCGCGGTGGCCCGGCGCATCAACGCGGAAGGCCAGAGCGTCTGGATGGCCCGCGACGCGATGGGCCGAGTTGTCGAGCGGCGCACGGACCAGGGGGTCACGACCTTCGAATTCGATCCGGTCGGGCGGCTGCGGCGCGCCGTCAATCCCGATGCCGAACTGATCGTCCAGCGCGACGCCCTCGGCCAAGTGGTGGCAGAAACCGTCAATGGCCGCACCGTGGCCTCCCGCTACGACGCGCTCGGCCGGCGCACCGAGCGGCTGACGCCGACCGGTGCTCGCTCGGCCTGGGATTACGACCCGGCCGGCCGCGCCGTCCGGCTGCACAGCGGCGGGCGCACGGTTTCCTTCGGCTACGACCCCGTCGGCCGGGAGACCGAGCGACTGCTCGACACCGGCGCGATGCTCGCCCAAACCTGGGACGGCAACGACCGTCTGGTCTCCCAGACCGTCAGCACCGTGGCCGGCCTCGGCTCGGCGGCGCGGGCGCGGCTGGTGCAGCAGCGCACCTACCACCATCGCCCCGGCGACCGGCTGGCCGCGGTGGAGGACCGGCTGAGCGGCACGCGGCGCTTCACCCTGGACCCCCACGGCCGGATCACCGGGGTGGAAGGCGCCGCCGGCGTCGAGCGCTACTCCTACGACCGCGCCGGCAACCTCACCGCCGCCTACTGGCCAGGCAATGCGGAACCACAGGCGCAGGGGCCCCGCCAGTATCAGGGCACGCTGGTGCGCGCCGCGGGCGACCGCGACTATCGCTACGACCGTCAGGGCCGGGTCGTGGCCCGGATCCGGAAGCGGCTCTCCCGCCGGCCCGACACCTGGCAGTTCACCTGGGACGCCGAAGATCGGCTCACCGCCGTCCGAACCCCCGACGGCAGCGTGTGGCGTTACCGCTACGACCCACTGGGCCGCCGCATCGCCAAGCAGCGCCTCGCGGCCGACGGATCCGTCGCCGAACAGACATTGTTCGCCTGGGACGGCGTGGAACTGGCCGAGCAACTCCACTCCGGCGGGCACGCCACGGCGTGGGACCTCGACCCGAAGGGCCTGCAGCCCCTCACCCAGGTCGAGCGCGTTCCGCTGAAGGACGCCCCGCAGGCATGGGTCGACGTGGCTTTCTACGCGATCGTCACCGACCTCGTCGGCGCCCCTGCGGAACTGGTGGACCCCTACGGCAATATCGCCTGGCATGCCCAGACCACGGTCTGGGGCCGGGCGCTCGGGCGGCTCGCACACCGGGCGGACACCCCACTGCGGTTCCCCGGCCAGTACCACGATCACGAAACCGGCCTGCACTACAACCACTACCGCTATTACGACCCGGAGAACGCCCGGTACCTCAGCAGCGACCCCCTCGGGCTCGGTGCCGGGCCGAACCCCCGCAGCTACGTCAGCAACCCCCATCGGCTCGCCGACCCGCTCGGCCTGGTCATGTGCGACGAGCAGGCCAAGCGGATCCTGCGCGAAACCGACCCCAACGATCCCGATCAGATAGCCCAGCGCAGAGAGGCGTGGCGGCAGCTGTACGGGCAGGACGAGCCCAGCGTCGACGACACCCGGCGGGCGCTGATCAACCAGGCCAAGAACTCGGTTCGGCGGGGTGCCGGGATACCCAACGAACTGGAGGGTGCCCGGGTCGACATCCCCCGCGACGGCGGAAGCCAGATCCACGTGCAGGGGCGCGGCAACGGCTCCGGAGGCCTCAACTACGACGGGTCGTTCCGGCACAGTGACCCGGGCTGGAACAGAAGAACCTATCAGTGGCTGTACGATCACGGGTTCGCCTGGCCGACGGGAGGCCGTTACGGCGGCCAGTCACCGGGCACCCACGAGTGGTAGCCCGACCACGTCAGCGAGGAGCGCGCATGCCAGAAATGGACCCCCGGTTCGGCCGGCAACTGCGGGAGGTCATGGAACTCAACGAGGTGTGGGATCCGCGCGGCCTGATGACGCTTCCCCCGGGCGGGGACACCTACGAGGAACTGCCCCTGTACGCGACGCTAGGCGAGGTCGAATTCCTCGATGGTCTCCCCGTTCCCGAACAGAACGCCGTCCTCATCCGGGCCGCCGCCGCGCACCTGGCGGTCATACTCGACTACGCCGCCGGGCGCGAGTCCGACTATTTCTGCGCGGTGACCATCGATTTCTGGGACGAGTACGACGACGGCGGGCTGATCACGCCGAGGTTCCTCTACGCGAACCCGGCGCGGGAATTCTTCCAGAACATGTCCCTGCTTCCCGCCAAGAGCGCCTACAGCGCCTTCACCGCGGAATGCCTCGACCACAGCGCGGAATACGTGCTGCACGAGCAATTGGACCCGTACGTCATGAAAAGCGAATCGTGGTCGAATGCCCGCGTCGAGTCGGTGTGGGTGGAGCACATCTCCTGTCAGGTACCCCCAGCAGTCGTGCTGGCCGATCCCCGTCCCTGAGCCCCGGACATACTGACGAGCATGATGGCGCAACCTTGACTTGAGACGATTCCGTCGTTGTCGGTATGAGGATCTTGTGGGCGTTCGGTTCGCTGCTCCTCCGTTCAAATAGTCCCCTTCCGACGCACCGTCAATCAATTTCGCTCGCGACGCGGCCGCGTGAGCGGAGCCGCCGGTCCAGGACGGTGACGACCACCGCCAGTGCGCTGACCGCGATCATGATGACGCCGACGATGTGCAGCCCGTGGTCGGTGACGTTCTCGTGGAACACGATCCCGATGATCGCGGAAGAGCCGATGGACCCGAGATAGGCCGCGGTACGGAGCAGGCCGGCGGCGGTACCCAGCTGAGCGGCGGTGACCTGGGTGTAGAGGGCAGTCTGGTTGCCGATCGAGGTCGTGCCGAGGGTGATGCCGAAGACCAGGGTGATCGCGATGACCGCGATGACCGGCGTGCCGCCGTTCAGCAGCAGGATTCCCGCCGAGCCGCCCAAACACGACACAGCGGCCACGATGAGGGGCCCACGAACCAGATTCCGTTGGGCGAGTGGGCGTACCACGATGGCGGACAGTCCGGTCATGGGGAGCAACAGCAGGCCGGAGGTCATCGAGCTGATGCCCCGCCCCGCTTCGAGCCACTGCGTAAGCCCGTACAGCACGGCATAGATGCACAGGGTCGTCAACGCGAGCCTCAGGTAGGTACGAGTCAGCGCCAGGTTCGTCGCGAGCAGGCGGAAATCGATGAACGGGTTGCCGGCGCGAAGTTCCCAGCCGACCAACGCGGAGCCGAGCACGATCGCGACGCCGAGAGCCCACCAATCGGTGTGCGGCAACGACATCAGGAACACGAGCAAGGCTGCCATCGCACCCGCGAAACCGGCGATGCCCAACGCGTCGACGCGGGCAGCGATGTCACGCGGTCTCTTCGGGACGTCGGCGCGGATGTCCCGGGGCAGCCAGCATGCGGCCATGGCGAAGGCGATCACCGTGGTGGGCAGGTTGATCAGGAAAGTGGTGCGCCAGCCCAACGCGTCGACCAGCACTCCGCCGATCGGCAGACCCACGACGGCGGTGACGGCGCCCGCGATCTGCAAACCCCCGAGCACTCCTCCCGGTGGTTCGGCCAGACCGGCCGCGTCGGCGCGACGGCGGATCATCAGCATCGCTGACGGATAGCCGGCGGAGGTGCCGATGCCGATGAGGATCCGGGCCACGACAAGGGTGGCGAGGTCCGATCCGACGCCGCCGAGGACACCGCCGGTGAGCACGAGCGCGATTCCGGCCAGGAACATGCGCCGGGGTCCGAATACCTCGGCGAGCTTTCCACTGGTCGGTTGCGCGATCGCGCTGGCGAGGTACAGGGCGGAAACCAGGACGGCCGTCTGTCCAACCGGGACGTTTATCGCATGTGCGATCGGGACCAGGGCGGTCGCGATCAGAGAACTGTTGACGGGATTGAGCGCCGAACCGAGGTACAACGGCGTGACGAACCGCCACGGAAATGCGTTGTGCCCCCGCCCCAAGTCGCTCGGCGCCGGCGTGCCGGAAGGTTGCGCCGGGATTGGCGCTTCCGGGTCCGCCATGTCAAGACTCCTTTGCCGGAGCCGGGAACAGGCCGTCGAGGTCGGCGAGCGTGATCACGGACGCCTGTCTGGGAAAGATGCGTCCGGTGAGGAATTCGTGGATTCCGGGGTCGGGATCGGCGGTCGCGTCGGCGAGCACGAAGAGCCGATAGTCACGGTCGGCGGCGTCGCGGACCGTGGACAACACCACTCCGCTGGTGCTGATGCCGGCCAGGATGATGGTCGTGACGCCGCGGGCGCGCAGCCGCTCGTCGAGATCGGTCGTGGAAAAGGCGCTGACGCGTGTCTTGCGGACGACGATGTCGCCCGGCTCAGGTGCTACACGGTCGTGGACCGCGGTCGCCGGCGAGTCGCTGTGCAGTGCCTTCCCGGCCGAGGCCAGCACCGGCGCCAGTGGACTGTGCGGCGGGACGCGTTCGTAGTCCTCGTCATCGAAGGCGACGCGGACATAGGCGACGTGTGCCCCGTGACACCGTACCGTCTCGATCGCGGACGCGGCCCGTGACAGCAAGGCGTCCGCGTCGGGGAGAGAGCGCAGGATGCCGTGCTGATAATCCATGACCAGCAGCACGGTGCGTCGCGGATCGATGGTGCGCGAAACCTGAGTCATGTCTTCTCCTCCTGTCGTGACACGGCGGCTATCTGATCAGGCTAACTTATCAGCTAGCCTTATCAAATAGCCGCGCGGTGACATGAGACGGAACGGCGTCTGATCAGTTAGGCTCATAAGCATGGCTGAGGACCCGGACGTCGACGAACTGTCCGCAATGCTGTACACCGGCATCAGCCTGCTCGTGCGGCGCCTCCGTCAGGTCGCCGAACAGGGTGAGCCGTCCCTGCCCGAGCGCGCCGCACTGTCCAGACTTGACCGGCACGGCCCCGCCACCGCGGCGGAGCTGGCCAGGGCCGAGCAGATCACGCCCCAGTCCATGGGCACCACCCTGGCCGGCCTCCAGGCGCGCGGCCTCGTGGAGCGCCGCGCTGATCCCGCCGACGGCCGCCGGATCATCATGTCGCTGACCAAGGCCGGCCAGCGAGTCCTCCGGCAGAAACGCGACGCCCGCGCCCAGCGGATCTCCAACGCCCTGACCGAGCGGTTCTCCCCCGCCGAGATCAAGAAGCTCCGCGCGGCGGCACCCCTGATCGAGCGCCTTGGTGAGGTCGTCTGAGGGTCAGGAGGCCGGCCTGGGGCCTACCAGCAGTCGCAAGTGCGCCAACAGGTCGCTTCGGGAGGAACAGCCGAACCGCTGCCGCATCCGGGCCACGTGGTACTCCACGGTCTTCGCCGAAATGAACAGGCGCTGGCCGATTTCCTTGTAGGTGAAGCCATCCACCACGAGTTCGGCGACCTCGCGTTCCCGTTCGCTGAGCGTGTGCACGGACCCGCGGGGCGGCTCGGTGTGCAGCGTGTCGCGCTGGTCACCACGGCTGGGCCCCTCGCCGCTCGGCCGTGCGGTCTTGCCGCCCAGCGTGCGAGCGCAGTCCAGCAGGCGCAGCATCCCCTTGCGGTCCGCGGTGCGGATCGCGGCCTGTCCGGCGAGCCGGGGTCCGTCCCACGACAGCCCGGCACCGTGCAGGCCACGCGCGGCCGCCTCGACCTCCCCGGGATCGATGTTGCCGGTCAGCACGTTCAGCCAGCCACGCGCGGCCGCGGCCAGCACCGCGAAGTACGGGTGCCCGTCCGCCACCGCGGTGAGCGCGGCGGCGTGGGGTTCAGCCTCGTCCAGTTGTTCGCTGACGATCGCGGCGTGCATGCGGTTCCACCGCAGGCTCGCCTCCCACAGCGGCGGATTGCCGAGCTGATCGAGCAGTGCCTCCGCTTCGGCCAGGTGCGGGGCCAACCGGTCCTGCCCGCCGAGCCGGGCCGCGGCCACCGCCAGCTCTCCCAGCGGCAGCAGGGAAAACAGGTCGGCGGGATGCCGCACGGCCGCTTCCCTGGCCTGCTCCCAGGCGTCCCGCAGCGCGCCGAGATCGCTTTCCCGGCGGGCGATCCCGACCCGCAAGGCCGCGGCAACCAGGGCGTCGCGCGGCTCCAGCGCCCCCGGCGTCCCACTCGCCTCGGCCAGTTTCTCCCGGGCGGCAACGGTTTCGCCGCGCAGCATCGCACCCCAGGCTTGCAGCAGGCGGTGGCGGCGGACGGCGAGCGTGCCGCCCATCTTCGCGCTGATCGCGCGCGCCAGCACCGAGTCGGCGACCACGAACTCGCCGCAGTGCAGCGCGACCAGCGCAGCCAGCGCGGCCGGAGTGTCGGGCAGCAGTTCCGCTTGCCCCACCGGTTCCAGCATCGACGATGCGCGAGTCAGGGTGGCCAACGCGGTAGCGGCCCCGTCAGTGACCGATTGGTAGACACCTCGCGCCATCTGGGCGGCGGCACTGGTCGCCAGCACCGGTGGACCGCTGTGCCGGCCCTCGGCGAGCATCCGTTCGGCCTCGGCCAGCTGACCGGTCCCGAGCAGGCCGATCACCGCGAACGCCGCTGCCGAGGCCGACCCGGACCACCGGTAGAGCTCCGCGCTCGGCCCGAGCAGGCCACGGTGTGCCAGCACCATGCCGGCGACCTTGGCGGCCTGTGCCCGGTCCGCCTCGTCGGCGCCGGCCACCACGCCGTCGGCCAAGCGCAGCGCGGTGTCGAAGTCGCCGGAGAGGCCGGCCGCCTGCGCCCGGCGACCGGCCAGCACGGCCGCGGGTGCCCCGGCGGCGATCGCGGCGGCATACAGTTCGGCGGCCAGGTGCGGCGACTCGGCGAGCGCCTCGTCCCCGGCCTGCTCGAACGCCGCCGCGATGCTCCGGCCACCCGCTCCGGTGCCCAGCAGCGGCCGCACCAGGGCGAGCACCGGGCCGCCCCGCGCGCGTTGCGCCTCGATGAGCTGCCGCTGCACGGAGAGTCTGCGCTCAGCCGGGCTGAGCGCGGTGATCGCCCGCTGGGCGATGGGCAGCAGCGCACCACCTCGGTCCAGCATCCCGGTCGCGCGGGCACCGTCCATCAACTCCCACGCGGTGTCCACGTCGAGGCCGAGCAGCGCGGTGAGCAGTTCGGTGTCCAGACCGGGCGCGACCGCCTTGCCGAGCAGCAATCGATACACCTCCGGGTCGAGCCGGTCCAGCTCGGGCTGGAACTGCGTGACGGCCGCCTGCGGCACCTGGAACGGAGCCTTCAGCCGGGTTCCGAGCTGCGCCTGGCGCACCGCGCGCAGGACCCGGTCGACGTATCGCTGAACGCCGCCGGTCTGCTCGTCGAGCAGTTCGACCAGCCCGGCCGGCGGCTCCCCCTCGGGCAGGACGTCACCGAGCAGCGCGGCGGCCCGGCCGACGATGCCCGCGCGATCCAGCGGCCGGAGCAGCACGGCCGGGTGGGTGCGCTCCAGGATCCCGGCCAGTTCGGTCAGCGCGGGTGAGGCCGGCCAGGGCCGGTAAGCGACGATCAGCCGCGCCTGCTCGTCCACCGCCAGGTCCACCAGCCGTTCCAGATGACCACCGGGCAGTCGATGGGCGTCGTCGACCAGGATCACGGCCTCACGAGAGCGGGGCGCGTCGGCCAACGCCTCCTCGACGTTCAGCACCGGCACGCCCGCGTGCCGGAAACAGCTGCGCAACTCCGCCAACAGTGTGCTCTTGCCGTATCCGCCGGGGGCGCGGATCGCGGCGCGCACCGGCGCGAGCGGATCGGCCGCGACGCTTGCGGCGAGCTCGCCGGCTTCATCACCGGTGACGAGCTGGTTCGTCTGGCTCAAGGGCGATCCTCCCTGCCTTGGGTCGTCCGCGACGAGCTGGGCGATCGGGATCCCAACAGCCCCGCCGCCGAGAACAACGCGTAGCCGGCCCCGATGTCGATACGCAGCACGGATGGCACCCGGGGTACCCGGTGCTCCGGCTCCTGCCTCGCGCTCGTAACAACCCCCGTATCCCTAGTACCCCTAGCCGGCGGAGCACCCGAATCCCTAGTGGCATCACTCGACGACTGGGAGTGATCCCCGATGGCACGAGCACCCTACCGGCCTACGGTGGAAAGGAAACCAAGAAGGCCTCGTGCCTTCGGGGAAAATGACCAACTACCGGCCACTTCAGGAGAAGAACGACTATGGGCCCGGTGCAGACGCTGCACGATTTCGCATTGAACCTTCTCAGCGACCCGCAAGCTCTCGCGGACTTCAACGCCGACCCGCAGGCGGTGCTGAGCGCCGCCGGCCTGGACGACGTAAGTGCAGCCGACGTGCACGAGATCATGCCGCTTGTCATGGACCTCGCCCCGGCTTCCGTGACCGACTCGCTGTCCTCGTTCGACGCCGCCGGTGACGTCACCGGCACGCTGGACACCGCCCGCGCCGCCCTCGCCAATGCGACCGCCCCGCTGGGTGGCATCCTGGGCGACCTGCCCAACCTGAGCGGCGTGTTCGGCGCCGTCAGCGACGTGGCCGAGCAGACCGGCCTGAACACCGTCACGCACGAGGCGCTCGGCGCGGTCTCCGACGTCGTGGACGGCGTC
This sequence comes from Amycolatopsis taiwanensis DSM 45107, assembly GCF_000519205.1. Lineage (GTDB taxonomy): Bacteria > Actinomycetota > Actinomycetes > Mycobacteriales > Pseudonocardiaceae > Amycolatopsis_E > Amycolatopsis_E taiwanensis. The sequence continues at coordinate 60,514 of NZ_KI912599.1, read as the reverse complement.
GCCGACGCCGTTTCCGGCGTGCCGATCGCCGGCCCGGTGCTGGAAGCGGGCGCCATCGACCTCGAAAACACGGTCAGCGCCGTGGGCGACCACCTGTTCGACGGCAAGCTCGTCGGCGCCTCGGTCGATGCCCTCACCAACCACCTCGGTGACGCCCTCATGCCGGGCGCACTGGTCGACACCGTGAGCCAGTTGCCGGCGGTCGGCGCGCCCCTCGGCGGTCTGCTCGAGGACGTCCGGACCGAGGGCAGCGCCCTGCTCGGCACGGTGAACGCGGCCATCGGCTCCACCCCGGTGGGCATGCAGGGCGGCGACCTCGTGTCCGACCTGTCCGTCAGCGATCTGTCCAGTGTGAACACCACGCTGAACACCGTGACCGACTCGGTGAGCGAAAACCTCGGCAACCTGCCGCTGGTCGGCGGCGCCGTGTCCGGCGCGATCGACGCCGCCTCCGGCGTGGTCGACACCGCGACCACCACGGTCGGGGACTTCGCCGCGACCGGTGACCTGTCCGGCACGCTGGACCAGGTCACGTCCGCCCTTCCGGCCGCTCCGGCCCTCCCGGCCGTCGGCGATGTCGTCGACTCGGTCAACTCGACCGTCGGTGGCCTCGCCGCGAACGCGCCGGCCGTCGGCGACGTTGTCGGCTCGGTCGGCTCGACCGTCGGTGGCCTCGCGGCGAACGCGCCGGTTGTGGGCGACGTGGTCAACTCGGTCGGCTCGACCGTCGGTGACGTCACCGCGCACGTTCCGGCCGTGGGCAACGTGATGAACACCGCGATGGGCACGGTCGGCAACACCAGCGTCGCGGACATCCACCAGGACGTGACCAGCCACGTCGCGAACCTCCACAGCACCGTGAGCGGTCTGGCCAGCGACCTCAACGTCGGGCACGTCGCCGACGTTCCGGACCTGCACGCCGCTGACGGCCTGCTGGGCGACCTCCACCTCGGTCAGTGAGGTAAGCACTCGCTCACGCGCAAAACCGCAGGTCCGGACCTTTCGGCGGGGAAGGTCCGGACCTGCTTCCGTATGTCCTGCCGGGCGGGCCACGAGCCTGGAGGTACCCACGTGACTCGGCATGATCAACGACACGCTCCCCACCCCAGCCGTCCCAATCCGGCGACCCCCGCCAACCCAGAACCCCACCCCACTCCCCAACCCAGAACTCACCCTCCCCAACCCAGAACTCACCTTCCCCAACCCAGAACTCGCCGTCCCCAACCCAGAACTCGCCGTCCTGAGCCGGGGACACGCCCGGCTGAACCAGGAACACACGCGCCTGAACCAGGAACATGGATGCCTGGAGCGGGGACACGCCAGGCCCCGGCGTGTCCCCGGTTCAGGTAGCCGAGTTCCCGGTTCAGCACGGCGAGTCCCCGGTTCGGGACGGCGTGTTCCCGGTTCAGCACGGCGAGTCCCCGGTTCGGGGAGGCGGGGTCCCGGTTCGGGACGGTGAGTTCCCGGTACAGGACGGCGTGTTCCTGGTTCGGGACGGTGAGTTCCCGGTTCGGGACGGTGAGTTCCCGGTTCGGGACGGTGAGTTCCCGGTTCGGGACGGTGAGTTCCCGGTTCGGGACGNCCGGTTCGGGACGGTGAGTTCCCGGTTCGGGACGGTGAGTTCCCGGTTCGGGACGGTGAGTTCCCGGTTCGGGACGGTGAGTTCCCGGTTCGGGAGGGTGAGTTCCCGGTTGGGGAGGGTGGGTTCGGGTCAGCGCTGGTAGATCGCCGTGGTCCGGCCGATGGCCAGGGCGGCGCCGGGCAGGTCGGCGACTCCGTTGACCGGGCCGCGCAGCGCCCACACGGTGAGCACGTAGTGGTGCAGGACGCCAGGCGGTGGACAGGGCAGCCGGTAACCGTTGCCGAGTTCCCGGGCCGGAGCCGGCAGCGAGCCGCTGGCCCCTTCGGGCAGTTCCGTTATGGTCGCCGGTAGGTCGAATACCGCCCAGTGCACGAGGTTGTACTGGTCGACGTCGATCACGGTGATCGCGTAGTTCCGGACTTCCGCTCCCGCGCCCTGCCAGGACAGCGGTGGCGACACACTGGGGTCGCCCAGCCGGTCGCAGGCGTACGGGGGTCGCAGCGCACCGCCGTCCGGCCAGGCAGCCGAGGTGATGGTGAGGGTGCTCGGCACCGGCGCACTGCTGCCCGATGTCGCGGACGCGCTCCCGCCGGGTGTTACTGGCGTGCTGCCGCCCGACGTCGCTGACGCACTGGCGCCCTGTGTTTCGCCGGGTGGGACGGGGTTACCGCCGCAGCCGGCCAGAATGCCCGACATCAGCAGCAGGGCCAGCGCCGCACGTCCACACATCCGCATACCGGCTACCAGTACGCGCCCGGGCCGAGGTCGGCAACTACGCCAGTCTCGCTGGGCAACGAATTTCTACAATCGTGACGATCACGGTCTCGGTTGGCTACCGTCGTGATCACGATGATCACTGTCTGCGGCGGACAGCCCGGTGTATGTGAGTGGACCCTGTCGCCGTTGAGTTAATCGTTAGCCGGCGTACGCGGTTCATGCGAGAAGAACCGCGTCCGCTCTTTGGCCGAACTGGGCCATGTGGACAAGCGGCTCGCGGAGAAGACATCGCCTTGTCTGATCCAATGTGCCGCGTCGCCGATATCGAGCACGCGTGACTCACTTCCTGAGTGCTCGGCGTTGTGCCGGGCTGAGGCGGTCCGGCCTGGTGGCGAGGGTGTAGGTCTCCGGCCCGATTGCCTGCAGGGCAAGGGGATCGGCGACGGCCGGTTGATGCCGGATCGCGTCCACGGCGGCGGTGGTGCGATCCCGGGACCAGCCGAGCGCGGTGGCCAGCGTGTTCAGGGTGAGTGGTCGACTGGCGTGCACGAGGGCGGCAAGCACGGTCAGCGCGTCGTACACCACGGTCTCAGCGAGGGTGCTGCCACTCATCTGTTCGCTGAGCCGCGCGAAGAACTGGCCCATCTTGCCGAGCCGGGCACCGGCGGTCGTGTCGGCGCCGAAGATCGCGATGCCCCGCCGCGCGGCGGTCGCGATCTCGCCGTGCGCGCCGGTGTCGGCCTGCCACGCCCGGAGCCACACATCGTCGTCGATGAGGTATCGCTCGCGGCGGCCACCGGAATCCGGTTGGCGCACCACCAGTTCCATGGCTTCGAGGTAGCCGATGGACTTGGATACCGACGCCGGACTGACCTGCAGCCGGCGCACCAGGTCGGCTGCCGTCAGGCCGCTCGCGTCGGCGGTGAGCAGGCAGACGAACACCCGGGCGGTCATCCGGGGCAGGCCGGTCGCGGCCAGCAGCGTTGCGAACTGGTCCACGAAGCCGCGCACCACCTCGGCCGGCTCGGCCACCGGCTCGGCCGGCCGGGCCGGCTTGCGCCGGCGAGCACGGTGGCCGGCGGCCTGCTGCGCGTGGTTGGCCAGGTAGTCGCCGGACGCGGCGTTGCGTGCGACCTCGCGGCTGATCGTGGACGTCGGCCGGCCGAGTCGCCGGCCGATCTCGGCGTAGCCGAGCCCGTCGGCAAGCCATTCCTCGATCCGCCGACGGTCCTCGTGGGTCAGCCTGCCTCCCGGCACCGGCGCACCTCCCTCTGCTTTGCGTTCATCGACGATACATTGCAACGACCCGATCGGAACAGTTGCATTTATTCACAATCCTGTTGCAACAATTGGCGTTCAACTCCAGTTTTATTCCATCATCTTGTTGACGCGATCTGAAACGCAACGTAGCTTTTGCTCATCTTGAAAGGGAGGACACCACAATGCACGTGATGGCCGTATCGACCGTCTCGGACGAAGGCAAGTTCTGGAGCGGCGTGAAGAAGGCACACGCCAAGCTCCCCAAGGGCGCCAGGTGGAAGGTGGCGGTCGCGAGCAAGGACGGAGCCAAGGCGGTGAACATCATCACCCACGACTCCATCGAGGGTGTTCGGGATTTCTTCGAGACGCACGCCGGCGCCTACGCCACAACGGAGTACTTCGAAGCGGACGCCGCGAACGCCGTGGGTCTCCCACGATGATCGACGTACCGCGAATCCAGGCCCGGGTCACCGAACTCCTGGCGGAGTACGGAATCCCGAGCGCCGCGATCGGCGTGCTCCACAACGGAGAGTTCACCGAATTCGCGGTCGGTGTCATGAACGTGGAAACGCAGGAACCCGCGACAACGGACACCGTTTACCAGTGCGGTTCCATGACCAAGACCTGGACCGCGCTGGCTTTCATGCAACTCGTCGACGAGGGAAAAGTGGATCTGGACGAGCCGGTACGGACGTACCTGCCCGGTTTCACTGTGGCCGATCCCGAGGCAAGCGCCAAGGTCACCCCTCGCCACCTGCTGTACCACACCAACGGTATCGAAGAGGCCTACGGCAATCCTGGTGAAGACGACGACGTCTACGAGCGCATGATCGAGAACATCGCCGACGCGCCCCAGGTCTTCCCGCTGGGCCATACCCACGGTTACAGCGCGGCGCTCGGTTACGCGATCCTCGCGCGGATCCTGGAGGTGCACGATGGCGCACGCTGGGACGACGTCATGCGAGATCGTCTCTTCGATCCCATGGGCCTGACCAGCACGAACAGTTGGCGCGAGCAGGTGGACGAAACCCGGGCCGCGACCGGGCACCTGATCAGGTCCCTGGACGAGGGCCCCATCATCACACCGGTGGACTACCTGCCGCGCGCCTTCGGCCCCGGCGGGGGCATCACCTCGACGACCCGCGAAGTGCTCGGAATGGCGCACGTTTTCCTCACCGGCGGCACAGCGCCGAACGGAAAGCGGGTCGTCTCGGCCGAAAGCATTCGAGAAATGATGCGTTCGCGAGTACCCGTACCGGATCCGTATATGTTCGGCCCGGAATGGGCGCTCGGTCTCATCGTGTGTGACTGGCCCGGCGAAACCGTCTACGCGAGTGATGGCAGCACGATCGGCCAGAACGCCCGGCTCCGGATCCTGCCGGACTCGAACACCGCCATCGCCATGCTGACGAACGGCGGTCCGAGGGAAAGCTTCTACCACAAGGTGTTCAACGAGATCCTGGCCGGCCTCGGCATGGTCACCATCCCGGACCTGCCCACACCCGATACGACCCTGAATCTCGACCTGTCCAGATATGAAGGCGTCTACGAGCGCCCCGGCGCACGCCACGAAGTGTCGGCCGAAGGCCGAAAGCTGTACCTGACCCTGGTACTCGACCCAATGCAGGCGGAATTCCTCCAGAAACCGGACCGCATCAGCTACGAGTTGCTCCCGGTGAGCGAGACGCATTTCCTGATGCCGCCGACGGATTCGTTGGAAGACACCCAGACGGTCGCGATCTACGACTTCGCGGACGGCGCCGCGCGATATCTCCACACCAACTGCCGAGTACACCCACGGCTGAAATGACCCGTGCAGCGATGGAATGTGTCCCCGGCTCAGGCGGGTGAGTTCCGGGTTCAGGCACCCGTGTCCCCGGCCCAGGCACCCGAGTTCCCGGCCCAGGCACCCGAGTTCCCGGTTCAGGCACCCGAGTTCCCGGTTCAGGCAAGCGAATTCCGGGTTCGGGAAGCCACATTTGCCAGGCCGCCAGCAGGATGTGGCAGAACCGGGACAACGCCCTCCTGCCTCGGTTCTGACTCCTGCTCGTGGCAGGGTGTTGGCATGCGGGTGTCAGTGCTCGGGCCGTTGGAGGTGGCCGCCGACCACAAGGTGGTGGAGATCGGCGGAACGAAGCTACGGGCGCTGCTTATCCGGCTCGCGGTGGACGTCGGGCATCCGGTCTCCGCGGACTCGTTGGTGGACGCTGTCTGGCCGGAAGCCGCTCCCGCCCATCCGGCGGCCGCGTTGCAGTCATTGGTGTGGCGCCTGCGGCAGGCCCTCCCGGACGAGCGGATCGTGCGATCCGGAAGTGGTTGGTACCAGCTCGATCTGCCGCTGGACGCGGTGGACAGCCACCGGTTCGAGCGGCTGGCCGGTGCGGGGCAGCGAGCGCTGCGGGCGGGCGATGTCGACCTGGCGCGCCAGCGGTTGCGGGAAGCGCTGGCGCTCTGGCGGGGTGATCCGCTGATCGAGGTGGCGGACGCGCCGTACGCGGTCGCGACCGGCGTCCGGTTACGGGAACTGTGGCTCACCGCCGTCGAAGATCGGGTGGAGGCCGATCTCGCGGTCGAACCGGCCTGGTCCTTGGGGGCCGAGTTGGCGGAGTTGACCGCGGCGTACCCGCTGCGGGAACGGCTGTGCGTGCTGCTGATGCGGGCGCTGGACGCCGACGGCCGGCGTGCGGAGGCGCTCGCGGTGTACGAGCGTATGCGGCGCCGACTGGCCGACGAGCTCGGCTCCGATCCCGGTGCCGAGTTGCAGCGGACGCATTTGGCGCTGTTGCGGGGTAACCGGCCGGAAAGGGATCGGCCGCGGGGAAACCTGCGGGCGCCGATGACGAGTTTCGTCGGGCGCGCCGGAGAATTGGCGCGGATTCGCGAACGGCTGCGGGAAGGCCGGCTGGTGACGCTGGTCGGACCGGGAGGTGTGGGCAAGACGCGGCTGGCCACCGCGTTCGCGGCCGGGGTCACCGATCGCATCGAGGGTGGGACGTGGTTGGTGGAGCTGGCGCCGGTGGCCGCCGCCGGCGACGTCGCACGGGCAGTGCTTGCCGCAGTGGGCCCGCGCGAAGTCGGTCCCCCGGCCTCTTCGGGCGATCCGCTGCGGCGCCTGACCGAGGTTCTTGCGCCCAGTGCGGCACTGCTCGTGCTGGACAACTGCGAGCATGTGGTCGGGGCCGCCGCGCGCCTGGTCGACGAACTCCTGGCCCGCTGCCCGCGCCTGCTGGTCGTGGCCACCAGTCGCGAACCCCTCGGTGTCGCCGGCGAGCGGCTGTGCCCGGTGGAACCGCTGCCGCTGCCGGAGCCGGGTGAACCGGCCGAGAAGAGCCCGGCGGTAAGGCTGTTCGCCGACCGCGCGGCCGCGGTACGCCCCGATTTCGTGCTCTCCGACGATGCGGCGATCGAAGTGGCCGACGTGTGCCGGCGGCTGGACGGGCTGCCGCTGGCGATCGAGCTGGCCGCCGTCCGGTTGCGGACGATGGCTCTCGGGCAGCTCGCCACCCGCCTCGACGACCCCTTACGGGTCCTGGCCGGCGGGGCGCGTTCGGCGCCGGAACGACACCGGACCCTCCGTGCGGTGGTGGCGTGGAGCTGGGATCTGCTGACCGGCGCCGAGCGCGCGCAGGCGGCTCGGCTGGCGGTGTTCCCGTCCTCGTTCACGGCCGAGGCCGCCGACCGCGTGGGCGTCGCGTGGGAAACGCTGGACACGCTGGTGGACAAGTCCTTGCTGCACCTGGTGGGCGAGCGGTACCGGATGCTGGCGACCATTCGCGAGTACGGCCTCGAACGACTCGCCGCCAGCGGTCTGGCCGACTCGGTACGCGCGGCGCACGCGGCGTGGTTTCTCGACCTCGCCGAGCGCGCGGCGCGACACCTGCGCGGCGCCGGGCAACTGCGCTGGCTCGGGGTGTTGACCGTGGAGCGGGACAACCTGCTTGCCGCTCTCCGCTTCGCCGCCGACGCCGGAGATGCCGCAACGGCAAGGAGATTGGCTGCCGCGCTCGGTCTGTTCTGGGCGATCCTGGGCGGTCACGCGGAAGCCGCAGACCGGTTGCACACCGCGCTAACGGTCCCGGGCCCGGCCTCCGCGACGCACACGGCCGTGGCAGCGCAGTACCTGTTCCACACGGTGCTCGCCGGGCGGGCACCGGACACCGCTGCGGTCGCTTGCGTTGCCGAGCCGGACGATGTCGAGCAACCGGACACGACGCTGGTGACGGCGTTGCTGGCGCTGATCGGCAACGACATCCGCGCCGGGCTCACCGCGATCGACCGGCATGGACCACCGCCGGATCCCTGGCAACGCGGGATCTCGGCACTGGTGCGCGCGATGTTGACCGGCGCTGCCAGTGATATATCGACAATGCGACGGGACCTGGCGGCCGCGGCGGCGGCCTTCCGCGAGTCCGGGGAACGCTGGGGGCTCGCCACTTCACTGACGTACCTCGGGCTGGCCGAGGGCGTAGCCGACGACGTCGACACGGCGGAATCGGCGCTGGGCGAGTCGATCCGGCTGATTCGCCAGCTGGGCGGCACCGATCACGTTCAGCGCGCCTGGCTGGCCATGATGCACGCCCAGCAGGGCCGTCTGGAAGAGGCCCGTGCCGACCTGCTGGCGATCCTCGACGAAGGCGTGCCGAGCACGGCCGAGGCGCTGACCCGGCTGTTCCTCGCCGATCTGGCTCGGCACCGGGGCGAGCTGACGCAGGCAGCGGCCGAGCTCGACCTGGCTGCCGGTTGGCTGGGCGATGGCGGGTTCAACGACGCGTTGCTGCGGTTGGGCCAGGGCCACCTTGCCCTGGCAAGCAACGATCTCGACGCGGCCGGCCCGCGGCTGCGGGAAGCGTTCGGGTTGGCCTCGTCGCTGCCGGACATGCCGATGGTCGCGCAGGTCGCGGTGGGCGTCGCGGAACTCACGCTGCGACGCGGAGCCGCCGGGGATGCCGCCACCGTCCTCGGTGCCGCCCATGCGTTGCGCAATGCCGCCGCCACCGGCCAACTCGACGTTCGCCGGCTAAGCCAGGAGCTGCGCACCACGCTCGGCCCAACGGCCTACCGGGACGCCTACGACCAGGGCCGGCACCTCGACCGCGACGCCGCGCTCGCCGCCGTCGCCGGCCAGCTGGGCTGCTGACCGCCGCGTGAGAGCGGGACGAAAGTCGTCTGACAGACCACCGGGCCACGGTGAGGCATCGACCACCGAACACCGGAGGAGCAGACAATGATGTTTCTCGAACTCTTCGTCCCACGCGGCAGGTTCGGCGCCGAGGAGCTGCGCCGACTCGCCGAACGCCTGACGATGAAACAACTGCTGACTCACATCGAGGCCATCCGTGATGTCGTAGGTGGCGCCGAGGATTCGAGCGCCAACCCGGGAGTGATGGACTTCCTGGGCTCGATCAACCACGTGATCGTGCACGAGATCGGGACCTGGATCGTCGACGACCGTGCGCTGGGCTCGGCCGAACCACCGCGTTACGTGGCGCGCGCGTACGTGCCGGGCCCCTGGCGCAAAGCGATGAGTGCGTTCCTCGTGGCCAGCATCACCCGGGCACTCTCCCTGGCCGACTCCCTGGCCGACGCGGAACCCGAGCGCTGCTACCGGGAGCCGTGTGTGGAGGTGCAGGTCATCGGCGTCCCGGAGGGCGGATACGGCGTCTTCGGCCGGGTCGTCGGCGAATCGGCCATGCTGGACATGATTGCCGACGCCAAAACCGACACCCCGGCCCCCGATGATCCCGGCGTGCTCATCGATCCGGTGTGCGGCATGGTCGCCAGCGAGATGGTGTCCACTTTGGAACACGATGGCACGACCTACGGCTTCTGCTGCGCGGGCTGCCGCAAGTACTTTGTGGACAAGCTGGCGGCGGAGGCGTCCCAATGACATCGACCACCGCGAACGACGGCCAGGCCGCGCGCTGGAACGGCGAGGACGGGGCGCACTGGATTCGCAACGCCGACCGGTACGACACGATGTCCGCCGAATTCACCGATCGCTTGTTCAACACGGCAGCCGTCAGGACGGACGACCGGGTACTCGACATCGGCTGCGGCACCGGCCAGACCACCCGCATCGCCGGCCGCCACGCCACCCAAGGCCACGCAACCGGCATCGACCTCTCCGAACCGATGCTCGACATGGCACGGCTCCGCGCGGCCAAAGAGAACCTGCCCAACGTGACCTTCATGCCCGGCGACGCCCAGACACACCACTTCCCAGCGGCGGCCTTCACCGTTGCCATCAGCCGGGCCGGCGTGATGTTCTTCGCCGATCCTGTCGCCGCGTTCGCCAACATCGGCCGAGCACTCGAACCGGGCGGCCGCCTGGCCTTCGTCTGTCACGGCAATACGACGGCCAATCCCGTCTTCGAAGCCCTGCGGGACGCCGGAGTCACTCTGGACCTGGCCGCAGATACGCCCGGCGTGCCGGGCTTCACCGATCCCGGCCACGTGCGGAGGATCCTGACCGAGGCCGGGTTTCGCAGCACCGCCGCGATCGCGTTCGAGGTTCACAGCACGATCACCGCCACCGCAGCCGACGCCGCGAAGTTCCTGCTCGACGGTAACCTGCGCGCCCTGGTTCAAAAGGCCGACGACGACACGCTGAACCGGACACGAGCCGCCCTCGAGACCGCGCTTCGCCCCTTCGCCGCGACCGGAGCCGTGACGCTACCCGCCGCCGGATGGCTACATACCGCGACCTGGATCGGCTGAGTCCACGTCGAAGGTTTTCTCCTCAATTCTCCGCCAGCACCTTGTGCACAGTGGGGAGAACGTCCGACTCCAGGATTCCCCCCATGAACACGGCTGCCACTCGTTGCTGCTTGTCAATGATCAGCGTAGTCGGAACAGCGGGTAAAGGAATACCCGAAATGGCCAGGCCGACCCTCTTTTCCGGATCGTGTATCGATGGGTAGTTCACTTGAAAGTTGTTCATGAAGTCAGCGGCAGCCGTGCGATCGTCGTTGACATCGACTCCTACCACCTGGACCGCTTCGCCCTTCGTTGCGTCAGCTATTTTCTTCAGCTCGTAAGTCTCCGTACGACAAGGCGGACACCACGACGCCCACAGGTTCAACACAATGACCTCACCCGAATATTCGCGGAGCGAGATCCCCACGTTCGGATCCGTTACGCTTTCACCAGAAATCTCCTTGATCGCCCTTCGCTGGGCCGGCTCGTAAAGCATACGTGTCCGCCCACCCGGTGAAACAAATTCAGAGCCACCGCCCTGAAGGACGGCATCTTTACCGGTGGAGCATGCCGTCGCGAACACGACGAGAAAACCTGCGACACACGCAATCCCTACCGACGCGCGCGACAACCGACTCCGCTTGATGATCACCGAGAAATGATATTGCTGCGACACGGAGCAGCGCGGCCAGGCACCCCCGCCGCAGGGGGCGCGTCGACTTCGCCGGGCAATCCGGCCCACGGTTCACGGCGAAGTGTCCACCCCAACCCGGAACTCACCTCCCCGAACCGGGAACATGGACGCCCGAACCGGGAACACACGCGCCTGAACCCGGAACATGGACGCCTGAACCGGGGACACGCCGGGTCCTGGCGTGTCCCCGGTTCAGGACAGCCAGTTCCCGGTTCAGGACAGCCAGTTCCCGGTTCAGGACAGCCAGTTCCNCCCGGTTCAGGACAGCCAGTTCCCGGTTCAGGACAGCCAGTTCCCGGTTCAGGACAGCCAGTTCCGGGTTCAAGACCGCAAGTTCCCGGTTCAGGAAGGCGAGTGTCCGGTTGGGGTGGGCGAGTTCCGGGTTCAGGAAAGGCAAGTGTCCGGGTGGGACCGAGGGGTTCCCCGGAGGGCGGGCCGGCTTACCAGCTCACGGGCAGCTCGGTCAGTCCGCCGGTCAACGCGTTGTGACGTAGACGCAGCGTCTCGACGGGTACGGCGAGGCGCATGGCCGGAAAGCGCGTCACGAGTTGGGCGAGCACGGCCTGCAGTTCGATGCGAGCGAGCGGGGCACCCAGGCAGTACCGCGCCCCGTGCCCGAAGGTGAGTTGCGCTCGGTGCCCGAACGTGAGAGGCGCCGCGCCCGAGCGTGCGACGTCGACCCGATCCGGATCGGGAAAGACCGCCGGGTCGTGGTTGGCCGCCCGGTTGTCCAACACGACCAGGTCGCCGGTCCGGACCATGACCCCGTCGATCTCCAGATCGGTCCGGGAACGTGGTGTCGTTCAGGCTGCCCAACCTGACCTGCCTCCGGAGCGCCGGCCTCTTCTCGACTGAGCCTTCGAAGCACCACAGCCGAAAGGCTGCTTCTCGAATCTTCCGCCGGGTCGGGACCGCCCAATGCGGCGTATTCGGCCATGGTCAGCGGCCGATCGGACAACTCGGCCAGAGCGGTCACTTCGACCTCCAACCTTCGAGTGCATCAAATGGGCTTGATGCATCAAACTAGTTTGATGTATGGTCCAGCCATGTCGTCGTTGGGCCAGGGAGCCGCGCCACCGGTGTTCCTCCGGTTGGCCGCCCACCCGCTGCGCTGGCAGTTGCTCAGCGAACTCGCCAACAGCGACTACCGGGTCCGCGAGTTGGTCGCGCTGGTCGACCAGCCGCAGAACGTCGTCTCCTACCACCTGCGGCTGCTGCGCGACGGTGGCCTGGTCACCGCGCGGCGCAGCAGTTTCGACGGCCGTGACAGCTACTACCACCTGGATCTGGACCGCTGCGCGGACGCGCTGGCGGACAGTGGTGCCGCGCTGCATCCCGCGCTCCGCAACGGCATCGAACCGTCGACGCAGCGGCCACGACGAGTCAGTGTGCTGTTCGTGTGCACGGGAAACAGCGCCCGCTCGCCGATCGCAGAAGCGTTGCTGCGCCAGCACACCGACGGCCGCGTGGTCGCGACGAGCGCCGGCAGCCGGCCCAAGCGCAGCCTGTATCCCAACACGATTCGGGTGCTGCACAAGGAATTCGGCATCGACCTGTCCGGCCGGCGTCCCCAGCACCTGGACTCTCTCGCGGGCCGCTCATTCGATTACGTGATCACCTTGTGCGACAAGGCTCGCGAGGTCTGCCCGGAGTTCGGCCGCCATCCACACCGGGTCCATTGGAGCATCGCCGATCCGGCCACGGCCGGAGAAACCGACCGAGACAACTACCCCGCTTTTCAGCAGACCGCAGCAGAAATCGATACCCGCATCCGGCACCTGCTGCCCGTATTCGTCTCCACCAACCGCCAGGAGGTCCAGCCGTGATCAAACCCGACGATTACGCCAGTGTCCGTTACGTCGTCGACGATGTGCAGGCCGCCGTCGACTTCTACACCACCCATCTCGGTTTCACGGTCAACATGGCCGCACCAGCCTTCGCCGACGTGACTCGCGGCCCGTTGCGACTGCTGCTGTCGGGGCCCGCCAGTTCCGGCGCCCGCGCCACCCCCGATGACGCGGCCACCGCGGGCCGCAACCGCATCCACCTCATCGTCGACGACCTGGACGCCGAAATCGCCCGGCTACGCGGCGCGGGGCTGACCTTCCGGACGGATGTGGTCGGCGGCCCGGGCGGGCGCCAGATCCTGCTCGCCGACCCCGCCGGCAACCTGGTCGAACTGTTCCAATCCGCCGGGAACATGGCCGAGCTGTACCAAAAAGCCGGGCGGTCGCACCCGTCCACACCCTGACCGGATCGATCTGAACGTCGGCCACCCTGAGACGGTTGCGGCTTCCAATGATGTGCGCTAAGCAGGAAAAGACAGCGCGCTGTCAAACGGGAAGTTGATGACCATGACCATCACGCTCAACCACACCATCGTCCCGGCGCGAGACAAGCAAGCCTCTGCCACCTTCCTGGCCAAGCTCCTCGGCCTGCACGTCGGCGAACCGTTCGGCCCCTTCGTGCCGGTACGCGTTGGCGAAACGCTGACGCTGGACTTCGCCGACGCGGACTTCGCCGATCGTGGTGTCACCACCATCGCGCCGCACCACTACGCCTTCCAGGTCGACGACGCCGAGTTCGACGAAATCTTCGAGCGCATCGTGGCCGCCGGGCTCAACTATTACGCCGAGCCCCATGAGCCGCACCGCTATGGGGAGATCAATACCTGGCGCGGCGGCCGGGCGGTGTATTTCGACGATCCGAACGGTCACATCATGGAAGTGCTGACGCCGTCGAATCCTTGAGGCCGCCCGGCCGATCCCGTTCGCTCAGTGCTTGTTTGAGAACCCGCCGTACCTTCGGACGGCGGGTCGAGGGCTCACCTTGACCAGGGATCTGACGGTTCCCGAACAGGCTGCTCAGCGATTCGCCTCGGTGGCCGGCAGGATGCGGCCGCGCACCTCCCCGAAGCCGATGCGGCCGTCGCGGCCCGGAGCGGTCGCCGAGATGACCACTTCGTCGCCGTCGAGCAGGAATGCACGCTCTTCACCGTCCACCTGGACCGGTTCCTTGCCGCCCCAGGTCAGTTCGATGAACGCGCCGCGCTGTTCCTTCTCGGGACCGGAGATCGTGCCGGACGCGTAGAGGTCGCCGGTGCGTGAGGAAGCCCCGTTGATCGTCATGTGCGCCAGCATCTGCGCGGGCGACCAGTACATCTCGCGGTACGGCGGACGGCTGACCTCCTGCCCGTTCCAGGTCACCGACAGGTCGATGTCCAAGCCCCACGGCTCGCTCTCCCGCAGGTACGGCAGCGGCTGCGGGTCCTGCCCCGGCGTCGGCACGCGTGCGGCCTCGAGCGCGAGCAGCGGTACCACCCACGGCGAGATCGACGTGGCGAAGCTCTTGCCCAGGAACGGGCCGAGCGGGACGTACTCCCACGCTTGGATGTCACGCGCGGACCAGTCGTTCACCAGCGTCACGCCGAAAACGTGCCGCGCGAAGTCCGATGTGGACACCGGCGAGCCCAGCGGCGACGGGGTGCCGACGATGAAACCGAGCTCGGCTTCGATGTCGAGTCGACGGCACTCGCCGTAGGTCGGGGCGTCCTCGTCCGGTGCCTTGCGCTGCCCGCACGGCCGCACGATGTCCGTGCCCGACACGATCACCGTCCCGGCGCGCCCGTGGTAGCCGACCGGCAGGTGCTTCCAGTTCGGCATCAGCGGTTCGGCATTCGGGCGGAACAGCCGGCCCAGGTTGGACGCGTGGTGTTCCGAGGCGTAGAAGTCGACGTAATCGGCGACCTCGACCGGCAGGTGCAGCTGGACGTCGGCGAGGCGGTGCACCGCCGCGTCCGGCACGTCACCGGCGACCAGCTCGGTGATCCGCTCCCGGACCTCGACCCAGCGCTGGAATCCCTGTGCCATGAACGCGTTCAGGCTCGGCTGCGCGAACACCTCGTCGTTCAGCGCGATGGCGAGGTCCACCACCGAGTCGCCCACCCGCACGCCGACGCGCGGCTGCGTGCCTGCCGTGGAGAACACGCCGTAGGGCAGGTTCCCCAGCCCGTACAACGACCCCTCGGGAATGTCGATCCTGCTCACTGTTCCTCCGCGAGTTTGCGCGCGACCGCGATCGTGTCGACGCGGCGCGCGCGCTGTTTACTCTTATTGCCGCGAGTTGACACAGGAGGTGTCACGTCGTCACGCTCCCTTTCAGTGCCGAGGCCGGGACCAGTCCGAGGTCCACCAGCTCGGTCACCGGCTCGATGATGCTGCAGGTACCGAACGAGCGGAACATCGCACGCGCCGCAGCGCCATTATCGGAGTCCATTTCGGACACTTGCGACGCGATCCGGGCGCCGTCCCGCTCCGCCAGCGCCGCAACGAGTTCCGCCTCGGGCGCGCCCGCCAGTGCCGCCCCGGTGGCCAGCAGCAGGTTGAGGAACCCGTGCTGCTCGAACCCGGTGGCCGGGTCGGTGTTGCGCAGCGCGTGGTGCAGCCCGGCGGTCGCCTTGAATCCGACCCCGGCCGCCACGACGGCCTGGATCGCCGCGGCGAGCTCGGCCTCGTCCGGGTACAGCTCGGCCTTGACGCCGCCGGTACGGAACTTGGCCTGGTGCCCGGTCTTCGCGCAGGTCGCGATGACTTCGGCGCGGCGCTCGTCGCGCGGAACCTCGACGAACACCGGCACGTCGCCGGCCGTCTCCAGTGCGGTGAAGAACTCCACCACACCGAGATCGGCGGGGATCGCGACCTCGAAGCCGACCAGCCGCACCGGCAGGTCAGCGGCCCGGCCCAGCGCATCCGGCAGTTGTGCCGGGCCGCCGGGCGCGGTGACCGCCAGATCGAACGGCGCCGACGCGATCGCGCCCACCTCGGCGAGCGCGGGGGCCGCGAGGACCAGCGGCCCCACCAGCTCGCCGTACGCCGACGCGTGGTGCTTCGCGTGGTCCGGCACGGCCTCCGGCAACGGTTTCAGCCCCGGTGGGAAGACCGCGGCGTCGTCGAGGAAGGCGTCGAACAGGCTCACTTGGGCCCCCGGCCGGACCAGGTCCACGCGTAGCCCGCGTCCTCGGCGGCGGTGCCGCCTTCGCCGACTTCGAGCGGCCGGAACGTGTCGACCATGACCGCCAGTTCGTCGAAGAACTCC
Organism: Amycolatopsis taiwanensis DSM 45107; assembly: GCF_000519205.1. Taxonomy (GTDB): domain Bacteria; phylum Actinomycetota; class Actinomycetes; order Mycobacteriales; family Pseudonocardiaceae; genus Amycolatopsis_E; species Amycolatopsis_E taiwanensis. The sequence continues at coordinate 44,471 of NZ_KI912599.1, read as the reverse complement.
ACGCCGATGCTGCGCTCGTAGGCACCCGGCTGCGGCCCGTGGGCGTGCCCGCCCGGGTGCAGCGAGATCGACCCCTGACCGATGCCAGAGCCCTTACGCGCCTCGTAGTCCCCGCCGCAGTAGAACATCACCTCGTCGGAGTCCACATTGGAATGGTAGTAGGGCACCGGGATCGACAACGGGTGGTAATCCACCTTACGCGGCACGAAGTTGCACACCACGAAACCGGCACCCTCGAACACCTGGTGCGCGGGCGGCGGCTGGTGCACCCGCCCGGTGATCGGCTCGAAATCCTCGATGTTGAACGTGTACGGGTACAGGCAGCCATCCCAGCCGACGACATCGAAGGGGTGGTACGGGTACACGTAGCGGGTCCCCACGATCCCCGTGCTCCCCCGGTGCTTGACCAGCACCTCCACGTCCTCACCGTCGACCAGCAGCGCCTCGGTCGGCCCGTGCAGATCCCGCTCACAGTACGGGGAATGCTCCAGCAGCTGACCGTACTTGGACAGGTAACGGCGGGGCGGAGTGATGTGCGAGTTCGCTTCGATCGCGTACGCCCGCACCATGCCATTGGGCACCCACCGATGCGTGGTCGCCCGCGGGAGGATCACGTAGTCGCCCTGACGGAACGGCAGAGCCCCGAAAACGGTCTCCACCACGCCTTCGCCGGACTCGATATACACGCACTCATCGCCGATCCCGTTGCGATACAACGGAGAAGCCTCGCCCGCCACGACATACGAGAGGCGCACGTCACCGTTTCCCAGCACCAGGCGCCGCCCCGTCACGACATCGTGACGCTTCCACTCCTCGCCCGGGAACAACTCGTGCAGCTTCAGGTGCCGCGGCTTGAGCGGATAATTCGGCTCCGTACGCAGATCCGGCAGCTGCCAGGGGGTCGCGTCCACGAGGGCGGACGGGATATGGCGGTGGTAGAGCAGCGACGAGTCGCTGGAAAAGCCTTCCTCTCCCATCAACTCTTCGAAGTACAGACCGCCTTCGGGCGTGCGGTGCTGGGTGTGCCGCTTCGGCGGCACGCTGCCGATCTGCCGGTAGTACGCCACGACTCTCGCCTCCTCGCCGGGACAATGTAGTTAATGTATGTACTATCTCCCCGATGTGCAAGGGTCCGGGAAAAACCGACCCTCAGGTGCGGCCACGGAACCGGTCGCGGTTGCTGATGAGCTTGTCCAGCAACATGACCAGGATGCGCTGCTCCGTCTCGGTGAGCACGCTCGCCCACTCGTTTTCGCGCTCGTTCTGCTCGCGGAAGACCTCTACCATCTCGGCCTGCCCGCGCTCGGTGAGCGAGAGCAGGACCGAGCGGCCGTCGTGCGTGCCGGGCGTGCGCTCCAGCAGCCCGTCCGCGACCAGCGTCTTCGCCAGGTTGGACACCGCGGCGCGGCTCATGCCGGTCAGTTCCGCGGCCTTGCTCGCCTCCAGCGGACCGGCCAGCCAGGTGACGAACAGCAGCCGGAAGCCGGACCACGAACGACCCCGAGGCCGGTGGATCGTGGCTTCGAGGTCGTAAGTGACGAGGTTGGAGGCCCGGTTGAGGGTCAGCAGGACCTCGGTGGCGAGCTGGTGGGAGAACCCGAACTCGCCGGCGAGACGGGTGTTGGCGAGCTCGACGAAGGACCAGAAGTCAAGTTCACCCGCAGCCATGGCTCCACCCTAAAGACTTTTTGAAGTGGTTTGCGTGGCGGTGCGGGTAGCGGAACCTCCAGGCGGTCCCTGGCTGTGGGATCTCCTCCTCATGAACGCCCATTCATGAGGAGGAGCTGTCCTCGCCAGGAACCACCTCAGAACCCGCAGCGGTGCAAGTGGACGGCCCACCGCAAGCGGCTCCGCCGCTTTGAAACACCACCCAACGCTGGGGTCAGTTAGTTAACACCTAAACTACCTGGCTGGGTTCCGGAGCGCCACGCACCTCGGCGCGACTCTCCTTGGTCACCTTCAGGAACGCGAGCATCACGGCGCAGATCACCAGGCAGGCGATCGGGAAGTACAGGCCCACGGACACGTCGTCGGCCGTGGCGTTCTTGCCGATCACGTACGGCCCGAAGAAGCCGCCCAGCGCGGCGATCGAGTTGATCGCGGCCAGACCGACCGCGGTGTGCTCCTTGGACAGCACCCGCGCGGCGAGCGCCCAGTACGGTCCGAGGTAGCCCACGACGCCGACCGCCACCAGCGACAGGCAGATCAGCGCGGCCACCGGGGTGTGCCGGAACTGGATGGTGCCGAACAGGCCCACCGCGGCCAGCAGCATCATCGCGATGACGTGCCCGCGCCGCTCACCGGTACGGTCGGAGTTGCGGGCCACCAGCAGCATGCCGATCACGGCCACGATCCACGGGATCACGCCGAGGAAGCCGATGTTGGTCGCCGAGTACGACGGGTCCATCTGCTTGATGATCTGCGGCAGGAAGAACGTGAACCCGTAGAGCCCGCAGGCCGCGAACAGGTTCGCGAACGCCATGTAGAGCACCTTGCCGTTCTTCATGACCCGCAGCTGCCCGAGGAACGTCTCCTTCTGCTCGGGCTGGTAGTCCTTGTTGATCTCGGTCTCCAGCCAGTCGCACTCCTCGCGGGTGAGGAACTTCGCCTGGCTGGGCTTGTTGGGCAGGTAGATGAGCACGATGATGCCGATCAGCACGGCGGGCAGCCCCTGCAGAATGAACACCCAGCGCCAGCCGGACAGCCCGAACCAGTGGACGTGGTCGAGAATCAGGCCGCCGGTGAGGCTGCCGAGGATCATCGCGATCGGTTGCGCGAGCGCGAGCGTGGCGACGGCGCGGCCACGTTCGGCGGGCCGGAACCACAGCGTCAGGTACAGCAGCAGGCCCGGGTAGAGGCCGGCTTCGGCGATACCGAGCACGATTCGCGCGATGTAGAGCGCCGGGATGTTCTGCACGAACGCGGTGACCGCGGTGACGATGCCCCAGCTGATCGCGATGCGGGCGAGCCAGATCCGCGCGCCGATCCGCTTCAGGATCATGTTGCTGGGCACCTCGAACAGAACGTAGGCGAGGAAGAAGATCGCCGACGCGGTACCGAACACGGCCGTGGTGATCGACAGCTCTTTCTGCATCCCGAGCTGGGCGTAGCTGATGTTCGACCGGTCCATGTAGTTGAAGATGTAGAGCAGCGCTACGAACGGCAGGACTCTCTTGCTGACCTTGCGGATCGTGCGGCTGCCGAGATCCCCGGCAGCGGTGGTTTCGGTCATCTCTCTCCTCGTCATTGAGTCATACGATAAGTGCGGGAGGAATCCGCTTCACCTGGCGGCGTTCTGGCCGGCGGTGCGGCCCATGGTCAGTGCGTTGGCGACGGCATTTCCGCCGCCTACGTAGCGCTGGCCGAGCACACCGGCTCCGGCCTCACCGGCGGCGAACAGGCCAGGAATGACCTCTCCGCGTCCGTCGCGGACGGCCGCGCTACCGTCGATCTCCAGGCCGGCGTGCGTGCACACCAGTTCGGCGGGCAGCAGGCGCGCCGCGTAGAACGGGGCTTCACCGATCGGGTCCGGGTTGTCCGCCGATCCCTTGTTGGCGAGCGTGCGGTGACGCAGGAAGTCGGCGTCGTGCCCGTGCGGAAGCTGCTCGTTCCACCGGCGGATCGTCGCGACGAGCGCGTCGGCGGGGACTCCGGCCTTCCCGGCCAGTTCCTCGATGCTGTTCGCGCGCAGCGTGCGCCCGGCCTGCGCCTCGGCCGACACCACGTCGGCGTTCCAGTGCGCGTAGCCCGGCGGCAAGGTGCGGCGGGCCCGCTCGTCGAAGACGGCCCACACGGTGCCGCCTTGCGCGTCGATGATCCCGCTGGAGACCGCGTAGGAGGCGTCCTCGTCCATGAACCGGCGGCCCTGGCCGTTGACGTAGACCCGCGACTTGGGCGGGAAGCCGGACTGCCAGTGGTGCAGGCGCTGGAAGTAGGCGGTGGGCAGCAGCAGGCCCCACCCCTGCCCGGCGACCCCGGCGCCGACCTGTTCACCGAACCGGATGTGGTCACCGCGGCTGCCGTCGGCGGCGACGACGAACAGGTCCGCCCCCGCTCGCAGCGCGGCCGGGTAGTAGCGGGCCAGCAGGTCCTCGTCCCGCGCGAACCCACCACTGGCGACGACGACCGCTCCGGCGGGCACCTCGATGCCGTCGGCGACGACCCCGGCCACGCGGCCGTCCTTGGCGATGAGCCGCTCGACGCGCGTGTTGAGCACGACCTCGACGCCCCGGGACCGCGCGGCCTTCGCCAGCACCTGCACGACGCCGTAGCCCTGGTCCTTCGGCACGTGCCCGCGCCAGACGTCCTCCACCCCGGCCTGACACAGGCCGGGCATGTGCGCGTTGCCCGACACCCGCGCCGGCACCTCCACACCGAGGCCGATCAGCCACTCCAGCGTGGGGCCCGCGTTCGCGCAGAACGCGCCGATCAGGCCCGGGTTGAGCTGCCACTGGTTGAGGTCCATGTAGTGCTGGAAGAACTTCTCCGCGGAGTCGGAGATGCCCAGCTCGGCCTGCACGCTCGTCCCGGCGGCGGTGAACATGCCCGCGGACAGCTGAGTCGAGCCGCCGAGTTCGGTTTCCGACTCGAACAGCAGCACCGACGCGCCCCGTTCGGCGGCGGACACGGCCGCGGCGAGCCCGGCACCGCCACCGCCGATGACCACGACGTCCCAGTCGTCACTCACTGAAGATCCCCTCCCTCGGCGATGATGCGGTGGTACAGGCCGTTGGACACCAGACCACCGTCCACAGTGACCTCACTGCCGGTCATGTAGCTGGACTTCTCCGACAGCAGGAAAAGCACGGCTTCGGTGATCTCCGCGGGCCGCGCCATGCGCCCGGCCGGGATGCTCGCGACCGCGGAGGTGACGAACGAGTCGGCACCCGCGAGCAGCGCGGTGTCCACGAGACCGGGATGCACGGAGTTGACCCTGATCCCCCACTTCGCGAAGTTGCCCGCGGCCGATTTGGACAGTCCGGTCAGGCCCCACTTGCTCGACGAGTACGCCGGCGAGAAGTAGCCGATCTGACCGGAGATCGACGAGATGTTGACGATCGAGCCGCCGCCCGAATCCCGCATCAGCTCCGCGACGGCCTTCATGCCGTAGAACGGGCCGAACAGGTTGATCCGCAGCACGCGTTCCCAGGTTTCGTCGTCGGTGTCGAGGAATTCCAGCCGCCGCGAGATACCGGCGTTGTTGACCAGCCCGGTGAGACGTCCGCGGGTTTGCCGGATCTCACCGACGACCCGGGCCCACCCGGCTGGATCGGTGACGTCCAACTCGTGCGCGGACGCCGAGCCGCCCGCGTCTTCGATTTCCTTCACCACCGGCGAGGCGTCGGCGATGTCGGCGAGGCAGACGTGCGATCCGTGCCTGGCCAGTGCTCGGGCGTGGCTCGCGCCCATTCCCGCGGCGGCGCCGGTGATCAGCACCGTGTCCGGGTAGTCAGTGTTCGTCCGCAGACGCGCCCAGCCGATCTCGTCGACAGGGCTCGCCTGAGTGCCTACCTCTCGTTTTCCTTGCTCGGAGCCCTGCCCCCGAGATCGACTACCTTCGGACGGCGCGTGCGAAGACTCACCTTGACCAGGAATCTCACGGTTCGCGGTCGGTCCATTAGACATGCCGTGACCCGCCATCAACCGCGATGCTGTGCCCGGTCACGTACCGTGCGCTGTCGGAGAGCAGGAACAGCAGCGGGCCGACGACCTCCTCGGGCGAGCCGAGCCGGTGCAGCGGCACGACGTCGAGCGCATGCTGCAGCGCGGCCGGGTCCTCCTTGACCCAGCGGGTCATCTCGGTGTCGATGTAGCCGGGCGCGATCGAGTTGACGCGGATGCCCTGGTCGCCGAACTCCACGGCGAGCGACTCGGTGAGGTGCGCGACGGCGGCCTTAGACGTGCAGTAGGCGCCGCGACCGCGGCGGACGCGGATTGCCGAAACCGACGACATGTTCACGATCGCGCCGCCCGGTTCCAGGTGCCGCGCGGCGGCCTGCGCGCCGTAGAGCACCCCCTCCACGTTGACCGACAGGGTCGCGCCGATCTGTTCGGGAGTGATCTCGCCGGCGAGCGCGAACGGGAAGATCCCGGCGTTGTTGATCCAGAAGTCGAGGCGGCCGAAGCGTTCCAGCGCCAGCCGCGCCACGGTTTCGTGGTCTTCCGGCTTGGTCACGTCGATGCGGGCGCCGACGATGAGGCCGGGCTTCTCGTGGATCGAGTCCGTGGCCAGGCCGGTGTTGAGTTCATCGGCGGTGGACAGCATCTGCTCTTCGTTGATGTCTGCGCCGACGACGTGCACGCCGCGGGTGGCCAGCGCGGCGGTGAAGCGCGCGCCCATCCCGCGGGCCGCGCCGGTGACGACCGCGACCTTGCCCGGGAACTCCGGGTAGACGGCCGTCATCGGCTCGTGCTGCACGCGTGTGTCGCTCATGAACTCTCCGTTCCGTGGTGGTTTTCGTCATCCCGGCGCACCGTGCGGCGCCGGATGCGCCAGGTGCCCGAATCGCGGACCAGCTCGTCGGTGATCGTGGTCTGCCGGGCCAGCCGCGAAGGGCCGCCGGCGGGGGTGTGCACGATTTGCAGGTAGGCGTGCACGGTGAGGGCGTCCGGGCCTACCGGCACGACGAAGACGTTGGTGATCACGTGGCGTGTGATGCCGTCCTGCCGCGCGAAGTCCTCGGCGAAGCGGGTGAGAGCGTCGATGCCGACGACCGGCTCCGGGTAGGTCGGCGAGTGGAACTCGCCGTCCGCGGTGAAGGTCCGTGCCCAGGCCCGCGCGTGGCCGTTGTCGATCAAATGGCTCTGTGCGCCGTAGAGCTGGTGGACGCGGACGAGCGTCTCGGCACTGACGTCCGCAATGGTCTCTTCGACCACGACTACCTCCCGGATTCGCCCCACCCGCAGGGCTGGCGCCTGCCTGCTGAACGTGCTATTATCGCACGCAGCGTGCGAACTACGGAAACAGTAGGTGGCGTCACACCGGTCGTCAAGGGGGTTCGTCTTGTCCGAGGAGTTCGTGTTGCCCGAAGTCGACTCTGGAATGTCGAAGACGTTGCACAACGGGTTGCAGATCCTCGAACTCCTCGTGGCGCACCCGCAGGGCATGACGCTGACGGAGATCGCCGAGGGGGTCGGGATACACCGGACGGTGGCGCACCGGCTGGTGCGGACGCTGGAGGCACACCGGCTGTGCCGGCGAGACCGGTTCAAGCGGATCTCGCTGGGGACCGGGCTGGTGCGCCTGGCCGAGCCGGTGGAGCAGGACCTGCGGACGCTCGCGCGGCCGGTACTGGAGGAACTGACGGACCTCACGCAGGCGACCGCGCACCTGGTCGTGCGGGAGAACGAGCGCGAGGTGCGCATGCTGATGATCGTCGAGCCGCGGCAGGCGCGGATGCACGTGAGCTTCCGGCCCGGCCAGGTGGACCCGATCGACCGCGGCTCCGCCGGCCTGGCGATGCTCGCGGCCAACCCCTCGTCCGAGGGCGAGCGCGAGGAGGTCGCGCTGGCCCGCAAGCGCGGGTTCGCGGTGTCCTACGGCGAGATCGCGCCGTCGGTGATCGGGATTTCAGCGATGATTCCCGGGCGAGAGGTCAGCATCGGCCTGTCGCTGTTCCAGGCGCCGGACGAGGAGGCGCTGGGCCTGAAGGTGGTCGAAGCGGCCCAGCGGCTGGGATCGCTGTTGCAGTAAGGCTCCAGCTAAGCACCTCGGCGGAGTTGTTAGGCGAGAGCGGCCGGGACGATGAGCTTCAGCTCACCGAGAGCGGCCTCGACCGCGGGATGTGTTCTCCCACCGCGCCGGGTACAGGTGAGCAGCTTTCGAACGGGGCGTGGGTTCCCGGTGATCGGAATGCGCACAACCGGCGGATCGACGGCGATGTGCGCCAGGCGGGGAACAAGAGCGACACCGAGCCCGTGGGCGACGAGGTGGGCCATGGCGTTCCATTCCGCCGCCCGGTGCGCGACGGCCGGCGTGAACCCGGCGGCGGTGCAGGCCGAGAAGGTGTGGGTGTGACAAGTACTGCCGGACAACGGAGCGATCCAGTCTTCGGTCGCCGCCTCGGCCAAAGCGACCTCGGTCCGCCGTGCGAGCGGGTGCGTGGCGGCCACGACGAGGTCGAAGGGGTCGTCCAGTAACTCCTGCTGGTCGAACCTCGGATCGTTGAGCGGCGGATTTTCCGGGGTCGCTTCGATGATCGCGAGATCCACGCCCGCCTCGAACAGCAGGTCGAGACTGTCCCGCAGCTCGGCTTCCTGAATTTGGACGGTGAGATCGTCGTGACTTGCCTTCAGCGCCGCCGCCATCGGGGCGAGCAGCGTGGAGATCGCCACCGGGAACCCGCTGACGCGAAGCAGCCCGGCGGGCTTGTCCGAGGTGGCGTAGAGATCGACCTGGGCTTGTTCCCAGCGGGCTTGGATCGCGTCGGCGTGCGCGAGGAGAGTGCGCGCGGCGGGGGTCAACCGCACTCCGCGGCCCTGTTGTTCGAGCAGGACGAGATCCAGCTCCCGGCCGAGCTGACGGATCTGTTGCGACGCGGCCGAGGTGGTGAAATGCAGGGCACGCGCGGCGGCGGTGACCGTCCCGTAGTGGTCCACCGCGCGCAGAACCCGCAGGCGACGCCAATCAATCATTTAGGCCACGCTACACAGTCCAGTCCGGAAAGTGAACCTGGACGTGTAAGGGCAGAGGGCCGACCCTGGAGTCGACGAAAGGAAGGTCGACATGCGCCTGCTGTGGGTCTACGCCCATCCGGAACAACGATCCTTGAACGGCTCATTGCGCGACGAAGGACTTCGTGCGCTGCGTGAACACGGTCACGAGTACCAGGAGTCCGATTTGTACGGCATGGCGTGGAACCCGGTGGTCACCGGCGACGACTTCTGCCACAACCCGCGAACGCGCCTGAGCATCCTGGACGAATCCGAACGCGCCTACCGCGCCGGCCGCCTTTCCGACGACATCCGTGTCGAACAGCGAAAGATCGAGTGGGCGGACACGCTGGTGTTCCAGTTCCCCCTGTGGTGGTTCGGCCCACCCGCCATCCTCAAGGGGTGGTTCGACCGCATTTTCGTGCAGGGTTTCGCCCAAGGTGTGACCGACCCGGACACCGGTCGGACGCTGCGCTACGGAAACGGCGGATTGGCCGGGAAGCGCGCCATGGTCATCGTGACGGTGGGCGCGAACTCGGCGACCACTGGCCCACGGGGAATCCACGGCGATGTCGACGAGATCCTTTTTCCGTTGCAGCATGGCACCCTGTGGTACAGCGGGATGGAAGTACTCGATCCGTTCGTCGTGACCGGCGTCAATCGCCTTTGCAGCGCCGGTTTTCCCGCGCTTGCCCAGGAACTGCGGCGCCGCGTGTTGTCCTTGCCGACCAGCACGCCGATACCATTCCGGGCACAGGACTCCGGTGATTACGACGAACACCTGGTCCTGCGCGAGGAGCACGCCCCCGGTCAGACCGGCCTGAAAGTACACAAGCGGATCTGAAGCAGGGTTGGGGCATACGCCAAAGTGGACGGTATTGCCCATAAGTTGAAGCCCAAGGACGAGGATCGCACCCTCGACCAAATCCGCGCGGATGTACTGGCGGATCTGGCGTTGGGTCTGCCTGGCGTGCTGGCGCAGGTGTATGTGCACGTCCCGATCGACGCGGCCCTGGGTATCACCAACACTGGTCGTGAGTTGGCCGGACACGGGCCGATCCCTGGTGAGATCGCCCGCGAGATCATGGCGGACAAGAACAGTGTGTGGCGGAAGATCACCTGCGACCCGGTCTCCGGCGCAGTCCTCGACGTCGGCCGCACCCGCTACCGGCCACCCGCCGCCCTCGACGAACTCGTCCGCGTGCGGGACCGCGAATGCCTGGCCCCTGACTGCCGCCGACCCGCACAAGGGTCCGATGTAGACCATCACCGCGACTTCCGGCGCGGCAAGAACGGCCACACCTCCAAAGCCAATCTCACCTGCCTTTGCCGGAGGCATCATCGCTTGAAGGACGTCGCCGGATGGAACTTCGACCTGGCGTGACGACCCCGACCGGACGATCCCGCACCACCCCAACGGGAAACCATCTGGACCCGGATGTCCAGAATTCCGACGGGTCCACAAAGGACAACCGACGAAACGACGACACCCCGGAACCGCCGTTCTGACCCCACTACACCGGAATGGTGGCGCCGCCGTACTTCTCGGTGAGCTGCCCGAAACCCCTGTCTTGGCGGGATCGGTTACATGACCCAGCGGCGGAACCCGCCTTCGGCGTTGATGATCTGCCCGGTGATCCACTGGCTGTCCTCGGATACCAGCCATCGGACCAGGCGGGCGACCTCTTCCGGGCGGCCCCACCGTCCGGCGGGCAGGGCACGCCCGACCCGCTCGGCGAGGTCCGGGTCTGCCCATCCGGTGTCGACCGGCCCGGGGTTGACCGTGTTGACCGTGATCCCACGGTCGGCCAGCGCGTCGGACAGGGTGAGCGTCATCTGATGGATGGCGCCCTTGCTGACCGCATACGGCACCTCCTGGCTCATCGGCGCCAGATGCTGCCCCGACGTGAACAAGATGATCCGCCCACCAGCACGCTCGTCGTCATGAGCCGTCGCGAACGCTTGAGCCAGCAACACACTCGCGCGGGCATTCACCGCCCAGGTCAGGTCCAACTCGGCCGCGGTGACCTCGGCGAGGGTCTGGTTCGAACTGCGGGCATGGTTGGCGACCACCACATCCACCGCGCCGAACGCCGCCACGGCGGCGGCCACCACCCGTCCGGGCGCGCTCGGGTCGGCGAAATCGGCCGCCATCTGTCGTAGGCGAGGGCCTTCACCGCCGAGCGCCTCCACGATCCCGGCGTCACCTCCGGGATCAGCGCCCCACGGCTGTTCCGCGTCATGGGGCGACCACGAGTGCACCAGGACCGAAGCACCGGCCGCCAACAGGTCCGCAGCCACGGCGAACCCGATCCCCGCACGGCGGCTCACACCGGTGACCACGGCCACGCGGCCCTCGAGCGATCCATGAGATTCAACCCTGTTCTCACCACGTTCCACGCTCGGCACGTTAGCTCAGGTCAGCGCTGATCGAAGATCAGTTTTCACGACGATGGAACAGGCCGGGACCGGCGAGAGGACACGGCGCCGTGAACCGGGAACACAACGGCCTGAAGCCGGAACTCAACGCCCTGGAGCGGGGACTCAACGCCCTGGAGCGAGCGGGGACACAACGCCCTGAAGCGGGGACACAACGCCCTGAAGCGGGGACACAACGCCCTGAAGCCGGAACTCAACGGCCTGAAGCGGGGACACAACAGCCTGAAGCCGGAACTCAACGGCCTGAAGCGGGGACACAGCGGTCTGGAGCGGGGACACGGCGCTCGGAACCGGGGACACCGGGGCGTTCAGTTGCCGGTTGTCAGGACCATGCGGAAGCGGGCCTGTCCGGACAGCATCCGGGCCATCGCGGTCTGCGCCTGTTCGAGGGGAACCTGCTCGATCCACGGCCGCACGCCCGTCTGCGCGGCAAACCGCATGGTGCGCTGGATGTCGACCGCGATCCCGGCAGCGTGGCCGTAGATCTTCTTGCCACCGCCGATGAGCTGCACCGGCGTGACGTCGAGTGGCTCCATAGTGGCGCCCGCGACGACGAGTTCCCCGCGCCGCCCAAGGCCGTCGAGCGTCGCCGACATCGCGGCGGAACTGGTGACGGTGGCCAGCACGACCTTGGCACCGCCCAGGCGCTGCAACGTCTCGGGCACGTTTTCGCTGGTGCTGTCGATGTAATGCGCGGCGCCGAGTTCACGCGCCAGCTTCGCCTTCTCCTGGCCCCGCGCGATCGCGACGGTGTCGAAGCCCATCTCCCTGGCAAACTGCACGCCGAGGTGACCGAGCCCACCGACACCCAGGATGGCCACGGTGTCACCCGAGCGGGCCGCGCTGCGCCGCAGCGCGTTGTACACGGTCACACCGGCGCAGGCCAACGGAGCGGCCTCGGCCGCAGTCAGCTCGTCCGGGATGGCGGCGAGGGCGACGGCCGGAACGGCCACGGAGTCGGCGAAGCCCCCGGGATAGGCAACACCGGGGATCTTCAGCCGCGGGCAGTGGATGCCGTCACCCTCACGACACGCGTCGCAGTACCCACAGCTGCCGCCGTACCAGCCGACGGCGACCCGGTCGCCGACCGACCAGCCCGCGACCCCGTCGCCGATCGCGTCGATGCGCCCCGCGATCTCGTGACCCGGCGTGATCGGAAAGGTGCTCCCGGGCAGGTCCCCGCTGCTGATCATGACGTCGGAGTGGCAGACGCCGCACGCTTCCACGGTGACCCGGACCTCGCCGAGGCCCGGATCCCTCGTTTCGACCTGGGCAAGCGACAAGTCCGCCCCACGGTCCGGAACCCGCATGGCGCGGTGAGAGGTCGAGGTGGCCATTTCGGTCTCCGTTCGCCGGCTATGGCACATCGTCACCCGTTCCCGGCTCCCCGCCACCCTCCCCGCCGGACGAATTCCGCGGGCAAAGGCGTCTTCGACGGCACCTCCCTGGCCTTCACACCTTCCTGAACCGGGAACTCGACGCACTGAACCGGGAACTCGGCGACCTGAACCGGGAACTCGGCGTACTGAACCGGGGACACAGCGGTGCCGCCCCGCACCCGTGACGCCTCTCCCCGTGCTCGGGCGATCTCTCTCCCCCGTGCTCAGCGGTTCTTCCGGCGGATCTTGATCTGGCGCATGTCCATCACCGCCACACGCAGGACCTGGTACGGGTGGCCGTGGGCGTCCAACGCCGCCAGCGCCCGCCTGGCGGCTTCCTGCTCGCCTTCATCGTCGCGGACGGCCGGCACCTGGCAGCGGAAGGTGAACGCCGAAACACTCGCGTCATGGGTGAAGGTGCCCGTCTCGGTGAAGGCGGTGTCGGTGGCCGCGAGAACGGCGGCGCGGCCGTCCTCGCTCAGGCCGTCGAACTTGCCCCTGATCGTCACGCGGAACATCGTTGGTCCTTCTCTTGCCTCACCTGCCGGCGGGCAGTACCTCTCCTGCCGCGACACGCTTGCCGATCTCGGCGTACACCAACGAGTGCATGCAACCGAGCTGGTAGGCGATCACTCGCGGCAACAGGTCGTCCGGCGCCGCCCCGGTCTCCTCGGCGAGCACGGCGGCAAGTGCACCGGTCATCTCCTGGCCGAGCGCCTCCAGCCGGGCCGTGAGCGTGGGAGAGCCTCGCATCATGTCGAAGACACGACCGAACCCCCTGGTCAGCCCCAGCTTGCGGTCGCGGCGGCGCGCTTCGTCGCGCAGGCAACGCACGATCGCGTGCGCGGCCGACTCACCGGGACGGCGCTGCCGCACCATATCGGCGAGCCGTTGCGGCGAGGCCTCCTCCGGCGGGAGGACGAGATCCTCCTTGGCCTGGAAGTAGTTGTAGACGGTGTTGACCGACACCTCCGCGGCCGCGGCGACCTCGGCGATCGTGACCTGCTCGAAACCCCGCTCCACGAACAGCCCGGTGGCCACCTCGGTGATCCGCTGCCGGGTCTGGCGCTTCTTGCGCTCGCGCAGCCCCTCGCTCATACCCAAAAATTAACTCGACTCCAAGATTGCAGTCGACTGCAATATTTCGCCCGCCGTCGGCCGCCCCTGACGTCCCTCCCCGTACCGGAGTCCCATACAGGGCTGGGGTATCGATGCCTTCGGCCGTTCCATTTCGGCCAACGTCGCGTCTGCCCTCTCCACGCTTGACTCCAGTTACCCGAGGGGGGTATATATAGATCTTGCCGACGGCGACCGGAACTCGGCTCCAACATAGGGGTACGGGGTATGCTGGCCACCTGGGCAGAAGTAAGGAGGCGACCATGCGGGGATACACCACCGACAAGGGTGGCTACCTCACACGACTGCGCCGCATCGAAGGGCAGATCCGCGGACTGCAGCGGATGGTCGAGGGCGACGAGTACTGCATCGACATCCTGACGCAGATCTCGGCCGCGACCAAGGCGCTACAGGCGGTGTCCCTCGGCCTGATGGACGAGCACCTCAAGCACTGCGTGACCGAGGCCATCGCCACGGGTGGCGACGCGGACGCGAAGGTGCGCGAGGCCAGCGAGGCGATCGCCCGGCTCGTCCGGTCCTGACGACCACCGAAAACCGAAAGGGAAGACAGACATGGCTCAGCAGACCTACACCGTGACCGGCATGACGTGCGAGCACTGCGTCCGCTCGGTGACCGAGGAAATCAGCGAGATCGGCGGCGTGACCAAGGTCGCGGTGGACCTGCCTACCGGCGCGGTCACCGTCACCAGCGACAAGGAGCTCACCGACGACGCCGTGCGCTCGGCCGTCGAGGAAGCCGGATACCAGCTCTCCGCCTGAGGCGGAAACCCGACGACAGGATTGTCATGAAAACTGCAGGGAACCTCTCCGCCTACGGTGTGGCGCTGGCCCTGGTCGCCGGTGGCGCCTGGGCCATCGGCAACGCTGTCGGTCCCCTCACCAGCGAAGCTGGCACGCACGGCGCTGAGGGCGCCGGGCATGGGGACGCTCACAGCGGCACCGTCGCGGAGACCGCGGCACCCGACCTGCCCGCGGGGCTGGCGTCGTCCAGGGGCGGTTACACCCTCACGCCCACCAGCACGACGCTCGCTCCAGGGACCACGAACGAGTTCTCCTTCCGGATCACCGGACCCGACGGCGCACCGGTCACCGGCTTCGATGTCGAGCACGAGAAGCAGATGCATCTCATCGTCGTACGCCGCGACACCGCCGGCTTCGAGCATGTTCACCCGACGATGGCCGCGGACGGCACCTGGACCGTGCCGTTGCCGGTCCCGCAGGCGGGCAGCTACCGCGCGTTCGCCGACTTCGTCCCGGCCGGGGGCGAGTCGACCACGCTCGGCGTCGATCTGGCCGCGCCGGGCGACTTCCAGCCCGCCGCCTACCCGCCGTCCCGGATCGCGGACGTCGACGGATACCGGGTCGTCCTCGACGGCGACCTGACGCCGGGGCAGACCGCCAAGGCGACGCTGACCGTGACGAAGGACGGGCAGGCGGTCACCGACCTGCAGCCCTACCTCGGCGCCTACGGGCACCTGGTCGCGTTGCGCGAAGGTGACCTCGCCTACCTGCACGTCCACCCCGACGGCGAACCCGGCGACGGCACCACGAAGCCCGGGCCGGGCATCACGTTCTACGCCGAGGTCCCCTCCGCCGGCACCTACCGCCTGTTCCTGGACTTCCAGCACGACGGCCAGGTCCGCACCGCCGAGTTCACCGTTCCCAGTGAGGGAGGACAACGATGACTGCCGATACGCAGGACGCCCCGCAGGGGGCCGAGCGCGACATCGAGCTGGCGATCGGCGGCATGACCTGCGCGTCCTGCGCCAATCGCATCGAACGCAAGCTCAACAAGCTCGACGGTGTCACCGCGACCGTCAACTACGCCACCGAGAAGGCGAAGGTGCACTTCCCGGCCGACGTGGACCCGGCCACGCTGGTCGAACAGGTCGAGGCCGCCGGCTACTCGGCGACCTTGCCGCGGCCACCGGCGGCGGAACCGGCAGGCAACGACGCCGCACCGTCCGAAGAGGACAGTCATCTCCAGTCCCTGCGGC
The DNA here is from genome assembly GCF_000519205.1 of Amycolatopsis taiwanensis DSM 45107. GTDB lineage: Bacteria > Actinomycetota > Actinomycetes > Mycobacteriales > Pseudonocardiaceae > Amycolatopsis_E > Amycolatopsis_E taiwanensis. The sequence continues at coordinate 28,867 of NZ_KI912599.1, read as the reverse complement.
AGCGGCTGATCGGTTCGCTGGTGCTGGCGGTGCCGGTGATCGCGCTGGCGATGGTCCCGGCGCTGCAGTTCACGTACTGGCAGTGGATCTCGCTCACCCTCGCGGCCCCGGTGATCGTGTGGGCCGCGTGGCCGTTCCACAAGGCCGCATGGGCGAACCTCCGGCACGGAGCGGCCACAATGGACACGCTCATCTCGATGGGCACGCTGGCCGCGTTCCTCTGGTCGCTGTACGCGTTGCTGTTCGGCACTGCCGGCGAGCCGGGCATGACGCACCCGTTCGAGCTCACCGTGCAGCGCATCAGCGGTGACGGCAACATCTACCTCGAGGTCGCGGCGGGCGTGACCACGTTCATCCTCGCCGGCCGGTACTTCGAGGCCCGTTCCAAGCGGCGGGCGGGCGCGGCGCTGCGGGCGTTGCTCGAACTCGGCGCGAAGGAGGTCGCGGTCCTGCGCGGCGGCCGGGAGGAGCGCATCCCGATCGACCAGCTGGCCGTGGGCGACAAGTTCGTCGTGCGGCCCGGCGAGAAGATCGCCACCGACGGGGTCATCGAGGAGGGCAACTCGGCCGTCGACGCCAGCATGCTCACCGGTGAGTCCGTGCCGGTGGAGGTCGTGCCGGGCGACGCAGTGGTCGGCGCCACGGTCAACGCGGGCGGGCGGCTCATCGTGCGGGCGACGCGCGTCGGGTCGGACACGCAGCTCGCGCAGATGGCGAAGCTCGTCGAGGAGGCGCAGACCGGCAAGGCGGCCGTGCAGCGGCTGGCCGATCGGGTCTCGGGTGTGTTCGTGCCGATCGTCATCGCCCTCGCCGTGGGGACCCTGGCCTTCTGGCTCGGCGCCGGCGGCACGGTGTCGGCGGCGTTCACCGCCGCGGTCGCGGTGCTGATCATCGCCTGCCCGTGCGCCCTCGGGCTGGCCACGCCGACCGCGCTGCTGGTCGGCACCGGCCGCGGTGCCCAGCTCGGCATCCTGATCAAGGGGCCCGAGGTGCTGGAGTCCACCCGGCGCGTCGACACCATCGTGCTCGACAAGACCGGCACGGTCACCACCGGCAAGATGTCCCTGGTCGAGGTGCACGCCGCCACCGGCACCGACGCCGACGAGGTCCTCCGGGTGGCGGGTGCCCTGGAGAACGCCTCCGAGCACCCGATCGCGCAGGCCATCGCCGGCGCGGCGCGCGGGAAGTTCGGTGACCCGCTTGCCGTCGAGGGCTTCACCAACATCGAGGGTTTGGGCGTGCAGGGCGTCGTCGATGGGCGTGCCGCGCTCGTCGGCCGCACCGCGCTGCTGGAGGACTGGAGCCAGCACCTCTCGCCCGAGCTCGCCGAGGCGAAGGCCGCGGCGGAGCGGAAGGGCCGGACGGCGGTGGCCGTGGGCTGGGACGGCCAGGCTCGCGGCGTCCTGGTGGTCGCCGACACCGTCAAGCCCACCTCGGCCGAAGCCATCGCACAGCTGCGCGGGCTGGGGCTCACTCCGGTGCTGCTCACCGGCGACAACGAGGCCGTGGCCAAGGCGGTCGCCGCCGAGGTCGGCATCGAGCAGGTGATCGCCGAGGTCCTGCCCACGGACAAGGTCGACGTGGTCAAGCGCCTGCAGGGTGAGGGCAAGGTCGTGGCCATGGCCGGCGACGGCGTCAACGACGCCGCCGCACTCGCCCAGGCCGACCTCGGCCTGGCGATGGGCACCGGCACCGATGTCGCCATCGAGGCCAGCGACCTGACCCTGGTGCGCGGTGATCTCCGCGTCGCCGCGGACGCGATCCGGCTCTCCCGCCGGACCCTGGGCACGATCAGGGGCAACCTGTTCTGGGCCTTCGCCTACAACGTGGCCGCGCTCCCGCTCGCCGCGGCGGGCCTGCTCAACCCGATGATCGCCGGCGCGGCGATGGCGTTCAGCTCGGTGTTCGTGGTGAGCAACAGCCTGCGCCTGAAGGGTTTCCGCAGCACGGTCACGGACACCCCGCCGGCGCCCACCACCCGCGCCGCGGCCAAGGAACCGGTGACCGCCGCCAGGTGATCCGTCCACAGTGGCCGGCGCCCCCGTCGTGGGGTGCCGGCCACTGTCCTGTCTGACCGGATCACTCACCCTGCCCACGGATGGCCCGGGCGACGTCGCCGACGACCGCCCGCGTCTCCGACGGCCACACGAGCCAGGTGGCCAGGGACAGCCGCGGCTCGATCAACGGCCGCCACGGCCAGTCGGGCAGCAACCGGCGCGCGGAGTACTCGACCAGCAGCACCGCATCTGCCTTCACGGCCTCCGCGCAAGCGCGTGCGTGCTGGGAGAACTGCGCGAACTGCCACAGCGGCACGGCGCCGGCGTCGTGCGCGGCGACGACCAGCCGGTCGTCGACGACGGGGACCTGCTGGCGGCCGTGGGTGAGAACCCGCAGTTCGTCAAGGTCCTTGAGCCGGCACGTCGTGCCTTCTGCGAGGGGATGCCCGGGACGCACCGCAACCCCGAAGGGCACTTCGTACAGCCGTTCCGCGTGCAACCTGCCTTCCGGCCGTTCGCGCACCATCCCGAGGTCGAGATGGCCTTCGCGGATCATCCGCAGTTGCTCGGTGCTGCTGGCTTCGCTGAGCGTGACCGCGGCGTGCGGAACCTCGGCCTCCAACGCCGCGAGGACGGTCAGCAGCCACTCCTCCGGTATGCCCGGCGGGATGCCGATCTGCACGACCTCGCGCGTCTGCCCGATCGCGGAGCGCGCCATGTCCGGTGCCGCGTCGGCGAGACGGAGTACCAACAGCGCTTGGCGGTGTAGCGCGGCACCCGCCGGTGTCAGCGACGTACCACCGGCATGACGTTCCAAAAGGGACGCACCGATTTCGCGTTCCAACTGGCGGATCTGCCGGCTCAGCGACGGCTGCGTCAGGTGCAGCCGCTCCGCCGCACGGGACACCGACCCCTCCGCCGCCACCGCGGCGAAGTACCGGAGATGACGCAGCTCCATCGCGCTCCTCACACTTCGGCCATGCTCGCCAGGCATGGCTATCCTGATTAACCGGCATTGGACGCATCGATGTCAATCGGGGTGTACTCACTCCAAGTTGGACTGACGCCGATCTTCTCCACGATCTGGAGCGCGGCGGGCTGCATCATTCACCACATGCACTCTCTCCAGCCCTGTCCAGCGGGCAGCGCGCCGGGGAACCTTAGAAAGGGACCGCTCAACGATGAGTTTCACCTCGGAGTCGGCAGTCGTCCGGCACCCCTACCGCTGGGTGGTACTGATACTGTCCTGGGCGGCGTTCACCATGACCGCCGTCGACCGGTCGACCTGGGGTCCCGCCTCGGTGGCGGTCGGTGAGCACCTCGGCGTGTCGCTGGCCGGGCTGGGTGTGTTCGCCACCGGGTACTACATCGGCTACGTCATCTCCAACGCCGCGGGCGGGGTGCTGACCGACTGGCTCGGCGCCCGCAATGTGATCGCCTGCTCCCTCTTCTTCGCCGGCGGGTTCATGATCCTGTTCGGCCAGGCGAACTCGATGGCCGTCGGCATCGCGTTCCAGGCGGCGGTCGGCGTGTTCGCCGGGTGCGACTACTCCGCCGGTGTCAAGCTGATCTCCCAGTGGTTCCCGGCCAAGGACCGCGGGCTCGCGATGGGCATCTTCATGACGGCGACCTCGCTGGGCACCGTCATCGCGAACTCGGTGGTGCCGAGGCTCATCGTCGCATCCGGCTGGCAAACCTCCTACCACGTCTTCGGCGCGGCTTCGATGGTTGTCGCGGTGCTGTGTTTCTTCCTGCTGCGCAACACCAATCCCGCCGGCGCGACGACGCCCACCAGCGAGACGAAGTCCCGGGCCGTCCCCAACCTGCGCCCGCTGGCCGGCAATCGTGACCTGTGGCTGCTCGGTCTCGCCGGCTTCGGTGGTCTGTGGGGCACCTACGGCTTCATCACCTGGTCGAACGCACTGATGACCAAGGGTGTTCACATCTCCCCGATCCAGGCCGGCACGGTCGTCTCGATCTTCGGCATCGCGGCCATCGCGGCAAAGCCGGCCATCGGCCTGCTGTCCGACCTGATGGGCGGGCGGCGAAAGATGCTGACCGTCATCGTGCTCGCCTGCTTCGTGGTGGCCCTGCTGGTGTTCGGCACCCGGGACAGCCTGACCGGATTCCTTTGGGTGGCACCGTTCCTCGGCGTCACGGCGTATATCTACAGCCCCCTGATGGTCGCGCTGGTCCCCCGGCTCTCCGGGCTCGGCCTCGCCGGGTCCGCGGCCGGCGTGACGAACGCGTTCTGGCAGCTGGGCAGCACCATCGTGCCCGTGGTGCTGGGCGCGGTGTTCCAGGCGACCCATTCGTTCTTCTGGGCCTTCGCCACGCTCGCCGCGGGTCCGCTGCTGGGCGCGCTGCTCATGCTCGGGGTCCGGGAAGGCGCACCCGCCAAGGTTCCCACCGCGTCCGCGGAAACCGTTGCCCGGTAAGGGAACACGCGACTCCCAAACAACCTGCAAGCCGCCGGCGGGCGAGGCAAAGGACACGCGCCACCGGCACCGCGCCTCTAGCGATCAGAGGCACCGAGCGCGGCTCAAGCCCGCCGACGTGTGAGGCAAAAAGAAAGGAACCGCAACCGTGACCGAACACTACGACGTCATCGTGGCCGGCGGGGGGTCCGCGGGCATCGGCGCCGCCCTCGGAGCGCGCCGGGCGGGAGCGCGCACGCTGCTGATCGAGCGCGCATCGTGCCTCGGCGGAGCGGCGACCCTGCGCAACGTCGTGACCTACTGCGGCCTGCACACCCAGGATCTGCGCCAGGTGGTGTTCGGGGTAGCCGAGGAGATGCTGGCCGGGCTCCGGAAGCTGGGCGCGGTGACCGAACCGCGGCGGTTCACGGCCGTGACGGTCGTCTTCGACCCCGAATCGGTCAAACGCGTGGCCGACGAACTCTGCGACAGCGCGGGTGTCGAGATGCTGCTGCATTCCCATCTGCTCTCGGCAACGCGACAGGACGAGCGGGTCACCGCCGTGCGGGTGGCCGACCACTCCGGTGTGCACGAGTACACGGCCGCGGCGTTCGTGGACGCGACCGGGGAGGGGGATCTCGCTCGTCACGCCGGCGCGGAGGTGCGCTACGGCAACGAGGGCCGGGTCCTCAACGGCACGCTAGGCGTCCGGTTCGGCGGCATCCCGGTGGACGTCCCGGTCACCCGGGAGGCCATCGGCGCCGCGGTTCGCGCGGCCAAGGAGGCCGGCGTCACGGACCTCAGCGGTGAGAGCGGCCTGATCGCACGGATGCCGGTCTCCGGGGACGTGATCAGCTACCTGGCGGACGAGGGCTACGACGCCCGCGACGCCGCGGACACCAGCCGCGCCGAGCGCAGCGCCCGTCGCCAGGCCCAGGAATACCTGAAGGTCATCCGGACTCTCCCGGGCTGCGCCGACGCCTACATCGTCAACACCGGGCCCGAACTCGGCACGCGCGAGTCCCGCCACCTCGTCGGCCGCGCCCAGTTGAGCGAGGAGGAAGTGCTGCGGCCCGGGCCGGTGTCCGACGCGGTGGCGATCGGCGCCTGGCCGGTGGAGGACCACCCGGGGCCGGGCCTGCCCGCGGAGTGGAAGTTCATCGGCGACCCCGGCTACTACGGCATCCCGCTCGACGTCCTGCGCAGCCGCAACACGCCGAACCTGTTCGCCGGCGGCCGTACCGTCGACGGCGATCGCCGGGCCGGTGCCTCTGTCCGGGTGATGGGGACCGCGTTCGCCACCGGTCAGGCCGCCGGTGCCGCCGCCGCCCTGACCGCACGCGACGGCGACACCGACACCACCACCGTCCGCGCCGAACTCGACCGCCAAGGCGCCCGCCTCCCGGACTGACCCGGTCCAGTCCCCTGTCCCCACCCCAGACACGCGTGTCCCCGCCCCAAGCAAGAGCTAACTTGTGACCTTTTTATATCGAGGGGCTGCCGAGCTCTACACCGACCTGCTGAGCAATGGCCGGATCGGGATCGGCCGGTAGCCGATGCTTTCGGGTACGGGAGCCGTTTCCGCTGCCCCGGTGCGGATGTTCACGCGCGCGAACGGCCCGGACAGGCCATAGCGCAGCGATACGAGTAGATGGTCTGCGTCCTCCCAGACCGGGCCGTTCGGCATGATCGTGCTCGTTTCCGCAGCATCGGGTAGCGAGAGGACGCGGGGCGAGTCGCCGCCGAGGTGCGGGTCGAACAGGTTGATCCTGGGCGGTCCGGCCAGGAACTCACACACCTGGGTGCCGTGCGGGACGAGTTCGAAGGTTCGCCCGGCGGGGAGTCGGTTACGAGTGCCGTCGGGACGCAGTAGCAGTGTGCCGGGTTCGTCGTCGAAGGCGAGAATGGTGCCGGACAACGGGTCGAGCCGCGATATCGTGAACGACATGGGCTCGGGTTCCTGCCCCGGCCGCCACCGGATGGTTTTCGGGCGTGGACGGTTGACGTCGAAGCCGGCGTTGAAATAGACAGCGCCTTCGTGCACGGCCGTTGCCTGGCCCCACTGTTCGCTGGCGGGAAGGCTCTCTCGGCTGCCATCCGCGAGGTCGATCAGATGCGGCCGTTCCCAGCTCCGCCGTCCGATATGCGATTCGACGGTGGCCAGGTACCGGCCGTCCGGGCTGAGCGCGCCCCGAAACCACAGTTCGCCGTCGAAATGCTCGACGGTGCCGTCGTGACGTACCAGGGACAGTTTTCCCCCGGAGCTGAACACGACGATTCCGTAGGCGGTTTCGAATGCCGAATCCGGCTGCCCGCCGAGGCTGGTGAGCACCCGTGGCTCGCCACCGGACCACACGGTGACCGCGCCGTCGCCACTCACGAATCCCGCCCGGGGCGGGGCACCGACCGGAAGTTCCACCGGCGCCGCCTGCCAGGCGCGCCGGAGCATCTGCCGGGTAGCGGGCCGCGGAGGTTTCCGGGGCCGGGCGGTGATTTCGCCGTCGGAAATCGTGATCAAGTTCATCGCTTCGGCTGCTCGCACCGCCGCGTCCGTATCGGCTTGGCTGAGCAGCAGCCGATCAGCCAGTCCGGGCAGCACCGGGGTTTCCGACCACAGCACGACCGACACGATGTCCGCGGTCACGTAGGCGAAGCGGTGACGGAGGTCCTGTTTGTCGAGCGATTCGACCTGAGCGGCGGGAAGGTTCAGGACGTCCTTGGCCAGCGGCGGGTCGGGTGTCAGGCGGTAGCCATGCGGCTTCGCCGTAGCGTCCTCGATGATGAGGCCTGCCGCGAGCAGAAGTGGAATCGCGTCCCGGCGGGTCACCGGCCTTGGCACCTTCAATTGGTCGGCGACGTCACCGGCCTGGGCGCTGTCACGGTCGAGTGGCGCGTCCAGCCAAGCGGCGGAGGAGTCCGAGCCGAACCCGGTGAGGGCCCAGGACACCTCGATGACTCCGTAACCGAGCACCGCCCGCCAGCCGGGTTCGGGTTTACCGACCGCGGGCCCGCTGCGGGCGAGCCAGCGCGGCGGTTCCACCGGCCCGCGGACCGGCCAGAACTGCGCCCGCCACACGTCCCCTTCATCGGCCGGCCTGCGGCACAACCGAACCCGGTAGTCCCCGACTGTCGGAAGGGCGAGCTGGCACTTTCGCCGTGCCCCGGTGAGCGAGTCGAGCGACAGTGCGCTGGTGCGACTGCGGTACGGCGTTTCCACGGCGTCGGTCCAGTCGCCGAGGTCGTCGGGCGGTGGGCCGTCATGGGCTTCCAGGCGCACCACGTGGTACTCGTCGGATGCCCTGGCATGTAGCCAACCATCACCCGCGGACCCGATGGTGCCGCTCAGCGCGTACGTTCCGTTCTCGCGGAGAAGCGGGTTATCGTGCGGTGGCAACAAATCCACCGGGGCGCCGTGGACGTCGCGGACCACGAGGGTGCCGTATTCGGGCCGGTACTCGTCATCTTCAAAGCTCCCCAGAAGCGCCACGACGGCAACGCTAGCAGCGCCCTCCGCCAAAACGGGGGAGATCGGGGTGGTGGACAACGGGTCGGCGATCACCCTCGTTGGCGACCCGGTTGACGGCACCGCCAACGCCGTGGCCGAAGTGCCGTTGGCCGCCTTCGCCGAGGTCGTCGCCATCGACTGCAAAGCGGTCGAGTCGTTGACCACCTGGCTCGACACCCGCACGCGAAGACCGGCGAGCCAGGCCCGTGGCAGACGAGCGGGCGGCGTGACCTCCTCGGCGCCGCGGTGAGCCTGCTACGGCCACACCCGGCGAACGTCACAGTAGCCGCGGCGGTCGGGTGCGCTTGAGCGTGACGGCAACGTTCACAACGGCGATGGGTCAATCCCGAAGCCTGCTGTAGAGCAGGCCGTCGCGCCAGCGGCCATCGCGGAACTCGGCGGCGCGGACGACACCTTCGAGCTCGGCTCAGAACCTGTTGCGGCGCAAGAAAAAAGCAATCTGGCGCGGATTGTCGGGCTTCAGTTCAACTGGGACGCGCACTCCAGTGGCGGGGGTCGTGGTTGGGAGGTCCCGCCGTCAGAGCGAGGCGTGGTACCGCACGAGGGGCAAGAAGAGCTGGTGGGCGATCTGTTCGAGCGCCTGCTCGGATGGAGCGGCACGCTCCGCGATCACGTTGTATCGGATGAGCGCACCAGGCATCGAGAGCACCGCGTCAGGGATTGGCGCGTTGCCGAGTTCGCCGCGGGTGCGCCCTCGGTCGATCACCTGTTGGAAGACGCTGGGGACGACTGCTTTGACGTCGTCGGGGATCTCTTCGAGTTCGCTGAGCAGTCCAGTGGCGACGTCGATGCCGATCTGCTCGATGCGCCCTGCGAGCTCGTGCACGACGGCCAGCACGTCGCCAGCAAGGCTCCCCGTGTCGGGTACGTGCTCGATGACCGAACCGGTATGGGCGCGCACGGTGGCGTGTACGAGAGCGGCACGGCTAGGCCAGCGGCGGTAGATCACGGCGCGGCTCGTGTTCACAGCTCGGGCCACGGCGTCGATGGTGAACGCGGCGTAGCCCGCGCGCTGTAGCTGCTCCCATGCGGCCTCGAGCAGGGCGTCCTCCAGTGCGCGTCCGCGACGACGCCGAGCCGGGTGAGCATCGGTCTTCGTTTCCACACCCAGAGGATACACGTGTATCTTACTGCAATAAGATACACGTGTATCTTTGAGAGGGATAGCGATGGCGAACGAAGAGAAGCCGGAGCCGTTGGGGCGGCCGCTGATCCGGTTGGCTCTGGTGGTGGTCGTCGGCGGCGTCGCTCCGTTGGTGGACACCACGGTGGTCAATGTCGCGCTGCCTGCGATGAGCGACGAGGTTCATGTCGGCGCGCAGGCGACCCAGTGGGTGACAACCGCCTACCTGCTCGCCCTTGCCGTGACAGTCCCGGTCACGGCCTGGGCCTCGGATCGCTTCGGCTCGAAGCGTCTGTGGATCGCTGGTCTCGCGCTGTTCTTCATCGGCTCGGGCTTGTGTGCCCTGGCGTGGGACTTCAGGGCACTCGTCGCCTTCCGTGCCCTGCAGGGCATCGGGGCCGGCATCATGCTGCCGGTCCTACAGACGATCTTGGTCCGGGCGGCGGGGCCGAGCAAGACCGGCCGCGTGCTTACAGTTGTGATGCTCGTCAGCACTATTGCGCCGATCGCCGGTCCTCTCGTCGGGGGAGCCATCGTGGAGGCAGGCAGCTGGCGGTGGGTGTTCGTGATCAACCTCCCCATCTGCGCAACCGCAATCGGGCTGGCCCTGCGCTTCGTCCCCGGCGCACCGGCCCAGGCCGAGAAGCGACTCGATCTCACCGGCGTGCTGCTTCTGGGGATCGGAACCGTGGCCTTGCTCTACGCGCTCAGCAACGCTGCTAACCAGGGCGGCAACGCCACCGTGCGCGTCTGGACGCCTCTGATCGCCGGCGTGGCCCTGACGGCCGGGTTCGTCGCGTTGAGCCTCATACGCGGGACGCGTTCGGCGATCCCGGTCCGTCTGCTGGCACACAAGGCCTTCGGCTCCGCCACCGCCAGCCTGCTTCTCACCGGAGTCGCCCTCTATGGTGCCCTGTTCCTGATACCGCTGTACTTCCAGCAGCAGCGCGGCCTCACGGCCTTAACCGCCGGAGCAGTCCTCGCCCTGCAAGGCGTCGGCTCACTACTGACCCGGTGGGTCGGCGGCGTCGTCGACCGTATCGGAGCCCGGCCCATCGCCGTCGTCAGTGTCCTCCTGTGCGCTGCGGCGACCGTCCCGTTCGCGATCGCCACCCCGCACACCAGCTGGGTGCTCCTGGGGGCTGCACTAACCGTCCGTGGTGGCGCGCTCAGTGCCGTCAACATCGCCATCACCGCGGGAGCCTTCTCAGACCTCTCCCACGAGGAAGTCCCGGCCGGCTCGGCCATCGTCCGCCTCGTCCAGCAACTCGGCGGCGCGGCGGGCACCGCACTGCTTGCCACCATCGCGGCCGCAGTAGGCGCTGCCGCCGGATTCCACGCTGCATTCTTCTGCAGCATCGGTCTGACTCTGGTCGCTCTCATCACGTGCATTGGAATCCCCGCGCGGCGCCGTACACAACCGGCGGCCGCGCTAGGGGCTGACTCGTGATGACCCACCGCAACGCGCCTCTAACGCCGGAGGGGCGCAAGCCGCGCCATCAGCCCACAGCTACTGCCCCTGCCGTCGCGGCCCGGATCGAAGACATGCGCCGCACCCACAAGTGGTCGACATCGCGCATCGCCTTCGAACTCGAATCAGACGGCATCGCGATCAGCCGCCACGGTGACACGGCACCTGTCGGCCCGCGCCTGAACCATCGGCGGTTCATCGACCCCCAACGGCGAGAACAACCGGGACAACCACCCGCCTCACGTCTCCGCAGGAATGTCTGTCGGGGTCTGCTGTTTCGACGGCCGGTTACCTCGCCAGGAATTCCAGCAGGTCGGCGTTGACCTGATCCTGGTGCGTGGCGGTGAGGCCGTGCGGTGCGCCCGGGTAGTAGATTTCCTGCGCGCCCTTGACGAGCTTCGCCGATTTCTTTCCTGAATCCTTGACCGGAACGATCTGATCGTCCTCGCCGTGCAAGACCAGGGTTGGCACGTCGATCTTACGGAGGTCGTCGGTGAAATCGGTCTCGGAGAAGGCCTTGATGCTTTCGTAGGCGTTTTTCAGGCCGGCCTGCATACTCCAGAGCCAGAACTGATCCAGTATGCCCTGTGAGACCTTGACGCCAGGCCGGTTCGCGCCGTAGAACTGGACCGCCAGATCCTTGTAGAACTGCGATCGATCCTTGACGATGCCGCTGCGAAGGTCATCGAACACCTCTATCGGCAGGCCCTCTGGATTCGACGCCGACTTCAGCATGATTGGCGGCACCGCAGCGAGGAGGACCGCTTTGGCGACCCGGCTCGTCCCGTGGCGTCCGATGTAACGGGCGACCTCGCCACCACCGGTGGAATGCCCGACCAGCGCGACTTCCCGAAGATCGAGCGCATCGATCACCGCGGCAAGATCGTCGGCGTAGCCGTCCATATCGTTATGGTCAGACGCCTGGCTCGACCTGCCATGACCGCGACGGTCGTGCGCGACCACACGGAAGCCGTTTTGCGCCAGGAACAGCATCTGACCGTCCCACGCGTCGGCATTCAACGGCCAGCCGTGCGAGAACACCACGACTGGACCCTTTCCCCAGTCCTTGTAGTAGATCTCGGTACCGTCCTTGCTCCTGATCATACTCATGGCACGGGTTCCTCTCCTGACTCGCTTTTTGGGGACAGTTCCCGATACGAATTGCCGACTAAGGGCAGAAAATCTCCCCGAGCGTTCCGGCGGACCAGGCTCGCGACATACCAGGCGATCTCGGAGTTCTCCCTCAACGATACCGCCGGCAAACTGGCCGTGGAAGACGGAAGCTCACCATGCTCGGCACCGTCGGCCCAAGGCGTCTTCGTGGCGTTTCTCGCGATGAAGCCGTGATGGCTCGACTATGTGACCTGCACAACAGCCCCGTTGATAGGTAGGAAAAATCCTACCTATAGTGGGCCGCGTGTTCGCCGCACAACGCGGCGGAGACGCCGCGCAGACGGGCACGGACGTCTCGTTCGGATCGAGGAGCAAAGGATGAAACGCACACAAACCGGCGTGGACCGCGTGTTCGCGGCGCTGTCCAGCCCTATCCGCCGGGAAGTGCTACGCATTCTGCGCGACGAGGGGCCGCAGGCCGTGGCGACCATGGCCGCGCGGTTCGACATGACCCGGCCGAGCTTCTCCGAACAACTTCGGGTGCTCCGGGACGCCGGCCTGCTCAGCGAGAGCAAGCGCGGCAGACAACGGATCTACCAACTCGAACCCGAACCACTGCTCGAACTGACCGACTGGCTCGGCCCCTATGAACGCTTCTGGCGGCAGCGCCTGGCACAACTGGGCTCGGTTCTCGACGACCTGGAGGAAAAATGAGCGAAGACCTGACCGTGATCCACATCGACCAGTTCTATGCGCACCGGCCCGCCACGGTGTGGCGGGCCCTGACCGAGCCGGAGCTGATTTCCCGCTGGCTGATGCCGGTGGAGAACTTCCGGCTCGAGGTCGGGCACAAGTACACGATGCGGGGCACCCCGATGCCGGCGGCGGAATTCTCCGGAACCGTGGCCGCCGAAATACTCGCGATCGACCCGGAGAGGTTGCTGCGGATCTCCTGGCAGGACGCCGCCCACCAGGCGCCCGGACGCTTCACCATCACCTGGCGGCTCGAGCCCGAGGGAACCGGCACCCGGATGTTTCTCGAACACGACGGCTTCGACCCCGACCTACCGCAGCACCTGCGCTCCCGCGAAATCATGAGCGGCGGCTGGCAGCGTATCCAGCGACAGCTGGGTGAAGCCCTCGCCACGATCTGAGCCGGTCCGAACTCGGCGAGCCTTACGGGGTAACGACTGGCTGCTGTGCGATCACGTGGTACGGCCTAGTCGCTCTGCCGCGACGCGGTGATGTCGTGTTCGCGGCCGGGCGGCCCCGGAAGTCCACAGTAGCCAGTCAACGGAACGTGGAACTCGCGCTACCGGAACGTGGGACACGCGCAACGGGAACCTGGAACTCGCACTACGGGAACGTGGGACACGCACTACCGGAACGTGGGACACGCACTACCGGAACGTGGAGCTCGCACTACGGGAGTGTGGGACACGCGCAACGGGGACGGGGGACACGCGCTACCGGAACGTGGGACACGCGCTACGGGAACGGGGGACTCGCGCTATCGGAGCGAGCGATAGTGGATCGATTGGCAATCCATAGTGGATTCGTATGGTGTGGACTGTTCATCTGATTTGGATGGTCGACGAGATGTGAAGGCGCAACGAGCGCAGGCCGAACTCACCGAAATGTCACCGACCCATGCGCAGTGGCTGGACCAGGTCCCCACTGGACGAACGCCGTGATCGTCGCGGAAGCGGTCCCGCTCTTGCTGTCCCAGGAAGGAATCGAGCACTCCCCAGCCTTCACCGGTCCGCACATAATCGAGCGCTCCCTGCCTTCACCGGTCCGCACATAATCGAGCGTTCCTGTGCCTCCACTGACTCGCACAGAATCGAGCGCTCCCCTGCCTTCACCGGTCCGCACATAATCGAGCACTCCCGTGCCTCACCGGTCCACACATGCCCGAAAGCCGGAAAGCCCGGTCGAAGCGGGCCAAGAACGGGCCCTTCACTATCGGTCCCGAGTCGGATACCCACTGTGCCACAAGCACATTGGGGCCAGGCTTGCGGAAGCCGCGTTCGGCGACGGAGCAAATGTTGGCGCTCTGCAACAATTCGGCTCCCGGCTATAGTGTCGCGCCCCGCAGGCGACATACTCGGGTAGGGTTCTGCGGCGTGCGACCCCCCAGAAGGCTCCCGTTGCCGTGGGCCAGAGCGCCGAGAGCAGCCTTGTCCAGCCCACTCACGCTGGCCGTTGCCGCGGCGACCGCGCTGCTGTCCTGCTTCCTGGCCAGCGCGGCGGTGCTGATCGGTTTCGCCGCCGGCGGCGCGGCGACGGACTACCAGGCCGGCCAGGCGTGCCCCGACACCTACGGTCCGGTGCTGAGCCGGGAGAACATGCCCCCTGACCAGGCCGCCAAGGTGGTCGAGACCGCGCGGCGGCAGGCGACGGCACACGGGTTCGTGCAGCCGACCTCGGCCATGTACACCGGGACACTGATCGCGGACTTCGGCGCCACGAGCAGGCAAACGGTCAGGTTCGGCTACCGCGACGACGGCATCGGCCACCTGCAACAGTTGAGCCCGGCCGGCGGGCCCGGGTTCTGGGTCGGCGACGACCTCACCAAGTTCTTCCCGGTCGGACCCGGGACCACCACCGCGCTCTACAGCAAGGCCGCCCGCGTCGAAACGCCCGCGGTGGGCGGCGTGTACCACGCCCTAGGCACGCCGCCGGCGCGCTGGTGGTGCTCGCAACAGAACAAGGCCACCATCTACAAACTGGCCAACGACCCGCTGCACACCGTCGTGTTCGCCAGTGACCCGCAGCTGTTCACCGACACGGTCCAGAAGCTGGGGTTGCGGGAGAGCCTGCACATTTCGTTCTACCTCGACCCGCCACGCACCCCGGCGGAAGCGCAGGCGAACCTCGACCGGTCGCGGGCGCTCGTCGCCGACATCCAGGCCGACCTCGCGAATCAGGGCCTGGGAAACGTGATCGCGGCGGCCTTCCCGTTCGAGCGCTCCACCGAACTCGCCGCGCAGGCGCAGTCCAACGTGCTGGTGTCCATTACGCCGCTCGCCGCGATCAGCGTGCTGGTCGGCTTGGGCGGCATCGCGACCGTGTCGCTGCAGTGGTACCAGCGCCGCTACGCACTGGTGCGGCTGCTCGCCGCACGGGGCGCGAGCCCATGGGCGCTGGCTGGGCTACCAGTCGCCGAGCTGGGCCTTCCGATTGTCGGCGGCGGGGCGATCGGGATCGTCCTCTCGCGGCTTCTGGTGCCGTTCTATGCGCCGCCAGGCACTATCGCCGCTGGGGCGCAGGCCGCGGCGGCCGGAATCACGGTCGGCGTACTGGCGTTGTCACTGATCCTGCTCGCGGCGGTGGTCGGCATGCGGGCGCACCGTGACTTCCAGGTCGGCCGTTTGCCGCGCGGGGCAAGGAAATCCCGGCTGCTCCGACTGGTGCCGTGGGAACTCGCGACCGCCGGGGCCGCCTTCTACGGCTGGTCACGGCTGTCCAACTATGGCGCGTCGTCGCAGCAGGGCATCCCACTGCCGCAGGTCGACCCGGCCGCGCTGACCTACCCGGTGTTCGTCGTGCTGACGGCCGGACTGCTGGCCGGCCGGATCGTCTGGCTGCTGCTGCGCGCGTCCCATCGCGTGCGGATTTGGTCGAGGCCACCGCTGCAGCTGGCCATCCGGCGACTCGCGAGCGCGCGTGCGCCGGTCACCGGGGTGCTGGTCGTCGGGGTGCTCGCGATCGGCACGCTGGCCGCCGGCACCGGGATCACCGCGGGGCAACGGGCCGCATTGGACACCAAGAGCGGCGCCGTCGTGGGCTCGACGACCAGAGTGGACGTGGAAACCACGGTCGGCATGGGCACCGCCGCGCTACCCGATTCCCTGCGTGGCAACAGCACGGTCGTCGGCCAACTGACCGGCACCGGACCCGTGGTGCTCGTGGTCGATCCGGCGACCCTGGCCCGGGGCGCCTACCTCACCGGACTTCGAGACCAGGTCGATGCCCTGATACCGCAGCTACGGGCGCCCGTGCCTGGTGGTCTCCCAGCGCTGCGCGTGGGCAAGAACGCGGTCCACACGGCGAGCATGCCCGGCGGGCTGCCGAACGCGGTCCCGATCGCCGACCTGCCGTGGTTCCCGGTACTGGCCGGAAACCCCGGGTACGTCATCTCGCGCGACGCGCTCACCCCGGCTCAGCTGGCGAGCGTGCCGCGGTGGAGCCTGTTGTCCACCGCTTCCCCCGAGCAGGTCGGCCAGGCCATGAACGATGCGGGCCTGACCCAGATCAACGGGGCGAGCCAGGCCCAGGCGCTCGACGCACTGCCGTTCTACGTGGTCGAGTGGACCTTCTCGTTCGTCACGGTCCTGGGCGCGGCGCTGGCGGTGGTCGCGGTGCTGGCGCTGCTGGTGGCGATCGAGGTCCGGAGGCGGCAGAACGCGCTGTCCGGGGCGCTGGTGCTGCGAATGGGCATGGGCATGCGAAATCTGTTCGGCAGTCACCTCATCGAACTGGGTGCCCTTGCCGGACTCGCGACGCTCGCCGGCGTCACTTGTGGCGTGACCGTCGCCGCCCTCGCGGTGCCCGGGTTCGATCCGGTGCGCTGGCTGCAGCCCGGTTCGGCGCTGCCCAACCAGACGACGTTCATCCTCACCTCGGTCGCCGCCGCGGTGCTCGTGGTACTGCTGGCGGGGTGGGTCGCGATGCGCTCGATCCGCACGACCCGGACGGTGGAGGTGCTCCGTGGCTGAGCTCTTCGAACTTGCCGCGATCGGCGTGGACTACCACACCCCTGCCGACACCGTGACCGCGATCAACGACGTGACCATGACCGTGCCGGAAACCGGGATCACCGTGTTCGCCGGCCCGTCCGGCTCGGGCAAGTCGACGTTGCTGCGCGTGCTGGGGCTGCTGGAGCCGCCCACGCGCGGGACCCTGCGTTTCGACGGGGTGGACACCGGTGCGCTGCCACATTCCGGGCGCCGCGCGCTACGTCGAGAACGTCTCGGGCTGGTCTTCCAGACCCCGACCGAGAACCTGTTGGAATACCTGACGGTGGCGGAGAACCTGGTCGCCGCCGCGCAGTTGGCCCGGCGCACCTGCCGGCCCGACGAGATTCTCGACCGGCTCGGCCTCGGCGGCACCGGCGGCTGGCGCATCTCGGCGCTGTCCGGCGGGCAGCAGCAGCGCCTGGCGTTCGGGTGCGCACTGGCGCGCGGGTGCTCGGTCCTCCTCGCCGACGAACCGACCTCACAGCTGGACGAAGCGTCGGCGGACCTCGTCCTGGACACCATGCGTTACCTGGCGGACGAGGGCTTCACCGTGATCGCCGTGTCGCACGACGACCGGCTGATCGACATTGGCACGCGGGTCGCGAGGATGCACGACGGACGGTTGGACGGGATCACATGAACGAGCCAGTGTTGCGCACGCAGGACCTGCGGCACGGGTTTCCCCACCCCGGCGGCGACGTGGATGTGCTGCGGGGCGTGGACTTTTCGGTCGATGCCGGTGAGCTGGTCACGGTGTCGGGCCGCTCCGGCTCGGGCAAGAGCGCGCTGCTGGCGCTCCTCGGCGGTTTCGACAAACCGAATTCGGGGCGGATATTCCTGGCCGGGCAACCGCTCGGTGACACACCGCCCTGGCACATGTGTGCGGTTCTGCCCCAGACGCTCGGACTCGCGACCGAGTTGGCCGCCGCCGAGAACGTGGCGCTTCCGCTGCGGCTGCATCGGAACGGCAACGCGGTGGACATCGATGCGCGGGTCACCGAACTGCTGGAGGCCCTCGGCGTCGGCGTTCTTTCGGACCGCTACCCGTCCGAGATGTCCTACGGGCAGCAGCAACGCGTCGCCCTGGCACGGGCGGTGAGTGCCCGCCCGAAGGTGCTGATCGTCGACGAACCGACCGCGCACCTGGATGCGGGCAGCAAGCCGGCCGTGTTGCGCCTGCTGCGGACTTGCGCGGACGAAGGCTCAGCCGTGATCGTCGCGACGCACGACGACGAAATGCATTCGGTCGCCGATCGGCAATTGCGGCTCGCCGACGGCGTACTCGTGCCCGTGAATCGGGGCTGAGCAAGAAAATTCCGGTGACGTGGCGGTGCGGATAGCGCTGTAAACCGTTTGTAAACCGAGCCGGACACGATCGGACCATGACCGAGACATCAGGGACCGACGAACCGGCGTGGGGCCCGCCCACCGCACAGCCACCGACCACGCAGGGGCAGCCCGGCCCATCGGCCTGGCCGCCCCCACCGACGCCTCCGGTAGCGCCTCAAGGTCGCCGTCGCCGGCTGTCAATTGGTGTAGTCGTCGCGCTCGTCGCCGGTCTCGTGATCGGTGGTGGCGGTGTGGGGCTCGGCTGGCTGCTCAGTGGCGACAAGACCAACACCGCGCAAAACGACGCACACAACGCGTGCGACATCTTCAACGGTCTTCAGCTGAGCGCGGACAGCGACCTCGCCACGCACTACCGGACCTCGGCCGCGGTGGTCCTGGCCGAGGCCGCGAACGCGGCCGACCCGCGGTACCAGCAACTGCGCGATGCACTGCAGGGACTGGATCAGCAGTTCAACTACATCGGCGTCGGTAATGAGCCCGCCGCGGTCAACCAACTGAACAAGGTGGTGAACTCCGTCAAGACGGCGTGCGCGGGGGCCTGATCACCGTTCCCGCTCGGGAAGGTCGGGCGGAGCGGAGTAGTAGGCCGGCGGCGTCTCCGAGTAGTTGACGGGATTGCGGGGCACGGCGACCGTGGTGCCGTCCGGGCGGGGCACCTCGACGATGGGGTCGAGGCCGAGGTCCTGGGCAAGTGCGAACGCGCCCGCGATGTCGTTGACCACGCCGGCGGGAACGCGTGCCTCGGTGAGTTCCTTCGTCCATTCCGCGGCGGGCCGCGCGGCGAGCAGGCGCACGAGTTCGGCGTGCAGGGCCTGCCGGTTGGCCACCCGGTCCGGGTTGGTGCCGAACCGATCGTCCGCGGCCAACTCCGGTGCGCCGAGCACCTTGCACAGTGCGGTGAACTGGCGGTCGTTGCCCACCGCGAGCACCAGGTTCCCGTCGGCGCAGGGCAGCAACTCGTAGGGCGCGATGCTGGGGTGCCTGTTGCCCATCCTCTTGGCGACGACGCCGGCCGAGGTGAAAGCGCTTGCCTGGTTGACCAGACCGGCGAGCAGGCAGGAGAACAGGTCGACATCGATCCGCTGTCCCCGACCGGTGGCGCGCCGGTGGTACAGCGCCCCGAGAATGCCGGTGGTGGCGAACAGCCCGGTCAGCACGTCGACCACGGCCACGCCCACCTTCTGCGGCTCGCCGCCGGGGTCTCCGGTGATGCTCATCAGCCCGCCGAGCGCCTGGATCAGCAGGTCGTAGCCGGGCATCGCGGCTCCGGCGCCACGGCCGAACCCGGTGATGGAGCAGTAGACCAGGCCCGGGTTCCCCGGCCGGAGCTGGTCGTAGTCGAGCCCGAACTCGGCCATCAGGCCCGGCCGGAAGTTCTCCACGACGACGTCGGCCTCCGTGGCCAGTTGCCGGGCCCGCGCGCGATCATGCTCGTCGGTCAGGTCGAGGACGAGGCTGTTCTTGTTGCGGTTGACCGACTGGAAGTAGGTGGCCTGCCCTCGCTCGTCGTGCGGTGGCCCCCAGCTACGGGTGTCGTCGCCGCGGCCCGGCCGTTCGATCTTGGTGACCGTGGCGCCGAGATCGGCCAGCTGCATCGTGGCGAACGGCCCGGCGAGGATCCGGGAGAAGTCCAGGACGCGGAGGTTGTCAAGGGGAGGCGCCATATGCGAGCATCCAATCACCGATTTTCGAAAATCGAAGATTAGAGTCCCGCACCGCTCAGGTCAACTCAGGTCAAGGAGACCGTATGCCCGCTGCAGTAGTCCCCGGCGACTTCCTGTCCATCGACTCCATGCTCTCCGACGAGGAGCGCGACATCCGCGACACGGTCCGGGCGTTCGTCCAGGACCGGATCGTGCCCGAGGTCGGGGAATGGTTCGAAGCGGGACGCCTGCCCCGGGAGCTGGTCGGAGAACTGGGCAAGCTCGGTGTGTTGGGGATGCACCTCGAGGGCTACGGCTGCGCGGGCACGAGCGCGACCGCCTACGGGCTGGCCTGCCTGGAACTGGAGGCCGGGGACAGCGGCATCCGGAGCCTGGTGTCGGTGCAGGGCTCGCTGGCGATGTTCGCGATCCACCGATGGGGTTCGGAGGAGCAGAAGCAGGAGTGGCTGCCGCGCATGGCGGCCGGTGAGGCGGTCGGGTGCTTCGGGCTGACCGAGCCGGATTCCGGTTCCGACCCGTCCTCGATGCGCACCTACGCGACGCGCGACGGGGACGACTGGATCCTGCGCGGCCAGAAGATGTGGATCACCAACGGGTCGCTGGCGGACGTGGCGGTGGTGTGGGCGCGCACCGAGGAGGGCATCCGCGGGTTCCTGGTTCCCAAGGGCACAAAGGGTTTCACCACCAAGGACATCCACAAGAAGCTTTCGCTGCGCGCGTCGATCACCTCCGAGCTGATTCTCGACGAGGTCCGGCTGCCCGGCTCGGCCATGTTGCCCGGCGCGACCTCGCTGCGCGGTCCGCTGTCCTGCCTGAACGAGGCTCGCTACGGAATCCTGTGGGGCGCCGCCGGCGCCGCGCGGGCGTGCTTGGAGGCGGCGGTGGACTACAGCACCACCCGGATCCAGTTCGGCAAGCCGATCGGGTCGTTCCAGATCCAGCAGCAGAAGCTCGCCGGGATGGCGCTGGAAGTCAACCGGGCGACGGTGCTGGCGCTGCACCTCGGCCGGCTCAAAGACGCCGGACGCCTGCGGCCCGAGCAGGTGAGCATGGGCAAGCTCGGCAACGTCAACTCCGCGCTCGAGGTGGCTCGCACGGCGCGGCAGGTGCTCGGCGCCAACGGCATCACCCTGGAGTATCCGGTCATCCGGCACATGAACAACCTCGAGTCCGTCGTCACCTACGAGGGGACGGCCGATGTGCACGCCCTGGTCATCGGTGGCGCACTGACCGGCATCGATGCCTTCCGTTAAGAAGACCCGCACGTTTGGTGACACAGCACCGTGCCTTGTGGGGGCTGCGCCCCCACACCCCCGACTGGGGGCAAGCCCCCAGACCCCCCGTGCACGTGGGCGGGAAGGCAGGCCGCCATTCTGGTCAACCGGCAGCCGACGCGGAGAAGTCACGGCCTGGCTACCCGAACACGTTCTGAATCAACACGGATAGAGTCGCGGCGATGACCACGAACCAACGACCCGGAACGACCACGCAGCACGCACTGGACGAGCTGCGGCGGGCCATCGTCGCGGGTCGCTACCGGCCGGGGCAGCGCGTCGGGCAGGAGGAGATCGCCGAAGGGCTCGGGGTCAGCCTGGCTCCGGTGCGCGAGGCGCTGTGCGCACTGGAGCAGGAGGGCCAGGTCGTCTACCGGCCCCGGCGCGGGTATTTCATCACCGAACTGCGCGTCGAAGACCTCCAGGAGATCTACGCCCTGCGCGGGCTCCTCGAAGAGCGCGCCGTGCGGCGGGCTCTGCCCGCACTCGACGGCGACGCGATCGAGCGCATCGCGCTCGCCGCCCGCGACTGTGCCGCGGCGGCCGAGCGTGGTGATGTCGCCACCGAACTGGAGGCGAACCGCCGGTTTCACTTCGGCATGCTGGACTCCCCCGACCAGACGCACACGATGCGCTTGATCCGGCTCCTCTGGGATTCCACCGAGGCGTACCGGGCGATGTACTACAACTCGCCCGAAGAGCGCTCGAAGACCGTCGACGAGCACGACGAAATCCTCGACGCGGTGCGCAGGCGAGCCGCCGACGAGGTCGTCGCCCGGCTCGACGAGCATCGCAACCGTGCCCTGCGCGTCCTCACCGGCATCCTGTCGGCGCAGGGCGGCTGACTGTTCACTGTGGACTTTTCGCTCAGTCGTCGTAGGGATCGTCGGCGGCTGAGCCGTACTCCCATTCGGCCGCGAGACTGGGATCGATGAGCGCGAACCGGGTGCCCAGCGGGTCGGAGAGCACGGCGACCTTGCCCAAGCTGGAGGTGTAAGGCGGGAACCGCAACCGCGCACCCGCACTGTGCGCGCGACGCAGGGACTCGTTGAAACCGACGTCGGGATGCACGGCGAAATGCGCGATCCAGCGGGGCGGGGTGTCCGCAGGCGTGTCCAGCGCCATCCGCACCCGGCCGAGCGCCGAGTCGTCGCCGATCGAGTAGACCACGTAATCGACCTGGTGGCCATCGCCGAACTGACGCTGGGTGTAGCCGAACAGGCGGCCGAAGAACCGGTCGGCGAGCGCCGCGTGGCGGGTGACGAACTCGACCCAGACCAGCGAGCCCGGTACCCCGGCGGTGAACGCCTGGCCACCCGCGAGTTCCAGCAGCCCCACTCCTGCCCCGCTGGGGTCGTCGATGAGCACCGGAGCACCCACCCCGGGCAACGCGTGTGGGCGTGGCTCCAGCACGACCCCACCCAGGCGGCGCGCCCGCTCGGTGGTGGCGGCGAGATCCCACGCGGACAGGTACAGCGTCCAATCCCGGACGCTGTGGTTGTGTGGCCGCAACCCGGCCACCGGTTCGTCACTCACCAGGGCCTGAACGTAGTCGTGACCGCCGGCGTCTCGCAGGCGTTGGAAGGTCCAGCCGAGCACTTCGTGGTAGAAGCGCATCGTCAGGTCCAGATCCGGTGTCGCCAGCTCGACCCAGCACGGACTGCCCGGGGCTACTTCAGTCATGATTCCGCACTGTAGCCGTTGTTGATCGCCAGCAGTACCGCCCGACGGAGCTGAGGGCGAAAAACTCTTACCGGCAAGGGAATCCCAAGTACGGGACGCTCCCCACACTTCACCGCCGCACGGGAAACAGTCCAGTGAGGACGATCACGTCGCTGGATCCCTTCCTTGGTACGTATCGCACGTCTCCGCTGTTGGCGTCAGCGCCGTGGTCGGTGCCAATCAATGGACTTTGCTGCGCCGCCAAGCCCGCCATCGCACCCGCAGGATCCGTGCTGTGCCACCGCCTTTGCGTAGTCGTCGTTCCCGAGCATCGGTGCCCTTTCCAGTCGCCAGAGCTGCCCCGCGATGTCGTTTAGCCGGTCTTGCATCTGCGTGAAGGCGCGTTTCAGGTGAGTGCCGGTCTCTTCATCGACGGCCCATTTGCCTGCCTTCGCGTTCGCGAGCAATTTCTTGGCGTCCTCGGCCATCTGGTTGACCTGCTGCCCGACACCGAAAATGCCCGCAACGGCCGATCCGCGTACTCCGCCTGTGTCGTCGGCCATGATGCCCGTCGTCCCCGCACGTCGCTGTCGGTGATTGCGCTATACCGCTGCGTGCCACAGTACGGCGATGTGCCGTACGTCACAAGATGGGCGGAGGTGAGACCGGGGCCGATAGTCAGGTCCCGGCGGCGCGGACACCGAACCGGCCCGCGGCCACCGCGAGCTGCACCCGGTTCCGGCTGCCGGTCTTGGTCATCAGGTTCGTCACGTGGGTCTTCACCGTGGTGACACCGATGTAGAGCGACGTCGCGATCTCCGCGTTCGACCAGCCGGCCGCGACCAGGCTCAACACCTCGCGTTCGCGCTCGGTGAGCGTGCCGTCCGCGCCCGGTTCGACCTTGTCCTGCTCGGCGGCTACCGCGCGGCGCACGATCCGCCGCAACACGTGCGGGCTGAACGGGTTGTCCCCGGCCGCCGCCCGGCGCACCCAGGCGAGCAGATCGGCGGGCGCGGTGTCCTTGGCGAGGAACCCGCACGCGCCCGCCTCCAGTGCCGGATAGACGTGCTCGTCGTCGTCGAACGTGGTGAGCACGAGGATCCGGGTATCCGGGCGGGCGGCGAGAATCCGGCGGGTTGCGGCGATCCCGTCCACCCCGGGCATGCGCAGGTCCATCAGTACCACGTCCGGTCGCAGCCGTTCGGCGAGCTGGATCGCCTGCTGCCCGTTCTCCGCCTCGCCCGCCACCTCGAGGTCGTCGGTCGCCTCGCACAACATCCGCAGGCCGGCGCGGACCAACTGCTGATCGTCGACGACGAGAACCCGGATCACGAGCAGACCTCCGTGACCGGCCGGGGTTCGGGCAGGATCGCGTCCAGCGCCCAGCCGCCACCCGAGGGGCCGGCCCGCAGCGAACCGTGCAGCAGTTCGATCCGTTCCCGCATCACGGCCAGCCCGTGCCCGGGACCGAGCGGATGGGCGTCCGATGTGCCCCCGCCGTCGTCGCGTACGGCGACCCGCACCCGTTGCCCGGCCTCGTCCCAGCTCACCTCCACCCACGCGCACGTGCCGCGCCCGGCATGTTTGAGCACGTTCGTCAGTCCTTCTTGGACCAACCGCAGCACGGCGTGCCGGTGGGTCACGTCGAGCCGTTCGACGGCCTGCCGGGCGATTTCGGCCCGCACCGCGACTCCCGCTCGCCGGGTCCGGGCCAGCACGTCGTCCAGTGCGGTGACGAGATCCTCGGGGGCGAGCAGCCCGGGATCGTCGACCGAGTCCGGGTCGCGCAGCACGGACACCAGGCGGCGCAGGTCGGTCAGGGCCTGCCCGGCGATGCCGTGCACGTCGTCGAGTGCCGCATCGACCCGGGGGTCGGCGCTGGGCACCACGTGTCGCACGACACCGATCCGCAGCACGATCGCGGCGACGTGGTGGGCCACCACGTCGTGCAGTTCGCGCGCCACCGCCGCCCGCTCGGCGGCGCGTGCCGCGTTCTCGGCGTCCGCGGCGCGTTGCTCCGCCTGCCAGGCCAATTTGCGCTGAGACCGCAGAAACGACCCGAGCAGCAGCGGAAGCCCGACGTCCAGCACGACCTTCAACACGTTGGCGACAAACGCGTAGCCCGGGTAGTAGTTGACACCGCTGGCCACGGTGAGGGCGGCGGCGCCGCACCAGACCCGCCAGCCGCTGCGCCGGAAGGCGAGTTCGCCGAGTGCCACCGAGGCCAGGATCTGCACCGCCGCCGCGCCGCCTGCCGTGGCCAGCGCCGCGGCGGCGACCACGAGACCGCACTGGGCGAGGGTGACGGCCAGCGGGGCGACCCCGCCGGCGAGGATCAACGTGGCCGAAGCCAGCCCGAGCGTCCAGTCCCACCCGGACGGTTCGAGCTGTGGGAGGTGCTGCAGGGCGAGCGTGGCGACGACACCCACGAGCGGAAGCAACCGGACCCAACCGTAGCCGACGACCGGTGCCCGCAAGGACTCCTTCCTGATCCGCACGAGCAGAACGTAGCCCACCCCTTAGGGACCGCGCATCCTGCCGAAGGAGGAGGCGGTGTCCTGCTACCGGCCGGGCACCCCGGCCGCGCGGATGATCAAGAAGGGCCGTTTTCGCTCCACACTGTCCGGGGACATCTGATCATCCACGGAGGGCAAGAGAACCATGACCACCAAGAAGTTGTTGTCCCGCGTCACCGTCGCGGTGCGATTCCTGCTGGCCGCCATCTTCCTCGGCTACGGCAGCATCAAACTGCTGGGCGGGCAGTACGACTACAGTGACTGGACGCTGATCAACAAGGACACTGTGGACGGTACGAGCTTCGTATGGGCGTTCTACGGATACTCGCCGTTCTACGGCCGGATGACGGGGCTGTTCGAGTTCCTGCCCGCGCTGCTGTTGTTGTCGAAGCGGACGGCGACGCTCGGGGCGCTCGGGCTCTTCGCTGTCTCGCTGAACATCACGCTGATGGACTTCGCGTTCCACTACCCGAGCGTGAAGTACTTCGTGCTCGGATACACCTTGCTTCTCGTTTTCTTGCTGTACCAAGACCGGGAGACCTTGCTGGACGCGTTCTGGCGGCGGCACGCGCAGAAGAACCGGCTCGATCCGGAAGTCCCGGCACGGACGGAAATGTCGCATGGCTGAGGCAATCGTCGTCGGCAGCGGGCCCAACGGGCTCGCTGCCGCGGTCGTGCTCGCCAGGGCCGGGCTGAAGGTGACCGTGCTGGAGGCGGCGGGCGAGATCGGCGGCGGTGCGCGCAGCGGCGAGGCCACCCTGCCTGGCCTGCTGTACGACCACTGCGCCGCGGTACACCCGATCGCAGCTGGATCGCCGTTCCTCGGCACGCTCGACCTCGAACGGTACGGGCTTCGCTGGCGACACGCGCCGCTCCCGTGTGCGCATCCGTTGCCATCGGGGGACGCGGCGGTGCTGCACCGGTCGGTCGAGGCGACCGCCGCCGCGCTCGGCGTGGACGGCCCGCGCTGGCGCGCATTGTTCGGTCCGAGTGCCGACCACTATCCGGCGCTCGCCGGCGACCTCCTGCGGCCCGTGCCACACCTGCCCCGTCGTCCACTGCGGCTCGCCCAGTTCGGCGCGCTCGCCGCGCTACCGGCGTCCACTGTGGCCGGTTTGTTCCGCACCGGCCGGGCGCGTGCGCTGTTCGGCGGAGTCGCGGCCCATGCGATCCGGCCGTTGGACCACGTGTTCACGTCCGCCATCGCGCTCGGCCTGCTCTCCCCCGTTCAGCACGACGGCTGGCCGGTCGCCGAGGGTGGGTCCGGGCGCATCGCCGCCGCGCTGGCCGCGGCGCTGACCGACTTCGGCGGTGCTGTCGAGACCGGAGTGCACATCCGCGACGCCGCCGAGCTGCCGCCCTCAGCGATCACGATGTACGACCTGGCTCCGGCCGGCGTCGCGGCCGTGCTCGGCGACCGGCTTCCATCCCCGGTCGCCCGCGCCTACCAAAGGTTTCGCAACGGCCCAGCGGTGTACAAAGTGGACCTTGCGGTCGCGGAGGGAATCCCGTGGCGAAACCCGGAGGTGGCCGAGGCCGGAACCGTCCACGTCGGAGGTTCCTTCGCACAAACGGCGGCGAGCTTGCGCACCGTCCACAACGGACGAATGCCGGCGAAACCGTTCGTCCTCGTTGGCCAGCAGTACCTGGCGGATCCGACCCGTTCACACGGAAACATACATCCGGTGAGCGCATACGCTCACGTGCCGCACGCCTACCCGGGCGACGCGACCGACGCGATCATCGCCCGGATCGAGGAGTTCGCACCGGGTTTCCGGCACCGGATCCTGGCCATCAGCGCGGACTCCCCCGCCGATCTCGCCAACGACAATCCGAACTTCATCGGCGGCGACATTCTCACCGGAGCGAAGACTTCTTCGCAACTTCTGCTCGGCCCGCGTCTGGTCGGAAACCCTTACCGCACCGGAATTCCCGGCAGCTACCTGTGCTCGGCGGCCACCCCACCGGGGCCCGGCGCTCACGGCATGTGTGGCGCGAACGCGGCCGCACTCGCACTGCGCGACCTACGACGGAGACGCCGTAGTCCGTAACCGCCGTGCTGCGGCGTTCACCTGACGTGATCGTGAGCGGCTAGGGTGTCTGTCGTGCTGCGCTTCATCCACCTCAACGGACCGCCGGGCATCGGCAAGTCGACACTCGCGCGGCGGTATGCCGAGGATCATCCCGGTATGCTCAATCTCGACATCGACCAGTTGCGGTCCCTCATCGGTGGCTGGCAGCAACGGTTCACCGAGACAGGTGGAATCGTGCGACCGCTTGCGTTGAGCATGGCCGCGGCCCACCTGGGCGGTGGCCGCGACGTCGTCATGCCGCAGTACCTGGGCCGGGTGGGCGAAATCGAGCGCTTCGAGGCGGTCGCCCGCGACCATGGCGCGGTGTTCCGCGAGGTCGTCCTGATGGATTCCAAGCAGGGGTCGTTGGAGCGCTTCGCCCGCCGTGGCGAGGACGACGAGCTTCCCTGGCACCGGCAGGTGCAGGAGGTCGTGGCGCGCAAAGGCGGGCCAACGCTACTGGCCGGCATGCACGATCGTCTCACCGACGTCATCCGGGCCAGGCCGGCCGCGGTGGTCCTGCCCAGTGTGGCCGGCGCTATTCAGCAGACGTATGAGGCGCTGAGCGCAATTCTCGACCCGGGTCGGTAGGCGTGTCTCTCATGTCGGTAAGCCACCCGGGGTCCTGTCTCGTCAAAGGCGGCACAGTCGCACTGACTCTGGCGACAGACCGGATACGGTCTGGCCACTCATGTCCATGAGCCACTATGGTGGGCCGATGGGGTTGGTCAAGAAGTTCCAGGTCACCTTCGACTGCGCAGAACCAGAGCGTGTCGCTCGTTTCTGGTGCGATGTATTGGGGTACGTCGTACCGCCGCCACCGGAGGGGTTTGCCACTTGGGACGATTACGATCGCTCGCTGCCGCCTGAGCGTCAGGGTTCGGCGTTCGCCTGCATTGATCCCACAGGAGTGGGCCCGCGACTGTTCTTCCAGCGCGTTCCCGAAGGGAAGGTCGTCAAGAACCGGGTGCATCTTTGCGTGCGGGTGGGCACCGGGCTCGTGGGTGAAGAGCGCCTCGCCACACTCGAGGCCGAGTGCACACGACTGGTCGCGCTCGGCGCGGTACGCGTGCGACTACTGCCTGCCGATGGCGACGAAGAGTCGCTCATCGTGATGCAGGACATCGAGGGCAACGAGTTCTGTCTCGACTGACAAGCTTGTCGTAGAGGTTGTCAGTCTTCACCGCTGAGCGGACTGTGAACGCAGTCGTCCGGGGTCGGCATGGTCACGGAGAATTTTCTTACCCAATCCGGTGAAGGCTTTCGTGTTGCGTTCGATAGAACTTCGCTCACGCGAGCGATAAAATCGGGGATATTCCGTTCGCAAGCACTGAGGGGTCCCCCGTGATGTACGACCTTTTTTCGTTGTGCAACGACGACATTGCTCGCATGTCCGACCACGCCGCGGTCGAGACCATGACCGTGGCGCGGGAAGCGATATGCCGGGCTCAGGCCATTCAGGTACGCGCCATCGCACGGCTCGGTCGGATTCGGGGTCATACGAGGTGGGTGGCTGACGAAGTCGCACTCGAACTATCTGTCAGCAGACAGGCCGCTACCAGTCTGGTCGATGTGGCGGAGACGTTGACCACCCGACTACCAAGATTGCTGGCCGCCATGGAGAACGGCGAGATCGANCTNNGCACCGCNNGNAANGTCTGCGACGTGACGGCGACCCTGTCAGACGAACAAGCCCGTGAAGTGGACGAGAAAATCTCCGGACGCTTGACAGGTAAGGACTCCGAGAAAGTTCGACGTATCGCCCGCGACGCGGTGTGCGCCATCGACCCCGACGGATANGCCCAACGGGCACGTCGGCGCCGCAAGGACCGNCGAGTCGAACTAGTGCACGCCGACGAAGGAATGGCCTCCCTCTGGGCCTACCTCCCCGCCGAAATCGCCAGCGCCATCTACGCCAAAGTCGACGGCATCGCCCACAA
>NZ_JAFB01000016.1 GCF_000519205.1 Amycolatopsis taiwanensis DSM 45107 | reverse complement strand
TGCCGCGCCTCAGAAGGTTGGCGAGGTAATGGCCCATAGTTCGACGCGCTGATCGGGCCTGGCAGGCTGCTCGGGGGAGGTGGTGCCTGTGGCTCGTCAGCCCGAGGTGTTTGTGCACGAGTTGGAGCCCGAACAAGCACAGCGCTTGGTGAAGATCACCAGGTCGACACGGGACCGGGTTCGGTTGCGTCGAGCCGGGATCGTGCTCGCGTCGGTGCAGGGCCGGTCCGCCGGTGAGATCGCAGTCATGTTCGCCGCGACCGAGAACTACGTGCGGGAGGTGATCCACGCGTTCAACCAGCAGGGGTTCGCGGCATTGGACCCAAAATGGAGCGGCGGTCGACCAGCTAAATTCGGTCCGGCCGCCCGCGAACTCCTCTGCCGCATCGCCCGCAGCGCTCCCTGCGAACTCGGGCAACCGTTCACCACCTGGAGCCTCACCAAACTCGTCGCTTACCTGCGCGAACACCACCGGCTGGCCGTCTCCGCCGAGACCGCGCGACGCATCCTGAACAAGGCCGGCATCAGTTGGCAGCGCACGAAAACGTGGAAGGCCAGCCGCGACCCGGACTTCGCCGCCAAGATGGCTCGCATCCTGAACCTGTATGACCATCCACCCGTCGACGGGCGGGTGATCTGTGTCGACGAGTTCGGGCCGTTGAACCTGCAACCCCGCCCTGGCCACGGCTGGTTCCGCCGCGGCCAGCCGGCACGCCTGCGCGCCACATACAACCGTCACGCCGGTATCCGGCAGATGTTCGCCGCGCTCGATCTCACCTCGGGTCAGGTGTTCTACCGATTCCGTGACCGCAAACGCTGGCCGCAGTTCCTCGACTTCTGCAAACAACTCCGCCGCCGCTTCCCCACCGGGAAGCTCTATCTGATCTGCGACAACTACAAACCCCACGGCAAAGCCGAGGTCACCGCCTGGTGCACCGACCACGGGATCGAGCTGGTCTACACACCGAGCAACGCGTCCTGGCTGAACTGGGTCGAGTGCGAATTCACCGCGCTGCGCTACTTCGCCCTCGATGGCAGCGACTACCCCT
This sequence comes from Amycolatopsis taiwanensis DSM 45107, assembly GCF_000519205.1. Classification (GTDB taxonomy): domain Bacteria; phylum Actinomycetota; class Actinomycetes; order Mycobacteriales; family Pseudonocardiaceae; genus Amycolatopsis_E; species Amycolatopsis_E taiwanensis. Next base: position 251,591 of record NZ_JAFB01000016.1, on the reverse strand, counting down.
CCCATGCCGCCCAGGAAGCCGCCATCGCCGGCTATCTCCGGTGGCGCAACCGGCATTGCCACCCGAAACGTCACTTCGCAGTCGGCTCGAAGATCCGCCGCCCAGATTACCTACCCAACGTTGCGTGACGCGGCACTAGTTCGTTGGTCGCACCGCGGGTGCGGGTTGGGACGACGGTTCCCACATGGGACACAACGGCAGATTTGAACATCCGTATTCGACCCGTTTCGAAGCCTCAGCGGTGCCGAGCGTCGCGGTAACCCGCATGTCCCAGTCGAGAAGGTCCACGTAGATCCACAACGTCAGGTGCAGCGACTCGCCCGGCGCGAGCGGCGGGGTGGTGCAGGTGGTGCCGTCCCGCCGGGCGGTGCACGTGACCGGGCCGGAGCTGTCGAGCCCGTGGACCGCCCGATCGAAGGTGATGGTGGCCGGTTTGGCGTTCGGGCCGGTGTTGCGGACGTCGATGTTCACCACGCCGGGGCTCGGCAGATGTGGCGACCCGAGCCAGTCGGCGTCAACGGCGAGCTGCACCGCATCCGGCTTGGCCGCGACGCGCACCGGCACGACGAGTGCGATCGGATTGCTCGTTCCCGCGTTGACCGATGCCGCCACCGTGCCCGGCTGCGCGTCCGGCCCGGCGATGAGCCGGAACGTCAACGTGGCGGATTCGCCTGGCTGTAGCCCGCGCAGGGTGGTGCAGGAGACGGTGCCGGTACCCGCGGGGCAGTCCACATCCGATGCGGAGCCGGCGTCGGCAGCGGCGGCCGCGAACGTGCCGTAGCCGGCGGCCGTCCCGCTGCCACCGCCGGGTCCGACGGCGCGGATACCGGGCGGCAGCTTCAGGGTCGCGGTGACCGGGCCGGACATCGCGCCGCCGTCGTTGCGGACCTTGACCGGCAGGACGGCCGGCCCGCCGCCCGGCTCCAGCTCCACCTCGTCGGCGACGGCGAACGCCGTGATGTGCGAGGCCGCGGGCCCCGGGCCCGGTGTCACCGGTGGCGCCGGTGGTGGCTGGGGCGTGGTCTGACCGGGTGCCGATGTGGACTGCGGCGGCTGAACCGGGGGCTCGGGTGTGGTCGAGTCGGGCACCGCCGCCGGCGCCGACGCGGTGGGGATGTCCTGCCCGCCGGTCACGGTGAGCGCCAGCACGATGGCCGCGGCGATGGCCGTGCCACCGACGCCGACACTCAGCATCTGGCGCGGCACACTCGACGCGGCACCCGCCGCGCCACCCGCGCCCGCGGCCGCCGCGCCGGTGGTGGCGGCGCCCGCCGCGGTCGCTGCGAGGTAACCGACCGCTGCGCCGCCGAGCACGATGGGCGCGACCACAACGCGCAGGGTTTCGTTGACATCCCTCAGTTCCATCGCGAGCGCAGCACACCGCTCGCATTCGTCGAGGTGCAACTCGACCTGTGCGCGTTCGCGTTTTCGCAGCCCTTCACGAACCCACGCGCCGAGCCGGTCCATAACGCCCCGGCACTGCGCGTCGGAGATCTCGGCCAGATGCATCCGGAGGTATTCCTGCCGCAGCGCTTCGCGGGCACGGAAGGCGAGCGCGGAGACCCCGTTGGCTTTCAACCCGAGGATTGGTGCGACCTCGGCGGGCTTCTGCTGCTCGATCACGGTATGCCACAGCACGGTCTGCCATCGTTCCGGCAGTCGTGCGAACGCTCGCGCGGCCATCGAGCGTTCCAGACCTTCCACCGCGGTGTCGGTGAATGGCACGGTCAAGGCTTCCGCGGCGGCGCCGGTCGCGCCGCTCACCACGGTCATGTCGGCGGACAGGTCGACGCGTTGGGCTCGCCGGCCACGCCGGTAGGCGTTGTGGCGCAGCGTGGTGAGCAGGTAGGCGCGGAATCCGTCTTCGGGGCCTTTGCCGCCGCGGAGCGCGTCCAGCACCTTCGCGAACGCCTCGGCCACGAGGTCGTCGGCCTCGGCCGGGGAGCGGGTGAGTTGGCGCGCGAGGTTATGGGCGGCGTGGACGTGTCGCTGGTAGAGGGTGCCGTAGGCGTCGAGAGTTCCTGAGCGGACCTCCGAGATGAGTTCGGTGTCGCTCTTACTGTCGTAGTCCGTTGAGACTGACACTATTGTCCTTCGGAAAATTTAGACGATGGGTATTGCGTGGGATGGCGGACGCAACAAACGTCACTCGAATAGGTGACGAGTATGGACGCGGTCGACGCGACGCCTACTGTGCGTGTTCCACGTCGATTCCACATGCCGGTGATATTCCCATAAACCAACAAAAAAGGTGCGGTGGGCGTCCCGAAATTCTCCGAACTCTCCGGAAACACCGACCAGCAACCCGGCAGCCCGGCCGCGCGCCGGCCGCGTAGTTCGGGTGCTGATGCCTTACGGCATCTCACGTTCTCGTCGAGTCGCGCGTCTACCGGGTGTGCTTACTCTGGAGGAGACACGATGACCACGAAGACCACCAGCGCGGTAACCGAGCCGGACCGCTTCGCCGAGCGGGTGGCGAGTGCGGACTGGGACGCCGTCGCCACCGAGGTCGACGACTACGGCTGTGCCCTGTTGCCGCAGTTGCTCACGCCGGCCGAGTGCGGCCGTATCGTCGCGCTGTGGGAACGCCGGGAACTCTTTCGCGCGGAGATCAACCTGCGGCGGCATCGGTTCGGCGACAACGGCGACTACCGGTATTTCGCCGAACCGTTTCCCGAGCCGGTGGCGGCGCTGCGGCAGGCCCTGTACCCGCGGCTGCTGCCGATCGCCCGCGACTGGCACCGCAAGCTCGGCCGTGCGGCCGAGTGGCCCGACACCCTGGACGAGTGGCTTGAGGTGTGCCATGCCGCCGGCCAGACCCGTCCCACCCCGATCCTGCTGCGCTACGAGCCGGGAGGGTGGAATGCGCTGCACCGGGATCTCTATGGGGAGAAGGTGTTCCCACTGCAGGTAGTGATCAACCTGAACGCTCCCGGAGTGGATCACACGGGAGGAGAGTTCCTGCTGGTGGAACAGCGTCCCCGGGCGCAATCGCGAGGCACCGCGACCCTGCTCCCGCAGGGGCACGGGCTCGTGTTCACCACCCGGGACCGGCCGGTGCGCTCGGTGCGGGGCTGGTCGGCTTCACCGGTCAGGCACGGCGTCTCCGTGGTGCGGTCCGGGCGGCGGCACACGCTCGGTTTGGTGTTCCACGACGCGACCTGACCATGGCCGACGCATACACCTTGGCCGGCGCGGATGGGCGGCCGTACCGGAGCGAAGTGGCGGGCACGCTGGGCGGCCACCGGCGCTACCGGATCTACGGGCGGCTCGACTGCCCCTCGGCGTTGCGCGCGATCGCCCGCGGTGGCTACGTGGCGCACCGAGTGTTCTTCGCCGACGAAGGCACCGCGCGAGCGGCCGGATACCGGCCCTGTGCGGTGTGCCTGCCCGAGCAGTACCGGCTCTGGAAGCGGCAGTCTCGCGCTCGCGGCTGACCACCAGTCAGCCAAGGGCCACGGACAGGCGTGGGCTCCGTGGCCTCAGCCTCACTGCTGGGGCGGCGGCTGCGGCGGGGGTGGTTCCTGGCCCGGGGGCGGTGGGGGCGGCGGCTGGTCTCCGCCGAACTCCTTCTTGGCCTCGTCCCGGGCGGCATCGATCTCGCTCTCGTACTTGCCGTGTGTCTTTTCGTTCAGGTACTCCGCGCCTTTGTCGACGGCCTTCTCCGCCTCCTCCGAGTGACCTTTCATCATGTTCTTGATCTTGTCCATCACGGACATGGCTCACTCTCCTCGAATGGCCGCACCTGGTCTGCCAGCACACAGGGTTCCCCGTTGTGCCCCGAAATCTCACTCCCGTGCCGATTCTTTTCTTTTCCGCGCCGTGGGATTCGTGGCCAACCCGGCACACATAGTGACCGGAAGGCCACGGGAAGATCGACGGCGCTTGCGGGTCGGCGTGCCGGGTAGCCGGTCCGTGGAGGTGACCGCGATGGATGGCAACCCACATCGGTCGGCAGCAGGGCTCTCGCGAAGGCAGTTCGGCACCGCGGCCGCGGGGCTCGCCGCCGCACTCGGCACCCCGGAGGCCCGCGGCAACACCGCTGGGTCAGAGCCTCCGGGACGCGAAACCGGAGTGGGCCTCGCTCTCAGCCACGAGCAGTTCCGCACGCCGCAACTGGTGGGGTTCGCGGAGCAGGCCGAGCAGGCCGGGTTCGGCCCCGTCTGGGCCAGCGACCACCTGCAACCCTGGCAGGACGACCAGGGCCATTCGATGTTCCCGTGGCTGACGCTGGCACTGATCGGCGAGCGCACCCACCGCATGCACTTCGGCACCGGTGTCACTTGTCCCACCTACCGGCACCACCCGTCGAACGTCGCTCAAGCTTTCGCGTCGCTGGCCCTGCTCTCACCGGGCCGCGTGTACCTCGGTGTCGGCACGGGCGAGGCGCTCAACGAACTGGCCGGCACGGGGCACTGGGGGCGTTACGCCGAGAGGCACGACAGGCTCGTCGAGGCGATCACCCTCATCCGGCAGCTGTGGACGGGGCAGCGGCTGTCCTTCGCCGGCCGCTATTTCCAAACCGACCAGCTCAAGCTCTACGATCTACCCGAGCGGCCGCCACCGGTCTACGTCGCCGCGGCCGGCCCGAAGAGCGCCCGGCTCGCCGGGCAGCACGGCGACGGCTGGATCACCCAGTACGAGCTGGTGTTCGACCCGAAGCTGCGGGCCGCCTTCGACGATGGCGCCAGGGCGGCGGGCAAGAACCCGGACGCGATGCCCAAGTGGGCCGAGGTCTTCGCCGTGGTCGGCGACCAGCAGCAGATCGACCGCGCCGCAGAGCTGTGGCGCTTCATCGCGGCGCCGTCGGACGACGAGCCGAACCCGGTGACCATCCAGCAGAAGGCGAGCCGGGTACCGCTGGCGACCGTTGTCGCCAACTGGACCACCGGCACCGACCCAGACGTGCACATCCGCACGGTCCGACGGTTCCTCGACGCCGGTGTCACGCCGATCATGCACTTCCCCCAGCACGACCCGCGCGAGGCGATCGACTTCTACCGGGCGAAGGTCTTCCCCCGTCTCCCGTAGCGAGCCATTCGACAACGTCCACATTGGACAGACAGTTCTACTCTGATATCTCAGGACCAGTGGGCAGGTGACAGGAGCTTGGTTGCCTCGATTGGCGGTAGGCCGTCATCGAGGCCACGCAGTCGTTCGTAGACGTGCATCGCGGCCCGGTCCGGAATGTGTTGCCCGCCTGCCGCGCGTTCCAGGACTGTCAGCGTGCTCACCAGCCTGATCGATCCCACAGCGCGATCTTTGGCCCGGAGCAGCGTGAGCCGGTTGATCTCCGATGTGGCGGTCCGTACCCCTGGCCCGTCATCGATGAGCACGATCACTGTCGCGCCTGATTCGGCAGCGACGACCGCGTGCGCGATGACCATGGTCTCGCCCAGATCTTTCGGGTGTCGCAGGCGTTCTGCCACGGGTTGTCGGGTGATCCGGTGGACGACAGTTGCAAGTTCGGGAGTCTGGTCGTCGGAGAGTATCTCCATCCAGCGAGGTGCTGGCTTTCGCCAGGCCGTGGCGGCGGCGCGGAAGCGTTGATCCTGCCGGGCCTTGCGGAACACCTCGTTCTGCACGGCCTCCGGGGTGCTGAGCGGTCCCAGGACACCGATGAGGAGGCGTTCCTTGTTGATGGAGAGGAAGTTCAGGCCGGGGCCGGCGTCGATGATCGGCCGGTGGCTCATTCCGCGTCTCTCTCCGCCGCGCGCTGACCGTCGTCATCCGGAGCGTTGAGGTCCTCGTCCAAGGCTGCCAGATCCACGTGCACGTCCGGTAGGTCGGCGGCATCGGCCCACTCAACCGGCCGCTCGGCGGGCACGACGCCTGCCTCGCGCAGGTCTGCCTCAGCGGCCGCCAGGGGGATGCCGCGCAAGGTGGCGATGGCCTGTGCGGGTAGCACCCCCTCCGCGTATCCCTTGATCGCGCGGGCGAGCAACCGTTGCGGCGCCCGCCGTCGGTCGGAGTCGGCCTGCAGCGCGTGGTACTGGTCGCTCCATCCGAATCGGGCGGCCAATTTCGGCGCGGTCAGCGCCATCCATTCGTACTTGGTGTCGTCGTCGAGGTAATGGGCCTGATGCAGCGCGATTGCGGCAACTTGGGGTGATACCAGGAATCGTTGAACGACCTCGGAGAGCATGGATTGGGTCACGGATTCCCGGTGGCCGAGGAACTCATGCAAGCCCTCGCCCGGCACGAGCAGATGCCTGGCGAAGGCGTCGGCTCGAATCTCCGCCGGGGTCCGGTCGCTCCAGTTGCCGGCATCGCTGTCCGCCCAGTCCTCGAACAGTACGTGGCCGAGTTCGTGGGCGAGCGTGCTGCGTTGCCGCATCGGGTTCCGGGTGCGCGCGATGCCGATGAACACGGCGTTGCGTGCCGGGTCTCGCATCGTTAGGCCGTGTTCATCCGGGCCTGCGTCGAGTACCGCTACGTCGATCCCGGTCGCCTGCTCGATTACCGCCACGAGGTCGCCCAACGGCTGCACGCCCAGGCGATGTTCCCGGCGGAAACGCGCGGCCGCAGTACGTCCCTCGGCTTCGGCGTTCAACGTCTCCCCCCGCGTCAGACTGTGGCGGGGACGGCTTGATCGTCCAGGTAGTCGTCCAGGTCCAGGAAATGCAGCAGCGCCTCGCGCATGCGGTCCATGCCGGAGTCGTTGGTGGCTCGCGCCGCGCACTGCACTCGGTCGGCCACCGTCCCCACCCCGGTGAGCTGGGCCACGGTATACCCGGTTGCCCACGCGATCGCCACGACTTCCGGCATCTTCGCCACCCGGCTCCCGGAGATGATCCGAGACAAGGTGGGCTGAGAGATGCCGGTCGCGTCCGCAAGGGCGCGCTGGCTGAGACCCGCGGCAATGCGGGCGCGCTCGAACAGCGCACCAGCGTTGGTTGTCATGGTCACCCCCTCAACCGGACTGAATCATGATCTACCTACGTGATTCAGTATAGGCGGACGCTGCACGTGCCGCCAGCCCGTCAGGCGTTCGGCGTCAGGGCCGCGGCGTTGGCGAGCGCGGCGGGCTGCCCGCCCGCGTGCCAGGCGCGCAGCGCGTCGGCGGCGAGCCGGGAGTGGACGACGATCACGTCGTCGGATGCCCCGCCGATGTGTGGGGTGAGCGTCACCGTCGGCAGCTCCAGCAACGGGTGGTCCGGTGGGAGCGGCTCGGTCCAGAACACGTCCAGTCCGGCGCCCGCGAGATGTCCACTCCGGAGGGCGTCGATCAGCGGCTGCTCCGCCACGATCGCGGCACGGCCGGCGTTGATCAGGTAGGCCCCGGGCCGCATCGCGGCGATTTCCTTCGCGCCGATCAGCCCCACTGTCGATTCAGCCAGCGGCACATGGACGGTGACCACATCGGACGCGGCGAGAAGCTCTTCGAGCGGCACGATCTTCGCTTCGTCACCGAAGGCGTCGGCAGGTAGGTAAGGGTCGTACACGAGAACGTTCATGCCGAACGCCCGCGCCCGCTGAAGTACCCGTTTGCCAACGGCGCCGCCGCCGAGGATGCCGAGGGTGCGGCCGTTGAGGCTCAGCCCGCGGAAGGCGCGGTAGGGCTCGAACACGTCGTCGGTGCGCCAGGCTCCCGAGCGCAGCCACGCTTCCGCGCGGGAAGTGTTGCGCAGCACGGAAAGCAGCAGCGAGAAGGTGAGGTCCGCGGTGACGTCGGCGTTGCGGCCCGGGGTGGTGGCGACGGGAATACCGCGGCGGGTGCACGCGTCGAGGTCGATGTTCACCGGTGCGGCCCGACAGGAGACGGCGAAGCCCAGGTTGGCCGCGATGTCGAGCGATCGTTCGTCAAGCCGGTCGAGTTCGCAAACGATGGCCTCGGCCTCAGCGAGTTCATGGTCCAGTCCGGCGTCGGCCAGCGAGCGCCCGGTTGCCGACGGAGGGGTTACTGTCAGGTCGAATTCGCCCGCCAGTTCGTCGGCAACGCCCTGGTCGAATGCCGCGGTAATGAGCACCCGTGGCCTGGTTGAGGTCATGCTGTTTCCTTCGCGAGTTTGCGCGCGACCGCGATCGTGTCGACGGGGCGCTGCTTAGGGATTTAGTCAGGTTTGCGATGAGAGCGCCCGCCGCCCCGATAGCAAGACAGAGGCGCGCTCTGTGGTCACCGTGATTGCCGCGGGTTGACACCTGGGGGCTTATCCGTCGTGCGGCTCCTGTTCGTTATCGGTGTGGCTGGCCGGCGCCTGCCGCAGGGTCCGCAGCTCCGGCCAGTGCGGCCGGACGGAGTCGCGGATGGCGAGGAAGGTGGCGTACTGCCGGTCATGGAAGGCGGCCGCGGCCGGGTCCGGTTCGAACACGTCGAGTTCGCCGAGTAGCCGGGCGGCAGCACCGGCGACATCGGGCGACGAGGCCAGCGCGGCCAGGCCCACCGCGCCGACGCCGCGAGCGCCGAGTTCGTCGGCCGTGGCACGTTCGATCGTGCAGCCGGTCACGTCGGCGAGGACCTGGCAGAGCAGGCTGCTGGCCGCGGCGCCACCGCAAAGCCGGATGTTTCCCTTGACAGCCAAGGCTTCCCGGCATTCCCGCAGGCTCAGCGCGAGTCCTTCGTAGACCGCGCGCAGCAGTTGGGCCGCGGTGGTCGCGGTGGACAGGCCCAGCCAGCCGGCGGAGGCGTGCACGTCCGAAAAGGGCGCCCGTTCCCCGGATTCCGCGCCGTAGGGCAGGTAGAGAACGCCACCGGCGCCCGGCCCGACGGTGCGGGCTTCGGCCTCGATCTCGTGCCAGGACGCCGAAGCACGGCCCGCGACCGTGCGCGCCCATTCGAGGTTGGGTGTGCCGCTCATCGGGGCCAGGCATTCCAGCACCGCACCGTCGAGGCCGGTGGCGATCGTGATGCCCGCGTCGGTCCGCCGGTCGGCAGCACTGGCGTGCACCGTGCCCAGAAAGGCCGTCGTCCCGATGATCGCGTAGCTCTGGCCGGGATCGGCGATCGCGAGCCCGACCCCCGCGGCGGCGGTGTCCACGAGCCCGGTGACCACCGGTATCCCGGCGGGCAGCCCGAGTTCGGCGGCTGCCTCGGATCTCAGCGGCCGGTGTGCCCAAGCCCGGGCGATCGGCGGCAGCAGGTGGACGAAGCGCTGGTGCCCGAGTCTTTCCACGAGTTCGAGCGAGTACTCGCCGGTCGCGACGTCCAGATAGGTGCGGGATGCCTCGGAGGAGTCGGTTTCCAGCACCCCGGTCAGCCGCAACCGGATCCAGTCCTTGCAGTTGGCCTGGTGCCGGGCGCGGGCCAGCAGGCCGGGATCGCCGGCCTCGAGTTCTTCGAGGAGAACCGGGAGCGCGCCGGGGAACAGCACCGAGCCCGTCGTTCGCCGGAGGAGTTCGGCGCGGCCGTCGGCCTCCCAGGTGCGGACGCGGTCGGCGGCCCGCCCGTCGAGCCACAGCACCGCCGGGCCGACCGGGTCGTGGTGCTCGTCGAGCAACCAGGCGCCGTCGCCCTGGCCGGTGACGCCCACCACCGCGACCTCGATCTCTCCCGCGTCGGCCAGCGCGGCACGCACGGTGGCCGCGACCGCTTGCCACACCTCGTGCATTGACTGCTCGGCCCGATCGCGCCGCGGGTGGGCCACCCGCACCGATTCCCGGGCGGTGGACAGCTGCCGCCCGTCGGTGGTCAGCACGGTCGCTTTGACCGCGGTGGTGCCGGCGTCTATCCCCACGATCACCGGGAGGTCAGTCATCGCGTTCTCCGTTGAACATTAGTTCAGTGTCGTGTTCTATCGTTCGCAATCTACGACGCGGGTATGTGGGTCGTCAAACACCGGCCGCGCGCTTGACAGGTGGGCCCTCCCGGGGTGAACCTACCGATCTGAAGTGCACAGTGATGAACAATTGTTCACGCTGACTCAAAGGAGAGTTGTCCATGACCGCAGAAGTTGACCGACGGGAGGCCGGGTTCGCCGGGCTGCTCGCGCGGCAGGGGATCGTACGACCGCTCGCCTGGGGCTATCTCGGCGTCTTGCTGTTCATGGTCGGCGACGGGATCGAACTCGGCTTCCTCGGGCCGTACCTGGAATCCCTCGGTTTCGACACGGCGGATGTGGCGACTCTCGTGAGCGCGTACGGCATCGTCGTCGCCGTGGCCGCCTGGCTGGCGGGCGCGCTCGCCGAGGCGTGGGGGCCCCGGCGGGTGATGCTGCTCGGGTTCGGCATCTGGGCGGTGTTCGAGGTGGTTTTCCTCGCGCTGGGCGTCGGCGCGGGCAACTACGAGATCATGCTGGTGTCCTACGGCGTCCGCGGGCTCGGCTATCCGCTGTTCTCCTACGGCTTTCTGGTCTGGGTGACGATGGACACGCCGAAGGCCGTGATCGGGCGGGCCGTCGGCTGGTACTGGTTCGCTTCGACCGCCGGGCTGGGCGTGGTGAGTTCCTACTTCGCGGGCGCGGTCATCCCGGTGGTGGGTTCCCTCGCGACGCTGTGGCTGTCGCTGGCCTTCGTCGTCGCGGGCGGGCTGATCGTGCTGTTCGGTGTGCGTACCGCCAAGGCCGCCAGGGTGGCCGGCGCGTCGTCCAACCTCAAACTCCTCGTGCGCGGGCTGACCGTGGTCCGGACCTATCCGAAGGTCGGCATCGGCGGGATCGTCCGCATCATCAACACCCTCTGCTTCTACGCCTATCCGGTGTTCCTCGCCTCGCACATGGTCAACGACATCGGGTTCTCGTTGTCCCAATGGCAGACCATCTGGGGCACGATGCTGCTCGCCAACGTCATCGGCAACCTCCTCGCCGGATACCTGGGCGACAAGCTCGGCCAGGTCAACGTCGTCGCGTGGTTCGGCGGGGTGGGTTGCGTGCTGTCCGTGCTGGCCATGTACTACGTGCCGGCCTTCTTCGGGGCCAACTTCGCCGCCGCGATGGTCGCCGGCATCGCGCTCGGTCTCGCGATGGCGGCGTACGTCCCGCTGAGCGCGATCGTCCCGCTGCTCGCCCCGGAGCGGAAGGCCGCGGCGGTCGCCATCCTGAACCTCGGTGCCGGCCTGAGCAACGCGGCCGGCCCGGCGCTGGCCCGCGTCTTCCTCGGGCCACTGGGCGTGGCCGGGATGTCCTGGCTGCTGGCGGCGATCTACGCGGTGGGCGTCCTGCTGACGCTCATGCTCCGGGACTCCTCGTCGCGTGGCCGAACCGGCGCACGGGCCGGATCCGCGATCGCGACGGGATGAGCTGGCATGATGAGCGAACCTCGGATCGCAGGACAGAACGGATGTTCGCTATGGATTCGCGCGAACTGCACGGCCGGGTAGCCCGGCTGCACTACCAGCACGGCATGACGCATCAGGAGATCGGCGACCTGCTCGGGCTGTCCCGGATCAAGGTGACCCGGCTGCTGGCCGACGCGCGCCGCGCCGGAATCGTCGAAATCAGGATCCACAGCCCCGCAGCACCGTTCGAAGACCTGGAGACGGCACTCGTCGGCAAGTACGGCCTTGAACAGGCGTGGGTGGCACCCAGCTTCGCCGACGAGCAGCGCGCCGGGGACGCGGTCGGGATGGTCGGGGCGCAGTGCCTGCGGGCGCTCGTGCCGACCACCGGCACCGTCGCGGTCGGACTGTCCTCCAGCGTCGCGGCGATCCTCCCGCACATCCATGCCGATCCGTTGCCGCAACTGGGTTTCGTGCCGCTGGCCGGGAGCTGGGGCGGGATCTCGCGCGGGATGAACCCGCACGAACTCGCCCTGAAACTCGGCGTCGCGTTCGGTGCGCGTACCTACCACCTGCCCGCACCGATCGTGGCCAAGACCGCCGCGGTCGCCGCCGCCTTCCGGGAAGACCCGGGGGTGCGGGAGACCATGCGGATGGCGGCGGGCGCCGACCTGCTGATCGCCGGGGTCGGTGGGATGGACCCGACGTCGGGGATCCTGATCGGCTCGCTCGGCAAGACCGAGCAGAAGCGCTTGGTCAGCGCGGGAGCCGTCGGCGACGTGTCCGCGCGGTTCTTCGACGCCGACGGACACGCCGTCGGGGGAGCGGTCGACGAGCGAGTGGTGGGGCTGCCGCTGGAGAAGCTGGCCGGCATTCCGCACCGCGTTGCGGTCTCGTTCGGGCCGCACAAGGTGACCGCATTGGAAACCGCTCTGCGCACAGGGCTGATGAACATGGTCGTGACCGATGTGGACACCGCCAAGGCGCTGGTCACGGAGGCGTCCACGGAGAGGAAAAGTGGGTAATGCAAGAGGCGAACACGGTCGATGAACTCGTCGAGCAGCTCATCGACGTCGGCCGGACGGCCGTGGACCGCGGGCTCGTGCTCGCCAGCGGCGGCAACCTGTCCGCGCGGCTGCCGGGGTCGGCCGAATTCGTGGTGACCGGTGCCGGCACGTGGCTGGACCGGTTGCGACCGCAGGACTTCACCACGATGAACCTCGACGGCGAGATCGTCGGCGGGAACCCGAAGCCCTCCAGCGAGTGGAAGCTGCACCAGCGCGGCTACCGAGTCCGCGAAGACGTCAATTCCATAATCCACATCCACCCGCAGCACGCCGTACTGGTCGACGCGCTCGGCCACCCGATCCGACTGTTCACTTTGGACCATGCCTACTACGTGAAGTCGGTCGGCCGCACCGACTTCTACCCTAACGGCTCCGACGAACTGGCCGACACCGCCGCTGAGGAGGCGAAGACCCACAACTGCGTCATCATGGGCAACCACGGTTGCTCGGCGCTCGGCGAAGACGTCGGCATGGCCTTCCGGCGCGCGATGAACCTCGAAGAAGCCGCCACCGCCACGTATCGCGCGCTCATGCTGGGCGACACCACGACCGCCTTCCCCGAGCAGGCTTGGCGATCGCTGCACCATGCCTGAGTAGCCCTGTGGATTCCGGCGACGGCGGGCAGCGTCGTCGCGGGAGTCGCGGGGGCCGGATATGGACAAGGCTCTGCCTTCCACACCCCCGTGAGAGACGGTTGAAGTTCGTGTCACGAACGGATACTAGTTCGTGACACGAACTTAAACTCGTTTCCCGCGGGGAACTTCGCGCTAATCTCGGTGATCCGCGACACCCTCGTCCGTGTCCAGGAAGACCATCGGCACCTTGTTGTCGACCACGACGCGACCGAGCAGGCCGGCGAGCGTGTCCCGCTCGGTGGCGTCGAGGCCCGCCGCCAACTCATCGATCCGTCGGCAGGTTTCGGCGTAGAAATCGTCGACAAGCTTGCGGCCGCGCGGTGTGAGCGTGACGCGCACGGCCCGCGTGTCCTGTGGGTCCGACATCCGCCGGACCAAGCCGTTGCGCTCGGTGCGGTCAACCAGGCCGGTCAGGCTCGATTTGGCCAGTCCCAGTGCCGTCCCCAGTTCACCCATTCCGTATGGCCGCGCCATCAGTACGCACAGCAACTGTCCCTGTTGCTGGGTGATGCCGTACTCCCGGGCCGACCCGGTGTAGACGGCGTCCACCAGGAATGCGGAACGAACCAGCGCGCCGACCACTCCGATCTGATCACCATGTTTTGCCACGCGTCAAGGGTAGCTCTCAGTTCGTGGCACGAACTTCGCCCCGGTTACCCAAGGATGGTTCCTCGCGTCCGAGTCCCGCGGCCCCGGGCCGGCTCAGTCCTCCGCGCACCAGTTGACGCCGACCCGCATGATCGGTACCGACGTTTCACCGGACTTCCCGTTGCCCTCTACGTGGATCGTGAGTGTGCCCTTGGCGTTCGGGGCATCGATCTCGGGGGGCTTTGCCGGCGAATAAGTCCCATCGGGCGGGAAAGTGTCGAGCGTCTGCTGCACTTGCTGGATCATTTCCGGGGACGGGGTGCTGCACAAGATCTCAGACATCTTCTGCGCATTGTGCGTGGTGTACATGTCGATGATCTTCTGTTGCAACGCCTCCGGGGTCGGTTGGCCGAATGCCTTCGAACCCGAACCCGAGGAAGGCGAGGTGCTCCGAGGGCTGCTGGCTGCGGTACTCCCGGGTGCGGGCTGGCCGGCCTCCGTCGACGGCGGTGCGGCCTGCTGCGTGTCACCCTTACCGCTGGTCAGCAGCACGGCCGCGGTGATGCCCCCGCCGACGACCACCACGGCGGCGAGAGCGATGCCGACGATCAGCCCCGTTTTCCGCTTCGGCGGCATACCGCCGGGCATCCCCGGGTAGGCGCCGGGCGACTGCTGGCCCGGCGTCGGCCATGTTTGCCCGAACTGCGGCGGGCCGCCTGCACCGGGGTACCCGCCACCGGACGGACCCCACTGACCCGGATTCGCATTCGGATATTGGCCCCCGGAATGCCCTGGTTGGCCAGGCTGCGGCGGATAGGACATACGAGTTGTTCCCCTCACAACCAGTCGGTCCGACGGGGGAACAAGCACCCAACCGGCCGATCCCCCAACTTCGCCCGACACTAGCACTCCGCAAGCTTCGGCAGGCCGGAGATCGTCGGAATGGCGAGGGTCAGTCGGACAGCTTGGTGAGGGTGGTGTTCAGGTCGCAGGTCCTGGCCCGGTTGAAGGGGAGCTTGGCGAGCAGGCGGGCCATGCCGCAGGTGTTGGTAAGGGCGGAGAAGACCAGGCCGCCGGCGACTCCCGCGGACAGGAAGCGGGCCAAGGGCCAGCGCAGTCCGGCGAGCAGCCCGGTCAGGACGAGGGATCCGGCGGTGAGCCGGACCTGGCGTTCCATGGCCCACGGCGGACGAGTGCCTTCGGTGCGTTCGAGTTCGTAGCCGCCTTGCTGCCAGGCGTTGGTCCCGCCAGTGAGGAGCACGGCGCCGACGCCGTGCGCGGTGAGGATCTTCTGGGCTCGGGCGGCGCGGGCGCCGGAGGCGCAGACGATGATCAGCTCGGCGCGCTTGGCCGCGCTCTTCAGGGCGGGCAGTGCCTGATCGAGCTGGTCCAGGGGAATGTTCTTGGCGCCGGGCACGCGTCCGGCCGCGTATTCGGCGGCGGTGCGCACATCGATGACGGTGAACTCGTGCAGGCGTGCGTGGGCTTGTTCCGGAGTCATGGTGCTCATGGTGCTCAAGCGTTTCTTTCCTTGGATCACTTGGTTCCCGAACGGCTGCCGGGAACGGGTATAGTATACCCGTAGGGGTATTGAAGGAGAGCGTTCAAAAGTCCGTGTTCGTGCTTTGGTGAGTGGAAGACGCGCCGCCGGAGGCTTCGCGAACGCGGCTGCGGGCCGCCGGACTGGTTTGGCCGAGTGTGTGTTGCCAGGTCACGGTCCGTAGACGCGTTCGTCGATCGCGCGTCTTGAATAACACAGAAGGGAGTGGGCCGTGGAGCTGTCGATGGCGGCCGAGGAACTGAAGACGGTGGTCAACCGGTTGCGCCGGGCGCAAGGGCAGATCGCTGGGGTGATCAAGATGATCGAGGAGGGCCGCGACTGCGAGGACGTGGTCACGCAGCTGGCCGCGGCCTCCCGGGCGTTGGACCGGGCGGGTTTCGCGATCATCGCGACCGGCCTGCAGCACTGCCTCACCGATGCGGATCTGGCCGCCGACGGGGACCGGGAACAGATGCGGGCTCGCCTGGAGAAGCTCTTCCTGTCCCTGGCCTGACCGCTTTCCCGGCCGAGGGGCGTCGCCGAGCATGAACTCGGCGACGCCCTGAGCCACGATCAACGTGCTCACGCCGTGCCGTCGGGCCGGATGAGGGGGAGCCCGGCATCCGCGGCGGCGGTGAAACCGTCGTCGATCGCGACGACCTTGCGACCGGACGCGTCCAGCAAGGAGGCGGCGATCGCCGCGCGCATCCCACCCGCGCAGTGCACCCACACCACTCCGGAAGGCACTTCACCGAGCCGGCGATGCAGTTGGTGGATCGGAATGTGCACCGAGCCGGCGACCGCGCCGTTCGCGCGTTCGGAATCCCGCCGCACGTCGAGGACGACGAAGTCCTCGCCACGTTCCCGCGCGGCGGCGAGATCGGCGAAGCGGGCACGCGGGAAGGAAGCCGGCTGCTCACCCTCGCGGACCCAGGATCGCGGGTCGCCGGTCGCCGCGGCCGCCGGGCGGTCGATGCCCACCCGGACCAGCTCCCGCTGGGCGTCGGCGAGCTGCTCGGGCGTCTCGGCGAGCAGCGTCACGGGCTTGCCCCACGGGATCAGCCACGCCAGGTAGGTCGCCAGCTGTCCCTCGACCTCGAAGTTGAGCGATCCGGCCACGTGTCCCTCGGCGAACGCGATCCGGTTGCGCAGGTCCACGACCCATTCCCCGGCCGCCAGGCGGGCGGCGATCTCCTCCGCGTCCGCCGGCTGCGGCGGGGTGAGATCCACCGGCGCCGGACCGGCGGCGTTGGCCGGCCCCATCTGCGCGTAGTACGCCGGAATGTCGTCCAGGCCGGCGAGCAGTTCGGCGACGAACGCGTCCATGTTCTTGGTCAGCGCCTCGTTGCTCTTGCGTTCGAGGCCGATCGTGGTCGTCTCACCTTGGGCCTGCGAGCTGGCGCAGAAGCTGCCGAAGCCGTGCGTGGGCAGCACTGCCACCTCGTCGTCCAGCTCGTCCGCCAGGCGATGCGCCGACTCGTACTGGGCGCGGGCCAGTTGCTCGGTCAGTCGCGGCTCGACCAGGTCCGGCCGGCCCACCGTGCCGATCAGCAGCGAGCCACCGGTGAACACCGCCACGCCCCGTCCGTCCTCTTCGAGGACATAGGAGGTGTGGTGCGGTGTGTGGCCGGGAGTGGCCACCGCCCGCAGCGCCAGGTGCTCGTCCACTTCGACGATGTCGCCGTCGGAGACCGGCACTCGGGCATACGACACCGACGCCCCGGCCGGGACCAGGTAGCGGGCACCGGTGAGGCGCGCCAGTTCCAGGCCGCCGGTGATGTAGTCGTTGTGCACGTGGGTTTCGGCGACGTAGGCGATGCGCACGCCCTTGCGCGCGGCCGCCGCGATGACCTGGTCGATGTCCCGCGGTGGGTCCACCACGACCGCGGCGTTGGGTCCGCCGGCCAGGTAGCTGCGGTTACCCAGGCCCTCCAGCCTCAAGGTTTCGACGAAGAACATGAACACGGCCTCCTTCCTGTACCCCAGGGGGTATATTTCTTACCGTAACAGACATACCCGGTGGGGTATTCCGGGGTTCCGAGGCGATACGTCTGGGTTCAGCGTGCCCCTGGTTTCGAGATCGGCGAAACACCTGCCGGCCGATGTCGTGCGCGGGAGCGGAGGTGACCAGGGTCCCTCGCGCGGTGACCGTCACTTACCGGATGCTGGACAGGGTGCTGCGAGCTGAAGTGCTCGTCGGTGCGGACGGCATTCGCGGCGCGGTTCGCCGCTCGGTGTGGCCCGGTGCTCCCGGTCCCGTGTTCGCGGGTGACCGAACCGGGCTCGGGGTGGCCGGACGGTCGGTTCCGGGGATTTCAGGTCTGGGTCCGCGGCGCAGTCAACACACGGAGTGACACGAAGGTGGTGGGTGGGGCGCAAAGTGCCACCCCACCCACCTCGTTCGATCAGGCCGTGGCCTGGAACAGCTCTTCCGCCTCGGCGATCGCCCGGCGGAGAGCCTCGGGCTCCGGCCTCAGCCCGGCCATGATCGCGTCGATGCCACGCAGATCCGCCCGCTGCAACAGCCGTTTCTCGTTGGTGACCCATTCACCGCGGGCCGCCAGCACCGCGTGTGCCGTCTGCATGGCGGCGGTGGCCAGCGCGCCCGCGACCTCGGTGGCCTGCCCGCGCGGGGCGTAGGCCCGCTGGGCGTAGTGCAGTGTCAGGGTTGCCCGGTCGCGCCACCACGGCGGAGCCGCTTCGCGCAGCGCATCCGGGTAGGCAGGGCGGGGCAGAGAGCCGTGCAGCTTCTCGTTGACGGCGAGTTCGGCGACCACGAGGTAGCTGGGGATGCCCGCGAGGTGGAACATCAATGGCTCCCAGTGGAAGCGGCCCCGCTGGGCCTCGGCGAATTCGTGTTCGACGACGTCGAGGTCGCGGTAGTGGACGTCCACCTGCCGGCCATCGATCGTGAGCCAGGCTCCGCCGTTGAAAACACCACCGCCCCAGCCGCCGATCTCGGAGACCTCGCCGTCCCAGCCGACGGCGCGCAGGTCCGCGGGGTCGAAGCCGCCCCGGTAGTAGATGGCGAAGTCCCAGTCGCTGTCCGGGGTGTGGGTGCCCTGAGCGCGCGATCCGCCGAGGGTGACGGCGTGCACGGCCGGCAGGGCGGCCAACCGGTCAGTGACGTGAGCGAGGAACATCTCGTCGGTCATAGATATCCGTTCAGGTGAAGTGGATGGTGAGAACACCACATGGACGCCGGAGCAGGAGCTCGGACAGCGTCATGTGGATCAGTGTGCTCAAGGTCGTGCCGTCACTTCATGGCGGAGGACCTTACCCTCATCGTGGTCTCGACCGCATCCCTAATTCCTCGACGGCGTCTGGGCCGTGCTTACGCGGCCCACATCCCATCCGTCTCGCCGGCGTCCTGCACGATCTGCACTGTGATCGCGCATGCCTGGCTCAGCAGCAGCGACCAGCTCAGCCCTGGCACTGAGCTCTACAGCTCTGACCGAACATTCCGGTGGTACGACTACACCCCCAGCCACAGCCAGCTCCTGCTGCGCAGCGACGGCAGCGCCGACCGGACCCGCGTCGACGTGCTGTTCAAGCCGGTCGACGTCATGAAGGTCCGCAGCCACTACCGAGGGCTGCGGATCCGCTGCGCCACCCCGGCCGAGCAGGTCCGGGTCCAGGCTGAAACCCCCGAAGCCGGCTCCCACGACCCTGCGGGCGACAAGTTCGACCAGGGATACCGTTACTTCGTCCTGGAGACGGCCGAGGGCGGGTTCGACTACATCGTCGCCCGAGCCGTCGGTTGGCATGAGGACCACGACCTCGGCGAGCCCAGCTACTTCGCCGATCCCTCAGGCGGCAGCGCCTCTTGGTCGCCTCCGCCCAAGCCTCGGTGGGCGCAGACCCCGCTCGACGGCGTGACTGGCGGGCTCGGCACCCCCATGGCCACCGTCGACGAACTCGTCGACGCCATCCGCACCACCGGCAACCTCCCCGCCGAGGACCGCTTCCGCTACCGCTACATCCACGTCCTCACCGCCCGGCACAACCAGCAGCGCGCTGGAGACACCTATGCCATTGGCGCGTTCCTCACCCGCGACGAGGCTGAGCGGCAACAACAGGAGATGACCGATCGGTACCCCGACTTCACCTACACCATCAACGCGGTCCCCATCGGAATCTGACCTCCCGCCGACGATCCCCATTTAGTGCGAAGAACTTTGAGGGACAGAGCGGATTAGGTTGCGGACACCGGCGAGGAGGTCTCGACGACTGCGGAGCGGAGTGCCTCGGCAAGCCGCATTGCCGATTCCGTGGGCTGATGTGGCATCCGCGCCAGCATGATCCGCCGCTTCTCCTGCGGCCCACCGCGGACGGGCAGAATGCGGACCCCCGCGGGCGCGGCACCGGCCAGGGACACCGGCACGGTCGTCACCCCGCACCCCGCGGCGACCAGGTTCAGCTTCGCCAGCCAGTCGCGGGCCACGTGCACGATTTCGGGGCGGCCGGCCAGGCCCGGCCACACGCCCATCGACCGGTCGTCGCCCGCGGGCCGGCTACCGATCCACCGCTGTCCGGACAGATCGGCGAATTCGATGAAATCGCGGCCGGCCAGCGGGTGGGTTGCCGGTACCGCGACGCACAGGCTCCGCTCGGCCAGGATTTCCAGGTGCAGCGGCGGTGTCTCGGTGTCCGGCGGCCGGAACGGCGGCTCGGCGGCCAGCAGCGCCAGATCCAGGTTGCCGGCGCGTAGCGCCCGGACGAGCACCGGAGTGCCCGCTTCCCGGGTGGTGACCTTGATGCCGGGGTGCGTCCGGCGAAATGCCGCGAGCACGCGGGGCACCAGGACCGCGCCCGCGCTGGCGTACGCACCCAGGCGCACGGCTCCCGTTTCGGCCGGCAGGCCGGTCAGTTCTCGCGCGGTCGCGTCGACCTCGGCGGTGATCGTGACCGCCCGCCGGAGCACGATCCGGCCCGCGGAGGTCAGGCGCACTCCGTCGCGGCGCCGTTCCAGCAGCGGGGTCCGGGCCGACCGCTCCAGCGCGGCGATCTGTCTCGACACGGCCGACTGCGTGTAGCCGAGCGCGGCGGCCGCGGCGGTCAGTGTGCCGCGTTCGGCGACCTCCCGGAAGACCCGGAGCCCGACCAGCGACACGTCCTGGAAGTCCATGACATTAATGCATACCACCTCTGCGTGTTTCTCGTTTGTCGCATGGCCGATGCGCTCCTAGCGTGGGGGTCGGAGCAAACAGGAGGAACGAATGAAGGCATGGCGACTCGACGGGCCCGGTGCCCTGCACCTCGACGAGGTGGGCGACCCGGAGGTCCGGCCCGGGGCGGTGAGGGTTCGGATGGAGGCCAGTTCGCTGCTGAGCTACCTCGGCGCCTACGTGTCGGGAGAACTGGGCTACCTCATGCCGCCCAAGCCGTTCACCCCCGGCGGAAACGGCGTGGGGGTGGTCGAGGCCGTCGGACCGGACGTGTGGACGCTGCGGCCGGGGCAGCGGGTGGTGATCTCCCCGCACGTGGTCGCGGCGGAGAACAGCCCGGAGCCGCCGCAGATCCTGCAGGGACTGACCGCGGCGCCGGAGGCTGCGGAGATGCTGGCGGCCTGGCCGGACGGGACGCTCGCCGAGAAGCAGCTGGTGCCGGCCTCGGCGTTGACCGTCATCCCAGCTGATCTGGACCACATGTCGGCAGAGGAGATCGCGCCGGTTTCCCGGGCAGTCGTGCCCTACGGCGGCCTGCTGCGCGCCCGGCTCGCTCCCGGCGAGACCGTGGTCATCCACGGCGCGACGGGTGCGTTCGGCTCGGCGGCCGTGCTGGTCGCGACCGCGATGGGTGCCCGGGTGGTGGCCGCCGGCCGCAACCCCGGCAAGCTGGCCGAACTCGGCTCGTGGCCGCGGGTCACCGCGGTGCCGATGACCGGTTCGATCGAGCGGGACACGGCGGCGCTGCGGGCCGCGGCCGGTGGCGGGGCGCACTGTGCCCTCGACATGGTCGGCCGCGCCGGAGACGCCAACGGCACGCTCGCCACGCTGGGCAGCCTGCGGCGGGGCGGACGGCTAGTGCTGATGGGCAGCATGCGCGTGCCGCTGCCCATCGACTACAACGAGCTGATGCTGTCCGGGCACGAGATCATCGGTAACTACATGTACCCGCCGAAGGCGGTGTCCGAGGTGCTCGATCTCGCCGCGGCCGGGCTGCTCGACTTCGGCCGCATCCGCCGCACCACCTTCGCACTCGACGAGCTGCCGGCGGCCATCGAGGCCGCGGGGGCCCCGAACGCGCCACTGGTCGTGATGACCGTTCGCTGACCAGTCAGCTTTGCTCGTCCATGATCAACCGGGCATTCCCACCGGGCCACGAGGTCGAAGATCAAGTCCTTGTTCAGATCGCGTACTGCCAGCCGGTGAGGGCGTATGCGCCGAACCAGGTGCCGACCGCCACCAGCGCGGCCGCGGTGGTGAGCGCGGTGGCGCGGCGCCGGTGGGCAAGGCCGAACGCCACGGGCAGCAGCAACGGGAATCCCGGCACCAGGAACCGGGCCTTGGTGAACGGGATCCCGGCCGTGCCGACGGCCAGCACGACCATCCCGATGCCGAACAGCGCGATGGGCCACCACACCGGGCGGGCCTTCAGCCACCGCGCCAGCAGCACGGCCGAGGCCATGGCGAGCAGCACGATGAAGACGTTCAGCGTTTCCATCACCGAACTGCCCGAAGTCAGTTGCTCCCAGACGAATCTGGCGGTCTCCGCGCCCCCGTCGAACCGGGTGTGCCAGCCCGCGCGTTCGAGGTCGAACCAGCCGGTCACCGAGCCCGTCCGGTCGGCGACCCAGACCCAGTAACCCACCAGCCCCACCGGTGCGAGCAGGGCGCACGCGGCGGGACCCCGGCCCGGCGACCGCCCGAACGCGACCAGCGCGGCGATGACGACCACGGTGACCAGGACGACCGCGGTCGGACGGGTCAGCCCGGCTCCCACACAGCACAACGCGGTGAGCAGCCATCGTCGCTCCATCACCCCGGCCAGCGCCCACGCCGCGAAGGCCGTGAACAAGGCTTCCGTGTAGACCATGGACAGGGTGATGGCCATCGGCCCGCCCGCCCAGAGTGCGACGAGCAAAAGCCCGATGCGCTCGTCGCCACCGGCGAGGCGGGCGCAGCGAAACACGCCGCAGGCCGCCACGACCCCGGCTACGACACTGATCAGCAGCCCGGTGAAGGCGGAGCCGAATCCGGCGACGGTGGCCAGCGCGTGCAGCAGGACTGGATACGCGGGGAAGAACGCGCGCGGGGTGCTCGGGGCGAAATTGCCGTCCGCGTCGAGGAGTCCACCAGTGATACCGGTGTAGCCGTGGTCGGCGATCGCGAGGTACCACTGCCCGTCCCACGCGGTGAGGCGATCGAGCAGCGGCTGACCGTTCCGGGCGGCGAATACGGCGAGCACGAGGACGCCGAACACACGGACGCCGAGGTAGATCCCGGCCGCCCACAGGTACGGCCGGGAGGCACGCCGGCGGGTTTCGCGCACGCTGAGCGCGGTCATGCTCTTTCCTTTGCGAGCTTGCGCGCGACTGTGTCTTGTGGTGGCTTCGCCCCCAGACGCTCTGCCTTGTGGGGACTCCGCCCCCACACCCCGGTCTGGGGGCAAGCCCCCAGACCGCTCTGTCTTGTGGTGGCTCCGCCCCCACGTCCCCGACTGGGGGCAAGCCCCCAGACCCCCTTGACCGTGTCGACGGGGCGCTCCATGAGGGATCAAGTCACGTCCTCAACGACGGCGCGCCGCCGCCCCGATCGCGGGGTTTGGCGGTGGCGCGCGCGGTGGTCACCGTGATTGCCGCGAGTCGACACAAGCGGTGGCATGCCTTTCCTCCAATGGTTTCCGGGCAGGGTCGATCGCCGCGGCGGCCAAGGCCCCGCGGTGTCGGGTGAGGTGACTGGGGAGCGGTTAGGGAGTCGTTGTGTCCGTGAACGGTGTGGTGGTGCTCGACGTCGTGGCCTGCGTGGTCGACATCGAGGTCTGCGTGGTCGACGTCGTGATCTGCGTGGTCGACGTCATGGTCTCCGTGGTCGGCGGCGGGACCTGCTCGGTCGGCGGCGGGGAGACGACGGATGCGGGCGGTGGCGGGGCGGCAGGTTCCACCGTGTCGGTGCCGCGGAGGCCGGTCAGCGCGACCGTGAAGACGACACAGAGTGTCGCGAGCGCGCTGCCACCCACGACCGTGATGGTCTGTATCTTTCGGCTCCGGCGTCCCCGCGCGATGATCGCGTCGAGGTCGGGCTCGTGCCCGGTCGGGCCGGTGGGCCCGGCCAGTGCCAGCAGTTCCCGCGCGTTTCGCACGTTCATGCCGTGGACCCTCCTTGCCCGCAGGCATGCAACTCCGGAGACAGCGACTGCCGCAGCGTGGCCAGCCCACGCGCGGCCTGGCTTTTCACCGTGCCCGGCGAACAGCCCAGCGCGGCGGCGGTCTCGGCGACGCTCAGGTCGTTCCAGTACCGAAGTACGAGCACGGCGCGCTGTTTCGGCGGCACGTCCGCGAGAGCGGTACGCACCGCCAGTCGCTGCGAGTGGTCGGAATCCCACGTCGCCACGGTGTCGGGCAGCTCGGCGAACGACTGTTCCCGGCCGCGCCACTTCCGCCGGTTTTCCTTGAGGAAGGCCCGCACGAGCATCTTGCGGACGTAGCCGTCGAGTTCGCCGTGGCGTACCAGGCGCGGCCACACCAGGTACAGCTTGAGCAGCGCTGTCTGGAGAAGATCTTCGGCCCGGTGCCAGTCACCGCAGAGCACGTACGCCGTGCCACGCAGCGAAGCCGTCCGCGACCGCACGAACTCGGCGTAGTCGCCTTCCCACGGCGCTCCGCCTCGAGCAGTTCGATCTTTCCCCACACCACAGACAGCCCCGGAACCCACGCGGGGGTTGCATCACAGAAAAGTGACGAGCGCCACTGTGTTGTCTGGGGGGTGCGACCCCCAGACCCCGTCTGGGGGCAAGCCCCCCAGACCTCCTTTGATCCACTTACGTCCGTACCTCGGCCCGGTTGCGCATCGAACACGTCCTGGAGGAGCGGCCCTCGATACAAGATCTATTCCGCCACCCCGAGCTCAGGAGTGCTGAAGCGCCTGCGCGGCCTTGCCCCAGTTGCTGTGGAGGCTGTCCAGGTACGACTGGGCGGCCGACCCCGGCTTGGTGCCCTTCGCGAATGCCCGCATGTTGCCTGGCCCGGTGTTGTACCCGAGCGCGAGCAGCTCGTCAGTGGTGAAGCCGGCGTGCGCGGCCGGAAGGCTGGTCTTCAGGTCGTGGAGGTACCAGGCCGCTGCCTCGATGGCCAGGCCCGGGTCGTCGGGCAGTTCGTCCCAGGCACGGCCGGCGAACGGGCGACTCCGCTTGGTCTCGTCGAACGTGGCCTTGTGCATGTTCGCGACGCCGAACGCGGCGTCCGGCTTGATCTTCTGCCAGGCGCGCTCGGCGGCCGGGTCGTGCGGCTTGTAGTTCTCGTTGTAGAGAATCGCCATGAGCAGCTGCGCGTTGATGCCCGCTTCCCGTGCGTAGTTGACCACCTGCGAGGCGTAGCGCGACGGGTCCGGGTTGGCCAGCGGGTCGCCCGACGCGGAGGTGCTCGGAGCGGACGCCGAACTCGACGGCGCGGGCGGGTCGCCCGGTGCCACGGCGCAGGCGCCGGCGACGAGCACGATCCCAAGGATTCCCCAAGCGCCGAACTTCATCCGTCCAGTCTGGCATCCTCTCGTAGCGCCGCGCCGTCGCAAGCCGTTCTCGGGCCGGCGCTCGTATGGTTTAAGTGTGATACCCCGTCGACACGATCAAGGGGGTCTGGGGGCTTGCCCCCAGTTGGGGGTGTGGGGGCGGAGCCCCCGCAAGGCAGAGCGTCTGGGGGCTTGCCCCCAGACGGGGTGTGGGGGCCGAGCCCCCGCAGGACACTTTCGCGCGCAAACCCGCGGAGGGGAAACGTGACGTCTTCGGATGTGGTCGTGGTCGGGTCCGGGCCGAATGGTCTGGCGGCCGGAGTCATCCTGGCGCGCGCCGGCCTGCGGGTCGAGATCCGCGAGGGCGCGCCGGAGTTGGGCGGCGGCCTGCGTTCGAAGGCGCTGTTCGACTCTGGAGTGGTCCACGACGTCTGCTCGGCGGTACATCCGATGGCCGCCGCCGCGCGGTTCTTCCGCGAGTTCGACCTGCCCGGCCGCGGGGTCGAGCTGTGCCGGCCGGAGATCGCCTACGGGCACCCGCTCGACGGCGGGCGGGCCGGGCTGGCCTACCGGAGCCTGACGCAGACCTGCGAGCAACTCGGGGTGGACGGCGCCCGGTACCGCTGGCTGATGGCCCCGCTGGTCGAGCACAGTCAGAGCCTGGTGGACGCGTTCCTCTCCGACCTGCGTCGACTGCCACCCGACCCGCTTGCCCTGCTCCAGTTGCCGGCGCGTGTGCTCGCGCAGGGCACGTCGCTGGTGCGGCGCCAGTTCAGGGGCGCGGCGGCGCCCGCGATGCTCGCCGGGATC
The DNA here is from genome assembly GCF_000519205.1 of Amycolatopsis taiwanensis DSM 45107. Classification (GTDB taxonomy): domain Bacteria; phylum Actinomycetota; class Actinomycetes; order Mycobacteriales; family Pseudonocardiaceae; genus Amycolatopsis_E; species Amycolatopsis_E taiwanensis. The sequence continues at coordinate 226,131 of NZ_JAFB01000016.1, read as the reverse complement.
GCCGGGCACGCGATCGGCAAGCTGCCCAGCCTCACGGCGGGCGGGATCGTGCTGCTGCTGGGCCATCTCGCCCACGTCAACGGCTGGCCGGTGCCGCGCGGCGGTAGCCGGCGCATCACCAACGCCATGGCCGACGACATCCTTGCCCACAACGGGATCCTGCACACCGGTACCCCGGTCACCGACCTGAAGGAACTGGCGAAGTTCCGGGCGGTGCTGCTCGACGTCGGTCCGCGTGGCCTGGTCGACCTCGCCGGGCCGCTGCTCCCCGCCTCCTACCGGCGCCGGCTGGAGGCATACCGGTACGGGCCGGCCGTCGCCAAGGTGGATTTCCTGGTGTCCGAGCCGATCCCGTGGGCCAACCCCGAACTGCGCAAGGCCGGGACCGTGCACGTGTGCGGGGACCAGGCGGAGGTCTTCGCCAGCGAGAACGCGGCGGTGCGGGGACGGCTGCCGGACCGCCCCTACGTCCTGCTGTCGGAGCCCATGGTCGCCGATCCGTCCCGCGGGTTGCCCGGCAAGCGGCCGGTGTGGGCCTACTGCCATGTGCCGAACGGCGACCCGGTCGACCCGGCGGAGAAGATCCGCCGCCAGATCGAGCGGTTCGCGCCCGGCTTTTCCGACACCATCCTGGCCTCGCAGAGCACGACCGCGCCGCAGATCGCCGCGTACAACGCCAATTACGTGGGCGGTGACATCGCGACCGGCGCGGTGAACCTGAGGCAGTTTCTGGCCCGGCCGGTGCCCCGGTGGAATCCCTACCGCACCCCGATAGAGGGCGTTTACCTGTGCTCGGCGGCGACCCCGCCGGGACCGGGCGTGCACGGCATGTGCGGGTACTTCGCGGCGAAATCGGTATTGCGCAACGAATTCGGCATCACCGAGCTTCCGTCGCTCGCGCCGCTGAGCCTGGTCGGGAACGGAGGAACGGCGTGAGCACGCCGGGCGTGGCGGCCTCCGCGAGCGTGATCGCTTCCGTGGCCGGAATGTCCATTGTGGAGTAATGCTGCCGTCCGGCCGCGGTCGTCGCGGTCAGCGTGACCAAGCCGGCACGTCGCTGGAAGAACGAGCGGCGCACGGTCCAGCCGATCACGCCTTCGCTGGCCAGGATGTGCCTTCGCCGCAGCACGCTGCCGGACCGGAACACCAGCCGTCCGCCGATGAACGCGTGCCCGAGGTTGCGGTAGCGGTCCTCCGCCAGCAGCGCGCCGATCGGGAACAGCGCCAGCGCGACCTGCCATTGCCACGCGGACCAGCCGGCCAGCCACCACAGGAGAAGCAGGACCCCGGTGACGACCGTGGCGAAGGCGAAAGCCCGGACATGACGGCGAAGGCGCGCTCGTCGCCCGTGCCGCGCGAGAGGAGCCGTCGTCGGGTCGTGGTCGCCGATCACCTCTCCCGCCACCCGGCGGGCCTCGACCAGCGGCGCGGGCGGCAGCAGCACGGACCCGCCGTGCTCGGCGCCCCGGCCGACGCGCAGGCCGGTGGTGATCGCCAGGCACCGCGCGCCGCCGGCCGCGCGCAGCAGCAGCGGCTCGCTGATCTCCGTGCCGCGCAGCCGTCGCAACTCGATGGTCGTGGAGCGGGTGGTGAGCAGCCCGCGGGTCACGCGCAGGGTGCCGTCCCCGCGGGTGAGCCGGAAGTTCCAGAACGCCAGCACATAGGCGATCGCGGACAACACGGCCACCACGATCACGGCGATCACCGCGAGCACGGCCACCGCCGTGGCCACTCCCATCGCATCCAGCCAGCCGATCACCGACCGCAGCAGGCCGAACTGGTCCGGTTCGAGATGGCTTTCGTTGACGAGGTTCGCCAGCGAGCCGACCACGACGCCGATGGTCGCGAACCCGGACAACGTGAAGGGTCCGAAGCGGATCCACGCCGGGGACAGTGTCGCGATGGCGGCACCGGTGCGTGCCGTTCCGGCCTCCACGGTGTCCACAGTGGAGCGTTTCAGTAACTCTTCGCGCAGGCGGGCCGCATCCAGCCGGTCCAGTGCGTCCAGCGTGAGGCCTTCGTTGGTGCGGTCCGACCGGCCGGTGCCGATCACCACGCGGCTCAACCCGAGTAGCCGCTGCATCGGATGCGCGGTGAGATCGACTGAGCGGACCCGATCCCGCGGCACGGACATTTCCTGCCGCCGCAGCAGCCCGCGCCGTAGGAGCACGTGGGTCGGCGTGATCCGGTAGGTCGTGGTGAACCAGCGCAGCAGCCCGGCGGCGATCGCCAGGCCGAGGCCGGCCAGGCTCCAGATGTGCCCCTGGCCCTTGCTGCCGATGAACAGCACCCCGACGAGCACGGGCAGGAACCGGACCGCCTCCTGCACCGGGTGCACCGCGAGCATCTTCGGGCTGAGCCGGTGCCAGGTCACGTCGCGTCTCCCACGCTCGCCTGGGTGCGCGCGGCCAGTTCGGCCGCGATCCGTTGCGCGGTGGTGAAGTCGAGAGCGTGGATGCGCACCGGGCCCCGTGCCGAGGCGGTGGTGACGGTCAGGTTCGCCAGCCCGAAGATCCGCTCGATCGGCCCGCGCTCGGTGTCGACGGTCTGGATCCGCGACACCGGGGCGATCCGCCGCTCCTGGTTGAACCAACCCGATTGGGTGTACACCACGTCCGGCGTGGTCTCCCAGCGGTGCACCCGGTACCGCCATTCCGGCATCACGATCACGTGCGCGAGCGCCAGCACCGCGGTCGCGATCAGCAGGATGGTGACCGGCAAGCCGACGTCGCCGAAGCGCTGCCAGAGCACCTCCGCGGCCAGCGGCACCAGCCAGCCGAGCGCGGCACGGGCCGCCCAGTACAGCACCGCCCGGCTGCTCACCAGATTCTCTGGCGGGCGCAGGTCGAGCACGGGTTGCGTCATACCGTCACTCTGCCAGCGAACGCCTCGCGTGCGCACCGTCCAGCAGGCCCACGGCACCGTGTTGTGAGGCATCGCAAACTCTTCCGTACTCAGCACCCCGGCTATAAGGGAACAAGATCCTTTCAAAACCGCACTGTGGCCTGCTCTCGGTAAACAGAAAGCGCCCAATGCAAACCCAAGATCGTTCTTGCCGCGTTCGTTTGCTCCATGCCGCCCCCAGGCGCATTCCATGATCAAAAATCCCTATTCGGCAATAATCATTAACGAGCCTCGCGTCTTGACACGACGGAGTACGCTTTGGGTAATTTGAAACTTTTAGCAGGGGGAGTCATGAGTTGGTGGGATGATGTCAAATTCGTGGTGACCGGGGAGCAGGGCACCGCGGTCAAGATGGTGGGCCAAGCCTTTGCGCGGAAGGCCTCGGGCGCCGCACTCGGGCAGGCTGGATTCACGACGGGTACGGCGGGAGCCGCGGTGAGTTCGGGCAGCGGCTCGGCGGGCGTGATCAGCATGAGCCGCGAGGAGATGGAAGACACCCTCAAGCGAGCCCAGAACCTGCTCGCGGACATCAATTACGCGATGGAATCCGCTCCGCGTCTGCAGAACATGCGGGCACCCGCCAAAGACCCAGCCACTGTCGCCGCCACAGACAGTGCGAACAACGGCGGGAAGTACTACGTGGGGCATCTGCGTCGGCAGAAGGCGTACCTGGACAAGGTCGTCGAGAGGATGCAAAAGGCGTTGGGCATGACGGTGCAGGGCGACGAGCAGGCCGCAGGCACGGTGAACAGAGCTGGAGAGGGGATTGCCGGGTGAGCAGGAAAATCCTGGTTTCCGCTGTGGTGATCAGTCTGGTGCTGCTCCAGGGGTGTTCGTCGCCCTCGATGACAGGCACACCGGCGAGCGCCGCGCCGTCATCGGGCGGTTCCAGTGTCGTGTCCGCGCCGAAGGTGTCGAAGGTGCAGAACCCGCTCCCGGCGTCAGTGGTCAGCAAACATCCCTGCGACAGTGCGTTGACCGATGCGCAGCTCACGGAACTGCTTGGCATGGTCCCTTCAGCCCGGCGTGAAGACGACCCCACGGGCCCCGTGTGCGGATGGCAGAAGACGTCAACAGGGGCAACTATCGGTGTTGGCTACCTGACCAACGTGTCCGGCGGTTTGAGTCAAGTCAATGATAGACAGCAAGGTGATGCTTATTACGAGGCGCTGGAGGTCGGGGGCTATCCCGCGCTCGCGTACAACTCGACCGAGACGGCACCTGTTTCCGATTGTCACGTCGCCGTTGGTATCACCGACACCGTCGCTTATGACGTCGGTTTTGTCGTCGGTGGTAACCGCGCCGGCAAGCAGGATCCGTGTGATGTCGCGAAGATCGTCGCGCAGGATGTGCTGGAGAACTTGAAGGCGGCGGCGAGATGAGCCTCTTGTCGTGGGTGGGGGATCGGTTCAAGGACGCTGTAGGTGCGGTCGGGCAGGCCGAGCAGTGGCTGGACCAGCGGATCAGTGACGCCGAGAACTGGTTCGCGCACGTGTTTGACGGATATCCGGAAGCACAGGCGATGTCGATCCAGGAGATCGTCAGGCAGATCCAGTCGGGGTATGGGTCACGAGACCTTCACGAGGGCGCACAATCGACCAGGGACCAGTCGAACAGCCAGATGGCGATCTCGGACGTCGCGCATGATCTGGTGCAGCGGTTGGAGGCGGCGTGGAGTGGGCAGGGGGCGGATGCGGCTCGGGAGAACATCCGGCCGTTGGCGGTCTCGGCCGACGACGCGTCGCGGACGTTGTCCTCGAACAGGCAGCACATTCAGACGCAGGCCGATATGTTCGACCAGATCAGGAATTCGCTGCTGCCGATGGCGGATCCGGCGCCGGAGAAGAACTGGTACGACAATTTCGTGCCCTGGACCACGGACGCCGAGAAGGCGGTCGAGCAGTACAACAGGCAGTTGGAGCAGAACCGGCAGATCTACGACCAGTATCACCAGAGCAGTACCACGGTTCAGCAGGGTATTCAGGTCGACTACGGGAATCTGCCCGACGCGCAGGACGCTCTGGTCAGTACCTTCCAGCTTGACGGCGACTCGCGGCAGGATCAGGACGGTGGGGCGCAGGATTACCGTGACCGCGGTTCGACGCACGGTGTGGCGGACCGGTACCAGGCGCCGGTAGGGGCGGACAACTACTCGCTTCCGGCCGCCTCGGTTCATCCGACGAGCGGCACCACCGGGCAGCCGGGCTACTCGATGCCGCCGACGAGTGGTACCACCGGGCAGCCAGGCTACTCGATGCCGTCGACGGGCGGCGACAGCGACGTGACCAGCACTGCCGGTTACGTCCCGACCCGTAACACTGCCGCCCACCAGCCGAGCGGTTCTGGGCCAAGCACCTTCGGCCCGGCCAGTGGAGGCGGCACGGATCCGTCGAGCGGTTTACCAGCGGCTGGTTTCGCACCGATCGGCGGCGGCACTGGAGGCGGTGGCCATGGCGCGGGTGGTGGAGCGAGTGGCGGCGCTGGGGCCGCGGGCGCGCTCCAGGCCGGCCCCAGGGTCGGTGCCGGTGAGAGTGGCGGCTACGCGTCGAGGCCGGGTTCGGCCGGGGCTGCGGGCGCGGCCGGCCGCTCGGGGATGTCGGGGATGGCCGGGATGGGCGGCGCTCGTGGCGCGGGGCAGGGTGGTGACGACGAGGAGCACGAGACCAAGTACCTCGTCGACGAGGACGGCGACGAGATCTTCGGCACCGATGAGCGGACCGCGCCGCCGGTGATCGGGTTGTAGCCGGAAGTTCAAGGGGGAGAAGTGAATACTGTCGTGTTGCCGCGCTATGCCTTTATCAGAGCGTGGGAACTGGCTGGTTACGGTAAGCCGCATCCGGTGATCGGTGTGGACGACCTGTGGTTCAACGACGTGGCGAAAACGATGATGCAGCGCGAGGTCGATCGTCTGCTGGACCAGGCTGGGGTTGGGATCAACGGGGTGCCCACGCCGGAATTCCGGCGCAAACTGGCGGTGCTGGCCCGCGCCGAGCGCGAATACTGCGGCTGGATTTCTCGGCAGGGCGAGACGGGTGCGGCGCTGGTCGCCGCGATCGGCGGGGAAGCGGTCCGGGTGGTGCGCGACGACAAGGTCGTGGTCGTCGACTCGGTACGGGCGGACGATCTGGCGGGTGCGCTGGTCGATGCGCTGCCCAATGTGGACAGTGCGGAGATCGGCGAAATTTCGGCACCGGTTTCGCGATACACCGAACAGCCGGGTCCGGAAGAATACGAATTCGAAATGGACACCCGGGGTCAGCCGCCCGATCCGGCCGCCCTGGTGCGTGCGGTCATGAACGCGCCCCGTGCCGGTATGCACCAGTTGTCGGCGGCCAGGCGTGACCGAAGCGGTCAGCGTCGACGCGGCCGGCCGATCACCGTGATCGACTTGGCCGAGGGCGGCCGGATCCTGACCTACGTCGTGCAACCGCCCAACGGTGAGCCCGTGCTGCACTGCGTCCCAGGCACCCGCCACGCGCTCCTCACCGTTCTCGCCCGGCCCGACCGCTAGATTGGCGGCTATGACGGGTCATATGTCACCAGAGGAGTTCCGGCGGTACGGCAGGCAGGTCGTCGACTGGATCGCCGACTATCTCAGCACGATCGAAGCCCACCCGGTGCGTTCGCAGGCGCGGCCCGGGCAGGTCCGCGCGGCGCTGCCTGCGCACCCGCCGGAGCAGGGCGAGCCGTACGAGGCCGTGCTGCAGGACTTGACCAGGGTGATCCTGCCGGGCGTCACCCACTGGCAGCACCCGAACTTCTTCGCCTATTTCCCGGCGAACGCGAGCGGGCCGGGCATTCTCGGTGACCTGCTGTCCTCGGGGCTCGGCGTGCAGGGCATGGTGTGGGCGACCAGCCCCGCCTGCACCGAGCTGGAGACGGTGGTCGTGGACTGGCTCGCCGAACTGCTCGGCCTGCCCGATCGTTTCCGCACCGACGCCGCCGGCGGCGGCGTGATCCAGGACTCCGCGTCCAGCGCGTCGCTCGTCGCGACGCTGGCGGCGCTGCACCGCGCAAGTGGCGGCAAGGTTGGCGCGGACGGGATTTCCGGGCGCTACACGATGTATGTGTCGTCGCAGACGCATTCCTCGTTGGAGAAGGCAGGCCGGATCGCCGGGATCGGGGCCAGCAACGTGCGAGTGGTCGACATCGACCCGGTCACCCAGGCCATGGATCCGGTGCACCTGCGGGCGCTGATCGACGCGGACATCTCGGCAGGCGCGACGCCGGCGATGGTGTGCGCGACGATCGGCACCACATCGACGACCGCGATCGACCCGGTGGCCGAAATCGGTGCGGTGTGCCGGGAACACGGGATCTGGCTGCACATCGACGCCGCCTATGCCGGGGTCGCGGCGGTCTGCCCGGAACTGCGCTGGATCAACGACGGCGTCGCCTCCTACGCCGACTCGTATGCGACGGACCCGCACAAGTGGCTGCTCACGAACTTCGACTGCAGCGTGCTGTGGGTGAGCGACCGCCAACCCATGATCGACGCGTTGTCGATCTTGCCGGAGTACCTGCGCAACTCGGCCACCGAATCCGGTGCCGTGATCGACTACCGGGACTGGCAGGTGCCGCTCGGGCGGCGGTTCCGCGCGCTCAAGCTGTGGTCGGTGATTCGCTGGTATGGCGCGGAGGGCCTGCGGGAGCACATCCAGGCCGGAATCGCACAGGCCGCGGAATTCGCCGCACTGGTGGCCGCGGACCAGGATTTCGAGCTGCGCCGGCCGCATCCGTTCGGGCTGGTCTGCTTCCGTCCACTGAGGACGAACGAGGAGACGATGGCGCTACTGGAGCGGATCAACGACTCCGGCGAGCTGTACCTCAGCCACACCAAGATCAACGGACAGGTCTTCCTGCGCTTGGCCGTCGGGGCGCCGCTGACCACGAGCGACCATGTCAAGACTGCCTGGGCGGCCATCCAGCGTGTCAACCAGCAATTGTGATGAAGTGACCCGTTACTGTCGAAATTCGGCATGAACGGGTCACTCATGCACATCGAGGTGACCGCGCCGGAGATCAGACGTTGCCAGGGATCGCTGACCACTTGTTCAGCTCGTCGGCGAGGACGGGTAGCAGCTCCGGTCGTTTCGGCATGACCCCGTCACCGGGCGAACGGCCGGTGAACCAGCCGCGCGTGCGGGTCACCGCCACCGGCAACACCTCGCGCCACATCCACTTCAGGTGCGCCTGCAGCCCCGGGTCGAGGGGGGCGCCCGGCAGCGGGGCCAGCCAGGCCGGATCGCACGCGATGTCCAGCCGGTTCAACAGGTGCGCGGCGAGCCTGCGGTGACCCGGCGCGGACAGGTGCAGCCGGTCGGGGCCGAAATACCGCAGGTCGTGGACGGCCTCTTCCTCCCACAGGTCCACCAGCAGCGCCCCGTGCTCGGCCGTCGCGGACCGGATCGCGTCGTTGAGCGCTTCCAGCCGCGACCGCACACGAAGCACCCCAGGCATCCGGCTCGACACGTCACTGATCGTGAACACGACGACGGTTGGCGCGGCCCTGGTCAGGATGCGCAGGGCCGCGTCCACTCGCGTGGCCACGACCTCGGGCCGGAAGTTACGGGTGAGCACGTCGTTCGCGCCGCCGAACAGGGCGACCAGGTCGGGGCGGAGATCCAGCGCGGTCGGGACCTGCTCGACGATGATCTGGTCCAGCCGCCGGCCGCGTACGCCCAGGTTGGCGTACCGGAACTCCGGATCACGGCCGGCAAGCACCATCGCAGCCAGGTCCGCCCAGCCCCGGTACCGCTCACTGCCGGGGTAGCGATCGTGCAACCCTTCCGTGCAGCTGTCGCCCAGTGCGACGAACCGTTGGTAGCCCATCCAGATCTCCGTCATGCCGTGTCCGCCTGGGAGATCTGTTTAGCAAATTGGCGTAGACAGAGTCCACCGTCACACTTCTAGTGCACGCGGGTGGGTGGAAGGTGTTGATCTCTGACGGCCGACGCCCCCGCAACAGCAAGGGGTATTTGCTACGGATGATCCGTAGCAAATACCCCTTGCTGCACTGTTCTACAGGCTGGCCCGGACCTTGCCCGCGCGTTCGATGACCTGCTCGAGCACTCGTTTCGCGGTGACGAGATCCTCCTCTGACATTCCTCCGTACAACTCGCTGGCGATGCGGGCGGTCTCCTCGGCGATCCGCTGGACCACCTCGCGGCCCTTCGCTGTCGGCGCCAATCCGTCCCCGTCCGGACCGATCAGGCCGTCGGCCTCGATCTTGTCGAGCGCGTCCCGCACCACGTTCTCGTCAATGCCGGCCGCTTCCTTGATGATCGTTTCCCGGGTAGCCGAGGCGTGGGCCACTGTCGTGCGGAGGGTGACCCACTGGTGGAAGGTGAGCCCGTTCCGGTCCAGCAGCGTGTCGAGGAGTGAGCGGGTGGCCGTCCCGGCGACGCTGATGTCGCGGCTGATTACGGTTGTGGGTGCGGTCATGTTCGTGCCTTTCTTCTCGTGGAGCGACGGTGTTTCGCCCAGGAGAGCGAGTAGGATTTCGCGCAGCCGGCGGTCGTGCTCGCCATCCGGGCCGCCGATCGGTCCGGTGAGTTCCTGATGAATCGCGTGCACTCGATCGATCGCCTCGGCCGCGACCTTGCGCCCGTGGTCGGTGAGGCTCAGCCGGACGGCCCGCGGGTCGCGGGGGTCCACTGGGCGGCGCACGATCCCCGCCTTCTCCAGCGCTCTGACCAATTTGGACACGTACACGGGTTCGAGACCGGTGACATCCGCCAGTTCGCGCTGGCTGGGCTCCTGACCTGTGCGAGACAGACCGCTCAGTGAGCCCAGTACGGAGAACTGTGCGTGCGTCAAGCCGATCGGTGCCAGTGCCCGGTCCACGGCCGTGCGCCACTTCGTCACCGTTCGCCACATCAGATAGCCCGTGGTAGGCGCCATGGCAAATACCTTACATGGCAACTATATCCATGGCAACTATCCAGGCAGCTTCCGTCCCGCCGCGCTTCGCGGCCCGGCAGTACTTCGTGAGCTGGCAGTACTTCGCGGACCGGTAACTCAGCTGCCCGAACCCAGAACTCGCCGTCCCGAACCGGGAACTCGCCGTCCTGAACCGGGGACACGCCGTCCTGAACCGGGGACACGCGGTCCTGAGCCGGGAACTTGCCGTCCTGAACCCGGGACACGCGGTCCTGAACCGGGAACTCGCTGTCCGGGGCCGGGGACACGCCGGGACCTGGTGTGTCCCCGGTTCGGGCGCGTGTGTCCCCGGTTCAGGCGGGTGTGTGGCGGGTTCGGGTGGGTGTGTGGCGGGTTCGGGGGGGTGTGTGGCGGGTTCGGGTGGGTGTGTGGCGGGTTCGGGTGGGTGTGTGGCGGGTTCGGGTGGGTGTGTGGCGGGTTCGGGTGGGTGTGTGGCGGGTTGGGGAAGGTGAGTTCTGGGTTGGGAGCTGGGTACGGAGAGGTCGACGGGCGTCAGGATCCGGCAGGCTTTTGGGCCAGCAGGTATGCCTGCGGTACCCGGGCCGCCGGAGTTCCGTCGGCCTCCCGGACCACCTTCGTGTCCAGCGCGAACCCGGCTTCCTTCAGCAGCGAACAGATCCTCTCGACCGGCAGCCGGTAGACGTCCAGCGAGATTCCGTCGTGCCCGTATCCCTGGGTCCGGTGATTGCGCTGGTCACCGACGTGGAAGGCGAGTTGCAGATAACCGCCCGGCGCGAGCACGCGATAGCACTCCGAGAAGGCCAGGGGCAGCCGGTCGGTAGGCATGTGGATGACCGAATACCAGGCCACGACCCCGGCCAGGCCCGCATCGGGGAGGTCCAGGGCGAGTATCGAACCCTCGGTGAAGCGAAGCTCGGGGTGGTCCCGCCGGGCCATCGCGAGCATCTCCGGCGACAGGTCGATACCGGAGACGTCGAGGCCAAGCTTGTCCAGATATGCGGTCACCCGCCCGGTGCCGCAACCGATGTCGGCGACCGGCCCGGCGCCGGCCGCTCGGACGAGGTCCGCGAAGGCGGTGAGCACGGCCCGGTTCACCGGGTGATCTTCTTCGACGGAAGGTACGACTTCGGCGTAGCTGGCCGCGACGGTGTTGTAGGCAGTTCGCGTCGTACTCAGGAATGTTTCCTCGGTCACGACGGATCACGGTAGCCGCCACCGACCGGCCGGCATGCGGAATTTCAGTCTCGTGTCGAGGGTTGTCGGGATCATGAAGGCTTTGGTGTACGACCCGGACGCACGGCATGGTCTCCGGCTCGGCGAAGCGCCGGATCCGGTACCCGGCCCCGGGCAGGCCCTGGTGCGGGTCGCGGCGACCTCGCTCAACTTCGGCGAGGTCGCCTACCTTGGCGAGAACTACGCGCCCGGCGGGGTGGCCGGCTGGGACGCCGCCGGGGTCGTGGTGGCCGCGGCCGCGGATGGAAGCGGCCCGGCGATCGGGGCACGGGTGGTCACCTTCGGCTGGTCCGGCGGGTGGGCCGAGCTGCGTGCGGTGGACGTCGGCGAGCTGGCGGTACTGCCCGACGCCGTTGATCACGGCGCGGCGGCAGCGCTACCGGTGGCCGGGGTAACCGCGTTGCGCGCACTGCGTCGACTGGGCCCGGTACTCGGGCAGCGGGTGCTGATCACCGGGGCGTCCGGCGGGGTCGGCCGGTTCGCCGTCCAACTCGCCGCGCGGGCCGGCGCACATGTGGTCGCCGCGGTCGGCCGGCCGGAGCGTGGTGCGGGGCTCGCGGAACTGGGGGCGGCCGAGGTGGTGTCCGGTGGTCTGGCGGAGCTGCGGGAGCCGGTGTACGGCGTGATCGACAACGTTGGCGGGCAGCTGTTGGCGGACGCCTACGCGCTGCTCACCCCGGGTGGCCTGGCCGTGGGGGTCGGCAAGGCGTCACGGGAACCGACCACGATCGACTTCGAACAGGCTCGGCTGGCCAATCCGGGCGCCCGGATCGAGGCCTTCATGGTCGGTCCCGGCTTCGGTCCGGATCTGGCCTACCTGTCCTCGCTGGTGGCCGCCGGCCAGCTCGACCCTCAGGTGGGCTGGCGTGGAAGCTGGGAGCGCGCCGGCGACGCAGCCGAAGCGCTGCTTACCCGCAAGGTAGCCGGCAAGGCAGTACTCGACATCGGTTGACCAAAGCATCACGGAAGCCGCGGCCGGCCGCGGCTTCCGTGGTAGGGCCGTCAGGGACGGAGGATGGCGCGCAGGCCGTCGAGGACGCTCGGGTCTTCGATCGTGGACGGAACCGGCTCATCGCGGCCCTCGGCGATGCCGCGCATCGTCTTGCGCAGGATCTTGCCGGACCGCGTCTTCGGCAACGCGTCCACAATGGACACCTGGCGAAAGGCCGCCACCGGGCCGATGTCACGGCGCACCGCGGCGATCAGCTCCCCGCACAGGGTTTCCTCGTCGACCTCGACGCCGGCCTTGAGCACCACGAGCCCGCGCGGCAACTGGCCCTTGAGCTGGTCGTGCACGCCGATCACCGCGCACTCGGCCACCGCCGGATGCGCGGCGAGCACGGCCTCCATCGAGCCGGTGGACAGCCGGTGCCCCGCCACGTTGATCACGTCGTCGGTGCGGCCCATGACGAACAGGTAGCCGTCCTCGTCGAGGTATCCCGAGTCGCCGGTCAGGTAATAGCCCTGGTACCGCGAGAGGTATCCCTCGACGTACCGGTCGTCATCGCCCCACAGCGTGGGCAGGGTGCCGGGCGGCAGCGGGAGCTTGATCGCGATCGCGCCCTCCTGCCCGGCCGGCAGTTCCGTCCCCTGCTGGTCCAGCACGCGGACGTCGTACCCCGGCGCCGGCACCGTCGGCGAACCGGCCTTGACCGGCAACGGTTCCAGCCCCCGCGGGTTGGCCGCGATCGCCCAGCCGGTCTCGGTCTGCCACCAGTGATCGATCACCGGAACGCCGAGCTTCCCGTGGGCCCAGTGATAGGTCTCCGGGTCGAGACGCTCTCCGGCCATGAAGAGCGTTTGGAACGCCGAGAGGTCGTACTTGGCCAGTTCCCCGGCTTCCGGGTCGAGCCGCTTGATGGCGCGCAGCGCGGTGGGCGCGGTGAACAGCGCCTTGACCCGATGCTCGGAGATCACCCGCCAGAAGGCGCCGGCGTCGGGCGTGCCGACCGGTTTTCCTTCGTACATCACGGTTGTCGCGCCGATCAGCAGCGGCGCGTAGACGATGTAGGAATGGCCGACGACCCACCCCACGTCGGACGCCGTCCACCAGATGTCGCCGGGCTGGACGTCATACACCGCCCGCATCGAGTAGGCCAGCGCGACGGCGTGGCCGCCGGTGTCGCGCACGACGCCCTTCGGTTTCCCTGTGGTACCAGACGTGTAGAGGATGTAGAGCGGGTCGGTCGAAGCGACCGGGACCGGGTCGGCCGGGGTGGCCGCGCTCATCAGGTCGTGCCAGTCCACGTCCCGTGGACCCGGCTCGGCCCGCGCCGCTCTGTCCTCTGGGGGTGCAACCTCCAGACCCCGCCCGGGGGCCAGCCCCCGGACCCCCGTCCGTTGCAGCACAACGATCTTTTCCGGCTGGTGCTCGGTCGTCTCCAGCGCGGCGGAGATGATCGGCTGGTACTCCACGATCCGGGCCGGCTCGACCCCGCAGGAGGCCGCGACGATCACCTTCGGCTTCGCGTCGTCGATGCGCACGGCGAGTTCCTTCGGCGCGAACCCGCCGAACACCACCGAGTGCACCGCGCCGATCCGGGCGCACGCGAGCATCGCGATGGCGGCCTCCGGCACCATCGGCATGTAGATGATCACCCGGTCACCCTTGGTGACGCCGAGCGAGACCAACCCGCCGGCGAAGCGCGCCACTTCGTCGCGCAACTGTGCGTAGCTGTAGGTGCGCTGTGCGGAGGTGACGGGCGAGTCCCAGATGAGCGCGGGCTGCTCGCCGCGGCCACGCTCCACGTGCCGGTCCAGCGCGTTGTAGGAGGTGTTGAGTTCGCCACCCGGGAACCAGCGATAGAACGGGATGTTCGACGAATCGAGCGCCTGATCGGGTTCTCTCGTCCAGTCGATCGCCTTGGCCGCGTCCAGCCAGAAACCCTCCGGGTCGCTCAGGCTGCGCTGGTACTCCTCGGCGTAGATACCCATCTGAGTTGCTCTCCTCGTTGCCAGCCCCTCGCGCACTCACTTTAGGGGACGAGTAAAGGGCGCTGACCGGCAGTTTCCAGCGGCCCGGGTTTGATGGCACGGTGTTGTTGCCGGCGTAGCAACGAACCCAACAGACGCCTTACCCGGAACGGTTCCGGCCAAGATGGGGCCCGAGGGTAGCATCGCGGCTCCTCCGGCGTCACTGGGCTGTGCAGCGGGCGGCGACTTGGCGGATGAGCAACCCGCCGGGCAACGGCCACGTCTGACGATACGAATAAGGTGGAAGTCCGCACAGTGCCAATCGGGGTAGGAGGACACCGGCGGTGAACGGATTCGCGAGCTGGCTGCTTTCGCTCGCGCACGACCTGTTCCAACCCGGGTTCTGCCCGGGGGACTGGGTGTGGGCGACGATCGCGGCGGGTGCGTTGGTCGCCCTGTTCCCGGTGATTGGCGCGCTGATCGTGTCGATCATGCGCAAGTTCACCGGCAACAACTACAACGCGACGACGGTCAGCGTCATCGCGGTGACCGGGCTTCTGTTCGTCTTCCTGTTGCCTTGGCTGGCGTTCAACGGTATTTCCGGCATCTACCGCGCGGTGAACGAGGGATCGGCGTCCGGCCTGTCGGCGGCGGACGTGACCACGCTGCACCAAAGCTACTGCTTCGTCGGGGTGCAGAGCGAGTATCTCGGTGGTGGCCAGAACGGTTTCGAGAGCCTGTTCTACCCGTCGGGCAACACCCTGGCCTACATCTTCTACCTCGGCGGGCTGGTCGGGCTCCCGGCGCTCACGCTGCTGTTCATGATCTTGCAGGCCCGCTCGGCCATGCGGCGTGGCCAGAAGTGGCCGGGCCGGCTGCTGTGGCTGTCGTACGTGGTGTTCGCCGTGTTCAGCCTGACCGTCGAGGCGAACGCGGCGGTGTTCCTCTGGCTCGGCTTCCTGCCGGTCAGCGTGCTCGGGCTCATCCCGCTGGCACTCGTGGGCGCGCCACCCTGGGCGGTCATCAACCGGGGAACCCGGGACCGGCAACGCCCCGAGCCCGAACCGGAGCGCGAGCCGGCCCGGCCGGCTCAGCCGCCACCGCCACCGCAGAACCCCCAGCAAAAGCAGTACACGCCGACCGCAATCGCGCCGTCGGCGCAGGAGCTCGCGGCCACGCCTGGCCCCATGCCGGCGCCGCCCGGGGCGTCCGCCAACGGCAGCGAGCGCTACCGCCGCACGCGGCGCCTGGGTCGTGGCGGGTTCGGCACCGTCTGGCAGGCCGTGGACAACCAGCTCGGCCGGACGGTCGCGCTGAAGATCGCGCACGCGCCGGACCGGGACACCGAGGAACGCATGCGCCGCGAAGCGCGGGCGCTGGCGATGGTGAACCACCCGAACTGCGTGCGTGTGTACGACCTCGTCGAAGAACCCGACGGGCTCGCGCTGGTGATGGAGTACCTGGACGGGCAGGCGCTGGCGACCGCGGTGGACACGCAGGGCCCGCTCGACGACGTCGCCGCCGGACGGCTGTGGGCCACCATGGCGGGCGCGCTGGAGGCGGCGCATGAGAAGGGGGTCCTGCACCGGGACATCAAGCCGTCCAACATCATCGTGGACCCGCAGGGCCTGCCTCACCTGATCGACTTCGGTATCGCGCGCAGCCGCGGCGACTCGTCGATGACCGCCACCGGGATGGTGGTCGGCACGCCCGACTTCGTCGCCCCCGAGCAGGCCGCGGGCGCCCCGGCCAGCCCGGCCTCCGACGCCTGGCAGCTCGCCGCGACGGTGAGTTACGCCTTGGCGGGCTACCCGCCGCGCGGCACCCGGGAGACGCCGATGGCGGCGCTGATGGCGGCCGCGCGCGCCGAGCCGCCGAACCGGTTGCCGCAGCGTTCCGCGCACGCGCGGCTGCTCGCTGCGTCCCTGGACGCCGAGCCCCGGCGCCGTCCCACGCTGAACGCCATCCGCCGCGAGATCGAAGGCTGGCTCGCCCGGGCGGGCAAGACCCCCGATGGTCCGGTCACCCGGGTGGTCCCGCGCTTCGAGTCCGGCACCACCCGGGTCGTGCCTCCCCGGCGCTGAACCGAGTCACTTGAAGGCGACGACGTTGCGGGCTGCCCATTCGGCGAAGGTGCCTGCCGGGCGGCCGAGGACCCGCTCGACGTCTGGGCTGACCCGCTGTAGCTCGGGTGCCGGTGAACCCAGGATGTCGAGGGTGCGCTCGGCGATCGGCTCGGGCATGGCCGGAAGTGCGATATCGCCGAACGGCGCGGCAACCGTCCGTCGCGTTTGGACCGACTCGGCCCACTGGAACGAGTTGGACGCGAAGTTGCCCGGCCGCAGCATGGTCCACGCCAAGCCCGACCGCGTGACCGCGTCCTCCAGTTCCGACGGGTGGTCCCCGCTGCTGACCTGAGAGGACAGCAAGACGACCCGCTGGACCCCACTGCCCCGCACGATGTCCAGCACCTCGGCGATATCCCCCCGGGTCACGAAAGCGCCCGAGGTCAGGAGAAACAACGCCGTGGCCCCGGCAAGGGCGGGTTCGAGGTCCGCTGGCTCGGCGAGATCGACGCGCCGGTGCTCAACCCCTGGCGGCACATCCTGGCCGGAGATCTGGCGGGAGACCGCCCTGACCTTCTCGCCCGCCTCGACCAACGCCCGCACCAGTGGCCGCCCGACATTCCCGGTCGCGCCCGTCACCACAATCATGATTGCTCTCCCCGAGCACGCCTGCCCGATCGCCCCCGTGGTCGACGTCGTCTTCAGCCGCTGGACCACTCCGATCCTGTGGAACCCTCTGTGAATACGGCCGCCAGCGCTTCGTCCGATCACCCCGAAGGTGCTGACCCAGCGGCTGCGCACCTTGGAACGCGACGGTCTCGTCGTGCGCACCTACCACGCCGAGGTTCCCCCGCGGGTGGAGTACGAGATCAGCGACCTGGGGCGCAGCCTGGCACCGCTGTTCTCGGCGCTTTCCAAGTGGTCGGTCAACCTGGAGGAGGTCGAGCGGGCCCGCGCGGCCTACGACGCCAGGCAACGCAACCGCCGCGGCTGATCCGGACCGGGCCGGATCAGCGCCAGGACGGGAGCCAGAGTTCGGCCTGCCAGTGGTCGTTCGTGATCGGGTCGCCGTTGAGGATCGGCCACAGCCAGGCGAAGTTGGCCACGACCAGGCCGACGTAGAGCGAGACGACGAGGAGGCCGGTGCCTCTTCGCTCGAAGCTCAGCTGGGCGCTGCCCAGGATCTGCCCGAGCGCCAGCGTCAGCCCGAGTGCCAGGAACGTTGCCATCGGGGTGGCGTAGAAGAAGTACATCTGCCGGTCGATGTTCATGAACCACGGCAGCAGGCCGGCCAGGTAGCCGACGAGGACGGCCGCGTACCGCCAGTCGAAGCGGAAGAGCCAGCGCCACAGCCCCCACCCGAGCATCGGCAGCGAGAGCCACCAGGTCGCCGGGGTGCCGATCAGCATCGTGGCCTGTACGCACGGGTTGGCCCCGCAGGTCGGGGGATCGGTCTCGTAGTAGTAGAGCATCGGCCGCAGGCCCATCGGCCAGGTCCACGGCTTCGATTCCCAGGGGTGCGGGTCGTTCTTCGGCGTCAGCAGGGTCTCGTGGAAGTGCAGCACGTTCATCGAGTAGTCGCCGAGGGAGCGCAGCGCGGGCGGCACCCAGGCCCAGAAGCCGGGCGCGATGTTCTTGATCTCGGTGTAGTGCCGGTCGGTCCCCGACTCGCTGGCGAACCAGGCCCACCAGCTGGACAGGTAGATCACGACCGGGAGGCCGACGAAGGCCCACAGCGCGGGTGCGACGTCCCGGATCAGGGTGCCCAGCCACGGGTGCCGCACGCCCGCGGCGCGGCGTGCCGCGACGTCGAAGCCCACGGCCAGCAGGCCGAAGAACGCCATGTAGTACAGACCGGACCACTTGACGGCGAACGTCAGCCCGACGCACAGGCCGGCCGCGAAGCGCCACCAGCGGAAACCGAGGCGCGGTCCCCAGGGGGACTCGTCGGCCCATCCCTCCCGCACCGCCACCGCGAGCCGCTCGCGCACCTGGTCGCGGTCGGCGATCAGGCAGGCGAAGGCGGCGATCACGAACAGCGCGATGAAGATGTCCAGCATGCCCATCCGGGACTGGATGAACAGCACGCCGTCGCAGATGACCAGGATGCCGGCGACCCCGGCGAGCAGGGTCGACCGGGTCAGCCGCCGGGCGACCCGGACGGTGAGCACGATGATGATCGTCCCGGCCACGGCGGAGCTGAACCGCCAGCCCCACCCGTTGTAGCCGAACATCCACTCGCCGAGCGCGATCAACTGCTTGGCCAGTGGCGGGTGGACGACGAGTTCGTAGCCGGCGTTGTCCTCGAACCAGCCGTTGCGCAGCATCTGCCACGCCTGCGGCACGTAGTGCTTCTCGTCGAAGACGGGGGTGCCCTTGTCGGTCGGGAACCCGAGGTTCTGGAACCGGGTGATCCCGCCGATGAGTCCGAGGACGAGCGTGACGACCCAGCCGCGCAGGCGGTCGGCGGGCATGGGGCGACCCAGCAGGGTGGCCTCGCGGTCCGTCGGGGGGCGCGGCGACTCGACCGGATTGGGGTGCGGGCGGGTCAGCAGGGCAGTCACGGAGACCGATCCTAGGGGCGGCGCCGTGAGGTCGCCGGTGACCCGCCGAGGTCGTCCCTCTGGCGGGTCGACCGCAGGCAGGACACCCCCTTGTGCCAACCCGCGGCAATCACGGTGACCACCGAGCGCGCCGCTGTCCCGCTATCGGGGCGGCGGGGGCCCTGACCCGACCCCCAATGCAGCGCCCCCGTCGACACGATCAAGGGGGTCTGGGGGCTTGCCCCCAGTCGGGGTGTGGGGGCGGAGCCCCCACAGGACACGGTCGTGCGCGAACTCGCGAAGGAGCGAGCATGACCGGCCCGGATACGCTGGCGCTATGCCGCTCGTCCTCGCCGCAACCCCGCTCGGTGATTCCCGCGACGCTTCGCCCCGCCTGGTCTCGGCGCTCGCGGACGCCGACGTGATCGCCGCCGAGGACACCCGCCGCCTGCGTGCGCTGGCCGCGGCCCTGAACGTCACCCCGGCCGGCCGGGTGGTCAGCTTCTACGAGGACGTGGAAACGGCGCGACTGCCGCGGCTGATGGACGCCCTGCGTACCGGGGAAACCGTGCTGCTGGTGACCGACGCGGGCATGCCGAGCGTGTCCGACCCCGGGTACCGGCTCGTGGCGGCGTGCGTGGCCGAGGACCTGCCGGTCACCTGCCTGCCGGGGCCCTCCGCGGTGACCACCGCGCTGGCGGTTTCCGGGTTGCCGAGCGACCGGTTCTGTTTCGAGGGGTTCGTCCCGCGCAAGCCGGGCGAGAAGGCCAGGTGGTTCGCCGAGCTGGCCGGCCAGCCGCGCACGGTGGTGTTCTTCGAGTCCCCGCACCGGCTGGCCGCCACGCTCGCGGAGGCCGCCGAGGCGCTCGGCGACCGCCGCGCCGCGGTGTGCCGCGAGCTGACCAAGACCTACGAGGAGGTCCGGCGCGGGACCCTCGCCGAGCTGGCGGACTGGGCGTCGGACGGCGTCCGGGGCGAGATCACGGTGGTGCTGGCGGGCGCGCGGCCCCGGGCGGTCAGCGTGGCGGACCTGGTCGGTGAGGTGTCGTCGCGCGTCGCCGCCGGTGAGCGGCTCAAGTCCGTCGCGGCGGAGGTCGCCGCGGCTACCGGGGTTTCCTCAAAGGAGCTCTACAACGCGGTCCTTCAGGCTCGCCGCGCCGGCTGATCACTCGTGATCGAGCAGTCGTGCGCCGAAGGCTCGGCAAGCGGCTCGGAAGCCGGACGGTTCGTGGACGGTGAAGTCGGCGTCCAGGAAGGCGAGGCCCAGAAGCAGCCACTGCCAGGTGTCGAGCATCAGGACCATCCTGGTCCGCTGGTCGCTCAGGGCCACGAATTCGGCTTCCTGGTACTTGAAGGCGTCGGCGACGGTGGGCAGGGGCGCCTCCACGGTGAGGACGACGCGCTCGCGCTCCTTGCCGAGCCCTTGACGGAGGTAGTCGAGCGCGGTGTCGGCGGGCAAGGGTCTCGGCGTATAGGTGCTGGTGGACGCCTGGAGGCGGCTGATGCGGTCGATGCGGAACACGCGCCAGTCGTCCCTTTGCACGTCCCAGGCAAGGAGGTACCACCGCATGAGGTGGTGGACGTGGCGGTAGGGATCGACACGCCGGGACGTGGCCGAGCCGTGCTTGCTGACGTAGTCGAACGTGATGACGTGGCGGTGCTGGATGGCGTCGGCCAGTGTCGCCATGACGTCGGCGCTGACGCTCGGGCCCACGGTGGTGCTGGTTTCCAGGCTTGCGCGCAGCTGCGCGGCGCGGTGACGCAGCCGTTTGGGGAGGTACTGGTCGACCTTGCCGTAGGCCCGGGTGGCGGCCTCGCCCAGGCTGCCTTCCGCGGCGCTGCCGGTGGCGGCGAAGGTGGCCAGTCCGAGGAGGGTCGCGATCGCCTCGTCGTCGTCGAGCGCGAGCGGTGGCATGGCGGTGCCCGCGGTGAGCCGGTAATGGCCGCCGGGACCGGGTCGAGTCTGGACCGGGTAGCCGTAGCCGCGGAGGCGGTCGATGTCGCGGCGCAGCGTCCGGGGGCTTACGTCGAGCCGTGCGACCAGTTCGTCGGTGCTGAACGCCCGCCCGGTCTGGAGCGTGGCCAGCAGGGCGAGGACGCGTTGGGTGACATCAGCCATATATCCAGTTTGCGCGATATCGCGGCCAGAATGTGGCCACATCTGCTCATAGCCTCGCCACATGCAAGAGCGCATGATCCGCATCCGGGGTGCCCGGACCAACAACCTCAAATGCCTGGACTTGGACATCCCACGCGGCCGGCTGGTCGTGTTCGCGGGGGTGTCCGGGTCGGGCAAGTCGTCACTGGTGTTCGAGACGATCGCGGCGGAGGCCGGGCATCAGCTGAACGAGACCTTCCCGCCGTTCGCCCGCAACCGGCTGCCGAAGTGGACGCGCCCCGAGGTCGACGAGATCGACGGACTATCGCCGGTGGTGGTGATCGACCAGCGCCGGATCGGCGGGAACGCCCGGTCCACGGTGGGCACGAGCACCGAGGCCTGGACCTACCTGCGACTGCTGTTCTCTCGCATCAGCTCACCACATGTGGGGGAGTCGAACCACTTCTCCTTCAACGATCCCGCCGGCATGTGCCCGACCTGCTCCGGGCTCGGCGAGGTCATGGTGCATGCCGTTGAGCGCTTCGTTGATCTGGACAAGTCACTCGCCCAGGGCGCGATCCTGCTACCCGGGTTCCGCGTCGGCGGCTACTGGTACGCCAAATACGCCGACATCGGCAGCTTCGAACCCGACACCCCGCTCCGGGACTGGACGGAGGACGAGCGCCAGGCGTTGCTGCACGGCGGCGAGCACGTCGACCGTCTGCGCACCAAGCCTCCCAAGGACTACGAGAGCCTCCTGGCCTGGTTCGAACGGATCTACCTGGGCGCCTCCGACAACCTGTCGGATCGCAAGAGGGAGACCATCGCCCGGTTCACCCGCTCCGGGATCTGCCCGGCCTGTCACGGTGATCGGCTGAACGAGGCCGCCCGCACCGCCACCGTGCTCGGCCATACCATCGGCGAACTGGCCCGCATGGAGATCACCGAGCTCGTCGGCGTCCTGGACGGGGTGCCCGACCCTGCGGTCGCGCCGGTGGTGGCCGCCCTCCAGGACCGGCTGCGGGCCATGGTCACCATCGGGCTCGGGTACCTGCATCTCGGCCGTGCCACCACCAGCCTGTCCGGCGGGGAGTCGCAACGAATCAAGACCGTCAAGCACCTGGGCAGCAGCCTCATCGAGATGCTCTATGTCTTCGACGAACCCACGGTCGGCCTCCACCCACGCGACATCGCCAACATGACAAGTCTTTTGCGGCAACTCCGCGACAAGGGCAACACCGTCCTGGTCGTCGAGCACGATCCCGCGGTCATGGCGATCGCCGACCAGGTAATCGAGATCGGGCCCGACGCGGGCGCCGGCGGGGGACAACTGATCTTCCAAGGCAGCTTCGACGAGCTCCGGACGGTGCGGACGCCGACGTCGGATGCCCTCGGCAGGCGGGCGCCGGTCAACACCCGGCCGCGAACGGCGACCGGTGCGATCACGGTGAAGAACGCCACCCGCAACAACCTCCAGAACGTGACTGTCGACATCCCGGCCGAGATCCTCACCGTCTTCACCGGTGTCGCGGGCTCGGGCAAGTCCAGCCTCGCGGCAGAACTGGTCGACCAGCACGACGCGGTCGTGATCGACCAGCGTCCGGTCGGCACCAACCGCCGTTCGACCCCGATCACCTACACGGGAATAGCGACTCCGATCCGGAAACTTTTCGCCCAGCACAGCGGTTTACCCGCCAGCTGGTTCAGCGCCAACTCCGAAGGCGCTTGCCCCGAGTGCAAGGGTTTGGGCGTCATCTACACGGACCTGGCGTTCATGGACGGCCAGGAAACCGTGTGCGAGACCTGTCAGGGGCGACGGTTCATCGGTGACGTGCTCCGCCACCGGGTCGCCGGACTGTCCATCGCGGACATCGATGACCTGACGATCACCGACGCCATCGAGCGCCTGCCGGACAAGCAGATCCGTAACGCACTACGGCACCTCGAGCGGGTCGGACTCGGCTACCTGCGTCTCGGCCAGCCACTTACGACGCTGTCCGGCGGCGAATGCCAGCGCGTCAAAATAGCCAAGGAACTCCGCGAGACCGCCGAGCCGGCCCTTTACGTTCTCGATGAACCCACCACGGGCCTGCACCTGCGCGACATCGCCACCCTGGTCGGCGTCCTCGACCAACTCGTGGAGCAGCGCCACACCGTGGTCGTGATCGAACACAACCTCGACGTCATCCGGCACGCGGACTGGGTCATCGACCTCGGCCCGGGCCCCGGTAAGCACGGCGGCCGGATCCTCTACCAAGGACCGGTCGCCCAGCTCGACAACACTGCCACCGCCGCCGAACTCGCGGTGTGAGCAACGCAGCGCACACCGGTCGAACCGATCCACAAAGGATGATCGCGGCTATGCGGTGGCCTTCCGCGCGTACACCTCGATCTCGATCTTCATGCGGGGGTCGGCGAGACCACACACGAGCATCGTGGCGGCCGGCCGGATCTCGCCGAAACAGCGCCGCAAAACCGGCCAGCACGGCTCGAAGTCTTCGCGGTCCGGCAGCAGGTAGCGCACCCGCACCACGTCGGCGAACGTGCAGTTCGCCTCGGCCAGTACGGCCTCGATGTTCCGCAGGCACTGCTCGGCCTGCTCCACCACGTCGTCGGAGATCGTCATGGTGGCATAGTCGAATCCGGTCGTCCCGGACACATGCACCCAGTCGCCGTCGACCACGGCACGGGCATAGCCAATCTGCTCCTCGAACGTCGAGCCGCTGAGGATGGCGAGTCGCTCTATCACTCGCCGAACGCTATGCGATCAGCACCGATACGGCCACAAGGAAGCCGCCATCACTTGAGCCACTTCAACGAAATTCTCCGGTGGCCGGCCGTGAGCGGACGCCGTTGGGCCCGCGGCGTCGGGCGCTCACGGCCGGGTCGGGAGTCAGTGCCGGGTCATGGTGAAGTTGGTGCCGTTGGTGATCCCGCTGGGGGTCCAGGTGAAGACCCCGCGATCATCGGCGTCGAGGGCGCTCGGGCTGGTGTTCGCGAGGTTCGCGCCGTTGAACTCGACCCCGGTGAACGTCACGCCGCTACTGATGGTCGGGTAGGAGTCGGTCGGCGATTCGATGATCGCCTCGGCCGAGGCGTGCCGCGAAGTCAGCGACTGAGTGGTGCTCCGGGTCCAGCCCTTCGTGGTGTCGCTGATGTCGAGCTGGTAGGTGTTCGTGCCGGTCCGCGTGACCGTGGCGGTGATGTGGTCCCCGGCGCTGACCGGGTTGTTGTAGTACACCGGGGCGGCCGGGTACATCTCGTACCACGCCTGATAGACCGGCGAGCCGCTGGAACAGTCGGTCGCGACACCGGTCTGCTCGACGGTGGACGAGCCGTCGCCATCGATGCCGACCCACGGGGCGAACAGGTTGTTTCTCGAATTGCAGGTGACGGCCGGTTCGGTCCAGTTGGCGGTCGCCGTGGTGAAACTGCCGAAACTCACGTAGCCGCCCCAGTTGCCACCGGAGAAGTTGTGCGCTCCGAACACGGGGGCGGCCGAGAATCCAGCGCCGGCCAGCACGCTTGATGCGGCGGCCACGACGGCGAGCAGGCTCGTGCGCTTGGCGAGGGTCGATTTCATGACGGGATCCAATCCGTGAACCGACAGGAAGGGCGGCCGACCGTGACCAAGTATTCGTGGTGCACCTTTCCCCGGGTAGCTACTTTCGGACGGAATAAATAGACAGTCCGTAAAATACGACCTAAATGGTCGGTAAAATGCGGGCCGCCGCGCGTGGTGCGCGGCGGCCCGCGGGAAGACGGCCCGGTCAGGGCTGAATCGGCACCGCGTCGACGAACTGCGTCGTGTAGGTCTTCGACAGGTCGATGGAGTCCTTGCGCGGCTGCACGTTCGTCGAGAAGGAGGCCAGCACGTCGAGCACGTTCCTGGCCCCGTCGGCGTCCATCCGCCCGTCGGCGTTGAACATCGCGATGCTGTCCTTAATGGACTGGGCGTAGAGGGCGGGGTCGCCCCCGTTGAAGGAGGGCGGCATCTTCGCCGCGATCTCCTCCGGGCTGTGCTGGCTGATCCAGCGGAGCGTGCCCACGAAGGCGTTGGCGAGTTTCTGCACCACGTCGTGGTTCTTCTCGACGAAGTCGCAGTTCAGGTACAGCGAGGTCGCCGGATCGAAGGTTCCCTGGGCGTCGGAGATGAGGAAGCCCACCCCGGTCCTCGCGCCGGTGTACTCGCCGACGACCGCGCCGATCAGGGCGAAGCCGAACGCGGTGTGCAGGGACAACAGGATCCACGACGTGGCGCTCGGCAGCACGATCGCGCGCAGCACCTGCAGCCGTCGCGCGCCCAGGATCCGCGCGTTGTCGATGAGGTTGCGGTCCACCTCGCGGGCGCCGGTGAACGCGTTGAAGAACACCGCGAAGACCCTGCTCGTGGTGGCCGGAAACCGGGTGCTGGTGGTCAACTCCCGGCTGGTGACCAGGGACGAGGAGGACCTGGGCTCCGTGCTGACCTTCCGGGACCGCACCGATCTGGACGCGCTCACCCGGGAACTCGACGCTGTGCGGTCACTTTCCGACGGGCTGCCCGCACAGCGGCACGAGTACAGCAATCGGCTGCATACGATTTCCGGCCTGCTGCAACTGGGGCACAACGGCGAGGCGGTCGAGTACCTGCAAGCGCTTACCGAAACCGGGGTTGCGGGCACGGCCCCGGTCTCGGATTCGGTGACCGATCCCTACCTACAGGCCTTGCTGGTCGCGAAGATGGCGCAGGCCAAGGAAAAGGGTGTTCTCTTGCGGCTTTCGGAAGACTCGTGGGTACGCGCGACGTACTGGACCCCGCCGCGATGAACACCGTCGTGGGCAACCTTCTGGACAACGCGTTGCGGGCCGCGCGCATGGGACGGCGCCGGCCGCCCACCGTGGAGATCGTGCTGCTCGCCGAGGAAACCACGCTCTACGTATCCGTTGTGGACAGTGGCCCGGGAGTCGCCCCCCCGTTGCGTGAAACCCTGTTCGACGAAGGCGTGTCCACCAAGGTGGCGCCGGGTCACGGGCTGGGGCTGGCGCTGGCCCGCCAGGCGGCCCGCACGCGTGGCGGTGACGCCTGGCTCGCCACGCCGGGCGGTGCCGACGGCGGAGCGCTGTTCGTCGCCGCCCTGCCTGGCCTGCTGGATTCCCCGGCGGGAACCATGGTGGCCGCACCACGACCGAGGGAGACGCATGATCCGCACGCTCATCGTGGACGACGACTTCCGCGTCGCCGGTGTGCACGCGGATTTCGTCGGTGAGGTACCCGGGTTCGTGGTCGCGGGCGTCGCGAACACCGCCTCCACCGGCCGCCCTGAACACGAATACTCCTGGCGCGGGTAGCGCGGCCCCCCAAAGAATTCAGCTCTGCGTCCGCGTGGCCGAAACCGAGCAATGGTCGCACCAGAAGCCGAAGAGCGAACCGTCGAAGCCCATCGGGCCGAAGGGAGTCGGGCCGCTGTCCAAGGCGACCAGGAAGGGCATGAAGTTTCCACACCCGGGGCAGATGGCGTGGGTCTCCGGGGCGGGCCAGCGCGGTAGCCCGCCCACCTGGTGTCGCGACCTGCCGGTGATCGCGGGCCGGCTCACCCCGGTCTGGTTGGGGTGCGGTTCCAGCGTCATGGACCTTTCGCCGGGAACGACGCGTGACGTTTCCGCGGCAGGCCCCTGCGGCTGGAAGTAAGCGCGGGTGCCGTTTTCGGTGAACTGCACGATCAGGATGTCGACTTCGTCGCAGTCGCAGGAGAACCAGAAGAACGAGGGATCGCTGCTGAGCGTCTGCGGCAGGTCGTTCGCGGAGAGGGTCAGCAGCCTGTCCGCAGGCGCGTCGCATCGTACGCACAGGGGGACGTCGTGTTCGTACCGTCCGCCCATCACGTGCGGGCTTTCGCCCCGATTGGTGACGAATCCCATGAAGGCGGGCGGGAATCCCGCCGCGGTCGGAGTGTCGGGCAACCGGCCCGCGAGCGGCATCAGGCACTCCCACTCCTCGGGCGTGTCGACCTCGTCGCGGACGGAGGCGATCAGGTTGGCCGCGTGGGGCGTCCTGATGAGAGCGAGGGCGATCAGGTCGTTCTGGTCACGGGTCTGGCGCCAGTCGTCCAGCAGCGAGTCGGCCAGCTCGTCCGGGGCCCCGGACAGGAGGCTGGATTGGTGAAGTGGAGTGCCGAGGCGGTCGGCGTGCGGGCGCAGCCGGTCCGGGTGGTGGATGCCGATGGAATAGATGACGGAAGAAAGCGGAGAGGCCGGGTTCGGGGACGAGAGATAGTCGCCGACGAAGGCGTCGATCAAGGACTCGGGAAGCCAGGGGACGAGCCTGGCCGCCGAACGCACGAGTTGTCCCGCCTCGCGCAGTCGCTCGGCTGCTCGGGTCTTCGCTTCGCGGGCAGCGGGGACGAGTTCGAGGTATTCCGCGACGTACTCGGCCACCGCCTCGTCGGTCGTCTCCAGCAGACAGGAAACGGCACGGTCCGGCCCCTGGGCGCCGTGTGCGGAGAAGTATTCGATGATGTGTTGTGCTCGGTCAGCCACCGAGAGGCTGGGGTCGGCGGCGATTTCCTCGACGCGTTCGGTCGGTGTCATTCTTCGCGTTCTCCCCAGCAGCCACCAGCAAGCCGATTCTGTCCTCAATGTACTGGACGCACTGGCGCGGCCGGTGCCCATGGCAAGCTGTGGGCGTGCTTCAGACCAGGAGGTCGGCGAGCGTGAACGGGTAGACGAGGGAGTCGAACCCGATCGGCCCGTCGAACTCGCCGCCGACGGGGGCCGGGCCGTGCTGGTGGACCCCGAGCCGGGGATGGAACCAGCCCGGACGGCCGGGAATCCCGTTGTGCCGGCTCACCCACAGCACCACGTCCCGGTCCGCCCAGCGGTCCGGACGCAGCCGGCGCAGCCAGTGGTCGTAGGGGGCGGCGATCAGCACCCGCCGGATGCCGGCCGCCTGCCGCACGGCCTTGATCCAGGTCCGGACGAAGCGGTCGTCCACACCTTCGGCCTCCACGTCGAGGGCGGGCGCCAGTGACCCGGGGCAGAACACGCCGAGCCGCTTGCCGACCGAAGCGCAGTGCTCGGCCTGGTCGCCGGCGGCGCCGGGGCGGGCGTAGTGCCGGATGCCGGCCCGGACGCCCGCGTGCTGGGCCTCCTCGATCTGCCGTTCGGCGCCGATGTCGCTCCAGTTGAGGCTCTCCGTGACGGTGATCGAGGCGAAGCAGAGTGCACCGGACCGGACCATGGCCCAGTCGGCCACGGTCGCATGCAGCGACAGGCTGATCCCGCGCTCGACGCCGTCTTCTGTCAATAGTCCTCCCGGGTGCCGTACCGACACCCTACGTCGAACGCAGGCATATTTCGAAAGATGCGGCTATCCGCCGTTCAGGCGGATAGCCGCAAGATCACCAGTGACCCCGAGCAGGGCCTGTCTTTTATAAGCGGCGGAGCCGCTTGCTGTGAGACACGCAACCGGCTCCGCTACTTGCGTCGCCACGCAGGCCGACGCAAAGAATCATCAAGCGTTTTCGCGGTGGAAGGTGCGGGTGCCCCACCACATGCCGAGGATCGCCAGCACCAGCACGACGACGGCACCGGTGAACAGGCCGTTGAAGGCGATGTCACCGCGGAAGCTGGCCCGCTCGGCCTCGACGATGTGAGTGAACGGGTTGATCCGCGAAATGACGTAGAGCCAGTTCGGCGCCAGGATGCTGGTGATCGGCAGGAGAATTCCGGACAGTAGCAGGACCGGCATCAGGACGGCGTTGAGTACCGCGGGAAACGCTTGCTCGTTCTTGAGCGTCAGCGCCAGCGCGTAGGAGGCCGAAGCCAGGCTCACCGCGGTCAGCGCGACGATCAGCAGGCTGAGCAGCACCCCGCCGATCGGCACGCTCAGGTCGAACGCGACGTAGGCCAGTACCGTGATCAGGATCGCCTGCAGCGTCGTCTGTAACGCGTTGTGGAGTACCTTTCCCAGCAGCAGCCCGCTCCGGCTGGCCGGCGTTACCCGCAGCCGTTCGAGCACCCCACTGCGGTAGTCCGTGAGTAGTGCGAATCCGGCGAACGACGAGCTGTACAGCGCCAGCTGGACGATCAGTGCCGGGGTGAGGATCGTCCAGCTGCTGCCGGGCGGGAAGCCCGGCGTGCTCGCGACGACCTTTTCCATCAGCGGGCCGAACAGCACCAGGTACAGCAGTGGCTGCATGATGCCGACGATGATCCACGCGGGGTTGCGCCGCGAAAGCGCCAGTTCCCGCCGGAAGATCAACCAGGCGTCCCGCACCATTCCCGACCACATCCTTTCACTGTTGTTTCGATATGTGTCCCCGGTTCGCCAGGCCCGAATTCCGGGTTCGGGCATCCGTATTGCCGGTTGGCGTGGTTGAACCCCACGAACGGAAGTCGGGAAGCCGGGGACACGGCTTCTTGAATCAGGAACACGGCGTCCTGAACCGGAGACACGGCGTCCTGAACTGGGGACACAGATGTCCTGAACTGGGGACACGGCGTCCTGAACCGGGGACACAGATGTCCTGAACTGGGGACACGGCGTCCTGAACCGGGGACACGGCGTCCTGAACCGGGGACACAGATGTCCTGAACTGGGGACACGGATGTCCTGAGGTGGGGGCACGAGCCCCGTGAAACGGCTTACACCTGCGCGGGCACTTTTTCCTGTGCGACGGGTGAAGCCCCGGGGTCGCGCAGCGAACGCCCGGTCAGACTGAGGAACACGTCGTCCAGCGTCGGCCGCTGTACCTGGATCGCGGTCATCGCGATCCCCGCGGCGTCGAGCCCGCGCAGCAGCTCCGGTATCGCGATGTCGCCACGCGGCACCCGGAACCGCACCGTGGAGTCCATAATGGACACCTGGTGCGCGCCTTGCAGACGTGCCACGAGCTCGGCCGCCTGCTCGGCCAGGTCCTGGGGTACCTCGATGCTGATGCCGTCGCCGGACACCTTGGCCTTGAGGGCATCCGGCGAACCCGTGGCGACGATCTCGCCGTTGTCGATCACCAGGATCCGGTCACACAGCGAGTCGGCCTCGTCGAGGTAGTGCGTGGTCAGGAACAACGTCGCGCCCTGCTCGGCGCGCAGCCGGCGGATGTGCTCCCACAGGTTGGCCCGGCTCTGCGGGTCGAGCCCGTTGGTCGGCTCGTCGAAGAAGATGAGCTTGGGGCCGTGGATCAGGCTCAGCGCGATGTCGAGCCGGCGCCGCTGCCCGCCGGAAAGCGTTTTTGTCGAGCGCTGGTCGAGACCGATGAGGTCGAGTTGCTCGGCCAGTTCCGCGCCACGCCGTTGCGCCGCGGATTTGGTCATTCCGTACAGCTGCCCCTGTAGCGCGATTTCCTCGGCAACCTTGCTTTCGGGGTGGGTGCCGCCGTTCTGGGCGACGTATCCGATTCGCCGGCGTACCCCCACCGGATCTGTGCGTAGGTCGCAGCCGCCGACGATGGCCTCCCCGGCGGTCGGTTGCAACAGCGTGGTGAGCATGCGCAGGGTGGTCGTCTTTCCGGCGCCGTTGGCGCCGAGAAAACCGACGAGTTCCCCCTCCGTCACATCGATGTCCACGCCTTTGACGGCTTCCACGGTGCGCCCGCGCGCAGTGAAGGTGCGCGCCAGACCACGAGCCCTGATCATGTGGACCCCTCCGTCTCCCTGTGGTTCTCCCTCTGGTTCTCCCTGTGGTGCGCCCGCTCGGGCAACGCATATCCCGTGATAACGGGCGCCTGTTCAACTACGGAGAAAGTAGTCAAACTTGACTACGCTCCTGATGGCCACTGTACCCAGTGTCGCCCACTAGTCAAACTTGATTACTTGGCCGGCTGGCCGAATGCCCGTCCGGAGTCGTCGGCCATCACGTACTCGCCTGCCTCCAGGCGCTCGATCAGCCCGCGCAGCCAGCTCAGGCTCGTCTCGTTCTGCATCTGCCAGACCAGGAACAACTCCCTGATGTGCGCCGGCTGGCCCCAGCCCTCGCGTTGCCCGGCCAGCTGCTCGGCCATCAACTGCGCACTCTGCTGCCGGGCCTCGAGCTGGATCGTGCTGTGCCGGAGCAGCGTGATCACCCGCTCGCGGGGCAGCGTGGTCATCAGGGTGATCCCGGCCGCCAGCTCCGCATCGGTGACGCTGTCTGCCGAGGACAGCGTCTGCGCGAGTTGGACGTGAAACTCGGTCTCCCCGTCCGCGGTGATCCGATAGGCGGTTCGGTCCGGCCCCTGCCCCGGCTCGACGTCGACCTGCTCCAGCAGCTGCTCGGCGGTCATCTTCTTCAGCGCGTGATACACCGAGCCGGGCTGGATGTTGGCCCACCGGTCGGCTGACCAGGTGAGCAGCTCGCGGCGCACCTGATACCCGTGTGCCTTCCCGTGCATGCGCACGACGCCCAGTACGAGCAGCCGGGTGGCCGACACGTCCAACTCCTCCGAACGCGGGGAACGTACTCATGTGACGGAACGCTCTTCAAAACGTAAGGTCGGCACCCATAGTGACAGACCACGACGCTGCACGTGGGCGGGGAGGCAGGCCGCCGCCATGATCGACCGGCAGCCGAAAACGGATGTCACGGTCTGGCTACCCGCCCACGTTCTGAATAACACTGACGTTACTGCGGAGAGCACCCACAACGGTGCCCCGACGGCCCACGGCCGTGGGCGCGTTGTAAATACCCGTGACAGCTTCCGTAGGCTAATAAAGCATGAGTACCCCAGTGTTGACGGCGGTGGCCTGGCCGTATGCCAACGGCCCCCGTCACATCGGCCACGTGTCCGGTTTCGGCGTCCCGTCCGACGTCTTCTCCCGTTACCAGCGAATGGCCGGCAACCGGGTGCTCATGGTTTCCGGCACGGACGAGCACGGCACCCCGATCACGGTGCAGGCGGACAAGGAAGGACTGACCGCGCAGCACACCGCCGACAAGTACGCCCGCCAGATCGGCGAAGACCTGCGCGGCCTCGGCCTGTCCTACGACCTGTTCACACGCACCACCACGGGCAACCACGCGCACGCGGTGCAGGAGATCTTCCTGGCCCTGTACCGCAACGGGTACGTGGTGCCCCGGACCACCACCGGCGCGATCAGCCCGTCCACCGGACGCACCCTGCCCGACCGTTACATCGAGGGCACCTGCCCGATCTGCGGCTACGACGGCGCACGCGGCGACCAGTGCGACAACTGCGGCAACCAGCTCGACGCCGCCGACCTGATCAACCCACGGTCGCGGATCAACGGCGAGACGCCGAAGTTCGTCGAGACCGAGCACCTGTTCCTGGACCTGCCGGCGTTCACCAAGACGCTCGGCGACTGGCTGTCCACCCGCACCGACTGGCGGCCGAACGTCCTGAAGTTCACCAAGAACCTGGTGGACGACATGCGGCCCCGGCCGATCACGCGTGACCTCGACTGGGGCGTGAAGATCCCGCTGGACGGCTGGCGGGACCAGCCGCTCAAGCGGTTCTACGTCTGGTTCGACGCGGTGATCGGGTACTTCTCGGCCAGCGTCGAGTGGGCGCGCCGCTCGGGCGAGCCGGACGCCTGGCGCGAATGGTGGACCAACCCCGACGCGCGCACCTATTACTTCATGGGCAAGGACAACATCACCTTCCACGCCCAGATCTGGCCGGCGCTGCTGCTCGGCCACAACGGTGCCGGGGATCACGGCGGCGAGGTCGGCCCGTACGGCCGGCTCAACCTGCCGGACGAGATCGTCTCCAGCGAGTTCCTCACCATGAGCGGGTCGAAGTTCTCCACCTCGCGCGGCACCGTGATCTACGTCCACGACTTCCTGCGCGAGTTCGGCCCGGACTCGCTGCGCTACTTCATCTCGGTGGCCGGCCCGGAGACCCAGGACACCGACTTCACCTGGGACGAGTTCGTCCGCCGGACGAACTTCGAGCTGGCCAACGAGTGGGGCAACCTGGTCAACCGCTCGATCTCCATGGCGTACAAGAACAACGGTGCGATCCCGGCCCCGTCGCGGCCGCAGCCGGCCGACGAGGAGCTCAAGGCGCTGGCGCGCAAGGCGTTCGAGACCGCGGGCGCCCACCTGCAGCGCTCGCGGTTCAAGCTCGCGGCGAACGAGGCCATGCGCGTGGTCACCGCGGCGAACAGGTACCTGTCGGACCAGGAGCCCTGGAAGCTCAAGGGCGACGATGAGGCCACCGCGCGGCGCGACTCGGTGCTGCACACCGCGCTGCAGGTGGTGTCGGACGCGAACACGCTGCTCACGCCGTTCCTGCCGCATTCGGCGCAGAAGGTGTACGAGGCGCTCGGCGGCACCGGGGTATGGGCGGCGCAGCCCGAGTTGCAGGAGGTCGAGGACCTGGACATCGCGGGCCAGATCAACCCGATCCTCACCGGCGACTACGCCGCCGAGCGGGCTCGCTGGGAGTCCACACCGATCGAGGTGGGGCACCCGCTGACGAAGCCGACCCCGTTGTTCACCAAGCTCGACCCGAAGCTGGGCGAGACCGGGCCGGAGTGGGCGCCCATCGAGGCTTCGTAGTTGGGTGGCGCGGTGCCAAGTCGCGGCACTCAACGTCCATTCATCCGTCGTCGGCGCGTGCATGAGTGACCCGTTCATGCCGATTTTCGGGGAGTAACGGGTCACTCATACACGCGCGGCGTGGTCGGATCGTCGATGACGTGATAAGAGCGCCTGTCGACACGATCGCGGTCGTGTGCAAGCTCGCGGACGAACAAGCGTGAGTAGCGCGGTGCGCCGCTTTAGCCTGACTCTGGAGGTCTCGTGGTGAAAGGGGAACGGCCGCCGGTGCCGGAGCGGCTTCCAGCGCCGGTGGTCGACGCGCACACCCATCTGGACGCCTGTGGCGCGGTCACGGCGGCGGACGTGACCGCCATGGTCGACCGCGCGGAAGCCGCCGGCGTGACCAGGGTGGTGACCGTCGCGGACGACCTCGCCGCCGCCCGCTGGGCCGCCGAGGCGGCCACATGGGACAGTCGGGTCTTCGCCGCGGTCGCGATACATCCGACCCGCACCAAGGAGTTCGGCGCGGCGGAACAGTCCGAAATAGAGCGCCTGGCGCGACAGGACAGGGTGGTGGCGGTCGGCGAGACCGGCCTCGACCATTACTGGGACTACTCGCCGCATGATGCTCAGCAACGGGCGTTTCGCTGGCACATCGACCTGGCCAAGCGGGTCGGCAAGCCACTGATGATCCACGACCGGGACGCGCACGATGACGTCCTTCGCATCCTGGACGAGGAGGGCGCGCCGGAAGTCGTCGTCTTTCACTGTTTCTCCGGCGATCTCGAGATGGCACGACGGTGTGTGAACGCCGGTTACGTACTGTCATTCGCCGGGACGGTGACCTTCCGGAACGCCCGGGCACTCCAGGAGGCGGCGAAGTTCGTTCCGGCGGAGCAGTTCCTGGTGGAGACCGACGCCCCGTTCCTGACCCCGCATCCCTTCCGCGGGCGGCCGAACGAGCCGTACTGCACCGCCTACACCGTCCGTTATCTCGCCGACCTGCGCGGCCAGCGCGTCGAAGAGGTCGCGTCGTCCGCTTGCCGGAACGCCGAACGGGTCTTTCGGTTACCCACCGTGAGTAGCGTTACTCCGAGAGAATGGTGACGAACGCCACTAGATTTGGTCGGAATGTTTGCGCAACCCGTCGAGGTTCGTTACTGTCCCGTGATCGTGCCGGAGGGTTCTCACCTGAGTGCCCGACGAGACGCCCCGCAGTCGTGTCAGTGCAGGTCGGGATCGGGGATGACACAGGCTGTGGATGCCGCTAGTGCGAAAGGGATCGACCTGCTGTGAGTGGTAGTAGACAGGCTCAGACGGACGACACCGCGGACTGGTTCGCCAGCACGGGTGCGGGCGTAGGGACGCTGGACTGGCCGGCCCAGGAGGAAGACTGGGACTTCTCGGACGATCTCGCGATCACCGAGCACGACATCCGCACGGTGCTGGGGCCCGACGCCGACGAACTGATGGCCTCGGCCGAGGTCGGCGTCGACGAACTGATCCGGCTGATCAACGCGGAAACCACGCTGCTGCCGGCGCTCAAGCTGCCGGACCCGGTCTCCGTGGACCGCACCGTCTCCGCCAAGAGCGACGACCCGCCGGACGAGCTGGTGTCCGCGGTCAAGAGCTGGAAGCGCCGGTTCCTCCGCGGTTCCGTGCTCGCGCTGCTGATCAGCATCACCGGTGGTGGCGCCGCCGCCCTGGCCATGAACAAGAGCGTGACCGTCGACGTCGATGGCCACGAGCAGACCGTGCACAGCTTCGGCAAGACGGTCGGCGAGGTCCTCAAGGACGCGGGCCTTACCGTCGGCGAGCACGACTCGCTCTCGCCGTCGCCGCAGGCGCCGGTGGGCGACGGCGGGGTCATCAAGCTGGACCACGGCCGCAAGCTGAACCTGGTCGTCGACGGGGTCGCCCACGAATCCTGGGTTCGCGCGAACACCCTGGCCGAGGCGCTCGACCAACTCGGCCTCAGCGCCAAGTTCGGCCAGGGCACCTGGTTCTCCCAGCCGCTGAACAAGGACCTGTCGCTCAACGGCGAGACAGTGGAGGTGCACACGCTCAAGCACCTCACGGTCTCCGATGGCGCCAAGGCGCCGCGCGAGGTGACCACCACCGCGCTCACCGCCGCCGACTTCCTCAACGAGCAGCAGCTCAGCCTCGGTCCGGAGGATGCCCTGGAGGGCGGTCTGGACATGAAGCTGACCGATGGTGCCGAGGTGCGCATCAGCCGCACCGGCGTGTCGATGATCACGCAGCAGGAGACCATCGACGCGCCGGTCCAGCAGATCAAGGACTCGACGCTGGACTCGGGCAAGCAGGTGGTCGAGGACCCGGGCGCGCCGGGCACGCAGCAGGTCACCTACCGGATCACCACGAAGAACGGCAAGGAGACCGGCCGGGTCCAGGTGTCGGTCGACGTGACCACACCGGCCAAGCCGAAGATCGTCCGCATCGGCACCAAGCAGCCGGCCATCTCCAATGCCGGCACGTGGGACGCCCTCGCGCAGTGTGAGGCGACCGGCAACTGGGCCGCCAACACCGGCAACGGTTTCGAGGGTGGTCTGCAGTTCACCAACAGCACGTGGCTTGCCTACGGCGGTGGCGCTTACGCGCAGCATGCGTACCAGGCCACCCGTGAGGAGCAGATCGCCGTCGCCACGCGGGTCCAGGCGGGCCAGGGCTGGGGCGCCTGGCCGGTGTGCTCCAGGAAGATCGGCCTCCGCTGATCGCTGTGGGAATCACCCGGGCGCCCGGTTCTACCGGGCGCCCGTTACCGTCCCGTCTGGTGAGCGCGCGAAGGCGGTAGGGTCGCGGCGTGGACCCAGCTACCCCTGCTGCCGAGTCGCGGCAATCGAGGCGCCCACCGAGCGCGCCTTGTTCGTCCGCTGTCGGGGCGGCAGGGCGCCCTTCTGAACTGGGTGATGGCGCCTCGCGAACTCGCGGACAAGGCAGTTTGCTCGGGCCGGTCGAGATCCGGCGGCTGGCGGCCGAGTTGGACGTCCGGCCGACGAAGAAGCTCGGCCAGAACTTCGTGCACGACCCGAACACGGTGCGCCGGATCGTCGAACTCGCCCGGGTCGACCCGGCCGAACACGTGCTGGAGGTCGGGCCCGGGCTTGGCTCGTTGACGCTGGGCCTGCTCGCGTCCGGGGCGCGGGTGTCGGCCGTGGAGATCGATCCCGTGCTGGCCGGCCGGCTGCCGGTGACCGTCGCCGAGCACGCGCCCGAGGCCGCCGCGCGACTGACCGTGCTGACCCGGGATGCCTTGAAGCTGCGCGCCGGCGAGTTGCCCGCGCCGCCGGACATCCTGGTCGCCAACCTGCCCTACAACGTCGCGGTGCCGGTCGTGCTGCATCTGCTCGCCGAACTGCCGAGCCTTCGGCGCGGGCTGGTCATGGTGCAGGCCGAGGTCGCCGATCGAATGGCCGCTGGGCCGGGCAGCCGCGTGTACGGCGTGCCGAGCGTGAAACTCTCCTGGTACGGCGTCGCGCGGAAGGTCGCCGCGGTACCGCGTTCGGTGTTCTGGCCGGTGCCGAACGTCGACTCGGCGCTGGTGTCGTTCGAGCGCGCGGAGCCGGTCTCCGCGGCCGACCGCGACCTCGTCTTCTCCCTGATCGACAAGGCGTTTTCCCAGCGTCGGAAGACCCTGCGCGCCGCACTGGCGTCCTGGGCGGGTTCGGCCGAAGAGTCGGCGGCCCTGCTCCGGGCGGCCGGCATCGACCCGGGCGCGCGGGGTGAGCAACTGGGGGTAAGGGCGTTTGCCCAAATCGCGGAGAGTATCGGCATGCGGCCGTCCGTGTGATGCCGGTGTGTGATCTATGACCGGGGACTTGCGCCCGGGATGTGGAGTCCGCTCTACTCTTAATGTATCCATCCCGAGCGACTGAGAGACCTGGCTCGCCGAAGTCGCAGCAACCACTCCCTTCGGGGCAGGTGCTAACGCCAGGATCGATGGAGGACCTGTGTTTCGCACGATGCTCACCAAGCGTCGAGTCGTCGATGAATGCCGCCGCACGGTATCCGCGTGTCGTAGCTGAGGCGTCCTTTCCGGCTGTATCTCCCTGTTCATGATCGTCCATTGTGGACGATACTTGGTTACGTCCGGCGCCCCCGCAAGGTGATGGCGCCTGTCTACGTGGAGCCTTCTCGTGATCACTGTCGAACACCTGACGAAATCCTTTCCCAGCAAGGCCGAGCCGGTGCTTGCGCTGCGCGATGTGAGCATCGACGTGAGCGCCGGGGCGCTCTACGGTGTGGTCGGTCCCGCCGGCGCGGGCAAGTCGACCCTCGCTCGATGCGTTGCCCTGCAAGAAAAACCCGACCGCGGCACGGTGCGGCTGGATGGACTCAACGTCGCGGCACTGGACGGCCGCCGGCTGCGTGAGGTGCGGCGGAAGGTCGCCGTGCTCGAAGCGAACCCGCCGCTGTATGCCGAGCGCACGGTCGCGGGGAACGTCGCCGCGCCGCTCGAACAGCTCGGCGTCGACGGGCCGCAGCGGCGACGCCAGGTCGGCCGGATCCTCGACC
This sequence comes from Amycolatopsis taiwanensis DSM 45107, assembly GCF_000519205.1. GTDB lineage: Bacteria > Actinomycetota > Actinomycetes > Mycobacteriales > Pseudonocardiaceae > Amycolatopsis_E > Amycolatopsis_E taiwanensis. Next base: position 188,478 of record NZ_JAFB01000016.1, on the reverse strand, counting down.
TGGTCGGGCTGACCCAGCGCGCCGGGCAGCGTCCCGCTGAGCTGTCCGAAGGGCAGCGCCGCCGGGTCAGCCTCGGCCGGGCGCTCGCGGTCTCACCCGCCGTGCTGCTCGCCGACGACCCGACGGCCGGGGTCGGCCCGGACGAGGCCGGCGCGGTGCTGACCGTCCTCGACCGAGTGCGCGCCGAGCTCGGCGTGACCATGCTGCTCACCACCCAGGACGGCGCCGTGGTGCGGCGGATCTGCGACGAGGTCGGCATGCTCCAGGCCGGTCGGCTGGTCGAGCAGGGCAGCGTGCTCGACCTGCTCGCCGACCCCGGCAGTCACGCCGCGCAGGCGTTGCTCCCGTCGATCGAAACGTCCAGGGCGCAGGCCGCGGTCTATGACTGCACGGTCGACGCAGTGCTGATCGGGTTCGCCTCCGTCGGTGCGCTGCTGCCCGAGGCAGCCAGCCGCTTCGACGTGGAGGTGGCCACCATCGGCGGCGGTCTCACGCGGTTCGGCGACACCCCGGTCGCCCACTTCCGGCTCGGCCTGCGCGGTCGGCGGACCGACGCCGCGCTGGCCTGGATCCGCGACCACGGGGCCCACGTGCGCGCCGTCCCTACCCTGTCCTGCCCCGCCGCCGCCTGATCCGTCGTTTCGGAGCAAGGTGGATTTGCTGCGGAACAACCGGCGAACCCGCGGGTGACCTGGTGGTTTGGCCGCGAGGGAGGCCGGGGGCCTGGGTATCGGCCCCCGGTCACCTGCGGGTAGGAGGCGGGTCGAGGACCCGTTCGACCAGTGCGGTATCGCAGTGCTCGATCACCTCGGAAATGTGACCGTCGGCGATCCTGAAGATGTAGCAGTAGGTCTGGTGATAGCGCTCGCCGCGCTTGGTGGTCGCGTAGCCGCGGGCTTGAACGACGACGCGGTCGCCGTCGGCGAGGATGAAGTCCACTTCGCTGCGATAGTCACCAGCGAACTGGGCCATGAGCGGTCGCAGCATGTCCTCCAGCGCAACGGACTTCGGTCCCCAGCTTCCCGCCCATGACCAGTTGCCCGGAAACACCCAGCGGGCATCCTCGGCCATTGCTTCGCTCATCGCCCGCGTGTCGCCCTGTGCCATCCGGTCGAAGATGCCCCGGATCAGCTGCTTGTTTTCGGCTGTCCCCATGCGTATGACGCTAGGGACACCGCAGCCATGCGACAAACGACTGCTTCGCATCCCCGCTATCAGCATTTCGCATGGTGCTTTACGGTGGCCGGCCTGCGTGTGGTCCGTGAGGCCGCCCGTACGGTTCGTTCTCGACGGCCGCCGACCGACTGGGCTGCACGCAGTCAGCCGTGTCACGCCAGATCTCACTCCTCCAAGCACGGCCACTACTTGTCGTAACTGTGTGCACTCGTGGGTGTCACAGGTTGTGAGCTGATGTCCCCGAGCGGGGCTTGCTTCTCCTCACGGAGATCGGTTCCAAGCGGCAACGTAGGCTTGGAGACGTGCTTGCCGTCGTACCGCCGCCTGTCACGGTCCGGGTACCGTCGAAGATCAACTTGCACCTCTCGGTCGGCGACCTGCGCACAGACGGCTTTCACGAGCTGACCACCGTGTTCCAGGCGCTGTCGCTCACCGACGAGGTGACCGTCGCGGTGGCCGAGGAGCCCGGCGTCGAGGTTCACGGCGAGGGCGAGCACTCCGTGCCGGCTGGTGCGAACAACCTCGCCTGGCGTGCCGTGCAGGCGCTCGCGGCGCACGTCGGCAAGGCCGACCCGAAGGTGCGCGTGGTGTTGCGCAAGGGGATCCCGGTGGCCGGCGGGATGGCGGGGGGCAGCGCGGACGCGGCCGGCACGCTGGTCGCGCTTACCTCGCTGTGGAAGCTCGATATCGGGCGCGACGAGCTGGCCGAGATCGGGGCGAAGCTCGGCAGCGACGTCCCGTTCCCGCTCTACGGCGGCACCGCGCTGGGCACCGGCCGCGGTGAGCAACTGGTTCCGGTGCTCTCCCGGCACACCTTTCACTGGGTGCTCGCCTTCGACCAGCGCGGGTTGTCCACACCACGCGTCTTCAGCGAACTGGACCGGTTGCGGGAGGCCGGGAAACCGCCGCGGGTCGGCTCGCACGCGCCGCTCGTGGAAGCGCTGGCCTCCGGTGATCCGCGCCAACTGGCCTTGTTGCTGGGCAACGATTTGCAGGCCGCGGCCGTCTCGCTACGTCCGGGCCTGCGCCGGACCTTGCGTGCCGGGGTGAATGCGGGCGCGCTCGCCGGGACGGTGTCCGGCTCGGGTCCGACCTGCGCGTTCCTGTGCGCCGACGCGCGGTCGGCACTCGAGGTCGCGGCCGAGCTCGCCGGGGCGGGGGTGTGCCGGACGGTCCGCGTCGCGCACGGCCCCGTGCCAGGAGCACGGTTCGTCGGCGGCGACGACCTGAACCGCCCCACTCCGCCCCAGGTGCACGCGTGATGGTCAACCTCATCAATCTCGAGGCAGTGAGCAAGTCCTACGGCGTCCGGCCGCTGCTGGACGGGGTCTCCGCCGGGGTGGCCGAGGGCGAGCGGATCGGCGTGGTCGGCCTCAACGGCGGCGGCAAGACGACGCTGCTGGAAGTACTGGCCGGGCTCGGCGAACCGGACTCGGGCCGGGTCAGCCGGATGCGGGACCTGCGGATGGCGGTGGTCACCCAGCGCACCGAGCTGCCGGCCGGCACCGTCCGCGACGCCGTGCTCTCCCATTACTCCGCCGAGCACGAATGGGCCGCCGACGCGCGCGTTCGGTCCATTGTGGATGGACTGGGGATCACCGCGCTCGGGCTGGACACACCTTCCGGCACGCTTTCCGGTGGGGAGCGGCGACGGGTCGCGCTGGCGGCCGCGCTGGTGGGTGACCTCGACCTGGTCGTGCTCGACGAGCCGACCAACCATCTCGACATCGAAGGCGTGCGGTGGCTGGCCGACCATCTGGTGGCCCGCCGCATCGCGGCCGTCGTGGTCACGCACGACCGCTGGTTCCTCGACACCGTCTGCCAGCGAACCTGGGAGGTCGCCGATGGCCGGGTCGAGCAGTACGAAGGCGGTTACGCGGACTGGATCTTCGCGCGCGCGGAGCGGGCCCGGCTCGCCGCCACCGCAGAGGAGAAGCGGCGCAACCTGGCGCGCAAGGAACTCGCCTGGCTGCAACGCGGCGCGAAGGCTCGGACGTCGAAGCCGCGCTACCGGATCGAAGCCGCCGAGGCGCTCATCGCGGACGTGCCCGAGCCGCGCGATTCCCTCACGCTGAGCGCCTTTGCCCGCCGCCGGCTGGGCAAGACGGTGCTGGAGCTGGAAGATGTGGCGCTACGTGCGGGGGAGAAGACCGTGCTGGACCACGTCACCTGGCGCATCGGCCCGGGCGACCGGATCGGCCTGGTCGGCGTCAACGGCTCGGGCAAGACCACGCTGCTGCGGTTGCTCGCGGGCGAGGCGGAACCGTTGTCCGGCAAGCGGATCCAGGGTAAGACCGTCCGCCTCGCGCACCTTTCGCAGGAGCTGGAGGAACTGGACGGCGGGCGGCGGGTGCTGGAGTCGGTGGAGGAGATCGCCGGCCGCGTCGTGCTGGGCAAGTACGAGCTCAGCGCGTCGCAACTCGCCGAACGGCTGGGTTTTCCGGCCGCCCGCCAGTGGACGCCGGTCGACGACCTGTCCGGCGGCGAGCGCCGTCGCCTGCAACTCGCGCGGCTGCTGATGGCCGAGCCCAACGTGCTGCTGCTGGACGAGCCCACCAACGACCTCGACATCGACACCCTGCAGCAGTTGGAGGATCTGCTCGATTCCTGGCCCGGCACCCTGGTCGTCGTCTCGCACGACCGTTATCTCGTGGAGCGCGTCTGTGACGCCGTCTACGCGTTGTTCGGGGACGGGCGCGTAACGCATCTTCCCGGTGGTATCGACGAGTACCTCGCCCGGCGCACGGACCTCCTGTCGGCCCCAGCCGCCGTTACCAGCGTTGAACGCCCAGCGGCGCCGAACGGGAGGCCGAGCGCGGCCGAGCACCGTGCCGCGATGAAGGAGCTCGGCCGGCTGGAGCGCAGGCTGGATGCCTTGCACAAGCGGGAAAGCGAGCTCCACGAACTGCTCGCCGCGAACGCCACCGACCCGGACAAGCTGGTCGAGTTCAACGCCGAGCTGAAGAACGTACTCACGGAAAAGGACGACGTCGAGGCGCGCTGGCTGGAGACCTCCGAGCTGGTCGAGTAACCCGCAGCGCCCGTGTCCCCGCCCCAGGCGTCCGAGTTCCGGCTTCAGGCGCGCGAGTTCCCGCTCCAGGCGTCCGAGTTCCGGCTTCAGGCACGTGAGTTCCCGCTTCAGGCGTCCGTGTGCCGGATTCGAGTGGCATGAGTGACCCGTTACTGTCGAAATTCGGCATGAACGGGTCACTCGTGCGCTCTTCGAGCCGCGTCCGCGCTTCGGGCCTCCGTGTCCCCGCCTCGGGCCGCCGAGGTGGCCGTGATCGTCGGCGTGCGCACAGTGGACGGTCCTCACCGCGATGGCCGCCGTGACCCGCCGGGTAATCTCCCTCCCATGAGTCGGTTCGTGGACACGCTCGTTGCGACGGCGGCGGGCGGCGGTCAGCTGCGCGGGATGGTCACCGGAGAACCCAAGGAGCCGGTGCGCCGGACCTGGGCGCAGGTGCACGAGGAGGCCAAGCGCCTGGCCGGTGGCCTGATCGGGCACGGTCTGCGACCCGGCAGCGCGGTCGCGGTGCTGGCCGCCGCGCCCGCCCTGATCGCGCCGACCGTGCAGGCGGTGTGGTTGGCCGGCGGCAGCGTCACCATGCTGCACCAGCCGACCGCGCGCACGGACCTCGCGCTGTGGGCGGAGGACACCGTCAAGGTCCTGCGCATGATCGGCTCGGACCTGGTCCTGCTCGGTGAGCCGTTCGACGCGCTCGGCCCGGTGCTCGCCGAGCACGGCATCGGCTTCCGGATGATCACCGAGTTGCTCGAGTCCGACCCGATTCCAGCGCCGGTGCCCGTCGGCGAGGACGACCTCGCGTTGCTCCAGCTGACCAGCGGCTCGACCGCCGAGCCCAAGGCCGTGCGGATCACGCACGGCAACCTCTACCGCAACGTCAAGGCCATGGTGGAGCGGGCGGAGTTCGACTTCGACACCGACGTCATGGTGTCCTGGCTGCCGACGTTCCACGACATGGGCATGGTCGGCTTCCTCACCGTGCCGATGACCTTCGGCGTGGAGCTGATCAAGATCACGCCGGTCGAGTTCCTGTCGGGGCCGCTGATCTGGCCGGAACTGATCAGCAAGTACCGGGCGACCACGACCGCCGCGCCCAACTTCGCCTACGCCATCGTGGGCCGCCGCATGGCGCGTGTCGACGACGACGACGCCTACGACCTGTCGACCCTGCGGATCGCGCTCAACGGCGCCGAACCCATCGACGAGACCGCGGTCCAGACGTTCACCGAGGCCGGTGCCCGGTTCAAGATGCCGCCGGAATGCGTGTTTCCCGCCTACGGCATGGCCGAGGCGACGCTCGCGGTGTCCTTCGCTCCGCTTTTCACCGGCCTGACGCTCGATTACGTCGAGGCTCAGGCGCTGGAAGCGGAGAACCGCGCGGTGCCGGTGGCCGAGGGCGACCCGCGACGCGGTACGGATGCCGTCCGCTCGTTCGCGGTGCTCGGCCGGCCGCTCGACGGGCTGGAAGCGCAGATCGTGGACGAGCACGGAAACCCGCGCGGCGACCGGCAGGTCGGGGAGATCCAGCTGCGCGGCGAGGCCGTGACCCCGGGCTACCTGACGGTCGACGGGCCGGTCGAGACCCAGGACGCCGAGGGCTGGCTGGCCACCGGTGACCTCGGCTACCTGATCGACGGGCAGATCGTGATCTGCGGGCGCCGCAAGGACGTCATCATCATGGGCGGCCGCAACATCTACCCGACCGACATCGAACGTGCCGCCACGTCCGTCGAAGGCGTGCGCGCAGGCAACGCGGTGGCCGTCCGGATCGACGCCGGCACGCGGCGCGAGCGGTTCGCCGTGGTGCTGGAGTCGAAGCTGGCCGGGACCGAGGCCGAACGCGCGCTGGCGAAGGATGTGGCGGCCAGGGTGCGGGACGCCGTCGATCTCCGGCCGTACGCGGTGGTGGTGCTGCCCGCGGGCAGCCTGCCGAAGACGCCGTCGGGCAAGGTAAAGCGGGCCGAGACCGCCACCCGGTTCGCCGAGCAGATCAACGCGGCCGCAGGCGCCTGAACCGGGGACACGCCGGCCTGAACCGGGGACATGCCGGTCTGAACCGGGGACACGCCGGCCTGAACCGGGAACTCAGGCTCCTGAACCGGGGACACGCCGGTCTGAACCGGGAACTCAGGCTCCTGAACCGGGGACACGCCGGTCTGAACCGGGAACTCAGGCTCCTGAACCGGGGACACGCCCGGGGCTGGCGTGTCCCCGGTTGGGGCGGGCGAATTCCCGGTTGGGGCGGGCGAATTCCGCGTTCCGGCAGCTAGTCCAGGGTTAGTCCACCCGGGTCCGGCTCGGCGGCGGCGCATGCCTCGATCGCCTGGGACTCTTCCCGGGCGGCCGGCGGCACCGGCACCTCGCCGAAACGGGCGGCCAGCTGTTCCTCGACGGCGTCGAGGAAGTCGTCAACTTCACGTTCGTCGTAGCCGCGCCGGCCGAGCAGCGGCTTGCCGAACATCACGTGGTGGACCTCGGCGGCGGTGAGGTCGTCCTCCTCGGCGAGTGTCTTCGCAATTCGCTGCACGAACTGGTCGACCTCGTTCTTGGCGTAGCCGCGGCGGCCCATCGGGGAGTTGGAGAACTCGATGGCGTAGACGTCTTTCGCGGTAAAGGACATGCCTTCGTCCTAGTCGCGCCCGGTCGGCCGAGAAAGATCAGCTACGCGGTATCACCTCGTACGGGCGAGACTTGATACGCGTGTGAGTGAATATTTTCTCACTGCGCGTGGAAGGCGTTCTGCGCTGCCGTCAGTCCCTTGCCGACCAGCGCTTCGACGGCGTCCGCGCAGCTGTCCACTTCGAGCGCGAGTTCCTTGCGCTCCACGCTGGAGAAGTCCTTGAGCACGAAATCGGCGGGATCCTGCCGGCCGGGCGGCCGGCCGATACCGAAGCGCACCCGGAAGTAGTCCTTGGTGCCTAGCGACTTGGTGATCGAACGGAGCCCGTTGTGGCCGTTGTCGCCACCACCGAGCTTCAGCCTGATCGCGCCGAAGGGCAGGTCCAGCTCGTCGTGGACGACGACGATGCCGCTGGGGTCGATCTTGAAGAACTTGGCGGTGCCGGCGACCGGCCCGCCGGAGAGGTTCATGAACGAGCGTGGCTTCGCCAGCACCACCCGCCGGCCGGCCAGGCGCCCCTCCAGGACCTCCGCCCCGGCCCGGTGCGCCTTGAACTTCCCGCCGACGCGGGCGGCCAGCTCGTCCAGCACCATGAAACCGGCGTTGTGCCGGTTCCCGGCATAGCGCGGCCCGGGGTTGCCGAGGCCGACGAGCAGCACCTGCTCGCCGGCCCCGGGAAGAAAGGGGGTCTGAGGGCTTGCCCCCAGCCTGGGTGTGGGGGTTGAACCCCCACAAGGCACCGCAGTCATGCCGCTCGAGTTACTCGGTCTCGTCCGCCGCCTCGGCCGACTCCTCGGTCTCGGCCGCGGTCGGTGCCTCGTTGACGCCCAGCACCAGGGCTTCGCCATCGGTCAGCAGGGCCGCGCCGCGGGGCAGGGTGATCTGCGCGGCGAGGATCTGCGTGCCGGGGGCGGCGCCTTCGATCGAGACCTCGACCTGCTCGGGGATGTGCAGCGCCTCGGCCTCGACCGAGATCGTGTCCAGCTCCTGGTGCACCAGGGTGCCCGGGCCGGGCTCGCCGGTGACCACCACGGGCACGTCCACCGCGACGCGCTCACCGCGCTGGACGACGAGCAGGTCGACGTGCTCGATGTAGTTCTTGAGCGGGTGCACGGTGATCGTCTTCGTCAGCGCCAGCTGGCTGGTCTCGTCCACGTCCAGGGTGAGCACGGCGTTGCTGCCGTTCTCCCGGATGACCCGGGCGAACTCGATCGCCGGGAGAGCCAGATGGCGCGGGTCGCTGCCGTGGCCGTACAGCACGGCCGGGATCTTTCCGGCGCGGCGGGTACGGCGCGCGGCGCCCTTGCCGAACTCGGTGCGCGGCTCGACGGACAAACGTACCTCGGACACGGTTTTGCTCCTTCAAAGCTGATGACTGCGAATCAGGCGGGCGGTGCCCGGCGGCGGCGAGTTCCGCGGACGTGCGCAGCGCGGGGCCACTCGAGCCGCCGCGTCGATCACGCCGGGTACCTCAGATACGTGGAACCCGCCTCGCCGAGACAACCTATCCAGTTTAGGAAACCGCTCGGACCCGGGTCGCGGTGGGTAGCCGAGGAGCCGCAGACACCCGGACAGCGGCACAAGTGAACCGGGACAGCCGATTGCACTGCGTAAAAACAGGGTTACCGTGAATCACATGACCGATCGGCGCGCTCGCTCACCAGGCCCCGCCGGGCAGCTGATCCGGAGGAGGCTGGTCCGCGGGGGCGTAGCCGAGGCCACGCTCCCGCCTCCCCGGAAAACGTCGGCCCGGTGGTGAAAAGCCGTGGGGGCGCGGTTCGCCGATCTCGCCGCCCGCGTCCTCACGGCCCGACTTCCGGCTTTCTCGGGGTGAAATCTTCCATCGATGGGTCGTAATTTCCCCGGCAAGGGTTGTCGGTCCTGCCTGGAGGGCCGTAAGAATCACGATCAACGACCGTTTCCCCCGGTCGAGGAGGTCAGTACCGTTCGCCCACGGCCCGAGGAGGCCACGTGAGAGTCGCTTGGTCGACGCGGCGCACCGGCGTGCTCGCGGTCGCTTCGTTCACGGCACCAGCAAACTCCCACACTGTCACGGCCGTGTATGGCGAGGACCCCGATAACGCGCCCGACGGGTTCACCGCGGGCCGCCACGACATCAGCGCCATCGGCGGTGGCACCCGCGATGTGCCGGCTCGACCGGCACGCTGGCACTGAACGTCGTGATCAGCCGAGGTATCAGCGGCTATGTGGTCGGGCCCGGGTATGTCACGGGCCCGACCATGGTCGCGCCAGGGACCGGCGATCCTGGCGATGCGTGAACCGGTGACGACGCGTCAGGCGTGGCCGTCGAAGAGGCTGGTCACCGAGCCGTCCTCGAAGACCTGCTGGATCGCCTCGGCCAGCATCGGCGCGATGGACAGCACGGTCAGCCGGGCGAACCGCTTCTCCGGCGGGATCGGCAGCGAGTTGGTGACGATCACCTCGCGGGCCTTGCAGTTCGACAGCCGCTCGGTGGCCGGGTCGGACAGGATGCCGTGCGTCGTCGCGATGACCACGTCCGCCGCGCCCTCCTCCAGCAGCGCGTCGGTGGCCTTCACGATCGTGCCGCCGGTGTCGATCATGTCGTCGACCAGCACACACAGCTTGCCCTCTACCTGGCCCACCACCCGGTTGGCCACCGCCTGGTTGGGCTTGTCGGGGTCCCGGGTCTTGTGGATGAAGGCGATCGGCCGGTCGCCGAGCTGCTGTGCCCACTTCTCCGCCAGCCGCACCCGGCCGGAGTCCGGCGAGACCACCGCGATGTCGGCGCCACCGTAGGTCTTCTTGATGTGCTCGGCGAGCAGGCTCTGCGCGAACAGGTGGTCCACCGGGCCGTCGAAGAATCCCTGGATCTGGGCGGTGTGCAGGTCCACGGTCATGATCCGGTCGGCGCCGGCGGTCTTGAACAGGTCGGCGATCAGCCGCGCCGAGATCGGTTCGCGCCCCTTGTGCTTCTTGTCCTGGCGGGCGTACGGGTAGAACGGCATCACCACGGTGATCCGCTTGGCGCTCGCCCGCTTCAGGGCGTCCACCATGATCAGCTGTTCCATCACCCACTCGTTGATCGGTGTGGTGTGGCTCTGGATCACGAACGCGTCGGTGCCGCGTACGGATTCCTCGAACCGCACGAACAGCTCGCCGTTGGCGAACGTGTGCGCGGTCTGCGGGGTGATCGTCACGTTGAGGTGCTTGGCGACCTCTTCCGCGAGCTCCCGGTGTGCGCGGCCGGAGAAGAGCATCAAGTTCTTCTTCGGCGTGCCGGACTTAGGACTCATCTGACGGCTCCCGCTCGGTTTCTCCTGCGCTTGGAGCGTGGCCGTGGCCACGCTGTTCCGCGCTGTCCTTCTCCTGCGCGGCGAGTGCTGCCTCCGCCGCAGGGGTACCCGGCCTTCGCCGGGCCACCCAGCCTTCGATGTTTCGCTGCGGTCCAGTGGACACCGCCAGCGCCCCCGGCGGCACGTCGCGCCGCACCACGGTACCTGCCCCGGTATACGCGCCGTCCCCGACGGAGACGGGCGCCACGAACATGTTGTCCGAGCCGGTCCGCACATGGGAACCGATCGTGGTGTGGCTCTTGGCCACCCCGTCGTAGTTGACGAAGACGCTGGACGCGCCGATGTTGCTGTACTCGCCGATCGTCGCGTCGCCGACGTAGGTCAGGTGCGGCACCTTGGTGCCGGTGCCGATCTCGGCGTTCTTCGTCTCCACGAACGTGCCGATCTTGCCCCGCTCGCCGAGCCGGGTACCCGGCCGGAGGTAGGCGAACGGCCCGACGACGGCCCCGTCGCCGATCATCGCGTCGATGCCGTGGGCGCGGATCACGCGGGCCCCGGCGCCGACCTCGACGTTGGTCAGCGTGCAGTCCGGGCCGATCACCGCGCCCTCGCCGACCGAGGTGGTGCCCTTGAGCTGCACCCCGGGCTCCAGCGTGACGTCACGGGCGAGGGTGACGGCGGCGTCCACCCAGGTCGTCGCCGGGTCCGTGATCGTCACGCCGGCCAGCTGCCACCGGCGCAGGATCCGCCGGTTGAGCTCGGCGCCGACCGCGGCCAGCTGCACCCGGTCGTTGATCCCCTCGGTGAGCCATGGGTCGTCGACGACCAGCGCGCCCACCTCGAGACCGTCGGCGCAGGCGTTGGTGAGCACGTCGGTGACGTAAAGCTCGCCCTGCGCGTTGTCGGTGGACAGCCTGGTGAGTCCCTCGACGAGCACGGCGGCGTCGAACGCGTAGACGCCGGAATTGATCTCCGTGATGTCGAGCTGTTCGGGCGTGGCGTCGCGCTGCTCGACGATCCCGGTCACCGCGCCCTCCGCGTCCCGGAGGATGCGCCCGTAGCCGGTCGGGTCCTCGACGACGGCCGTCAGCACCGTCACCGCGTGGCCGCCACCCCGGTGCTCGGCCAGCAGCGCGGACAGCGTTTCGGTGTCCAGCAGCGGTACGTCTCCGTAGCTCACGACGACGGTCCCGTGCAATGGCTGCGGCAGCACCTCCAGCGCGCACGCGACCGCATGCCCGGTGCCCTGCCGCGCCTGCTGCACGGCCGTGCCGACCGGCTTGCCCAGCTCCCCGCCGAGGTGTTCGAGGTGCTCGGTAACCGCCTCGCGCCCGTGCCCGACGACCACGACCAGGTGGTCCGGCCGCAGCCCGGCAGCGGCCCGCACCGCGTGCTCCACCAGCGGTCTGCCGGCGATCGGGTGCAGCACCTTCGGGGTCGCAGAACGCATCCTCTTGCCCTCGCCCGCAGCGAGGACCACTGTGCTCAGCAAGCCGGTCACTGTGTTTCCCGCGATCTGCGCGCTCACGCGATCACGCCGCCAGGGCGTGACAGCCGGGTGAATGTGCATTTTGGCAGGTAGGACGCCCTGCCGTCGTGATAGCGTACGCCTTCGGCGATGGCGCGCTCAGTTGTCACCGCGGTGCCGCCACTCACTTCGCTATTGCCGGTCACGGCGCTCGATCCTACGGGTGCTCTTCAGCCTCCGGCGCCGGGTCGGTCTCCGGCGGCGCGACGGGTTGTTCGGGCGGGGCCGAGCTGGTCGTGGCGACCTGGTTGCCGCCACGGCGTTTCGCCTGGTACATCGCGGCGTCGGCGCGTGAGAGCACCTGGTCCGCGCGCTCCTGCGGGCGCAGTGAGACCAGGCCGACCGAAAGCGTCACGCCGTGGGAAAGGTGAATCGGCAGCGATGCCACGGCGGAGACCGCGCGGCCCAGTGCCTGCTTGGCCGCCGAGACCGGTGCGCCCGGCAGGAGCGCCACGAATTCGTCACCGCCGTAACGGGCAACCAGGTCGTCACCACGCAGCGCGTCGCGCAGGGTGCTCGCCACCACGCGCAGGACGTCGTCGCCCTCGGCGTGCGAGTGTTCGTCGTTGACGCCCTTGAACCGGTCCAGGTCGATCAGCGCCACCGCGAGCGGCTGGGCGGTCGTCTTGGCCGACAGGGCGCGCAGGTGCTCGTCCAGCGCCCGCCGGTTCGGTAGCCCGGTGAGCGGGTCCTGCAGCGCCTGCTGGCTGATCGCGCCGTGCTGCGCGGACAACCGCTCGTGCTCGCGCCGCGTGTTGAGCGTCGCGATCTGCGACTCCCGCATGGACCACAGCTCGGCCTCGAGCGCGGTGATGTAGTCGACCATCGAGCTGGCCGCCCCGTGCTCGCCGTCGCTGTCGAGGCGGGCCAGCTCGCGCATCAGGTTGAGCCGCATGGTCGTCGCCGAGTAGTCCTCGCCGAGGCTGGCCCGGGTCGCGTTCAGCACCTTGAGCGCCTCCGCGCGCTGCCCCGCGTGATCGTGGCAGCGCGCCAGCGCGATGGCGATGATGACCTGCTCGTGCGGGAACCGGGGCTCGGCGGTCAGCTGCTCCAGGCGCTCGATGTGGGCGGCGTCCGGGGCGGCCAGGGCGAGCGCGGCGGCGAGCACGCCGATCTGGTCCACGGCCGGGACGCCCATCTTGCGCGGGAACAGCGACTCGGCGAACGGGGCCTCCACCGCGATCGCCATCGACGCGGCCGTGGTGAACTTCGCCGCGGCCTCGCTGTGCCGGTCGACCCGTTCCAGCCGCAGGCCCCAGCCCAGCAGCATCTTGACCCGGTTGATCAGCTGGAGCGTGATGTCGTGCGGGCCGGCGGACTCCCGGTTCGCCCGGTGTGCTCTGGCAATCACCTCCTCCGCCGCCTCGTAGACGCCGAGCTGGTTGAGCACCAGCCAGCAGTCGATGAGCGCGGCGGCCTGCATCTTGGCCCACTCGCGGCGGGACATCTGCATGTCCTGGCCGGCCATGTCGTCCAGGATCGCCAGCGCCCTGGCGATCTCGGTGAGCGCCGCGTCCTCCTGCCCGGTCAGGACGAGCAGGCGGCCCCGCAACGCGTGCGCGTCGGCCCGGTACAGCGAGAGACCGTGACGACGGGAGTGCGCGAGTATCTCGTCGAGCAGGGGTTCGGACTCGGCGGCCATCGGCGCCACGACCAGCCGGGCCACCGCGGTCGCGCGAAGCAACTGGGCGACGAGCACCGGTTCACCGCGGCGCTGCGCCTCTTCGAGCATCTCGTCCAGCGTGCTCGCGATCTCCCGCTGCTCGGCCGGGTTGGTGTGCTGGACGGTCGCGACCAGTTCGCGGGACCGCCCGACGAGCCAGGCGTCCGAGAGGTCCGCCAGCGCGGGACGCCTGCTCGTCTGTTCCCTTTCGCCTAGCACCGGACCCCCTCGCCTGGTCGGGCACGTTTTGTAGCTGCTCCGCCGCCAGGATTCGAACCTGAACTGTCAGAACCAAAATCTGAAGTGCTGCCAATTACACTACGGCGGATCGTGCCTGGTCAGGATACCGATCACGAAATCGGCCGTGCCGGGTGGGTTCACCGGCTTCCGGCAGGCCGCGCGACACCTGGTCAGGTGAGTGGGCGCGGTCCGAACTCGCGCTGACTCTCCCCAGGGCGGCAAACCTCCTGTACCGTAAGTTACGCAAGCGTAGGTTACGAGGTGGTCCTTGCCTACGGCGCCGATTTCCAGGAAGAAGTGTTGTGCATGACGGCTACCCTCGAATCACCGGTAAAGAAAGGCCCCAAGCCGATCACCAGCGGCCAACGGCCCGCTTCCGTGCAGCTCTCGGTTTACCTCGGTGTGTCGCTGCCGCTGGTGGCGCTGATCGCCGCGGTGCCTTTCGCCTGGGGCTGGGGGCTCGGTTGGACCGACGTCGCGCTGTTCGTGGTGTTCTACGGACTCAGCGGTCTCGGGATCACGGTGGCCTACCACCGTTACTTCACGCATGGCTCGTTCAAGGCCAAGCGGTGGTTGCGGGTGGCGCTGGCGATCGCGGGCAGTATCGCGGTGCAGGGCCCGGTGATCACGTGGGTTGCGGACCACCGTCGTCACCACGCGTTCTCCGACCGTGACGGCGACCCGCACTCGCCGTGGCTCTACGGGACGTCACCGCTGGCCATCGCGAAGGGCTTCTGGCACGCCCACATGGGGTGGCTGTTCGAGCGTGACCGCACCAACGTCGAACGGTTCGCCCCCGATCTGCTCAAGGACCGGGCGATCCAGGTGGTGGACAAGCTGTTCTGGCTGTGGACCCTGCTGTCGCTGGTGGTGCCGGGGCTGCTCGGCGGGCTCATCACGTGGTCGTGGTGGGGCGCGGTGACCGGGTTCTTCTGGGCCGGGCTGGTGCGGGTCTGCGTGCTGCACCACGTGACCTGGTCGGTCAACTCGATCTGTCACATGATCGGCGAGCGCCCGTTCGCCGCGCGCGACAAGTCCGCGAACTTCTGGCCGCTGGCGATCCTGTCCTTCGGCGAGTCCTGGCACAACCTGCACCACGCCGACCCCACCTCGGCCCGGCACGGGGTCAAGCGCGGGCAGATCGACATTTCGGCCCGGGTACTCTGGCTGTTCGAGAAGCTCGGCTGGATTTACGACGTCCGTTGGCCCACCCCATCGCGGCTGGCCCGCCTGGCGCGAGAAGAGGCTTGACCGCTTGTGGCAGGCCGCGGCCATCGAAGCGACCATGGAGCGCGCCTCGGTTTTCCGGCGACGGACTGGTGATCCTCACCGCGTTCGGCCCGGGCGGTACGCGTCGCAGTAGTCTCCGATGATGGCTGCGGCGAGGAGGCGTGGGAAACGTGAGACGGTTACCGGGGCACGGCCGGCGGCCCCGGTGACCCGGGTCCGGATGACCGGGGCGGAGCGCCGTCAACAGCTGGTGACCGTGGCACGGTCGCTGTTCGCGGAGAAGGGCTTCGAGGGGACATCCATCGAGGAGATCGCCAACCGCGCCAACGTGTCGAAACCCGTGGTGTACGAGCACTTCGGCGGCAAGGAGGGCATTTACGCCGTCGTCGTGGACCGCGAGACGCAGACCCTGCTGGACCGCATGGTGTCCACTTTGCACGGTGGACATCCGCGGGCCATGCTGGAGCAGGCCGCGAGCGCGCTGCTCGGCTATGTCGAGGAATCGCACGAAGGGTTCCGGATCCTGGTGCGCGACTCGCCGGTCGCCAGCTCCACCGGCACCTTCTCCACCCTGCTCAACGACATCGCCGGGCAGGTCGAGCACATCCTGGGCCAGCAGTTTTCCGCCCGCGGCTACGACGAAAAGCTCGCCGCGCTCTATGCGCAGGCGCTGGTCGGCATGGTCGCGCTGACCGGACAGTGGTGGCTGGACGCCCGCAAGCCCAAGCGTGACGAGGTGGTCGCCCACCTGGTCAATTTGGCCTGGAACGGCCTGTCCCACCTGGAACACAAGCCCCAGCTGCGGCTGAACTGAGCACTTCGAACCCGGCGTGTGTATAACGCGCGGATGGCTCCCGGCGTGTCCCCGCTTCAGGAAGCCGAGTTCCCGCTTCAGGCGGGCGAGTTGCGGGTTCAGGAAGCTGAGTTCCCGCTTCAGGCGAGTGAGTTGCGGGTTCAGGAAGCTGAGTTCCCGCTTCAGGCGAGTGAGTTGCGGGTTCGCCGGCCGAACTGACTGACTGCCGCGCGAGTCCCACCTTCCCGTCGTGTGAGTCCCACATTCCGGTCGACCGGAATGCGGAACTCGCGCTACCGGAACGTGGGACTCGCGCGTCGGGAGTGTGGGACACGCGTTACGGGAGTGTGGGACTCGCGCGTCGGGAACGGGGGACTCGCGCTACGGGAGTGGGGGACTCGCGGTGTGGTGGGCGCGCGCGGTGAGGTCCGAGAGCAGGATGCGGAGCAGGTCCGACAGCTGAGCCCGCTGCTCGGTCGAGAGCGCGGAGAGTAGCTCCTCCTCGTGACGCAGCAGGTCGTCGACGGTGCGTTCGACTTCGGCGTGCCCGGCCGCGGTGAGCTCGACGAGCACGCCGCGGCCGTCCTCGGGCGAACGCAGGCGGCGTACGAGGCCCGCGCGTTCGCAGCGCGCCACGCGTTGTGAGACGGCGCCGGCGCTGACGAGGCTTCGCCGCGCGAGTTCGCTCGGCGGCAACCGGTACGGCGGGCCCGCCCGGCGCAGCGTCGACAGCAGGTCGCGGGTACCCACGTCCATGCCGAGTCGCAGCATCGTTTCGCGTCGATCGTCTTCGAGGAGTTTCGCCAGCCGCCAGATGCGCGTGATCACGCCGATCGACGCAACCGGCGTACCGGGACGCTCGCGTGCCCAGGCGGCGGCGATGGCGTCTGCTTCGTCACTTGACGGTGTTTCCGCGGCGCCTGTACCGTCCATCATGAAAGTACTTTAGCAGTAAAGGACATGGGCATGACAATGCCAAGACAAGTGGTGGTGACCGGCGGTGGCACCGGGATCGGTTACGCGGTCGCCGCGAAGTTCGCCGCGACGGGCGATCATGTGACGATCACCGGACGCCGGGAGAAGGTGCTTGCCGAAGCGGCTTCGTCACTGGGGGTCCAATATGTCGCGTTCGACGCATCGGATCCCGCCGCGGTCACCGGTGCCCTGGCCGATTTGCCCGATCGCGTTGACGTACTGGTCAACAATGCCGGTGGAAATACCGACATCGGTGGGGCGAACGCCACCGGAGACCTCGCTGCGATGGCCGATGCCTGGACGGCTAACTTTCGGGCGAATGTGCTTTCCGCCGTTTTGGTGACCAACGCGCTAATTCCACGGTTTCCTGATAACGCGCGGATCGTCACGATTGGTTCGATCGCCGCCCCGCAGGGCAGCGGGTCATACGGTGCGGCCAAGGCGGCCGTCGAATCGTGGACGGCGGGACTCTCGCGTGACCTCGGGCCGCGCGGCATCACCGCGAACGTGGTCGCTCCCGGCCTGATCGAGGGCACCGAGTTCTTCCGTGGCACCCTCACCGACGAGCGGCGCGCCACCCTGATCGCGAACACTCGTAACAAGCGGGCCGGAACCGTGGCGGATCTCGCGGAAACCGTGGCGTTTCTGGCCAGCCCGGGGGCCGGTCACCTCACCGGGCAGGTCGTGCATCTCAACGGCGGAGCGCACCTCGGTCGCTGATTACCGCGAAAGGGAATTCGGCGCCGCGTCCGGCCGCTGCTCAGCCATTTTCGGCCGCTATTTCACTCGGACGGGCGCTGCGCTGACCCTCCGGCACCAGGAATGCAGCGAACGTGCACCATTCGTGCACTGTCCCAAACCGGCATGGGCTCATACTCTCCGTAATATGCTTGGTCCTCAACGTTGTTCAGGACGGGAGCTGGATACCTGTGTTCTGAACAATTCGGGAGGTGTATGCGCAACGATGAACGAGATGACCACGGCCCTGGTCACCGCGTTGAAGGCGGTGAACCATCAGGTTCCCTGCATTATCGACGCCCTTGTGACGGACACCTTGCCGGCGGGAAAGCAGCGGGAGTTCGGTGGCCTTCTGATCGCTCTCGGCGAGCTGCTCAAGGAATATGCCGACGCCGCGGGTGGTGCGCCGATTCCCCGGCGGGGACCGGCTATGCCGCTCAAATAGCTCAAATGGTGAAAATTGATCAAACAGGCAGCCACTCAGGTGACGGCCGCTTGGCGCCCGGCCGAAATGGCCGGCGAAGATGCGCCCAGCGCGGCCGCGGTCTCGGCGTCGGCAGGTAGGAAGGTTTCCAGCCGCAGCTCGGAGATGGTGACGTCCACCGCGGTGGTGAACGTCGTGATGGCCGTGATCAGCCGCAACTCGCCGTGCGAACTCCGCAGCCTCATCGGCACGGCGAAGCCGAGATGCTCCTCGCCGAGGGCCCGCGGCCTCGGCAGGTATCCCTCCAACTCGGCGAGCATCGCCACGTGCCGCTCATGCGGCGCCCGTGCGTGTTCCTGACGAGGCCGCTCCAGCACGTGCTGCGCCCAGTCGTCGAAGTTGATGATCCGGGGTGCCATACCGCGCGGATGCAGCGCCAACCGGAGCACGTTCACCGGTGGCCCCAACAGTTCCGGCGCCACGCCTTCGGTGAGAACGTTGAAACCGTCGTTGGCGGCGACGAGATCGCTGAAGGCGTTCACGACGATCGCCGGGTACGGCCGATGCCCGTCCAGCAGTCGGCGCAGCCCGTCGAGCACCGGTCGTAGCGAGGGGTCGTCGAGCCTGGTTTCCGGGTAGCTCGGCGCGTACCCGGCCATGCGCAGCAACGCGTTGCGCTCCCGTAACGGCAAGCGCAGCGACTCCGCGATCCGCACCACGATCCCGCGCCCCGGGGCCGAGCGGCCGTTCTCCAGGAAGCTCACGTGCCGTTGAGTCGTCCCGGCGCGTAACGCGAGTTCCAGTTGGGAGAGGCGCCGCTGCACCCGCCATTCCCGGAGCGCGGCAGGAAAGTCGTTCACACGGTCATTATCGGAACGTGTGCGGGTAGCCGGGCCGTGGCATCCGTTGCCGGCTGCCGGTGGGCGGCGATGGCGGCCTGCCTCCCCATCCCCGTGCAGCGTTGTTCGGCGTTACCTGGCTGCTCATCTCGCGTTTTGAACAGCGTTCCGCAGTCTTCTCATGGCTATTCCCTGGCGGGAATTGAAGATATGACCTGCGCTCGACGAGCCTTGATCTCATGAGCTACGGACTACTTCTTCCCTCCGGCCAGGCCCAGTTGCAGGCCGGCGGTTCCGCATCCGGACTCGTCGACGTCGCCGTGCGCGCCGAGCGCCTCGGCTTCGACTCCGTGTGGGCGGGTGACTCGATGGTGCGGGCCCGGATCGAGCCGCTGACTCTGCTGACCGCGATCGCGCAGGCCACCGAGCGCCTCACCGTCGGTACCGCGCTCCTGATGCCCTACCGGCACCCGGTGCACACCGCGCTCGTCCTCTCATCCATCGACCAGCTCTCGCGCGGACGGCTCGTCGTCGGCGTCGGAGCGGGCTTTCCGGGCTTCAGCGAGCAGGAACTGGCCGTGGCGGGCGTGCCGTTCCGCCGCAGGTTCTCGTATGTGGACGACACCGTCACGCTGTGGCGTGAACTGTGGAGCGGACAGCCGGAGTCGTTTCACGGCAAGGTGCTGCACTACGACTGGTTGCCGGAGGTGCCGCGACCGGACCGGCCCGGCGGTCCACCGATCTGGCTCGGCGGAATCACCCCCTCGGCGCTGGAGCGCACGGGGCGGCTCTACGACGGCTGGCTGCCCTACCCACCCGATCCGGCCGACTACGCCACCGCGCTCGCGAGGATCCGGGAGGTGGCCGGCGATCGCCCGGTGAAGCCCGCGCTGTTCGCCACGGTCCACCTCGACGACGACATCGCGCGGGGGCGCGCTGCGCTGGACGAGTACTGCGCGGCCACCTACCGCATGCCGCTCGATCAGGTCGAACAGATCCAGGTGATGATGACCGGGCCGGACGTTGCCGACCAGATCGGCCGCTTTCTCGACGCCGGCGCGCAGGACGTACTGATCCGGATCGGGGCCCTCGAGCCCGCCGGCTTCGAGAAGCAGCTCACAGGAGTCGCGGAATTACTGTCTCACCTTCGACGTAGGGTGTAGGGGAGAGCTTCTGGCCCATCCACCAGAGCGGCGGGGGCCTGGGGGCTCCCCCCAGCCGGGGGTGTGGGGGCAGAGCCCCCACAAAGCAGAGTCTGTCTTCATGTGCGCGAGGGGTGTCTTCTTGTGACCGACGGCGTGTTGTCTTCTCTGCTGTCCTCAGTGCTCGGCGAAGCGACGCTGCGCGGGATCGTCGACCGCGCCGGAGCGCCGCTGCTCGAGCTGGAGGGCGCGACCACGACCCGTCAGCTCGTGGTCGCCGCGCTGGCCGACGGCGCCTCGCGGCCGGTGTTGGCGGTCACCGCCACCGGACGCGAGGCCGACGAGCTCACCGCCGCGCTGGAGAGCCTGCTGGGACCCCACGCGGTCGCCGGGTTCCCGTCCTGGGAAACGCTGCCGCACGAACGCCTCTCGCCCCGCGCCGACACCGTCGGCCGCCGGCTCGACGTGTTGCGCCGCCTGCGCGGACAGGACGCGCCCAAGGTGGTCGTCGCGACCGTGCGCAGCCTGATCCAGCCGATGGCGCCCGGGCTCGGCTCGCTGTCCCCGATCGATTTGGTGCTCGGCGAGGAGCACGAGTTCGAGGGCGTGCTCGACCGGCTCGTCGAACTCGCCTACACCCGCGTCGACATGGTCGAGAAGCGCGGCGAGTTCGCGGTCCGGGGCGGGATTCTCGACGTGTTCCCGCCCACCGCCGACCACCCGTACCGGGTCGAGTTCTGGGGCGACGAGGTGAGCGAGATCCGCGCGTTCGCGGTCGCCGACCAGCGGTCGCTGCCGGGCGAGATCAAGGCCGTGCACGCCCCTCCGTGCCGCGAGTTGCTGCTCACCCCGGATGTGAAGGCGCGTGCCGGCGAACTGGCACAGATGCACACCGCCGACGCGCACCTGGCCGAGATGTTCACCAAACTCGCCGACGGGATCCCGTGCGAAGGCATGGAAGCGCTCATTCCCGTGCTGTGCGAGGGCGAGTTGGAGCTGCTCACCGATGCGATGCCGGAGGGCACGCACGTGGTGCTCGCCGACCCGGAGAAGATCCGTGCCCGCGCGCACGACCTGGTGCGCACCGGGCAGGAGTTCCTGGAGGCGTCCTGGCTGACCGCGGCGGACGGCGGCCGGGCGCCGGTCGACCTCGGCGCGTCCGCCTACCGGGACCTGGCCGAGGTGGCCAAGCACGCGGGTGAGACGAACCGGCCGTGGTGGACGCTTTCCCAGCTGACCAGCGAGGACGGCGACGTCTTCCGGATCGAGGTCGAGGCCGCGCCGAGCTACCGCGGCGATTTCGCCCGGGCCGCCGCCGACCTGCGCGCCCACCTGGCCACCGGCGGCTCCGCGGTGCTGGTCGTCCTGGGCCACGGGACCGCCGAGCGGGCCGTCGAGCAGCTGACCGGCGCCGACGTCCCGGCGCGGCTGGCCGACGCGGACTTCGCGCCCGCGGGCGGCGTGGTGCTGGTCGCCTGCGGCGGGCTCACCGAAGGGTTCGTCGCGCCGGAGCTGGGCCTGGTCGTGCTCACCGAGGCGGACCTGACCGGGCGCGGCGCGACCGCGGCGGCGTCCACAAGGGACCTCGGCACCAAGATGCCGTCCCGGCGGCGCAACGCGGTCGACCCGCTGGCGCTCAAACCGGGCGACTATGTGGTGCACGACCAGCACGGCATCGGCCGGTTCGTGGAAATGGTGCAGCGCACGGTCGCCGGGGCGACGCGCGAGTACCTGCTGCTGGAGTACGCGTCGTCCAAACGCGGGCATCCCGGAGACCGGCTGTATGTGCCGACCGATCAGCTGGACGAGGTTTCTCGTTACGTGGGCGGGGAATTGCCGACGCTGAACAAGCTCGGCGGCTCCGACTGGAAGAACACGAAGGCCAAGGCCCGCAAGGCGGTCAAGGAGATCGCCGCGGAACTGGTCCAGCTCTACGCGGCGCGGCAGGCCGCGCCCGGGCACCCGTTCGGCGCCGACTCGCCGTGGCAGCGTGAGCTGGAGGACGCGTTCCCGTTCATCGAGACCACCGACCAGCTCGCCGCGATCGACGAGGTCAAGGCCGACATGGAGCGCGGCGTCCCGATGGACCGGGTGATCTGCGGCGACGTCGGCTACGGCAAGACCGAGATCGCGGTGCGGGCGGCGTTCAAGGCGGTGCAGGACGGCAAGCAGGTCGCCGTGCTGGTGCCCACCACGCTGCTGGCCCAGCAGCACCTGAACACCTTCACCGAGCGCATGCACTCGTTCCCGGTCACCATCCAGGGGCTGTCCCGGTTCACCGCGAAGTCCGAAGTGGACACCGTGCTGGCCGGGCTGGCGGACGGCGAGGTCGACATCGTGATCGGCACGCACCGCTTGCTGCAGACCGGCGTGCGCTACAAGGACCTCGGTCTGGTCATTGTGGACGAGGAGCAGCGGTTCGGCGTCGAGCACAAGGAACACATCAAGGCGCTGCGTACCCACGTCGACGTGCTCACCATGTCCGCCACGCCCATTCCGCGCACCCTGGAGATGTCGCTGGCCGGGATCCGGGAGATGTCCACGATCCTCACCCCGCCCGAGGACCGGCACCCGATCCTCACCTATGTCGGGGCCTACGACGAAAAGCAGGTGGCCGCCGCGATCCGCCGCGAGTTGCTGCGCGACGGCCAGGTTTTCTACGTGCACAACCGGGTTTCCTCGATCGAGAAGGCCGCGCGGCGGCTGCGTGAGCTGATACCCGAGGCGCGGGTGGTCACCGCGCACGGGCAGATGAACGAGGAGCGGCTGGAAAAGATCATCCAGGGTTTCTGGGAACGCGAATACGACGTGCTGGTGTGCACGACGATCGTGGAGACCGGTCTGGACATCTCCAACGCGAACACGCTCATCGTGGAGCGGGGCGACCTGCTCGGTCTGGCTCAGCTGCACCAGTTGCGCGGCCGGGTCGGCCGCGGCCGCGAGCGCGGGTACGCGTATTTCCTTTATCCGCCGGAGGTTCCGCTCACCGAGACCGCGCACGACCGGCTCGCCACCATCGCCCAGAACACCGAGCTCGGCGCGGGTATGGCCGTGGCGATGAAGGACCTGGAAATCCGCGGCGCCGGGAACATCCTCGGTGCCGAGCAGTCCGGGCACATCGCGGGCGTCGGCTTCGACCTGTATGTGCGGCTGGTCGGCGAAGCCGTGGACGTCTTCCGGCGGCACGCGGGCGCCGAACCGGTCGAGGAGGAGGCGGAACTGCGCGAGGTGCGGGTCGACCTGCCGGTGGACGCGCACATCCCGTACGACTACGTGCCCGGCGAGCGGCTGCGCCTGGAGGCGTACCGCAAGATCGCTTCGGCGCTGGACGCGGAAGGGCTGCGCGCCGTCGAGGAGGAGCTGATCGACCGCTACGGCCAGCCGCCCGCCCCGGTACGCCGCCTGCTCGCGGTCGCCGCGTTCCGGCACGTCTGCCGCACGGCGGGGGTGACGGAGGTTTCCACACAGGGCAACACCATCCGGTTCGCGCCGCTGCCGCTGGCCGACTCGCAGCAGGTGCGGCTCAAGCGGTTGTACCCCAAGGCCATATTCAAGGCGGTCACCAACACGGTTTCGGTGCCGAAGCCCACCGAGGGGCCCGCGGGCGGCCGGATCGGGGCGCCCGCACTGCGCGACGAGCCGCTGCTGGAGTGGTGCACGAAGCTGCTGACCAACCTCACGAAGAAGCCGGCTGCGGTCAGTTGAGGTCGTAGCGGAGTTCGTCGCGGATCGTCCGAGGCGGCTAGATGCGGCCCCTCCGTCGTATCCAGGCTCGTTCGTCGCCGTATAGCAGCATCTCCTTAGCCCAGACCGCCTCCTACCTCGAGCCATTGGGGGAGGAACGCGCTGTCGAGAACGGCCTGGTTAAGCAGGACATACCCGGTGACAGCGTCTTTGATGAACACGAACAGTCGGTTGCCGATGGCCAGTGCCGAGGGCGCGGCATCGGCTTGCACACTGTTCTGCACCTCGTACCAATAGTCGTCGAACAGGCCGCCCAGTACGGCCATATTGACAAGGACGAGTCCGGTCAGAGCGTCCTTGATGAACACGAACACCCGGTCGCCGACGGCGACAGCCGCCGGCGCGGCATTGGTTTTCTGGCTCGGAAACGCCGCTATGGCACTCAACTCGTTGCCCTGGACCTCGAACCAGCCGCTGAACGCGTCATCGAGCTTGGCTTGGTTGACCAACACGCGTTCGTCGAGATCTACCGCGAAGGTGAATATGCGGTCGCGGACCGCGACACTCCCTGGCCCGAGGCCGGTCTTGAGGTGCAGGTATGCGCCAAACACCCCGCGGCCGTACAGACCTGCAACGATGTTCTTATTCGTCTGATGGAATTGCAGTCCTTTGACGTCGGTGTCGGGCAATCCGCCGGCCATCTGCTGCCAGTCCAATTTCCCGTTCCTTTCGGTGGACGTCCAGACGCCCACCGATGTGGCAGCGAACAAGGTCGGCTCGCGGTCACCTGTGTCTGATCGCAGCTCCATGGCGTACACCCGGAGTCCGCCCCCATCGCCTGCGAGGTTGCTTTGGAGCTCACTCCACGTGGCGCCGCCATCCCCGCTGCGCCAGATCGCGCCCTGGTCCGTCGCAGCGTAGACGCGCGTTTGGCTGTGGGGATCGGTCACGATTGAGACTATTGTCCCGTGCCAGTCGGTTCCCGGATTGACCTCCGGCCAGTTACCGGCGAGGCCTCCACCGTTTGTCGTTCGGAACAGGCGTCCATTTTTGTAGGCGGCAAAGATCGTTTGGCTGCTCATGTCGCTCCCCGCCCGCCCGTAAGCGACCGCGCTAATTTGATCCCCAGGCTGTCCGAGTGGAGGGCTGATCGTCCTCCACTGATCCCCCCTGGTCACCGTCTCGTGAACCCGATCCAACCCGACGCATATCCGTCCGGAGTCGAAGGTGTGGAATGCAAAGCTCGCGTAATCAGGGACGTTCTGGGGATTGGGAACGCTCTTGTCCACCCAGGTGTGCCCGCCGTCATCCGAGCGCGAAAAGAACTTGACGTCGGAGTTACCGGTCGAGTAGACGTAGCGCCCGTCGTACGGATCGAACCGAACCGGTCCTTTGTCATCACTTTCGGTGGGAATACTGACGTGAGTCCAGGAGTTGCGCTCGCGCACGGCCACTCCGTTGTCCTGGCTCCCCTCGGCGAGCACATTCGGATAGGTGGGGTGCATTCCGACGCCGTTGACCAGGATCGTTTGCAGGCTCGGGGTGTTCAGGCTTTGCCAGATACCCGGTCCCGGAGTACCGTCCGGGCGGGGTTGGAACCGGTTGATCCCTCCGTCGTTACCGTTGTAGACGTCTCCGGCCACGAAACACCAGGCGTGATGGTCGGTGTGCGGCCTTGAGCCGTCCACTCCGTTATCTATTGACACCCATGTTCCGGTCGCGAACAGTCGCTGCCATAAGCCCAAGCTGTGGTTCGTGACGCCACCCATGTAGAGATCGTTTCCGGGGGACATGGCCATGGCGAATCCGCTGTCAACCTGGATCATGCTGTTGCGCGTATTGGGGAGCCCCCGCGCCGCGGGCTCCCATGTGTCACCGACTAGTTCGAAGATGTTGAGAATGTCCCAGACGGGAGGGTCGTGAGTGGGGTCGAACCATCCGACAGCAGCAAACGCGGGACGGCCCCCGATAAAAGTGGGATTCTGAGGGGCATTCGTTACGGGCGCGACCCAGCCGATCTCGGATTGCGATCGCCGTCGCCCTAGGCGGTCGATCAGCGGTGCGAACGTCATCGGAGCCCACGACGCACCCTTGTCGTCGCTCTTCCAGACCGTGCTCGCGTCAGGATTCGTGCCGCTGTTGTCCTTGACGCCCGCGTACAGCACCAGGCGTCCATCGCGAATGCTGGAGTCGAATCCCGTGATGGTGATATCGGCAGGCAGGCCATTCTGCGAGATGAGCCAACCGTTGCCGCCGTCGGTGCTCTTGCGAATTACGAATTCGGTTTTTGTCGCCGCGTCGAACCCGCCGCTGGCGTAGACGGTGTTGCCGGTAGGGTCAGTCGGGTCAACGAAGATCTGCCCGATTCCGGGCGCGGGTTCCTCATGCGGCGCGAAGTCCAGCAGCCCCCAGGTGTCGCCGCCGTTTGTGGACTTGAGCATGTACCCCCGGGCGTACTCGCCGGCCAGACTCTGCGGGTCGCCAGTGCCCGCGTAGATGGTTCGCGGATTCCACGGATCCACGGCGAGCGCTCCAACATTCAGTAGGTTTTGCCCATGCTGCGGTGAGACGTTGGGCCAGCGGTCGGTCAACGGGGTCCAGGTGGGTGAGGCCGCGGCGAAGTCGGTGCTGCGCCAGACCCCGCCACCGTTGGTTCCTATGTACATGGCAGGATGATTCGCGCCGTCGTAGTTGGGTGAGGCTGCGATACACCACACCCTGCCGGATACGCCGCCCGTTGCGCCTGGGAAGCTCTGTATGGGGGCAGGGCCCAGGGGAATCCACGTTACGAGCTGGTTATCCATTGGTGAACCCTTTCATCGGCCGTAATCGACGGTGGTGCGCGTGCGGCTGGATGGACCTCCGTATACCTACGCCCCGCTGCTGGGATCGCTGTTGATAGTCCTGCAGTCTGGGAATGTCCTTTGCTGCACAGCTAAACGGTCAGGTGCTCCGTCGTTCCCGCATCAACGCGCGGGGTTGATGGGGGCGAGACTAGTCGCTTCGATGGCGTAGTTAATAAGCTTCGTTTCTGGGGTGCACGGCCTTGTCGGTCTCCGCGGCGACTCGTCACGAGCGTTCATGGCTCTCACTCCCCGAAGGAGGCCACTTCCTGAAGAACACGCTGATCGATGGTCTTCGAGGAAGGCTTCCCCTCGTCCACGCACCGAGGCTGCGCGGCCACCACCGCCGCATGCAACGGACTTTCGTCCCTCTTATCGAGATCGCGAGTGAACTATTTGCTCCTGTGAATAGGATACAGTTCTGCAAAGCAAGCACCGTCACGTCGTGGTTCGTTGGCGTAATCGACCGGACGGAGCTGTCCCGACCTGGGGTTACCCCATTGCACCGCTCACGTGATGTTGCGGGCAAATCCTGGCTGCTGACGAGTGACGGATCCACTTTACGTGGGCTGTTCCGAGGTGGTCACCGCATCAGCTGCCGGTAGCCGGGTTCAGTCGCTCCCAGTAGAACCGGTACGCCTTGCGGTCCGCTAAGGAGGCGCCGTCGGCGTTCAGCGCGCGAGCCCGGCCGGGTAGCGAGCGCCGCGCGGGAGCGCAATATCGGTCTCGAACGGGATCGCGTCGGTCAGGTCGTGATGCGCGAGCGCACTGGTCAAGCACCTTGTCGCAGGTGCCCGCACCGCGGTCGCTGCCGCCAGCGAGGCGCAAGCGGGGTCTACAGCGTCCGGGGCGTAGGTAGACGCCGCGGCCGACGCGCTCGATCTCACCGGCTGCGAGCATGTCGTAGACTTGGTCCTTGCGTACTCCAGCCGCTCGGGCATCGTCGAGCGTGAACACGGGGTGCCAGGTCGATCATTGCCAACACGTCACCTCCTATCCGTCTACACGTCGAGCGCACCTGTACGCGGTTAGGAGTGCGCGGTCAGTTGAGGTCGTAGCGGAGTTCGTCGAGACGGTGGGCCACGTCGTCCGCGCCGGCGGGCTCGAACTTCAGCAGCTCGTCGTCGTACTGGGGCTGGACCATCAACAGCCAGCGTCCCTCCTCGATGTCGTACACGCGTAGCGGGGACTTGCTGCTGCGGTGGTGGCCGTCGCGGTCGCGGACTTCGGCGTAGAACTCGGCGACCGCCATCGTGCGTGCCGCGGCGATGCTCTCGGCTTTGGTCACCGCCCGGGTCGGACGGGGCGCGCCGAACCGTTCCGAGCGTGCGGCGAGAATCTCGCTGCGCAGCACGTTGAACGGCGGATTCGGGCTCTTCCGCGCTGCTTGGGGTAGCACGGCGGCGAGCACCGAGCTGAGATGGTCCTGCCAGAACGTGCGGAGGAACACCTCGTCGTTTTCCTTCACCGCGATCAACCCGAACCTAGGGTCGGCGGCGACGAGCGTGCTGAGGTGCACATCGTTGATCAGGTCGCTGGACCAGCCGTAGCGGGCTTCCGGTGGAGTGCTGAGCAGTTTCGCGACATCGGCCGGACTCGGCTCGCCACGGTTGCGGGTGCCGCGCGGAACGGGTTTCGCGGCCGGCTCGTCCTCGCGCCACACGGGTTGCGGCGCGAGGACGATGTGCAGTTCGTTTCCCGTTTCGTTGGCTACCAGCGCGGCGAGTTCGTCGATGTGAAACCGCTCGGGGTCGTCGAACCACATTCGCCGCTGTTACCCGATGACGGGTGGAGTGACGGGCAGTCCGGTGACGGGGTCGACGAGCCGTTCGCCCTCGGCGGTGAGCTGGAAGGCTTCGTCATCGTCCAAAATGTACTTGCGCTGGTGCTCGGCGTCCTCTTCACCGTTGCCCTTGCCGCCGTGCGCGCCACCCATGCCACTGGCACCCGGCCTGCCCGCGGCGCCGGCCGGCGCCGACCCGGCGCGCCCGGCGGAGCCGCCGCCGGGTCCGTTCGGCGAGCCGGGCGCCCCGGCGCCGACCCGGTTTCCCGCGCCGATTCCCTTTTCCCCGGGTGCGCCGCCGTAGAGCCGATCCGCGCCTCGCCCGGCGGAGCCGCCGCCGGGGCCCCCTCCTGGTCCGCCACGGGGCGATCCGGTGCCACTGCGGTAGCCGTCGGTGGTGTCCGGGCCGAGCGTGCCGGAGACGGGTGGCCAGCCGTCGAGCCCGCCGCGTGGGGGGCCGCCGTTGGGGCCCGAAATCGGGCCGGGGAAGCTCGGGGTTCGGGTGACGGGCGGGGGAACGTATCCCTGGGCGCTGGTGTTCTGGTTGGGCGGCAGGCCGAACTGGGGCGTGCCCGTCCCGGCTGGTGGGCTGTAACCACCGCCGCCCGGGGCGTAGCCGCCGCCGCCAGGGCCGTGCCCGGTCGCCCCGCCACCGCCGCCGGGGATGGTGGCCGCTCCGCCGCCGCCCACCGAGGGGGCCGACGAGGGGCTCGTCATGGAGACGTTGAGGGCGCCGGGGTCGAGGTTTCCGTAGGACGACGGCATCCGGGCACCGTTGTCGTTGCTGGTCGTGGTCCAGCCGTCCATCGCTTGCACGTTTTGTCGCCCGGCAGCCAGCGATTCTTCGACCTTGGTTTGGTAGGTCGTGTTGGCTGAGCCCATGGTGATGACGGTGTCCACGAACGACGGAGCCTTCGGGACCTCCGGCACCGGAACGACCCGGTTCTTGGTGTCGTAGAACGCCTGCGATTGAGCGTCGATTAGCTGTGACGCCTCCACCATATGCATCGCGGCCTTGTCGTGGGCTATCGAGAGTCGGGCGGCGCTCCCCTGCGCAGCCTGCGAGGCGTCCCCCGACCAGCCTTCTTCCATCGACGCGGCCAGCGACGTGATCTGCTGGGCACGGTCCTGGTATGTGGACATCACCTTGACCAGGTGGACTTGTGCTTGGGTGAGGTCACCGGGACCTTTCGCGTTTATGAAATTGTCGTAGATCTGCTGCGCCGACATGGAGTTTTCGAAGCCATCTTGACCCAACGCCGCCGTCGTCATCTCCTACCCCCTCTTGATGGTCTCCACCACGGCGTTCGCCGCTTTGCCGGCGCCCTTGCAGAGATCAGTGTTCTTCGGCCCATCGTTTGACACGGTGAAGAAGACCTGATTGTTGACCCCGACCGACAGTTGACACCGACCATTTTGGCGGTCGTCTGAGATGTCCTGGTACACAGCCGGGTAGTTATCGACTGTGGCTGGCTCGAAATAACCATCGCCATAGCCAACCGTAGCCTGCAAGTTGTACAGGTTCTGCAGGCCATTATTTGCCTCGGGAACGATGTAAGTGACCCCTATTTCCCATTCGGAGTTAGAGCCGTACTTCCAGGTGCAGCTCTCACCTGATTCGATGTTGACCCGTTTGCCTTGCGAACTGATGGTGAGATTGGCTGCTTGGGCCGAGGTGATGCTGAGACATGGGTCGGCCATGAACTTGGACACGTCCAGCGGATTGGTGATCGCCGGTACGGTGTTGGCACCACCGGTCGCGCTCGGCGTGGCGCTTGAAGCGGTATTGCCAGTGGCGGGCGCGCTGCTGCTTGGGGTCGGGGTGCCGCCTCCGTTCTGCGTGCAGGCGCTCACCGCCAACATTGCCATACAGACGATTGCCGCGCTCGTGGCGGTCTTTCCCCTGAGCAAACTGACCTCCTACGAGTTGAGCTTGCTGCCGTCCGTGGCGCTTCCTGCGCTGGACAGTCCCTTGCCGGTGTCCTCGTCGTGTTCGACATAGGTTCCGTTGGCCTTGTGAAGTGCATCAAGCCATGCCAGGGCGTATTGCTGCATCGCTTGGTTGTGCTGCATGGCAGCCTTGATCGAGTTTCGAGTTGCCTCGGCGTTCTTCAATGCGGGTCTGTCTGGCGATGGGGGGTTCGAGCTTTGAAAGGCGGCCTCCAACTGCAACCGGTCCGCCCTGATGTCGTCAAGAACCTTTTGCCAGTCTTTGATGCGCTGGGCGATGGTCTCGGCGTCAAAGTGGTAGCCACTGCCGGATCCAGGTGTGGCCTGAGCGGGGGCCGGGTGGGTGGCCGACTGCATCGCGGCGGCCTCGCGCTTTAGGTGGGCCCGGGTGCGCTCCACCGCAGCCCTGGCCAGGGCCGCGCTTTGGGTCTGCTGGACCAGGTCGGCAGCTGAACCGCCCCAGCCGCCGATGTTGCCATCGAGCACGCCACTGATACGGCTTTGGTTAACTTCCCCGGCCAAGACGTCACTCCCCGTAGTCGTCTGTAAGCGCGTCAAGGAGTTTAGCGCGTCCTGTCGCGGTCGATCGCGGAATCGGGTAAATCGCCGATTCTGCTGTCGTAATGTTGGATCCGGAGATCGCGAGCGATGCCGCACTGGACGGGGTTCACAAGGACTCCCACTCACCGTCCGCCCGGGTTGTGAGAGGGTACCGGTGTGATGCGGATCATGGGTCGTCCTCGTGCGCTTGTTTCCGTCGTTCTCGGTTGTCTGCTGCTCGCCGGTTGTGGGTCCGGGCCGAGCCA
The DNA here is from genome assembly GCF_000519205.1 of Amycolatopsis taiwanensis DSM 45107. Lineage (GTDB taxonomy): Bacteria > Actinomycetota > Actinomycetes > Mycobacteriales > Pseudonocardiaceae > Amycolatopsis_E > Amycolatopsis_E taiwanensis. The sequence continues at coordinate 157,741 of NZ_JAFB01000016.1, read as the reverse complement.
GACGCGGGCCGCCATCCTCATCGGTGACCACGAGATCACCGTGGACCAGGTGCAGCAGGTGATCGACCGCGCGGTGACCCAGGAACCGGCCGCGCAGCAGTTGGCCCAGCAGCACAAGCTGGACCTGCTCGGCCGCGCGATCGTGGGCCAGTTGGTGGTGCACGAGATGATCACCCGGGCGGCGCAGCGGGAGGGCCTGCGGGCCGACCCGGCGCTGGTCGCCCAGGCCGTCAACGCGCTGAGCCAACCGTCGCCGACCAGTGGCATCGACCCGGCAGTGCTGGCCGGGGACATCGCCCTCCGCGCCCGCGACCACACCGAGGCCGCCACGGACTACGTGCTGGAACGGGCGCTCGGTGAAAAGTACTTCGACAAGCTGTCGGTCGACTTCGACTACACGACCGTGAGCACCGACGACAACGGCCCGCGGCGCGAGCAGGCGGAGGCCAAGGCCAAGCAGTTCGCCGCCTCGCCGAACGCGGCCACCACGCTGGTGCGCGCCGACGCCGGCGCGGGGATGGACGCCGAGCTGGGCACGACCCTGCCCGCCCTGCAGTCGCCGATGTTCGCGGGCTCGGTGCTCTTCGGCGTTCCCGCCGGCACGGTGGTCAGTTTCGAGGCCGATCCCAGTCAGTCGGTCTGGCTCGTCGCGGTCATCCGCAAGCGTGACCTGAACGCCTCGCCGGCCGTCGACCAGGCCCAGCAGGCCACCGCGGGGCAGCTCGCCTCGGTCGGCATCCGGCTGCTGCAGCAGGACGTGGAGCGTTCCGGGGTGAAAATCAACCCGCGTTACGGTGTATGGGACCCGGTCGCGATGGACGTCGCGCCCAGCGCGGCGGAAGTCTCCGGCTTCGTTCTACCGGTGGAGGGATACGTTCAGCCTTGACGGTTGTCCTACTGCGGCATCCTGACCTCGGCGTGCCGGCCGATGCGGTGCCGGCGTTGCGCGCTGCCGGCGCCGTTTACGCCGCAGGGGTGGATCCGGACCAGCTCGGGGCGAAGCCGGCTCCGGACGTGGAAGAGCTGCTGGCCGAGGCCCAGGAACAGTCGATCGTGCTGTTCGCCGCCCGGCTCGACGATCCCCGTGTGGTGGCCCTGCGTGACGCGGGTTCTCGCGTGATCGGCCAGTCCATCAAGGGCGCCGGGCTGCTGGCCGCGGTGGACGTGATGGACCGGCTGCGTTCGCCGGGCGGCTGCCCGTGGGACGAGAAGCAGACACACGAGTCGTTGCGGCAGTACCTCGTCGAGGAGACCTACGAACTGCTCGAAGCCATCGAGGAAGGCGACCGCGACGCACTGCGCGAGGAACTCGGCGACGTGCTGCTCCAGGTGATCTTCCACGCCCGGGTGGCCGCCGAGCATCCGACCGACCCGTTCGACCTCGACGCGGTCGCGGGGGAGCTGGTCTCCAAGCTCGTCGGCCGGCATCCGCACGTCTTCGCCGACGCCACGGCCGAGCACCATGAAGGCCGGTGGGAGGAACTCAAGCAGGCCGAGAAGCGGCGGGAGTCCATAGTGGACGGCGTCGCGCTCGGTCAGCCGGCGGCTGCGCTGGCGGGCAAGCTGGGACAACGCAGCGGCCGCGCCGGCATTCCGTCCGACCTGTTCCCGGCGGGCACGGACCCGGCCGCCCGGCTCTTCCGGCTGGCCGCCTCGGCCCGGCGGTCCGGCCTCGACCCCGAGGGCGAGCTGCGCGCCGTGGCCAAACGGTTCGCGGCCGACGTGCGCGCCGCGGAACAAGCGGCCCGCGCCGACGGGGTGGACCCGGCCACGCTCGAAGCCGACGGCTGGCGGGTCTACTGGCCTTCGGGCATTTCCGGCTAACCTGTCCGGGTGGCCGGACCCATGCAACCAGTCGGCATCGGCAGCCGTCGCATTCCCAACCGGCTGCTGCTCGGCGCCGGCGTGGTCGTCACCGGGCTGGTGCTGTTGCTGACCATCGGGGTCGGCGGGCGTGAACGGCCCGAACAGTCCGGCCAGCCACAGCCGGTCGAGTCGGCCCAGTCGAACCCCGTGCCCGCGGGGCCCGCGCCGAGCGCCGCCGTCGCCGCGCCGCCGGACCGGCCGCACGCCTCGGACTTCGCCGCATTGGACAGTTGGGCGAGAGGGCTGGCCAAAACCACGCATCTCGCGTCGAACGTCCTCATGGCCTACGGCAGGGCCGAGATGTGGCTGCGTGACGAAGCGCCCGGCTGCCATCTGTCGTGGGCCACGCTCGCGGGGATCGGCCAGGTGCAGGCGGTCGGCTCGGGGCCGCTGCCGGTGCCGGACGCGATCTGGCAGCAGTGGTCGGTGCGGGCCACCAACGACGGGAAGCGCCCCGACCCGCGTAATGCCGACGACGCCGCGCTCACCGCCGCCCGTGCGCTCTGCGCCGGTGGTGCCGACCTGTCCACCGGGCCGGGCTGGTGGGCCGCGGTGCTCGGCTACACCCAATCCCCCGCCGATACCCGGGACATTCTCGCCGCGGCCAACAATTTCGCCACTGTGTCCGCCTGATTTGCGGCCGCGTCCTATCGCTGCGCTATTCAGACAGAAGCGGATAACCGCGGAAAGCGTCCGTTAAATTCCCCTCGCGAGTCCCACCTTCCGGTAGCGCGAGTCCCACGTTCCCGTAGCGCGTGTCCCACGTTCCCGTAGCGCGTGTCCCACCTTCCGGTAGCGCGTGTCCCACGTTCCGGTAGCCCGGTACGCGGAACTCGCACGACGGGAATGTGGAACTCGCACGACGGGAATGTGGAACTCGCACGACGNGGAACTCGCACGACGGGAATGTGGAACTCGCACGACGGGAATGTGGAACTCGCACGACGAGAATGTGGGACTCGCACGACGGGAGTGTGGGACTCGCGCGACGGGAGTGTGGGACCCGCGTGACGGGAGTGTGGGACTCGCGCGACGGGAGTGTGGGACCCGCGCCGGGCGGCCCGCACATGAGCTGAATAGCACTGGAGGGGGAATTGTGGTGACCAAGTCAAATCGCGCCGGCGAGCCACGGCCACCAGCACGGAAGCGCCTGTGGACAGGCCTGAGCGTCGGCGCGGTCGTCCTGCTGGCTCTCGGCGTCGTCGGCGCCTTCCTGCTCGGCCGCGGTCGTGCTGACCAGAGCCCGCAAGCCAGCCCGCAAGCCAGCCCGAAGACCGGCGGGCACGGGTGGTTCCCGCACGGCGTGGTCCCCGAGCCGGGACCGCCGGACCGGGAGCGCGAGGCGGTCATCGCCGCCTTGCGCGCACTCGACGCCTGCGCACTGCTCGATCTGGACTACGCGAAATCGCACCGGAATCCCAACGCCGTCACGATTCCGACCGGGCCGCATTCCTGCTCACTCGTCGCGGACGCCAACTGGAGTCCCGGCTACAACAGGCTCTCCCTCGCGGTCGGCGCCAATAATGATTTCGAGGGCCGGTTCAGTGAGAAACCGATCGCCCTCGGCGGCGCGAAGGCGTATGAAATCGATCAGGGTGACGACTCGCTCCCGGACTGCGTGCTCGATCTTCCGGTGAGCTACACCCTGTCCATCGAGCTGAAGACGGACGCGTCAGCGGGCTGCCAACTCGTGAAGGACTACGGCGCGGCGACGGTGGCCAAGCTGGCCGACCCGGACGCTCGCGGCGTCGACACGGCGAAACGCCCCTTGTCCGCGTGGGACGGCTGCGCCTTCCTCACCAGCCTCTACGGGCCGGACCTCGACGGATACCGGTTGACACCGAACAGCCGCAGCAGCGACCCATTCAGCGGGTGCGAATCCAGTAACGAGCGGGGGAAGACCGGGCCGAGCCTCAAGGTCACCTACGACAAATGGGCGCCGAAACGCACCGACCAGCTCATCCGGATCGCGGGCAAGGACGCCGCCGTCCGGGGCGCCGCGGGCGCTTGCACCGTGTCGTGGAACCAAGGCGGGTCGTCGAGCCCCAACGAGTGGTTCGGTTCGGTGATCTTCGAGTTGGCCGACGCCGACTGCGTCGCGGCCGAGCGCCACGCCGCCGAAGCGGTTGAACTCGCCGAGCGGGCGCCGGAGGGAAGCGCGGCGCGTCCACAACGCCCATTGCTCTATGGGCCCGACGACAACGACACCGGCCGGATCGGTGCCTGCGCGGACCTCTTCAACTCTCCGTGCGCGCCATACCAGGGCGGCGTCACCGTCGCGCCCACGTTCGAAGCCGCAGCGGCGGATTCCCAAGCCGACCAGGCGGTGCAGTGCGAGGCGTTCTCCGAGGCCGTCAAGAGTGCTTACGGTTCCTCGTTTTCGCCCGTCATCTGGGGCACTCACTGTATGTTCGTCGAGCCCACCCACGCCATGCTGGTGTACGTGGACATCGACGGGAAGAACGTCCCCGCCGATTACGGAACGGACCCGAGCCTGTGGGCCGATCGGCAAGTCAAGCCGATCGACGGGAAGCAGTCGGTGACCTTCTGGGACACCCGCAGGTCCGAGTACGACGTCTACTACTCGCCCTATGGCGACATCAGCCGGCCGGGAAACCTGCACATTCACCTGGCGGCGGATCACCCGAGGGGAGTCCGGGGCACCTCGACCGCGACGCTGGAGCCGGCCAGGGCCGAACTCGCCGAGCGCGTCATCACGTTGGTCGACCGAAAGTACTTCCGGTGACTCGAATCACCCCTCCTGGAGGTGAACCCGGGCGTTGACCTCGGACAGCGCGTCCTGGTACTCCGGCACGGGGTTCATCGCCCACGCCATCCGGAGCTGGCCCAGGGCCTCGACCAGGCGACCGAGGCGCTGCAGCGTGCGGCCGAGCACGAACCGGGCGTAGTGGTCGGAGGGGTCCAGTTCGAGCACCCGGGTGAACGCCCGCTCCGCACGGTTGAGCTGGGCGGAATGGAAGTAGGCGCGTGCGGCGAGCAGCTGCACGCTCGGCTTGTCCGGCTCTGCTTCGAGCACCGGTTGGAGGACTTTCAGCGCGTCCAGCGGCCGCCTGTTCTCGATCAGCGCCTCGGCCTGCCGGAATGCCTTGAACCGGTGCTCGCCCGTATGGTCCCGGGCCAGGTCCTCGTCATCCATAGTCTGATCGACGTTACCCGCCACTCGCCTTTTCCGGCAGGGGTTGACCAAGCGTCTCCCCATCGCCACCCGCCACGCGGCGGTTATTAGTCTGAACCCGACGTCGCTGGACTATCGATGAGGGAGCGAACCGTGGCGGTCATCGAGCAGGTAGGTGCGCGCGAGATCCTCGACTCGCGCGGCAACCCGACGGTCGAAGTGGAGGTCGCTCTGGACGACGGCACGCTGGCGCGGGCCGCGGTCCCGTCGGGTGCGTCGACCGGCGAGCACGAGGCCGTGGAGCTGCGCGACGGTGACGCCGCCCGCTACGGCGGCAAGGGCGTCGAGCGCGCGGTCGCGGCCGTGTTCGACGAGATCGGCCCGGAACTCATCGGCACGGAGGCGGTCGAGCAGCGGATCGTCGACCAGAAGCTGGTCGACCTCGACGGCACCCCGGACAAGTCGCGGCTGGGCGCGAACGCGCTGCTCGGCGTGTCGCTGGCGGTGGCCAAGGCGGCGGCCGAATCGGTCGAGCTGGAGCTGTTCCGCTACCTCGGCGGGCCGAACGCGCACGTGCTGCCGGTGCCGATGCTCAACATCCTCAACGGTGGCGCGCACGCCGACACCGACGTCGACATCCAGGAGTTCATGATCGCGCCGATCGGCGCCGAGTCCTTCCGCGAGGCGCTGCGCTGGGGCGCCGAGGTCTACCACGCGCTCAAGTCCGTGCTCAAGGCCCGGGGACTGGCCACCGGCCTGGGCGACGAGGGCGGCTTCGCACCGAGCCTGTCCAGCAACCGGGAGGCCCTGGACCTGATCACCACGGCCATCGAGAAGGCCGGCTACACCCCGGGCCGGGACGTCGCGCTCGCGCTGGACGTGGCCGCCACCGAGTTCTTCGGCGACGGTGTCTACACCTTCGAGGGCAGCAAGCGCAGCGCCGAGCAACTCGCCGCGTACTACACCGAACTGGTCGACGCCTACCCGCTGGTCTCGATCGAGGACCCGCTCTCGGAGGACGACTGGGACGGCTGGGTCGCGCTGACCGAGCAGCTCGGCGAGGCCGTCCAGCTGGTCGGGGACGACCTGTTCGTGACCAACCCGGACCGGCTGGAGCAGGGCATCGAGCGTGGCGCGGCCAACGCGCTGCTGGTCAAGGTCAACCAGATCGGCACGCTCTCGGAGACCCTGGACGCGATCACGCTGGCCACCTCCTACGGCTACAAGTCGATGATGAGCCACCGGTCGGGCGAGACGGAGGACACCACGATCGCCGACCTGGCCGTGGCCACCGGGGTCGGCCAGATCAAGACCGGCGCCCCGGCGCGCGGCGAACGCATCGCCAAGTACAACCAGTTGCTGCGCATCGAGGAGATGCTCGGCGACGCGGCCCGCTACGCGGGCGACCTGGCCTTCCCGCGGTTCACGCCGGAGGGCTGATGCGCCCGTCGCGAAGCCAGGTGCTCGCCGCGAGAGCGACGGTCGTCGAGTGACCAAGCGGGCGCGGGAGCGCAGCAGCCGTGGGCGCCGCACGGAAAGTTCACGCGTTCGCCGCACGGAAGGTGTCCCGGCGCGGCACCCGCTGCGTGGCCGGCGGGTGCCGCGCGCCGGGGCCGTCCGGGCACGGCTGCGACGTGGGTTCGCGGCCAAGCAGGCCGGCAACGCCGCGCGGGTGCTGGGCATATCCACCACCCGCCGGGCCGCCGTGCTCGCCATCGTGATCTGCGCGCTGGCGTTCACCCTGGCCGTGCCGCTGCGCACGTATCTCAGCCAGCGTGCGGAGATCAAGGTGCAGGAACAGCATCAGGCCGAGCTGCAGGCCGAGGTCGCACAGCTGGAGGCACGCAAGGCCGCGCTGAGCGACCCGGCCGAGGTGGAGGCCGAGGCGCGCCGTCGCCTGCGGTACGTGATGCCCGGCGAAACCCCGTACCTGGTCCAGCTCCCCGAGGACAGTCCGCAGAGTCCCCAGCAAGGTGGCCAGCAGAAGCCAGGCCCCAGCCAGGCCTGGTATCAGCAACTATGGTCCAGCCTCTCCGGCTGAGATTTTGACGGGTGGCTTGCGTGGCGGTGCGGGTGGCGGAACCTCAGAGGCCTTCTCGCTCCGGGATCGCCTCCTCATGAATGTCCAATTCACCACGTCGGCGCTGTCCTCGCGAGAAGGCCTCTGAGAACCCGCGGCGGTGCGGGTTGCGTGCCTCACCGTAAGCGGCTTCGCCGCTTGTGAAAGATGGCCTCACGGTAAGCGGCTTCGCCGCTTGTGAAAGGCGGTTTCACCGTGAGTGGCTTCGCCGCTTGTGGAGGACGGCCTCAGCTAGCCTTGAGGGTGTGAGTAGGACGGAAATGCCCGTGTTCGAGCCGGTGACCGATGCCGACCGGGAGATCATCGCCGCGCAGCTCGGCCGGCCACCCCGGGCGCTGCGCGCGGTCGCGGCCCGCTGCCCGAGCGGGCACCCGGCCGTGGTGCAGACCAGCCCGAGGTTGGAGAACGGGACGCCGTTTCCGACCCTCTACTACCTGACCTGCCCGCGCCTGGCCTCGCTCGTCGGCAGGCTGGAGGCGTCCGGGATCATGCGCGAGATGACCGAGCGGTTGGCCACCGATCCGGAGCTCGCCGCCGCCTACCGCCGCGCGCACGAGTCCTACCTCGCCCAGCGCGACGCCATCGAGCCACTCGGCCACGAGATCACCGCGGGCGGCATGCCCGGTCGCGTGAAATGCCTGCACGTACATCTCGCTCACACCTTGGCATGCGGGCCTGGTGTGAACCCGTTCGGCGACGAGACCCTCGAACTGCTGCGGCCCGACTGGCCGTCCGGCGACTGCGCCGCTCCGGCCTGATTCCCCCTGCGCTGAAATCGCACTCGAGGCGGTCCGGCCGGAGTGCATGAGTGGCCCGTTCATGCCGAATTTCGACAGTAACGAGTCACTCATGCCACGATGGTCGGCCGGGCAAACATGCACTTAACAGCGGCCGGGTGAAGATCTAGGGTCGGGTGTGACTGGGGAGGTGGCGCGGTGAGCCTGAGACGGGCGCGGATCGCCCGGCGCAAGATTCGCAGGATCGGCCTGCATTACCGGACCCTGGTCGCGGTGGTCGGTGGGGTGCTCGCCGTGCTGCCCGCCCTCGTGGCCAGCGGCGGCGCCGTCGATTGGGCCAGCCGGGTCAAATCCACGGACACCCGGGATCTGGCGCTCATCGAAGGCTTCAATCCGGAGCACGTGCAGGTCAACGTCGACGGGTCACTGCCGCAGGCTCTCGCGCCCAGCGACCTGCCGCTGTCCGACTACGAACTACCAGCCGCCTACGTGTTGCCCGGTGGGTTACTCGGCATCCCCGCCACCGTGTTGACCGCCTACCACAACGCCGCCGACATCCTGTCCATGGAGCAGCCGAACTGCCACCTTGATTGGGCGCTGCTCGCCAGCATCGGCCGTATCGAGTCCAACCACGCCCGCGGCGGATATATCGACAAGAATGGCAAGACGCTCGAACCGATTCTCGGCCCACAGCTCAACGGGGCCGGTGGCTTCGCCGCGATCCCGGACACCGACCACGGCCTGTACGACTCCGACCAGGTCTGGGATCGCGCGGTGGGGCCCATGCAGTTCATCCCGTCCACCTGGCGCCGGTGGGGTGCCGACGGCAACAGCGACGGCATCTCCGACCCGAACAACATCTTCGACGCGACGCTCGCCGCCGCCCGCTACCTGTGTGCGGGCGGCGCGGACCTCGCCAACCCCGATCAGCTGCGGGCGGCGATCCTCCGCTACAACAACTCAGCCATCTACCTGGCGATCGTCCTGGCGTGGGCGGATGCCTACCGCAACGGTGTGCTGCCGCTGCCGGACAGCCCGGTGCCGATCGGCGCGCCGGGCCCGCCCCTGTTGCCGGCCCCGCCGCCGGTGGCGCCACCGGTGACCCCGCCACCATCGCCTGCCCCGCCGCCTCCGGGCACCAGCACGCCGCCGAGCCCGACCGATACGAGCACGAATTCGACGAGCGTGCCCTCGTCCGACGGCCCCGACCCGCCGTCCACTCCGCCGACCTGCCCGACCACCAGCGATTCCAGCTCAACCACCACGACCACCACCACGACCACTCCGCCGACCTCCACGACCGGCAGCCCGTCGCCGTGCGAGCCGCCCGGTGCGTCACCCGGTGAGTCGCCCGGCGACGACACCACCACGACGACCGTCATGACGACGCCATAGCGTTGTGGGGGCTCCGCCCCCCACGCGCCCGGCCGGGGCCCTTAGAGTTGGGACATGCCCAGGGTTGCCGCGATCGACTGTGGAACGAACTCCATCCGGCTGCTCGTCGCCGAGTTGACGCACCGCCATGACGGCACCGTCGACCTGCGCGATCTGCACCGCGAAATGCGCATCGTGCGTCTCGGTCAGGGCGTGGACGCGACCGGCCGGCTGGCGCCCGAAGCGCTGAGGCGCACCCGCGCCGCGCTCGCCGACTACACCATCGCCGCGCGCCGGAAGGGTGTCGAGCGAGTGCGCATGGTCGCCACGTCCGCCACCCGCGACGCGAGCAACCGCGACGAGTTTTTCGCCATGACACGGGAGGTTCTGGGCGTCGAGGCCGAGATCATCAGCGGTGACGAGGAGGCACGCCTGTCCTTCGCCGGCGCCGTCGGCGAGCAGGACCCCGACGACGGCCCGTTCCTGGTCGTCGATGTCGGTGGCGGATCCACGGAGCTGGTTCTCGGCGAGTGGGACGGTGAAAGCGTGTCGGTGACCTCGGCGCGCTCGGTCGACATCGGCTGCGTGCGGATCACCGAGCGCGCGCTACGGTCCGATCCGCCCACGGCGGACGAGATCGAGGCAGCCCGGCAGTTCGCCTGCGGCGTGCTGGCCGAGGCATTCGAAGCGGTGGACGTCACCAAGGCCAAGACGTGGATCGGCGTCGCCGGCACGGTCACCACGCTGTCCGCGGTGGCCCAGCGGCTGGACGAATACGACGCCACGCGCACGCATCTCTCCCGGCTGTCCACTGAGGACATTCATCGGGTGGCCGACGAACTGCTCGCCGCCGACCACGAGAGCAGGGCCGCCAACCCGGTGATCCACCCCGGCCGGGTGGACGTGATCGGCGGTGGCGCGCTGATCGTGCGAGTCCTGTCCGAGGAACTGGCCGCCCGGGGTGGCCCGGCGGACCTGCTGGTGAGCGAGCACGACATCCTCGACGGGATCGCCCTGTCGCTTCGGTAGCCGCGACCGCGTCCGCACGCCGGCGCCGGTCAGTAGTCCTGCAGCGCGACCGCGTTCGCGGCCTCGCGCATCGGTTCCGTGATGCGCGCGACCATCTTGTCCTTGCCGGGCATTTTCGGCATCAGGCGGAGCATCTTCAACTGGAACCACAGCTGGGCGCGACTGTGCTGGATCATCCCCTTGAGCTGCTTCGGACCCAGTTGCTGGTTCAGGTCGGCGAACTTCCGCAGCTGTGCCTCGTAGCCCGCGAACGCCTTGGTGTGGCCTGCCGCCGCCTTGAGCTCGCCGGCCAGCACATACGCGCCGACCAGTGCCACGCTCGTGCCCTGCCCGGAAGCGAGCGACGGCGCGCAGGCCGCGTCGCCGAGCAGGACGACACGCCCCTTCGCCCAGTTCTCGCAGTGGATCTGGCTGACGGTGTCGACGTAGAAGTCCGGTGCCTCGCGCACGCTGTCCAGCAGGCGCGGCACTTCCCAGCCGGCGCCGGCGAAGGCCTCGGACAGTGAGCCCTCCGACTTGAACAGGAACATCGCGCGGGCCTCGTCGGCCTGCCTCGCGCGGTAGACGAGCGCCACCCGGCCCGCCATGGGGTAGGTGACTTCCCAGCGGTCCAGGTTCAGGTAGTTGGGCACCGTGCCGATCGCGACCTGGCAGCCCAGATCGCGGCGGAAGTTCTCCTCCGGCCCGAAGGCCAGTTCGCGCACCCTGGAGTGCAGGCCGTCCGCGCCGACGAGGAGGTCGAACCGCCGCGACGGCGCGGCCTCGAAGGTGACATCCACGCCGTCCCCGTCCTGCCGCAGCGCGGTGATCGTGTCGCCGAAGAGGTACTCGACGTCGTTTTTGGTTGCGTCGTAAAGGATTTTGGCGAGGTCGCCGCGCATCAACTCGACGTCGTCTTCCTCGTGCATGGAGAACAGCTCGGCGCTCATGACCGCCTTCTCGTGCCCTTCCTCGTCGACGATCGTGCTGCCCAGCATGTCGGTCGCGTAGCGCCGCACCTCGTCCAGAAGTCCCATGCGCCGCACGACTTCCAGGGCCGTGCCGCGGATGTCGATGTTGTAGCCGCCTTCGCGCAGGCGGGGAGCGCGCTCCACCACGGTGACAGCGAAACCGTGGCGGTGCAGCCAGTAGGCGAGGGTCGAACCTGCGATGCCGGCGCCGGAGATGAGGACGGTTCTGGTTTCCATGACCGGAACCGTACACATGTGTCAGACAATTGTGCAAGACACTTGTCTGAGACGCCTGTTAAGCTGGGTCATATGGGAAATCGTGAGGATCTGCTGGCCGGCGCCAAGCGCTGCCTGTACGAGAAGGGCTACAGCCGCACGACCGCGCGGGACATCGCGTCCGCGGCAGGCGTCAGCCTCGCCTCGATCGGCTACCACTTCGGGTCGACGAAGGCGCTGCTCAACGCCGCTGTCTTCGAGGCGATGGCGGACTGGGGCGACAAGCTGGGCCAGGCGATGGCCACCGGCGAACGGAGCTTCGAGGCCATCCTGCGGCGGGTACTCGACTCCTATCGCGCCGACCGCCCGCTGTGGCAGACCCAGGTTGAAATGGTTGCCCACCTCAAGCACGAACCCGAGTTGCGTCGCGAGGTCTCGGCGATGCAGAGCGCGGGCCGCTTCGGGCTGGCGGAGATCTTCCTGGGCCTGAACCACCAGGACGACGAGCAGGCCGCGCGCGTGGCCGGGATGTTCTACCAGGTGCTGATGAGCGGACTGCTCGTGCAATGGCTGATCGACCCCGAACTCGCCCCCAGCGCGGAGGAACTCGCCGAGGGGATGCGCCTGGCGGCCTCCGCCACCGACCGCACCTGACCCGCCGTCTCCTCGCCCGCCCCGCGTGTCCCCACCCCAGGCACCCGAGTTCCCGGTCCAGGCACCCGAGTTCCGGCTTCAGGCGGCCGAGTTCCCGGTTCAGGCGCGTGTGTCCCCGGTTCAGGCTGTCGAGTTCCGGTTTCGGGACACGTTGCCGCGCCGACTCGGTGCTCGGGTGCCGGGGCCGTGCTTGATGCTGAAGGGAGATCAGCTGATGGCGGCTCGCTGTGTGGACGACGGAGGCGTCCATCCCCGGATGCTGAAGGTCGAGCCGGTGCGGTAGGCGGCTATGCCCGCGGCTGGGTAGTCGATGATCTGTTCGGGGAGGTCATCGAGCGCGAACCAAGCGAGCTTGAAGCATTTGTCGGGTTCGCGGTTGGCGGGTTCGCCGGTCCAGTGGTGGGTGGCGAAGAACAGGCCGAGGCGGGGTTCGCGGCCGGAGCCGTTGACGTGGATGGTGTGGACATGAATGAGGTCGGCGGCCTCGATGAGTACGCCGACTTCTTCCGCGGCTTCACGGACGGCGGTGGCGGCCGACATGGGCCACGCGGGTCGAGGACCATTCCGACCCGCGTTTGTCCCACGCCGGCCGCGGCGCTGGATCGGCTTGACTTACCGATTGCTGCTGGTGGAGATGAAGGCCGCCAGGTCTCGCGACTGCTGGAGTCGCGAGGGTTCGTGGACGTACATCATGTGGCCCGCGGGGTAGTAGGCCGATTCGATGTTCTCCCGCAGTTCTTCCGGGATGGGCAGGTGCGCCAGCACGTGTTCGGCGGCGAAGTACGGTGTGGCGCCGTCGTAGTGGCCGAGCGCGACGTGCACCTTCAGGTGCGGGTTGGCGCGCATGGCCGAAGCGAGCGACTCGACGGCGGAGACCGCGCGTCCCTCGAAGTCGGCGAATGACCACGCCCGGTTGACATCCAGCGACAGCACCTCGTACGGCAGGTCGTTTTCGTACCCGAGTTCCGTGCGGACATAGTGGTTGAAGCCGGCCGAATAGGCGCCGATGATGCGCGAGGTCGAAGCGTCGTCCCGCATGTGCTCGCGACCGCCGTCCGGCTCCCAGGTGGTGAACCGGCCGTCCATGCGCCCGGTGGTCAGCCCGCGGTCGCGCAGCAGTTCGGTGAAGAACCGCACGTGCTCGATGCGCAGGTTCACCTTGTCCACATAGGACTCTTCGAGTCCGGTGAGGGAAGCCAGCGTCCGCACGGTCTCGGTGCGTTCCTCGGTGGTCATGCGGGCACCGCGCTGCAACGCCCACGGCAGGTCGCGCGCCGCGAACTCCTCCGCGTCGGCGAGCACGTCGTCGAGTGGCCGGTCGCCGTGCCGGCCGTGGTAGTGCGCGATCGCCGCGTAGGTCGGGACGAACAGCGAGTAGGGCAGGTCGTTGCCTTCGGTGAACCGGATCGTGCCCATGTCCAGCACGCTCGAGATCAGCATGATCCCGTTGAGGAACAGGCCGTGCCGCTCCTGCAGGTGCTCGGCGAGCGCGGCCGCGCGCAGCGTGCCGTAGGACTCACCGGCCAGGAACTTCGGCGACAGCCAGCGGCCGTTGCGCGATGTCCACAGGCGGATGACCTCCCCGACGGACTCCACATCCTGGGTGAAGCCGTGGTAGTCCTGGGATTTCTCGCCGGTGGCCGGCCGCGAGTAGCCGGTGGAAACCGGGTCGATGAACACCAGGTCGCTGTGCGCCAGCAGGGATTCGGCGTTGTCGGCCAGCCGGTACGGCGGCGGCTCGGGCGCGTCCACGTCACCAGAGACCACCCGGCGCGGCCCGAGCAGCCCCATGTGCAGCCACACGCTCGCCGAACCGGGCCCGCCGTTGAACGCGAACGTCACGGGCCGGGAGCCGGGGTCCGCGTCGTCGACGGTGTATGCGGTGAGGAACACCTCGGCCTTGGCCTGATGACCGTCGAACTTGCCGTCGGTCACCACTTCCTTGCGCAGCACGATGCGCCCGGTCTGGGCGGTGTAGGCCAGCTTCCGGCGCTTGACCGTCAGCGTGTGTTGGGTGGTGACCAGGTTGTCGACTGGTTCGGCGGGCCGTTCGGCGGTGGAGGTTTCGCCGGTTTCCTCGTCGGTGGTTTCGGGCATGATCCTAACTTAGTCTGGCCTGGTGACGACGGAAACCACGTTGGCGGAGCTCGACATTGCGGTGTCGAAATGCCGCCGCTGCCCGCGGCTGGTCGAGTGGCGCGAGCACGTCGCCGAGACCAAACGCGCGTCCTACGCGAACGAAACCTATTGGGGCCGCCCGGTTCCGGGGTTCGGTCCCGCGGACGCGTCGCTGGCGATCGTCGGTCTCGCCCCCGCGGCACACGGCGGGAACCGCACCGGTCGCATGTTCACCGGAGATCGTTCCGGCGATGTGCTTTTTCAAGCGCTCTACGACGTTGGGCTCGCTTCGCAGCCGCAGTCGACGTGCATCGGCGACGGCCTGCAGTTGTTCGGGACGAGGATCACCGCGCCCGTGCACTGCGCCCCGCCCGCGAACAAGCCGACCCCGGCCGAACGGGACACCTGCCGACCCTGGCTGGTGCGCGAACTCGAAATGTTGCGGCCCACGCTGCGGGCCATGGTGGTGCTCGGCGCGTTCGGCTGGCAGGCGGTGCTGCCGGTGCTCGCCCCGCTCTGGCCGGTGCCGAAACCCGCGCCCCGGTTCGGGCACGGCGTCGAGGTGCCGCTCGGAGATCTACGGCTGTTCGGGTCGTATCACGTGTCGCAGCAGAACACTTTTACCGGCCGGCTGACCCCTGAGATGCTGCGTGAAGTGCTGGAGCGGGCGAAAGAGTCGGCGGGATTAGCCTGACGGGCAGAGTGGTATCATGCGTGATACCATGTCGCTATGGCGATGACTTTGCGTCTGTCGGATGACGAAGCCGAGGCTCTGCGCCGTCGCGCCGAATACGAGGACCGGTCGATGCAGGATGTTGCCCGGCAGGCCATCCGGGAGTACGTGGATAACCACAGCAGGGCCGATCTGCTCGACCAGGTGCTTGACGAGGAACTGCCGCGCTACTCCGAGGCGCTGGAGCGGCTCGGTCGGTGATCTATCTGACGCTCGACGAACTGGTCCACGTCGCTGAGCGAACGCTGGGCGGCAAGGTCGAAGTTCGAGACTACGGCTTGCTGGAAGCGGCGGTGGCGCGGCCGCGCGCCTCAGTCTTCGGTGGCGATGCGTACCCGGATCTTAAAGCGAAGACGGCGGCCTTGCTGCATTCCCTTGCTCGCAACCATGCTCTGGTCGACGGAAACAAGCGGCTTGCCTTGGCCGCGACGATCGCCTTTCTCGGTGTGAACGGAAGGCGGCTGACCTTCTCCAACGACGAGGCATACGACTTCATCATCGCTGTCGCCACGGGTGACTTGGACGATGTCGCTGCCATCGCAGCCCGCATCCGGGACTCGATCGAGCCCCGTTGACCTGTGCATTTGCTGAGTGCCCACCAGGGGGCTGATACCAGTGAACAAGCAACGTTGAGCCAGCAGAACACTTTTACCGGCCGGCTGGCCCTGAGCTGGAGGTATTGGCCATGGGATCCGCTAGTCGCTCAGCGGGACGAACCGCTTGAGTTTGCCCGTCGCGGCGTGGCGCGGGATCCGGTCGACGGACCGAAGGTTGATCTCGGGGTGCGCGAGCCCGTAGGGGAGTAGCGAGGAGACCAGCGCCGCGGTCACGGCAGACACGTCTGGCGCGCCGACGACGAGCACGTCCGCCCCGCCCGCGGTCTGACGGACCTGGTACTCCGAGATCAGCGGGTCAGTTCCCAGCACGTGCCGGAACGCGCTGGCCGGGACCCTGCGCTCGCCGTAGCGGAAGTCGTCGTCGCGCCGTCCGGCGATGTCGCTGACGCGCAGCATCGCACTGCCGCAGCCGCAGCGTCCGGGCAGCAGCGTGACCTCGTCGCCGAGGTCGTAGCGGATGAAGGGGAAGGTGTGCCCGGCGAGCCCGGTCGCGAGCGTGCGCGCGGCCGGCTCGCTTGGGCCGACCGGACGCCCGGCCGGGTCGACGCGTTCGAGGATCACCTCGTCCTCGCAGACGTGGAGACCGTCGCCCAGCCCGCAGCCGACCGCCTGGACGCCGATCTCGGTCGAGCCCCACAGGTTGTGGACGGGCACACCCCAGGCGGTGTCGATCGCCTTGCGGTCCTCCTCGGTCAGCGGCTCGGAGTTCGTGCTGACCCGGACCAGCGGAATGTCGAGCGAACCCGCGATCGCGGCACGGGCGAGGCGCCCGATCACCGAGGCGTAGCCGACGAGATGGGTCGGCCGGGCTTCGGCCACGGCCGCAAGCACCAGGTCGAACGGCGCGGCCGCCGGGACTACGACGGTCGCCGCAGACGGCCCCGTCGCGACGTCGAACAACGGTGTGCTCGCGTGCGGCGGCTCGCCGGCCTCCAGCACGACCAGCCGGGCCCGGCGCACGGCCGGTCTCCAGGCGCGGTCGGCACGCACCTGCCACCGCCAGGCGAGGCAGGCGAGCGTGACGAACTGGTCCCAGTCCCACACGTACACCCCGCGCACGCCGCTCGAGCCGCCCGAGCTGAACACCTGGTGCCGGGCGGAGGTGTAGGAGAACCAGCGCTGCTCGGCCAGCACCCGCTCGGCGCCGGCGCGGTCGATGCCGGGCGCGGTCACGATCCTGTCCCATTCGTCCTGGGCCTCCTGCTTGACCATGACCGGCAGCCGTGCGAGGTCGTCGACGGTCGCCGTGGCCGGGTCGACGTCGGCCATCCGGGCCGCGTGGAACGGCGAACGCTCGCGCGCCAATCCGAGCAACGACCGGAGTCGTTCGACCTGGTAGCGCTCGATCCGCTCGCGCGGCCACGCCAGCCGCGCCACGTGGTCCTCGAGCGAGGCCCGCACCGCACTCAGGTGCGCGGCCCGCAGACGCGCGTAAGCCTGCCTGTCCTCGGAGGGCACGGCTACAAGTGTGCGCGCCCGTCGGCTTCGACGCGTTCTGCAATCGCGGTACGACCTTGAGCGGGAGAAGGACAAACTGGCCGGCACATTGGATCGCATCCGCCCCTTGGCTTCCTGGTGGGCGTCAGTAAATGCGGAGTAGATGTGCCAGCGCCGGTAAACGACTTCCACTGTGCGCAAAGCTGGTGCATGCTTCCGGCGTGGTCGGTGTCAAGATCGAGACATTGCAGTTGACGGTGGCGGACGCTGGTGAGGTGTTGACGCTGCAACGCGCCGCCTACGTGACAGAGGCTCTGTCCCACAACGATCTCGCATTGCCGGCGCTGACCCAAACGCTCGACGAGTTGCGAGCCGAGTTGGCCGATCCGTCCTGCGTGACCTGGGGTGTTCGTGAATCAGGCCGGTTGGTGGCGAGCGTGCGGGTCCGGCGCGTCGATGCGGTGGTCGCCGAGATCCGCAGGCTGGCGGTAGTGCCTGATCGGCAGGGCAATGGTTTGGGGAGCGCGCTGTTGACGACTGCCGAACAACGGCTGCCATCGGAGATCACGACTGTTCGGTTGTTCACGGGCGAGCACAGTGAGGCGAACCTCCGGCTGTACTCCAGGCTGGGGTACCGAGAAACCCATCGCACTGCGAACGGCGCCTACCAACTGGTACACCTCGCGAAGACAGCCGGCTCTCCGTCCAGGGGCTGACCCGAGGTGCGCGTGGGAGTGATCCTCGCATTGGAAGGCCGAGGTCTTCTCGGTTGTTCGTGGCCTCACGTTGGGCAGCAAGATCAAGGAAGAGCAGGCGGTCCGAGCAGTTGATCGACTTTTGCTGCTCGGTGTCGATCACGTCTCGCTCGATGAACTACTGCCCCGCATGTGGCAGCTTCGCTCCAGTATTTCTGGGTACGCCGCCGCATATGTCGCGCTGGCGGAGGAGCGCGCCATCCCGCTGGTCACTTCCGACGCGAGGCTCGCGCGAACAGCGGCGAGTTATTGCCGGGTGGAGCCCGTTTCGTAAGGCCTGCGCCGCGGCGGGTCGGCGCCATCGGTGCTGCGTGTTCATCTGAATCGTTTTGCGCTGGGCGATACTGGTCACACCTGGTCGGGGTGTTCGAGCGTGACAGGTAAACGAGTGGGAAGATGCACGTATGGCCGCAGTGAAGAAAGAACCGGCCCGGATCCTGATCCTGGGCGGTGGCTACGTCGGGCTCTACACGGCCCTCGGACTCCAAAAGATGCTCCGTGCCAACGAAGCCTCCGTGACCGTGGTCGACCCGCAGCCACACATGACGTACGCGCCGTTCCTGCCCGAAGCCGCGGCGGGGGCGATCGAGCCGCGGCACGTGGTCGTGCCGTTGCGTCGCGTGCTCAAGCGATGCCACGTACTCACCGCGCGCGTGACCAAGATCGAGCACGAGCAGAAGGCGGTCACCGTCGAGGCGGCGGACGGCCACATCGAGCAGCTGCACTACGACGTGCTCGTGGTCGCGCTCGGCGCGGTCGCGCGACTGCTGCCCATTCCCGGCCTGGCCGAGAACGGCATCGCCATCAAGACCATCGGCGAGGCCATCTACCTGCGTAACCACGTCCTCACCAAGCTCGACGAGGCGGCCAGCACCCTGGACCCGGAGCTGCGCAAGCGCTTACTCACCTTCACTGTCGTCGGCGGCGGGTTCGCCGGCATCGAGGCGCTGGCCGAGCTGGAAGACATGAGCCGCTTCGCCACGCGCTACTACGAGAACATCGAGCCGGACGACATCCGCTGGGTGCTCGTCGAGGCGGCCGGCCGGATCCTGCCCGAGGTGCGCGAGACGCTCGGCGTGTGGACCGTGGAGCAGTTGGAGAAGCGCGGCATCGAGGTCTACCTGTCGACCGCGGCGAAGTCGTTCGAGGACGGGCACGTCGTGCTCTCCGACGGCACCGAGTTCGACAGCGACACCATCATCTGGACCGCCGGGGTGAAGGCCAACCCGGTGCTGATGAACTCCGACCTGCCGGTGGACAAGAGGGGCCGCGTCGAGGCGACCGCCGCGCTCCAGGCGGTCGGCCACCCCGATGTGTGGGCCGCCGGCGACAACGCCGCGGTGCCCGACCTGGCCCGCACCGAGCAGGACCCGACCGCGACCTGCCCGCCGAACGCCCAGCACGCCGTGCGTCAGGCCCGCCTGCTGGCCAAGAACATCGTCCGCGTCCTGCGCGGTGGCCAGCCGAAGGACTACTACCACGCGAACCTCGGCGCGGTCGCCGGTCTCGGCCTGCACAAGGGCGTCGCCGACGCGCTCAACATCAAGATCAAGGGCTTCCCCGCCTGGATCTTCCACCGCGTCTACCACCTCAAGGCGATGCCGACCTTCAACCGCAAGGTCCGCATCCTGCTCGACTGGATGCTCGGTGGCCTGTTCCGGCGCGAGGCGGTCTCGCTCGGCCAGATCAACAACCCGAAGGAAGAATTCGCCCGCGCCTCCAGGACCTGACGCGGACGGGAGCGCCACAGTAGGCTGACCCGTGCCCCAGTAGCCCAATCGGCAGAGGCAGTCGACTTAAAATCGATCAAGTGCGGGTTCGAGTCCCGTCTGGGGCACTCGACCGGCCGACCCTACTCGTCGCTGGCGCGACTTCGCGGGGGTCGAGTGCCGATAACATTGGGGGGCCGAGCCCCCCAAACCCCCCACGGTGCGGGCTCCTTCCGACCCGGCGTGGTTTCGTTTGGTGTTGACCAGCGTGCGGGGCTGGTCCCTACTCGTCGCTGCGCGACTTCGTGGGGGGTTGGTGCTGGTGAGTGTCGCTGGGTCCCTACTTGTCGCTGGCGCGACTTCGTGGGGGTTTGGTGCTGGTGAGTGTCGCTGATTGCTGCTTGTCGCTGCGCGACTTCGTGGGTCAGGGTGCGTTGTTGGCTGCGGCGTTCCCGGGTATGGGGGCTACATCGAAGGGGTGGTTTTGTCAGCGGGGGGCTGGCTCGGTGGTGGGGGCCCGTAGGCCCTCTTGGTACGTCGGGTACGCGGGCTTCCAGCCGAGTGCTTCCTTCGCCTTGGCGTTGGAAACGCGCATGGCGGTCTGCACCGTGAGCGCTGCCGCGTACGGCGCGGCGAGCCGCACGACCCAGCCCGGCAGCGCGCGTGGCGCCGGGGCGCCGAACACCTCGGCCGTGGCGGTCATCATCCGCGCCCAGGAGCACGGCTCGTCGTCGACGATGTTGTATGCCGTCCCCGCCTCGCCGAGCGTCAGCGCAGCGGCGGTCGCGGCGGCCGCGTCGTCCAGGTGGATCCACGACAGCGGCCGGTCCTTCCCGGCCACCACCGGCATCCGCCGCTTGCGGAGCATCTCGACGATCATCGACATGTCGCGGCCGTAGAACATGCCGTAGCGCAGGGCCACACCTTCGATGCCGGCGGCGGTGAACGCCAGCCGCTCGTTTTCGGCCATGGCAGCGAGGTGTGGTGCGCACGGGCCCTGCTCCCGGCCGAACGGGTCGTCCTCGGTGAGTGTCTTCGACCCGTGGTCGGTGTAGCCGTAGCCGAGCACGATGGACTGGGTGACGAACCTGCGTGCGCCGACCACCCTGGCCGCCTCCAGCAGGTTTCGCGTGCCGTCGGTGCGCAGCCGGTTGGTTTCCGTCATGTGGCTGTGCCGCAAGGGGGCCTTGGCGAGCGCGGTCAGTTCGTGAATGACGGCGTCCGCGGTGTGGCCGTCCAGTGCGCGCAGCAACGCGGACCGGTCCATGGCGTCGGCGACGATGGGCTGCACACCTACGGCGGTCAGCCGGGCGGCGCCCCGCTGTGTCCGGGTCAGGCCGGCGACCTCGTGGCCGTCGGCGATGAGGCGGGCGGCGAGCGGGGTGCCGATGGCGCCGGTCGCACCGGCGATGATGACCTTCATGGCGACTTTCCTTGTCGTGGTGGGTTTTATGCGTGACGGTCGTCGTTCCCGGGCCCTGGCCCGGGGCCGGCGGGTTCGTGGCCGGCGACCAGCGCCGCGACCATGCCCGCCAGCGCGGTGACGTACCGCTGTGGCGAGACGCCGGTGGGGTGTTCGCCGCCGAAGACGTCCCGCAGCAGCCAGTAGTGCGCGGTCGCGTCCATGGCCACGGCGGCCAGCGCTTCCCAGTCCTGGTCGCCGTGGCCGTCGTCCGCCTGCGCGGCCAGCCACCGGGTGAGTCCCCGGTGGTTGCCGCGGATCTCGTCCTCTCCGGCGCGGTCGAGCAGGTTGGGGAAGTCCTTGAGGTCGCGCACCAGGATGCGGTTGAAGTCGCGTTCCTGCTCCATGCGGCCCAGCCCGGCGTTCGCCACGAAGGCCATGCGGGCGCGGAGGGGCAACTGGTCGAGCGCGGCGGCCTGGGGTTCTTCGGAGCTACCGCCGAGCAGCGCGCGCAGCGAGGCGCCTTCGTCGATCAGCCGGCCGATGCCCTCGGTCAGAATGTCCGCCTTGGAGCGGAAGTGCTTGTACAGGGCGCCCGAGCCGGGTGAGAGCCCCGCGGCCTCCTCGATCGCGGCGACGGTGGTCGCCGTGTAGCCCCGCTCCCCGAACAGGCGCATCGCCTCTGCGACGACGCGGTCCCTGGTCGGTACGGACTCGCGAGAGTCGTCGGCCGTCATGCGTGCGCCTCCTGGAAAGCAAGTACTTACTTGCTGGCCAAGCTAGACCTGCCCGGCGCGTGAGTCAACCGCGGGAGGCCGCTCGACGACACGGTGAGAAACGTTGCCCGCAGCGGATTTTCCGGTAGGCGCGCGCATCGACGGGATCAAACCAATGTTGTCCTGATGTGCTGAACATGCTGGGCCGAGGGCGATAAAGTCAATGGTCCATGCCTTCGCGGGGGTTCGAGGGCCGGGCTGGGGGAAGGCGCTGGGGAGGTTCGGTGGTCAAGAAGATCGTGATCTGTTGCGACGGCACCTGGAACACGCCGGATCAGCGGGCACCGACGAATGTCGCGCGGATCGCCGAGGCCGTCCGGCCCGCCGACGCCGAGGGGCGCGAGCAGCGAACCTTCTACCACCGCGGGGTCGGCACGAACGGCTGGGACCGGTTGATCGGCGGCGTTTTCGGGTTCGGCCTGTCGCGCAACGTCCGGGACGCGTACCGCTTTGTGGTGGAGAACTACACGCCCGGCGACGAGTTGTTCTTCTTCGGTTTCAGCCGTGGCGCATACACCGTGCGCAGCGTGGTGGGCTTCATCCGGAACTGCGGAATCCTGCGCCCGGAATTCGCGGACAAGGTCGACGAGGCCTATGCCCTCTACCGCAACCGGAAGGACCGCACGCGCCCGGCCGCGGCGGAGGCGAAGCGTTTCCGTTCGGCCTATTCGCAAGAGGCCCCGATCCGTTTTCTCGGGGTATGGGACACTGTCGGCGCCCTGGGCATCCCGCTGAGTGGGCTCCGGCTGATCAACCTGTTCAACCGCCGTTTCCAGTTCCACGACACCGAGCTGAGCCGGAACGTCGAGGCGGCGTTCCAGTCACTGGCGATCGACGAGCGGCGCCGCCCGTTCCGGCCGGCCGTCTGGCGGAAGCACCCGCTCGCCGACGGCCAGCAGGTGGAGCAGATGTGGTTCTCCGGCGTGCATTCCGACGTCGGCGGCGGTTATCCCGAACGCGAGCTGGCCGACATCGCGATGGCGTGGATGGTGGAGCGGGCGCGCGCCTGCGGCCTGGCGCTCGACGTGGACACCGTCGCGCCCGACCCGTTCGGGAAGCTGCACGACTCGATGAGCTTCCTGTACCGGCTGCTGGGCCCCTACGAGCGGTGGCTGAACCACACGGACCCCTTGCAGTGCCTGGCATCGACCGCGTACAAGCGGCATGAGCAGCTTCCGAAGGAATATTCGCCGGACAACCTCGTCAACTACCTACGCGCGGACGGACCGGTGAAGGACGTTTGAGTCCTGCTGAGCACTTAGTCGAGACGGACGACGCCGCTGAGCAAGGCAAGAAGCAACCGGTCCAACTGATCAAGGCTGAGCCGGAGACGGTTGGCCATTTCGTCACACGCTGGGAAGCCGGTCGCGGCGCCGATGGCGACACCGGCCTGTTGCGCATCGAACGTGGTGCGTAGCCGGCCGGCATCGGCGAGGCGTTGCACGAACTTCGCGACCTGTTCGAAGCGCCACTGTTCGCGGTCGTTGATCACTTGGTTGGCTTCTGGATCGACGGCCGAGAGGCTGATCAACCGGCGCAGGAGATCCGGATCGGTACTCCAGAAGCGGCACAGTTCCGCCACCATCACTTTGAAGGCCGCGACCGGGTCGTCCACTGCCGCAGCGGCTTGTATCCCGGCGACGAGGTTCGCTCGTTGGGCGAGTTCTTCGGCGACGGCGTCGAGCAGCCCCAGCTTCGAGGTGAACTGCCGGTAGATGGTGACCCGCGTGACGCCGGCGTCCTTGGCCACCTGGTCCAGGCTCAGTTTGCGAAAGCCCGCCTGGATGAGGTGCTTGCGGGCGGCGGCGAGGATGTTGCGCCGGTTCCGCGCCACGCCCGCGGCGCGTAACCCCCGATCCGCCTGGTCATGGCCTGCGCTCGTCATAATTTGATGATACAACTCGTATCTGATGATACAGTCTGTATCGCCAGAGGCGAGTGTCGGCTGGAAGGGGTGCTGCCGATGACCGATCGTCGGGTGGCGGTGGTGACCGGCGGGAACAAGGGACTGGGCAAGGAGACGGCGTGGCAACTCGCGCACCGGGGCATGACGGTGTTCCTTGGCGCACGTGATCCCGAGCGTGGTGCCGCGGCCGCCCGTGAACTGAATGCCAGCGGTGCCACGGTGGTGGCGGTCCCGCTCGATGTCACCGACGCCGACAGCGTGCAGGCCGTGGCAGCACGGCTGCGAGAGGACTATGGGCGTCTCGATGTGCTAGTCAACAACGCCGGCACGGTCATCGCGTGCCCTGTGGAAGACCTCACGACGGTGGAGCTGCGGCAGACCTTCGAGGTGAATGTCTTCGGCGCGGTCACGGTCGTCCATGCGATGTTGCCTCTGCTGAAAAACTCAGCCGCGCCACGCATTGTCAATGTCTCGAGCACGACGGCCTCGTTGTCGTTGACCAGCGGCGGGACGGACTTCGGTGGGGACGCCGGCCACCGGTCGGCCTATTCGTCATCGAAGGCCGCGTTGAACATGTTGACCGTCCATTATGCGCAAGCCTTCCAACGGGACAGCGGTCTGGCGCACATCAAGATTAATTCGGCGACGCCCGGCTATACCGCGACTGAACTCACCGGTTACCGGGGCAGGACCGTCGCTGACGGGGCGCGCATCATCGTCGAGCTGGCCATGTTGCCTGATGATGGCCCGACCGGCGGCTTCTTCAACGACCAGGGACCGGTTCCGTGGTAGCCCGCATACTGTTCAAATGGCCGAGACGGACTGGATTCTGCATGTGGACCTCGACCAGTTCATCGCCGCGGTGGAACTGGCTCGCCACCCCGAGCTGCGCGGGCGGCCGGTAGTGGTCGGCGGGGCCGGCGACCCGACGCAGCGCGCGGTCGTGGCCACCGCCTCGTACGAAGCCCGTGAGTTCGGTATCCAGTCCGGCATGCCGTTGCGCACGGCCGCGAAACGCTGTCCGGAGGCGGTGTTCCTGCCCTCCGATCCACCCGCCTACGAGGAGGTCTCCGAACGGGTCATGGCCACCCTGCGTGAGCTGCCCGTGGTGGTCGAGGTGCTCGGCTGGGACGAGGCGTTCCTCGGTGCGCGCACCGACGACCCGGAGGCGCTGGCCGGACTCATCCGGCGGGCGGTCGCCGAAGAGACGGGCCTGTCGTGCTCGGTGGGCATCGGCGACAACAAGCTGCGGGCCAAGCTCGCCACCGGTTTCGCCAAGCCGGCCGGGATTTTCCGCCTGACCGGCCAGAACTGGGTCGAGGTGATGTCGTCGCGGCCGCCGGACGCGCTGTGGGGGGTCGGCGCGAAGACCACGAAGAAACTGGCGGAACTCGGCGTGCGGACGGTGGGTCAGCTGGCCGCAACCGATCCCGCCGCGCTGGCCGCGCGGTTCGGGCCGACGATGGGCCCGTGGTACCGGCTCCTCGCGCTCGGCATCGGCGACACCGAGGTCACCGCCACGCCCTACGTCCCGCGATCGCGCAGCCGGGAGATCACGTTCCAGCACAACCTCAC
This sequence comes from Amycolatopsis taiwanensis DSM 45107, assembly GCF_000519205.1. GTDB lineage: Bacteria > Actinomycetota > Actinomycetes > Mycobacteriales > Pseudonocardiaceae > Amycolatopsis_E > Amycolatopsis_E taiwanensis. Next base: position 132,671 of record NZ_JAFB01000016.1, on the reverse strand, counting down.
CGACCGGGCGGAGATCGCCGCACAGGTCGCCATGCTGGCGCGACGCGTCAGCGCGGACGTGCTCGCCGAGGGGAGGCCGGCCGCGCGGGTCGCGGTGAAGGTGCGGTTCGCGCCGTTCGTGACCCACACCCGAAGCGTCACGCTGCCCGCGCCGAGCACCGACGCCGCGGAGATCGAGCGTGCGGCGCTGGACGTGCTGGAGCGATTCACCGACGACCGCCCGGTCCGCCTCCTCGGTGTCCGCGCTGAGTTCTGAATTCTGGGCCATTTTGCCCCAGGGATACCGAGCTTTTCCTGGTAAATGCGTAGAAGCCAGGTGCGGGCGCCGGCGTTGGCCGGTCAGTTGTCCAGGCAGTCGACGCCCGGATAGGCTGACGCCCAAGCCTTTCATGATCAACAAGGGGACGCGCAATGTCGGAGCAACCGGTTTCGCCCCACGAGATAGCCCGTGTCACCGGCAGGACCGACGTCGACGAGAAAGCCAGTCCGGCACGCGTGTACGACTATTTCATCGGCGGTACGAACAACTACGCCGTCGACCGTGTCTGGGCGGACCGGGCGGCGGCGCGGTACAAGGAGGCCGGCCAGGATATCCGGCACATCTACCGCTCCAACCGCGGCGCGGTGCGTCGCGTCGTCGAATACGCGATCCGTGAGCACGGAATCCGGCAGATCGTGGATATCGGGTCCGGCCTGCCCACGGCCGGTAACGTGCACGAAGTGGCCGACGAGGTCGCGCCAGGGCAGTGCAGCGTGCTCTACGTCGACAACGAAACCATCGCCCACGCCCATGCCGACATCCTCCTCGGCCGTGCCGCCGATCCCGCCCGGCATCGCGCGGTCTTCGCCGATCTTCTCGAGTTCAACAACCTCTGGGAGAAGGTCGTCGCGGAGCGGGTCCTCCGATTGGACGAGCCGATCCTGTTGATGGTGATGGCCGTTCTCCACTTCGTCGGAGACTCCGACCGCGCCGAAAGGGCCCTGGCGTACTACCGCGATCTGCTGCCGCCGGGCTCGCTGCTGGCCATCTCACACGGCACGTTCGAAGGGGCGACCCCCGAGTTCCACGAACTCATCAAGCAATATGTCCAGACGACCACCAATGCATTCATGCGGTCGCCGGAAGAGATCACGAGGTTCTTCGGGGACTTTCCGCTCGTGACCCCGTTGGACTACACCTCGCACTGGCTCAACCCGGAGCCGCCGGAGATCGAGCCCTGGCGGTCGCACTGCCTGGTCACCATCGGCCGGAAGGCCTAGCTGCCGGATCCGCCACCGTGCCCTCGACCGGCTCCCCCGTTCGGCCGGGCCCGGCGACATCGGTGCTTATTCGTTTTTCGGGTATTCCGTAACAACGACACAAGTCGTCACATTTCGTGTAGACGATCATGCATTGCCGGAATAGGGTCGGCGCATGACAGAGCTGTCAGCGGGCCGTGAGCGTCTTACCTCGGATCAGCGGAATTCCTTCCTGGCCGCGGTGCTCGGCTGGACGATGGACGCCTTCGACTATTTCATCGTCGTCTTCGTCTACGCCGATATCGCCAAAGATTTCAAGATGACCAATACCGACGTCGCCTTCATCACGACGGCGACGCTGCTCATGCGGCCGGTCGGCGCATTGCTGTTCGGCCTGTGGGCGGACCGGATCGGGCGGCGCGTGCCGCTGATGGTGGACGTGACGTTCTACTCGGTCGTCGGGTTTCTCTGCGCCTTCGCGCCGAACTTCACGGTGCTGCTGATCCTGCGGCTGCTCTACGGCATCGGCATGGGTGGCGAATGGGGGCTCGGCGCCGCGCTGGCCATGGAAAAGATTCCGGTCAAGCGGCGTGGCTTCTTCTCCGGCCTGCTGCAGGAAGGCTATTCGTTCGGATACCTGCTGGCTTCGCTGGCCTCGCTGATCGTGCTGAACTGGGCGGGATTGTCCTGGCGGTGGCTGTTCGGGCTGAGCATCATTCCGGCCCTGATCAGCCTGATCATCCGGGCCAGGGTCAAGGAATCGGAGGTGTGGCAGAGCACCCGGGAACGGCTGCGCGTCACCCGGACCTCGATCAAGGACATCGTGTTCGACCCCAAGATCATCCGGCGATTCGTCTACCTGGTGCTGCTGATGACCGCGTTCAACTGGATGAGCCACGGCACGCAGGACGTCTACCCGACCTTCCTCAAGGCACACGGTTCCGGCGGCGCCGGGCTGTCCGCGACCACGGCCACCTGGATCGCCGTGATCTACAACGTCGGCGCGATCACCGGTGGACTGGTCTTCGGTTCGCTGTCCGAGCGGTTCGGGCGGCGCTACACGATCGCCTTCTGCGCGGTGCTCGGACTGCCGATCGTGCCGCTGTTCGCGTTTTCCCAGACCGCCGCGTTGCTGTGCCTCGGCTCGTTCCTGATGCAGGTGATGGTGCAGGGCGCGTGGGGCATCATTCCGGCACACCTGACGGAGATGTCGCCGGACGCGATTCGTGGCTTCTATCCCGGCGTCACCTATCAGCTCGGCAACTGCCTTGCCGCATTCAACCTGCCTATTCAGGAGGCTCTCGCGGAAAGCCACGGCTACCCGTTCGCACTGACCGCGACGATAATCCCGGTGCTCATCGCGGTCACGATATTGGTCCTGGTCGGCAAGGAGGCCAAGGGAATCCGCTTCGGCAGTCCCGCCACCACCTCCGCCGTCACCGAAAAATGACCCCACCTCACGGCGACCGTTTTGCCCCTTGTAGGCGGATAAGAACTTCAATCTGCGCCATTTATCCGTAGACGATCACGGGCTGTTGCAATAAGGTCGGCGCATGACAGGGCAGTCGGCGGGGCGCGAGCGTCTCACCTCGGATCAGCGGAATTCCTTCCTGGCCGCGGTGCTCGGCTGGACGATGGATGCCTTCGACTATTTCATCGTCGTCCTGGTCTACGCTGATATCGCCGAAGATTTCCGTGTGAGCGATACCGAAGTCGCCTTCATCATGACAGCGACGCTGCTCATGCGGCCGGTCGGCGCGCTGCTGTTCGGCCTATGGGCGGACCGTGTTGGACGGCGTGTTCCGCTGATGGTGAACGTGACCTTCTACTCGGTCGTGGGCTTTCTCTGCGCGTTCGCGCCGAACTTCACCGTGCTGGTGATCCTACGGTTGCTCTATGGGATCGGCATGGGTGGCGAATGGGGACTCGGTGCCGCGCTGGCCATGGAAAAGGTCCCGGCCAAGCGGCGTGGCTTCTTCTCCGGCCTGCTGCAGGCGGGTTATCCGTTCGGCTATCTGCTTGCCTCGCTCGCCTCGGTGATCGTGCTGAGCTGGGCGGGGTTGTCCTGGCGGTGGCTGTTCGGGTTGAGCATCATTCCGGCCCTGATCAGCCTGATCATCCGGGCCAGGGTCAAGGAATCGGCGGTGTGGCAGAGCACCCGGGAACGGCTGCGCGTCACCCGGACCTCGATGAAAGACATCCTGTTCGACCCGAAGGTCATCCGGCGGTTCGTCTACCTGGTGCTGTTGATGACCGCGTTCAACTGGATGAGCTATGCCACGCAGGACGCTCATCCGGGGCCGGGCTTCCTCAACGCGATCGGTGTCGGCGACGCTGGTGCCGGCTCCGGGGTGACCCCGAGCCTGGTTGCCTGGATCGCCGTGTGCAACAACGTCGGCGCGATCATCGGCGCGTTGGGCTTCGGTACGCTGTCCGACAAGTTTGGGCGGCGCTCCACTGTCCTGCTCTGCGCGCTACTCGCATTAGCGCTTCTGCCGTTCTTCGCGTTTTTCTCGTTCCTTGGGGTAATGTTCCTGGTCCCCTCCGTCCTGATGCAAGTGCTGGTGCAGGGTGCGTGGGGCATCATTCCGGCGCACCTGACGGAGATGTCGCCGGACGCGATCCGTGGCTGCTATCCCGGCGTGATCTATCAGCTCGGCAATTGTCTGGCGGCCGCGTTCAGCCTGCCTATTCAGGAGGCTATAGCGGACACCTCCGTCTACCCGCTCGCGTTGGGCGGGACGGTCTTCCTGGCGCTTTTCGCGGCCACGACACTTGCCGTGGCCGGAAAGGAGGCCAAGGGAATCCGGTTCGGCAGTCCCGCCACCACCTCCGCCGTCACCGAATCCTGACCTGGATACTGTTTCGAAGTGGCAAAACAGCCCCGCCGCTTTGAAACACCACTAACCTTGGCGGCGTGACGGAACATTTTCCCGTGGCGGCGACAGCGAGAGAAATCGCATCCGAGGTGCGGGCCGGCCGGCTCGACCCGGTGCTGGTGGCGGAACGAACCATCGCCGGGATCGAGGCCGCCGACCGGATCATCGGCGCGTTCCGCACGGTGCGCGCCGAAGCGGCGCTCGACGAAGCGAGGGCGGTCAAGGTCCGGGACGACCTGGCCACGCTGCCGCTGGCCGGAGTTCCGGTCGCGGTGAAGGACGTCGTCGGGATCCGCGGCGAGCGGGTCACCTCGGGATCACGAGCCTTTCCCGCCGAGCCCGCCACGCAGGACCACGAGATCGTGCGGCGGTTGCGAGCGGCCGGTGCGGTGCTGGTCGGGCTGACCAGGGTGCCGGAACTGGTCGCCTGGCCGATGACCGACTCGCCGGACGCGATCACGCGCAACCCGTGGCAGCCCGCCTACTCGGCGGGCGGGTCGTCCGGCGGCAGCGGCGCCGCGGTCGCCGCCGGGCTGGTGCCTGTCGCACACGGCACCGACGGCCTCGGGTCCGTGCGGTTCCCGGCGGCCATGTGCGGCCTCGTCGGCCTCAAGGCCGGGGCCGACCTGCTGGGCGAGGCCGACTGGTACGGGATGTCCATGCACGGCAGCCTCGCGACGACCGTCGCCGACGCCGCCCTGCTGCTCTCCGTGCTAGCCGAGGAGCCTTCGCTGGCCGAAATCGGCGAGCCCGGCACGCTGCGGGTCGCCGTGTCGACCGTGGTGCCGCTGACGCGCGCGCCGGTGCCGAGACCTCTGCGCTCCGCCGTCGATCGGGTCGCCGCGGTGCTCGTCGGCGCGGGGCACCGGATCGAGTTCGCGACGCCGCGGTACGGGATCGAAGCGCCCCTGGGCATTCTCGGTCGCTGGTTCGCCGGAGTGGCGGAGGACGCCGACGGGCTGAACGAGAGCTTCCTGCAGCGGCGGACCCGTACGCACCTGCGCATCGGGCGGGCCGTGCGGGCCGCGGGGCTGATCAGGCCCGGCACCCGGCGGCGCTGGGTTGCCCGGGCCGAGGAGTTCTTCGGCGGCCACGACGTCCTGCTCACCCCGACCCTGGCGACCCTGCCGCCGAAGGCCGCGCGCTGGCACGAGCGGTCCTGGGCGGCCAACGCGGTCACGGCGATCCGGCTGGGGCCGTTCACCGGCCTGTGGAACCTCGCCGGCTATCCGGCGATTTCGGTGCCCGCGGCCCGCCATCCCTCCGGGCTGTCGCTCGGCGTCCAACTGGTCACCACGCCGGGTGGCGAGGCCCGCCTCCTGGCCCTGGCCGCGCAGCTGGAGCGCCTCAACCCCTGGCGCCGCGTCCCCTAGAGATTGTTTGCAGTGGCTTGTGTGGCGGTGCGGGTAGCGGAACCGCCGCTTTGGAACACCGCCTGGCGGGGTCAGGGCTTGTGGGTGGGGCTCGACGGGGTGGGCTTCGCCGCCGAAGCGGGCACGGCCGGCGTGGACAGCGGAAGGGTGGCGGCAGACGCGGCAGACGAGGGCCCCGGCTCCGGGGTCGCAGCCGGTTTCCCGGCGGGTTTCGGAGCCGGCTTCGGGGACGCGGCCGGGGCCGGCGGTGTGGCAGGACTGGCGCGGGGAATCTCGACGGCCGACTCGGCGGGGAGCGGGTCCAGGAAGGAGTGATGGCGGGTCAGCACCTCGGTGGCCTTGCGCACCCGCACGAACGCCTGGTCGGCGAGGGTGTTGAGCCGTTCCACCTTGCGGTTGGCCTCGCGTTCCCGCCGCTGGGCGGTGGTCGTGGCGTCCGAGAGGAGTTTCTCCGCCTTCGTCCTGGCATCGTCGACCAGCCGGGTCGCCTCCGCCGTCGCCTCGGCCAGCCGCCGCTCGGCGGCGCTCTTGCTCGCCGCCTGCTGCTCGGCGATCTGCCTTTCCAACGCCTCCCGCTGCGCGGTCATCGTCTGCTCGAACTCGTGCTCGATGGTGCGCCGCTTGCGCTCCGCCTCGATGTCCAGCTGGGTGCGCCGGCGGGCCCCTTCGGTGGTCAACTTGATCACCTCGGCCTTCGTCGCCTTCAAGGCGTGTTCCTGCTCCGCCTGCAGCGCGGCGGCATGCGACTCCAGCTCGCCCAGCAGTTTCCGGTAACGCTCCCGCAAGTTCCCGGCCAGCTCCGCGGCCACCGCCCAGTGCTCGTCGGCCGCCACCTGCGCCCGCTCGACGATCTCCTCGGCGCGCGCGTTCGCCAGCGTGACGGTGCGCTCCATCCGCTCGTCGAGATCTTCCAGGCGCTCCGGCGGTCTCTTCAGCTCCTCGACCCGGTCACGCAGCTTGAGGATCTCCGCCTTGGCGTTCTCCAGCTCCCGCGACAGCTTGGTCGTCTGTGCGACGGCCGTGTCCCGGTCAGCCATGATCCGCCGTAGGTTCGCCTCGATGTGATCCAGGTACTGCAGGACCTGGCCACGATCGAAGCCGTGCCAAGCCTGGTTGTACTCGCGCTTCAGTGGAAGCAGGGCTCGATCCATCGCCGGGTCACGCTCGGGAACCATGCCGAAAACCGTACCCTCGCCTACCGTCTTGCCGGTGTCAGACTCGCGAATTGGTCTCACCAGTGGAAGCCTCGGGTGAGCTTGATCAGCCGGGTCGCGGCCTTCGACAGGTGCTTTTCACCCTTGCCGACCTTCAGCGCTCCCGACCCACCGGCCGCGACGGAATCGGGGAAGATCCGGTAGCCCTCGTAGGCGATCGCGTCCACCAGGCCCGGCAGGAACGTGTACGCGGCCTGCATCAGGTACCCCTCCGGAGTACCAATGTGTTTCGGTCGTTGCTTCAGCGCGCGCAGCACCATGTCCGCCGCCTGGTCCGGCGACTTGGTGGGGAACGCGTCGTAGATCTTGGTCGGCCGGATCATCGGCGTGCGTACCAACGGCATGTGAATGGTGGTGAAGGTGATGCCGTCGCCGTGCGTTTCGGTCGCCGCGATCTTGCTGAAGTAGTCCAGTGCCGCCTTCGACGCCACATACGCGGAGAAGCGCGGCGCGATGCCCTGCACCCCGATCGACGAAACGTTCACGATATGCCCGAATTTGCGCTCCGACATGTGGGGCAGCACGGCCAGGATCAACCGCACCGCGCCGAAGTAGTTGATCGCCATGGCGCGCTCGTAGTCGTGGAACCGGTCGTAGGAGAGCCGGATCGACCGGCGGATCGAGCGGCCCGCATTGTTCACCACCATGTCGATTCGGCCGTGCTCCTCGAGCATCTGCCGGACGGCCTTCTCGACCGCTTCCCCGTCGGTCAGGTCGACCGGATACACCGACGCGGACCCGCCCTCGGCGACGATCTCGTCCCGCACCTCTTCGAGTTCGGCCTGCCGCCTTGCGACGAGCAGCGGCACGCCGCCTTGGGCCGCGACCTTGAGCGCCGTCGCGCGCCCGATCCCGGACGACGCGCCGGTGATGATCACGCGTCGGCCGTCGAGCTCGCCTCGCGGGCCGTGCAGCCGCGCCCGGAACGGGTCGAGATGCTCGCGCCAGTATCGCCAGAGCACGTCCGCGTAGTCCTCGAGCTGCGGCACCTCGATGCCGCTGCCGGCGAGCACCTTGCGCGTGGCGGCGGAGGCGAAGACCGACGGGAACGTCATGTTCTCCAGCAGCACGGGAGGAATGCCCAGGCGCTCCAGGAACGCGTCGCGCACGATCGTGACCCCGGGCAGGTGTTCGGAGAGCTTGACCAGCCGCATGATCCCGCCGGACAGGCGCCGGTCGAGCTGGAAGTCGATGGTCGGCGCGCCGGCCGCCTTCGCGAACGCGTTGTAGACGGACGCCACCGGCTGCGGCTGCGGGCTCACCAGGTGAAAGGCCTGTTCCGTCAGCCCGGGTTTGACGACGAGGTCGGCCAGCGCCTTCGCCACGTAATCCACCGGCACGATGTTCGAGTCGCCGAGGTCCGGGCCGGCCAGCGGCAGGTTCGGCACGCTCTTGAGCTTGTCGATCGCGTGGAACAGGTAGTACGGACCATCGATCTTGTCCATCTCGCCGGTCCGCGAATGGCCGACGACGATCGCGGGCCGGTACACCCGCCATGGCACGTCGTGCTGCTCGCGTACCAGCCGCTCGGCCTCGAACTTGGTGCGATGGTAGGGGGTCGGCAGTCGCTGCCCCACGTCGAACATGTCCTCGGTGAACACGCCCTGGTGGTCACCGGCCACCGCGACTGAGGACACGTGGTGCAGGCAACCGGCGTGGATGTCCGCGGACAGTTCGAGCACGTTGCGCGTGCCGTCCACGTTGGCCTTGATGCTGGCCTCGTTGTCCGCGGTGATGTCATAGAGAGCGGCCAGGTGCACCACGTGGTCGACCTCTCCGCGCAACTGGGCGCGGACCTCGTCGCTGATTCCCAGACGGTCCGCCGACAGGTCGCCGACGAGGAGGGTGACCGCCTCGGCGTTCGGCCAGCCGCCGACCAGGTTCGTGAGCCGTTCCCGGGAAGCTTCCCGAACGAGGAGATAGACGCGCTCGGTGTCCGGGCGGTCGAGCAGGAGCGGGGTGAAATGGCGCCCGATCAGTCCAGTCGCGCCCGTGACGAGGTAGCCGGCCATGCCCAACATTGTGCTGTAGCCGGCCGCCTCTTGTCCTCGGATAAGCGCCGAGGGCTCCTCGTAATCCGCTACGGCTGCTCGGTCCGAGCCCGCGGAGCTCGGTCGAAGCCGGTGGAAACGCTCGATGCGGTTGCGGAATTCAATGAAAGGTCTCCGGCGATTCACGCGGACATGGCAGGATCACCTCGGCGGCGTTACTGATCGAGCACGGATCGTGAGCGCGTTAGCAAGCAGAGCGTGTTGGCGGCAATCGGCCGGATACCGTATCTTCGCAATCTTGGTAAAGTCGCCTTTACCCGATCGGGAACCCGTCGGCGCCCGGCGCCGTTGGACCCAGTGCAGGTGCCAGGAGATCCAGGAGGATCAGGTGCGTTCCACAGGCAACCCCGCGTTCCGCAACCTGCCGGTCGGCAGGGCGGGACACGGTCAATACGGACCGAACGTAGGCTTCGGCCAGCCGCTGGGCGGCGGGCCGGATTACGGCATGCCGCAGGCCCCCGCCGGGCCCGCCGAGCGGCCGATGACGGTGGACGACGTCGTCATCAAGACCGGGCTGTCCTTGGGGACCGCGCTGGTCACCGGCGTGCTCTCGGCGATCTGGGCGATCAGCCAGGCCGAGGCGAGGGCGATGGGGCCGGTCGTCGGCCTGATGGTCGTCTCCCTGGTGGTGGGCCTGGTGCTCTCGCTGGTGATGATCTTCCGGCAGAAGCCCAGCGGCCCGATGACGCTGCTGTACTCGGGTGCTGAAGGTATCTTCCTCGGCGCGATCAGCGGCCTGTTCGAGATGATCTACCCGGGTATCGCGCTGCAGGCGATCCTTGGCACGGCGGGCGTGTTCATCGCGATGCTGGTGGTCTATCGCACCGGCGCGGTGAAGGTCACCCCGCGGCTGACCAAGTGGATCATCGGTGCGACCGCGGGCGCGGCCATCCTGATGCTGCTCAACCTGGTGCTCAGCCTGTTGGGCGTGAACATGGGCCTGCGCAGCGGCGGGACGCTCGCGATCATCTTCAGCCTCGTGGTGATCGGAATCGCGGCGTTCAACTTCCTGCTCGACTTCGACATGGCCGACCGGATGATCCGCGAGGGTATGCCCGCGAAGTGGGCGTGGTTCGCGGCCTTCGGCCTGATGACCACGATGGTCTGGCTCTACCTGGAGATCCTGCGGCTGCTGTCGTACCTCCAGAACGATTGACGCCCGGCTGACCTGGCGCAGTCGAACTCAACGGTGTCGTAACGATTGTTTGCATGAGTGACCCGTTGCTGCCGCTTGTCGACAGTAACGGGTCACTCATAGCGCCACCGGTTCGCTGCGTCCTGAGAGAGCAGAGGACACTCGGTAATCATCCGGGTGTCCTCTGTGTTTTTGCCGCCTTTGTGGAGGGGCCGCGCAGGGGACGGCGATCACGCGGTGTTGGATGCGAGCGTTCGTATTCGTTCTTCACACTCGTGAGGTTTATGTGAGCGTCCCCCCGCCGCCGGGGCAGCCCGCCGGTCCTCCACCGCCGGGGCAGCCCTACGGCCCACCACTCGGTGGGCCGTCCGTTCCTCCTCCTGGTGGCATGCCTCCGGCCGGCCCCCCGTACGGTCCTCCGCCGGGAGGTGGGCCGCCCGGGCCGCCCTTCCCGCCGCCCGGCCAGCCCGGCGGCTTCGGCCCGCCTCCCGGCCAGCCTTACGGTCCGCCCCCGTCGAAGAAGCGGACCATGCTGTGGGTGCGAATCGGCGCGGCGGTGGTCATCCTCGGTTTGGTCGTGGCGGGCGGCATCTGGTACTTCAAGAGTTCCCCGGCCACCGCGGCGGTCGGCGACTGCCTGAACGTCAAGGAGTTCAGCAAGCACGCCGACCCGACCAAGGTCGACTGCACGGACCCGTCGGCGAACGTCAAGATCGCGGTGAAGCTGGACAGCAGCGGGGGCAGCTGTCCGCAAGGGGATTACGACGAGTATTCCTACAGTCGCAAGAGCACGTCGTACAGGCTGTGCCTGATGCCCAACGTGGTGGAAGGCGACTGCATGGCCGACTTCACCAGCGACACCGCCGGCTACCAGAAGGTCGCCTGCACCGACCCGAGGGCCGAGGTGAAGGTCTCCAAGGTCGTGCAAGGGGTTACCGATGAGACGGTCTGTGAGGAGTTCGACCGCTACTTGCCCGTCACCTACTCCGACCCCAAGAGCACCTACTGCTACACCGAGGTCAGCCAGACCACGACGTGATGGCGGACGTCGCCGACGTCGAGCGGTGACAACCGTTTGACCCCAACCGGGAACTCGTTGTCCCTGACCGGGGACACGGCTTCCTGGGGCGGGGACTCGTTGTCCCTGACCGGGGACACGGCTTCCTGGGGCGGGGACTCGTTGTCCCTGACCGGGGACACGGCTTCCCCGAGCGGGAACTCGTTGTCCCTGACCGGGAACTCGGCTTCCTGGGGCGGGGACTCGTTGTCCCTGACCGGGGACACGGCTTCCTGGGGCGGGGACTCGTTGTCCCTGACCGGGGACACGGCTTCCCCGAGCGGGAACTCGACTTCCTGGGGCGGGGACTCGCCGGCCACCGGCGAGTCCCCGCTTCGCGCGGGAGGCCAGGTCTACCCGCACCGCCGAGCAAGCCGCTTCGGTACCACTAGCTCAGGCGTTCCAGGACCATGGCCATCCCCTGGCCACCGCCGACGCACATGGTCTCCAGGCCGAACTGCTTGTCGTGGTGCTGCAGGGAGTTGATCAGCGTGCTGGTGATCCGGGCCCCGGTCATGCCGAACGGGTGGCCGACCGCGATCGCCCCGCCGTTGACGTTGAGCCGGTCCAGTTCGATGCCCAGATCCTGGTAGGACGGGATGACCTGGGCGGCGAACGCCTCGTTGATCTCCACCAGGTCGATGTCCGAAATGGACAGACCAGCGCGGCTCAGTGCCTGCCGGGACGCCTCGACCGGGCCGTAGCCCATGATTTCCGGCGACAGCGCGGAAACCCCGGTCGACACGATCCGGGCCAGCGGCGTCAGGCCCAGCTCGTGCGCCTTCGTGTCGGACATGACGACCAGCGCGGCGGCGCCGTCGTTGAGCGGGCAGCAGTTGCCCGCGGTGACCCGTCCGTCCGGCCGGAACACGGGCTTGAGCTGCGACACGCCCGCCATGGTCACGCCGGGGCGGGGGCCGTCGTCCTTGGCCACCACCGTTCCGTCCGCAAGTGTGACCGGCGTGATGTCCTTGGCCCAGAACCCGTCCGCGATCGCCTTTTCCGCCAGGTTCTGCGACCGGACGCCGAACTCGTCCATCTCTTCCCGCGAAACGTTCTTCAGCCGCGCAAGGTTCTCCGCGGTCTGGCCCATCGCGATGTAGATGTCCGGCACCTTGCCTTCGCCGCGCGGGTCGGTCCAGTCTTCGGCGCCTTCGGCGGCGACCTGCGCGGTGCGCGCCTCCGCCTCGGCGAACAGCGGGTTGTGCGTGTCGGGCCAGGAATCGGAGCTGCCCTTGCTGAACCGCGACACCGTTTCGACGCCGGCGGAGATGAACACGTCGCCCTCGCCGGCCTTGATGGCGTGGAACGCCATCCGCGTGGTCTGCAGGCTGGAGGAGCAGTACCGGGTGATCGTGCAGCCGGGCAGGTGGTCGTAGCCGAGCTGGACCGCCACCGCCCGCCCCATGTTGAACCCGGACTCGCCGCCGGGCAGGCCGCAGCCGAGGATCAGGTCGTCGATGTCGGCGGGGTCCAGTTGGGGAACCTTGTCCAGCGCCGCGCGGACCATCTGCGCCGTGAGGTCGTCGGGGCGGATGCTCACCAGCGATCCCTTGTTGGCGCGCCCGATCGGCGACCGAGCGGCGGAGACTATTACGGCTTCGGGCATGACGGGCTCCTTCACCTCAGGTAAGCGCATGCTTAGTGCAGTCTAGGTGACCGTGTTATGCAAGACGCGTGATCGACGAGCGCGTCTACGGACCGTGACCTGGCGCCGCGCACTCGGTCAACCGCATCGGCTGGCCCGCAGCCGCGTTCGCGAGGCCTCCGGCGGCGCGCCTTCCACTCGCCGAAGCACGAACGTCGAGCCTCCGGCCCGCCGACAGGGCGAGGCGTTGCACAAGCCTGCGCACGGCTTCCTCGTCGGCGAACTGACTTCCGTAGGGTGCACGGACTTTCGAACAGCTCTCCGACTTCCGGCGGGCGGTGACCATTGCGAAGCGGACGTTTAGGCTGGGCGCGTGGATTACGCCGAGCATGTCGTTGACCTCGTGGGCAACACCCCGTTGGTCAAGCTGAACTCGCTGGCCGACGGGCTATCGCCCCTGGTACTGGCGAAGGTCGAGTACCTCAACCCGGGCGGCAGTGTGAAGGACCGCATCGCGCTGCGCATGGTGGAGGCGGCCGAAGCATCCGGTGAGCTGCGCCCCGGCGGCACCATCGTGGAGCCGACCTCCGGGAACACCGGGGTGGGCCTGGCCATGGTCGCGCAGCGCAAGGGTTACCAGTGCGTGTTCGTCTGCCCGGACAAGGTCAGCGAGGACAAGCGAAACGTGCTCAAGGCCTACGGCGCCCGGGTCGTGGTGTGTCCCACAGCCGTCCCGCCGGAGCACCCGGACTCCTACTACTCGGTGTCCGACCGTCTGGTCGCCGAGATCGACGGCGCCTGGAAACCCAACCAGTACGCGAACCCGGAGAACCCGGCCAGCCACTACCACTCGACCGGTCCGGAACTGTGGCGGCAGACCGACGGGCGGATCACGCATTTCGTCGCCGGGGTCGGGACCGGCGGCACCATCTCCGGCACCGGGCGCTACCTCAAGGAGATCTCGGACGGCCGGGTCAAGGTCATCGGCGCCGATCCCGAGGGCTCGGTCTACTCGGGCGGCACCGGCCGGCCGTACCTGGTCGAAGGCGTGGGCGAGGACTTCTGGCCGCAAACCTACGACCGCTCGATCGCCGACGAGATCATCGCGGTCTCGGACGCCGAGTCTTTCGCGGTGACCCGCCGGTTGGCACTGGAAGAGGGCCTGCTGGTCGGCGGATCGTGCGGGATGGCGGTCGCGGCGGCGCTGCGGCTGGCCAAGCGGCTCGGGCCCCAGGACGTGGTCGTCGTGCTGTTGCCCGATGGCGGCCGCGGCTACCTGGGCAAGGTGTTCAACGACCAGTGGATGTCCGCCTACGGTTTCCTGCCGGCGGATTCCTCCGACGCCACGGTCGGCGACGTGCTCCGAGCCAAGACCGGGGTGCTTCCCGATCTGGTGCACACGCATCCCAACGAGACGGTCGCGGAAGCGATCTCGATCCTGTCCGAGTTCGGCGTGAGCCAGATGCCGGTCGTCAGTGCCGAACCGCCGGTGATGGCCGCCGAGGTGGTGGGTGCGGTGAACGAGCGCGACCTGCTGGACGCCCTGTTCACCGGCAAGGCCGAGCTGGCCGACCGGCTGGATCGGCACATGTCCCCGCCACTGCCGACAATCGGGGGGAGCGAGCCGGTGGGCGCCGCGCTGAAAGCGCTTTCTGGAGCGGACGGTGCGCTCGTGCTCCTTGACGGAAAACCAGCGGGTGTGGTAACTCGTCACGATCTCCTGAGCTTTCTGGCCGGTCGCAGAGGGTAGAAGGTTGATCACATCGCCGGATCTGCCCAGGCCGTTACAAGCGAGGGCGTACCGTATCCGATAGCGTGTGCCGCCAGCAGAATCATTGGTCTCTTCAAGGGGGTTATAGACCCACATGAGCGCTCCGCAGCCACCGAACCAGCCGTGGGGCGGCGGTCAGCCGTCGCAGGGCCCGCCAAGTGGCCCGCAACCGCAACAGGACAACCCGTTCGCATCGTCGGAGCCGACCCAGGTGGTTCAGCCCGGCCAGGCGCCGCCACAGGGCGGTGGCTTCGGCGACGCCCCCGAGCCGACGCAGGTCGTGCAGCCAGGCCAACCGGCGCAGCCAGGCCAACCGGCGCAGCCAGGCCAACCGGCGCAGCCAGGCCAGCCGGGTCAGCCGGGTGGCGGTGAGACGCCCGGCGGCGACTCGACGCAGGTGGTGCCGCCCGGCATGCAGCCGCCCGCTATTCCGTACGCGCCGCCGCCGAGCGCGGCGGACAGCCCGATGGGAGCCCCGCCGCAGCCCGCCTTCGGCCCGCCGTCCGGTGGGTTCGCGCCCCAGCAGCCGCAACCGTTCGGGCAGCAGCCGCCCCCGGGCGCCCCAGGCTTCGGCCCACCGGCGCAGCCCGGTGGCTTCGGTGGCCCGCCGCCCGGCTACGGCCCGCCCGGTGGCGGAGCCGGCGCCAACAACCAGATATTCGGCTGGATCGCCGCGGGTGCGCTGATCCTGTTCGGCCTGCTGGGTTCCATTCTCACCATCACGCTCTGGGCGGAGGCCGGTAGCGCCGCCTCCTCGGCGCCGGACCCGTCCTCCTACTGCGACGGGCTTCCCGCCTCCGCGAGGCAGAGCTGCCTGGACGCCGTATCGGAAACGACGAGCTCGGTTGACTCGTCCATTCCGGGCGCGGCGATCTTCTACTTCATCATGCTGATCGTCGGTGGGCTGCTCGCGGCCGCCGGCGGTGTGATGATCATTCTGAAGCAGAAGTTCGCGCACTTCCTGGCCGTCGCGGGTGGTTTCCTGCTCCTCCTGTTCGCCATCATCTTCGGCGCGCAGTACACGTTCCAGCTCACCCGGATCGTGTTCGACCTGATCTTCGGCATCCTGGTGCTGGGCATCGGCGTGCTGGGCTTCTTCCCGCAGACCGCGCAGTTCATCGGGATGGGCGGTGGCACGCCGGGTGGACCCGGTGGTGGCTTCGGGCCGCCGAGCGGCGGCTTCCCCGGTCAGCCGGCGCCGTTCGGCCAGCCGGGCGGTTTCGGCCAGCCGGCCCCGTTCGGCCAGCCGGGCGGGCCGAACCCGTCCAGCGGTGGCTTCCCGCAGCCGGGCCAGCCACCGCAGCCGGGTGGATTCCCCGGCCAGCCCGGAGGTTTCGGGCAGCCCGGTCAGCAGCCGGGTGGCTTCGGCCAGCAGCAGCCCGGCCAGCCACCGCAGTGGTGACCAACGCTCGCTGACTCTCCGAGTGCCCCGGCCCACCGGCCGGGGCACTCGTGTCTGTATTCACAACGTGTGCGGGTAGCCAGGCCGTGCCATCCGTTTTCGGCTGCCGGTCGGTCACGGGGGCGGCCTGCCTCCCCGCCTACGTGCACCCTCGTTGTCTGTCGCCATGGGTGCCGATCCGGCGGTTTACTGCGCTCAGTTTTGTGGCAGTTTTCCGGAAAACCGGTCGTAACCCCCGGAGGAGTCGCTACAGTGAGCCCGGCAGCGTTGGCGGGAGGTGGTGGCCCGGTCCGGAGGTGACTTCGAGCACTGCCCGGCCCGGCCGCCCCGGCGGCAAAGGGGCGTCATGACGAACCAGTTCGGCGAGCCTCCGCCGCGCGGCTGGGCGGCGCCCGCGCCGCGCAGACCCAATGGCGCCACCGCCATCATCGCCGGAATCGCCGCGCTCGCCGTCGGCGGCATGCTCGGTGCCCTGCCGGTTCAGCGCTTCATCGTCAGCGGTGTCGAGATGGCGCCGGCCCGCCTGCTCGTCGTCCTCGGCCTGTATCTGGGTGGCGCGTTGCTGCTGGTGTGGGGCGCGCTGATGACCTTCTTCCGCTCGGTCGCCGGGGCGATCCTGCTGTTGCTCGGCGCGCTTGTCGCGATCGCCGCGGTCGTGCTGGAGCCGATCCTGTTGTATCCGGGCATGTTCGCCGAGTTCTTCCAGGCCGTGTTCCAACTGGCCCCCGAACTCGCCTTCGCCCGCATCGCCGGGGCGGTCGGTGGTCCGCTCGTCTTCCTGCTGGCCGTCCTTCCTTCGACCTTCCGCTACCTGCGCTACCGGCCCTCCGAGCTGAGCTACGGCGTGCCGCTGGGTTATTCCCGCCAGGGCTGGTGAGCTGATGGCCATGCCCGAACGCCTGCCTTCGACTCCAACGGGCGCCGGGGAGCCATCCCGGGGCGGCGGCACGGGAATTCCCGCCGCGGTGCTCGCCCTGCTGGGTGGCCTGTTCCATCTCGTCGGCGTGGCCGGGGGCGCGGTGCTGATGGCCGGCGACGGGGATCTCGGGCGCGCGCTGCTGACCTTCCTGCTGCACCTGGTCGTGGCCGGCCTGCTGATCACCGGCGGGGTCGGGCTGGTGCTGGCCAAGCCGTTCGGCCGCCGGGCCACGATCGCCGGCTGCGTGGCGGCGATCCTGCTCTACCTGGCGGTGCTCATGCTCGGCGGGTCAGGCGTCTTCTTCCTGGGGTTGACCGACGGCACGCTTCCCCTCGGCTACACCGTGATCCTGTGCGTTCCCGCCGTCACGACCCTGGTGCTGGCATGCGCTCCGCCGACCCGGCGATGGGTGCGGAGCGGCTGGTCCTGAAACGCCCACCGCCACCCACAAAGGACGCGCCACGCGTGGCGGCTACATTGGGCGGTATGGAAAACTTCGGTTTCGAAACCCGTGCCATTCACGCAGGTCAGGGCACCGACCCGCGGACCGGTGCGGTGATCGTGCCGATCTACCAGACTTCGACCTACGCCCAGGACGGCGTCGGGGGCACCCGGGACGGCGACTACGAGTATTCCCGCACGGCGAACCCGACCCGCACCGCGCTGGAGGCACAGCTGGCCTCGCTGGAGGGCGCGCGGCACGGGCTGGCCTTCGCCTCCGGGATGGCCGCCTCCGACAGCGTGCTGCGGTCGGTGCTCCGGCCGGGCGATCATCTGGTACTCGGCAACGACGCTTACGGCGGGACTTTCCGGCTGATCGACAAGGTGCTCACCGGCTGGGGCATCGGCTACACCGTGACCGACCTCTCCGAGGTGGCGAGTGTGCGCGCGGCGATCCGCCCGGAGACGAAGCTCATCTGGTGCGAGTCGCCGTCGAACCCGCTGCTGGGCATCGCCGACATCGCGGCGCTGGCCGAAGCCGCGCACGACGCGGGGGCACGACTGGTGGTGGACAACACCTTCGCGACCCCGTACCTGCAGAACCCCTTGGCACTCGGCGCGGACATCGTCGTGCATTCGACGACGAAGTACCTCGGTGGCCACTCCGATGTCGTGGGCGGAGCGGTGCTGACCAACGAGGACGAGCTCCGCGAGCAACTGTTCTTCCTGCGCAACGCGTCGGGCGCGGTGCCGGGCCCCTTCGACGCCTGGCTGACCCTGCGCGGCGTCAAGACCCTCGCCGTGCGCATGGAACGGCACTGCGACAACGCCGAACTGGTCGCCGAAGCGCTCGCCGCGCACCCCAAGGTCACGAAGGTCTACTACCCCGGCCTGGCCGAGCATCCCGGGCACGAGGTGGCCGCCAAGCAGATGAGCCGGTTCGGCGGCATGATCTCCTTCCGGCACGCCGATGGGGAGTCGGGGGCGCTGGCCGCCGCCGCGCGGACCTCGCTGTTCACCCTGGCCGAATCGCTCGGCGGCATCGAGTCGCTGATCGAACACCCGGGCCGGATGACGCACGCCAGCACGAGCGGCTCGCTGCTCGAGGTCCCGGACGACCTCCTGCGCCTGTCCGTCGGCATCGAGGATGCGAGCGATCTGATCACCGACCTCCGCCACGCGCTCAAATGACTTGAACAAGCGGCGGAGCCGCTTGCTGTGAGGCACGCGACCGGCTCCGCCACGCAAACCTCAACAGGATATTACGGACGGTAGTTGTCGGGGTTCTGACCCGGCTGGTGAGGCGGCGGAGTTGCGACGCCGGACAGGGTGGAGGCGTCGACGCAGCCGCCCACCAGCTCGATCCGGTTGCCGTGCCGCACATACTGTCCGGGCTCGGCGCAGCCCGCCCGGTCCACCGTGTAGAACGCGGCTCCGGTGAGCGCCAGCGCGGAAGCGACAGCCGCGACCAGGGGTAGCGTCCCGGCTGAACGAGTGGCAGGCCGGCCGCCGCCGCTGTCCGTGTCGTTCCGCCTTCGCATGGTGACTCCTGATTCCGATGCCGACCGCGTCCAGGGTACCTGTGCTGCCGTGACGGGTGGCATGATCCCGTGTTATGCGACTGGTGAACCTGGATCGGATCACCGAGGCGCGCCGTCTTCTGGAAGGGGTTGTGCGAGGCACCCCCATGGAACACGCGCGGGACCTCGAACAGGTTCACGGCGGTGCCGTTCATCTCAAATGTGAGAACCTGCAACGCACCGGCTCGTTCAAGATTCGCGGTGCGTACACCAGGATTCACGGGCTGAGCGAGGCCGAGCGGGGGCGCGGCGTTGTCGCGGCCAGCGCCGGCAACCACGCGCAGGGCGTCGCGCTCGCGGCCTCGCTGCTCGGCATCAAGGCCACCGTGTTCATGCCCGCGCGCGTCCCGCTGCCGAAGCTGGCGGCCACCCGTGGTTACGGCGCGGACGTCACGCTGCACGGTGACGTGTTCGACGAGACCCTCGCCGAGGCCATCGCCTTCGCCGAGCACACCGGCGCGGTGTTCATCCACCCGTTCGACCACGAAGACGTCATCGCCGGGCAGGGCACGGTGGGACTCGAACTGCTGGAGCAGGTTCCCGAGGTGGCCACGGTGCTGGTGCCCACCGGCGGCGGTGGACTGGTGTCCGGGGTCGCGGCGGCGGTCCGGGCGCTGCGCCCGGACGTGCGGGTCGTCGCCGTGCAGGCCGAGGGCGCCGCCGCCTTCCCGCCGTCGCTGGCCGCGGGCAAGCCGGGACGGCTGGCCGACCCGCACACCATGGCCGACGGGATCGCCGTCGGGCAGCCGGGAGAGCTCACCTTCGCCCATGTCACCGACCTGGTCGACGACGTGGTGACGGTGAGCGAGGAGTCGCTGTCCCGGGCCGTGCTGCTGTGCCTGGAGCGGCGCAAGCTGGTGGTCGAGCCCGCGGGCGCGGCCGCGGTCGCCGCGCTGCTGGAGCATCCGGGCGCGTTCCGGCCGCCGATCGTGGGGGTGCTCTCCGGCGGCAACGTCGATCCACTGCTGTTGCTGCAGATCATCCAGCACGGCATGACCGCGGGCGGGCGTTACCTTTCCCTGCGGCTACGCGTGCCCGACCGGCCCGGATCGCTCGCCGCGGTCCTGTCGCGGATCAGCGAGCTCGGCGCGAACGTGCTGGACATCGAGCATCGGCGGATCTCCGGCGCGCTTGAGCTCGGGGAGGTCGAGGTCGCGCTCAACCTGGAGACGCGCGGCCCCGACCACTGCGCCGGCGTCACCGCCGAGCTTCGGCGCGCCGGCTTCACCGTCCTCTAGAAGACTGTCGGAGAGGCTTGCGTGGCGGTGCGGGTAGCGGAACCTGAGGCGGTCCCTGGGTCTGGGGTCGCCTCCTGATGAAAAACCAATTCACCACGTCGGCGCTGTCCTCGCCAGGAACCGCCTCAGAACCCCCAGCGGTGTGCAGCTGACGGCCCCACCGCGAGTGGCTCCGCTGCTGTGAAACACCGCCAAGCAGTTACAGGTTGCCGCGGCGCTCCTGTTCCCGCTCGATCGCCTCGAACAGCGCCTTGAAGTTGCCCTTGCCGAAGCCCAGCGAGCCGTGCCGCTCGATGAGCTCGTAGAACACGGTGGGGCGGTCGCCGATCGGCTTGGTGAAGATCTGCAGCAGGTAGCCGTCCTCGTCGCGGTCCACCAGGATCCGGTGTTCCTTCAGCGTTTCGATCGGCACGCGGACCTCGCCGATGCGGGCCCGCAGCTCCGGATCGTCGTAGTAGGAGTCCGGGGTGTCCAGGAACTCCACCCCCGCCTCGCGCATCGCGGTCACCGTGCCGACGATGTCGTTGGTGGCCAGTGCGATGTGCTGGCAGCCTGCCCCTTCGTAGAACTCCAGGTACTCGTCGATCTGCGACTTCTTCTTGGCGACGGCCGGTTCGTTGAGCGGGAACTTGACCCGGTGGTTGCCGTTGGACACCACCTTGCTCATCAGCGCCGAATAGTCGGTGGCGATGTCGTCGCCGATGAACTCCGCCATGTTCACGAAGCCCATCACGCGGTGGTACCAGTCCACCCAGTAGTCCATCTTGCCCAGCTCGACGTTGCCGACGCAGTGGTCGACGGCCTGGAACAACCGCTTGCGCTGCACGCCGTCACGGGCCTGGTAGCCCGGCAGGTACGGGCCGGAATAGCGGGACCGGTCGACCAGCGTGTGGCGGGTTTCGCCGTACGTGGCGATCGCGGCGAGCCGGACCACCCCGTGCTCGTCGGAGATGTCGTGCGGTTCCTCCAGGATCGTGGCGCCCTGTGCCCTGGCGTGCGCCACGCACTTGTCGACGTCGGGCACCTCGAGGGCCAGGTCGGTCACCCCGTCACCGTGGCGGCGGTGGTGGTCGAGCAGCGGCGAGTCCGGCCGGACCCCGCCGTTGATCACGAACCGGGCGCCACCCGATTTGAGCACGAAGGACTTGTGGTCGGCCTGCCCGGTTTCCGGCCCGGCGTAGGCGACCAGCCGCATGCCGAAGGCGGCCTGGTAGAACCACGCGGTCTGGGTGGCGTTGCCGACATTGAACACGACGGCGTCCATGGCCCGGACCGGGAACGGGTCGGCCGTGGAGTCGTGCTCCACCAGGCCGACGAGCTGGCGCAACTGGTCGTAGGTGAGGTCGTCGAGGCTGTTGGTCATGGCATAAGAATCGTCACGCCGGACAGGTTGGGCAATGGCGAGCTGTTTTGCTGGACAATCTGACTAGTGAATAGCCAGTATGGTGGTCCGGAGGTGGGCACATTGGATGATCTGGACGCGCGGTTGCTGCTTTTGCTCACGGACGCGCCCCGACTCGGCGTACTCGAATGCGCACGGCGGCTCGGCGTCGCGCGTGGCACCGTGCAGGCCCGGCTGGACCGGCTGGCCGAACGCGGCGTGCTGGCCGGGTTCCCGCCCGAGCTGAACCTGGCCGCGATGGGCTACGGGCTGACCGCGTTCGCGGTGCTGGAGATCGCGCAGGGGCGGCGGGCCAGGGTGATCGAGGCGCTGTCGGCCATCGAGCAGGTGTGCGAGGCGCACGCCACCACCGGCCAGGGTGACCTGTTCGTGCGCCTGGTCGCCCGCGACCACGACGACCTGCAGCGCGTGATCGACGAAATGGTCAGCGTGCCCGACGTGCTCCGCACCTCGACGTCTATGGCCCTGTCGACCCCGATCCCGCCACGCGTCCGCCCGTTGCTGGAACGGCTTGCTCAGGAAACGAAGTCGAGGTAGCGCTTGGCCGAGCGCTGCACGACCGCGTGCGCGTCGTCGGGAATGATGGTGCCCCACCAGGCGCCGTAGATGGCGTTGAACTGGTACCCCTGCAGCATCTGGGCGGCCCGCCGCACGATCGCCGGCCGCTCCGGGATGTGGTTGGGATAGCTGTACATGAAGCTGACGGACTTGCGGTCCGGGTTGGCGAACACGATGTCGCCGGAGAGCAGTGCGCCACGGCCGTCCTCACCGGCCGGCCAGTGCAGCACGGTGCCGCCGGGGAAGTGCACCCCGAGGTTGATCAGCGTGAGCGCGTCGCCGAGCTGCTTCGTCTCGCCGCTCCACAGCTGGAGCGCGTCGTCTGGGCGGCCGATCCACTCCCGGTCCTTCTCGTGCAGGTACACCGGCACGTCGAAGGCGTGTGCCCACTCCACCATGGTCGTGTAATAGTGTGGGTGGCTGATCGCGATGCCGGTGAGGCCGCCGAGTTCGGTGATCCGCGCGACGATCTCGTCGTCGAGGTAGGCGGCGCAGTCCCAGAGGAAGTTCCCGGAACCGGCCCGGACCAGCAGGGCGCGCTGGCCGATGGCGAACCGGGGCGTGCTGCCGACGCCGACCAGCCCGGGACCCTCGTCCTCGATCTGCGCGGTGTGCTCGCCGGCCCGGAGCGTGTCCAGGTCGGTCCACTGCTGCCCGGACGCCGGCACCCACTGCCGGTCGTCCAGGCAGATCGGGCAGTCGGCCCGCGGCGCCGCGTACTGTGTGCCACACGTGACGCAAATCGGTTCAGAACTCATAGCGTCCCCATCACCTCAGCACGCGAATCATTGCGACTCAGTAATCCAGCCACGGTGTCTCCGTAGCGATCACGACGGTTCAGCAGGTGAACAACGCAACGCGACCCGCTCCGGGGGGTCCGGGGGCTCGCCCCCGGGCGGGGCCTGGGGGTTGCACCCCCAGAAGACACCGGCGAGGGATCAACGGCGAGCGCTCTCCGCGAGCACACTCCTCCCACTCCCTCGCCGATTACCCGGTGTAGGGCACGGCCTTGACCAGCTTGACCTGCTGGGTCTTGCCGTTGGGCAGGTCGTACTCGCGGGTCTCGCCCTCCTTGGCGCCCAGCAGAGCCTTGCCCAGCGGCGATTCCGGCGAGTACACGTCGAGCTCGCCCTCGGCACCCTCTTCACGAGTGGCGAGCAGGAAGGTCTCGTCTTCGTCGTCGCCCTCGTAACGCACGGTGAGCACCATGCCCGGTTCCGCGATGCCGTCGTTCGGCGGTGCCTCGCCGACCTTCGCCGCCCGCAGCAGTTCCTGCAGGTGGCGGATCCGCGCCTCGGCCTGGCCCTGCTCCTCGCGAGCCGCGTGGTAGCCCCCGTTTTCCTTGAGGTCGCCCTCTTCCCGGCTGTCGTTGATCTTCGCGGCGATGACCGGACGATTCTCGATCAGTTGGTCGAGCTCGTGCTTGAGCCTGTCGTAGGCTTCCTGAGTAAGCCAGGTCACCTGGGTGTCGCTCACGGTCACCATCTCCTCGTCGTGGCCTGCCGGGCATGGGTATACAAGCCGGCCAGCCCCGCCGACACGTCGGCGCGGCTGAGATAAAGGAAGACACGGCCCGCTCGGGCCGTGCCGAAAGACCAGAATAGCACGCAAACCATGGTCAGTGCCGCCCGTTGTCCTACTCATCGGACGTTCGGCGACGCGTTCACTCCGTTGGCCGCTAGTTTCTTGACAAATAAGGCGGGACTGTGTACGAGCATCCGAAGATGTCGGCCATAACGGGCAGGTCGGTGCTGTGAATCAAGGTCGTCTGCAGGCTCTGATTGTTCCCGGGCGGCACGAATACCTCTTTGCGGCCGCTCTCCGCGCCCGACTTGTCCCGGGTTCGCACGATGCACACCCCGGGCCGTGACTCGTCGTCACGGACCACGTTGATGGTGAGTTCCATGACGTTGCCGGGCCGGTTGGCGTAGGACAGCCGGTCGGCGGAGATCGGCGCGGGCCCGATGTTCACGTAGGCGACCCACGTCACCACCACGCCCAGGACGAGGCCGGCCGCGGTGAACACCCACTTCCGCCAGCGCCGGGGAGCCCGGTCACGCACTCGCCCATAGCGGCCCTCCGGCAGCGCACGCGTGCTCAACTCGGGCCTCCTCATCGCCGATTGTCATACCCCTGGGGAACAATGGAGCCAATTATCCGTCAGCCCGGGAATACCGGTGTGAGAAGGGGTCGTTGCAGGCATCGTGGAATCTGACGAGCGGGTGTCCGAACCAGGGTCCATACCGTCGCCGGTGGCGGCGCAGCCCAGGGCCGAAGAGAAGATCGAAAGCGTCTTGGCGGAGGAATCGAGGGCGGCCGAACGTGCCGAGGGCCGACTTCGCATGATCGCTGTCCACGCGCACCCGGACGACGAGTCGAGCAAGGGCGCGGCCACCATGGCCAAGTACGTGGCCGAGGGTGTCGACGTGCTGGTGGTCAGCTGCACCGGTGGTGAGGCGGGCAGCATCCTCAACCCGGCCATGGACCGGCCCGGCGTGCGGGAGAACATGCCCCAGATCCGCCGCGAGGAGATGGCCAGGGCGGCGAAGATCCTCGGGGTGAACCACCACTGGCTAGGGTTCGTCGACTCGGGGCTGCCCGAGGGCGACCCGCCGCCCCCGGTGCCCGAGGGCACGTTCGCCGCGGTGCCGGTCGAGGAGCCGACGCGGGACCTGGTCAAGATCATCCGCGAGTTCCGTCCGCACGTGGTGCTGACCTACGACGAGAACGGCGGTTACCCCCACCCCGACCACATCCGCTGCCACCAGGTGTCGGTCGCGGCGTTCGACGCGGCGGGTGAGGCGGACCGGTTCCCGGAGGCGGGCGCGCCGTGGCAGCCGCTCAAGCTGTACTACATGCACGGGTTCTCCCGGGCCAGGATGCAGCTGTTCCACGAGGCACTTCTCGCCGCGGGCCAGGAATCGCCCTACGCCGAGTGGCTCCAGAGGTGGGACCCGGACCGGCCCGACGTGATGGAGCGCGTCACCACGCGCATCGAGTGCGGCGACTACTTCGAAGTCCGCGACGAGGCGCTGAAGGCGCACGCCACGCAGATCGATCCGACCAGCCGCTGGTTCGCGGTGCCGCTCGACGTGCAGCGCAAGCTGTGGCCCACCGAGGAATACGAGCTGGTCCGCTCTCTGGTGGACAGCACGCTCCCGGAGGACGACCTGTTCGCCGGCATCCGGCAGTAGCCGGCGGCCAGTCGTGGCCGACCGAACGCCTCATTCGCACGCCGTCCTACCGTGTGGGGGCTGCGCCCCCACGCCCCCGGCCGGGGGGAACGCCCAGACCCCCTAAACTCGTTCTCGAGGTTCCCGCCGATTGGAGTCCCCGATGAACGTCACCTTGGCCGTGACGGCGCCGGTCGCCACGCACGCGATTGTGCTGGCAGCTCAGCCGGGTAACGGTGACAACGGCGGTCAGGGCGAGGACTTCGGCAAGTCCTCGCCGACGGGCTTGCTGCTGTTGCTCGTCTTCCTGATCGCGGTGGCATTCCTGGTGCGCTCGATGACCAAACACCTGAAGCGCGTTCCCGCCAGCTTCGACCCCGAAGAGCCCACGGACGACGAGGCCCCTTCCGGCGAGCAGGCCGACGAAGGCGCGGCGCCTGCGGACCAGGCCGAGGCCGAGGCCAAGGAGAAGGCAGCGGAGAAGGCGGTGGAGAAGCCAAAGGAGAAGGCCGAGGCGAAGGAGAAGAGCGAAAGCTCCGGCTAGTTCGCCGCCCGCGGGCGCCCGCCGTGACACCCTGGAGGCATGGCCAACCGACTCGCCACCGCCACCAGCCCCTACCTGCTGCAGCACTCCGAGAACCCGGTCGACTGGTGGCCGTGGAGCGCTGAAGCCCTGACGGAGGCCGAGCGGCGTGATGTGCCGATCCTGCTTTCCGTGGGTTATGCGGCCTGCCACTGGTGCCACGTCATGGCGCACGAGTCCTTCGAAGACCCCGGGATCGCCCGGTTGATGAACGAAAACTTCGTCAACATCAAGGTGGACCGGGAGGAACGTCCCGACATCGACGCCGTGTACATGGCCGCGACCCAGGCGATGACCGGCCAGGGCGGCTGGCCGATGACCTGCTTCCTCACCCCCGACGGCGAACCGTTCCACTGCGGCACCTACTACCCGCCCGAACCCCGGCTCGGCATGCCGTCGTTCCAGCAGCTGTTGCTCGCGGTCGTGCAGGCGTGGCGGGACCGCCGGGAGGAGCTGCGCGAGGGTGCGAGCCGGATCGCCGCGGAGCTGGCCCAGCGGACGGGGCCGCTGCCGGAGTCGGCCGTGGACGCCGGTGTCGTCGCCGAGGCGGTGTCCAAGCTGGGCGCGGAAGCGGACCGGGTCAACGGCGGTTTCGGCGGGGCACCGAAGTTCCCACCGTCGATGGTGCTGGAGTTCCTGCTGCGCCACCATGAGCGCACGGGCTCGGCCGAGGCGTTGTCGCTGGTGGAGTCCTGTGCCGAGGCGATGTCACGCGGCGGGATTCACGACCACCTGGCCGGCGGGTTCGCCCGGTACTCGGTGGACGCGTCCTGGACCGTGCCGCACTTCGAAAAGATGTTGTACGACAACGCTTTGCTGTTGCGGGTCTACGCACACCTGGCGCGCCTGACCGGTTCCTCCCGTGCGCACGACGTCGCGCGGTCGACCGGTGACTTCCTGCTCGATCGGCTGGGCACGGCCGAAGGCGGCTTCGCGGCGTCGCTGGACGCTGACACGTTGGGCGAGGAAGGGCTGACGTACGTCTGGACGCAGAGTGAGCTGTCGGCGTCGCTGGGCGACGAGGACGGCGCGTGGGCGGCCGAGCTGTTCGGCGTGACCGATTCGGGCACGTTCGAAAAGCGCAGGTCCGTCCTGCAGTTGCGGCAGGATCCTGATGACCCTCGGCGTTACCAACGGGTTCGGCAGGCCTTGCTGGCGAACCGGGACGAGCGGCCACAGCCGGAGCGCGACGACAAGGTGATCGCCGCGTGGAACGGTCTTGCCATCGGCGCCTTGTGTGAAGCCGGGGCGGCGCTGGACAAGCCGCGCTGGATCGAGGCCGCCGAGCGAGCTGCGCGGTTCGTGCTGGAGGTGCACCTGGTCGACGGGCGGTTGCGGCGTAGTTCCCGGGACGGCCGCGTCGGCGCGGCGGCCGGCGTCTTGGAGGACTACGGGTGCTTCGCCGACGGCTTGCTCGCCCTGCATCAGGCCACCGGCGAGCCCCGCTGGCTGAGCGAAGCCACGGCGTTGCTGGACATCGCGCTGGACCGGTTCGCGGCCGAGGACACACCGGGCGCGTACCACGACACCGCCGACGATGCCGAAACGTTGGTACAGCGGCCATCCGATCCGGGCGACAACGCGAGCCCGTCGGGCGCGTCCGCGTTGGCGGGCGCCCTGCTGACGGCTTCGGTGCTGGTCGGCCCCGAGCGAGCCGCGCGCTATCGCGACGCGGCCGAGCGAGCGGTGAGCCGGGTGGGCCGGCTGGCCGCGAAGATGCCCCGGTTCGCCGGGCACTGGCTGGCGGTGGCGGAGGCCTTGCTGGCGGGGCCGATCCAGGTCGCCGTGGTCGGCCCGGAGCCGGCGGCCTGGGCGGAACTGCGCGAAACGGCGGCCCGGAAGGCGCCCGGGGGCGCGGTCGTGCTCGCCGGTACCCCGGACAGTGCGCCGCTGCTGGCCGACCGGCCGCTGGTCGACGGCGGCGCGGCCGCCTACGTCTGCCGTGGTTACGTCTGCGATCGGCCGGTGAGCACGCCCGAGGCCCTTTCGCTGGCGGTGAACATCGGACCAAAGTAGGCGTCTCGCGCGTAGCGTGTGTATCGACGTAATTATGTAATCGTGGAGGCGGAGACATGCGCACGCACGGACATCGAGGTTGGAAGGGCCGCGGCGGCTGGCAGCAGGCGGAGACGCCGTCGGCGGAGGACGCCGCCGCCTGGTTCGCCGGCAGGCTGCCGGACGACTGGTTCGTCTCGGCACCCGAAATCACGGTCGACCGCGAGGAGATCCTCATCGTCGGTGAGTTGCCGCCGCTGGCCGAGGAGTTCGGCGACGACGCGGCACGGGCGGCGGCGGAATCGGGGCGGATCAGCCGGTTCCGCGAGGACACCCGGGACAAGCGCATCGAGATCGCGCGCCAGGCCGAGCACCGCTATCAGCGCAAGGTCGCCTGGGGTGCGCACATCGGTGGCACTCGCGAACTGTTCACCACGCTGTCGGTGCCGGTCATGACCCGGCTGCGGCAGCCCGAACGGCAGGTGCTGGACACGCTGGTCGATTCCGGTGTCGCCCGGTCCCGCTCCGAGGCGTTGGCCTGGGCGGTGCGCCTGGTGGGCCAGCACGCCGAGAGTTGGCTGACCGAACTGCGCGCGGCGATGTCCAAAGTGGACGACCTGCGCGCGAAGGGCCCCGACCTCGAAGGGTGAGTCCGCCTCAGGCCCGCGAGTCCCGGCTTCAGGCCCGCGAGTTCCGGCTTCCGCCAGGCGAGTTCCCGGTCCGGGCACGTGAGTTCCGGCTTCGGGTGCGTGAGTTCTGGGTTCTGTTGGGCGAGTCCCGGTTCCGGACGCGCGAGTCCCTCGTTTCGGACGTCTGAGTTCCTCGTTCCGCACCCGAAGCACTCAAGCACTAAAGCGCCCGAGTTCCTCGTTCCGGTGCCGAGTTTCGCGCTCCGGGCGCCGAGTAGCTGTTCGCACGGCTGAGTTCCACGCTACGTTTTCGGGCCCTCCCGCCGGGTGGCCTGCGAACCCCGGCCTGCTCCGATCACCGGTCTATGATTTGGCCATGCGGTCTAAGCGCGACAATGGTCCGACGTTTACCGAGCGCGCCCGGCGGGCGCAGATCGTGGAGTGTGCGATCAATCTGATCGCCGAGATCGGATACTCCCAGACGTCTATCAGCAAGATCGCGGAGCGGGCAGGGGTGGCCAAGAGCGTGGTGCTCTACTACTTCGCCAACAAGGACGAACTGCTCAACACGGTCGTAACGGAGATCTTTCTCGCCGGCGCCGCTGTCATGGTTCCGGCGATGAAGGCCGAGCCGACGGCCGCCGGAAAGCTGCGCGCCTACATCCGCTCCAACGGCGAATTCATCAGCGCCCACCGCGAACATGCGTTGGCGATGCTCGACATCTGGACCAGTTACCGGTCGGCGTCAGGGCAGCGGCTGGACGAGGTGATGGGGGAGTCGACCAAACAGAACCCGCCGCAGGGGGACCTGGCGGAACTGGATCCGGTGCGGATTCTCGAACTGGGCCAGCAGACCGGGGAGTTCCGCGAGTTTTCCGCGCCGCTGATGGCAGCCGCGGTGCGGAGTGCCATCGACGGATCGGTGACCCAGTCGTCCGTCGATCCGGGATTCGACGTCATGGCCTATTGCGACGAACTCGTGACGGTTTTCGACCTGGCGACAAGGCGGAACACCTGAGCGGTCCGTCGGGTCCATGGCCCGTCTTTTCCGGGGCCTTTGGCCCTAGTTGAGACCGTGATGCCTGTTCCACACTGACTTTTCGGTTGATCGAACTGTTGAATCCGGTGGTGTGGTCGGATCGATAATTCAATCAAGTCAACGTGAATTGTGTTCGCCTTTGGCTGGGTAGGGGGCCAATTCATCATGCCTGTACGTAAATCAGTGCTGATGCCGCTCGCGATCGCTTCCCTGGGTTTGATATCGGCAGCAGCGGTGTCCGCTGATCCCGTTGCGCCACCTACCGGGGCATATGGAGCCATGGCCTACTCCATGTCGATGGACGCGGTATCGGCGTCGGTGCGCCCAAGGCTCGAATCGGCCGAAATGGCCGCGATCAACAGTTGCCGGAGCACGGGAATGAACAATCCGCAGTACCAGGGCGACTGCCAAGGAGCGGTTTGGGTGAACAATGGCTACGCGGCCGTAGCCGTTCATCGCCAAGACAATGCGGTAACCGCTTGGGGAGGCGGCTGGGGTTCGTCGGCCGACCGCGCCTCGCAAGAAGCAGTAAACAGGTGTGAAAACCAAGGCATGGGTAGCTGCCTGATAAGGGAAAACTGGGAGATTAACCCCGGCCCCGGGACAACAGGAGGATCGTGGGGCGGCTGAATCCAGCCGTACCCGTTCCGGGCAACCCAGATCGCGAATGAAGCGATTGCGAAACCAGTTTGTCGCACTGATTTTCACCTGGGTGGCGCCCCCGTTCATGACACCGGCTCTGCGCACCGAGCGCGTTCTCCTGACTCCCTGCAGACCCGAGGACGAGGAGGACTTCGTCTCCGTCTTCCTGGATACGCGAGTTTCCCGCTGGATGGGCTGACCATGAGCGCGACGAGTTCCTCCGTCCGGTAGGCGGGGCGAGCACCCTGTAACTAGGAGTACAGGGCGAGCCAGATCGCGATCTAGTGATCGAGGAATCTTGGTGCGTACACGCTGTGTGGGTTCGTTCGCCGCGGCCTTGGTCGTCACGACTGCGCACGGCTCGACGACGGTCCAGAGAGCGAGTTGGTCGGGGCGGGTTGCCTCCGGTCAGGCTCCGCACGCTAGCGTTGTTGATCGCGTGTGGAAGGGGGCACTCATGCGTCTATGGGGAGTCCTGGCAGTCGTGGGTGCGCTGCTTGCGGTGTGCGGGTGCGGCCCTGGCAGACACCTGCCGTCGCCATATCGGGTCGGTCTCGCCCAGCCCGGTCCGCCGATTCACGTCGCCGGCGTGGAAAGGGGTGTCGCCAATGGCGTCGACTGGCCCAATGCTTGCATGCTGCTGTCCGATGACGAACTACGGGCGGTGCTGCCACAGATCGACCATGTCGACCGTCTTCCGAACGACAAGACAGTGAATGTCTGGGTGTCTAATGGTGGGAATCCGCTGGCCGCGTCATATGAGACCGCCGTGGCGAACGCCGATTGCCAGTACCAGGTCACGTTCAAGTTCGACGACAACGGTGGAGGTCGCGGCGACGGCAGCTATCTCGGCACGGTCGCCGTTGACGATCTAGTGGTTGGCAGCCCGGACACTGTCGAGCTGAACTGGAATCACGATCTGGATAAGAGTGCCGGTCAAGTCAGTGATATCGCGGGCCTGCCGTGTCAGGGGACTGCGGGCGACAACTCGTTGGCCTGCAAGTCGGGGTCCTTTTATTACGGTGTCGGCGTAACGCTCGATTCTCAATACGGCAAGGACGCGGACAAGCCGGTGGTGCGCCTGGACGTGGCTGGCAAAATCCAGGAATTCCCGCGCACCGGGTCGCTGGCTACAGCTGAGGAAAACGACGCGGTGCGCACGGCAATCGTGACCAAGTTCGCGGAGACCCTCAATGCCAAACTGCGCTGACCGCGTCTGGCGGTCCGACACGATGAGAGTCAGGTCAGCGGCTCCGCAAGGCCCGCCCTGACAAGGGGAAAAGCGACGGCGTAGCAGCCCTTGATGCGGGCGGCCTGAGAAGGGGACCTTTCGTGACTCGCAGCTGTCGGTTCACGCTGCGGGTCTATACGCACCTACTGCCGAGTAGCCACGAGCGGACACGGGGCGCGATCGACGCGTTCTTCGAGCAGGCTCTCAACGTGGAGGGAGGGCCAGGCCGTGACCAAGCGGCCGGACGGCCTGGAGAAGATCCAGAGCTAGGCATAGATGGCGAGCCAGATCGCGATGTAGTGGGAGGTGGCGGCCAGCACCGTGCAGGCGTGGAAGTACTCGTGATAACCGAAGACCTCGGGCCAGTGGTTGGGCCAGCGGGTCGCGTAGAACACGGCGCCGACGGTGTAGAACGCGCCACCGACGAGGAGCAGCACGAGCGCGGTGACGCCGGCGTGGCGGGCGAGCTCGGGGAGCACGAAGATCGCGACCCAGCCGAGCGCGATGTAGATCGGCACGCCCAGCCAGCGGGGCGCGGTCGGCCACAACATCTTCAGGGCGACTCCGGCGAGGGCGCCGCCCCACACGACACCGAATATGACGTAGCCCGTCGGTTTCGACATCGAAAGCAGCGTGAACGGGGTGTAGGTGCCGGCAATGAACAGGAAGATCATCGAATGGTCGGCGCGTTTCATCCATTGATACGCGCGCGGGCTCCACTGACGCCGGTGATACAGCGCGCTGACGCCGAATACGCCGAGCACGGTGACGCCGTAGACGGACGTGGCCAGAGCGGCGGTCGAGCCGATCATCGCCGCGGCGATCGTGACCAGCGTCGTCGCGGCTAGGAGCGCGCCGAAAAAGGACCAGAAATGAATGTGTCCCCGCAACCGGGGACGGGCGGCGGCTTCGGGAGGGAGCGCGACGGTCACGCCATCAGGTTACGACAGCGTAGGTTGTCCGTCCGTCAAACGGTGGCCGGAACCACGCAGCGGACAAGCGTGCGTAGGCTTCCGCTGTGAGCCTTCGATCCCTCGTCTCCAGGGTCCTGTATGGCGCCTACGGGCGGCGACTGGTGCAGCAGGCCGCCGGGCGCCACCCGCGCCACATCGCCATCATGCTCGACGGCAACCGCCGCTGGGCCCGGGAAGCCGGGTTCGCCGACGTGTCGGACGGTCACCGCGTCGGCGCACAGAAGATCGCGGACTTCCTGTCCTGGTGCCGCGAAGCCGAGGTCGAGGTCGTGACCTTGTGGCTGCTGTCCACGGACAATCTCGGCCGCGCCCCGGAAGAGGTCGGGGCCCTGCTCAAGATCATCGTAGATGTGGTCGACGAGCTCGCTGCGCCGGCCAACCCGTGGCGCCTGCGCATGGTGGGGGCGCTGGAGCTGCTGCCGGCCGACGTGGCGCGCAGTCTCAAGGCGGCCGCAGCGCGGTCCGAGAGCCGCCGGGGCATGGAGGTCAACATCGCGGTCGGCTACGGCGGCCGCCAGGAGATCGCCGACGCGGTCAAGAAGCTCCTGCTCCAGCACGCCGACGAAGGCACGTCGATCCGCGAGCTGGCCAAGATCCTGGACGTCGACCATATCTCCGAGCATCTCTACACCTCGGGCCAGCCGGACCCCGACCTGATCATCCGCACCTCCGGCGAGCAGCGGTTGTCCGGATTTCTGCTGTGGCAATCGGCACATTCCGAGTTCTGGTTCACCGAGGCGTACTGGCCCGCGTTCCGCAAGGTCGACTTCCTCCGTGCGCTGCGCGATTACGCGTGGCGGCACCGTCGATTCGGCAACTGACACCACAAAGAGTGTTTGTGATCTCTACCGACGGTGAGATAACACAGTTGTGAATCACCTGCCTGGCTGCCTGCACACGTCGCCGAACGCAGGTAACTTGCGAGATGATGGTTCGTGACCTTGCGGATCATCGCGGGAGGCCCTGGTCGTGGCGGTAGTTGAGGGAACGGCAGCGGTGACAGCCGGCATGCCGTTCGCGCAACGCACGAGGGGGCCGGCACCAGGCCCTCTTGGCCGCACCCGCTGACGCTCCGGCGTCGGCAGGACGGTTCAACCAGGGCGCTGCCCGGCCCAGCGAGTGCGGGCGTGGTGCCACGCCCACGAGGGAGATGCCGTGACTGCGCAGCGTTCGCCCCGACAGACCTCGGACGGTTCGTTCGACACCGAGGACCCGGGCCCGCAATCTTCCGAATCCCAGCGGCACACCTATGTGCTCGACACCTCGGTTCTGCTCTCCGACCCCTGGGCGCTGTCCAGGTTCGCCGAGCATGCCGTGGTCTTGCCGCTGGTCGTGATCAGCGAACTGGAGGCAAAGCGGCACCATCCCGAACTCGGCTGGTTCGCGCGCGAAGCGCTACGCCTGCTCGATGACCTGCGGCGAACCCACGGCCGGCTGGACCGGCCGGTGCCGATCGGTGAGCAGGGCGGCACCCTGCATGTGGAACTCAACCACTCCGACCCGACGGTGCTGCCGCCGGGCTTTCGCACCGACTCCAACGACCACCGCATCCTGGCCTGCGCGTTGAACCTCGCCGCGGAGCGTCCGGGCGTGACGTTGGTGACGAAGGACATTCCGTTGCGGGTCAAGGCGGGCTCGGTCGGGCTCGAGGCCGACGAGTACCGCGCCCAGGAGGTCGTCCCGTCCGGCTGGACCGGCATGGCCGATGTGGACGTGCCGCAGGAGGCGATCGACGCGCTGTTCACCGACAGTCCGGTGGACCTTGCCGAGTTCGGCCTTGCCGAGGTCGGCGAACTGCCTTGCCACACCGGTCTGCGGCTGCTCTCCGGCAGCTCCAGCGCGCTCGGCCGGGTCACCGCAGACAAGAAGGTACGGCTGGTGCGCGGCGACCGGGAGGCCTTCGGCCTGCACGGCCGATCCGCCGAGCAGCGGATCGCGCTGGACCTGCTGCTCGACCCGGACATCGGCATCGTCTCGCTCGGTGGCCGCGCGGGCACCGGGAAGTCGGCGCTCGCGCTGTGCGCCGGTCTGGAATCGGTGATGGAACGCCGGGAGCACCGCAAGGTCGTGGTGTTCCGGCCGGTGTACGCGGTCGGCGGGCAGGATCTCGGTTACCTGCCCGGCTCGGAGAGCGAGAAGATGCAGCCGTGGGCGCAGGCGGTGTTCGACACCCTCGGCGCGCTGGTCAGCCAGGAAGTCCTCGACGAGGTCTTCGACCGCGGCATGCTGGAGGTCCTGCCGCTCACCCACATTCGCGGGCGTTCGCTGCATGACGCGTTCGTGATCGTGGACGAGGCCCAGTCACTCGAGCGCAACGTGTTGCTGACCGTGCTGTCGCGGTTGGGCACAGCCTCCCGGGTCGTGCTCACGCACGACGTGGCGCAGCGCGACAACCTGCGCGTCGGGCGGCATGACGGGGTCTCCGCGGTGATCGAAAAGCTGAAGGGACACCCGCTTTTCGCCCATGTGACGCTGACCCGGTCGGAACGCTCACCGATCGCGGCACTGGTCACCGAGATGCTGGAGGATCACACATAGTAGCTCGGCGGTCCGACCTTTTCGGCTCGCGCGCGAGATGAGTGACCCGTTTTGTGTCGAAATTCGGCATGAACGGGTCACTCATAGAGCCCTACCAGCCGGACGGGAGCGGGTGCCCCTCGGCGAAACCCGCGGCGGACTGCACGCCCACCACCACACGCTCGGCGAACTCCTCGGTGGTGCGCGCACCGGCGTAGGTGAACGCCGAACGCACGCCCGAACAGATCGAGTCCAGCAGGTCCTCGACGCCGGGCCGCACCGGGTCGATCATCATCTTCGACGAGGAGATGCCCTCCTCGAACAGGGCTTTGCGGGCACGGTCGAAGGCACCGTCGGCGCGGGTCCGCCCGGCCACGGCGCGCTTTGAGGCCATCCCGAAGGATTCCTTGAACGGGCGGCCGTTCTCGTCGTAGCGGATGTCGCCGGGCGACTCGTGGGTGCCGGCGAACCAGGAACCCACCATGGCGGCGGAGGCGCCGGCGGCCAGCGCGAGCGCGATGTCACGCGGGTGGCGCACGCCGCCGTCGGCCCACACGTGTTTGCCCAGCGCGCGAGCGGCGGCCGCACATTCGGCGACGGCCGAGAACTGGGGACGACCCACGCCGGTCATCATCCGGGTGGTGCACATCGCGCCTGGCCCGACGCCCACCTTGACCACGTCCGCCCCGGCGTCGATCAGGTCCCGGGTGCCCTCGGCGGTCACCACGTTGCCCGCCACCACCGGCACGTTCGGCGCCATCGAGCGGACCGACTTCAGCGCCGACAGCATCTTTTCCTGGTGTCCGTGCGCGGTGTCCACGACGAGCACGTCCACGCCCGAGGCCAGCACGGCTTCGGCCTTGCCCACCACGTCCCCGTTGACGCCGATGGCCGCCGCGACGCGAAGCCTGCCCCGCGCGTCCACGGCGGGGGTGTAGATGTCGGTGCGCAGGGCCGCGGTCTGGGTCAGCACGCCGACCAGCCTGCCGGCGTCGTCCACGCCCACGGCGAGGCGGGCGCTCGCCGCGTGCAGGCGCTCGTAGACCTCCCGTGCCGGGGTGTCCAGGGTGCAGGTCACCGCGGGTGGCTGGGCGACCTCGGAGACCCGGGTGAACCGGTCGACACCCGCGCAGTCGGCCTCGTCGACCACGCCCACCGGGCGGCCGTCGTGGTCGACCACGATCACCGCGCCGTGGGCGCGCTTGCCGACCAGGTTCAGCGCGTCGGCCACCGCGTCGCCGCCGGTTAGCACGAGCGGGGTGTCCCAGACGGTGTGGCGCGTCTTGACCCAGGCGACGATGTCGGCCACCGCCGCCGGGTCGACGTCCTGGGGCAGCACGACCAGGCCACCGCGTCGCGCCACCGTCTCGGCCATCCGGCGGCCGGCGACGGCGGTCATGTTGGCCACGACCACCGGGATGGTCGCGCCGGTGCCGTCCGCGGTGGCGAGGTCGACGTCGAACCGGGACTCCACGTCCGACCGGTTCGGCACGAGGAAGACGTCGTTGTAGGTCAGGTCGTGAGCGGGCCCGTGGCCATCGAGAAAGCGCACGAGTCCTCAGACTACCTGCTCTGGGTCGTGGAACCGCTCTCCCCGGGCGCCGGAGTTTCGGGCACAATCGTCTCTCGTGGCCGATCGCGACCGAGACGCGCAGGGCCGGGCCCGCAACGCCCGGCCACGGGACGGGCTCGGGCGGCCGTTGCCGTACGGCTCGCCCGGCGTCGAGCGCCAGCCGGAGGGCGTCGTGCGCACGCCGGAGGAGACGATCAGCGAGGCGCAGCGGCTGCTCGACGAGGGCAAGCCCTTCCACGCGCACGAAGTCTTCGAGGACGCCTGGAAGTCGGCGGACGGCCCCGAGCGTGCCCTGTGGAAGGGCCTGGCGCAGCTCGCCGTGGGGGTCACGCATGCCGCCCGTGGCAACGAGAAGGGCGCGCTGTCGCTTCTCCAGCGTGGCGCCGACGCCATCGAACCGTACGCCGACGCACCGCCGCATGGCCTCGACGTCACCGGCCTGGTCCGTTGGGCCCGCGCGGAGCACCCGCCGGGTGAGCTCAGTCCGCCCAGCCTGCGGAGTTAGCCTTCTCCGTCCCGATGGTGGTGGACTCGCCGTGACCGGTGTTGACGGTCGTGGCGTCCGGGAGCGTGAACAGGCGTTCGCGGATCGAGCGCACGATCGTCGGATAGTCCGAGTAGGACCGGCCGGTGGCGCCGGGCCCGCCGTGGAACAGCGTGTCACCGGTGAACACGACGCCGAGTTGCGGCGCGTAGAGGCAGACGGCGCCAGGCGCGTGGCCGGGCGTGTGCAGCACGGTCAGGTCGGTGCCGCCGATCGTGAGGACCTGGCCGTCGGAGAGGTCGGCGTCGGGCGCGCGATCGGAGTGGGTGAGGTTCCACAGCACCCGGTCGTCGGGATGCAGCAGGATCGGCGCGCCGGTCCGTTCGGCCAGCTCAGGTGCGGCGTTGACGTGATCGTTGTGTGCGTGGGTGCACACGATCGCACGGACCGTCCGGTCCCCGACGGCCTCGGCGATCTTGGCCGCGTCGTGGGCGGCGTCGATGACCAGCACCTCGCTGTCGTCACCGATCAGCCAGACATTGTTGTCGACGTCCCACTGCCCACCATCGAGCTCGAAAACTCCCGACGTCACCACGTTTTGCACGGTTGTCATGCCTCGAGCGTAGAGCGAGACCGGCGAAATTCCGGTGACGGCGGTCTACGCGCCCTTTACGATCGATCTCGTGCTCTCCCGCCCCTCCTTCGTCAGCGATGACGCGATCGCGAGTGCTGTCACCACGCATTGGCTGCCGGATGTCGCCGAGATCGCCTACCTGCCCTGGGGTTTCGGCGCACACCACTGGCGGGTGGCCGGTGGCGGGCGGACCCTGTTCGTGACATTGGACCAGTTGGAGCCCCGGCACACCGAGGCGTCGCTGGAAGCCGCCTACGCGGGGGCGGCCGCACTGGCCGCCGCCGGTGTGGAAGCGGTGTGCGCGCCGTTGCCCGCCCGCTCGTCCGGCCGGTTCACTGTCGGCGTCGAGGCCGGTGCGCTCAGCGCGACGCCGTGGTTGGACGGACGGAGTCCCACCGAGGCGGAGGCAGGCGAGCCGCAGCACGTCCATCAGGTCGAAGCCGCGCTGGCCGTGCTGCATCGCGCCACACCACCGGCCGGTCTGCGGCGCTGGACTCCTCAGGTCGGTCCCGACTTCGCCGATGAATTGCGGGCGCGCACCGCTCAGCCCTGGAGGTCCGGCCCGTTGGCGGAGGCAGCGCGTGGCGCGATCGCCGCACGCGGCGTCGTGATCGAGCGCTGGACGGACCGCTACCTCGAGTTGGCGGATCTCGCTCGCACCCGTCGGCACTTGTGGGTGCCGACCCACGGCGAGCCGCACAACCGCAACCAGGTTGTGGGGGCATGCGGGCTGAAGCTGGTCGACTGGGAGTCACTGGCTCTCGCGCCACGCGAACGGGACTACGCCGACCTGATCGCGGCCGGTGCGGGCGACCGGCTGGACGCCGACCCGGCGATGGTCGAGTTGTTCGCCCTCGACTGGCGCCTTGCCGAGATCGCCGAGTACGCGCGCTGGTTCGCCGCCCCACACACCGGTACGGACGACGACCACACCGCTCTGGAAGGACTCCGCGAGGAACTGTCGGAAGCGTCGAGACCTGCCCAGTTCACCACGTCGGCGCTGTCCTCGCGAGAAACCACCTCAGAACTCGCAGCGGTGCAAGCGGACGACCCACCGCAAGCGGCTCCGTCGCTTTAGGTCCAACTCGCGGAGACGAGGGTGCACCTTGGCACGGACGGTCAGCGCAGGGTTGCTCGCACCTCCTCGATCGTGTCGGCGTCGCCGGGTTCCTTGTCCGGCCGGTACCGCATGACCCGGGCGAACCGCAGCGCCACCCCGCCGGGATAGCGGGTGCTGACCTGGGCGCCGTCCAGTTCGATCTCGACGACCAGTTCCGGCCGCACGTACACGGTCCAGCCGTCCCGGTGGGTCTCGATTTCCTGGAACGTCCTGGTCTGCCAGGCGAGCAACTCGTCCGTGAGGCCCTTGAACGTCTTGCCCACCATGATCGGCGGACCACCGTCCGGGTCACGGGCGCCCAGGTGCAGGTTCGACAGGTATCCGGTGCGCCTACCGTGCCCCCATTCGGCGGCGAGCACGACGAGGTCGAGCGTGCACACCGGCTTGACCTTGAGCCACGCGCGGCCCCGGCGGCCCGCGGCGTAACCGGAATCGAGCGATTTCACCAGCACACCCTCGTGTCCGGAGTCGAGCGCGGCGTCGAGCACCGAGGCGGCATCCTCGGGCTCGATCTCACCGGGCATCAGGTGCTCGCCGGCGACCCGCCGCAGCGCCGCGTTCCGTTCCCGCAACGGCGCATCGAGCAGGTCCGCGCCGTCCAGGTGCAGACAGTCGAAGAAGTACGGCCGCAGCAGCAACGCCCGTACCTGTTCCTCGTGGGAACGCGGGATCTTCGGCGGCCCGTTGTTGCCGGGCTGGCTGCCGAACCGGCTCATCGTCTCCTGAAACGGCCTCGGCCGGCCGTCGTCGGTGAGCGCGAGGGTTTCCCCGTCGAGCACGACCGACCGGCACGGCAGCGCCCGCACCAACTCGACCAGCTCGCCGACATGTGCGGTGATCTCGCGCAGCGTGCGGGTGTAGACGTGCACCTCGTCACCGTCCCGGTGCACCTGAATCCGCGCACCGTCCATTTTGTACTCGACGATCGCCGCGGTGTGCTCCGCCAGCGCCTCGTCCAGGGACTCGGCCGGCGACGCCAGCATCGGCCGCAGCGGCCGGCCGAGCTCCAGCCGGAACTCGGCCAGCGCGCCCGCGCCCCCGGTCATGGCCGCGTGTGCGGTGACGGGCAGCCGGCCGGAGAGCATGAACGCGCGTCGCACCGCCTCGGCCGGTACCGCGGCGGCCGAGGCGATCGCATCGAGCATCACGCCCTCCAGGGCTCCCTGCCTGAGCTCGCCGGTGAGCAGCCGGAACAGGAAGTCCCGTTCCGGCTCGGTGGCCCTGGCCAGCAGCGTCCGCAGGATCTCCGCACGGCGCAGAGTCGAGCCGCTGCCCGCGGCCGCGGCGACCTCGCCCAGCGCGTCGTCGACCTCGGACACGGTCAGCTCGGGTGGCCCGGCCCTGGCTGCCACCTCCAGGCCGGCGACGGTGCGCCAGCCCGCTCCGATCCGGCCCTGGGTGGGCCGGCCGGTCAGGAACGCGACGACGGCGGGGAGTTCCCGCTCGCCGGCGCGGTGCAGCAACCCGGCGAGCGTGGCGATCTTTGCCTTGCGCGAGCGCGTGGCGGCGAGCGTCGCGGAGGCGGTGACCACTTCGGAGAGCTGCATGAGGACATCATGCCTGGCCCCACCGACAATTCCGGGTCACTTGCCGCCGCGGGCCATCCGGAGCACGTCGAGGGCCTCGTCGAGCTGGGCCTCGGTGAGCTTGCCGTTCGCCACGTGGCCACGTTCGATGACGACCTCACGGATCGTCTTCAGTTCCTTCAGGGCCTGTTTCGCGACGGAGGCGGCCTCCTCGTAGCCAAGGTAGGCATTGAGCGGCGTGACGATCGACGGCGAGCCCTCCGCGTAAGCCCTGAGACGCTCGACATTCGGCTCTATACCAGCGAAAACCTTGTCCGCCAGCAGCCTGGAGACCGCCGCGAGCAGCCGGGCCGATTCGAGCACGTTCCGGGCGATCACCGGCAGGTTCACGTTGAGCTGGAAGTTG
The DNA here is from genome assembly GCF_000519205.1 of Amycolatopsis taiwanensis DSM 45107. Classification (GTDB taxonomy): domain Bacteria; phylum Actinomycetota; class Actinomycetes; order Mycobacteriales; family Pseudonocardiaceae; genus Amycolatopsis_E; species Amycolatopsis_E taiwanensis. The sequence continues at coordinate 92,298 of NZ_JAFB01000016.1, read as the reverse complement.
CCCTGCGCGCCGGCGTAAGCCACCGCCGCGTCGTTGCCGATCACCTGCGCGACCACCTGCAAGGTCGCCTCCGGGATCACCGGATTCACCTTGCCCGGCATGATCGACGAGCCGGGCTGCAGGTCGGGCAGCGCCAGCTCGGCCAGGCCGGCGCGCGGGCCGGAACCCAGCCAGCGCAGGTCATTGGCGATCTTGTTGAGGGACACCGCGACCGTGCGCAGGTGTGCCGAGGTCTCCACGACGCTGTCCTGCGACGCCTGGGCCTCGAAGTGGTCGCGCGCCTCGGTCAGCGGCAGTCCGGTCACCCTGGCGAGCTCCTCGGCCACCGCCGCGCCGAAGCCGTCGGGCGCGTTGAGACCGGAACCCACCGCGGTGCCGCCGATCGGCAGCTCGCCCAGCCGGTCCAGGCCCGAGCGGAGCCGCTCGATGCCGAACCGCACCTGCGCGGCCCACGCGCCGGCCTCCTGGCCCAGCGTGATCGGCACCGCGTCCATCAGGTGGGTGCGGCCGGACTTCACCAGGTCCCGCCATTCCCCGGCGCGCGCGGAGATCGTCGCGGCGAGGTGTTCCAGCGCGGGGATGACGTCGGTGAGCACGGCTTCCGTGGCGGCCACGTGAATCGTCGTCGGAAACGTGTCGTTCGACGACTGCGAGGCGTTGACGTGGTCGTTCGGATGCACGTCGGCCCCGAGCCGGCGGCCGGCCAGGGTGGCGATCACCTCGTTGGCATTCATGTTCGACGAGGTGCCGGAACCGGTCTGGAACACGTCGATCGGGAAATGCTCGTCGTAGCGCCCCTCGGCCACCTCGTCGGCCGCCGCGGCGATCGCCTCCGCCATCTTGGCGTCGAGCACTCCGAGCTTGGCGTTCACCCGGGCCGCGGCGGCCTTGAGCAGGCCCAGCGCACGGATCTGAGCCCGCTCTAGACCGCGGCCGGAGATCGGGAAGTTCTCCACGGCCCGCTGGGTCTGGGCCCGGTACAGCGCGTCGACGGGCACCTTCACTTCGCCCATCGTGTCGTGTTCGATCCGGTATTCCTGTTCAGCCATGAGGCCAGTTTCGCTCAGCGAAGCCGCGCCGGCCCCGTGTGTTCCACCACCCGCGCCTTGTGGTGGATCCGCCGGCTAAGGCAGCGGCGGGACCAGGTTCTCGTCGTCGCCGGTCGCCTCGAGGTTGCCGTCGAAGTCGATGGACGAGTAGGCGCGCAGCTTGGTCAACCGGTGGTAGCCGTCGATCATCCGCACCGTGCCCGACTTCGACCGCATGACGATCGACTGCGTGGTGGCGCCGCCGGCGCGGTAGTGCACGCCCCGCAACAGGTCGCCGTCGGTGACACCGGTCGCGCAGAAGAACACGTTGTCGCCACGAACCAGATCGTCGGTGGTGAGCACCCGGTCGAGGTCGTGACCCGCGGCGAGGGCCTTCTCACGTTCGGCGTCATCCTTGGGCCACAAGCGGCCCTGCAACTCGCCGCCGAGACACTTCATCGCGCACGCCGCGATGATTCCCTCCGGGGTACCACCGATGCCCAGCAGCAAGTCGACGCCCGTGGTGGGGCGCGCCGCCGCGATCGCACCGGCCACATCGCCGTCGGAGATGAAGCGGATACGGGCGCCCGCCTCCCGGACCTCCTTGACGATCTGCTCGTGCCGTGGCCGGTCCAGGATGCAGACCGTCACGTCGGAGACACCGCTGCTCTTGGCCTTCGCCACTCTCCGGATGTTCTCCGCGATCGGCGCCGACAGGTCCACCGTGCCCGCGGCCTCCGGGCCGACCGCGAGCTTTTCCATGTAGAACACCGCGGACGGGTCGAACATCGCGCCGCGCTCGGCCACCGCGAGCACTGCCAGCGCGTTCGGCATGCCCTTGGACATCAACGTCGTGCCGTCGATCGGGTCCACCGCCACGTCACAGTGGGGACCGTCGCCGTTACCGACACTCTCGCCGTTGTACAGCATCGGCGCTTCGTCCTTCTCGCCCTCGCCGATGACGACCACGCCGCGCATCGACACCGTCGAGATGAGGTGGCGCATCGCGTCGACCGCGGCGCCGTCACCACCGTTCTTGTCGCCCTTGCCGACCCAGCGGCCGGCTGCCATCGCCGCGGCCTCGGTGACGCGGACCAGCTCCATCGCGAGGTTGCGATCCGGGGTTTCCTTGTGCATGGGGGACTGGGACATCGCTGCCTCCTGCATGTTGGGCGGACAACGATTCTCTCAAACCAGGCAGACCTCGCAGCGCGATGGTGCTCACTCGCCGCAGGCGAGCGCGGCCTACGGGAACGTGGAACTCGCACGTCGGGAGTGTGGGACTCGCGCGTCGGGAGTGTGGGACTCGCGCGTCGGGAATGGGGGACTCGCGGTAGGTGCGAGTCGAGACAGGGGCGCTTACGCTTCGTCGGCGGGTTCTTCTTCCACGGACTTGAGCGCGGTCTCGATGCGTTCCCGTGCGCCCTCGAGATGCCGCTCGCAGACCTTCGCCAGATGCTCACCCTTTTCCCACAGGGAGAGGGACTGCTCCAGGGAAAGCCCGCCGGCCTCGAGTTCGCGCACGACCTCCACGAGCTGGTCACGTGCCTGTTCGTAGCCGGGTTCCTCGCTCACGTGCGCACACTACTGTCTTGCGCGGCATCGCGCGCATGCGGGTTTCAGCGGCGCGTCCGTTCGACGGCGTGTCCGTGCCGTATCCGTGCGTTACGGCGGGAATGCGCCGCGACGACAACGCTGGCCACGGCGTGGTCGTAGCCGGCGAAAGCCCGGGCGAACTCCGGGCCGTCGCCTTCGCTGATCGCTTCCTCGATACGCCCTTGCGCGTGCGTCACGCGCCGCCGGTACGCGGCGCCATCGTGGAACCACCACCTGCTGCCGGCGAACTCGCCGGCGGCCTCGGACAGCTGGCGCAGCCGCCGGTCCAGGCCCCAGCGCTTGACCGGCGCGCAGCCGCCCAGCAGGGAAGCCCAGCAGACATTGGCCGCCGCATCGGCCTCGGCGGCGCTGCTCAACACGGCACCGGCTCCTGCTGCCGCGGCGGCATCCGCGGTGAGCGGGAGGAACTTCGGGTGCACGTCCTACTCTCCTGGTTCGGTGGTCGTCGTCATCGCGTGCACGGCGCCATCCACGACGCGCACGCGCAGCGGAGTTCCCTCCGATACTTCAGAGATGGATCGGAGTACCTGGAGGTTGCCTTCCGCGTCCGGATATTGCACGACGGTATACCCGCGGGCCATCGTCGCGGCAGGTCCGAGCGCGGTCAGCCGCGCCCGGGCAGCGGCGATGGCGGCCTGCTCGGTGGACAGTGTGGCGAGGATCGCGCGGCGCCCGCGTTCGGTATGGAGTTCGACGTCCTCGGCACGCCGCTCGATCGGTCCGAGCGGATCGGCGAGCACCGGGCGGCTGCGCAGCTGATCGAGCAACCGGCACTGCGTGTCCACCCAGCCGTGCAGGGCACGGCGGGCCCGATCCCGCAGCTGGAGCACCCGCGCGGTTTCCTCCTTGACGTCGGGCACGATCCGCTTGCCCGCGTCGGTCGGCGTCGAGCAGCGGAGATCGGCGACGTAGTCGAGCAGCGGCGAATCCGGCTCGTGCCCGATCGCACTGACCACCGGGGTTCCCGCCGCCGCGACGGCACGGCAGAGCGTTTCGTCGGAAAAGGGCAGCAGATCCTCGACGCTGCCACCGCCGCGCGCGATCACGATCACGTCGACATCCGGATCGGCGTCCAAAAGAGACAGTGCTTTACGGATCTGCGGCACCGCCGTCGGGCCCTGTACCGCCGTGTTGACCACCTGGAAGCGCGCGGCCGGCCAGCGGGCGTGCGCATTGGCCAGCACGTCGTGCTCGGCGGCCGAGGCGCGCCCGGTGATCAGCCCGATTCCCTTGGGCAGAAAGGGAAGCCGGCGTTTGCGTTCCGGAGCGAACAGGCCCTCGGCGTCGAGGAGGCGGCGCAGCCGTTCGATGCGGGCGAGCAACTCGCCGATGCCGACCGGGCGGATTTCGCTTGCCCGCAGGCTGATCGTGCCGCGGCCGAGGAAGAACGAGGGCTTGGCGTACAACACGACGCTGGCGCCGTCCCGCAGCGGCGGTTCGATGCCGCGGACCAGCCGCATCGGACAGGTGACCGTCATCGACACGTCGGCGGCGGGATCGCGCAGCGTCAAAAACGCCGTCTGCGTGCCCGGCCGGGCCGAGATCTGGGTGACCTGACCCTCCACCCACACCGCGCCGAGCCGGTGGATCCAGTCGGCGATCTTGCGCGCCACCGTGCGGACCGGCCACGGGTGCTCGGCGCTCGTCTGTTCCCTGGCTGTTTCGGTGGTCACTGACTGCCGTTGTCCGTGCTGCCCTCGGACAGCCGCTGCACGTTGCCGATGCGGCGAGTGAGCATGCCGACGAACGACGGACGGTTGGCGTGCGTGCGCTCGTAGGCCAGCAGTTCCTCCAGCTCCGCCAGGGAGAACCGGCGAAGCCTGGCCCGCAGCTGCGGCAGGGTGAGCTCGTCGTAGTTGGCCAGGCCCACGGGTGCCAGCACCGCTTCGGGCGTGCTCTCGGCCACCTCGTCGGCGGTGGCGGCGGTGCTGTCGAACTCACCTTCGGTGTGGTCCTCGGCCAGCGCCCGTTCCTCCTGTTCCCAGGGGTCACGCTGGTCGGGCACGGGTTCGGTCCGGCGACCGTTGTCGCTGGGCGCCGGCTGGAGGTCCTCGTCGAAGGTGGCCCAGCTCGGCGTCTCTTCGACCGGGCGGAATGTCGACAGCGCCTCGTCGCCCTTGATCGCCAGCTCGGTGAGCTGCTGCTGCACACGCATGGAACACTGCAGCACCTGCGACAGCACCGTGACCGGCAGGCCCAGCAGCTGCTTCGGCAGGTCCCGCGCGTGCTCCACGACGGTCATGGCCAAGCCAGCGGCGACTCGAAGCGGAAGCGGGAGCGGCTTCATGCGTACAGCCTGCCGCATGTTGGCCATCCTGCCCAAACGACCACGCTGCGCGGGCGGGTCGTGGTGACCGGACACACACGGTGCAAGCCACGGAGTCATTTCGCGGGCTGATCCGCCTCGCCCGTACCCTGGAGCCATGACTGGAGCGACCTCCTCCGCCAAGCGAGTGCTACTGGCCAAACCGCGTGGCTACTGCGCGGGCGTGGACCGCGCGGTGATCGCGGTTGAGAAGGCCCTCGAACTTTATGGCCCGCCCGTCTACGTGCGCAAGGAAATCGTGCACAACCGGCATGTCGTGGACACGCTCCGGGAACGCGGTGTCATCTTCGTCGACGAGACATCCGAAGTGCCCGAGGGTGAACTGGTCGTGTTCTCCGCGCACGGTGTGTCTCCCGCCGTGCATGCCGAGGCGGCGCAACGCAACCTGCGCACGATCGACGCGACCTGCCCGCTGGTGACGAAGGTGCACAAGGAGGTCAACCGGTTCGCCAAGGACGACTACGACATCCTGCTGATCGGCCACGAGGGCCACGAGGAGGTCGAGGGCACCGCGGGGGAGGCGCCGGAGAACGTGCAGCTGATCGACACGCGCGAGGACGTGGCGAAGGCAGACGTGCGCGACCCGTCGAAGGTGGTGTGGCTGTCCCAGACCACGCTGAGCGTCGACGAGACCATGGAACGGGTCGAGCAACTGCGTGAGCGCTTCCCCGAACTGGCGGATCCACCGAGCGACGACATCTGCTACGCCACGTCCAACCGGCAGACCGCGGTCAAGGCGATGGCCGCCGAATGCGACCTGGTGCTCGTGGTGGGTTCGCGGAACTCGTCGAACTCCAAGCGGCTGGTCGAGGTCGCCCGGCAGGCCGGCGCCCGGGACGCGCACCTGATCGACTACGCCCGCGAGGTCGATCCGTCGTGGCTCGACGGCGTCTCGACGGTGGGCGTGACCAGCGGCGCCTCGGTTCCGGACGTGCTGGTGATGGAGCTGCTCGAATGGCTGGGCGAGCGCGGCTGGACCGCGGTCGAAGAGGTCACCACGGCGAACGAGAAGATCGCCTTCGCACTGCCCCGCGAACTGCGCAAGCTCTCCCCGTGACCCGGCCGGGCCGAGTTCACGGGGCGCACATGGGAGTGCTCAACTCGCGCGGGCTTCGTGCTGACTGACGGCCGTTCGCCAGAGCAGTTCCCGTTCCGCCCTGCTGAATGCGTTGGTGGGAATGCCGAAAACGTCCCCCATCGCGGTCCGCCAGTCTCCGGATGACGGCAGGACGGTGCGTCGTTCGGCATCGCCGGTGCGGGTCAGGGTGAGGGCGATCAGCTTGTCAGCGCTGGTCGCGTCCCGGCGTCCGGGCACGCAAGCCTGCGCGTAGGGCGATTCCGGTGAGGTGGACAGCGGTTCGCCACGGCTCACGGCCGGTCAGGCATCGTCCCAGGGGCGGCGGCGAGGGGGTGGGGTCCCTCGGCCCGGGGCACGGCGGGGGAGGTCGCCGCGGGCACCGTCGCCGCGGGGACCGCCGCCGCGGGGGTCGCCCGAACGGGGTGGCATACGGCGTCCACGAGGGTCGGCTCCCGGCTGTCCGCCGGAGCGCCGCCGGTCGGCGTCGTCGGGTGCGGGACCCCGCCCCCGCCGGGCGCCCGGCGGGGGCGGGGTCTGGCCGGATCGGCCGCCTGGGTCGCTCCGGCGCGGGAGCTCGTCGGGTGGCTGCCGACGTCCAGCGGGCGGCAACGGGTTTTCCCCGGTCGGACGGCGCTGGCCGCCGGTCCGCTCGGGGGGCCGCTGCCCCCGGCCCCCCCGGTTCGGCTGACCAGGTCGTGGCCGACCGTCGTCACCAGATCGTGGGCGACCCTCGTCAGCAGGCCGTGCCCGACCGTCATCGGCCGGGCGCGGGCGGCCGTCCTCGCCCGGCCGCCGCGCGGTGCTCGGACGCTGGCGGGCGCTCGGCCGGTCCGGCGCCTTGTCCTTCCGCCGGGATTCCGGATTACGCTCCTGGTAAAACCGGAAAATACCGACAGCCAGGGTGAAACCCGTTGTGACCGCCATGGTCGGGAAGCCGTTGATCAGCGGGGTCCCGACGGCGAGCGCCTTGCCCAAGGTGTCGCTGCTCGCCGGCGTCCCGGAGACCAGCAGCACCACCGCCGGCACCGTGACGGCGAGGACCAGCGGCGGTTGCACCATGGGCCCGAACAGGCTGCGTCGCTGGACCGCGCAGACCGCGCCTACCGAGCCGACGAAGTAGCAGATGCGAAACACCCAGCCCAGCGTGTTGCTCATCTTCATGTCGACGACGGCACCGACCGCGGCGAGGATGAATGCGAGCAGCACGGCGGCCCACCAGGGCAGACCTCGTCTGTCACCTACGATCGGACGTGCGTCCCAAGGCACGTCGAGTTCGTCGGCGTCGGCATCGCTCGGGCGATCGCGTAGGGCGGTCACGAGGGAACACCGTAACCCGTACTGGACGTCAAGTGGTTGCCACTCCTCGGAGTTGAGCGCCGCTGCTGTGCCGGAACCCGGTGGGTTCCCTTCCACCAGCGGTTTCACGCCACGCCAGCATAGGCTTCAACTCAGCTGTTACGCAGAATTTCCTCCCATCTCCTCCCGAAGCCGGCCTCGACGCCAACCCGTTCGCGCAGTACCGGGTGCGACAACGGTCACATTCACGGTCAGCTCGCGGCCATTTCGTCCCCCTTACGGATCGTCGCGATCTCCGCCGGGCTGCCCGCCGCCTCCGACAGTGGTGCGACCACCGCCCGGAACCCTTCCAACGCATCCAGTTCGCGTCGCCGCGCCGACAGGAACCGCTGCAGGTGGGTGCCGGACAGGTTGACCGCCTCGACCGCCGCGCTCGCCGCCCGGTGCGCCGCGGCCGCGCCCGCCCGCACCCGTTCGACGTCTTCGACCACGGCCCGCTCGCTGGCCGCGAACAGCGCCGCCGACGCGAGCACGGCGAACCCAGTGGGGCCACACAGGAAGATCCGCCGGTCCAGCATCCAGCGCAGGAGGTCGGGGTCGGTGTCCAGCGCGGCGACCACCGCCGCGTCCGACGGGACGAACATGATCGTGCCGTAGATCGCGTCCGCCCAGCGCTGGTATCCCTTGCCCGCCAGCTCGGCCGCCCGCGACCGCAGGTTGCGCACGTGCACGCGCAGCGCGTCCAGCCGCTCCTCGGCGTCGTCGGTCTCCACCGCCTCCGCCCAGCAGGCCAGGCTCGCCTTGGCGTCCACCGGAACGGTCCGGTCACCGCCGACGCGCAGTACCAGATCCGGTTTCGCCGCACCGCCGCCGGCGAGGTCGGTCTGCAGGGTGAAGTGCAGGCCCTCGCGCAGCCCGAGCATCCGCGCGGTCTCCACCAGCACCTGTTCGCCCAGCTCGCCCCGGCCCCGGATGGAGGCGAAGGCGACCTCGTAGCGACGTAGCGCCAGCTGCTGTTGATCCACCCGTGACCGTTCGGCCTCGACCCGCCGCGCGGCCGCATCCGCGCGGCGCACGCTGTCGGTGTACAACCGCCAGAGCAGGACGATCGCCACCAGCAGCACCACGGCGATGGCCAACGCCGCCGTGCTGATCACGGTGGATGCCACCGTAACCCCTCCCTTCCCGGTCCTGCCGACATCATGGCCCAGGCCACCGACAAAACCTCCACGCCACCGCCCGAACCGAGAACTCGGCTGCCTGAGCCGGGAATTCACGTGCCGGAACCGGGGACACGCGGAGACGGCGTGGTGCCGTGTTTCCGGCGATGATCCCCCCTAGCTTGTGCCCGTGAGATTCCTGCACACCTCCGACTGGCACGTGGGCCGTACCTTCCACGGTGCGGACCTGCTCGCCGAGCAGGACGCCGTGCTCGGGCACCTCGCGGACCTGGTGACGGCCGAGGCGGTCGACGTGGTGCTCGTCGCGGGCGACGTCTACGACCGGGCGGTGCCCGCGGCGGAGGCGGTGCGGGTGGCCACGCGGGCCATGGCGCGGATCCGGCGCGCCGGGGCGGAGCTGGTGATCACCTCCGGCAACCACGACTCGGCGGCCAGGCTCGGTGCGTTCGGCGAGTTCGCCGCGGCGGGCGGCCTCCACCTGCGTACCGAGATCGACCGGATCGACGATCCCGTGCTGCTCGCGGACGCGCACGGGCCGGTCGCGATCTACGGGATTCCCTACCTGGAGCCGGAACCGGCGCGGCACGCGCTCGATGCGCCCGGGGCGAAGGGGCACACCGGTGTGCTGAGTGAGGCGATGCGCCGCGTTCGCGCCGATCTGGCGAACCGCGCGCCGGGGACTCGGTCGGTCGTCCTCGCGCATGCCTTTGTCAACGGTGGCAAGGGGACCGAGTCGGAACGGCCGATCTCGTCGGGCGGTGTGGAGCAGGTGTCGGGCGCGGTCTTCGACGGCGCCGACTATGTCGCGTTAGGACACTTGCACGGCCCGCAGACCCTCGCCGAGGGCCTGCGCTACTCGGGCAGCCCGGTGGCCTACTCGTTTTCCGAAGCGGCGCAACGAAAATCGGTGTGGCTGGTGGACCTCGACGCCGGCGGCCTGGCCGGGGTCCGGCGGCACGAGCTACCGGTGCCCCGCCGGCTGGCCAGGCTGTCCGGCCGCCTCGACGAGTTGCTGTCCGGCGACGAGCACGCCGGTCTGGTGGACTGCTACCTTTCGATCACGCTCACCGACCCGGTCCGCCCGATCGACGCGATGCGCCGCCTGCGCGAGCGGTTCCCGTTCGCGGTGCACCTCGACTGGCAACCGGAGCACGGCACCGCCGCGGTCCTGCGGTACGCGGAGGCGGTGCGCGGCCGGTCGGACGGCGAGATCGCGGACAGCTTCCTCGCCGACTGCCGTGGTGCGCCGCCCAACGAGCGCGAACGCGGGTTGTTGCGGCGGGCCTTGCAAGCCGCGGGCAAGGGGGACTGATGAGACTGCACCGTCTGGAAGTCTCCGCGTTCGGGCCCTACCGGGCACGCGAAATCGTGGACTTCGACGCGCTCGGCGCGGACGGGTTGTTCCTCTTGCACGGCGACACGGGCGCGGGCAAGACGACGCTGCTCGATGCGGTGGCCTTCGCGCTGTTCGGGTCGGTGCCCGGCGCCCGGGGCGAGGTGAAACGGCTACGGTGCGACCTGGCGGGGGCGGATGATCCGACCGAGGTCGCGCTCGAACTGACCGTGCAGGGCCAGCGAATCCGGTTGGTGCGCAGTCCCGAGTACCAGCGGCCGAAGCGGCGCGGCGATGGCACCACCACGCAACCCGCCAAGGCGTCGCTGAGCTGGCTCGACGGGGCACCGGCCGGCCACTCGCCGGACGGGCTCATCCGGATCGACGAGGTCGGCCGGACGGTGGAGCGGCTCCTCGGCATGAACGCCGCCCAGTTCTTTCAGGTCGTTCTCCTGCCGCAGGGCGAGTTCGCGAAGTTCCTGCGCGCCGACACCAGCGAACGGGAACGGTTGCTGGAGAAGCTGTTCGGCACCAGACGGTTCGCCGACGTCGAGGCGTGGTTCCGTGACCTGCGCGTCGAGCGCAAGCGGGAGCTGGAGCGCCGCCGGGGCGAACGGCGCGAGTGGCTGGCCCGGTTCGCGCAGGTGGCCGGCGAGGACCCGCCGGAGGCCGACGTTTCCGCCTGGGTCGCCGATGTCCGGCATCGCGCGGAGCAGGCCGTGACAGAGGCGGAGGTCGCGCGGACGGCGGCCGTCTCGGCACGCGAGACCGCCGAGCAGGAGCTGGCCGGCCGGCGGATCGCCGCGGAACGGGTCCAGCGCGTGCGCGCCGCGCACCAGCGGCTGGCGAGCCTGGCCGCGGGGGAGGCCGAACGCTCCCGGTGGGCCGACGAGGTCGCGGCGGCCAGGCGGGCGGACACGGTGATCGGCGCCGTCACGCAGGCCGATCGGCTTGCGGCACAGCTGGAGCAGGCCCGGCGCACCGAGGAGCTTCGCGTCCGCGAGCTGGCGGCCACCGGTTACGCCGAAACCGGCGCGGACATCGTGGAGTTGCGCCGGCACGCCGGGAAGCTGCGGGAAGAGGCCGGGGCGCTGGCCGGGCTGGTCGCCGAGGCCGACCAGCAACACCGGGACCGGCGGGAGCTCGCACGGCTCGGCGAGACCGCGGCACGGGAGCGCGCGCGGGCCGAGGTGTTGTCGGAGAAGCTGGCCGGCATCCCGGAGCAGGTTCGCGAGCTGAGGCTGCGACTGGATGCGGCCACCGAGGCCGAGGTGAAGCTGGAAGCGCTGCGGGAGCGGAAAACCGAACTGGTCGCCGCGGTCCGGGACGCGGCGACCCTGCCCGAGGCCGAGCGTGCGCTCGCCAAGGCGGGCGAAGATCTGCGGCAGGCGCACGAGCAGCACCTTCAGGCACGCGAGTACCGGCTCCGGCTGCGGGAGCTGCGGCTCGACGGGATGGCCGCCGAACTGGCCGCCGGGCTGGCCGCCGGCGCCGCCTGCCCGGTCTGCGGTTCCGAAGCGCATCCGGCCCTGGCCCGGCCTGCCGGCGAGCAGGTCGACCGGGCAGGGGAAGCGGCCGCGGAAGAAGCCGAGAACCGGGCGGAGAGCCGGCGCAAGGCGGCCGAGACTGCCCGGCATGCGGCGGAGACCAGGCTGGCCGCGCTGCGGGAGCGGCTACGCGGACGCACCGGCGAGGAGCTGAACGCGGAACTCGCCGCGCTGAAAGAACAACTTGTGCGGCTGGCCGGGCTGGCGGGCGCGAAGGCGAAGCTGGCAAGCAAGGTCCAGGCCATGGACGAGGAAGCCGGCGACTTCGCCGAGCAGCGTCGATCCGCCGAGCAGGCGGCGACGGCCGCCGAGACCCAACGGCACGCGTTGGCCGAGCTCGTCGCGGAACGTGCCCGCCGGCTCGACGAGGCGCGCGGCGAACACTCCGACGTCGGCGCTCGCCGCGAGTACCTCGTGCGGCTGGTGCGGGCGATCGACACACTCGTCGAAGCCAGGTCGGCGTGCGCGAGCGTGCGGGAAGGACTGGACCAGCAACGGGCCGCGGTGCGGGAGGCGTTGGCGCGGGTTGATTTCGCGACCGTCGAGGCGATGCGAGCCGCGGTCCGTGACGAGAAAACGGTGGCACGGCTGGAAAAGCAGCTGTCGGAGGCCGCGGCCGAGGAGGCCGCCGCCGTCGCGACGCTGGCCGAACCAGAGCTGGCCGGGGTCAGCCCGGACGACGACGTGGACGTGGCGTCGGCCGTCGAAGCCGCGAAATCCGCGCGTGAACGGGCCGAAGCCGCGGCCGCCACGTTGCGGGCGGCGAGCACCAGATCCGACGAGCTGACGGGGCTCACGCGACGCCTGGAGACGGTGGGCCGCGAACTGGCCCCCGCCGAGGAAGCCTTCGCGGAACTCGACGCGTTGACCGACGTCGTCAACGGTCGCGGGCAGAACGCCCGGAAGATGTCGCTGCGCTCGTACGTGCTGGCCGCGCGGCTGGAAGAGGTCGCGGTGGCGGCCACCGCACGGCTGCGGAAGATGAGCCAGGGCCGCTATTCGTTCGTGCACTCCGACGCGGCGGGCGCGCACGGCACGCGTGGCGGGCTCGGGCTCGATGTCCTGGACGACTACTCCGGGCGGATCCGTCCCGCGAAGACCCTGTCCGGCGGGGAATCCTTCCTCGCCTCGCTCTCCCTTGCGCTCGGTCTCGCGGACGTCGTAGCCGCGGAGACTGGCGGTGCGCTGCTGGACACGCTGTTCGTCGACGAGGGTTTCGGCACGCTCGACGCCGAGACCCTGGACGTGGTGATGAACATCCTCGACGAGCTGCGGGCCGGTGGCCGGGTGGTTGGGCTCGTGTCACATGTGGAGGAGCTCCGGCAGCGCATCCCGACCCGGCTGCGGGTGCGCAAGTCGCGCGTCGGTTCGACGGTGGAGATGACCGCCTGAGTCCCGTCGAACCCGGGTTGCGTTCGCGCACCGACCTCGATCACACCCCGGAACCGGGAACTCAGGCGCCTGAGTCGGGGACACACTGACCTGAGCTGGGAACTCGGGCGCCTGAATCGGGGACACGCGCGCCTGAGCCGGGAACTCGGACGCCTGAAGCGGGAACTTGGACGCCTCAAGCGGGGGCATGGGCGCCTGAGTCGGGGACACGCGCACTTGAGCCGGGGACTCGGTGACCTGAGCCGGGGACTCGGTGACCTGAGTCGGGAACTCGGGTGCCTGAAGCGGGGACACGGGCGCCTGAGCTGGGAACTCGGGGGTCTGGGGTGGGGATGCGCGGGTCTGGGGTGGGATCAGGCGCTGCGCCAGAGGTACATGCCAGCGTAGGAACGCCACGGGCGCCAGGACCGGGCGTGGGTGGGCAGGTCGAGGATGCCCAGCGTGGCCGCGCCCTTCTGCACGACGAGGTCGCCGGTGAGCAGCACATCGGGAGCGCCGAGCACGCGCATCACCACGTAGTCGGCGGTCCACGGGCCGACGCCGCGCAAGCCAAGCAGCTCGGCGCGCAATTCCCGCGGGTCCCGGCCGACATGCACCTCCACGGCACCGGAGGCCACCGCCTCGGCCATCGCGCAGATCGCCTCGACCCGCTGCCGCGGTCCGCGCAGCACCTCGCGCCCTCGTTCGGCCACCGCCTCCGCGGTGGGGAACAGGTGGGTGAGGCTCTCCTCGTCGCCGTCCGGTGTTTCGCCGAGGGCCGCGGCCAGCCGGCCGGCGGCGGTGCGGGCCGCGGCGACCGAAACCTGCTGCCCGAGCATGGCGCGCAACAGCAGCTCGAAGCCGTCGACCGCACCAGGCACCCGGATACCGGGGGCGGCGGCGACCGCGGGCGCCAGCAGGGGGTCCGCGCCCAGCACGTCAGCGACGGCCGCCGGGTCGGCGTCCAGGTCGAGCAGGCGGCGGGCCCTGGCGACCGCGCTGGCGAGGTCCCGCACGTCGGCGAGGCTCAGTTCGCACCGGACGTGTCCATCCCGTGGCGTGAGCCGGACGGTGGCCGGGCCGTGGGGCAGCCGGAGTGTCCGGCCGTAACCGCCGTCCTGCATGGCCTCCACGCCGGGCACGGCCCGGTCGGCGAGGAAGCGGAACAGCCCGGCCGCGTCGAACGGCGGCCGGTACGGCAGGCGCAGGCTGAGCCTGGTGCCGGTGCCGGTGCCGGTGCCGGTGGCGATAGCGGTGCCCGTGCCCGTGCTGGTAGCGGTGTCCGCGCTGGCCGCGCGGTCGCGCCGGTGGGTCGCCGCGGCGCGCAGCTGCGAGGGGGTGCGTGCGAACACCTCGCGGATGGTGTCGTTGAACTGCCGGACGCTGGCGAACCCGGCGGCGAAGGCGACGTCGGTCAGGGGCAGCTCGGACAGCTCGATGAGCAGCCGGGCGGAATGCGCCCGGTGCGCCCGGGCCAGCGCGAGCGGACCGGCGCCGAGTTCGGCGGTGAGGACCCGGCCGAGCTGACGTTCCGAATAGCCGAGCCGCCGGGCCAGCCCCGGCACCCCTTCGCGCTCCACGGTGCCGTCGGCGATCAGCCGCATCGCGCGGGCGGCCAGGTCGGCGCGCAGGTTCCAGTCGGGTGACCCCGGCACCGCGTCGGGCAGGCAGCGCCGGCATGCCCGGAAACCGCCCGCCTGTGCTGCCGCGGTCGTGGGGTAGAACCGAACGTTGGTGGCCTTCGGGGTGACCGCGGGGCAGGACGGGCGGCAGTAGATGCCGGTGGTCTTCACCGCCGTGATGAACTGTCCGTCGAACCGTGCGTCACGCGAGGCGACCGCGCGGTAGCAGCGTTCGGCGTCGCGCCACAGTGCCCACTCCGTGCTCATGAACTCGATGGTGCCACCCCAGGTCAGCCCCGGCTGGCGGAAATCCGACGTCACCCACCGCCCGCGGTGCCGGTGCGCCTCGCCGGTGCCGGGCCGCCTATAAAAGCGGCGGAGCCGCTTGCCGTGGGGCCGTCAGCCTGCACCGCCGCGGGTTCTGGATTGAGGCTGTAGCGCCTCCGTTGAGGGTGGTGGGAGACGGGCGGGTGATTCCTGGCGAGGACAGCTTCGACGTGGTGAATTGGACATTCAGGAGGAGGCGATCCCGGAGCCAAGGAGGTCTGGGCGCTTGCTGCCAGTCGGGGGGACCCCAGAGAACACAGCCGCCTCGGGTTCCGCTACCCGCACCGCCACGCAAGCCGCGTCGAAACAGTCTCTAGACTCGGAAGTCGTGAGTCTGACCCTCGGCATCGTAGGCCTGCCCAACGTCGGCAAGTCCACTCTGTTCAACGCGCTGACCCGAAACGACGTGCTCGCCGCGAACTACCCGTTCGCCACCATCGAGCCCAACGTCGGTGTCGTGCCGTTGCCCGACGACAGGCTGACCAAGCTCGCCGAGATCTTCCACTCCGAGAAGATCGTGCCGGCCACGGTGTCCTTTGTGGATATCGCGGGCATCGTCAAGGGTGCGTCCGAGGGGGCCGGGCTGGGCAACAAGTTCCTCGCGAACATCCGCGAGGCCAACGCCATCTGCCAGGTCATCCGGGTGTTCGACGACCCGGACGTGGTGCACGTCGACGGGAACATCGACCCGTCGTCTGACATCGAGACGATCAACACCGAGCTGATCCTCGCCGACCTGCAGACGCTGGAGAAGGCATTGCCCCGCCTGGAAAAGGAGGCGCGCACCCGGAAGGAGAGCCGGCCGGCACTGGAGAACGCGCAGCGGGCCAAGGAAATCCTCGACTCCGGCCGCACGTTGTTCGCCGCCGCCGACGAAGTCGACGCCGATCTGCTGCGCGAGCTGAGCCTGCTCACCACCAAGCCGTTCCTGTACGTGTTCAACGCCGACGAGGGTGTGCTCACCGACGAGGACAGGCGTGCGGAACTGACCAAGCTCGTCGCGCCCGGCGACGCGGTCTTCCTCGACGCCAAGGTCGAGGCCGAACTGCTGGAGCTGGACGACGAGGAGGCCGTCCGGGAGCTGCTGGAGTCGGTCGGCCAGGCCGAGCCCGGCCTGCACGCGCTGGCCCGTGCCGGGTTCCACACCCTCGGCCTGCAGACCTACCTCACCGCGGGGCCCAAGGAGGCGCGGGCCTGGACCATCCCGAAGGGCGCCACCGCGCCCCAGGCCGCCGGGGTGATCCACTCCGACTTCGAACGCGCCTTCATCAAGGCCGAGGTGGTCTCGTTCGACGACCTGGTGGAGGCCGGTTCGGTCGCCGCCGCCCGCGCCGCGGGCAAGGTGCGGATGGAGGGCAAGGACTACGTGATGGCCGACGGCGACGTGGTCGAGTTCCGGCACGGCACCCCGACGAAGTCCAAGGGCTAGCCGGCAGCACCGGTTTTCAGTTTTCGCGAGTCCCGCGCTCCCGGCCCCTGTGTCCCCGGCTCCGGCGCCCGAGTTCCCGGTTCCGGCGCCCGAGTTCCCGGCTCAGGCGTCCATGTCCCCGGTTCTGGCGCTTGAGTTCCGGGTTCCGCGGCCCGAGTTCCGTCTCCAGCCCTGCGCGCACGACCGGCGACGCTCGGTTCCGAATGCGTTTCCTTCGTCACAGCGAACGTATCGTGGCAGGTCAGGCGCCGGAGACCGGCGTAGCCTGGACCGTCTGGTGATTTGTGTGGCAAAGATGTTACGCCGGGACAGTGTGGGACTGCCCAGTGAGATGACGAGCTTTGTGGGACGTCGGCACGAGACGGCCGGGATCAAGCGTGCCCTGTCGAACTCGCGCCTGGTGACCCTGACCGGGGTCGGCGGCGTCGGCAAGTCACGGTTGGCATTGCACGTCGTCGGCGAGTTGCGCCGGGCGTTCCCCGATGGTGTCTGCCTGGTCGAGCTGGCGAATGTGCACGATCCCGTGGAAGTGCCGTCGGCGTTGATGGCCGAGTTGGGCGTGCTGGTGCAATCGGCGCGAGACGACGAAGCGGTGCTGGCGGACTTCCTGGCCGATAAGCGCATGCTGATCGTGCTGGACAACTGCGAGCACGTGCTGGAGGCGGCCGGCAAGGTGGCGCACACGTTGTTGTCGGCCGTACCCGGGCTCCGGGTACTGGCGACCAGCCAGGAGCCGCTGGGGATCGCCGCGGAGCATGTGTGGCCCGTTTCGCCGTTGACGGTGCCGCGCACGACCCGCTCGGGGCCGGAGGGCGCGCGCCGGTTCGAGGCGGTGCGGCTGTTCGAGGACCGGGCCGCGGCCGCGGTGCCGGGGTTCACGTTGAGCGAGGACAACGCCAAGGCGGTGATCCGGCTGTGCCAACGGCTGGACGGGGTGCCGTTGGCACTGGAACTGGCCGCGGTGCGGGTCCGGATGCTGTCGGTCGAGCAGATTCTGTCGCGTTTGGAACACCGGTTCGACTTGTTGACCGCCGGTAACCGAGCGGCGTTGCCGCGTCACCAGACCTTGCGAGCGGCGGTGGACTGGAGTTACGACCTGTGCACCGAGCAGGAACGAGTGCTGTGGGCACGGTGTTCGGTGTTCGCCGGTGATTTCGACCTGGACACCGCGGAATGCGTGTGCGCGGGTGATGGGCTGGGCGAGGAGGAGATCTTCACCGGAATCGCCGGACTGGTCGACAAGTCCGTGCTCGCCCGCGAGGACCACGGCTCGCTCGTGCGGTACCACATGCTGGAGACGATCCGCCAGTACGGCGCGGAACGCCTGACCGAGGCCGGTGAGCAGGACCGGCTACGCCGTCTGCACCGGGACTGCTATCTCCAGCTCGCCGAGCAGGCCAGTGTGGACTCTCACGGGCACCGGCAGGTCGAGTGGGCGAAGCGGTTGCGGGCCGAGTGGCCCAATGCGTGGGAGGCGCTGGAGTACTGCTTTACCGCGCCCGGCGAGGCGATGGACGGCCTGCGCCTGGCCTCGGCGTTGGCGCTGTACTGGGTCGGTTGCGGCCGGGTGCGCGACGGCCGGCACTGGCTGGAAAAGGCGCTGGCGACCAATCCGGAGCCGAGTCAGGAACGGGCCAGGGCGCTTTGGCAGACCGGGTGGGTCGCGTTCCTCCAGGGGGACAACGCGGCGAGTGTCGGTCTGCTCACCGAAGCGCGCGATCTGGCGCGACAGGTGAGTGACGAGACCGACCTCACCTACGTGCTCCAGTTCCTCGGCGGAGCCGAGACCTTTCTCAACAACCTCGATCGCGCGATGCCCCTGCTTTCGGACGCGCTGTCCCGGCATCGTCGGCGCGGCCAGTGGACCGCGCCGGCTCTGATCATCTTCTCGCAACTCGCGAGGGTCGCGATGATGGAGGGCCGGGTCGGCGACGCGGTGGACCTGCTGAACGAGGGCAAGGCGATCTGTGCCGCGCAGGGCGAGCGCTGGGCCTTGTCGTGGACGGCCTGGAACCTCGGCGTGGTGCGCTGGGAAATAGGGCAGCACGCCGAAGCTGCCGCCGAACTCCACGAGTCTTTGCGGACGATGGAGCAGTTCGACGACCAGTTGGGCATCCCGTTCTGCATGGAGGTGTTCGGCTGGGTGGCGATCGCGGAAGACGATCCGCGGCGGGCGGCGGTGCTGTTCGGTGCGGCGGGCAGGCGGTGGCAGGCGATCGGCAAGCCGCTGTTCGGCTTCGACAGGCTGCTCAACTGGCACACGCAAGCCATCGAGCGCACCCGCGCCGCGCTGGGTGAGCGGGCTTATCGGACCGCCGAACAGCGTGGCGCGCAGCTGTCGTCGCAGGAAGCGTTCGCCTTCGCACTGGGTGAGCAGGTGCCTCCTCCCGCGGCGGAGCCGAAGCCGGAAGACGCGCCGGCGGTGTTGACCAAGCGGGAGCGGCAGGTTGCCGAGCTGGTCGCGGCGGGCAGGACGAACCGGGAGATCGCCGATGCGCTGGTGATTTCGCGACGCACCGTGGACAGCCACGTCGACCACATCCTGGCCAAGCTCGGCTTCAGCACGCGGACCCAGGTCGCGGCCTGGCTCGCCAAGGACCAGTCGGCCTGAGCGATTCCTCACGCAGAGAAACGTAATGGTGGTCGGCTTTCCGCGGCATAGCGCGGAAAGCCGCATCGTGAGCCGGGGTCGCCTCGCATGCGCAGGTCAGGACCTCAGCCGATATTGCTTTCGGTCCGGGCCCTTTTTGCTATGGTCGGCCGGACAGCGGCGAGGTGACGAGGGGGGAACCCACGTGGGTTTCATGGACAAGCTCCGCGGCGAGCTGATCGACATCATCGAGTGGCTGGACGCCAGCCGCGACACGATCGTCTGGCGTTTCCCGCGCTACGAGAACGAGATCAAGATGGGCGCCAAGCTCATCGTCCGTGAGTCCCAGTCGGCCGTGTTCGTCAACGAGGGCCGGATCGCCGATGCCTTCGCTCCCGGCACGTACACGCTCCAGACGCAGAACATGCCGATCCTGTCCACCTTGAAGGGCTGGAAATACGGCTTCCAGTCGCCGTTCAAGGCCGAGGTCTACTTCGTCAACACCCGCCAGTTCACCGACCTGAAGTGGGGCACCCAGAACCCGGTCATCCTGCGGGACCCCGAGTTCGGCATGGTCCGGCTGCGGGCCTTCGGCGCCTTCGCCGTGCGCGTGGTCGATCCGCCGACCCTGCTGCGCGAGCTGGTCGGCACCGATCCGGAGTTTCGCACCGAGGAGGTGTCGGAGTTCCTGCGGCAGCTCATCGTCGGCCGGCTCGGGACCGCGCTGGCCAACGCCGGGGTCCCGATGCTCGACCTGGCCGCTCGCCAGGGTGAGATCGGCGACCGGCTGGCCGGGGTGCTCAACCAGGAGCTGACCGGCAGCGGCATCCAGATCGCGAAGTTCGTCGTCGAGAACATCTCGCTGCCGCCGGAGGTCGAGGCGGCGCTGGACAAGCGGACCCAGATGGGCATCCTCGGCGACCTCGGCCAGTACACGAGGTTCCAGACCGCGAACGCCATCGGCGACGCGGCGAACAACCCGGGTGGCGGGGCCGGCGAGGGACTCGGGATCGGCATGGGCGTGGCGCTGGGCCAGCAGATGGCGGCCGGTCTCGCGCAACCCGCGCCGGCAGCGCAACCACCGGCGCCCGCACCGCAACCAACGTCCGCACCGCCGCCGCTGCCCACCACCGATCAGTGGTATCTGGGCGCGAACGGCCAGCAGTTGGGGCCGTTCGACCACGGCGCGCTCGCCGCGCACGTTGCGGATGGCACGCTCACCCCGGCCACGCTGGTCTGGAAGACGGGGATGGCGGGCTGGGTGCCGGCCGCGCAGGTGCCGGAGCTGGCGACGTTGCTGGGCAGCACCCCGCCGCCCCTGCCGCCGCAGGCCTGAGCATGACACTCCCTGTGGCAAGTCGCGGCAACCACGGTGACCACCGAGCGCGCGCCTTTGTCCCGCTCTCGGGGCCGCGCGGCGCCCGCGTCGTGGACCTGACCCGACCCTCTATGCAGCGCTTCGTCGACACGGTCAAGGGGGTCTGGGGGCTTGCCCCCAGTCGGGGGTGTGGGGGCGGAGCCCCCGCAAGGCAGAGCGTCTGGCGGTTTGCCCTCGGTCGGGGCGTGGAGGCTGAACCCCCACAGGACACGGTCGCGCGCAAACCCGCGGAGGAGAGGCGATGACAGAGACCTCGTATCCGTCGGTGTCGCCACAGTCCTACCCGTGCGGTGGTTGTGGTGCCCGCGTCGAGTTCGCTCCCGGCACCACCGTGCTGCGCTGCCCGTACTGCGGGTACGAGCAGCAGATCCAGGCGGACCACCGGCCGGTGCTGGAGCATCCGATCGCCGAGCTGGCGACGCTGCCCCGCAAGCCGGTCGGCACGGTGGGAACGCACGAGCTCCTCTGTCAGCAGTGTGGTGCCCGGACTCAGAGCAACGAGCTGTCCGGGCGGTGCCAGTTCTGCTCTGCACCACTCGTGGTGGACCCGGCGGCGGTCGGCCAGATCCTGCCGGAAGCGGTGCTGCCCTTCGCCGTCGATACCGGCGGCATGCGGCTCGCGCTGCGTGGGTGGGTCTCGTCCCGCCGGTTCGCACCGTCGGCACTGAAGAAGGTCTCGGAAGCGGAGTCCACCAAGGGCACCTACCTGCCGCACTGGACCTACGACGCGAACACGACCTCGCGGTACACCGGCGCACGCGGCCAGTACTACTACGTGACCGAGCACTACACCGACAGCAACGGAAACCGGCGCACCCGGCAGGTTCGCCGGACCCGCTGGTACCCGGCCAGCGGCACGGTCAGCCGGTTCTTCGATGACGTT
Source organism: Amycolatopsis taiwanensis DSM 45107 (assembly GCF_000519205.1). Taxonomy (GTDB): domain Bacteria; phylum Actinomycetota; class Actinomycetes; order Mycobacteriales; family Pseudonocardiaceae; genus Amycolatopsis_E; species Amycolatopsis_E taiwanensis. The sequence continues at coordinate 71,292 of NZ_JAFB01000016.1, read as the reverse complement.
CTGGTGCCGGGAACCGGGTACGTGCCGGTGAAGCGGCTCGACGAGCTGGCGCCGTGGCCGCTGCGAGACGCGGTTCCGTTCCAGGCGCAGTACCTCGCGGGGTATCACACCCTCCGCTACGACGTGGAGCCGGAGGTCGGCCTGGAGGAGGCCAAACGCCGGATGGCGCCGGTGATCCACGACGATTGCCGCCACGACATCGGCGGTGACCAACAGCGCGTCGACCGGGTCGATACCAGCTACGCGGACGTGACGTTCAAGCTGATGTTGCTGCCGGTCTGGGTCGCGTTCTACATCTACGGCGGCAAGCGGTTCCACGTGTTCATCAACGGCCGTACCGGCGAGGTGCGGGGCGAACGTCCCTACAGCGCTCTCAAGATCACTCTGGCGGTCGTCACCGCGGTCCTGGTCATCGGCGCGATCGTGACCTACATCGTGCTCGCCAACCGCAGCTAGGCGTGTCCCCGCTTCAGGCACGCGTGTCCCCGCCCGGGGACGCCGAGTTCCCGATTGAGGACCCTGAGTTCCCGATTGGGGTCAGTGAGTTCCCGGTTCACGCCATCGGGAGCCTCACCTGAGCGGATCACGATGACGCGACGCGTACCACAACACCGCGGCCGCGATCCCGACGATTATCGCCAGCACCACCGCGCCCACGACGATCACCCGCGTGTCGCTCGCGGGAGCCGCCGGAGGCACGCGCCGCGCACTTTGGGTCGTTGGTGCGGTGCTCGCGCTCTCCGCGGCCTGTGCGGTGCCCAGGAAAGCCGGTGTGGACAGGATCGACAGGGTGAAGAGCAGGGCCAAGCCGGCCAGCTTTCGGCCCGCCCTGACCATGATTTTCGCCATCGCGCGTCCCCTCTGCGTCGCCTTGACCTTCACGTCGAGACGGTCGCTGGCGAGCGTCGCGCCCACGTGGCCGGTGACGCTCACCCGGGGGTTGCCCGGGCGCCGGGATCACAGGTTGTCGATGGTCTCGTCGATCTGCTCGGCGAGGGAGACGTCCTTGGCGGTCAGCCCGCCGGCCGAGTGCGTGCTGAGCCGGAAGGTCACGTTCCGCCACCGGATGTCGATGTCCGGGTGGTGGTTGACGCTCTCCGCGAGCTCGGCGACCCGGTTCACCGCCTCCATCGCCTGGCCGAAGCTGGCGAGCTCCGCGGTGCGCGTGATGGAGTCGCCCTCGCGCTGCCAGGTGGGCAGCTTCGTCAACGCGTCCGAGATCTCTTCGTCGTTAAGTAACTCTGCCATGTGCTCCATGAGACACCGGAAGTCACTCCGCTGGCTACCCGCGCAAGTCTCAGCCGTCACGGGTGGACAGGCGCGCGTAGGCGAGGGACAGCCCGATCACGATGTAGCACAGCGCGCGGACGGCTCCCTCGGTCAGGCCCGCGCTGGGAATCGGATCGCGCAGCACGTCGACGAGCGAGTCCCAGGAACGCGGCAACAGGAACGGGTGCAGCCAGTCCACAGCGGACAGCAGGAGCAGCACGGTGAACACGATCGTGCCGGCCAGCACCGAGACCACCACCAGCATCGGATGTTCGGTGCATGCGGAGATCGCCAGCGCCACCGCCCCGATCGCCCACAGCTGGAGCGTTACCCAGACCGCCGCGAGCGCCACGTTGCCCATCGCTTGCGGGAACGAGAGTGTGGTGCCGGACAGGGTGAACAGCCCGCCGGTACCGTTCATCACCAACCCGGTGATCACGCCGACGATCGCCATCAGCACCGTCGAGGCCAGGGTGAACGTGGCCACGCCTAGCGCCTTCACGGCCAGCAGCCGGCCCCGGCTCACCGGAGCCAGCAGCCAGCCCCGCAGCGTGCCGTGCGTCAGCTCGCCGGCCAGTGCGTCTCCGGCCGACATGGCGCTGGTCAGCGGCAGCATCAGGTTCAGCGACACCATGAGCGCGGCGATGGGCAGGGCCAGCGCGTTCCCGGTGGCCGAGGTGAGCAGCGCCTCGCCGCCGTTGCCGGGGCCATTGTTGGTCGCGCGGCCGATGGCCAGCGCTGTCCCGATCACCGCGGGGATGATCGCGAGGAGCCCGAGCACGACCAGGGTCCGCGGGCGACGGAAGATCCACCGCAACTCGGCCCGGTAGAGCCGGAACATCCCGACGTGCGCCGCCTTCGGCGCGGTCACGGCCATCGCCGTCATGTGGTCACCTCGTCCACTTCGGACAGACTGTGCGGTCCGGTCTCCTCGTGCTGGGTGAGCCGGGCGAACAGGTCCTCCAGCCCGGTGCGCTCGCGGCGCACCTCGTACACCGCCACCCCGGCGTTCACCAGGGCCGCCACCACCTGTGGCGCGGTGGCCGCGGTCAGATCGGCCCGGACTCCGTCTCGGGTGAGCTTGCCGGGAATCCTGTTGTCCCGCAACGCCCCCAAGGCCTGGTCGCCGTCCGGTGTGGACACCAGCAGGCCCGCGCTGCCCGACTCCAGCAACTCGTCCAGTTCGCCCTGGGCGACGATCATGCCGTCGTGGAGCACGGCGACGTGCGTGCAGGTGGCCTCGACCTCGGCGAGTAGGTGTGAGGACACCAGTACGGTGACCCCCTCCGCATGGAGTTCGCCGATGATCTTGCGGATCTCCCGGGTGCCTGCCGGGTCGAGCCCGTTGGTCGGCTCGTCCAGCACCACCAGGCGCCGGGGCACCAGCAGCGCGGCCGCGAGCCCGAGGCGCTGCTTCATGCCCAGCGAGTAGGCGCGGTAGCGCCGGTGCGCCGCGCCGGCCAGCCCGACGCGTTCCAGCGCATCCGACACCGCGCCCTTCCGGTCCGGATCGGACAGTCGGGGTTCCGCGGCGGCGGCCCGGTACAGGTTCTCCCAGCCGGACAGGAACGGGTGGAAGCCCGGCCCTTCCACCAGCGCGCCCACATCCGGCAGCGCGCAGCCGGCCCCTTCGGGCATCGGCTGGCCGAGCAGTTCCACCTCGCCCTCGGTGGGCCGGACCAGGCCGAGCAGCATCCGGATGGTCGTGGTCTTGCCGGACCCGTTGGGGCCCAGCATGCCCAGCACGGCGCCCTCGGGCACCTCCAGATCCACCTGGTCCACCGCCACCGTGCTCCGGTACACCTTGCGCAGCCCCCTGGTCCGCGCGGCCAGCGCCGGAGCGGGGGTGACCGCCTCATTCGAGACGGTCACCCCGGATGCCGCTGAAGTCACTTCGACCCCAGCGCCTCGATCAGCACCTGCTCGGGCACCGCGCCGATGGCGAACCGGCCGTCGTCGGTGAGCAACGCCGTGCCGGCGGTCGTGCTGAACACGTAGCCGGTCCCGAACGGGCCGCTGACCGGCTTGGCGAAGCGCTGCAGCAGTTGCTGCGGGTCGGCCTGCTGCCCGTACTTGCCCTTGCCCTGCTGCTGCGGCTGCAGCGCGGTGGCCGGCATGGAGCCGGTGAGCACGGTGTCCCAGCCGTCGCCGACGAGCTTGGTCATCCCCTCGGCGCGGTTGGGCTCCGGCATGTTGGCCTGCTCCTCGGTCACCTTCGCGCCCTGGGGCGGGGTGAACTGGAACTCGCTCGCGGGCTGCGCGCGGAACTGGACGTCGGTGAACCCGACCTGCAGCGCCGGCTTGTCGGTGCCGTTGGACATCACGGCCAGCCGCAGCGGCACGCGCTTCTCGGCGTCCACGTCGATGCGGATCTCGCGCAGCAGCGTGCGCTCGGTCGGCTTGGGCGTGAGCACCACCTCGTAGGCGGCCCGGCCGGCGACCCGCGCGGTGCCCTCGATGTTGACCGTGCTGGTTTCCCGGATCTTCGCGACCAGCTGGCTGGCCATGGCCGCCGGGTCGGAGGTTTCGGCCTTCGAATCCCACTTGTCGGCGGGCACGGTGACCTTGGTCGCCTTGTTGTCCTTCGACTGGTACGTCCAGACCGTGGTGCCGTTGTGCACGACGGTCGTGTCGGCGTCTCCCTGCTGCACCGACAGCTTGGAGTTGCCGTTGCCGTCGTTGTAGACGTGGGCCGAGTCGATGTTCAGGCTGGTACCGCCCGGCAGTGTGGACGTCGGCAGCCCGAGGTTGTTGGTCACTTGCACGGTTCCGTCGAGCGCGGGAGTCGTGGTCGACAGCACCGACTGCACCAGCTCCTCGGCGCTGACCGGCGGGAGTGAGGGCGGAGCCTCGCCCGCACTGGCCGGCATCGCGAGCCATGCCAGCCCGCCCACGCCCAGCGCGCACCCGGTCACCGCCGCTGTGATCGCCTTCGTCTTCGCTTGCATCCTCAGTCTCTTCCTGTGTCGGCGAGCACCCTCAGTGTGCTCTTTCCCCTGCGATCACGATGCTCGACGGGTTCTGAGATCGACCTGAGAAAGCGCCGCGCCAGGCGATCGGGCTGAGAGAGTGCTGAGAATACGGGCATTATCGGCGGAAAGAGGCGGCAACCGATTCGACTTTTCGCTGGACTTCACGGCAGTCTTGGGCGTGTGAAGCCTCGAGTGCTGGTGGTGGACGACGAACCCGGTGTGCGCAAGGCATTGCAGCGTGGGCTGCGCGCGGAGGGTATGGACGTCGTTACCGCGGTGGACGGGCCGAGCGGGCTGCGGCTCGCCCAGACCGGCTCGTTCGATGTACTGCTGTTGGACATCATGCTGCCGGGCTTGTCCGGTTACCGCGTGCTTCAGCGGTTGCGCGCGGAGGGAATCTCCACGCCCGTGCTGCTGGTGTCGGCGAAGGACGGCGAGATAGATCAGGCGGACGGGCTCGATCTGGGCGCCGATGGCTACCTGGTCAAGCCCTTCTCGTTCGTGGTGCTGGTCGCGCAGGTGCGTGCGGTGCTGCGCCGTGCGCAGCAGGAGGGTCAGGGCCGTGGCCCGCTGCGGATCGGCGGGCTGGTGGTGGACCGGGCGACCCGCGAGGTGCGCTGGCACGATGACCCGGTCGCGCTGAGCCCGCGCGAGTTCGGGCTGCTGGAGGTGCTGGTCGGGCGGGCAGGCACGGTGGTGACCAAGGACGAGTTGCTGCGCGCGGTGTGGGGTGACGAGCAGGCGGCCACGCGCAACGTCGTCGAGGTGTACGTCGGCTACGTGCGGCGCAAGCTCGACGCAGTGGGCGCCGGGTCGCTGGTGCGCACCGTGCGCGGGCACGGCTACCTGGCTTCGGATCCACAGCTCGACGAGGTTCTGTCCGGGTGACCATTGAGCGGGTTCGGTCGCGCCAGGCCGGCGAGCCGGCACGGACGGAAGCCTTGCCGATCCAGGCGCGATCACGGCCACGAATGCCTTCGCCGGCCGCGCTGTGGAGCCGCCGGCCGATGTGGCTGCGGATCACCGTGTCGGTGGCGGCGGTCACGCTGGCCGCCCTGCTCGGGCTGGCGGTGGTCGCCGGCCGCGGGCTCGGGCCGCTGCGGATGGAGTCGGCGGACAACGAACTCGCGCAGGCCCTGGCCCCGGCGACGGCGGCCGTGTCGGCGGGACGGCTGCCCGGCCCGGTGGACGGGGTCACCCTCCGCGTGCTCGACATCGCCGGTTCGCCGGTCGACGGCGGCCCGGCGACCGGCCTCGACGCGCTTGAGGTCCGCACGCTCAAGGCGGGGCAGCCGCTCAACACCGGCGCGGATCAGCCGCGGGTGCGGTGGCTGGGCTCCGTCGTGTTCACGCCGGAGGGCACGCCGCGTCTCGTGGTCGCCGGAACCGGCCTGATCGGGCTCAACGCCTCGGTGCGAATGGCTTCGCACTGGCTGCTGTGGGCGGCGTCGATCGGCGCGGTGCTGGCCGCGGTGGCGACCTGGATGGTGGTGCGGCTTGCGCTACGGCCGGTCGGGCGGATGCGGCGCTCGGTGCGCGCCCTGCCATCGGGGAGCCGGCTGCCGCTGCCCGACGCCGACGACGAGCTGCGCGCGCTGGCCTCCGACTTCAACGCGTTGCTGGCCCGGCAGGAGGAGGCCGCGCAGCGGTTGCGGCGGTTCACCGGCGACGCCGCGCACGAACTGCGGTCTCCGGTGGCGTCGATCCGGGTGCAGGCCGAGGTCGCGGTGGCCAATCCGGACCCGGAGCTGGCCCAGGAAACGCTCGCCGACATCCTCGCCGAGTCCGAACGGCTGTCCGCGCTGCTGGACGGTCTGCTCGCGCTCGCCAGGTCGGACGCGGGCGAGCTGCCCCCGGCCGAGCCGGTGGAACTGGTCACCGAGGCGCGCGCCGCGGTGCACCGGTTGCCGCCCGGTGCCCCACCGGCTCGAGTGTCGGGACCCCTTGGCCGGGCGTGGGCGCATGCCACGCAGGCCGAGGTCGAACTGGTGCTGAACAACTTGCTGCGCAACGCTTGCCGGTACGCGCGTTCACAGATCGTGGTTTCCGTGCTGCCCGGCCGGTCCACGGTCCGGGTGGTGGTGGACGACGACGGGCCGGGCGTCCCGCCCGAGCACCGGGGGCGCGTCTTCGACCGGTTCTACCGGGTTTCCGACGACCGGGCCCGCTCGTCCGGCGGGACCGGACTCGGGCTGGCGATGGTCGCCGAGACGGTGCGGCGGCGCGGCGGCCGGGTCTCGGTGGGCGAGTCCCCCGAGGGCGGCGCGCGGTTCCAGGTGATCTGGCGCGTGGCGGGTCCCGGGGCGTGAGGGCCCACCCGTGTGGGTGCCGGTACCGTGTGCACCCCGTGAAGGTCATCGTGGGTGCGGCCATCGTGCGGGGCGGCGCCCTGCTCGCCCAGCAGCGGTCCTACCCGGTGGAGGTGGCCGGCCGGTGGGAGCTGCCCGGCGGCCGGGTCGAGCCGGGCGAGTCCGAAGTGGACGCCCTGCGCCGGGAATGCCACGAGGAACTCGGGGTCGACGTGGTCGTGGGCGAGCGCGTGGGCAGCGAGGTGCCGTTGCGAGCCGGGCTCGTGTTGCACGCCTACGCCGCCCGGCTCGCCGACCCGGCGGCGGATCCGAAACCGTTGGAGCATCACGCATTGCGGTGGATTCACGCCTCCTCGCTGGAGAGCGTGCCGTGGCTCCCGGCCGACCTCGAGCTCCTGCCCGCGCTGAGGTCCCTGCTGACGGACTAGCGGGCTCAACCGGGCACACGCGCGCCCGAACCGGGCACATGCGTGCCTGGACCGGGCACATGCGTGCCTGGACCGGGCACATGCGTGCCTGGACCGGGAACTCGCGTGCCTGGACCGGGGACTCGCGTGCCTGAGCCGGGGACACACCGAGTCCCGGCGTGTCCCCGGCTCAGGACGCTGAGTTCCCGGTTCGGGAGGCTGAGTTCCCGGTTCGGGAGGCTGAGTTCTGGGTTCGGGAGGCTGAGTTCCGGTTCAGGACGCCGTCGCGCCGATGAGCCGCAGCGCCGAGTTCAACCGGTGCTCGCCGCGTTCGGCCGCGCGGGCGGCACCGGCCTTGCGGATGCGCGCCAGCTCGGCCGGGTCGCCGAGCAGTTCGGTGGTGCGCTCCCGGACGGGGCGTAGCGCCTCGACCACTGCCTCGGCGACGGCCTCCTTCAAGGCGCCATACGTGGCATGCTCGCCCGCCACGTCCCGTGGACTGCGATCGGTGCAGGCCGCGAGGATCTCCAGCAGGTTCGCCACGCCGGGCCGCCCGTCCGGGTCGTAGACCGGGGTGGACCCGCTGTCGGTCACCGCGCGCCGGATCTTGCGCCGGATCAGGTCGGGCTCATCGAGCACGAACACCACGCCTCCCGCGTCCGGACTGGATTTCGACATCTTCCGGGACGGGTCGGTCAGGTCACGCACCCGCGCCCCGGTGAGCGGCAGCACGGCGCGAGGGACGGTGAACACCTCGCCGTAGGTCGCGTTGAAGCGCCGCGCGAGCGCCCGGGCCAGTTCGACGTGCTGACTCTGGTCTTCGCCGACCGGCACCTCCGAGGCGCCCTGCAGCAGGATGTCGGCCGCCATCAGTACCGGGTAGGTGAACAGGCTCAGCCGGACGCCGGCCTGCCCGTCGGCCTTCTCCTTGAACTGAATCATCCGGGCCGCCTCGCCGTAACTGCAGGTGCATTCCAGCACCCAGGTGAGCGCGCCGAGTTCCCGCGCCAGATCGGACTGCACGAACACCCGTTCCGGTGAGATTCCCGACGCGACGAGCACGGCCAGCGACTCGTCGGCCTGCGCCCGCAGTTTCGCGGGATTGTGCGTGGTGGTCATCGCGTGCAGGTCGCCGATGAAATAGAGGTCGTGCTCGGACCCGTCGACCGCCCAGCGCCGGATCGCGCCCAGGTAGTTGCCGAGCTGCGGACGGCCGGAGGGGGTGATCCCGGAGACTTTCATGTTTGCTTTCCCTGGGGTTTTGCCGCCCGGGGAAGACTCCTGGAAGAACGAAGGCCGCCCACCGGGCGGCCATCGGACAGGATTGTCAGCTTCGCGGGCCGCCGTCGGGCGGCCACCAGGTGGTCACGAAGCTGTTCATCCCGCAACCATAACCCAGGCCGGACGCCACCGGCCACCGGCACCGTTGCGTTCCCGGGTATGAGTGACCCGTTACTCCCAAAAATCGACACGAACGGGCCACTCATGGACTTTGAAAGCGCCTTCAGCCCTACGTTCACCACTTCGGGTCAACGGTGGCGCTGGTCACAGACGGGCGGCGGGTATCCTGAATGCGACCGCGTATGGCCGCGGGGCCCGCAGGCGGTCTCCCACCCGCACTAACCACAGGAGCCTACGCGTGCCCGCAGTAACCGCCCAGAAGGTCCGCACAGACCTGCGCAATGTGGCCATCGTGGCACACGTGGACCACGGCAAGACCACCCTGGTCGATGCCATGCTGCGTCAGTCCGGTGCGTTCGCCGAGCGGGCGGAGGTCGTCGACCGGGTGCTCGACTCCGGTGAGCTGGAGCGCGAGAAGGGCATCACCATTCTCGCCAAGAACACCGCGATCCGCCGGGGGACCCCGGACGGCCCGGTCACCATCAACGTGATCGACACGCCCGGCCACGCCGACTTCGGCGGCGAGGTGGAACGCGGCCTGTCCATGGTGGACGGTGTGGTGCTGCTCGTCGACGCGAGCGAAGGCCCCTTGCCGCAGACGCGTTTCGTGCTCCGCAAGACGCTCGAGGCGGGCCTGCCGGTCGTGCTCGTGGTGAACAAGGTGGACCGTCCGGACGCGCGGATCGCCGAGGTCGTCGAGGAAACGCACGACCTTCTGCTGGATCTCGCCGGCGACATCGAAGACGCCGACCTGGATGCCGTGCTGGACCTGCCGGTCGTCTATGCGTCCGCGCGGGCGGGCCGGGCAAGCCTGGAGCGGCCCGCGGACGCCTCCCTGCCGGAGGACGACAACCTCGACCCGCTGTTCGAGACCCTGCTGCGCCACGTGCCGCCGCCCCGCGCCGACGCCGAGGCCCCGCTGCGCGCGCTGGTCACCAACCTCGACGCGTCCAACTTCCTGGGCCGCATCGCGTTGATCCGCATCCACTCCGGCCGGCTGCGCAAGGGCCAGACCGTCGCGTGGCTGCGCGCCGACGGCAGCACCCAGCAGGTCCGCGTCTCCGAGCTGCTGGTCACCGAGGGCCTGGCGCGGGTGCCCGCGCAGGAGGCCGCGGCCGGCGATCTGGTGGCCATCGCGGGCATCCCGGACATCACCATCGGCGACACGCTGGCCGATCCGGAGCACCCCGAGGCGTTGCCGCGGATCACCGTGGACGAGCCCGCCATCTCGATGACCATCGGTGTCAACACCTCCCCGCTGGCCGGGCGCAACGGCGGTGACAAGCTCACCGCGCGGCTGGTGAAGTCGCGGCTGGACGCCGAACTGGTGGGCAACGTGAGCATCCGCGTGCTGCCCACCGATCGGCCGGACACCTGGGAGGTGCAGGGCCGGGGCGAGCTCGCGCTGGCGATCCTGGTCGAGCAGATGCGGCGGGAGGGCTTCGAGCTGACCGCCGGCAAGCCGCAGGTGGTCACCAGGATCATCGACGGCAAGGTGCACGAGCCGTTCGAGCGGCTGACCATCGACTCGCCCGAGGAGCACCTCGGCGCGATCACCCAGCTGCTGGCCGCGCGCAAGGGCCGCATGGAGCACATGGGCGGCAACGGCTCCGGCCGCATCCGCCTGGAGTACGTGCTGCCCGCGCGCGGGCTGATCGGGTTCCGCACCGACTTCCTGACCGAGACCCGCGGCACCGGCATCGCCAACCACGTGTTCGAGGGCTACTTCCCGTGGGCGGGCGAGATCCGCACCCGGCACAGCGGCTCGTTGGTCGCCGACCGCTCGGGCCCGGTGACCGGGTACGCGATGATTCAGCTCGCGGATCGTGGCACGTTCTTCGTGGAGCCGGGCGCCGACGTGTACGAGGGCATGGTGGTGGGTGAGAACCCGCGGGCCGAGGACCTCGACATCAACATCACCAAGGAAAAGAAACTAACCAACATGCGCTCGTCGACCGGCGACGAGCTGGAGCGCCTGGCCCGTCCGCGCAAGCTGGGCCTGGAGGAGGCGCTGGAGTTCTGCTCGGTCGACGAGTGTGTCGAGGTCGGGCCGGAGGCCATCCGGGTACGCAAGGTGACGCTCGACGGCGCACAGCGCGCCAAGGAGCGGTCTCGAGCCAAGTCCCGCGACGCCGCAAGCTAACCGCGGAGACTGTTTCGCCTGGTTTGCGTGGCGGTGCGTGAGAGTTTGGCTGCAGGGTGCCGGTTGCGTGCCTCACCGCAAGCGGCTGACACCGCTTGTTGGAAGACGGCCTCACCGCAAGCGGCTGACGCCGCTCTGTCAAAGACGGCCTCACGGTAAGCGGCTCCGCCGCTTGTGAAAGCCGGCCTTGCCGGCTGAACGCACCGTATCCGTGGGAACCGAGAGCCGCTGCCTCGCGTCCGCCTTTTGGCGGTACCTTTGTCCGCCGTGAAGGCTGCGGAGGGGATCTGGCAGTCTCGTTACCGCGGTAATTGCCCCTGTGACACCACCGGGGCACGTCGGCGCCAAGGGGAGGCAGCGTTGCGGAAGAGTGGCAAAGCGGCAGCACTGGTACTGGTACTGGCGCTCGCGGCCACCCTCGCTGCCTGCACATCGACGCCGCCCGCGCCGGTGGTGACCTCGCCGGTCTCCCAGTCCTCGACCGCGACCACCCCGTCGCAGATCGTGATCGGCGTCGACGACATCGCCGGCGGCTACAACCCGCACAACCTCGCCGACCAGTCGAGCATCACCACCGCGCTGTCCCAGCTGCTCCTTCCCTCGGTGTTCCGGCTTACCGACGAAGGCCAGTACCAGCTGGACCCGACGTTGATGCGCTCGGCCGAGGTCACCTCGCAGGAGCCGTTCACGGTGACCTACCAGATCCGGCCGGACGCCTCCTGGTCCGATGGCGCGCCGATCGCCGTCGAGGACTTCACCTACCTCCGGGAAGTGATGCGGGACCAGCCCGGGGTGGTCGGGCCGGCGGGCTACCGGCTGATCTCCGACATCCAGCCCAAGGACGGCGGCAAGGGGGTGGTGGTCACCTTCTCGCAGCCGTACCCGGGTTGGCAGACGCTGTTCTCCGACCTGCTGCCCTCGCACCTGCTCAAGGACGCTCCTGGCGGCTGGCAGGGCGCGCTGGCCACCAGCTTCCCGGCCTATGGCGGCCCGTTTTCCATCAAGCAACTGGACAACGCGCGCGGTGAGATCATCCTCGAGCGCAACGAGCGGTACTGGGACAGGCCCGCGGCGATCGACCAGCTTGTGCTCCGCCGTGCGGACGAGCCGAGCATGCGGGCCGCGTTGCTGTCCGGCAACGACCAGTTCGTGTTGTCCCGCACCGACAGCGCCGGCCTGAATCTGTTCCAGCAGCTCGGCGACGCAGTGCAGTTGCAGACGATCCCGGACGCGCGCACGGCCGATGTCCTGTTGCGGCCGGTGAACGGCCTGTTGGCCAACGACGACGTGCGAGCCGGAGTGGCCGCGTTGATCGACCGCAACAAGCTGATCGACGAAGGCACTTCCGGTGGTCCGTCGGCGAGCCTGCGGGCCGACGCGCAGGTGATTCCGCCGTCCGCGCCCGGATACGCGGCCACCATCCCCGGCGGCACCGGCGTGCCGGACCCGGCCAAGGCCGAGGAGCTGTTGAACAGCGCCGGCTATCTCAAGGAGGCGGGCACCTGGCGGAAGGACGGTAAACAGCTGACACTCGTGATCGCCTCGCCCGGACGCCTGGAGCCCTACGCGAGCATCGCCAAGGAGCTGGCCCGGGAGCTGACCGCCGCCGGGATCGCCGTCACCACGATCAACCCGCAACCGCGCGACCTGTTCTCCACCCTGCTGGCCATGCCGGTGAGCCAGAGCGGGCAGCCCGCCACGGACAGCTCCGGCAGCGTGGGTGTGGACATCGCCGTGGTGCCGATGCCGGTCGGCGGGGACCACGCCTCGGTATTGGCGTCGACCTTCGGTTGCCGGCCTGGGCAGGCCACCAAGGGCAGCGCCGCACCGATCGTCCCGGCCAATCCGGCGGGGGTGTGCGACCCGGCGCTTCAGCCGACGATCGATGACGCCCTCTCCGGTGTGAAGCCGCTCAACGACGCGCTCGCCGAGCTGGAGCCGAAACTGTGGGCTCAACACATCGTCCTGCCGCTGTTCCAGCTCGCCGACACGCTGGCGATCAACTCCACCATCGCCGGGGTGACTCAGGGGCCACCCATGGTCGGCCCGTTCGGTTCAACCCCCGTCGAATGGACGCGTGGACCCACTCCCACCCGCACCAGCGGTCGCTGAGGTCGCCGGCCGATCACCCCGGATGCTCCATTCGGGTTAACGAGGAACCGGCCGATGCGTGGCGGTAAGTAACCAACGAGTGTCCTCATGGTATCTGGAAGTCACCCTTTGGTTACAATTACCCCCGGGTAGATGACTCCTTGTGCTCGCCTTTCTACCGTTCATCCGCAGTGCGCCGGACGCTTCCGACACTTCCAACGGTGTGGCATAAGCTCCGGCCCGACACCGGAGTGGTGTGGGCTTTGGCCCAGTGCTAGGAGGGCACCAGTAAATGATGAGACTGAAAGCAGCCTCAGCCGTAACCATGGCTGCGGCTGCCGCGCTTGTGCTGAGCGCATGCGGAGGCAGCAGCGATAACGGTGGCACGAGCCCGAACGGTTCGAGCACCGATATCAAGGCCATGGCGGTCGGCAAGGCGGAAAACGCCGCCGCCGGCACGTTCAAGCTGGGTGACGTACCGAGCTTCCCGGGCCCGGTCACGGTGGGCGTCGACGAGGGCTTCTCGGCGTACAACAACGTCACGCCGGACACCAACACCTCGTACAACATCTACGTCATCAACCAGGTTCTCTCCGGCTCTGACGTGCTCGACGGCAACAACAAGGTGCTGTTGAACAGTGACGTGCTGGACTCCTGGGATGTGACCTCCACGAGCCCGTTCACGGTGACCTACAAGATCAAGCCGGGCGTCAAGTGGTCCGACGGGGCCCCGTGGAACTGCAAGGACTACTACCTGGCGTGGCTTGCCGACAGCGGCAAGGTGAAAGACTTCAACGCGGTTTCCACCACCGGCTACGAGCTGATCGACAAGGCCGAGTGCACCGATGACCAGACCTTCGTCACCACCTACTCGCAGCCGTATGTCGACTACAAGGGTCTGTTCGACAACGGTGTGATGCTGCCCGCGCACGTCCTCGAGCAGCAGACCGGCATCCCGGACATCACCAAGGTCACGCCGACCAGCGACCCCGCGACCCTGAAGAAGGCCGGCGACTTCTGGACCAACGAGTGGAAGGGTTTCAAGAAGGACATCATGCCGGGGTCCGGCCCCTACATGATCACCGCCTTCGACGAGAACCAGCAGGCCGTCACCCTCGAGAAGAACCCGAACTGGGTCGGCGCCAAGGGCGGCCCGGAGAAGATCATCGTCAAGGCGTTCACGGACACCAAGGCGATGGCGACCGCGCTGCAGAACGGTGAGATCGACATCGCGGCGTCGACGCAGCCCGACGCGACCGCGGCCGACACCATGAAGGGCCTGTCCTCCCAGGGCGTCATCTACGGTTCCGCGCCGCAGCTGACCTACGAGCACCTGGACCTCAACTTCAAGAACCCGGTCCTGTCCCAGCTCTCCGCCCGGAAGGCGTTCTTCGAGGCGATCAACCGGACCGAGATCACCGACAAGCTGCTCAAGGAAGTCCAGCCGGACATCACCCCGCTGAACGACCTGCTGTACTTCCCGGGTGAAGCCGGCTACAAGGACCTGTACGGCTCGAAGACGGGCCTGGGCGCCGACGCGGCGAAGAAGACGCTGGAGGCCGATGGCTGGACCCTGGGGCCTGACGGTATCTACCAGAAGAACGGCCAGCGGTTCTCGGTGACGATCTCGCACAACGACAACGCGCGCCGCAACCAGACGGTCGACATCGTCATTTCGCAGGCCAAGGCCGCGGGCATCGAGGTCAAGAACGACCTCGACCCCAACTTCCTCAAGGGTGGCCGGCTCAGCACGGGTCAGTGGGACATCGCGCTGTTCGGCTGGTCCGCGCCGCCGTTCAAGTCGGGGCAGAAGCCGATCTTCGAGACCAAGGGCGCGAACGGGATGGGTAGCCAGAACTACCAGGCGTACTCCAACCCGAAGGTCGACGAGGCGTTGAGTCAGGCAGTGCTGGCCACCGACGAGGCCACGGCGGTCAAGCACTACCAGGACGCTGACGCGGCGATCGCCGAGGACTACCCGTCGATGCCGCTGTTCTCGACCCCGTCCATGTGGGCCTTCCGTGGCCTGGACAGCGTTTACATGCAGTCGTACAACGGTGCGCTGTGGAACGCTGGTGAGTGGAAGAAGACCAGCTGATCTTCGGCACTGACCACATGTAGTCCGGGGGCCAGGCCACGAGCCCGGCCCCCGGATTACCTCCGGAAGTACCGGAGTACCTCCGGAAGTAGCTGTCGTCCGTTGGGCGACCCCCAATCGCGGCGGACACGGGTGCGGCTGCATACTTTCGGCCAGGCCCGGATGAGGAGCACTCTCGTTGAACCTGGTTATCTACATTCTTCGCCGTCTGGCGATTTCGATCCCGGTCCTGCTCGTCGGGACCTTCGCGGTCTTCATGATGGTCGCGGCCGCCGGGGATCCGCTGGGTGAGCTCAAAGGGCGACCCAACGTCAACCCGGAGGCGATCGCCGCGACAGAGAAGTCACTCGGCCTCGACCTCCCGTTGATTCCGCGTTACTTCCACTGGCTCACCAACTTCGTGCAGGGCGACTGGGGTGTCTCGGTCGCGCAGGGTAACGCCATGCAGCCGGTGTTCCCGAAGGTGATGGCCGCCTTCGAGGTCACGCTCCGGTTGGTGATCGGCGCCGAGATCCTCGCGGTCATCATCGGTGTCGCGATCGGTGTGCTGGCCGCGGTCAAGCAGTACTCGGCCATCGACTACACCGCCACCACGCTGGCGTTCTTCCTCTTCTCGATGCCGATCTTCTGTGTCGCCATCGTGCTCAAGACGTACGCGATCCAGATCAACGGCTGGGTGCGTGACCTCGGATTGTCCGACGTACTCGGTAACCCGTGGCTGCGAACCACTAGCCCGGAGAACCTCACGGCCACCGGCGTCGGCGATTTTCTGGCGAAATATTCGGGCGCGTTCCTGCTACCCACTTTGTCGATCATGGCGATCAGTTTCGCCGCCTACAGCCGGTTCCAGCGCGCTTCGATGCTGGAGACCCTGAACACGGACTTCGTGCGCACGGCTCGTGCCAAGGGGTTGTCGGGCGCGCGAGTGATCTTCCGGCACGCCTTCCGCAATGCGATGATTCCGGTGGCGACGCTGTTCTCGGTGAACTTCGCCGGAGTGCTGACCGGTGCGATCATCACGGAAACCGTGTTCAACTGGCACGGTATGGGCACCTTGTTGGTCGACGCGGTCAACCACAACGACCCCAACACACTCATGGGTTGGCTTGTCGTGGTGGCTGTCCTGGTGGTGGTCGCCAACCTGATCGCAGACCTGATTTACGGCATTCTGGACCCGAGGATTCGCGTTGGCTGACATGAATTCACTGCTTGCCGGCGAGGCGGCCGCGGCCGCTGAACGCGAAGGCACGCTACCGCCCGAGGTACTTCCGGAACCAGTCAGCCAGGGCAAGCTCGTCCTGCGCAAGTTCCTCCGTCACAAGCTGGCCATGATCAGCACAGGGGTGCTCCTGCTGATCGTGCTGATCGCGGTCATCATGCCGTTGTTCTGGCCGCATGCCTACGAGGACACCAGCTTCCCGTCGTTCTCGAAACCCACTTCGGACTTTCCGCTGGGTACCACGCAGGTCGGCAAGGACATGGTGGCGAATATCCTGCGCGGCACCCAGCTGTCCCTGTTGATCGCCGTCGTGGTGTCGGTGGGGGCCACGGTGATCGGCGTGGTGTTCGGCTCACTGGCCGGGTACCTGCGGGGCTTCACCGACTCGGCGTTGTCCCGCCTGACCGACCTCTTCCTGATCGTCCCGCAGATCGCGGCGGCCGCGATCATGGCGAAGGTGTTCGGGCACGGTAACTGGTACGTGGTCGCCGGCGTGCTGGCGCTGTTCGCCTGGATGCCGATCGCGCGCATCACACGGGCCGAGGCGATGGCCTTGTCGCAGCGCGAGTTCGTCGAGGCCGCCAAGGCCGCGGGAGCCGGGACGCCACGGATCATCTTCCGGCACCTGGTGCCGAACATGGTCGGCAGCATCACGGTGAACGCGACCCTGGCGGTCGCCCAGGCGGTGCTCGTCGAGGCGGCGCTGTCGTTCATCGGTCTCGGCGTACAGCCGCCGGACACGTCACTGGGCCGGATCATCCTGGAGAACTACGCCCAGGTGCAGAACCGGCCGTGGCTGTTCTTCGGCCCGTTCGTCGTGCTCGTGCTGATCTCCTTGTCGATCAACTTCATCGGCGACGGTCTGCGCGACGCGTTCGATCCGCGCCAGCGCCGCGTCAAGGCATGAGTAGCGCTGTGCCGAGTCGCGGCAATCAAAGTGACCACCACGCGCGCGCCCCGAAGGCCCGCTATCGGGGCGGCGGGGCGCCTATGTCGAGGAACGTGACTCGACCTCGGATGGAGCGCCCCGTCGACACGATCGCGGTCGCGCGCAAACTCGCGAAGAAACAGGCATAAGGGTTCTTTCGAACAACGGAGGGGTGGCTCACCGAGCCGCCCCTCCGTTCGTATGTGGCTCCGCCCGACCGAAACCGGTTATATTGCGTCGCGGGTTGACGATTTTCCCGCTACCAGGTTGAGAAGGAACTCCATGCAACGGCGGAGCAGGAGACTTCTGCCCGCGATGACGATCGCCGGGCTGCTGTTCGGCGCCCTGGCCGCGCCCCCCTCGATGGCGGCCGGCGATCCCGTCGCGAGCAGTCCAGACACGGTCAGCGCCGGTACCTTCACCAAGATCTACGACCCGAGCATCGGCGAGCCGCAGCAGTGGTACGTCAACGACCACACCTTCATTCAAGACACCTCGGGTACCTGGCACCTGTTCGGCATCACCCACGCCGAACCGGCCGACCCCGACAACGAGATCGAGTTCGCGCACGCCACCGCACCCAGCATGACCGGCCCGTGGACCAAACAGGCCCCCGCGCTCACCGTGGACCCCGGCTACGGCGAGACCCATCTCTGGGCGCCGCAGGTCATCCGCGTCGGCCGTGTCTACTACATGTTCTACGCCGGCGGCGGGCCCGACCACACCCAGGCCGAGATCAACCTGGCCACCTCGACCGACCTCTACCACTGGACCCGGCTGCCCTCCGGCCCGCTGTTCAGGGACGGCTACGACGCGCGCGATCCGATGGTCACCCGGGTTGGCTCCAAGTGGGTGCTCTACTACACAGCGACCAGCGCGCCGGCCGGCGGCAACCACGTCGTGCGCTACCGCACCAGCACCGACCTGACCCACTGGAGTGCCAGCGCCACCGCGTTCACCGATCCCGCCACCGGCACCTTTGGCGGCGGCACCGAGTCGCCGTACGTGGTGTTCCACCATGGCTGGTGGTACCTGTTCATCGGTCCGCGCGGCGACTACGTGGGCACTGACGTGTTCCGCAGCCGCGACCCGTTCTCCTTCAGCACCGCCGGCCTCACCGGCCACCTGGCGTCGCACGCCGCCGAGGTGGTGGAGGACCATGGCACGTGGTGGGTGAGCAGCGCCGGCTGGGGCCAGGGCGGAGTCTGGCTCGCCCCGCTCATCTGGTCGGAGAAGTCAACGGCCTGACGGGTCCGGGGGTGGACTTTTGGCGCCAATGCGAAGTTGGTCTGGCGCTATTATGGCGCTATGAGCACTATTCAGGTAAAGGATGTGCCGGATGACGTTGCCGAGTTGCTGCGGCGTCGCGCGGCCGACGCCGGTCAGTCCCTGCAGGCCTACATGCGTCAGCAGTTGATCGAGCTTGCACGTCGGCGCACAAAGTCCGAGTACCTCAAGCTCATTGAGGAGCAGTTGGCGACGAGTTCGTCTCCGGGCGCGACGGCCGAGTCGATCGACGAGACGCTGCGCGAGGCCAGAGGTGAGTGAGTACGTCATTGACGCTTCGGCGATGGTGGCGTGCCTGGCGCGCAAGGACGCCGTCGGTGCGGCTCTCCGCAAGCTGATCGGCAGCAGCCGGACGCATGCCCCGTATCTCATCGACGCGGAGGTCGGGCAGGCTCTGCGAGGCCTGGAGCGGCGGGGCGAGATCACCGGCGAGGAGGCCCTGGCCGGACTGCACGGGATTCGCGGACTGATCGACGAGCGTTACGACCATGTGGTGCTGCTCGGCGATGCGTGGACTGTCCGGCACGCGATCTCGTTCTACGACGGGCTTTATGCCGTGCTGGCCCAGCGGCTGGGCCTTCCGTTGCTCACTGGCGACATCCGGTTGAGTAAGGCGTCCGGGCTGCCGTGCGAGGTCGAACTCGTCCGATAGTTCTCAGGAGACAACCAGTTCGATTTCGAAGCCGTCGATGTTCTCGAGGTAGCCGGCGACGTGGTCGGGGCCGCCCGCGTGCGGATGACGGTCGGCGAACATCAGCCGCCAGCCGTGCCCGGGCGCGTCGGCGACCAGCCGGTCGAGGCGAGCACGGTCGCCGACGTGGAAGGCGAGATGGTTGAGCCCGGGACGGCACCGCTCGTGCTCGGCGGCGGCGAGATCCGGTGAGACTTCGACGACCAGGTAGGTTTGCCCGAGGCGCCAACTGCGCCCGGCCGACCAGGACTGGAACTCGGTGTAGCCGAGTTCACCGAGCAGCCAGCCGAAGCCGGCCACGGCACGGTCCAGGTCGGGCACCCACAACTCGACGTGGTGAAGCGTCCCCGGTACGGGCGGATTCACGTGCGACTCCCGGGTTCGTGCGGCTGTCGGCCGTTGCTCAGTCGCCGGTGACAGAGGCGAGCTTGCCGGCCTCCCAGGCGGCACGACGCTTTGCCTGCACCACCGGGTCGGCCACCGGGGCGGCGGAGAGCAGCCGCTTCGTGTAGTCCTGTTGCGGCGAGTGCAGCACCTGGTCGCGCGAGCCCTGCTCGATCAACTTGCCGCGCCGCATCACCGCGACCCGGTCGGCGAGCAGATCGACGACCGCCAGGTCGTGGCTGATGAACAGGCAGGCGAAGCCGAGGGTCTGCTGCAGGCCGAGGAACAGGTCCAGGACCCGCGCCTGCACCGACACGTCCAGCGCCGAGGTGGGCTCGTCCGCGATCAGCAGTTGCGGGTCGAGCGCGAGCGCGCGGGCGATCGACACGCGCTGCCGTTGGCCACCGGAAAGCTCGTGCGGATAGCGGTTCCGGTAGTGCCCGGACAGCTCCACCTTGTCCAGCAGGGAGGCGACGCGCTCGTTGAGCGCCTTGCCGGAGAACATCTTGTGCAGGATCATCGGCTCGGCGATCGACTCGCCGATCGTCATCTTCGGGTCCAAAGTGGACGCCGGGTCCTGGAACACGATGGCGAAGTAGCGGCGCAGCGGCCGCAGTTGCTTCGTGGACAGCTTGGTGATGTCGCGGCCCGCGATCGAAACCGTGCCCTGGGTCGGCTTGAGCAGGCGGATGGCGCACCGGCCGACGGTGGACTTGCCGGACCCGGATTCGCCCACCAGGCCGAGGATTTCGCCCTTGTTGATGTGCAACGAGACGCCGTCGACCGCGCGGTTGCGGGCCTGGCCGCGTTTGCCTGGGTACTCCAGCACCAGGTCCTTGATCTCCAGTGCGGGAGCGTCCTGTTCGATCTGCTTCTCGAGTTCGGCGTCGGCGAGCCGGATCTCCTCGGCGATCTTCGCCGACTCCTCGCTGGACACGTCCAGCGACGAGTCGGCGAGCAGCCGTCCGCTCGCCGGGCGCTGCCCGAGGACCGGGACGGCGGCCAGCAGCCGCTTCGTGTAGTCCTCCTGAGGGGAGGCGAACAGCTCTCGCACGGGCGCCTGCTCGACGATCTCGCCGTTGTACATCACCACGACCCGGTCGGCCAGGTCGGCGACCACGCCCATGTCGTGGGTGATCAGCACGATCGCGGTGTTCAGGGTGTCCCGCAGCTTGCGCAGCAGGCCGAGAATCTCCGCCTGGACGGTCACGTCGAGCGCGGTGGTCGGCTCGTCGGCGATGATCACCTTGGGATCGCAGGCGATCGCCATCGCGATGACCACGCGCTGCCGCAGACCGCCGGAGAGCTGGTGAGGGTACTGCTTGAACCGTTCCTCGGGATTCGGGATGCCGACCATTTCGAGCAGTTCGATGGCTCGTTTGTTCGCGGCGTCCTTGGCGATGTCCTGGTGCGCGCGCAGCGCTTCGCGGATCTGCCAGCCCACCGTGAAGACCGGGTTGAGCGCGCTCATCGGCTCCTGGAAGATCATCGCGACGTCGTTGCCCCGGATCTTGCGCAGATCCTTGTCCTTGAGACCGCCCAGATCCTGGTCGGCAAGGACCAGCTGGCCCTCGATCTTGCTGGTCTTGGGCAGCAGGCCCAGCACCGACATCGAGGTCACGGACTTGCCCGAACCCGACTCGCCGACGACGGCGACGATCTCACCCGGCTTCACATCGAACCCGATGCCCTTGACCGCCTCGACGACGCCGTCTTCGGTGGTGAAGCTGATCTTCAGGTCGGAGATGGACAGAACAGAACCGGAGGCGGCCAGTCTCGCCGTCGTCGCGTCAGAACTCACCAGGGGCCCTTCGTGGGGGATGTGTGCGTCACCGACTGGTCGGTAGGACTTTCGCGAGAGAATAACCGAGGTCGCTTCGACGATGGCCGGGACGAGGCAAATATTCTCATCTCGTGACCCGAAGGCTGTTGCTGGTCCATGCCCACCCGGACGACGAGAGCATCACCACCGGCGGAACCATCGCCGCGTACGCCGCTTCCGGCGCCGACGTGACCGTGGTGACCTGCACGCTCGGCGAGGAGGGCGAGATCATTCCGCACGGTCTGGATCAGCTCGGTTCGTGGGCCGGTGACCAACTCGGTGGCTACCGCGCGGGAGAGTTGATGGCCGCGCTCCGCTCGTTGCGGGTGACCGAGCACCGCTATCTGGGCGGTATCGGCCGCTGGCGTGACTCCGGCATGGCCGGTACCCCCGCCGCGAATCATCCGCGGGCGTTCGCCGGCGGACGGCTGGCCGAGCAGGTAGCCCAGCTGCGGGAGATCCTCGACGAGCGGAGGCCGGAGGTGGTGGTCACCTACGACTCGTCCGGCGGCTACGGTCACCCCGACCACATCCGGGCGCACGAGGTCACCATGGCCGCGGTCCGGGACGCGTCGTCGGTCCGCCGCGTCTTCCACATCGCCGCGCCCGGCGGCGCGGTGCCGGGCGCCGAACGCGAGGCGAGCACCGTGATCGACATCCGCGCCCAGCTGGCCGCGAAGATCGCCGCACTGCGGGCTCATGCGACCCAGGTCACGGTGCGCCCGCCCAACTTCGCGTTGTCCAACGGCGTGCCCCAGCCGATCGCGGAGAGCGAGGGCTACGTGCTTGCCCAGGGGCCCGCGGACGGGGCGGCGACGGATCTGTTCGGAGGGCTGTGATGGTGAAGGAGATCCGGCCGCTGGGCTGGGTGGTCCTCGCGGTGCTGGTGATCGACACCGTGCTGCTCGCGGCGCTCGAGCTGTTCTTCCTCCCGCTCCGGTTGGACGGCACGCTGCTGCCGCTCGCGGGCTGGATCCCGGTCCCGGTGACGGTGCTCGTCGCCGTGCTCACCACCCCGTTGCTCGTGTCCTCCGCGGGCCGGCTGGTGCATCCCCGGGCCGCGTTCGCCCCGCTCGTCGTCTGGGTGCTGACCGTGCTGGCGCTCGGACTGTTCGGGCCGGGCGGGGACCAGGTGCTGATCCAGGACTGGCGCGCGCTGCTCCTGCTCGCCGGTGGGGCACTGCCGGCCGCCATGGCCCTCGGCGGCTCGCTGGCCGTCAAGCCCGAGCGCAAACGTCAGTGATGCATGGGCCGAGTCATCGCCAGAATATGAACGTGACCTGTCCGACGTACGCCAGGTACTCGTCGCCGCCGACGGCGCGGAAGATGAAGCTGGACAGCGCCCAGAACGCGTCCCGCACCGGCGGGGCGGCGAAGAGCAGCGCGAACAGCGCGAGCGGCGCCCACGGCCGGACCTTCGCGGCGAAGTCGCGAGCGTCCGGCGACAGGTAGGGCTCGATCGCACCGAACCCGTCCAGGCCAGGCACCGGCAGGATGTTCAGCACGAAGGCCAGGATCTGCAGCAGGGCGAGGTAGGACAGGCCGATCGCGAGCCCAAGCGACATCGGGACAAAGACCACCGCGAGGCTCAGCAGGATTCCGAGCGCCACGTTCGTCAGCGGGCCGGCCAGGGAGACCCAGGACGCCGTCGCCCGGGTCCGCAGTGCCCAGCGGTTGATCCACACCGCGCCACCGGGCAGCGGGATGCCGCCGATGGCCAGGAACACCAGCGGGAGCACCAGGGACAGCACGGGGTCGGCATAGCGCCGGATGTCCATGTTCAGGTACCCCTTGGCGGCGACGCTGTGATCCCCGCCCTTGAAGGCGAGGAAGGCGTGACCGAACTCATGCAGGGTGAGGGAGACCGCCCACCCGCCGATCACGAGCAGGAAGACCCCGGCCGTCAACATCGCGTCGGAGGTTGTGGTGGGATTGCTGAGAGCCGCCAGTACGCCACCGACTACGGTGAGTGCGAGAAGGCCGAAGAAGAGGGGACTGGGGCGGACCGCTGATCGCTGCACGTCTCCAGTTTGTCCTATCCACCGGTGAAGGGGAGCGAAAGGGAGCAGTTGGCCACGGCCGGCCGTGGGCCTGGTTTGTCCTGTATGTGGGACAGACAGCGTCCGTTTGGCTCGGCGTGTCACCTTGCGCGATCCGCCTCCAGGTGTCCCCCAAACTCGCTACTCCGCTTGACCTCACCGCATTACACAGGTGTAATCACATTGCTGTTATTCGTTGCTGGCAAGGGGGCGACGAGGACGGCATTCAACACCGCCAGCCTGGGGAGTGCGTGGACGCGGAGGAGGCGGACGTGCGGTTGGAAACGAACGGAAGGGAACGGGGGCACGTCGTGGATTGGGGAGAGGGCCCGGAGTTCGACCTGGGCGACCTCACCGAGATCTTCGACCCGGCCGAACCACCGGAGTGGCAGGAGCGTGCGCTGTGCGCGCAGACCGACCCGGAGGCGTTTTTTCCGGAGAAAGGCGGATCGACCCGCGAGGCCAAGCGCATCTGCCAAGGGTGCGAGGTCAAGGGCGAGTGCCTCGAGTATGCCCTGGAGCACGACGAGCGCTTCGGCATCTGGGGCGGGTTGTCCGAACGTGAACGAAGGAAACTGAAGAAGCGCGCCGTCTAGGCAGCGTTTGGTCAAGGCGTGCGGGCTCCGTCGCGCCGGCGGGTGCATGGCATGACACTTGCGGTCGCGCGCGGACTATCGCGAAGGAGCAAGCACGACCCATGGCGCCATGCCCGAGTTCCGTGCGCAACCGTGCGCGGTATGTTGCGGGATCACCCGCACCTGGGGCTCGCAATGGGACTGAGAGGCTGCTTTCCAACCGTGACCTGCCTGTTCGACGTGTGTGACCGAACGCGCCGGACCGGCGCGCTTCGGGACGAGCACCGGCATGAGTGACCCGTTACTCCCGAAAATCGGCAGGAACGGGCCACTCGTGCAGAAGTCAGGGGATGGCCCGTCCCTGGCCGCCAGGGTGGCGCCGCCACTGAGCCTGCTGGTCGTGTTGACGGCGCTGGGCCTGCTGGTCAACGGGCACCGGCTCGGCCTCGATCTCGCGGGCGGCCGGCTGCTGCCGGTCGGTGGCGCCGGCGAACTGTGGTCGGCCTACCTCTCCGGCTGGCACCCGGTCGGGGGCGGCACGGCCAGTTCCGCGCCCACCGCATTCGCCGTGCTGGGTGCGCTCGGTGCGATCTTCACGCCGCTGGGCGGCCCGCCCGCACTCGTCGCCGTGCTCCTGCTCGGCGATGCGCCGCTCGCCGGGCTGACCGCCTACGCCGCCACGCGGGCACTGCCGGTCGCGCGCTGGGCGCGGGCCGGTGCCGCGGCGAGCTACGCCCTCCTGCCGCCAGCGACCGCCGCCGTGGCCCAGGGGCGCCTGGACGTCGTCGCCGTGCACATCCTGCTGCCCCCGGTGATCGCCGGTATCGCCGCGGTGCTGGCCCGTGGCGGCCGGGGATGGCTGCACCGGTCGTCCTGGTGCGCGCTGGGGGTGGCGCTGCTCGGTGCGTTCTCGCCGCTCGCACACGGGCTCGCGCTGCTCGGCCTGGTCACCGGGTTCGTCGTGCTGCCCACCGAGCCGGACGGCGGCCGGCGGGCCCTGCTCCGGCGGGTCGCCTCGGTCGTCATCGTGGTGCTGCTGCCGCTGGCGCTGCTGCTGCCGTGGCCGACGGTGGTGGTCAACGAGCCCGCGTTGCTCCTGCACGGCCTCGGCGGCCCGGCGGCGCCCGCCACCCCCGCCGAACTGCTTGGTCTCGACCCCGGCGGCCCGGGCGCGCTGCCGGTCGGCCTGGTGGTCGTGGTCGCCGCGGTGGTCGCCGTCGTGCTGCGGCCGAGATCACTGGCCGGCCCCGGGCTCGGCGTGGCCGTGGCCGGTGTCTGCGGCTTGGCCGTGGTCCAGCTCGTGCTGGTGAAGCCGGTACAGGGCGGCGCACCGGCGCCCGGCTTCGCCGGCGTGCCCCTGCTCGTCATCGGCGCGGGCCTGCTGTGGCTGGTCCTCTCCGGTGGACCGCCACGGCTGCCCAGGCCGCTCGGCATCGCGTGGGCCGTGCTGGTCGTGGTGGTCGGGGTGGGCGCGTTCCTCGGCGGCCGGGGTGGTCCATTGCAGGCCGGCGGCGGTGACCGGCTCGCCGTGGCCCAGGCCGACGAGCTCGCCCGCACCGGCCGGTCCGTGCTCGTGCTCGGCGAAGGCGACCAGCTGCCGAGCCAGTCCGGCGGGCGGCTTCCGCTCTTCGGTGACGATCAGCTCGCCCTCGCCCCGGGTGCCCCGGACCGGCTCGCGAGCTGGCAGATCGCGCTGGAGCAACCTTCGACGGGCTCGACACGCGCCGCGCTGTCGGGCGCCGCGGCCTCCGGGGCGCTGTTCGTGGTCCTGCCGCACGGCGCCGAGGCCTCGCCGATCGTCGCGCTCGCACCCGATCTCGTGGCCACTGAGTCGCCGACCCGTGACGGGCGGCAGGTGCTGCGGCTGCTGCCGCCCGCCGGCCAGGTCGTGCTGGTCCCACCCGGAGTCGCCAAGCAGTCCGTCACCGGCACGTCGCCGACCTCGACACTGGGCGTGACACCGGTCGAGGCCGGCCTGCCGTCCGTGCGGGTGCGGGTGTCCGAGGGCGTGCCGGGACGGTTGCTCGTGCTCGGTGCCGAGGTCGAGCCCGGCTGGCGGGCCACGGTCGATGGGCAGGTGACGCCGATCGTGCCGGCCTGGGGGCATCAGGTGGCGGTCGCGGTGCCGCCCACGGTGTCCACGGTCATCGTCGAGCATTCGTCGACGCTGCGCGACGTTCTGCTGCTCGTGGAGATCGCCGCGGTGTTGTTCGCGGCGCTGACCGCCGTTCCCGGCCGTCGTCGCGCACCCGCGTCCGCGGCCGGCCAGCCCGTGGTCTCCGATCCGGACGCCGAGGTCAATCTCCCTCGATGATGTCCGGTTCCACGCCCAGGTAGCCGGCCACCTGCTCGACCAGCACGTCGTGCACCAACTCGGCCAGCTCGGCCGGATCCTTGGCGCGCGCCTCCAGCGGGCGGCGGTAGAGCACGATCCGGGCGCGCGTCGGCATTCCCGTGCGGTCCACACCGGCCGGTACCAGCCGCGACAGCGGAACCGCGCCGTCGTGCAGCACGCCCTCGGTCTCCTCCGCGGCCTGGCCGCGCACCTCGGGCACGTCGTCCACGGCGACATCGAGCTTGGTCAGCTGGTCGCGCCAGCGGGCCTCGATCGGCTCCAGCGCGTCCAGCACCAGCTGGTCGAACTTCTCCGCCCGGCTGGTCGCCGCGGGCAGCGACGCCGGGTAGAGCGGCCCCCGCAGCCCGCGCCCATGCCGGTCTCGGCGGATCAGCCGTCGTTGTCGGGAGCTGCGAGCCGTGGACACAGATGGAAGGTTACCCGCCGAAGCCACCGCGAAGTGCCTGCAGTGTTGTTCAGAACGTGTGCGGGCAGCCAAGCCCTCGTTGTCCGTCGCCATGGGTGCCGATCTTGCGTTTTGAATGGCGTTCCCGGTCAGCATGCCGGTGCGCCTGCGTGGAGTTGTCGGTGAGACGCGCTATCGTCCATCTTCGTGTCGAGCGTACGAAAGTGTTCGCGGACGGGGTGCGCACATCCCGCGGTCGCCACGCTTACCTACGCCTACAGCGATTCGACCGCGGTGGTCGGTCCCCTCGCGACGGCGTCCGAGCCGCATTCCTACGACCTGTGCGAGCAGCACGCGCTCCGGCTGACCGCCCCGAAGGGCTGGGAGGTCGTCCGGCACGAGGGCGAGTTCGCCGCTCCCGACCGTTCCGACGACGAGCTGACCGCGCTCGCCGAGGCGGTCCGCGAGGCCGGCCGCTCGGACCGCCCGGCGCCGCCCCCCGAACCGGACGTCTCCTCCGGCCGGCGCGGGCACCTGCGCGTCCTGCCCGACCCGATTTCCTGAACGAGTGCACCTGGCGCATCCGAAAATCGGTGGCGCCCGCGTGCCGATCTCATGGGAGTCCGCTGGTCGAGCCCGGTAGGCTTCCCTTATCCGCAGTCGTCGAAGGAGCCGGAGAGAACGCGTGTCAGACCTGTCGGCCATCGTGAAGGCCTATGACATCCGTGGCTTGGTCGGAAAGCAACTCGACGCCGGCCTGGTACGCGACTTCGGCGCCGCGTTCGCGCGGCTGATCAAGTCCGAGTCGGCATCGGTGGTCGTCGGGCACGACATGCGCGAGTCTTCCCCGTCGCTGGCCGCCGCGTTCGCCGAAGGCGTCACCTCCCAGGGCGTCGACGTGGTGTCGATCGGCCTGGCCAGCACCGACCAGCTCTACTTCGCCTCCGGCTCGCTGAACCTGCCCGGCGCCATGTTCACCGCGAGCCACAACCCGGCCGAGTACAACGGCATCAAGCTGTGCCGGGCCGGCGCCGCGCCGGTCGGCCAGGACACCGGGCTGGCCGAGATCCGCGCGGCCGTCGAGCAGGGCGTGCCGCAGTTCCAGGGTGCGCCGGGCACGGTGACCGAGCGTGACGTGCTCGCCGACTACGCCGCCTACCTGCGCGACCTGGTCGATCTCTCGGCGATCCGGCCGCTCAAGGTCGTGGTGGACGCCGGTAACGGCATGGGCGGGCACACCGTCCCCACCGTTTTCGGCATGCCGTCGGCATCCGGTGCGCTGCCTCCCCTGCCGATCGAGGTCGTGCCGATGTACTTCGAGCTCGACGGCTCCTTCCCGAACCACGAGGCCAACCCGCTCGACCCGAAGAACCTGGTCGACCTGCAGGCCAAGGTCCGCGAGGTGGGCGCCGACGCGGGCCTGGCCTTCGACGGCGACGCCGACCGCTGCTTCGTGGTCGACGAGAACGGCGACCCGGTGTCGCCGAGCGCGATCACCGCGCTGGTGGCCACCCGTGAGCTGGCCAAGGAACCGGGCGCGACGATCATCCACAACCTGATCACTTCGAAGGCCGTGCCCGAGATCGTGGCCGAGCACGGCGGGAAGGTGGTGCGCACTCGCGTCGGTCACTCGTTCATCAAGGCGGAGATGGCGCGCACCGGGGCGATCTTCGGTGGTGAGCACTCCGCGCACTACTACTTCCGCGACTTCTGGCGCGCCGACACGGGCATGCTCGCCGCGCTGCACGTGCTCGCCGCGCTCGGCGAGCAGGACGTCCCGCTCTCTCGACTGACCGCCGAGTACCAGCGCTACGCCGCTTCCGGCGAGATCAACTCGACGGTGGGCGACCAGCGGGCGCGCCAGCAGGCGGTCAAGGACGCCTATTCCGGCCGCCCCGGCGTGACGATCGAGGAGCTCGACGGCCTCAGCGTGCACCTGCCCGACGGCGCCTGGTTCAACCTCCGGCCTTCCAACACCGAACCGCTGCTGCGGCTCAACGTCGAGGCGCCCACCCAGGAGGCGGTGGACGCCCTCGCCGGTGACGTGCTTGCGATTGTCCGTGGTTGATCGCCGGTGAGGCGTGGTAAGGAGAAGCTATGGCTGTCACGCTCGATGCCCAGTTGCTGGAGATCCTCGCGTGTCCCTCGCCGGACCACGCGCCGCTGCGGGTGGGCACGCCGAGCGACCCCGATGCGGACGCACTGACCTGCACCGCATGCGGGCGGGTGTTCCCGGTGCGCGACGGCATCCCGGTGCTCCTGCTCGACGAGGCCACGAACCCGGATGACACCAGTGCCGACGGTGCTTGACGACACCCTGCTCGACGACCCCGCGAGGCTGGCGGAGGCCGATTCGCACGGGCTGCTGCGAGCCGCGGCGATGGCCGGTGCCCAGGTCCGGTCGACCACCGAGGTCGCCGCCGAGACCGAACTCGCCGACCGGCTCGACGTCGGCCGGCCGCGTGCGGTGGTGCTGGTGGTGCGGCCTGGCGTGGGCCGGGCGGTGACGAGGCTGCTCGCCGCCCTGCTGGCGCCCTCCTGCCCCGTCCCGATCGTGACCGCCGACGCCGTACCGCCCTGGATCGGCGCGCTCGATGTCGTCTTCGCGCACACCGACGACCCGGGAGACCGGGAACTGGCCGCCGGCATCGAACGGGCGGCGCGGTACGGCGCGAGTGTCGTGCTGTCCGGCCCGCAGGAGGGGCCCGTGGCCGCGTCGATCGCGGGCAAGGGCATCCTGCTGACCCCGCGCGTCCCGGTGCCGCCGGAACTGACCTTCGCCCGCGGTCTCGCCGCCGGCCTGCTCACCGCGAACGCGCTCGGCCTGCTCGTGGCCGACGTCGAGTCGCTGGCCGACCAGCTCGACGCCGAGGCGGAACGCGGGCACCTGGGCCGTGACTCCTTCGCCAACCCCGCGAAGGCACTGGCGCTGCAGCTCGCCGAGCGAGTCCCGCTGCTGTGGGGGCTCGATCCGCTTGCTCTGGCGGTTGCCGAACACGCTGCCTACTCGCTCGGCGCGCATGCGGGCACGGTGTGCGACGTCGCCGACTTCCGCCAGGCGGTGGCCCGTCCGGCGCTGCTGCGCGCGGCACTGGCGAGCAGCAGCGAGCGGGACATCTTCGCCGACCCGGACACCGATCCGGCCGGCCCCAAACCGCGCGTCCTGCTGCTGGCGGTGCACACCGGCCCAGCCGCGGACACGGCCCGGTACGAGGCGACGCACACCCTGCCCGGAGCGGGCCTGATCGCACCCGCGGACGAGATCGCCGGGGAGGACCCGGTGCGCGCGGGCGTGCTCGCGCTACGGTTCGAACTCGCCGCGCTCTACCTCGGGCTCGCGGCGGGAACCATGGGCGGGGCCGGTCACTTCACGCCGGCGACCGCCTGAGTGCCGGCTTGTTCGCCTCGAACGATGGCCACTGACTAGGAGTTGAGAAACAAGTGGAGCTGCTCCGCAATGCCGTGCGGCCCTACGCGTGGGGGTCCAGGACGACCATCCCGGAGTTGCAGGGCAGGGAGGTGCCGTCGCCGCATCCGGAGGCGGAGTTGTGGATGGGGGCCCACCCCGGCGACCCGTCCCTGGTGATCGGCACCGATGGGGTGGAGCGCAGCCTGCTCGAACTCATCGAGGCCGACCCCGAGGGGCAGCTCGGGCGAGACTGCGCGCAGCGCTGGGAGAACCGGCTGCCGTTCCTGCTGAAGATCCTGGCGGTGGAGGAACCGCTGTCGATGCAGGCGCACCCGTCGGCCGGGCAGGCGCGCGAGGGCTACGCCCGCGAGGAGGCGGCAGGCATCACGCGGGACGCGCCGAACCGCAACTACCCGGACCCGACGGCCAAGCCGGAGCTGGTCTGCGCCCTCACCGAGTTCCACGCGCTGGCCGGATTCCGCGACCCGCACCGGACGGTCGAACTGCTGCGTGCGGTGGAGACGCCCGGCCTGGCCAAGTACACCGAACTGCTGGCCGCGCAGCCCGACTCCGACGGCATGCGGGCGCTGTTCACGACCTGGATCACGCTGCCGCAGGCCACCCTTGACGAGCTGCTGCCCGAGGTGCTGGACGCATGCGTGCTCCACGTCAAGGACCACGGAGAGTTCGACACCGAGTGCCGGACAATCCTGGAACTGGGCGAGGCGCACCCGCGGGACGCCGGGGTCCTGGCCGCGCTGCTGCTCAACCGGCTCATCCTGGGCGCGGGCGAGGCGATCTATCTGCCGGCCGGGAACCTGCACCTCTATCTGCACGGCACCGCCGTGGAGATACTGGCCAACTCCGACAACATCCTGCGCTGCGGGCTGACCCCGAAGCACGTCGACGTGCCGGAACTGCTGCGCGTGGTGGACTTCACGTGCTGTGACATGCCGGTGTTGCGCGGTGAAGCGGGCGATTGCGGCGACGTTTACACCACGGACGCGCCCGAGTTCGAGTTGGTGCGGTGCGAATGGGACGCGGGGGACCGCGGTGAGCTCCGGACACACGGGGGCCGTCCGCAGATCCTGCTCTGCACCGCCGGTGCGGTGTCCGTCCGCGCGGACGACGGTCGTTCGGTGGAGCTGGCCCGCGGCCAGTCGATGTGGCTGCCCGCGTCGAACCCTCCGGTCACCCTTCGCCCGGTCGGCGAGGGGCGCGCCCAGCTCTTCCGCGCCACCTCCGGCTCGGTACATCGGCGTTGAGACGCAAGACTCCACCCAGGTGAGTTCTCGCTTCCGTCGCTGATGGACGTTGTGACGAATTGTGTTCGTTCCGTGTAGTGGGTTGCGGCATCCTTCCCCCACTCGGGTCAGTCAAGACCCAAAAGAGGGAACTCAATTCGCTACGAGGAGAACACGGTCGTCATGTCCCATCCCACTGCCCAGGTCACCAGCCCGAATGGCGCGGCCGTCATGAGTCGCCCAGGCACTCTGACCGTCACCCTGGGCCTGGCCGTCCTCACCGCTGTCGTCAGCATTATCGACCAGATCCTGTTCCTCACCGGCGGTCGCGACGCCGCGGTGAGCGTGTTGGGTGATCTGGCGGATCTGGCCAACGAACTCGGCGCCGGCTCGATGATCGACGACGCGGTCAGCACCCTGAACACCCGCGCCTACGTCGCCATCGTGCTCGCGGTACTCCTGCTCGTGTTCGGTGTGCTGGCAGGGCGGGTCTGGGCGAACGTGCTGACCACGATCGTGGCCGCGGTGGCGATCGTCGTGGGCCTTATCCAACTCATCGACGTCGGCACCGGCGCCATGAACGGACTGGCAGGCTTGACCTCTCTCCTGGCCATCGCGACGCTGGTGATGGTCTGGATGCCCGCCAACCGTCGCTACGTGAAGGCCAAGCAGGCCGCCTGACCGATCTGCCACGAGGGTCACCTTGCCGGCTCGGCAAGGTGACCCTACGAGGTGTATTGGGCGAGGGTGTGGTGACAGGTGTGCAGGTCGGTGTGGTGTCCGTGCATCCGGAGGTAGACGGCGAGGCGCTCGGTCAGCAGCACCGCCTCGGAGCGCCAGCCCAGCGCGCACATGGACTCGACGGCGCCGACCAGGTTTTCCCGCTCGGTGGCGAACCATGCCTCCGGGTCGGCAACCAGGCGTTCGACCAGATCGGTCGGCAACGGTTGCGGCGGCAGCTCGGCGGGGGTGAGCGTAGCCGGCGAAAGCTCGCGGGCGGCCTGGTCCGCCAGTCCGATCGCGGCGTCCGCGAGCCCACGGATGGAGGCCACCCGGTCGGCACGTGAGTCCATCGCCGCCCCGAGTTCCGTCGCGTAGAGCCGGACCATGTCGTGCAATCGGTACCGGGGCTCTCCGGTGGCGTCCTTCCGGACGGGCTGGAGCAGGCTCGCCTCCACCAGTTCCTCGACGATGCCGTCGGAGGCCGGATGGTTGATCAGCGCGGTGGTCGCCCAGGCAGGTTGCTCCGTGTTACGGCACCAAGCGATCGCGCGTAAGGCGTCTTGTGCGGGTGGACTCAACCCCTGATAACTGAGCGCGATGCTGCCGCGCACCTCGAGGTCGCTGGCCCTCAGCTCGTCCAGGCGGCGTCGCTCGTCCTCGAGCTTGTGGGCCAGCGTGGCCAGGTCGAGATGCGGGCGGACCGTCAATCGGGTGCCCGCGATCCGCAGCGCCAGCGGAAGGTTGCCGCATGCGGCCATGATCCGGGTAGCCGCCGCCCAGTCCTCCTTGATGCGGTCCGCGCCGGCGATCCGGCCCAGCAACTGCCCGGCCTCCGTGTCGCTGAGCGGGCCGAGTTCGATCCGCCGTGCCCCTTCGAGCGCGCTGAGCTTCCGGCGGCTGGTCACCAGTACCGCGCAGCCCCGCAGGCCCGGGAGCAGCGGCCGGACCTGGGCCGGGTCGGCGGCGTCGTCGAGCACGACGAGCACCCGGCGGTCGGTGAGCATGCCGCGGTAGGCCGACGCGCGGGCTTGCAGGTCTTCGGAAATATCCGCTGCGCCGACGCCCAGGGAACGAAGCACGTCGGTGAGCACGGCACCGACTTCCCGCGGCGCCGTCGTGCCGTTCAACGAGATGAACAGCTGGCCGTCCGGGAAGTCCGACCGCAGCCGGTGCGCGACCTGAACCGCGAGTGTGGTCTTGCCCACCCCCGGCTCGCCGCTGATCACGGTCACCGGGGCCGGATCGGTCAGCGTGCCGATTTCCCTTTCGCGGCCGGAGAAATCGGTGACCATCGGGGGCAACTGGCAGACCGGCCACGGCGACGCGCAGACGGCCGGCGTGCGCGGTCTTCGATCGTCGCCGTTGAGGACCGCGGTATGCGCGCGGCGGAGTATCGCGCCCGGCTCGACACCGAGTTCTTCGACCAGGGCTGCCCGAGTCCGCTGATAAACCTCCAGCGCCTGGGCACGCTGTCCGCAATAGTGCAGGGCATACATCAGCTGGGACGCGGTGCGTTCCCGGAGCGGGTTCTCGGCGAGCATGCCCTGCAACGGACCGACCAGTTCGGCGTGGTGGCCGCTGGCAAGCTCGGCATCGATGCATTCTTCCTGTACCGCAAGGCGTTCCGCCTCCAGCCAGCTCGCTTCGGTGGTGAGCTGGGGCACGTGCAGGTCGCTCAGTGGCTGGCCACGCCATTGGGCCAGGGCCCGGCGCAGATGCTTCGCCGCACGGGCCGGATCGCCGCTGCGTGCGGCCCGGATGCCGGCGTCGGCTTCTTCGCGGAACATCAGCAGGTCGAGGTCTTCGGGCTGGACCTGTAGCCGGTAGCCGTCGGACGCGTGGTCGATCTGGACTCCGTCCAGCCGCTCGCGGAGCCGCGAAACGTAGGTGTGCAGGTTCGAGGCGTAGGACTTCGGGGGCAGATCGGTCCAGATGGCGTCGACCAGTTGTGGGATGGAGATGCGCTGGTTGGCCCGGAACAGCAGCATCGCGAGGAGTGACCTCAACCGCTCTCCGCGTAGCTGGAGGCCCTCACCCCTGCCGTTTTCGATCGTCAGGGGTCCCAGCACGCCGAATTTCGTCATCTCGCCTTCCTCCGTGGGAGGGCCACCATAACCGGACATTTGGTTTGTAAGAAACTCACTAGATTGCTTTCGGTTATCTGTCATCAACTTGCCGTGCCTCGATGACGGACCGTGCCGGACCGGCGGCCTCGCCGGCGGTCACCCCGCAACCGGTTAGAATCCGCGGCGGTAGTCCGGCAAGGCCGGAACCGATCCGAGAGGGGTCGCGTGTCGGCAAGCGGCGGAACCAAGGCGATCATGGCGGCGCTCGCCGCCAACGCGGGCATCGCGCTGGCGAAGTTCGCCGGCTTCCTGTTCACCGGCTCGTCGTCGATGCTGGCCGAGTCGGTGCACTCGCTCGCTGACACCTCCAACCAGGGCCTGCTGCTGCTCGGCCAGAAGCAGTCACGGCGCCGGGCGACGCCGGAGCATCCGTTCGGTTTCGGGCGTGAGCGGTACTTCTACTCGTTCATCGTCGCGCTGATGCTGTTCACCCTCGGGTCGGCGTTCGCGGTGTACGAGGGCATCGAGAAGGTCCTGCACCCCGAGCCGCTGCGCACCCCGCTGGTCGCGGTGATCATCCTGGTGGTCGCGATCTCGCTCGAGGGCTACAGCTTCGTGACCGCGATGCGCGAGTCGAAGAAGATCAAGGGCTCGGTGTCGTGGTGGGGCTTCATCCGCCAGTCGCGCACCCCGGAACTCCCGGTGGTACTGCTGGAGGACAGCGGCGCGCTGCTGGGCCTCGCGTTCGCGCTGGCCGGGGTCGGCCTGTCGGTGCTGACCGGGAACCCCGTGTGGGACGGGATCGGCACGCTGGCCATCGGTGTGCTGCTGGGCGTCATCGCGATCATCCTCATCGTCGAGATGAAGAGCCTGCTCATCGGCGAGGGCGCGACCGAGACCGAACTCCGGACGATCGTCGCCGAACTGGTGTCCAGCCCGGTGCAGCGTGTGATCCACATCCGCACCCTCTACCTCGGCCCGGACGAACTGCTGGTGGCTGCCAAGCTCGCGCTGACCCCGAAGCTGACCGCCGGGGAAGTCGCGCGGGCGATCGACGAGGCCGAGGCCCGGGTGCGGGCGAAGGTGCCTTCGGCGCGGTTGATCTACCTCGAACCCGACCTTGACCGCGAGTTGACCTCGTAGGCGGTCGAGGTTTCGCCGGCTGCACCACCCCGCAGGCCACTCCATGGCCTCCGCTGTGCGCGCTCGCTGAAATGCCCACCCTCCTTCGCCGGGTTACGGTGAATTCACGCAGCCAGCGAGCGGAGGACATCGGGAGGCAGGCGTGCCCGGTACGGGGTTGTTCCGGACGAAGTCGGTCGAGCAGTCGATCAGGGACACCGACGAACCCCGAACCAAACTGCGGCGGAATCTGTCCACATGGGACCTCACTGTCTTCGGCGTCGCGGTGGTGATCGGCGCCGGTATCTTCACGCTGACCGCCCGCGCCGCCGGCGACTACGCCGGGCCGTCGGTCGCGATTTCCTTCGTACTGGCGGCGATCGCCTGCGGGCTGGCGGCGCTCTGCTACGCCGAGTTCGCCTCCACGGTGCCGGTCGCGGGAAGCGCTTACACGTTTTCCTACGCCACTTTCGGCGAGTTCGCCGCCTGGATCATCGGCTGGGACCTGGTGCTGGAGCTGGCGGTCGGCGCCGCCGCGGTGGCCAAGGGCTGGTCGATCTATCTGCAGACGATCCTGGGCTACCTGTTCGGCGCGGGCGCGAAGACCACCATTCCGCTGGGGGCAGTGAGCATGGACTGGGGCGCCCTGGCGCTGGTGGTGGTACTGGCCACCGTGCTGGCGCTCGGCACGAAGCTCTCCTCACGAGTGTCCATGGTGATCACCGCGATCAAGGTGGCGATCGTGGTGTTCGTCATCGTGCTCGGCCTGCTCTACGTCAAGACCGTCAACTATCACCCGTTCATTCCGCCCGCCGCGACCAGCGGTGCCGGCGAGAGCGGGCTCAACCAGTCACTGTTCTCGTTGCTGGCGGGCGGCACCACGAGCACCTACGGCGCGTTCGGGTTGCTGGCCGGCGCTTCGCTGGTGTTCTTCGCGTTCATCGGGTTCGACATCGTGGCGACCACGGCGGAGGAGACCCGCAACCCGAGCAAGTCGGTGCCGCGCGGCATCCTCGGCTCGCTGGTCATCGTGACCGTGCTGTACGTCGGGGTGGCGCTGGTGATCGTCGGCATGGTGCCCTACACCAACCTCGCGACCGCGGCGGGAGACGGCAGCCACAAGACGCTGGCCACGGCGTTCGCGCTCAACGGTGTCAACTGGGCGGCCCAGGTGATCTCGGTCGGCGCGTTGGCCGGGCTCACCACCGTCGTGCTGGTGCTGATGCTGGGCCAGGCCCGGATCCTGTTCGCGATGTCGCGTGACGGTCTGCTGCCGCAAGCGCTGGCCCGCACCGGGCGGCGCGCTACCCCCGTCGGCGCGACCCTGCTGGTCGCCCTGCTGGTCGCGGTCACGGCGGGCTTCTTCCCGGCCGAGAAGCTGGAGGAGATGGTCAACGTGGGCACGCTGTTCGCGTTCGTGCTGGTCTCGGGTGGCGTACTGGTGCTGCGGCGGACGCATCCCGAGCTGCCGCGGGCATTCCGCGTGCCCGGCATGCCGGTGGTCCCGATCCTGGCGATCCTGACCTGCGTGTGGTTGATGCTGAACCTGGCCGTGCTCACCTGGATCCGGTTCGCGGTCTGGATGGTGGTCGGCGTGTTGATCTATTTCGCCTACGGCCGGCAGCACGCCGTCCTCGGCAAGCAACGGCGGCAGCCCGCCGAGGCCGTCTAGTGAATGAACGTCACCGCGCGAGGTTGATGTTGAACCGGGGCAGGTCGGGAAACAGCGGCACCTGCTCGCCGAGCGCGCGGGACGGGCTGTCCGGCCGCTCCAGGCCGGCGGCCATCGCCACCGCCCGGTCCCATTCGGGATCGACCTCGTAGCCGGTGTGCCCGAGGATGCCGGCGGGCCACCGGCGAAGGCCGGGCGTGTCGCGGATCGGGTCGGGCAGCCAGTGATCGCCGCCGAGCACCAGCGCGCCGGTCGGCTGGGGCCGCGCGGGCGGCAACGGTCCGGTGGTGCCGTTGACGCGGTAGCCGTCGCCGATCAACTTCCCGTCCACCACCTGCTGGCGCCAGGTGGTCACCCCGCCGCCGAAGATGTCGGTGCCGCGTGCCAGTCCCCGCCACCGGCCTTCGAGCGCCCCGTACAACGAGGTCAGCGACTGGTGGGAGAGCACGGCGGGGAAGGCGCGCTGGTAGCCCCACTGCAGCGGGGAACCGGCCGTCAGCAGGCCCACGCGCTCCCGGTCGACGTCCGGGCTGTGCAGGAGCCGGGCGGTGGCGACCAGCGCGAGCAGGCTGCCCTGGTCGTGCCCGCCCAGAACGACCCGCGTGTTCGGCTCGGCGAGATGGTGCTTGGCCCGGGCGGTCAGCTCCGGCACGGCCTTGAGCGCGTAGCACGGCGGAACCGTGGGGTGCGCGGCGCGGGGCCAGAAGCAGACCAGGTCCGCCAGTGCGCCCAGATGCCGGTTGCGGCCCGGTTTCCTGGCCGCGGTGTACACCACGCGCAGCAGCCCGGCGGCCATCGCGCCCAGCGCGAAGAGCCCGACGCCGGACAGCTGATCGAGCCAGCCGGGCAGCCGGTGGAAGCCGAACCGGGCAGCCGGCAGCGCGGCGGCGCAGGCGGACATACCCAGGACCACGGCCAGCGCGAGATGGTGCAGGTGGCGCCGCTCCCAGGCCGAGCGGGCCCAGGCCCGGGCGGCGAGGCGCTCGTCGCCCGGATTGTCCTGCAACAGCCGCACCACGTCGGGCACACCGCGCTTCCTCCGTCGCACCGGCACGCCGATCGCGAACGCGAGCAGCGCGACGACTCCGGCCAGCACCAGCCCGGCGCCCCACACCGTGGTGATCGCGGTATAGCCGGCGGGCAGGCGCAGCCCTTCGGCCCTGAGCGCGCGGCGGGCGCCGATCGCCAGCCCGGCGCCGAAGCCGGCGCCCAGCAGCACCGCCAGGGCGAGCACCGGCGCGGCCGCCCAGCCGCCCAGCCACGGGCGTAGCCGGTTGGGCAGGGTGCGCCAGGACCGGCGGGCCAGCAGCGCGGCCGGAACGAGGAGGAGCGCGAACAGTACGCACACGCCGAGCAGCGCTGCGCCGATCGTCTCCACGGTGGTATCGGCGATGCCGGATTCCCGTGGGCCCGGCGGTTCGAATCCCGCCGTCGCGACCATGACGAGGGCGGCGAACGCGATCACGATCCGGCGCGCGCTCGTGCGCAGGCCCCAGACTCCGGACCCCGCGAGCACGACGGCCGCGAGGACCAGGGCAAGGGCGAAGACCCAGGCGACGAGCTCGGGCAACAGCCCCGGCGGATGCGTGGGCCCGCCCAGCGCGACCAGCGCGACCGATGCCAGCGCCGCCAGGGTGTGCAGGCCGTGCAGCGCGGACGAGCGAGTCCGGCGCAGGGCGTCGCCGGGCAATGCGACGCCCCGTGGTGTGACGTCGTTCGTGGTGACCTGCCAGTCGGTGCCGGACAGCCGGTGCAGCACGAAGATCACCACGCCGAGCGGCAGCAGTCCGGCCGCCATGCGCAGCGGCGCGATCTCCCGCAGCCGGTCGGGTACCGCGGTGAGACAGCCACTCGCCGGGGCAAGGCACTGCATCGCGAACTCGTCGAGCGCGACCACCGCGAGCTGACTGACCAGCAGCATGGTCAGCAGCAACCCGGCGACCCGCAGGAGACCACGGCAGATCCCGCCGAGCGCCGTCGCGGCACGGCTGCCTTCGGGTACCGGCGGCAGCATCCAGTGCGCCACGTTCGCGAGCGAGAACGGGAACAGCAGTGCCCAGCTCGCCTTCGCCGCCCCACCGGAGGTCATTCCGCTCCACAGGTAGCCTTCGAGGGTGCGAGGCACCGGGCGGCCGAGCGCCCGCAGCACGGGGCCGGGCGCCGGGCGGCGCAGCCGGTCGGACGGGCGGACCACCCGGCCGATCCCGTCCCCGGCCACCTCGACCGTGCTCACGGCATCGAGCAGCGATTCGCCGCCGGTGCCGCCCGAGCCGGGCACGCGCAGCTCGACGATCCGGGTCTCGGGGCCGGGTATCGGCACGTGCAGCCTCCCTTTTCACGGTGAAACGCATAGGACAACTGGACGGTACTGTTCACTTGTCGCCGATCCTTGGAGGAAATGCCAGATGACCCCCGAAAGCGTTGCCAAGCGCCACGACACCCGTAATGGCGTGGAGTTCGCGGTAGCGGATCTCGAACTCGCCGAGTTCGGCCGGAAGGAGATCCGGCTGGCCGAGCACGAGATGCCGGGTCTGATGGCGCTTCGCCGCGAATACGCCGAGGTCTACCCCCTGCGCGGGGCGCGGGTCTCGGGCTCACTGCACATGACGGTCCAGACAGCGGTGCTCATCGAGACGTTGGTCGCGCTCGGTGCGGAGGTCCGCTGGGCGTCGTGCAACATCTTTTCGACGCAGGACCACGCGGCGGCGGCCGTGGTCGTCGGCCCGCACGGCACCCCGGAGAACCCGCGGGGCGTGCCGGTCTTCGCGTGGAAGGGCGAGTCGCTGCCGGAGTACTGGTGGTGCACGGATCGGGCGCTGACCTGGGACGGTGCGGGCCCGAACATGATCCTCGACGACGGCGGGGACGCGACGATGCTGGTGCACCGCGGCACCCAGTACGAGAAGGCCGGTGTGGTGCCCACCCCGGAGGACGACGACCCCGACGAGTGGAAGGTCTTCCTGTCGCTGCTGCGGGAGTCGCTCAAGGCGGACGCGGGCAAGTGGACGCGGATCGGCGAGGGCATCCGGGGCGTGACCGAGGAGACCACCACCGGCGTGCTGCGGCTGTACCAGCTGGCCGCCGCCGGTGACCTGCTGTTCCCGGCGATCAACGTCAACGACGCGGTGACCAAGTCGAAGTTCGACAACCGCTACGGCATCCGCCACTCGCTCATCGACGGCATCAACCGGGGCACCGACGTGCTCATCGGCGGGAAGGTCGCGGTGGTGTGCGGTTACGGCGACGTGGGGAAGGGGGCGGCGGAGTCGCTGTCCGGGCAGGGCGCCCGCGTGATCGTCACCGAGATCGACCCGATCTGCGCGCTGCAGGCGGCGATGGACGGCTTCCAGGTCAAGACCCTGGAATCGGCACTGGCCGAGGCGGACATCGTGATCACCACCACCGGTAACAAGGACGTGGTGCTGGCCGAGCACATGGCCCGCATGAAGCACCAGACGATCGTGGGCAACATCGGGCACTTCGACAACGAGATCGACATGGCCGGCCTGGCCCGCTACCCGGGCATCCGGCGGGTGAACATCAAGCCGCAGGTCGACGAGTGGACCTTCCCGGACGGGCATTCGATCATCGTGCTGTCGGAGGGTCGCCTGCTCAATCTCGGGAACGCGACCGGGCACCCGAGCTTCGTGATGTCCAACAGCTTTTCCAACCAGGTGATCGCGCAGATCGAGCTGTTCACCAAGCACGAGGAGTACGACCGCGAGGTCTACCGGCTGCCCAAGAAGCTCGACGAGAAGGTCGCGCAGATCCACCTGCGGGCGCTGGGCGGCGAACTCACCAAGCTGACCAAGGAACAGGCCGAATACATCGACGTGGACCCCGAAGGCCCGTTCAAGCCCGATCACTACCGCTACTGATTTGTACCCCCGATATAGCGCGGTTGGCCTCGGCCAACCGCGCTATCATCTTGCGCTGACGCGCTATCATCGAAGTATGAAACAAATGATCACGCGGCTCGATGACGAGCTTCACGCCCGCATCAAGGCGATGGCCGAGGCGGAGGGGCGCAGCGTCAACGAGTTCGTCACCGAAACCCTACGGGCGGCCGTGGACCGGAAGGAAACCCCACAGGAACGGCACCGGCGCCTGCGTCGGGAAGGAAAGATTATCTCCTTCAAACCGGAGGGCCCGGTGCCCAGCCGTGAGGAGTTGGAAGAGCTCATGCGGGGCAGCGGAACCGCGGTCAGTGAGGCTCTTGAGTGGACCCGGGGGGAATGGTGAAAACGCTGTATGTGGATACAAGCGCTTTTGTTCGCGCGTACCTGCCGGATGAACTGGAGCACCGGGAACTCGCGAATCTCCTCTTTGCTGGTGAGCACGACGTGCTTACCAGCGACTTGACCCGCGTGGAGTTCGCCAGTGCCCTGGCTTCGGCGCGCGACGCAGGGCGGGTCAAGAATGAAGGGCCAGCCCTCTCACGCTTCGATGAGGACACTGATTCCGGTGTTGTCGCGATGGTGCCGCTCGCGCCGCATCGGATCCTGCCCGTGGCCAGGCGGCTCGTGCTGGACCACCCCTCACTTCGCACGCTGGACGCCATCCACCTCGCGGTCGCCCTGCACGACGTGCCGAAGCTCATCGGGGAACCACCCACATTGGTCACCCGCGACCGGCGCCAGGCTGAGGCGGCCAAGGCCAATGGCCTCGAAGTCCGTTGAAGGACTGCCGATAGGCTCGTGACGTGGGCCGACTGGTGGTGATCGAGGGGCTGGACGGGGCGGGCAAGCGCACGCTCGCCGAAGCGCTGACCAAGGCGTGGCACGACGCGGGCGCGAGCGTGGCGACGCTCGCCTTTCCCCGTTATGGCAGGAGCGTGCACGCCGACCTCATCCACGAGGCGCTGCACCGCGGTCACGGTGACCTCGGGGATTCGGTCTACGGCATGGCCATGCTGTACGCGCTCGACCGCCGCGACGCCGTTGAGGAAATCGAGGCCGCGCTGAAACTGCATGACGTCGTCCTGCTCGACCGTTACGTTGCGTCCAACTCCGCATACGGTGCGGCGCGGCTGCACCAGGATGCGCACGGAGAGTTCGTGCGCTGGGTGCGTGAGCTGGAAATCGACCGGTTCGGCCTGCCGGTACCCACCGTGCAGCTCCTGTTCCGGGTCGCTCCGGAGGTCGCCGCCGAGCGGGCCGAGCGGCGCGCCGCGACCGAGGAGGGGCGCGCGAAGGACGCCTTCGAATCCGACGACGAACTCCAGGCCCGCTGCGCGCGGGTCTACGACCAGCTGGCCGCCGAGGCGTGGCTTTCGCCGTGGCGGGTGCTCGACGGCGGGACCACCCACGACGCCGCCGAACTCGTCCGGGTACTCGATTTACCTTGACCGACAAGGACTCTCCAGTAACGGATCAGGTCGGATCGCTGGGCCATCCGAGCTAAGCTGTCGCCAGATGCCGGGTCGGAAGTCACGAACAGCGTCCGCAGTGCGAATATGTGGACATGAAGGCACGTGTCTTGGTGGTCGACGACGACCCTGCACTCGCGGAGATGCTTACCATCGTGCTGCGTGGCGAGGGCTTCGATACGGCCGTCGTCCCCGACGGCTCTCGGGCGCTGCCCGCCGTGCGGGACCTCAAGCCCGATCTCGTGCTGCTGGACCTGATGCTCCCCGGCATGAACGGCATCGACGTCTGCAAGGCGATCAGGGCGGAGTCCGGGGTTCCGATCGTGATGCTCACCGCCAAGAGTGACACGGTGGACATCGTCCTCGGCCTGGAATCCGGCGCCGACGACTACGTGGTGAAGCCGTTCAAGCCGAAGGAGCTGGTGGCGCGGGTCCGG
The DNA here is from genome assembly GCF_000519205.1 of Amycolatopsis taiwanensis DSM 45107. Taxonomy (GTDB): domain Bacteria; phylum Actinomycetota; class Actinomycetes; order Mycobacteriales; family Pseudonocardiaceae; genus Amycolatopsis_E; species Amycolatopsis_E taiwanensis. Next base: position 28,875 of record NZ_JAFB01000016.1, on the reverse strand, counting down.
GCGCGGCTGCGCCGGACGGAGGCCGAACCCGCCGAGTCGCTGGCCATCGGGGACCTCACCATCGACGTGCCTGGACACGAGGTGACCAGGGAGGGCAAGGCCATCCCGCTCACCCCGCTCGAGTTCGACCTGCTCGTCGCGCTGGCCCGCAAGCCCCGCCAGGTGTTCACTCGGGAAGTGCTGCTGGAACAGGTGTGGGGTTACCGGCACGCGGCCGACACCCGGCTGGTCAACGTGCACGTCCAGCGGCTGCGCTCGAAGGTCGAGCGTGACCCGGAGCATCCTGAAGTGGTGCTCACCGTGCGCGGGGTCGGATACAAGGCGGGCCCGCCGTAAGCACCGGCGACCAGGAACAAGTTCGCGGAATCGCGAGGCGGCAGGACGAGATGACGACTGAGCGTGCCAACGCCGAGGGCGACGCCGGCTCAGCGCAACCGGACCTGACCGGTGGTGCCCGGGCTGAGCGTTCGCCTACGGGCGGGCCGGCACCGCGTAACCCCGCCGGGCGCCTGGGGCGGCTGGTGCACCGCGTGATCGCCTTCGGCCGGGGCCGCGTGGTGGCGTTTGGCGAGTTGTGGCGTCATTCGCTGCAGTTCCGGGTCACCGTGTCGACGCTCGCGCTGTCTTCGGCCGTGGTGTTCGTGCTCGGCATGGTGCTGCAGAACCAGATCACCACGCGGCTGACCGACACCAAGCGTCAGGCCGCGGTGGCGCAGACACTGCAGGTGGTCGGCACCGCCGAGAGCGAGCTGGTCGGCATCAGCGACCAGGACGCGCTGACCGACCGGCTGACCAACGTGCTCAAGAAGATCACCAGCAGCTCGTCCGAGGAGCCGGGAGGCTCCGCCACCTCGGCCGCCGGCGCCTTCGAACCCGTGCTCAGCGCCGGCGGGTCGAACTCGGCCGAGTCGGCCGGGCCGATCGGGAAGGTGCCCGACGCGCTGCAGCGCTTCGCCGAGGCGAACGAGGTGGCCTGGCAGATCCACACCGTCGGAGACAACTCCGGCGCCCACACCACGTACCTGATCGTCGGCGCGCCGGTCACCACCACCGGCCGCCCCATCCAGCTGTACCTGCTGTTCCCGATGACGGCCGAGCAGAACACCGTGTCCACGGTGCAGAACACGCTGCTGGTCGGTGGCCTGGTGCTGCTCGGGTTGCTGGCGGGGATCAGCAACCTGGTCACCCGGCAGGTCGTGCGGCCGGTCCGGCAGGCCGCCGCCGCGGCGGCGCGGTTCGCCGGAGGTGATCTCGACCAGCGGCTGCCCGTGACCGGTGAGGACGACCTGTCGAAGCTCGCGGTGTCCTACAACGAGATGGCGGCGAGCATCCAGCGTCAGATCCGGCAACTGGAGGAGTTCGGCACGTTGCAACGCCGGTTCACCTCCGACGTGTCCCATGAGCTGCGTACCCCGCTGACGACCGTGCGCATGGCGGCGGACGTCCTCCATGCCTCCCGCGAGCAGTTCCCCGCCGGGCTCGCCCGCTCCACCGAACTGCTCGTCGACGAACTCGACCGGTTCGAGGCCCTCCTCGGCGACCTGCTGGAGATCAGCCGGCTGGACGCCGGTGTCGAGGAGCTGTCCGCCGAGTACATCGACGTGGCGCCGGTCGCGTTGCGCGCGGTCGAGCAGGTCCGGGTGATCGCGGGCAACGCGGGCAGCGCCATCGAGGTGGACCTGCCCGACGAGGAGACCCCGGCGGAAATCGATGCGCGTCGGGTCGAGCGCATCCTGCGCAACCTGCTCGCCAACGCGGTGGACCACAGCGAAGGCAGGCCCGTCCGGATCATCCTGCGCGCCAACGAGCACGCCGTGGCGTTCGCCGTGCGGGACCACGGCGTGGGCCTGCGGCCCGGTGAGGCCGATCTGGTGTTCAACCGGTTCTGGCGGGCGGACCCGTCGCGGAACCGGCGGACCGGGGGCACCGGGCTCGGGCTGGCCATCAGCCACGAGGACGCCCGGCTGCATGGCGGGTTCCTGGAGGCCTGGGGTGCGCCGGGCGAGGGTGCGTGCTTCCGGCTCACCCTGCCGCGGCGGCAGGGTGAGCCGTTCGAGAAGATCCCGCTTCCGCTCGTGCCGCCCGACGCCGGGACGAACGGCCAGACCCGCAACGGGGTGATCGCCGTGGTGTGCGTCCCCGAACTGCACAAGGAGGACGCGTAAGTGAGGCGAGTCACCCGCGACGCCATGTTGCGTGGCGTTGCCGGCGCAGCGCTGGCCATGGCCGCCGTGGTGACCGCGGGCTGCGCGACCGTGGTGGAGGAGTCCCAGCCGGTCGCCGTCCCCCGGGGGGAGCTGGGGCAGACCACGAACCCGGACCTGCAGAAGCCGGAGAAGGACATCGACGCGCTCACCGTGGTGCGCGACTTCGTGCACGCCAGTGCCGCGCCTCTGTCCAACAACGGCGCGGCCCGCCTCTACCTGACGGAGGGTGCGGACAAGAACTGGCATCCGGACAACATCATGAACATCATCGATGACCAGTTCAACACCGTGTACGCACCGGAGACGCAGACCGACCCCAACCAGGTCGAGGTGGTCATCCACGGCCAAACCGTCGGCACGCTCAATTCGGACAGCGCTTTCATCGCTTCCAAAGGTTCCTACAACCAGTCGGTCACGGTGCAGAAGCAGCCCGACGGCCAGTGGCGGATCGTGAACCCGCCGCCCAAGATGGTGCTCGCCTACAGCGATTTCACCATGAACTACGTGCGGGTACCGGTGTACTTCTTCGCCGCGGACTCGAATACCGTGGTGCCGGACCTGCGCTATGTCGCCGGTGTGCCACAGTCCGGGCTGGCGGACCGGGTGGTGCGGCTGCTGCTGGACGGGCCTTCCGACCAGCTCCGCGGGGCGGTGCGCAACGCGCTCCCCGAAGGCGCCAACGCGGATGGGCCCGTGACCGCCACCGGCGATGGCGCGCTGGTCGTGCCGCTGACCGGCGTCAGCGGCCAGCCGCCTGACATAAAGCGCCTGATCGCCGCGCAGATCGTGCTGTCCTTGCAGACCGTGACCCCGAACCGGCTCCGGCTGCTCTCCGACGGGAGTCCGCTGGTCGACGGGCAGTCGGAATGGCTGCCCTCGGACCTGCCGTCCTACACGGGGATGGCTTCCCCGAGTGCGGACCAGCCGGGCTTGATGGTGGTCAACGACCGCATCCGGTCACTGGGCGACGGCGAGCCCATCGCCGGCCCGGCCGGGCAGGGCGTCTACCACGTGAAGAGCGCCGCCCAGTCCCTCGACGGCCGGCAGTTGGCCATCGTGGAGCAGGACGGTAACCGTGAGCGACTGCGCATCGGTGCGTTCGGCCGCGACGCGCTGACGGTGGAAACGTCGACCGACCCCCTGGCCGGCAGCACGATGACTCGCCCGACCTGGCGTCCCACGGCGAGCACCGACAGCACCGGCGAGGTGTGGACGGTGGTGGGCGGGGTGAACGTAATCCGGGTGCTGCGCACCTCCGACCTCGGCTGGGTGCCGCAGGCGGTCAACGCCGGGGACGTGGTGGCCAACGGCTCGATCACGGTGCTGAGGCTCTCGCGGGACGGTGCCCGGGTTGCGATGGTGGTCAACGGGCAGCTGATGGTGGCCTCGGTGGTCCGCAGCCAGGACGCAGTGCAGCTGCGCGGGTCGCGGATCCTGCCGGTCGGCAGCGACGCACAGGCGGTGGATGTCGACTGGCTGAGCCAGGACAGCCTGGTCGTGGCGACCCAGTCGTCGTCGCAACCGGTGGTCAAGGTGCCGGTCGACGGGCTCCGTGTCGACCCGTTCAACAGCTCCAACCTCACGCCGAGGGTCAGTTCGATCACCGCGGCGCCAGGCCGGCCCATTGTGGTGGCGGACAGCGGTGGCCTGTGGACCGCCTCCGATCTCGGCGAGGTGTGGCGCCCACAGGCGCACACCTTCCCAGGGGCGGATCCCTTCTACCCCGGCTAGAAACTGTTTCGCTGTGCGAGTGGATGGCCCACAGCAAGCGACTCCGCCGCCTTGGAAACACAACCCGGCCCGGGTTTACCCGCCTCCGCGGCAGACCCGATTCAGCGCCGGCCCGGAACTGTCGGTGCCCCGGGGCACACTCCTGGCATGGGGTTCGTCAAGGGTGTCCTCGACCTGGTTCTGCCGGCGACCTGCGCGGGCTGCGACGCCGCGGGTTCGGCGTGTTGCCCGGACTGTTTCGCCGTACTGGCGCGGCCGGAGCCGGTGGTCCGCGGGCCGACCGGGATGTCGCCGGTGTATGCGTTGGCCCGGTACGCGGGCCCGGCGCGGCGCCTCGTGCTGGCCTACAAGGAGCGCGGCCGCCGTGACGTCGCCGGCCGGCTGGGCGCGGCGCTCGCCGCCGCGCTCCCGTACCTGCCCTCGGCGCGTGCCGACGCCACGGGCCGGTGGTGGCTGGTGCCCGTGCCGTCGCGGCGGGCCGCCTCCCGGGTCCGGGGTGGCCCGCACCTGCTGCGGCTGGCCCGTGCCTGCGCTGCCGAACTCGCCGCCGCGGGGCACGCCGCCGCGGTGGCTCCGGCGCTGCGCCTGGGCCGGGGTGTCCGCGACGCCGTCGGCCTCGACCGTGAGCAGCGGGCGGCGAACCTGGCGGGCCGGATCCGGCTGGACTCCCGCGGCTTGCCACCGCCGGCCACTCCCGTGGTGCTACTCGACGACGTGATCACCACCGGTGCGACGGCGACCGCATGCACCCGCGTGCTGCACGAAGGAGGGTTTCCGGTCACCGCGGTGCTCACCTTGACCAACGCGTGCTGAGACTCACCCGGTTCGGGTGGTCGCCCGGGAACGCGCGTGCGGGCTGGTCCGTTGTTCGGTTATGAACGGGGCGCCACGTCGATACGATCGCGATCGTGAGCAAGCCCCGCCGAACTGGCGGACTCCGCCGGATTTCCCTTTTCTGCCGGCGGTTTTCCCTTCGTCGAACACAGCCGAGGGATTCTCGTGCCTGCGGTACGCCATAACGGTGAGCACGCTCGGATCAGCGCGACACCGGAGTGGGAACGACTTGACGCCTCGCCGTCGCCGCAGCGTCATGAAGTGGCGAGAACGCTCGAACACGCGCCGTTGTCAAGATGAAATCGGCGGACCGGCGTTACCCCGAAAGGCCCAATCCGTAGCGCCTCCGTTACCGCCTTCGGGCGCGCACGGTCACCGTTTCCGCGTCGTCACATCCCCCGACGCGGGGGGTGTTGTGACGCGGGCTGCCGGGCTACCGTGCAGCGCTATAGCGATTTCCGCCCGGCAGGAGGTGGGCAGCCGATGACTTGGCGCCGGGTTCCGGCGCCATATCCGAAGAGCTCGAACTCATCAGGAATGAGGGAGGTCGTGTATGGACATCGTCGTCAAGGGGCGCAACGTGGAGGTGCCCGACCATTACCGGACGCACGTGAGCGGCAAGCTCGCCCGTCTGGAACGCTACGACAAGAAGGTCTTCCGTTACGACGTGGAGCTCTTCCACGAACCCAACCGCAGGCAGGCCAAGAGTTGCCAGCGGGTCGAGATCACCGTCAAGGGCAGGGGCCCGGTCGTCCGCGCGGAGGCTTCCGCGGGTGATTTCTACGCCGCCCTCGATGCCGCGGTGAGCAAGCTGGAGAACCGCCTGCGGCGGATACACGACCGCCGCCGGGTGCACTACGGGCGCAGTCGCCCGGAATCGGTCGCGGAAGCGACTTCGGCCGTCGGTGCCGGCGCGACCACCGGGAGCGGCCCCCTGGCCGGCACGAGCACGGCGGTGCTCGAGGCGCCCGCGGCCGAGCAGTCCGGGGACGCCATCCCCAGTTCCGAAGTCGAGGTCCCGCAACCACGTTGGGACACTGACGCGATCGACCACACCCCCGGTCGGATCGTGCGCGAGAAGCACCATTCCGCCGAGCCCATGACCGTCGACCGGGCACTCCACAACATGGAGTTGGTCGGCCACGACTTCTACTTGTTCAACGACGCCGAAACGGGCCGGCCCAGCGTTGTGTACCGCAGGAAGGGATTCGACTACGGGGTGATCAGGCTCGGGTAACTTTTCCGCTCTGGCGGCCCGCACGCGCTCGGAGTGCGTGCGGGCCGTTCAGCGTTGTCATCGTGTATATGGGTGCGGTGCGTGCGCCACCCGCCGGTCCTTCCCTACCATGGGGTCGGACAACTCTGACAGCTAGTGAGGTCGACCGGATGGTTCTCAACCGCCTGCTGCGCGCGGGCGAGGGCAAGATGCTCAAGCGGCTGCGCACGATCGCCGACCACATCAACACCCTCGAAGATGACGTGAAGGACCTTTCCGACGCCGAGCTGCGCGCGAAAACGGACGAGTTCCGCAAGCGCTACGACGGTGGTGCGGGGGAATCGCTGGACGAGCTGCTGCCGGAGGCGTTCGCCGTGGCCAGAGAGGCCGCGCTGCGGGTACTCGGCCAGCGACCGTTCGACGTGCAGCTCATGGGGGCCGCCGCGTTGCACCTCGGCCAGGTCGCCGAGATGAAGACCGGTGAAGGCAAGACCCTGACCTCGGCGCTGGCGGTCTATTTGAACGCGCTGTCGGGCAAGGGCGTTCACCTGGTCACCACGAACGACTATCTGGCCAAACGTGACTCCGAATGGATGGGCCGTATTCACCGGTTCCTCGGTCTCGAGGTCGGGGTCGTCTTGTCCGAGCTGCCGCCGAACGTGCGCCGTGAGGCATACCAGGCCGACATCACCTACGGGACCAACAACGAGTTCGGCTTCGACTACCTGCGCGACAACATGGCCTGGACGCTGGAAGACTGTGTGCAGCGCGGGCACAACTTCGCCATCGTCGACGAGGTCGACTCGATCCTCATCGACGAGGCCCGCACTCCGCTGATCATCTCCGGCCCCGCCGAGCAGTCCGCGCGCTGGTACGTCGAGTTCGCCCGGATGGCACCGCTGATGAAGCCGGACGTCCACTACGAGGTCGACATCCGCAAGCGGACCGTCGGTGTCACGGAGAAGGGCGTCGCGTACGTCGAGGACCAGCTCGGCATCGACAACCTCTACGAAGCCGCGAACACGCCGCTGGTCGGCTACCTCAACAACGCGCTGAAGGCCAAGGAGCTGTTCAAGCGCGACAAGGACTACATCGTCCGCAACGCCGAAGTGCTCATCGTCGACGAGTTCACCGGCCGCATCCTGCACGGGCGCCGCTACAACGAGGGCATGCACCAGGCGATCGAGGCCAAGGAAGGCGTCGAGATCAAGGCCGAGAACCAGACCTTGGCCACGATCACGCTGCAGAACTACTTCCGCCTCTACGACAAGCTCGCCGGCATGACCGGTACCGCCGAGACCGAGGCGGCCGAGTTCCACCAGACCTACAAGCTCGGTGTGGTTCCGATCCCGACCAACCGCGCGATGATCAGGCAGGACCAGCCCGACCTGATCTACAAGAGCGAGCAGGCCAAGTTCGAGGCGGTCGCCGAGGACATCGCCGAGCGGCACGAGAACGGCCAGCCAGTGCTGGTCGGCACCACCAGCGTGGAGAAGTCGGAGTACCTGTCGAAGCTGCTGCTCAAGCTGAGCGTGCCGCACGAGGTGCTCAACGCGAAGCACCACGACCGGGAAGCGCTGATCGTGGCCCGCGCCGGGCGCAAGGGCGCGGTCACCGTGGCCACCAACATGGCCGGCCGCGGCACCGACATCGTGCTCGGCGGCAACCCGGACATCATCGCCGACGAACGGCTGCGCGAGCGTGGGCTCGACCCGGTGGAGAACTCCGAGGAGTACGAGGCCGCGTGGCCGCAGGTGCTCGAGGAGGTCAAGGCCGAGGCGAAGGCGGAGGCCGAGGAGGTCCGTGAGGCCGGCGGGCTGTACGTGCTCGGCACCGAGCGGCACGAGTCCCGGCGCATCGACAACCAGCTGCGCGGCCGTTCCGGTCGCCAGGGCGACCCGGGTGAGTCGCGATTCTACCTGTCCCTGGGTGACGAGCTGATGCGGCGGTTCAACGCCGTGATGGTCGAGCGCGTGATGACCACCATGCGGCTGCCGGACGACGTGCCGATCGAGGCCAAGATGGTCTCGCGCGCCATCAAGAGCGCGCAGACGCAGGTCGAGCAGCAGAACATGGAGCAGCGCAAGAACGTCCTCAAGTACGACGAGGTCATGAACGAGCAGCGCAAGGTCATCTACGGCGAGCGCCGGCGCGTGCTCGAGGGTGAGGACCTGAGCGACCAGATGGAGAACATGCTCGTCGACGTGGTCACGGCCTACGTACAGGCCGCCACGTCCGAGGGGTACGCCGAGGACTGGGACCACGAGAAGCTGTGGATCGCGCTGAAGCAGCTGTACCCGGTGTCGGTGACCTGGGAGTCGCTGACCGAGGACGACGAGGACATCAGCTCCGAGTTCCTGACCGAGACCCTGGTCGAGGACGCACGTAAGGCGTACCGGCAGCGCGAAGCCGAGGTCGACGCCGTGGGCGGCGAAGGCGCGATGCGCCAGGTCGAGCGGCAGGTGCTGCTCTTCGTCCTGGACCGAAAGTGGCGCGAGCACCTCTATGAGATGGACTACCTCAAGGAGGGCATCGGCCTGCGTGCGATGGCCCAGCGCGACCCGCTCATCGAGTACCAGCGCGAGGGCTTCGACATGTTCAGCGCGATGCTCGACTCGCTGAAGGAAGAGTCCGTCTCGCTGCTGTTCCACGCCCAGTTCGAGCAGCCCACCCAGCCCGAGCCACAGCCCGCGTCGGACCCGGCGCAGGCGGTGCTCTCGGCCGGCCGGCATGCTCAGCCGGTTCCGCCGCAGCAGCCGGTCGCGGCACCCGAACCGCAGCCGGTGCCCACCGCGTTGCGTGGCCGGGGCCTCGACGGGCAGGCCCCGCAGCAGGGGCTGACCTACTCCGGGCCCGCCGAACAGGGCGGCGTGCAGTCGCGGCGCAGCGGCGGTTCGTCCGGCAAGGCGGGCGGCGGGCAGGCCGGTGGCGGCCAAGCCGGTGGCGGCCAGGCGGGCGGCGGCACCCGCCGCGAGCGCCGCGCCGCCGCACGTGCCCAGGCCAAGAAGACCAAGCGGGGCCGTTGATCCTCAGGTGCGGCGCGGGCGGATGAGGTTGAAGCAGACGCACCGCCAACCCTGATCGGCGCGCTCGAAACGGGCGACGACGGCGTAGGCGCGGCCTTGGCTGTGCGCGGTGCCGCAGGCTTCGACCGCATCGGGCGCGACCCGGCAGGCGCGCACCGACTTCAACGTGTACCGGCCGGTCGTGACCGTGGGTTCCTCGCTCAGCAGGCGCACCAGGCGCGGGTGGACGAGGGCGTGGAGCTGGGCCGGTGGCCGGTACCCGGCGCGGACTTCCAGGATGAGGTTGAGCACGGCGCGCAGGTGCCGTAGTTCGATCGGCGGGCCGTTGGGTTTACCGCCGGGCCCGCCCGGTCCGGACGGCACGTCCGCACCGGTTTCCAGGAGGTCCACGTGCTCGCGGTCGGGCTCGTAGGGTCGCAGTGGGCTCAGGGCCGTGTCGACGGTGGTGTGCGTCATTGCGCCGTTCCCCCATGGGTTCGCTGATCGTGTGTGCCCGATAGAGCGCGCGGGGGCGCGGATTCGGACAAACACCGCACGAAATGGTGAAAACGGGTTCCGGCAAGCAGCGCGAGTCCCCCATTCCCGTAGCGCGTGTCCCACCTTCCGGTAGCGCGAGTCCCACACTCGCGTAGCGCGTGTCTCACCTTCCGGTAGGCGGGAAACCGGGACTCGCGCGACAGGAACGTGGGACTCGCGCGACAGGAACGTGGGACTCGCGCGACAGGAACGTGGGACTCGCGGGTCGGGAACGTGGGACTCGCGCGACGGGAGTGGGGGACTCGCGTCAGCTGAGTCGGCGCACCAGGTCGAAGCAGAGAACGGCGGCCGCGGCGGCGACGTTGAGGGACTCCACGTCGCCCGGCATCGGAATGGACAGCCAGCCGGTCACCAGCTCCGCGACCTCCGCCGAGACCCCGGCCGTCTCGCCGCCCAGTACGAAGGCGGCCCGGCCGGGCAACTCGGCGTCGAAGAGCGGCTCGCCGTTGGACGAGCCCAGCCCATAGAGCCGGTACCCGGCGTCGACGAGCGCCCGCGCGGCCTCGGCCGCGGTGCCACAGCGCAGCACCGGCGCCCGGAAGGCGACGCCCGCGGAAGCCTTCACCACCAACGGATCCAGGGCCGCGACCCCGCGCCGCGGCACGACGATCCCGCCCAGCCCGGCTGCCGTGGCGGTGCGCAGGATCATGCCGACGTTCGCGGGCGTGGTGATCCCGTCGAGCACGAGCACCCGCGCGGGGAGCCGCTTCGCCGACAACGCGGCGTTGAGCGGGCGCATCCGCGGAGCCACCACGTCGGCCAGGACGCCCTGGTCCTGCTTGCCGTTTCCGGCGAGCACCTTCACCCGGTGCGCGCTGGCCCGGTGTACCGCGACCCCGGCGGACCGCGCCGCACGCTGGATCTCCGCCGCGGCCGGCTCGCGCGCGGTGTCGGCGAGAATCACCTTGTCCACCTCGAGGTCCGGGTTGTCCAGTGCCTCCAGGACGGGCTTGCGTCCATAGACGGTGAGGAACCGGTCCTTCGGGGAAACGGCAGTGTTCGCTTGAGGCACAGCACCAAGTACAGCAGGTTGTGTCAGGATCGCGTCATGCCAGACCGCCTTTCCGCGCTGGACGCGTCGTTCCTGTACCTGGAAGACGCCGTGACTCCGATGCATGTGGGTGGGGTGGCGATATTCGAGCGGCCGCGCGATGGCTTCGACTACGAGCAGGTGTTGTGCCTGGTCGGGCAGCGGCTGGCGTACCTGCCGCGGTATCGGGAACGGGTCGTGAGCGTGCCCGGATACCTCGCCCGGCCGGTCTGGGCGGACGACGTGGACTTCGACCTGAGCTACCACGTCCGGCGCTCCGCGCTGCCCGCACCCGGGACCGACGGGCAGCTGTTCGAGCTGGTGGCGAGGTTGATGGCGCGGCCACTGGACCACGAGCGCCCGCTGTGGGAGACCTACTTCATCGAGGGACTGGAGAACGGCCGGGTGGCGTTGGTCACCAAGACCCATCAGGCCGTGGTCGACGGGGTCGGCACGGTGGAGCTGGGCCAGCTCATCCTGGACTCGACCCCGCAGCGCTGCGAGCCGGCCGAGGACACCTGGGTGCCCCGACGGCAGCCGTCGACCACGCAACTCGTGCTGGACGCGGTCAGCGAGACCGTCCGGCGGCCTGGCGAGCTGGCGGAGAACCTTCGCGCGGTGGTGGGCGATGTCGCGGCGACGGCGGGCAAACTCGTCGACACCGTCGGTGGACTGGCCTCCGTGGCGCGCACGCTGATCCGCCCGGCACCGGCCGGGCCGCTGAACGGGCCCGTGTCCGGCGGCCGGATCTTCACGGTGGTGCGTACGCGACTGGAGGACTACCGCAAGGTGCGGGGCGAGCACGGCGGGACGGTCAACGACATCGTGCTGGCCTCGATCACCGGCGCGTTGCGGCAATGGCTGCTGTCGCGGGGCGAAAGCCTCGCCCCGAGCGCGTCGCTGCGCGCCCTGGTGCCGATGGCCGTCCTCGAGCCGGGCTCGATGGAGTTCTCCACGGCCGGGCTGGTGAACAACCAGTTGGAGGCGCACCTGGTGGAGTTGCCGGTCGGCGAGGCGAACCCGGTGCTGCGGCTGCAGCACATCAGCCACGCGATGCGGGCCTACACGGACACGCGCCGTTCGGTGACCGCGCGCGCCATGCTGAAGGTCGGCGGTTTCGCGCCGGCCACCATGCATTCGCTGGCCGCGCGGACGGCCCGCTCGTTCTCCGGGCGGATCTTCAACCTGGTGATCACGAACTCGCCGGGACCGCAGATACCGCTGTACGCCGGCCAGGCGAGAATGGCCGAGATGTACCCGGTGATCCCGCTGGCCCGGAACCAGGCGCTGGCCATCGGTGTCACGTCCTACCGCGGAGCGGTCTGTTTCGGACTCAACGCGGACCGCAAGGCGGTGTCCGACGTGGGATACCTCGCTTCCATGATCGAGGAGTCCCTGGCGGAATTGCAGGGTAGGAATTGGTGAGGCACCGTGCTGGGTGGGCCGGCCGCGGCTCCCCAGGCGTGACGAACACTCCGACTGAAGGGTGCGGATTGGTGAGGGTCTATCTCCCCGCGACGATCGGGATGCTGCGGAAGCTGGTCTCGGAGGGGAAGCTGCAACCGGTCAGTGGCACCGGGTTCGCGCTCACCCCGGCACTGCGTGAGTCCTACACCAGTGGGTCCACGGAGGAACTGGAGTACGCCGCGCTGCTGGACGCGGCGCGCGCCTCGTTGCGGCTGCTGGCCGACGACGAGAAGGAGAGGCCACGGCGGGTCGTGGTCTCGGTCGACGTGGACAACGCCACCGCCCGGCCCGACCTGGACGCCGCGGTCGTCCGGCTGGCCGGGCCCGTGGTGCTCGCGGAGGTGGCGGCGGTGCACGTCGACTCCGAGGAAGCCGAGGAGGCGGTGCGGACCGCGGCGAACGTGATCGACGCCGCGGACCTGGGCGATCTGGACGCCGAGTTCGCGCTCGGCGACGCCGAGGACCACGAACTGGCCTGGTACGCGCCGCAGGAGCTCCCCTTCCTCCTGGAACTCCTCTAGCCAGTGTGGTGTCCAGGGACTTGCGGGGCGGTGCGGGTAGCGGAACCGGTTGCGTGCCTCACCGCAAGCGGCTGACGCCGCTTGAAGACACCACCTGGCTTGGGTCCTGTAGGACGCGGGAGAGTGGATGCAGTCGGTCAGGCGAGAGGGGGGATGAAGCCGGATTCGATGGAGACGTGACGTTGGTTCCGTGTCGGGCAAAACTTGGGGGTGTGGACGCGGAGTCCTCACGAAGCACAATGAGTGCTGGGCCACAAGCCGAGGAGGTTGACGGACATGGACGGCGTCACGAAGGTGCCTACGCCGGTGAACGAACCGGTTCGCGGGTACGCGCCCGGTTCCGCCGAGCGAGAATCATTGCGGCGGCGGATCGCGGAGCTGGAGTCGGAGAAACACGAGCTTCCCCAGACCATCGGCGGGCAGCAGCGCCTGGCCCGGGGCGAGGTGTTCGACGTCGTCCAGCCGCACGACCACGGCCACGTGCTCGGGGAGTCCGCGCAGGCGACCGGGGAGGACGTGGCGGACGCGGTGGCGGCGGCGAAGCGGGCCGCGCCCGGCTGGCGGGAAATGCCCTTCGACGAGCGCGCCGCGATCTTCCTGCGCGCCGCGGAGAAGATCGCCGGCCCCTACCGGGACACGTTGAACGCGGCGACCATGCTCGGGCAGTCGAAGTCGGTCCAGCAGGCCGAGATCGACGCGGCCTGCGAGCTGATCGACTTCTTGCGGTTCAACGTGCATTACGCCCGCCGCATCCTGGCCGAGCAGCCGAACTCGGCGCCCGGGGTGTGGAACCGGATGGAGTACCGGCCGCTGGACGGGTTCGTCGTGGCGATCACCCCGTTCAACTTCACCGCGATCGCCGGCAACCTGCCCAGCTCGCCCGCGTTGATGGGCAACACCGTGGTGTGGAAGCCCACCCCGACCCAGCAACTGGCCGCGCACTACACGATGCGGATCTTCGAGGAGGCCGGGCTGCCGCCGGGCGTGATCAACCTGGTGACCGGCGACGGGCGGGCGGTCAGCGAGGTGGCGCTCGCCGACCCGGGCTTCGCCGGGCTGCACTTCACCGGTTCCACCGCGACGTTCAAGCTGCTGTGGCGGCGGATCGCGGAGAACCTCGACACTTACCACAGCTACCCGAGAATCGTCGGTGAAACGGGCGGCAAGGATTTTGTCGTCGCCCATTCCTCGGCGCGCCAGGACAAGCTCGCGCCGGCCCTGGTGCGGGGCGCGTTCGAATACCAGGGCCAGAAATGTTCGGCCGCTTCCCGCGCCTACCTGCCCCGGTCGCTGTGGGAAGGCGGGCTCGCCGAGGAGCTGGCGGATCTCACCAGGACCGTGAAATTCGGTGACATCACGGACTTCTCGCTGTTCGGCGGCGCGGTGATCGACGCGCGCGCGTTCGCCAAGCACCGCGCGCTGCTGTCTACAGTGGACAACGACCCGGCACTGACGCTCCTGGCCGGCGGGAAGTGTGACGACTCGGTCGGGTACTTCGTCGAGCCGACCGTGCTCGTGTCCGACGACCCCACGCACCAGGTCTTCTCGACCGAATACTTCGGCCCGATCCTCGCGGTGCACGTTTACCCGGATGCCGAATACGAACGGATTCTCGAGGCGGTGGACGAAACCTCGCCGTATGCGCTGACGGGTTCGGTGTTCGCCGATGACCGGGCCGCGGTACAGCAGGCGCATCATGCGTTGCGCTTCACGGCCGGCAACTTCTACGTCAATGACAAGCCGACCGGGTCGATCGTCGGACAGCAGCCCTTCGGCGGCTCGCGTGCCTCCGGCACCAACGACAAGGCCGGCTCGATGTTCAACCTGCTTCGCTGGGCCAGCCCGCGCTCGATCAAGGAAACCTTCGACGCGCCAACCGACATCCGCTACCCGCATATGGGTTGACCGGCGGGTGGCCCCGCACGGCCGTGCGGGGCCACCTGTGTCGTCTGGAATGCAAAACCCCGGATTCAGCCGCGGAAGCTCTTTTCTAGTTGAGGCCGAGGTCCAGGTCGGCGACCTGGTCGGCGGGCGGGGCCTGGACGTCGACCGGAGCTCCCCAGTCGCTGTACTTCATGATGATGTTCGCGGACTGGCCGGCTTCTGGCCCGCCGGCCGCCTTCAGGATCGGGGTTATGTCCTCGGTGATCTGCACCGGCAGGGAGTCCTGGTTGAGCCACAGCTCCACCGGGATCGTCTTGATCTTGTTGCCGGCGAGTTTCTGCAGTTCCTCGGGGGGCAATCCGGAGCTTTCGGCGAACGACGCGGCGGCCTTGGCGAAGTCGATGTCCACCCAGTAATGGCTGGCCGGTTGGCCGTCGAGAGTGGTCTTCTCGCTCTTGGTGATCGTGCCTGCCTGCTGGATCTGGTCGAGAATCTTGGCCGGGTCGTTCTGCTCGGCCGTGTTCGCAAGGCTGCCCAGGACCTTCCCGAGCTCGTTGTCCGCGGAAATCCGGCCCCACGGCTTGCCGCCGGTCGCCTCCATCTGCTCCGGCGGAACCTTGATGTAGAAGGTTTTGTCCACGAACCGCATTTCCACTTCTTCGCCCTGGACTTTCATCGTCAGGTCCATGGCGGCGTTGGTGCCGAAGCGGCCCTCACCATGGGCGGTGACCATCTCGTTGCCGACCGTCTCGGTGAGCGTGAACTTCGCCGACTGCGCTTGGCCGGTTTTCGCGGTTGCCGCCCGTACCAGCTCCTGCGCGTTGCCGAACAGCGTGTCCGATGCGGGCGGCGATGCCTGCCCGCTCTCGGGTCTTGAGCCGCATGCGCTGACCGTGACGATCAGCGCGAGTCCACTCACGGCCAGTAGCGCCTTCTTCATGGTTCCTCCGGTTTCGACCTTCGTAGCCTGAAACACGGTGGTTCTGGGCCTGTGGTTCAGGCGTTTGGGGCCTTACCACCCCGGGTTTGGACCCTGCTCGGGTCTTCGCAGTGACGGTAGCCGTTGCGCGCGTGATGCGGGTCTTTTTGTACGGGTTTGCGTCGGCTTGTTATGGCCCAAGCCCCCAGACCACGCCTGGGTGCAAGCCTTCAGCGAGCTTTTCTAGTTGGCGAGCTGGTCGGCGGGTGGGTCCTGGATGTCGACCGGAGTTCCCCAGGCGTCGTACGTGAGCCTGATGTTCATGGGCGTTTCGTATTCCGCCTCACCGGCCACCTTCGCGATCTCGGTCAGGTCCTCGGTGATCTGTACCGGCAGGGAGTCCTGGTTGAGCCACAGCTCCATCGGAATCGCTTTCACCTGGCCGACGAGTTTCTGCACTTCCTCGGCGGGCAATAGGGAGATCGTGGCGAGCGACTCGGTGGCCTTGGCGAAGTCGATGTCCACCCAGTAATGGCTGGCCGGCTGCCCGTCGAGGGTGGTCTTCTCGCTCTTGGTGATCGTGCCCGCCTGCTGGATCTGGTCGAGAATCTTGGTCGGGTCGTTCTGCTTAGTCATGTCTAAAATTTTGGCGAACTCCTCCCCGAGTTGGTTGTCCGTAATCCGGGCCCATGGCTTTCCGCCGACCTTCGCGCGCTCCTTCGGCGGGATCTTGAGGTAGACGGTTGGGCCCACGAACCGCAGTTCCAATTCCTGGCCCCCGAAGCCTCCCCCTAGACCCAAGACGTTTATCGTCAGGCCCATGGCGGGGTCGGCGCCGAAGCGGCCCTCACCGTGGGTGACGATCGTCCCCTCGCTACCGATCGTCTCGGTGAGCGTGAACCTCGTCGACTTTGCCTGGCCGGTCTTCGTGGACACGACCCGTACCAGTTCCTGTGCGTTGCCGAACAGCGTGTCCGAGCCGGTCGGTGATGCCTGTCCGGTCCCGGAACTCGTGCCGCACGCGCCAACGGTGACGAGCAGTGCGAGTCCGCCTACGGCCAGCATGGCCCTGTTCATGGTTCCTCCAATTTCGACATGCGTCGCCGGAAACATCGGTGGTTGCGGGACTATGGCTCAGACGCGATAAAGGCGTCTGAGCGAAGGGAACCTGTGCTTGTCCTCGACCTCGTCGAGCGGGCAGTCCGGACCTTCCGGCGGGCCGAGATGGTCGGGGCCGGGCGCGCATTCATCGCGAATTGTTCAGCCGGACGCCGAATACGGACGGATTCTCGAACTGGTGGACGGGCCGAACGAGTCGACGTGGCCCCGCACGGCTGTGCGGGGCCACGTCTGTTTTCTGAGTGGAAAACCCAGACGGCGCCTGGGGCAAGCCTCCGGGCCCGTTTACTTGGCGTCGGGTTTGAACTCGCCGACCTGGTTGGCGGGTGGGGCCTGGACGTCGACCGGGGTTCCCCAGTCGCTGTAGTTCATCATGACGCTGATGGGCAGGAGGCTCTCCGGCGCCCCGGCCGCCTTCATGAGGGGAGACAGGTCCTCGGTGATCTGCATTGGCAGGGAGTCCTGGTTGAGCCACAGCTCCATCGGGATCGGCGGGAGCTGTTTCTTGGCGAGCTCCTGCACTTCCTCGGCAGACAATCCAGAGCTGTCGGCCAACAACGTGGCGGCCTTGGCGAAGTCGATGTCCACCCAGTAATGGCTGGCCGGTTGGCCGTCGAGGGTGGTCTTCTCGCTCTTGGTGATCGTGCCTGCCTGCTGGATCTGGTCGAGAATCTTGGTCGGGTCGTTCTGCTCGGCCGTCTGTGTAACGTCGCCCATGGCCTTCGCGGTCTTTTCGTCCACGACAACCCGGCCCCAGGGTTTGCCGCCGGTCTTCGCGCTCTGCTCCGGCGGAACCTTGATGTAGAAGGTTTTGTCCACGAGCCGCATTTCCATTTCCATGCTCTGTGGGCCCCCCAGGACATTCATCTTCATGTCCATGACGGGGTCGGCGCCGAAGCGGCCCTCACCGTGGGCGGTGATCTTTCCCATGCTGCCCAACGTCTCGGTGAGCGTGAACTTCGTCGACTGAGCCTGGTCGGTCTTCGCGGACGCGGCCCGCACGAGTTCCTGAGCGTTGCCGAACAGGCTGTCCGAGCCGCCCGATGGTGCCTGCCCGGTCTCGGGTCTCGCACCGCACGCGCTGATCGTGACGACCAGCGCGAGTCCGCTTACGGCCAGTATGGCCTTCTTCATGGTTCCTCCGGTTTCGACATGCATCGCCTGAGACATCAGTGGTTCTTCGGTTCAGGCAGGCGGGGCGTTGCGATCATGATAAACAGCAAGGAATTCGTGATCCGCACCGGAAGATCAGGGAAGAAGAACGCCGTGCCGTCCGGTGAAGAAAGGCGCGCGGCTAGTTGTGGTCGAGGTCCAGGGTCAGCTCGCCGACCTGGTCGGCGGGCGGGGCCTGGACGTCCACCGGGGTCCCCCAGTCGCTGTACTTCACCATGATGTTCACGGGCATGCCGGCTTCGGCCAGGCCGGACTCGTTCGTGATCGCGGTCAGGTCTTCGGTGATCTGTACGGGCAGGGAGTCCTGATTGAGCCACAGCTCCATCGGGATCACGACCTGGGCGTCCGCGAGCCCCTGCATCCCATCGGCGGGCAAGCCGAAGCCCGTGGCGAACGTTTCGAGCGCCTTGGCGAAGTCGATGTCCACCCAGTAATGGGTAACCGGCTGTCCGTCGAGGGTGGTCTTCTCGCTCTTGGTGATCGTGCCCGCCTGCTGGACCTGGTCGAGAATCCTGGTCGGGTCGTTCTGCTCGGCCGTGCCCGCGGTGGCGCCCATGACCTTGGCTATCGGGTTGCCCGCGGAAAACCGGCCCCACGGCTTGCCGGCGGTCATCGCGCGGCCCATCTCCGCCGGAAACTTGACGTAGACGGCCTGGTCCACGATCCGCGTTTCCATTTCCATGCCCACCACGCTCATCGTCGTCTTGATGGCGGTGTTGGGGCCGTCGTAGCGGCCCTCACCGTGGGTGGTGATCGGTGTGCCGCCGATCGTCTCGGTGATCGTGAACTTCGCCGTCTTCGCCTGGTCGGTCTTCGCGGATGCGACCCGCACCAACTCCTTCGCGTTGCCGAACAGCGTGTCCGAGCCGGCCGGTGATGCCTGCCCGCTCACGGGTCCCGCGCCGCATGCGCCGATCGTGATGGCCAGCGCGAGTCCGCCGACGGCGAGCCGGGCCTTCGTCATGGTTCCCTCCAGTTTCGACCCGCTCAGGTTTCCGTGACGGTACCTGTTGCCCAGGTCCTGTTTGTGCGGGTTTCCATTGGACTCGCTCGGGAGCCTCAAGGTTCCAGGCCCGCGCGGGAGGCGAGCAGGCGCCGGAGCGAAGGGAGCCGGTGCTTGTCCTCGACCTCGTCGAGCATGCAGCCCGGATCTTCCGGCGGGCCGAGATGGCCGCAACCGGGCGGGCATTCCTCGGCGGCCTCGGCGAACTCCTCGAAGGCGGCGACGATGTCGTCGGCGGTGACGTGCGCGAGCCCGAACGACCGCACCCCGGGCGTGTCGACCACCCACCCGCCGTCGGGCAGCGGCAGCGCGACGGCCGCGACGGAGGTGTGGCGGCCCTTGCCGGCCGCGGTCACCACACCGGTGGCCAGCCCCGCGTCCGGCACCAGCCGGTTGACCAGTGTCGACTTGCCGACCCCGGAATGCCCGACGAGCGCGGACACCCGGCCGCGCACCGTCTCGGTCAGCTCCGGGAAGTCCTGGTCGTAGCGGGTCACCAGGGTCGGCACCGCCAGTTCGGCGTAGCGGGCGGTCAGCTCGCCGGCGTCGGCGAGGTCGGCCTTGGTGAGGCAGAGCACCGGTTGCAGACCACCCGCGTAGCAGGCGACCAGGCACCGGTCGATGAACCCGGTGCGTGGCGGGGGATCGGCCAGCGCGGTGACGATGAGCAACTGCTCGGCGTTGGCCACGACGACCCGTTCGAACGGGTCGGTGTCGTCGGCGGTGCGGCGGAGCACGCTGGTGCGCTCGGTGACCCGGACGATCCTGGCCAGCGTGTCCGGCCGTCCGCTGACGTCGCCGACCAGGCCCACTTCGTCACCCACCACCACCGGAGTGCGGCCCAGCTCCCGCGCCCGCATGGCCGTCACCAGCCGGTGGGGATCGCCGTCCACCGCGCACGTCCAGCGGCCCCGGTCGACGGCCACGACCATGGCGCGCGTCGCATCGGCGTGCTCGGGCCGCCGCTTGCTTCGAGGCCGGGAGCCACGTCCGGGGCGCACCCGGACATCGCTCTCGTCGAGCCTGCGCCAGTCCCGTGCCGCCAAATTTCCGTCCCTTTCCGTCTCCGGTGCTTAGATGGAACGCTATCCACAACGCGACATGCATGATGTCACGATGGGTCCCGGGTACCCCGGGCGCGAAGGAGTTGGGCGAGATGTGTGGCCGCTATTCGGCATCGAAGAGCCCGGCCAAACTGGTCGAGGAATTCGGTGCCGCCGACCAGACGGAAGGCAAGGCGCGCGACGCCGACTACAACGTGGCGCCGACCAAGAACGTCGTCACCGTGGTGCAGCGCCATCCGCGCGACGCGGAAGGCAACGTGCTGACCCATGAGCCGACCGAGCGGACCCTGCGCCTGATGCGCTGGGGCCTGGTGCCGTTCTGGGCCAAGGACCCGTCCGTGGGTAACCGGATGATCAACACTCGGGCGGAGACCGCGACCGAGAAACCCGCGTTCCGGACGGCGCTCGCGAAGCGCCGGTGCCTGGTGCCCGCGGACGGCTGGTACGAGTGGCGGCGCAACGGCAAGGTGAAGGAGCCGTTCTTCATGACCGGCCCCGACTCTTCGTCGCTCGCCTTCGCCGGAATCTGGGAAAGCTGGCGGGACAAGAAGGATCCGGACGCGAGCCCGCTGATCACGTTCTCGATCATCACCACCGCCGCCACCGGACGGCTCACCGAAATCCACGACCGCATGCCGTTGCTCGTGCCCCGGCGCGACTGGGCGGCCTGGCTCGACCCGGACACCGGCGACGTGAGCGAGTTGCTGGCGCCGACGCCGGAACTCGTCGACTCGCTCGAACTGCGCCCGGTCTCGGACCAGGTCAACAGCGTCCGCAACAACGGTCCCGGCCTGATCGAACCGGCCGCGGCCCCGGCACCCGACCTCGACCAGTCCCTGTTCGACGTGACCTGACCCCATGACCTCGCTCACCATCGAGACCCCGCACGGCCCGGCACGGGCCGAGTTGCACTGTGCCGAGGAGGGCTTCGCGGTGCTGCTGCTCGGACATGGGGCGGGCGGTGGGGTCGCCGCCAAGGACCTGGTCGCGGTCGCCCGCGCGGCACACGCGGTCGGTGTGCACGTGGCGCTGGTCGAGCAGCCCTATCGGGTGGCCGGTCGCCGGGCGCCGGCGCCCGCGAGGCAGCTCGACGCGGCTTGGCTGGCGGTTGCCGAGGAACTGGCCGAACGGTTCGACGACCTGCCGCAGGTGTTCGGCGGCCGCTCGTCGGGGGCGCGGGTGGCGTGCCGGACGGCCTCGGCCGGGCAGGCGTTCGCGGTGCTGTGCCTCGCGTTTCCCGAGCACCCGCCCGGCAAGCCGGAACGGACCCGTCAGCCGGAACTCGACGCCGTGGAGGTGCCGACGCTCGTCGTGCAGGGCGAGAGCGACCCGTTCGGCCGGCCCGAGGCCGGGCCGCACCACGAGGTCGTCGTGATTCCCGGCACACACGCGCTCGATTCGGACCTCGACGCGCTGACGCGGATCACCTCGGAGTGGCTGTCGCGAGTCCTCCGCCCGCTCGAGTAGGCCCCGCTTCGCGGGGCTAGGCCGCACGTTGTGGGTTCCGCTACCCGCACCGCCACGTGAATCACGTCAAAGCCAAGCTCAGCTTGCGATCGGGGCGACGGTGGCGGCTGCCAGCCGGATCAGGTCCTCCGGCGCCAGTTCGATTTCCAGGCCACGGCGCCCGCCCGAGCAGAACACCGTCTCGAACTTGTTGGCCGACTCGTCGATCACGACCGGTAGCCAGCTTCGCTGGCCGAGTGGCGAGATACCGCCCAGCACGTAGCCGGTGGCGCGTTGAGCAGCGGCGGCGTCGGCCATCTTCGCCCGCTTACCGCCGGCCGCCGCCGCGAGGGCCTTGAGGTCCAGCTGTCCGGTGACCGGGACCACGCCGACGGTGAGTGCGCCGTCGACCTCGGCGACCAGCGTCTTGAACACCCGCTCGGGCTCGACACCGAGCGCCTCGGCCGCTTCCGTGCCGTACGACTCGTGCTTGGGGTCGTGGTCGTAGCCGTGGATCTTGTGCACGACCTTCTGCCTGGCGAGCAACGCGGTCGCCGGTGTTCCCTTTCCCGCCATGTGCGCAGGCTAACAACCGGGGGTGTGGGGGGCGGAGCGGGAATGAGTCCACGCCGGAGCTTGTTGTGCCAGACGTGGTTACCAAGCTTGCGACCCGCGAACGGCCCACGCGGGGTGTGACCTGGCCCGACGTACCCGGCCCCGGCGGGCGTACCCGCGTATTCTCGAGGGGGACATGCGTTCCGCAAACAGCGGGCACCGCCCGCAGCGGCGCGCACGGGGAAGGGAACAGTTTGCCGAGCACGCAGAATTCCGCGGCACTGGAGTCCGGCTCGACCGAGCGGGAGCGAGTTGAGCGTTTCGAACGGGACGCCATGCCCCTGCTGGACCAGCTGTACTCGGCCGCCATGCGGATGACTCGCAATCCGGCCGACGCCGAAGACCTGGTGCAGGAGACCTACCTGAAGGCTTTTGGCGCGTTTTCCTCGTTCAGGGAAGGCACGAACCTCAAGGCCTGGCTGTATCGCATCCTCACCAACACTTACATCAACGGTTACCGCAAGCGTCAGCGTCAGCCGTTGCAGCAGCCCACCGAGGAGATCACCGACTGGCAGATCGCCCAGGCGGAAAGCCACACCTCCAGTGGCTTGCGCTCGGCCGAGGTCGAGGCCATGGACCGGCTGCCGGACACGGACGTGAAGGCGGCGCTCCAGCAACTGCCGGAAGAGTTCCGCCTGGCGGTCTACCTTGCAGACGTCGAAGGCTTCGCGTACAAGGAAATTGCCGAGATCATGGACACGCCCATCGGCACCGTGATGTCCCGCCTGCACCGTGGCCGCGCCCAGCTGCGCAGCCTGCTCGCGGACGTCGCACGTGAGCGTGGTTTCATCCGGGGCGCCCGGCAGGAGGTAGCGCGATGACCGGCCGGTCAAGCCGCGGCAATCAGGGTCACTACGGTCTCTGCGCGGAGGGACAGCGATGAACTCCGAGCACGCTGAGGACAAGGTCGACTGTGCGGAGGCTCTCGCCGAGATCTACCTGCTGCTGGACCGGGAGTGCGGCCCGGAACGTGACGCCGAACTCAGGCGGCACCTCGAGGACTGCCCGCCCTGCCTGGAGGAGTACGGCATCGACGAGCACCTCAAGCAGTTGTTCGCCCGCAAATGCGGCGGCGACCACGCACCCGAGGAGCTGAAGCGAAAGCTGCGCGCGTCGATCCAGCGGATGGTGGAAGACCGTGGCGGGCTGACCGTCGAACGCACCGAGGTCACCATCGAACGCCGCGACGACCAGTCGGCGACCACCAGCTGACCCACGACCTGAGTGAGAAAGGCCCCGGCGAGTGCCGGGGCCCTTCTCGTTTGATCAGGCGTTGGGCCGCTTGCCGTGGTTGGCACCGCTCTTCTTGCGGTCGCGGCGCTTGCGGGCTCGCTTCGACATGCCATTCCTCCATCTGACGGTGTCCCTCAGTGTGTCATGCTGTCTCAGAGGACCGGACTGGGGCAGAGAGGTGACGTAGAGCTTTGTCCACGCTTTCGGATCTTTTGGCCGAGAACACCGGTTTGTCCGGCGAAGCCGCCGACCATCTGCAGGCCGTGGTTGCCGAGTGGCAGCTGCTGGCCGATCTGTCGTTCGCGGACTTCCTGCTCTGGGTGCCGGTCTCGCCCGAACTGAACGCGCAGGGCGGCGACTTCGTGTGCGTCGCGCAGGCCCGGCCCACGACGGGGCCGACCGCGCATCCCGAAGACGTGGTCGGTACCCGGTGCACCCTCGACGAGCACCCCCAGTTGGCGCGGGCGACGCGTGAGGTGCGGATCTGCCGCGAGGAGGACCCGCACTGGTTCCGTGATCTGCCGATGCGCCGCGAGGCCGTCCCGGTCACGTTTGGCGGCAAGGTCATCGCGGTGCTGAGCCGGGAGACGAACCTGGCCGTGCCGCGGGTGCCCAGCCCGCTGGAGGTGGCCTATCTGGGCAGCGCGGGCGACCTGTGCCAGATGATCGCCGACGGCACGTTCCCGTTCCCGGATTCACAGGCCGACGTGCACACGAGCCCGCGCGTGGGCGACGGGCTGATCCGGCTCGACGCGACCGGGAACGTGGTTTTCGCCAGCCCGAACGGGCTGTCCGCCTACCACCGCATGGGGCACGAGTCGGACCTGGTGGGCACCCGGCTGGCCCCGCTGACCCGGTCCTTGATCCGCGACCCGTTCGACGCGACCGAGGTGGCGCACCGCATCCTGGACGCGCTCGACGGCAAGCCCGGCAGCCGGACGGAGGCGGACTCGCGCCGCGGCGCGGTGGTGCTGTTCCGGGCCCTGCCGCTGCGCCCGCACGGGCAGCCGGCCGGCGCGCTGGTGCTGGTGCGGGATGTCACCGAGGTGAAGCGCCGCGACCGCGCCCTGCTGTCCAAGGACGCCACGATCCGCGAGATTCACCATCGCGTGAAGAACAACCTGCAGACCGTGGCGGCGTTGCTGCGCCTGCAGTCGCGCCGGACGTCGAGCCCGCAGGCTCGGCAGGCGCTGACCGAATCGGTTCGCCGCGTCGCCTCCATCGCGATGGTCCACGAGGCCCTGTCGGTGTCCGTCGACGAGCGGGTGGACCTCGACCAGTTGCTGGACAAGGTGCTGCCGATGGTCAGCGAGGTGGCCACCGCGGAGTCGCGGGTGGACATCGCGCGGACGGGTTCGTTCGGGGTGGTGGTGGCCGAGATCGCCACGCCGCTGGTGATGGTGCTGGCCGAACTCGTGCAGAACGCCGTCGAGCACGCCTTTCCGCACGGACGCCCGGGGCGGGTGGAGATCTCCGTGTCGCGCTCCGCGCGGTGGCTGGACGTGCTGATCCGGGACAACGGCCGGGGACTGCCGTCGGGCTTCTCCCTGGAGCGGGCCGACGGCCTGGGCCTGCAGATCGTTCGCACGCTCGTCGAGTCGGAACTGCGCGGGTCGCTTTCGCTGCGCCGCCTGCGGGACGGGAACAAGCACGGTACAGAGGCCGCCCTACGCATCCCCCTAAGCCGCCGTCTCTGAGGGTTGTATTGAGGCGGCTTGCGTGGCGGTGCGGGTAGCGGAACCTGAGGCGGTCCCTGGCTCCGGGATCGCCTCCTCATGAATGGCCAATTCACCACGTCGGCGCTGTCCTCGCCAGGAACCGCCTCAGAACCCGCGGCGGTGCAAGTTGCGTGCCTCACGGCGAGCGGCTTCGCCGCTTTGAAACAACCGCTTACGTGGCCGCTGTTGTGGGAGTGAGACGCACAAGAGCCGGTACCCGCTGGGTGGGTACCGGCTCTTGCGCGATTGGGCGATGTGGCGGACCGCCGCGGACCTTGATCAGGTGCGCGACAGTCGGCGACGCATCTGTTTCAGGCGTTGCTGCGCATACCGATGTGAGCGCGACGCCGCTTGAGGGCACGCCGCTCGTCTTCGCTCATACCGCCCCACACGCCGGCGTCCTGACCACTGGCCAGAGCCCAGGCCAGGCAGTCAGACGCCACAGTGCAGCGGTGGCATACGGCTTTCGCCTCGGCGATCTGCAGCAGAGCGGGACCGCTGCTTCCCACCGGGAAGAACAGTTCGGGGTCCTCGTCTCGGCAGGCCGCGTCGTGGCGCCAGTCCATTTCTCTGAGCTCCTTCTGAGGGCGCATTGTGCTGCGCCACAGGTCGTCATGGCGGTCGTTTTTGGGGTGCTTGTGAATGCTTTCACGAAGCACCGCTTTCGACAAGGGCTTAGTGGTGATCGGTGAGTCAGCTCACCTGGTCAGGCGACCCCGCTGACCTGCGGTTTCCCCGCGAAGCGACCGTTCGAGGCGGAAGTCTGTGCGGTAAGCGGGTCCCTGGCGTCGACGAACGGCAATCCGGAGTTTGCCTCGTGCGATCACCTGGGGATGGTCGTCGCACGTGTCCGTCAGACGAGCACCGTCAAGGCGGCGGGCACGCTCGAAAACCTGACCAGCCGGCGCGGACCGACCGGATCGCCATCCACCTGGAAGTTTACTGGTTCTTCGGCGGAGACGCTGAGTTCGGAAAGGTCGTCGTAACAGGCCAGTTGCCGTCCGCGGTGCCTTTTCGCTTCCTTGCGCAGCGCCTGCCGGGTGTGCCGGAACACCGTCGGCAGGCTCAGGCGGCGGAGCGCGAACAGGCCGAGGCCGGTGTCGAAGGAGGTGCCGGCGTTCAGATGCAGCGGCCGGTCACCGAGATAGCTCCATGGCCCGGTGTTGGAGATGAAGGCGGTGCGGACCTCGAACGGTTCCTCGCCCGGCAGGTGCACGGACAGTGCGTGGCGGCCCTGGGGTGGCCGGAAGTAGCAGGCGATCGCCGCGCGCATGTAGAGCAGCGAGTTGGTCTGTTTGCCCCGGCGGTCGGCGACGGTGGTGACGACATCGGCGTCCCAGCCCAGCCCGGCGTTGAAGGTGAACCATTGGTCGTCGGCGCGGCCGAGCCCGACCACCCGGCTGTGCCCGTCTTCGATGGCATGCAGCAGCTGGTGGGTGGCCTCCACCGGGTCGTGCGAGATGCCCAAGGCGCGGGCGAAAACGTTGGCCGACCCGCCGGGCACGACGCCGAGTGCCGGAGCCTCGCCGACACCGTCGGCGAGCAGGCCGTTGACCACCTCGTTGACGGTCCCGTCGCCCCCGTGCGCGACCACGAGGTCCACCCCGTCACGCGCCGCCGCGTGGGCGACCGTGAGCGCATGTCCCCGGTAGTCGGTCTCGACGACCTCCAGCTTCACCTGGCTGGCCAGCGCGTGGGCCAGCACGTCCCGGCCTCCGGGCGTGGTCGAGGTGGCCTGCGGGTTGACGACGAGAATCGCGCGCACTACCGCAGGGTAGGTCAATCGGCGACCAGCCCGCCGCCATTGGGAAGGTTCTCACTTCCACGCGAGCCAACGCCACGACTTGCCGGTGAACCTCCCATCACTAGCCAACGGGTTACTGCGCTCTGTGGGGGCAAGCCCCCACACCCCCGACTGGGGGCAAGCCCCCAGACCCCCTGCCGTGACAAGTGCACCCCGGGCGACCGCCGGCTCGTCGACGACAATCAGATCTTGACTCGGTTGACCGCGATTCGAAAACGGCCGACCGGGTGGCTTACCATCGGTAGCGTTCACGGACCGTTGTCGCCGCAGGTCCACCGCGGAATCGGGCGGCAGGGCGCCCGGGATGATCACCGATCGCGGGATACCGCAACGAGGGACGGAAGCCGCCAGTGCCGCTCGCAGACAAGGTCGCACCAGCTCCGCGCGAAGTCCGGGTAGCCGGGCTGATCACAGCGCTGCTTGGTGTCGCGCTGCTGGTGCTCGACGGCGTGTTGCTGGCCTCGCCGAGCGCCACCGGTAGCAACGTGCTCGCCGAGGCCGGTTTCTACGCCCTGTTCGCGATCGCCGTGCTGATGTGCGGCGTGGGACTCGCCGCCGGCCACACCTGGGCGCGCTCGCCCGGGGTCGTGCTCGCCCTCATGACCATCGGGGTCGGCTGGTACCTCGCGTTGCCGTCGGAACAGCCGGCGCCGGGCGTGCCGCTCATCGCGGTCGGTGTGCTGGTCCTGGTGCTCCTGTTCCGCCAGCCGTCCCGCGCCTGGGCGCTGGGCCAGCATGCGGACGAGACCGAGGAGGAGGCCGCGGAGCGCGGTGGCCTGGAGGGGCGCCGCCGAGAGCGTGAGGGGTCCGACGACCCCGAGTCGTGACGGCGCGCCTCCCGCCGGCCGGAACCGGTTACTCCGCCGCTTTCGGGGCGTGCGTGGCGAGCGAGTCGAGGGCGCTGTCGGTGAGGCGGTAGACGGTCCACTCGTCCATCGGTTTCGCTCCGAGTGTGCGATAGAACCCGGTGGCCGGGTTCCAGTCGAGCACTGACCATTCCAGTCGCGCGTAGCCGTTGTCGACGCATTCGCGGGCCAGCGTGGCCAGCAACGCCTTGCCCAGACCCGAGCCGCGCAGCTCCGGTCGCACGTAGAGGTCCTCGAGATAGATGCCGTGCACGCCTCGCCAGGTCGAGAAGTTCAAGAACCACAGCATGAATCCGACGATTTCGTCGTCGGCCACGGCGACGTGCCCGAACAGTGCGGGCGCCGGGGCGAACAGCGCCGCGCGCAGCCTGTCCGGGGTGAGGTGGCATTCGGTGGGTGCCTTCTCGTACGCCGCGAGATCGTGCACCAACCCCACCACGGTGTCTACATCGGACTCGCGAATGCGGCGGATCTCTGCCACTCCAAACCTTTCTGGGAGGGGGCGCGCCGGAGGTCGATCGCGCGCCCTTTCAACCACTGCCTAGGACGGCACGATGTTGAGGTGCTGGATCTGGGGCACGCCACGCTCGTCGCCGAGCACGGAGACCCCGGCCGGGTCGAGCGCGAAGCGTACCCCCGCGCTGGGCGGCAGGCCGATCCAGCGGGCCAGCAGTACGCGGCTGAAGTGACCGTGGCCGACCAGGATCACCTCGGTGTCGGCCAGCGCCGCGCGTACCCGCACGAGTAGCCGGTCGGCTCGCGCGCCCACCTCTTCCTGGCTTTCGCCGCCCGGCACCGGATGTGTCCAGATTGTCCAATCCGGCACGGTTTCGCGGATTTTCGGGGTGGTGAGGCCCTCGTAGTCGCCGTAGTCCCATTCGGCGAGTTCCTCGGTGACCTCGCCGACGACCAGGCCGGCGAGCTCGGCGGTGCGCACGGCGCGACGGCGCGGGCTGCTGAGCACGAGCGCGGAGCCCTTGCGCAGGCTGCTCAGGGTGAGGCCGGATGCCCTGGCCTGGCTCTCGCCGGCGGCGGTCAGCGGGACGTCGGTGCGGCCGGTGTGGCGGCCGTTGACCGACCACTCCGTCTGTCCGTGTCGGAGCAGGAACAGTTCGTGGTTCACCGTGGCGAATATGCCATGGTCGCCCACCGCCCGCGCCCGTTAGTGGTCGGCTTAACCCAGGGCTTTCACGGTAATTCGATGTGTGGGTGTGTCGGATAGGGAGAAAGGTGCTCTGACCTGGGAGAATCCGGTTTGCTGAGGACCGATTTTTCCGAGATCTGGAGCACCTTTCTGGTGAGTGAGTCTACGGGGTTCTATCCCATGCCTGTTGTTGACGCGGCCGGAAACGGGGTGGTTTCTCACGCGGGTGCGGTGCTGCTGGCTGATACCGCGCGGGCGCTGGGGCTGGACCGGGAGCTCTCGGCGGCGTTGGGGCCGTGGCGGCGGCCGATGGCGGTG
>NZ_JAFB01000015.1 GCF_000519205.1 Amycolatopsis taiwanensis DSM 45107 | reverse complement strand
AGCGGCTCGACATCCCTCTTGTCCGACACGGCATACGTAAACGGCTCAACAGGCTCCGACAAGACAGTCGGCCCAACAGGAATCCCATCCGGCGCACCGAACGGCCGCACACCCGTCCAGTCCGGCGCCACAAGCGGCTCGACAGCCGTCTCGGCCAACGCGGAAAGCGGCTCCGCATTAACGTCGGCCTCCACCGAGACCGGGCCGATCTGCGCACTGGCGTGCAACGGGTCTCGCTTGGCCACGACGTACTGGGACAAGAGGTCCCCCAGTGGATCGAGTGGCGAGTAGCCGCTTCCGGTACGGGTGGACACCGGCGCCATCGGGACCGGAATCGCCGTCACGGAGGTGGGCGCGAGTGGCGCGGGCACTTCAACCGGCGCCTTGTCCAACACCGCGGGTACCTGCTCCGCCTGCTTCGGGTCGTGGCCCTCCCCTGGGTGGTAGCCGTGCTCGTCGAGGTACTCGTTGATCATGTCTTGCAGCGCCTGCGGTAGTGCCTGGGCGATCGGCTGGGTGTCGCCCTTCTGCGTCGGCTGATCATGTCCGCCGGCAATCAGGGTCGCCGTCAGCGCTCCCAAGGTCACCCCGCCGGCGAAACCGGCCAGGGCAAGGGTACCGGTTCGGCGACGACGGCGGACCGCACGGAATCGGCGTTTGGGCATGAGTCTTCGTCCTCCTTGACTCCGGACCCCCTCAATGTGCCGCTGGAGAACCAACCCGTCCGACCAACGTCAGGGCAACTTGTCCGGACGTTCCCGGACGAATCCGGACACCCCTAGACTGTGCGCAGTTTTCATACCTGGGGAGGAACCGTCAGTGTTCGACGACTGGCCGGATCCGGCCACCGCCAACGACCCCGCCGAGTTCGTGGCCGCCATGCGGCGGCTGCGCGCGCACACCGATTTGAGCTACCGCGAGTTGACGCGCCGAGCCGCACGGACCGGCGGGGTACTGCCGAGCTCGACCATCAGCGGGGCGCTGTCCCGCGACGCCCTGCCGCGGGCGGACCTCCTCGCCACGTTCATCCGTGCCTGTGGCGGCGACGAGGCGACCGTGCAGCGGTGGCTGGCCGCCAGGTCCCGGTTGGCCGCCGGGGCCATCCCGGACGACACCGAGCCGTACGACGACGCCGAGCCGAAACCGGCCATGCCGTCAGCCGAATCGGAACCGTCGGCCAAGCCGGAACCGGTCACCCCGTCAGCCGAGCCAGAGCCGGTCACCCCGGCACGGCGCAAACGGCTGGGCTGGCCGGCGCTCGGCGTGGCGACGCTCGCGGTCGCGGTGATCGGCGTGCTGCTGACGACTTCCGCGCTGCGGAAGTCATCGGGGGACCAATCGCGGAGTACGGTCGATGCGCCGCCACGCGCGGTTGATGCGGCCACGAGCGTCACGAACGCCGGTACGAGCCCGGCCGCCGCCCCACCAACCGGGCCCGTGCGGTTACGGCTCGCACACACCGGCCTGTGTACTGGCGAGGGCCCGGAAAAGTTCGTCGACTCCGGGCGCACCGTGCTCGGCCAGTACGACTGCGCGACGGCGTCGCCGCCGATGACCCTCGAGCCGGACGACGGCGCCTATCGACTGGTGCTGCACCATCCGACTAACGGCGAAGGCTGCGTAACGGTCGACTACGGCGGCACCCACACCGAAGTCCTCCTGGCCGGTGCCGAGTGCGAGAAAGGCCGGAAAGACCAGCGATTCCTCTTCGAACCGGTGGCTGAGCCGCGGCCCGGCTACCGGCTGCATTCGGCCTCGGGACCGCAATGGTGCATCGGCGTTTTTCAGGACAGTGCCGACGCCGGTGTCCAGCTCATCCAGAACCCCTGCAACGGCAACGCCGCCCAGGAGTTCACTGTCGAACCTGGCGCGGTCTCCGAGCGGCACTAGCTGAACCCGGAACTCGCGCGCCTTGATCGGGGACACGGTGTCCTGGGGCGGGGACACGCCATCGGATGCCGCCGGTTACGGGGAGTCCTGGCCGTGGCGCCGGTGGGGCTTTTTCGCCATGCGGGCGAGCATCTCGTTGTAGGCGTGGAGGGCTTCCTCGTCGTCGTCGATGTTCTTGCGCCGTGAACAAGACCCGGCTGTAGACGTTGACGCTGCCCCCGGCCGCGACCGCGATTATCGCGAGCCCCAGGAGGAACCACGTCGTGTCACGGCGTCGCCAGTCCGGGACGCGGCGTGCGGCCACGAGGTAAGCCAGCGCGGCGACCACGACGAAGACGGCGACCGGAAATGGCATGGCCCAGGCGGTGGCGACGCTCCGCCAGGACAACGGCTCGATACCGGCCATGGTCTGTCCTCATCAGACTCCAGGGGTGGGCGTTTCCCGTTGTGGCACCGGGGGATACTGGCTGCGGCGGCCAGGTTCGGCGACGGCCGCGGGGACTTTTCAGGCAGGGGAAGTTTGATGCCCGAATCGTCCGTGACCACGCAGGCGGCCCCGCTGGAGCTGGCGATCGGCGGGATGCGGCCTGCGCGGCGCGGGTCGAGCGCGAACTCAACCAGCTCGACGGTGTGTCCGCGACGGTGACCCTGACCGAGCCGGTCGGCGTCGACGTGCTGATCGGTCAGGTGCTCGACAAGACCGCACCGTGACGACCGGACGGATGTCGGCGTTCGACATCCGCACCGCCGCGAGCGTGCCACGCGCCGAACTGCTGCGTTTCGCCGGTGCCGTCGAGAACGCCTCCGAACACGCGGTCGCCCGCGCCATCGCCGAGACCGGTCGTCCCGCCGACGTCGAGGACTTCCGAGCGCTGTCCGGGCTCGGTGCCCGTGGCCGGGTGGCGGGCCGGGACGTGCTGATCGGCTCGGTGCGGCTGCTGGCGGCCGAATGGATGAACGTGCCACCGCAGCTGGCGACGGTACGCGCGGAGTGGGAGCACGTGGGCCGCACCAGCGTGCTGGTCGCCGTCGACGGCGCGGTAGGGCATGATCGCCGTCGCCGACACCGTCCGGCCCAGCGCCGCCGCGGCGGTCGCCGAACTGCACGAGCTGGGGCTGCGCACAGTGCTGTTGACCGGGGACAACGAAGCCGCCGCGCGGGCCGTGGCCGCGGAGATCGGCGTCGGCGAGGTCATCGCCGAAGTGATGCCCGCCGACAAGGCCAGGGTGCTCGTCCGCCTGCGGGAACAGGGTCGCACGGTCGCCATGGTCGGCGACGGGGTCAACGACGCGCCCGCGCTGGCCCGAGCCGATCTGGGGCTCGCGGTGGTGACCGGCACCGACGATCGGCGCGGCGGACCTGATCCTCATGCGCACCGATCTCGAGGTCATCCCGTGCGCGATCCGGCTGGCACGGGCGACGCTGCGCACCATCCGCGGCAACCTTGCCTGGGCCTTCGGCTACGACGTCGCCGCGTTGCCGTTGGCCGCGGCGGGCCTGCTCAACCCGTTGGTCGCGGCCGCAGCGATGGCGTTCTCGTCGCTGTTCGTCGTGTCCAACAGCCTGCGGCTGAGGCGGTTCGGCTACGGAACTCGCGCGGCATCAGATGCCGAGCGAGGGAAAGAGCTTGGCCGCGTTGGCCGACAGGGCCCCGGTGAGCACCTCGTCCGAAAGGCCGAGCGAGGCCAGCGCCGCCGCGTTGCGGCCCGGGCCGGGGACGCCCGGCCAGTCGGTCCCGAACACGAACTTCTCGGCCAGCCGGGCGAAGTCGAAGCGCGCGTAGTACTCGGGCAGCTTCTTCGGCGGCAACCCGGCCAGGTCGAGCCACACGTTGTCCCGCGCCAGCGCGAGGAACGCGGCCACGTCGTACCACCACCCCCGCCCGCCGTGCGCGAACACGAACTGCACCCCGGGGAAGTCCTCCACCACGTCCGAAAGCAGTTCCGGGTTGCCGAAACTCGCCCGCGCCCCGGGGAAACTGCTGGTACCCGAATGCAGGATCACCGGCACGCCGCGGTCGGCACACACGTGGTATGCCGCGTAAACCTCCTTGTCCGCGGCAGAAAACGCGCCGTGCACCGGGTGCAGTTTCAGCGCGACGGCGCCGAGGTCCAGTTGCCGCTCGACCTCCGCGGCCAGCGGATGGTGCAGGTGCGGGTTGACGTTCGCGACCAGCCGGAAACGGACGGGATTGTGCGCCACGATCGGCAGGAGATCCTCGATCGGCTGCATGCCGGTCGCGCGGGGGCTGTACTCGCAGAACAGCAGGGCCCGGTCCACGCCCTCGGCCGCCATGAGGGCGTCCACCTTCGCCGGCACCGGATCGCCGTTGTCGTCATAGGCATCGCGCCAGCTGTGCGGTCCAGAGAACTGGTCGGCCCACTCCAGCCAGGCGGGTTTGACCGTGCTCAGCTTCGGCACGTGTACGTGGGCATCGACGACGGTGCGGCCAGAAATCACGGGCACGCTCCCTCGTGTCCACTGTATACCCACGCCGACGTCATGCGAGTGCTCCCGGAAGCAGCGCGTCACGGACGGACTCACGGACGACGTTGCGGCGGATCTTGCCGGTCGCGGTCTTCGGCAACTCGGCGACAGACACCACCGCCCGCGGTCGCTTGAACGAGGCGAGTCCCTCCCGGCAGAACTCGATCAGCGCCCGCTCGTCCACTTCGCGGCCCGCCGCCGGAACCACGCACGCGACCGGTTTGTCGATGCCGTCCGTGTCCGGCGCGGCGACCACCGCCGCCTCGGCCACGTCGGGATGCTGCAGCAACCGTTGCTCCACTTCGGCCGGTGAAACCCAGATACCGCCCGCCTTCAACATGTCGTTGAAACGGCCAAGGCAGGTGTAGGTGCCGTCGTCGTTGCGGAGGTAGCTGTCCCCGGTGCGCAGCCACTCGCCCTGGAAGACCAGTTTCGTTGTCTCGTAACGGCTCCAGTAACCGACCGCGGTGGACGGTCCCCGCACATACAGTTCACCCGGCTGTCCGGCGCCATCGATCACCGCGCCGCCGGTGTCGCGGATCTCGACGTCGTAACCGGGGACCGCTACGCCGGTGGTGCCGGGCACCGCCTGGCCGGGCCGGTTGGACAGGAAGATGTGCAGGGCCTCGGTCGAGCCGATGCCGTCGAGAATCTCCACGCCGAACCGTTCCCGGAACCGTTCGAAAATCACCGCGGGCAGCGGTTCACCGGCCGAAACCGCCTGGCGCACCGACGAAAACGTGTCGTCCGGGATATCGCTGGCCAGCAGCGCCGAGTAGAACGTGGGCACCCCGAAGAACAACGTCGGGCGGCCGGCGCGCACCGTCTCGGCCACCGCGTGCGGGTCAGGCCGTCCTGGGTCCAAAATGGAGGACGCGCCCACGGCCAGTGGGAAGAACGCCGAATTTCCTATTCCGTAAGCGAAGAACAGCTTCGCCACGGAGAAACACCGGTCGTCGTCGCGAATGCCCAGTACCTGGCTGCCGTAGGTTTCGCACACCGCCCGGATGCTCGCGTGACGGTGCATCGCGCCCTTCGGCTCCCCCGTGGTCCCCGAGGTGTAAAGCCACAGCGCGGGCGAGTCCTCCCAGGTCCGGTATGCCGGCCAAGTCTCCGATGTGGACAGTTCTGTCCAGTCGTGCGTTTTTATCCGGGTGGAAAAATGGATGGGATCGGCACGGTCGAGCACCACGTCGGTCACCTCGGGCGCCAGTTCGATCGCCGCCTTCGCCGCGGCACTGAACTCGTCCGACACGCACAGCACGCGCGCCCGCGAATCGGCCAGCACCTTGCCCAGTTCCGGCCCGGTGACCATGGTGGAGACCGGCACCGGGACGGCGCCGAGCCGCATCGCGCCGAGGATCCCGGTGAGCATCTCGATGCCGTCGACCATGCACAGCATCACCCGCTCCTCCGGACGGACACCGATGGCGGCCAGCCCGCCGGCCACCCGGTGCACCTCGGCGGCCAGCTCGCCGTAGCTCAGCGTCCGGCCGGACGTGACGACCGCGACCCGGTCTCCGTTACCCTCGCGCACCTGGCGATCGAGCAGGTAATCCGCCGCATTGAACGCAGAATTGGACCCGGCCATGGCCGCCTCTCCTCGCTCTCCCGAACCGCTCTTTGTTCGCAGGTTTGCGCGCGACCGTGTCGACAGGGCGCACCATCCACGATCGAGTCACCTCATCGCCCTGGGCGCCCCGCCGCCCCGACAGCGGGACACAAGCGCGCGTGTGGTGGTTACCTTGGCCGCCGCCGCGACTTGGCAAAGGGCTAGGGCTACTCATCGCTGCGGCCGGCTACAGGTGGACGTACTCGTAGTCGAACGGTTTGCCATTGATGCCCTGTCGCGGCGGGGCGACCCAGCTCGCGATCTTGCCCCGCTCGTACACCGGGCGCATCAGGGAACGGACGAAGGCCAGATCCTCGCTGGTGGGCAACCAGCGCTTCTTCCCCGCCTGCCAAGTCTGCTCGTCCACGATGGTCCCGTCCGGCGTGATGTGGTGGCCGGAGTTTATGCCGACTTGCCGGTTGAAACCAGGGTGCGGCAGCTTCAGGCGGAACGGGATCTCCGCGTCGGAGAGAATCTTGTTCCACCGCTTCACACCCGTGGTGCAGTCGGCGATGTACTCGCCGCGCAGATCGAGGTTCAGCAGCAGGATCTTCTGCACCTCGTCGTGTTCCCAGGTGCCGTCGTCGCGCGGCCGCTGGAGTTCGTCGCTGTCCTCGGTGAGCCGGTGGTCGTCGTTGCGCCGGGTCTCCAGCCACCGGCCCTTGAGGCCCGCGGTGTAGTAGTTGGCGGCGTTGGTGGAGGTCTCGCTGCCGAACAGGTCGAGCGAAACCGTGTAGTGGAAGTTGAGGTAGCGCTGGATGACCTCCAGCGGGATCCCGCCGTGCGGGCCGATGTCCATCGTGTCGTGCTCGCGGATCAGCTCGACGCTGCGCTGCACCACGCGGTCCACACCGGTGGTGCCCACGAACATGTGGTGCGCCTCCTCCTTGAGCATGAACTCGCAGGTGCGCGAGAGCGGGTCGAAGGCCGATTCTTTGAGCGTGCCCAGCTGGTACTTACCATCGCGGTCGGTGAAGTAGGTGAACATGTAGAAGGCCAGCCAGTCGGCGGTCTCCTCGTTGAACGCGCCCAGGATGCGCGGCGCGTCCGGGCTGCCCGAGTTGCGGTGCAGCAGGGCTTCGGCCTCCTCACGGCCTTCCCGGCCGAAATAGGCGTGCAGCAGGTACACCATGGCCCACAGGTGGCGGCCCTCCTCCACGTTGACCTGGAAGAGATTGCGCAGGTCGTACAGGCTCGGCGCGGTCAGCCCGAGCAGTTTCTGCTGCTCCACCGACGCCGGCTCGGTATCGCCCTGGATCACGATCAACCGCTGCAGATCCGCCCGGTACTCGCCCGGAACCTGCTGCCACGCCGGCTCGCCCTGGTGCTCGCCGAAGGCGATGGTGCGGCCCGGGTCCCGTTCGGCGAGGAAGATCCCCCACCGGTAGTCCGGCACGTTGACGTGGTCGAAATGCGCCCAGCCGTCCCGGCCGACGCTGACCGCGGTGCGCAGGTACACCCCGTGCGTCTCGAGCGTGGGCCCCATCTCGCCCCACCAGTTCATGAACTTCGGCTGCCAGCCTTCCAGGGCCCGCTGCAACCGCCGGTCCTCGCCCAGGTTGACGTTGTTGGGGATCTTGGTCGCGTAGTCGATCTTCTCCGGCATCTCGTCACACCCGTTTGTGGTCGAAGTTCGCCTTCTGCCCGGTACCGTACCGGCGCAGCGCGCCCTCCGGCCCCGACGCGTTCGGCCTGGTGAAGATCCAGTTCTGCCAGGCGGACAGCCGCGCGAAGATCTTGGTCTCGACGGTCTCCGGCCCGACGAACCGGTGGTTGGCTTCCATGCCGGTCAGCGCGTCCGGGGACAGCGCGGCCCGGCCTTCGAGCACGATCCGGATCTCGTCCACCCAGTCCAGGTCGTCCGGCGCGTCGGTGACCAGACCGAGCTCCATCGCATCCGCCGCCTCCAGCGGGCGGTCGCGCTCCCGCTTGAGCCAGTCGAGGTGGTCGTGCTCGGTGTAGAACCGGGACTCCAGTCTGGACAGTCCGTTGCCCATCGGGAAGGCGCCGAAGTTCGCGTCGGACAGCACGATCGCGGCGCGCTGCTCGCTTTCCTCGTCGTCGATCGGTGGACCGTCCAATATGTACTGACGATCACAGGCCAGCGCCAGCTCCAGCAGCACACCGGCGAAACAGCTGCCCGGCTCGATCAACGCGATCAGGCTGCGGCTGGTGACATCCAGGCGTTTCAGCGTGCGCTTGTAGTAGTGCCGGATCTCGTTGGCCAGCCAGTCGTTTCCGGACAGCACCTCGCGCTCGCTCGCCAGTACGGCTTCGGGGTCGCCTTCGGTGCGAAGCACCCAGACCCCGAGTTCCGGCTCGTTGGTACGCAGCCGGAGGATGAGGTCGTCCAGCTCCCTGGTCATGGTCAGCAGCCAACCGGGCTCCCCGGACCCGTGCACGGTGATGTTGACCGCGCCGAGGTCGCGGTCGAGTTCCGCGGACACGTAGGTGTACTCGACGCCAACGTCCGTCTCGGTGCGGTTCAACGGGGTCAGCTCGACGCGACGCGCGCCTTCGGGCCGGTCGCTTCCCGCGGCGAGTTCACGAGCGCGGTGGGCGACCGCCTCGCGGAAATCCTGGCGCGGCACCAGTTCGTCGACCAAGCCCCAGTCCACCGCGGCGCGGCCCTTCATCCCGTCCGGCCGGGTGGCGAAGACGTCCGCGCGGTCCCGGCGGACCTTGCGCTTGTCGACCAGCCGCGTGAGCCCGCCGGTTCCGGGCAGCACGCCCAGCAGCGGCACCTCGGGCAGCGCGACGGTCGAGGAGTTGTCATCGACCAGCAGGATCCGCTCGCAGGCCAAGGCGATCTCGTAGCCGCCTCCGGCGCAACTGCCGTTCACCGCGGCGAGGTAGAGCTGGCCGGAATACTCGGTGGCGTCCTCGATCGCGTTGCGGGTCTCGTTGGTGAACTTGCAGAAGTTCACCTTCCACTCGTGCGAGGAGGCGGCGAGCATCCGGATGTTGGCGCCCGCGCTGAACACCTTCTCCTTGGCGCTGGTGATGATCACCGCGCGCACCTCGGGATGCTCGAAACGAAGGCGTTGCACCGCGTCGTGTAGCTCGATGTCCACGCCGAGGTCGTAGGAGTTCAGCTTGAGCTCGTAGCCGTCGACGATGCCACCGTTGGCGTCCACGTCCAGTTCGAGCCACGCGATCGGCGGCTCGATGCGCAGGTGCCAGTGGCGGTAGTCGTCGGGATGCCGGTCAAATGACACCTTCGTCATGTCCTGATTGTCTACACGATCATCCCGGCCGTCAATATTCTGTAGATTCTTTGCCGTCCCGACCCAAGCACCCCCTCCTCCCCGGCCTCCGCAGATCTTCCCCCAACCCGGAACTCGCCCTCCCCAACCCAGAACTCGCCCTCCCCAACTCGGAACTCAGCCTCCCCAACCGGGGACACGCCAAGACCGGGCGTGTCCCCGGTCCAGGCGCGCGAGTTCCCGGTCCAGGTGCCCATGTTCCCGGTTCGGGAGCGCGAGTGCCGGGTTCGGGCGTCCATGTTCCCGGTTCGGGAGCGTGTGGTCCTGGTTCGGGGGCCTGTGTTCGCGGTTCAGGGCGTGGGACCGGTCCAGTCCATGGTGACTACTCGGTCGTGTACGGCGCCTGATGTTCGATGCTCGGGCTCGTCCTGGGTCGCACGCCTTCCTGACCGGGTACCGGATCGACGGTCGACTGCTGGATCGGGGAGTCGACCGCCGCGGTGACCTGCCTGCCGTCCAGCCGCGCGTTGACCCGGGTGTGGACGTCCTCGACCACCTGCTCCTCACGCCTCCTGTTGAACACCGCGATCGTCACACCGTGCGCGAGCCCCAGCACGAGCAGCAGGACGCCGAGGCGGCCGATCACCGCGGGCAGCGAACTGCCACCCGGGAAGTCGATGGTGGAGATCAGCGCGAGCACGCCGAGCACGACCAGGTGGAACAGCACGGTGATCAGGCCGGCCATCGAATCGCCGGCCGCTTCATCGCCCTTGTTCAGATAGCGCTTACCGTTGTGGTAGATGATCTGGCCGTCGATCGCGACCAGGATCACGCCTACCACCAAGAAGGTGACATAGGCATTGTTGTCCACGACGGGCTCCTTTCCTACACAGCGTGGAGTACCCGCCACGGTCAGCGGTGAAACTGGTCCACACAACGGGTCGCGAAGCAGACCTCTAGTCCGGTTTCGACACGAGCGTGCGCGTGCCGTCGGGATTCCGCCTGGTGGCCCGCATCGCGTCGAGCCGTTCGAGGAGCGGGACGGCGACCCGGCGCGTCGTGCCCAGCGCGCGGCGGGCCTCACTGACCGTGAACGGGCGCGGCAACCCGGACAGCACCTCCACCGCGCGCTCCAGCGCGTCCGGACCGAGCACAACCCCTTCGGCGATCCGGACCAGTCGCCCCGTCCGGACGGCCGCGGCCAGCTCACGGGTGCCGAGTCCCCAGCGCGCCAGGTCGTCGGCCTCCGGCGCGCGGAACGGTTCCTTCGCCAGCCGCCGCGCCACGATGTCCACCGCGCGCTCGACCTGTTCGGGCAATTGCGCGCCGGGGCGCCGCACCAGCCCGTCGGCGATCTCCAGCCCGGTACCGGCGATCAGCGGCGGCACCAGTTCGGTGGCGGGCAGCCCGGTGTCGTGTCGCACGGTCTCCATCGGCATGCCCGCCGCCACGGGGTGCCGGGCGGACCAATCCTCGAACTCCGACAGCGCACTCGCCCTGGCGCGGGCCCACGCCTGCTCGTCCACGACCCAGTCGCCGATCCGCCGCCCTGACGCGGGAACCCCCATCGCGCGAAGATCGGCGGCCTGGGCGAACACGGGCGGCCGTGGCGGTCCAACCGCCAGTTCCTCGGCCCGGGCACGGGCGGCACCACGGCGGTCCAGCGCGGGCGGGCGCACGTCGAGGATCTCGACACCGGCCGCGATGCGATGCTCGCCTGGATCACGTAGCAGCCCGACGTCACCGACCCGCAACGGCAGCGGCTTCGCCAGGTGCAGGCGCGCCGCCCGCCGGCCCAGCTCCCGGACGTGCACGGGCACGGCTGCCGAACCGATGTGCAGCACGAGTTCTCGATGCAGGCGCCCGGCCGCCCGCAGCCTGACGTCCACCTCGACGGTCGGCAGCCAGGCGCTGGGCGTGAGCAGCGTGGCGCCTCGCCCGACGCGTGCCCGGTCGAGCCCACGCAGGTTGACCGCCACTCGCGCCACCGCGGGAACCTCATGCCGGCCTTCGCCCAGCGACTGCAGTCCGCGGACGCTCACTCGTTCACCGGCGTGTTCGAGGACGTCGCCGACCCGTAGGACCCCGGCGGCGAGCGTGCCCGTGACCACCGTCCCGGCGCCGCGCACGGTGAACGCCCGGTCCACCCACAGCCGGACGTCGGCATCCAGGTCCGGCGGGGGCAGTTCGTCGGTCAACGCGACCAGCCCCGACCGCAGCTCCGCCATCGTGGTCGCCACGGGGGCGGAAGCCAGTGAAGTCCCGGAAAGGGCCTGCCGCACCTGCTCGATCGCGGGTGACGGATCGGCGAGGTCGGTCTTGGTGATCATCACCAGCCCGTGCCGCACGCCCAGTGCGTCGAGCGCGGCCAGGTGCTCCGCCGACTGCGGCATCCAGCCCTCGTCCGCGGCCACCACGAACAGCACCGCGGGCACCGGCCCGACCCCGGCCAGCATGGTGGCCACGAACCGTTCGTGACCCGGCACGTCGACGAAGGCCAGGCGGCGTCCGTCCAGCTCGGTCCAGGCGAAGCCGAGGTCGATGGTGAGGCCACGGCGCTGTTCCTCGGCGAGCCGGTCCGGCCACGTGCCGGTGAGCCGGTGCACGAGGGTGGACTTGCCGTGGTCGACGTGACCGGCGGTGGCTATGACGAACATCGGCGCATCGCCACCAGGAGCAGTTCGTCGTCTTCGGGATCGACCGTGCGCAGGTCGAGCAGGCACCGGCCACGCTCGACCCGGCCGACCACCGGTGGACGTCCGGTGCGCAGCCGGCCGGCCCACGATTCCGGCACGCTCACCGCGACGCTCGGCAGCTCGACGCCCGGCGCGCCACCCCCGCCCACCGCCGCTGTGCACTCGACGGCCTCGGCCTGGCCGACCTGGGCGGCGAGCCGTTCCGCGCGCGCCCGCAACTCCTCCGGCCGGACCGCCAGTGCCCGCGCGACCGGCGGGCGCGGACCACGCAAGGTCGCCTCCAGAGCGGCGAAAGTCAACTTGTCGACACGAAGCGCGCGGGCGGCGGGATGCCGGCGGAGCCGCTCGACCAGGCCGGCGTCCCCCAGCAGGAGCCCCGCCTGCGGCCCGCCGAGAAGCTTGTCACCGCTGGCCGTGACGAGATCGGCGCCCGCGCGCAGCGTGCTGGTCGCGTCGGGCTCGCCGGGCAACGACGGGTGCGGGGCGAGCAGGCCAGAACCGATGTCGACGACGAGCGGCACGCCGAGCCCGGCGAGCTCCGCGACCTCCACCGTGGACGTGAACCCGGTGATCCGGAAGTTCGACGGGTGCACCTTGAGCACGAAACCGGTCTCGGGGCCGAGCGCCTCGGTGTAGTCACGCAGGCTGGTGCGGTT
Source organism: Amycolatopsis taiwanensis DSM 45107 (assembly GCF_000519205.1). Lineage (GTDB taxonomy): Bacteria > Actinomycetota > Actinomycetes > Mycobacteriales > Pseudonocardiaceae > Amycolatopsis_E > Amycolatopsis_E taiwanensis. Next base: position 247,959 of record NZ_JAFB01000015.1, on the reverse strand, counting down.
GGTCGTTCCGACCTCCCGCAGGCGTGCCCCGGTGGAGGCGAGGAGTTCGGGAAGGCGGAAGCCGTCCCCGATCTCCACCATTTCGCCCCGGCTGAGCACGATTTCCTTGCCCGGGGCCAGGGTCAGCGCGGCGAGCAGGAGCGCGGCGGCGTTGTTGTTCACCACGTGTACCGCCCCGGCGGCCGGCACTGCCTCGGCGAGCGCGGCGAGCGCGCCCCGGCCGCGTGCGGCCCGCCGGCCCGTTTCCAGATCGAACTCGACGTCGGTGGCGCGGCCCGCGGCGGCGAGCGCGGCGAGCGCGGCAGCCGACAACGGCGCCCGGCCGAGATTGGTGTGGATGACCACGCCCGTCGCGTTGACCACCGGGCGCAGGCTGGCCGCGGTCTCCGGCAGCGCGGCGACGGCCTGCTCGGCGACCTGTTCGGGGTGGATCTCGCCGGCCCGGGCCCGCTCCTGCGCGGCCACCACGGCCGAGCGGACCAGCGCCCGGCCGAGCGCGCGCTCGGCCTCGGCCAGCCTGGGTAGCGCCAGCACCGCGTCGGTCCGCGGCACCCGCCGTCTCGGGTCGTCCTCTCGCTGCGTCATGTCGTGCGTCCCCGGCCCTTGCGGAGGCGGACGGGAATCGAACCCGCCAGCGGTGGTGTCCACCGCTCAACGGTTTTGAAGACCGCGCCGGCCACCAGGCCGGGTACGCCTCCCTGGATCACGGAACCCATCGTCGCAACTGAGCGGGCAGCGCGCGACCGGAGCAGCATTGAGCCATGACACTCAGTACGTCAAGTCGCGGCGATCACGGTGACCCTCGCGGAGAAACCGGCACGAGCTACCGGCTGACGCAGTACGCGCACGGTGGCGGCTGCGCCTGCAAGATCCCGCCGGGCGAGTTGGAGGACGTGGTGCGCGGCGTTACCGGCGCGCTCCCCCGGAACCCGCTCGGCGAGTTGCTGGTCGGGTTGGACGGCGGCGACGACGCCGCGGCGGTGCTCGTCCGGCCGGATCTCGCGGTGATCGCCACGACGGACTTCTTCACGCCCGTCGTCGACGATCCCTATGACTGGGGCCGGATCGCCGCGGCGAACGCACTGTCCGATGTGTACGCCATGGGCGGGCAGCCCACGGTCGCGGTGAACCTGCTCGGCTGGCCGCGCGAGGTGCTGCCGTTCGAGCTGGCCGGCCAGACCCTGCGCGGCGGGCTCGACGTGTGCACCGCGGCGGGCTGTCACCTGGCCGGCGGGCACAGTGTGGACGATCCGGAGCCGAAGTACGGGCTCGCGGTGACCGGACTGGCCGACCCGAAACGCTTACTGCGCAACGATTCCGGCCAACCGGGCTGTCCGCTTTCCCTGACCAAGCCGTTGGGCATCGGGGTACTCAACACCCGGCACAAGGCGACCGGCGAGGTGTTCGACGCGGCCATCGACGTGATGACGACGTTGAACTCCGAGGCGTCCCGAGCGGCGTTGGACGCGGGCATCACGTGCGCCACCGACGTCACCGGCTTCGGTCTGCTCGGCCATCTCTACAAGCTGGCCCGCGCCAGCGGGGTGACGGCGATCGTCGACTCGACCAAAGTGTCCTATATAGACGGTGCACGGGCGGCGCTGGCCGACGGATACGTCAGCGGAGGAACCCGGCGCAACCTCGACTGGGTCCGCCCGCATGCCGACCTGTCCGCGATCAGCGAGGAGGAGGCGCTACTGCTCGCCGACGCGCAAACCTCAGGCGGATTGCTGCTCGCCGGAGAGATCCCCGGTGCGGAAGTGATCGGCGAACTCGTTCCGCCCGGCGAGCACTCGATCATCGTTCGGTAGTCCGCCCGCGGAGTGCCCCAACCCAGAACTCAGCTGCTTGAACCCGGAACTCGTCCGCCTGAACCCGGAACTCGGGGGCCTGAACCCGGAACTCGTCCGCCTGAACCGGGGACACGGGGGCCTGAACCCGGAACTCGGGGGCCTGAACCGGGGACACGCGCGGAGGTCAGCTTGATGCGGGCGGGAAATAGCCAGACTGCTGGCCATGTGACTGCTGGCCAGGTGACTGCTGGCCGTATGGCTGCTGGCTAGCGGTGGGCTGCGGCCCGTACCCGGATGGCGGCCCGTAGTACGGAGTCCGGCTGAGGAACGACGATGGATCCCGCCACGCCAGCCAGTCCGTCGTGTACGGCAACAGGACCAGGACCAGCGTCAGGACCGCCGGAATGAGCGCGACCAGCAGGATGAGTGGGGACTCGGGAGAAGACTGTCGCGTGTCGAGACCGAGTCCTCGCACGGTCACCGGCATCCCCGATCCCAGCACCGCGATACCCAGTGCAAGGTGCACCAGGCAGCCGACGACGATCAGCCATCGCCCGGCGCGCTTGCGCGCCAGCACCATGATCCCGCCGGGGAGCAGGGTGAACAGTTCGACCAGGCAGACGGCCAGCAACACCCAGAGGCTCCAGGTGCCGTCGAGGAAACTGACCAGCCTTATCAAATAGATGTCCTCGTACAGCAGGAGCGCAGCGACCAGCGCACCCTGGATGGCCAGCACGGCGGCGGTGATCGCCGCCCGGCCATCCGGCTTACGCGTCATCGCCGGTTCGAATGCGCCCGGGTACGCCGGCGCAGGCGGATATTGACCAGGTTGTGGCGGTGGTTGTGGAAGGCCACCGGAAATTGGACTCGAATCGGGGTACTGCCCGGTCGGAGGCGGATAGCTCATGCGAGGTCCCCTCGGTCGATCCTGCCGCCCAGTCGAACAAGTAGAAGCCATTCCCCGGAGCCGGTCAACGTCGAGGCCGCATTGTTGACCGGATCGCAGCCCGGCACACGGTCGTTCGCACGTTCCGACGGGGACCTTCGGCCCTTCTGGGTTCGGCCCATGCGGGCGCATGCTCCGTGTTCAGCGAACCATCGAGCTCGTAGGAGGACGGCCATGACTCACGCTCGGGACATCATGCACGCGGGCGCGAAGTGCATCGGTGAGCACGAAACTCTGGAAAACGCGGCCCGGCAGATGCGCGACCTGGGCGTCGGCGCGCTGCCGATCTGCGGCGACGATGACCGGCTGCACGGCATCATCACCGATCGCGACATCGTGCTGAAGTGCGTCGCGGCCGGAAAGGACCCGCACACGATGACCGCCGGCGAACTGGCCCAGGGCGTGCCCCACCTGGTGAACGCCGACGCCGGCATCGACGACGTACTAACCGTGATGGAGGAGCATCAGGTCCGCCGGGTTCCCGTCCTGGAGGGAAAGCGGCTGGTCGGCATGATCAGCGAGGCCGACCTCGCCCGGCACCTGCCCGACGCAACCATCGGCCGGTTCGTCGAAGCGATCTGCACCGCGACTACTCCCTAACAGTCAGACAAGTGTTTCGAAGGACGCGTTACCGCGGGCGGAAACGCGGACTTCGAGACGCACTCCAGTCAGGCGGAGGGCACGGCCGTGAGGTGCGAGATGAACCAGTCCCGCGCCCGGGCCGAGACCTCGTCGAGCGTGCCGGGCTCGGCGAACAGGTGGGTGGCGCCCGGCACCACCGCGAGTTCGCATTCGCCCGCGATGGCCTCCTGGGCCTGCCGGTTGAGTTCGAGCACGGTCGCGTCGCGGCCGCCCACGATCAGCAGGGTCGGAGCGTGCACCAGCGGAAGCCGGTCGCGGGCGAGGTCCGGCCTGCCGCCACGGCACACGACCGCCCGCGCGTCGACGCGCGGGTCGGCCGCCGCCCACAACGCGGCCGCCGCTCCGGTGCTCGCCCCGAAGTAGCCCACCGGCAGGCCGGCGGTGCCGGGCTGTTCGCTTACCCACCGGGTCACCTCGGTCAGGCGGTAGGCAAGCAGTTCGACGTCGAACACCCTGGCCCGGTCGAGTTCTTCGGGCGCGGTGAGCAGGTCGAACAGCAGGGTGCCCAGGCGTGCCTGGTTGAGCGCGGCGGCCACCTCGCGGTTGCGCGGACTGTGCCGGCTGCTGCCGCTGCCGTGCGCGAACACCACGAAGCCGACCGCGCCTTCCGGCACGGTGAGGTGCCCGGCGAGCCGCAGCGATCCGACCATCACCTCGACGTCGGAGTCTCGCGGTTCCGCGGCCGGGGTTTCCGCCGGGGTGGCCCGGTGCAGCAACTCGGTCACCTCCTGGTCCGAGGTCTGCTGGAAGTCGCGATACCACTGCCCGACCGCGTGGAACCAGGAAGGCGCTTCCAGCCACACGACCTTGTCGGCGTCCTCGCCGAGGGCGATCAGGGCGTCCGGTGCTCCCACCGGCACGGCGAAAACGACACGGGCGGCGCCCTGCGCGCGGGCGAGGAGGCAGGCGGCCCGTGCGGTGGATCCGGTCGCCACTCCGTCGTCGACGATCAACGCGGTCCGGCCGCGCAGCGGAACCCGTGGGCGCCCGGCCCGGAACCGCTCGGCGCGGCGCTGCAACTCAATCCGCTCGGTGTCCTCCACCGCCGCGATCTCCTCGCCGGTCAGCCGCGCCATCTGCACGACCTCGCGGTTGAGCACTCGGACGCCCCCCTCTCCGATCGCGCCGAGCGCGAGTTCGGGCTGGTAGGGCAGGCCGAGTTTGCGCACCACGAGCACGTCGAGCGGAGCCCGCAACACCCGCGCGACCTCGAACGCGACCGGCACGCCGCCCCGCGGCAGCGCGAGCACCACGACATCGCCGCCGCGGTACGCCGCCAGACGTTGCGCCAGCCGCCGTCCCGCCTCGCGGCGATCGGTGAACGGCATGGCGAACACCTCCTGTGGCCCCTCGGGGAGAGCCTGCTGGGCGGGCCGAGCGGGCGGCAGAGGCGACCGTCGCCGGTCCCGGGGTCTTTGGTCACCGGGCCGGAAAGCGGCGTTGTCGCCGGTGACCAAGCGGCACGGCGCTTGCCCACAACCCGGAACTCACCGCCCACAACCCGGAACTCACCGCCCCCAACCGGGAACTCACCCTCCCCAACCGGGGACACAGCGCCCTGGACCGGGGACACGCCGGTCGCTGGCGTGTCCCCGGTTCCAGCGCGCGAGTTCCCGGTTCCGGCGCGCGAGTTCCCGATTCCAGCGCGCGTGTCCCCGGTTCCGGCGCGCGAGTTCCCGGTTCCGGCCGTGCGGCGGTATTGGCCGGGTCAGACGCCGAACGGTGCGGCGTAACGGATGGTGCCGGCCGGTATGGGACGGTCCGGGTCGAATGCGAGTGCCATCATGTTCTCGTCCGGGACCTCAAAGGGCGGGCGGATGCCGTATCGGGAGGCCGGGGTGAACCCGAACCTGGGGTAGTACGCGGCATGGCCGAGGACGAGAACGAGCTTCTCGCCTGCGGTACGGGCCGCATCGAGCGCTGCCCGGATCGCCGCCGAGCCGGCCCCCATGCTCTGCTGTTCCGGCGGCACGGCGCAGGGCCCGAGCGCGAGCGCTGGGAAGTCGTCGACGTGGCAGCGGGTCAGGAGCGCGAAGCCGGTCGCGGTGCCGTCGGGGCTTTCGGCGATCCAGGAGCCCCAGGGCAACCAGGCGCCTGGGTCCTCGCGCAGCGCGTCGACGAGGTCGGCCTCCAGTGCGGTGGGGAAGGCCGCAAGGTTGATCTTCCGGATAGCCCGGCGGTCTTCGTGGCCGGTCTCGAGACGAGTGGAGAATGGTGAAGACAATTAAGGAGATCCTTGCGATAAGGGATCTCGGCCGAAACGAGAAGAACCCGCCGAAGGATGAGCGATCCCGCTGGGCGGATCGACTCAGCTGAGTCCAGCCGAGACCCGGGAAACGAGGTTGGTCGTAGCGCCGCGTTCGACAGCGGCCACCTTCGCGGTCATCAACCTCACCTCCCTCTCATCCTTGATACACACCAAATATCGACGTCGCCGAGATGACCGGACCGTACCACCTGTCGGGTCAGCGGATCGCGCCCTCGGGTAACACGGCGTGCACGCCCCACGTCTTGTTGGCCACCTGGGTGACCCGCATGTCCACGGATGGGCTGGCCAGCGCGAGTGCGGTCGTCTTGTCGAGGCCGTATCGGTCCTGGAGCCAGATCACCATGGCCTCCAGCGCGTCGGCCATCGCCTCGTTGAGGTTCTCGTGGAACCCGAAGGTGATCCGGCCGCTCGGAGTCTCGGCGTGGATGCCGGGTACGGACGTCGCAGTCAGCACGTCGAAAACCACCTCGGTGGTCATGGCGCATTCGATGGCGGTCCCACTGACCTCGCCGTCGCCCTGGACCGCGTGACCGTCGCCGAGCAGCAGGTGCGCACCGGGCACGGTGACCGGCAGGTACAGCGTGGATCCGGCGACCAGTTCCCGGCAGTCGATGTTGCCGCCGCCGAGCGTGCGCGGCGGGGTCGTCGAGTGTTCGCCGGGCTCGGCCGGTGGCATGCCGACGATCCCGAGGAACGGCGCGAGGCGCACGGTCCGGCCGAGGTCGTTGGTGCCGGTGCCCGCTCCCGCGTCGGGGTCCCAGTCGAGGTCCCACAGCAGCCACGCGGGTGGCCCGCCGGCCACGCCGAGCCGGCGGTTCAGCCAGTTGTCCCTGGCCGCGGCCACCGTCCAGCCCCAGTCACCCGGTATGAGCGACTTCAGGTGTACGGCGAGCACGGTGCCGGGTTCGGCGCCACGCACGTCGATCGGCCCGGTCAGGCAGTGGCCGCGCGCCTCGGGGAACATGCGCGGCCGGTCCTCGCCGGGGGTGCGCTGCCGTTGCAGGTATCCGCGCGCGTCCAGCGACTTCACGACCACCGTGTCGCCCGGATCGACGGTGAGCGCGGTCGGGCTGTCCCGGCTGAACACGTCGACCACGGTGCCGGGAGCGGGTTCGAGATGGTGGACCGTCACGCGGGAACTCCTTCGAGACAGAGTCGGGCGCGGCAACAGCGAGCAGTAGCCGGCCTGAACCCAGCCCCACAGGTCCACACCGGGCGATCTCGCAGCCTAGAGCGTGTGTCAAAGTCCGTGTTTCCGCCCGAGGTGACCACGGGCGCGCGCCGGAGGCCTTGGATTCGGGGAGGCACGCCGCCAACCTGAAGAAGGCAAGGGCCACGCAGGAGTCGCGGTCTGGCAACCCAAATCCGATCGCGCGCACTTGGAAACACTGCCCAGCCCCGCTCTCGGGCGATCCGGAAAGATCGCCACCGCCGGTCGGTCACGGATTTATCGCCAGCAACAGGAACGCGGCGAGCAGCACGAGGTGGAGGGTGCCCTGCAGCCGGGTCGCCCGTCCCGGGACCACGGTGAGCACGCTGACCACCGAGGTGAGGGCCAACAACACCATCTGCGACGGTTGCAGTCCGAGCAGCAGCGGGCCGGGCAGCCACCTGGACGCGAGCGCGATGACCGGGATGGTCAGCCCGATGCTGGCGAGCGCGGAGCCGTAGGCCAGGTTCAGGCTGATCTGGATGCGACGGCGCAGCGCGGACCGGACCGCGGCGACGGTCTCCGGCACCAGCACGAGCAGGGCGATCACCACGCCGACGACCGCGTGCGGGAAGCCGGCCGCACGCACGCCCGTCTCGATCGCCGGGGATTCCACCTTGGCCAACCCGACCACCGCGATCAGCGCCAGGATCAGCAGCGCCAGGCTGGCCAGGGTCCGCCCCAGGCTGGGCGGCTTGGCGTGCGCCTCCTCGACGGCGATCACCGACTCGCCCGCGCTGGTCACCGGCAGGAAGAAGTCGCGGTGCCGAATGGTCTGGGTGAATACGAAAACGCCGTAGACCACGAGCGAGGCCATCGCGGCGAAGGTGAGCTGAATCGCGGAGAACTCGGGCCCGGGCCGGCTGGTGGTGAACGTCGGCAGCACCAGGCTCAGCGTGGCGAGGGTGACCACGCAGGCCAGCGCGGCACCGCTGCCTTCGGGGTTGAACAGGGCGCTCCCGTAGCGCACCGTTCCGAGCAGCAGTGAGAGCCCGACGATGCCGTTCATGGTGATCATCGCGGCGGCGAACACCGTGTCGCGGGCCAGCGAGAAGCTCCCCGGTCCGCCGGAGGTCATCATCGTGACGATCAGGGCGACTTCGATCACCGTGACCGCCAAAGCCAGCACCAACGACCCGAACGGCTCGCCCACCCGGTGCGCCACGACCTCCGCATGGTGCACGGCGACGAGCGCCGCGGCGGCCAGCACCACGGCGACCACGGCAACCACGCCCCAGCCCAACTGACGGCCCCAGGTCAGGATGAGGACCACATCCGCCAGCAGCGGGACGATGGCCGTCAGGGGCAGCCAGCGACGCAGACGAGCAATGACCACGCTTCAACCCTCACAAACCGAGGTCGACACCGCACGCCAACTGATCGCACGCTCGCCGACCGGCAGTGAGGAAGCACGGATCGTAATGGTGATCGGAATCTGCGCGAGGTCGCATGTGGACGGCCGAGCAGGCGCTGACCGTGGTTTTCCTCACGCGGGAAGCCCCCACGCGTGTCAGGTGCTCATGATCGGCACCGGCGCTCAGCGCGCCGCTATGGCGCGACCGCCGCCAACCCCGCGTCAACTCTCCTGCTGCGGTTGGCGACTAGTGCGGCGTCCTCGCTCGTGGATTCTTCGAACCCGCAAATAGCCGATCAGCTGTCCGCGCCGCGTCACCGGAATAAATCGGACGGAGTTTTCGAGACACCGAAATATTCGGTGTCTCCAGCACCCAGTGGACTGAACTCACCGAACTCCGTGGGCATCCGTTCATCCCAGCGTTTGACACGTGGAATTGCGATCCTGCATGGTCGTGATCGTGTTGTCCCAGCCCCACCCGGGCTGATCGAAGATCGACAATGGCTCGTCGGTATCAGCACACGCCTGGCGAGTAATAGCGAAACATCGCCGTTAAGCTCGACGGGGTTTGCCCTGGGCGGCAGCCGAGGATGGTGGCGACGGCCCGCGGCGGCCACCGTCCCGGCCGGACCGGGGCTACTCCAGACCAACCCGCGACCAGGGAGTTCCCACCTCGGAGAACTCCCTGGTTCGGCGCTGAGCCGACTAGGGGACTCGAACCCCTGACCTGCTGTTTACAAGACAGCTGCTCTACCAACTGAGCTAAGTCGGCCGGTCGCGCGCCATCGTAGCAAGTACCCCGATCGAGGGTTTAACGGCGAAGTGGCGCACGCCACGGGTCCGGCCCCGTTACGACCTTGCACCGGGTGGCGATGCTCACGGTGGGAATGGGAGGTGGAAACCGCATGACGAACATCCAGCACGCCGGCGGACAGGCGAACCGCGGGCGCGGCTGGCACAGCCAGGAACCGCCACGGGATCCCGCCGTCGACCGGAACAACCGGCGCAGGCGGGCGACCATGTCACATCGGTGGGCCTGGCGCAGGCTCGACGGATCGGCCGGGGAACAGCCGGCCCCGGCGGTCGGTGCCGAGCACGGTCCGGCGCTGCCCGACGACGGGACCGTCAACTTCGTGCTCGACCTGGTGCTGCGCATCGGCGAGGTCCAGATGGCCAGCGGCGCGGGCGCCTCGGACGTGACCGCGACGATTCTGGCGCTGACCTCGTCCCTCGGACTGCCGCACTGCGAAGTCGATGTCATCTTCACGTCGATCACCGTCACCTGCCACCGGGGCACCGAACTGGCCCCGGTCAGCGCGCTGCGAGTGGTCCGTTCGCGGAGCCTGGACTACACCCGGCTGTCCGAGACCGAAATGCTGGTGCAGCAGATCATCCGCAACAAGGTCGACGCGAAAGAGGCCCACGCCGAACTGAGCCGGATCACCGCGGCGCCACATCCGTACCCGCGCTGGGTGGCGACCCTGGCCTGGGGCGGGATGGCCTTCTTCGTCACGCTGATCCTGGGCGGCGGGCCGACGGTGGCCATCGGGGCCTTCTTCATTTCCGCGCTGGTGGACCGGCTCGGCCGCCTGCTCAACAAGTACCTGTTGCCCTTCTTCTTCCAGCAGGTGGTCGGCGGCCTGGTGGCCACCGGCCTGGCCACCGCCATCGTCAACACCGGAATGGTGCCGATGCGGTTTTCCACTCTGGTCGCGGCCGCGGCGATCACCGTGTTGCTGTCCGGGCTGTCCACGGTTTCGGCGGTGCAAGACGCGATCACCGGTTACAACGTGACCGCGGCCGGGCGCACCATGGAGATCGTCCTGATGAGTGCCGGGCTGATCAGCGGCGTCGCGCTCGCCCTGAACCTCAGCAAGGCGGTCGGACTGGAGCAGGCGATCCCCGAACTGCCGTCGCAGACGGCGCTGGGCCTGCCGTTGGTGACCGTGGCGGGCGCGGGCACGGCCGCCTGCTTCGCGCTGGCCAGCTACTCGACGCTGCGCGCCCTGCTCGTGGCGGCCGCGGCGGGCGCGATCGGCGCCTTCGTCTACAACGGTCTGGTGCTGGCCTCGCTGGACTCCATCGGCTCGTCCGCCATCGCCGCGACGCTGGTCGGGTTCTGCGGCGGGGTGCTGTCACGCCGGCTCAGGGTCACCCCGCTGGTCGTGGCCGTTTCGGGGATCACACCGCTGCTGCCCGGGCTGTCCACCTACCGCGGCCTGTACGAGCTGGCCACCGAGGCGACCGGGATCTCGACGCTGATGCGCGCGGTCGCGATCGGGCTCGCGCTGGCCGCCGGGGTCGTGCTCGGCGAGTACCTTGCCCAGCCCGTGCGGACCCGACTGGGCAGACTGGAACGTAAGCTGTCCGGTCCCCGGATGGCCGGGCCGCTGCGGCCGGCCAAGCGACGGCTGGAGTGACCGAACACATGAGCCGCCCGGCCGGGCGGCGAACAGAGTAGGTGCCCCACCGCGCGGTCGATCGTCACTTCGGACACGGGATAGTGTCGGAGGCGGTGAGCAAGACAGAAAGCGGTGACGTGAGCGAGCGCTATGTCTAGTCGCGGCAATCAAGGTGACCAGCACGCGCGCGCCGTTGTCCCGCCATCGGGGCGGCGGGGCGCCCGAGCCGAGCACGTGACTCGCCCTCAGATGGAGCGCCCCGTCGACACGATTGCGGTCGCGCGCAAACCCGCGGAGGAGAAGACGTGAGCGAACCAGCGATCGGCCTGTCTTCGGCGGACTTCGTCGTGGTGGCCAACCGGCTGCCCGTGGACCTCGAGCGTGCGGCGGACGGCACCCAGCGCTGGACGGCGAGCCCCGGCGGCCTCGTCTCCGCGCTGGAGCCGTTCCTGCGCTCCCGCAAGGGCGCCTGGGTGGGCTGGCCGGGCGTGCCCGGGGTCGAGGTCGACCCGTTCACCGACGAGGGCATGGTGCTCTACCCGGTGACGCTGACCGACGATGACGTGCGCGACTACTACGAAGGCTTCTCGAACGCCACTTTGTGGCCGCTCTACCACGACGTTGTCCAACCGCCGGTGTTCGACCGGAAGTGGTGGGAGTCCTACGTCAAGGTCAACCGCCGGTTCGCCGAGGCCAGCGCCAAGGTGGCGGCCGAGGGTGCCACCGTCTGGGTACAGGACTACCAGCTGCAACTGGTCCCGAGCATGCTCCGCGAGTTGCGCCCGGACCTGCGGATCGGGTTCTTCCTGCACATCCCGTTCCCGCCGGTCGAGCTGTTCATGCAGCTGCCGTGGCGGGCCGAGATCGTACGCGGGCTGATCGGCGCCGACCTGGTCGGTTTCCACCGTCCGGGCGGCGCGCAGAACTTCCTCTGGCTCGCTCGCACCCTGGTCGGTCTCGAACCGAGCCGGGGCGCGGTCGGCGTGCGGTCCCGGCCGGGCCTGATGCAGGTCGGCAACCGGACCGTGCGTGTCGGCGCCTTCCCGATCTCGATCGATGCGGCCGGGCTGGACAGCCTCGCCCGCACCAAGCAGGTCGTCGAGCGCGCGGCGCAGGTCCGGCGCGATCTCGGCAATCCCAAGACGCTCCTGCTGGGAGTCGACCGGCTCGACTACACCAAGGGCATCGACCTGCGGCTGCAGGCCCTGCACGAGCTGCTCCACGAGGGCCGGATCCGCCCGGAGGACGTCACGTTCGTCCAGCTCGCCACCCCGAGCCGCGAGCGGGTCGGGCACTACCAGCGCATGCGCGGCGAGATCGAGCAGATGGTCGGCCGGATCAACGGCGAGTTCGCGCGCGTGGGGCACCCGGTCGTGCACTACCTGCATCAGTCGGTCAACCGTACGGAGCTTGCGGCGTTCTTCTCTGCGGCCGATGTAATGGTCGTGACTCCGCTACGTGATGGGATGAACCTGGTCTGCAAGGAGTACGTGGCGTGCCGCCACGACCTGGGCGGCTCGCTGGTGCTCTCCGAGTTCGCCGGCGCCGCCGCGGAGCTGACCAGCTCGTTCCTGGTCAATCCGCACGATCTCGATGGGGTGAAAAACGCTCTCGAGGCGGCTATTACGCTCGACCCTGCTGAGGGCAGACGTCGGATGCGTGCCTTGCGTCGTCAGGTCCTCACTCATGACGTAGACCGGTGGGCGAGATCGTTTCTGGAAGCACTGGGGTCGGAAGCGCTCTCGTGAGCCTCGCCCGCCTGCCAGACTGACATTGACATGCTTGAGCTTCTGAGGAGAAGTATTGACCGCCGAGTCTTTGCCCGCCGAGCTGCGGCGTGCGATCGTGCAGATCGCCCGCACGCCGCGACTTCTGGTCGCGTGCGACTATGACGGGACGCTGGCTCCGATCGTGAGCAATCCGGACGAGGCGCGCCCGCTGCCCGAGTCCGTGGGGGCGTTGCGTTCGCTGGCCGTATTGCACGAGACGACCACCGCAGTCATCTCCGGCCGGGCCCTGCGGGACCTGGCCACGCTGTCGCGACTGCCCGCCGAGGTGCATTTGGTCGGCAGCCACGGCTCGGAGTTCGACATCGGCTTCGTACACGCGTTGGAAGCCGGGGCGCGGGAGAAGCTACGCCGGCTGGAACACGAGCTGGAAAAGCTGGTCGACGGCGCGCCGGGAGTACAGCTGGAGGTCAAACCGGCGAGCATCGCGGTGCATGTCCGGCGGGCCGAGCGCGACGAGGCCCACCGGATCCTCGACGAGATCCACAAGGGACCGGGTACCTGGGACGGGGTTTCCACCACCGACGGCAAGGAAGTCGTCGAACTCTCGGTGGTGCAGACCGACAAGGGCCGGGCACTGGACACGCTTCGCCACCAGGTCGGCGCCACCGCGGCGATGTTCCTCGGCGACGACGTGACCGACGAGAAGGCGTTCGCCCGGCTGTCCGGGCCCGACCTGGGCGTGAAGGTCGGCGACGGGGAAACCCTTGCGGCGTACCGGATTCGTGGTGCCGAGGAGGTCGCGACCGTACTCGCGTTCATCCTCGAGGAGCGGCGGAACTGGCTCTACGGCGAGCAGGCGCCGCCGATCGAGCGGATGTCCATGCTCTCCAACGAGCGTTCGGTCGCGCTGCTCACCCCGGACGCGCGGCTGACCTGGCTGTGCCACCCCGGGCCGGACGCCCCCGCGGTGTTCGCCGATCTGCTCGGCGGCGTCGGCGCCGGGCACTTCTCGATCAAGCCCTACCGCAACGGCCTGCCCCTGGGGCAGCGCTACCTGCCGAACACGATGACCGTGGAGACCCGCTGGTCACGGCTGCTGGTCACGGACTACCTGGAACCCGGCGGCCCGGCCCACCGCACCGACCTGGTCCGGGTGATCTCCGGTTCGGCGGCGGCGACCGTGGTGTTCGCGCCACGGCCGGAGTTCGGTGGCGTGCCGGTGCGGCTGGTGGCCGAGGAGGACGGCCTGCGCGTGCTCGGCACCTCCGAGCCGATCGTGCTCCGCGCGCCCGGCGTGACCTGGGAGATCACCTCGGACGGGCTGCACGACTCCGCTTCCGCGCTTGTCCAGCCCACCGCCGACGAGCCGGTCGTGCTGGAACTTCGTTGCGGCACCACGGAACTCGGCCCGCATGAACTGTCCGAAATGGAGCGTCGGACCAGGGCGGGCACCTACTGGAGCGGCTGGGCGTCCGCGCTGAAGCTGCCAAATGTGGAGACCGAACTGGTGGCGCGCTCGGCGCTGACGCTGCGCGGCCTGTGCAACAGCGACACCGGTGGCGTGCTCGCCGCGGCGACGTCGTCGCTGCCCGAGGAGATCGGCGGGGTCCGCAACTGGGACTACCGGTACTGCTGGATCCGTGACGCGGCGATGACCGTGCGGGAACTGGTCGGGTTGGGTTCGGTCACGGAGGCCGAGGGCTACCTGAGCTGGCTGCACGGCGTGCTCGAGACCCTGGCCGGGCCCGAGCGGCTGCACCCGCTGTACACGATCGCCGGCACCCAGCTGGGCGCCGAGGCGGTGATCGAGTCCCTGCCGGGCTATGCCGGTTCGCGGCCGGTCCGGGTCGGGAACCTGGCCAACCACCAGGTCCAGCTGGACGTGTTCGGCCCGGTCGTCGAGCTGGTGTGCGCGCTGGCCGAGGTGCGCGGCGAGCTGCGCGACCAGGACTGGGAGCTGGTGCAGGCGATGGCCGAAGCGGTCAGCCGCCGGTGGTCGGAGCCGGACCACGGCATCTGGGAGGAGCGGCACGTGCCGCGGCACCGCGTGTACTCGCGCGTGATGTGCTGGGTGACCATCGACCGGGCGATCAAGCTGGGCGAGATCTACGAGCGCGAAATCCCCGCGGAATGGCCCACGCTGCGTGCCGCGATCGCCGAGGACGTGCTGACCCACGGCTGGAACGAAGAGGTGCAGGCGTTCACCACCGCCTACGACGGGACGGACCTGGACGCCGCGTCGCTGTTCGTCGGGCTCGCCGGCCTGCTCGACCCGGCGGACGAGCGGTTCCAGTCGACCGTGACCGCCATCGAGGCGGAACTGCGCAGCGGGTCCACCGTGTACCGGTACCGCCGCGATGACGGGCTACCGGGCGGCGAGGGCGGGTTCCACCTGTGCGCGGCGTGGCTCATCGAGGCGTACCTGCTCAGCGGCCGGCGGACCGAGGCGGAGGAGCTGTTCGAGCAGCTCATCGACGCAGCCGGCCCGACCGGCCTGCTGCCCGAGCAGTACGACCCGATCGCCGAGCGCTCCCTGGGCAACCACCCGCAGGCGTACTCCCACCTCGGCCTCATCCGCTGCGCCAAGCTCCTGTCGCAGTGACCTCTGCGGCGGCGCGGCACTGGCATGAGTGACCCGTTTCTGTCGAAATGCGGCATGAACGGGTCACTCATGCAGGCAGATGTGTCCAAATTGTGCTTCGCGAAGCCTTTCAGGCGTGCGCGGCGGCGTTGAGGGCGTCGGCGATGTGGCCGACCTCGAGGACGCGGATGCCGTCGGGCACCTTGCCGGGATCGGGCGGCACGATGGCGTGCGTGAAGCCGAGGCGGACCGCCTCGGCCAGCCGCCGGCCCACCCCGGTCACCCGCCGGATCTCGCCCGCCAGCCCGACCTCCCCGATCGCGACCAGGCGCGGCGACAGGGTTTTGTCCTCCTTCGAGGACGCGATCGCCAGCACGACCGCTAGGTCGACCGCCGGCTCGGTCACCTTCATCCCGCCGACGGTCGCGGTGAACACGTCGTGCTTGCCGAAGTTGACCTTGGCGTGCTTTTCCAGCACCGCCAGGACCATGCCCACCCGCGCCGAATCGAGCCCGCTCACCGCGCGCCGCGGTTGCGGCAGATTGGTGTCGGTCACCAGGGCCTGCACCTCGCACAGGAGCGGCCGCTTGCCCTCCACGGTCACCGTGATGGCCGTGCCCGGCACGGCGGTGGTGTGCCGGTTCAGGAACAGCCCGGACGGGTCGGGCACGCCTTCGATCCCGTCGTCGCGCAGCTCGAAACAGCCGATCTCGTCCGCGGGGCCGAACCGGTTCTTCACGCCGCGCACCAGGCGCAGGGTGGAATGCCGATCACCCTCGAAATGGAGCACGACGTCCACCAGGTGCTCCAGCACGCGGGGCCCGGCGACCGAGCCTTCCTTGGTGACATGGCCGACGAGCACCACCGGCAGGCCACGCTCCTTGGCCAGCGCGACCAGTCCGGCGGTCACGGCACGCACCTGCGTGACCCCGCCGGGTGCGCCCTCCGCCTGTGGCGAGGCCATCGTCTGCACCGAGTCGACGATCAGCAGCCCGGGCTGGACCGTGTCGACGTGTCCCACGATCGCGGACAGGTCGCTTTCGGCGGCGAGAAACATCTGGTCGTGCAGGTTCGAAGTGCGCTCGGCGCGCAACCGGACCTGTCCTGCCGACTCTTCCCCGGTGACATACAGGCTCGGCGCGCCTTCCCCCGGTCGCCCGGGCGCGCCGCCCGCCGCCCACCGGTAGGCGACCTCCAGCAACAGGGTCGACTTGCCCACGCCGGGCTCTCCGGCCAGCAGCACCACCGCGCCCGGCACCAGCCCGCCGCCGAGCACCCGGTCCAGTTCGGCCACCCCGGTCGGGCGAGCCCGCGCCGCCTCCAGGTCTACCTGGGCGATCGGCCGGGCCGGAGCGCTGGGCGCGCCCGCGGCCACCCTGGCTATCGCCGGTCGTCCGTCGGACCGCTCCTCGATGGTGCCCCAGGCCTGGCATTCGGGACAACGGCCGACCCATCGGGACGTCTCGTACCCGCATTCCGCGCAGCGGTGGCTGGTGCCCTTCTTGACCACGGCAGAAAGTTAGCCGATCCCACCGACAATCCGGGGAACCCGCCCGGGGCAGGCCCCGGGGCCCTCAGACGCCGTCAGGCACCGGCCCCGGGCGTGGGAGGCGGGCAGGAAAGCGTTTTCGTCGGCGCGCCGACCGGCAGGTTGACGGTGACCGAGCCGGCGTCGCGGAAGGCGAAGGTGACCGGAATCGTCTGTCCTGGCCACACGACGGACTTCAGCCCGTTGAGGGTCACGTTCGCCTGGCCGACCCGGTTCTGAGTGCCCGCCAGCGAGTTCGCCTCGTTCGCCGTGCCCACGACGAGCGTGCTGCCGGCGACGACCGTCTTCTGCCCCTCGATGGCGGCACTGGTCGCGTTCGCCGAGCTGACCGAGACCAGTTCGTCGTCGGCCGGGCCGGTGTTGGCGATGGTCAGCTGCAGCGGGGCATTCGACCCGGCCGGGTAGGCCTGTTCGCACGTGTCGCGGTTGACCAGGGTTGCGTTGCGCACGAACACCGATCCGGCCTCTCCGGCCGCGCCATCGGCAGCGGGCAGGATGGTGCTGGTCTGGGTGATCTGCCCCGCGCCGCAGCCCGCAAGCACCAAGGCGGCCCCAAGGCCGAGCACGGCCGAGCTGAGCACACGACGTTTCACGGTCTTCAGTCCCTCCTAGAGGCCGCGATTTCCACTGCGCAGACTAGCTCGACCGTTTCCGGGCGGCGGAACCCGGTGCCACCTGGCCCACCTGAACCGTCCACAGTGGATTCTTGATCATCCGCGGAGTCACCTGCATGAGCACGCCGCCGCCAGGTTTGTCAACCCCCCGGAGCACCGCCAACAGTGCCCTGACCTGCAAGGACGATCTCGGCCCGCTAGGTGGGCGCTCGCGCGGCGTGTTAATATGGACGCAGCGAAAGGGGCAGAGGACACATGGTTTTCAAGGTCGGAGAGACCGTCGTCTACCCGCACCACGGTGCCGCACTCATCGAAGCCATCGAGACCCGTGTGATCAAGGGCGAGGAAAAGCAGTACCTCGTCCTCAAAGTCGCGCAAGGGGATCTCACGGTTCGCGTGCCCGCCGACAACGCCGAGATCGTCGGCGTGCGGGATGTCGTTGGCCAGGATGGTCTGAACCGCGTTTTCGACGTGCTGCGGGCGCCGCACACCGAAGAGCCGACGAACTGGTCTCGACGGTACAAGGCCAACCTGGAGAAGCTCGCCTCGGGCGACGTGAACAAGGTGGCCGAAGTGGTGCGCGACCTCTGGCGGCGAGAAAAGGATCGTGGCTTGTCCGCGGGCGAGAAGCGGATGCTGGCCAAAGCGCGGCAGATCCTGGTCAGCGAGCTCGCACTAGCCGAGGGCACCGACGAGAGCAAGGCCGAGACCCTGCTCGACGAGGTGCTGGAGACCGCGACGGTCTGAGTCCAGCCACGGTGCCCGGCAAGGGCGCGGGGTGGCACACGAGGTGACCACCGAACGCGCCATGTCCACAAGAGTGCGGCCAGAGCCGCCGATAAGCATGCAGGTGGTCGCTCTTCTGGTCGCCGATATCGATGCCATTCGCGTCGCTGTTCGCGGTGAGCCGCTGCTCGCCCACGCGATTCGCGGCCTGGCCGAGTCGGGTTGTGTTGATCACGTGGTGGTGGCGGCACCAACTGGGGCCGAATCGATCGTACGGGCAGTACCCGGCGCACGCTGCCGGGTACTGCCCGCGGCGGCGACCCGTGCCGACTCCATCCGGTGCGCCCTCGAGGCGGCCGGAAGTTGCGATGTCGTCCTCCTTCACGACGCGGCGCGTGCGTTCGTTCCGGCGGCCACGATTCGCTCGGTCGTCGAGGCTGTCAGGCGTGGGGCAGAAGCCGTCGCTCCGGTAGTACCCGTGACAGACACGGTCAAACTCGTCGGCGCGGACGGCGTCATCACGGCCACTGAAGACCGCACCCGCCTGCGCACCCTGCAGACGCCGCTCGGCTATGCCCGAAATGCCCTGCGCGATGCCTGCGCCCGTGGTATCGACCCGATGTCGTTTCCTCCCGGTACCGTGCGGACGGTCGCCGGACATCCGAACGCGCTGCGGCTGGCCACGCCGTTCGATGTGGCCGTTGCCGAGGCGCTGCTGGCACAACAAGCATGAGCAGCGGCGGCTCGATGGACAGGGACGGAACAAGGTGAGGATCGGCACAGGGACTGACGTGCATCCCGTCCAGGAGGGCCGGGAGTGCTGGATCGCGGGGCTGCGCTGGGAAGGCGTGCCCGGCTGCGCGGGACACTCCGACGGCGACGTGGCGGCCCACGCGCTGTGCGACGCGATGCTTTCCGCAGCCGGACTCGGGGACCTCGGTGTCGTCTTCGGCACCAGCGACCCGCGGTGGGAAGGCGCGCACGGGCCGGAGTTCATCGCCGAGGTACGCCGGCGCGTCGAAGCCGCCGGCTGGCGCCTTGGCAACGCCTCGGTGCAGGTCATCGGGAACGCGCCCAGGATCGGCACCCGGCGCGCGGAAGCGCAGGAGGTGCTGAGCAAGGCCGCCGGTGGACCGGTCAGTGTCAGCGGGACGACCACCGATGGCCTCGGGCTGACCGGACGTGGCGAGGGCATCGCCGCCGTGGCCAGCGCGCTGCTGGTGCCTCCCCCGTTGTCAAGTGCTGCCGAGTAGGCGACGGCTGCGTCACATGTCGCCGACCGCGCCACACTCTCCCGGTTAACCTGACCGGCGTGACGATTCAGGCCGTGATGTTCGACTTCTCCGGCACGGTCTTCCGGCTGGAGCAAGACCCCAGCTGGCTCGCCGAATTCACCGACGACAACGGGGCCGCCCTCGACATCGAGGCCCGGACCGAGATCATTCGCCGGATGACCGCCCCCTCCGGTCAGGTCGTGGAGCTTTCCGAGGAGTACCAGTACGCCTGGGAGAACCGCGACCTGGATCCCGCCCTGCACGTGAAGGTTTACCTCGAGGTTCTGCGGAGGTCCGGGCTGCGGCCGAAGCAGGCCGAGGCGCTGTACGCGCGGGTGATCGACCCGGCCGAATGGACGCCCTACCCCGACGCCGAAGCCGCGTTCAAAGGTCTGGCCGGCAAGGGCCTGAAGGTCGGCGTGCTGAGCAACATCGCCTTCGACATCCGGCCGGCGTTCGCCGCCCACGGCCTGGACGGCTACGTGGACGAGTTCGTGCTGTCCTTCGAGGAAGGGGCCATCAAGCCGGATCCGGCGATCTTCCGGACGCTGCTGGAGAGGCTGGGCGTGGCACCGGAAAACGCGCTCATGGTCGGCGACAGCGAGGAGGCCGACGGCGGGGCAAGGGCCCTGGGCTGCCGGTTCGCCCTGGTGGAACCCCTACCGACGGTCGAGCGCACCGACGGCCTGCTCACTGCTCTGCGGGAGCACGGAATCGGCGTAGAAGGCCGTTTCTGACCGCGTTTTCCGGGGCCACCCGGGTCACGCGAGGAGGATGCTCTTGCCGATCGTGGTGCGCTCCTCGAAGTCCTGATGCGGCGTGGCGGCCTCCTCCAGTGGCCAGGCCCACCGCGGCCACACAGGGCGAACGCCTCGTCCCGCAGCGCTGCCGAGCGCTCCGCGGCCAATGCGGTGGAGGAGAAGCCGGTGACCTGCACGCCACGGTGATACACCTGCCGCGGGTCGGCCCGGGATGCCTCGCCACTGGTGGTCCCGTAGATCACCATCCGGCCGACTCCGGGCGTGAGCAGGTCGAACGCCGCTTGCCCGGCTCGGGGTCGGATATCCGGTCGATCCCCACGGAGAAGGCGCCGGGCGGGCGGCCGACCTGTGCTCGATCGGGTGCCGCCCGAGAAGTTCGCACCCCAGCCCGTACCATTTCAGAGTGGCCCTACACCTCTACGACACCGCGACCCGGAGCATGCGGGAGTTCCATCCCGTCCGCAGCGGAACGGCGTCGATCTACGTCTGTGGGGCCACCGTGCAGGGAGTCCCGCACATCGGCCACGTCCGCGGCGCGCTGAACTACGACGTCCTGCGCCGGTGGCTGCTCCACAATGGACTTGACGTGCTGTTCGTGCGGAACGTGACCGACATCGACGACAAGATCCTCACCAAGGCGGCCGACAACGGTTCGACCTGGTGGGAGTGGGCATTCCGGCACGAGCGGGCGTTCGAGGACGCCTACACCCGGCTGGGCTGCCTGCCCCCGTCGATCGCGCCGCGGGCGACCGGGCACGTCACCCAGATGATCGAACTGATGGAACGGCTCATCGAAACCGGGCACGCCTACGCCTCCGGCGGAGACGTGTACTTCTC
Source organism: Amycolatopsis taiwanensis DSM 45107 (assembly GCF_000519205.1). Taxonomy (GTDB): domain Bacteria; phylum Actinomycetota; class Actinomycetes; order Mycobacteriales; family Pseudonocardiaceae; genus Amycolatopsis_E; species Amycolatopsis_E taiwanensis. Next base: position 227,271 of record NZ_JAFB01000015.1, on the reverse strand, counting down.
CGTGAGCACTTTTCCCAGCTACGGAGCGCTGTCCCGCCAGCGGCTCGACGAGGTCCAGCAGGGTGAGACCCTCGCCGAGGGCAAGCGGGACCCGCGCGACTTCACGCTGTGGAAGAGCGCCAAGCCGGGCGAGCCGTCCTGGCCGACACCGTGGGGCCACGGGCGACCCGGCTGGCACCTGGAGTGCTCCGCGATGGCGACCGCCTACCTCGGCGCCGAGTTCGACATCCACGGCGGCGGCGTGGATCTGGTCTTCCCGCACCACGAGAACGAGCGGGCCCAGTCGCAGGCGGCCGGTGACCCGTTCGCCCGGTTCTGGCTGCACAACGCGTGGGTGACCCTGTCCGGCGAGAAGATGTCCAAGTCGCTGGGCAACGTCGTCGCCATCGATCAGATGCTGCAGCGCCACCGGGCCGCGGAACTGCGGTACTACCTGATCCAGCCGCACTACCGCTCGACCATCGAGTACTCCGACGGCGCGCTGTCCGAGGCGGCCCAGGCGTACCGCCGGATCGAGCATTTCCTGCACCGCGCCGGCCGCTCCGGGGTGATCACGCCCGGCGAGCCCGCTGCGGAGTTCGTGGAGGCGATGGACAACGACCTGGCCACGCCGACCGCCATCGCCGTGGTGCACAACGTGCTGCGCGAGGGCAACGCCGCACTCGAAGCCGGCCAGGACGAGCAGGCCCGGGCCGCGGCCGGTTCGGTGCGGGCGATGATGGGCGTGCTCGGGCTCGACCCGCTGGCGCCGGAGTGGGCGGAGTCGGCCGGCGTCGACGCCCCGGCCCGGCAAGCGCTCGAGGGCCTGGTCGAAGACCTGCTCGCGGAACGGCAGCAGGCCCGCGCGGCGCGTGACTTCCCCCGTGCGGACGCGGTCCGCGACCGCCTGCTGCAGGCCGGAATCACGGTGGACGACACCCCAGATGGCCCACTGTGGACAGTGAAGGACGCGTAATCTCAGATGGCTGGTAATTCCAGACGCCAGGGCGCGATACGCAAGCCCGGCTCGAAGAAGGGCGCCGTGGTCGGCTCGGGCGGCCAGCGGCGCAAGGGCCTGGAAGGCAAGGGCCCGACCCCACGTGCGGAGCAGCGCAAGGGCCATCCGGCCCAGCGCCGCGCCGCGGCCGCCGCCAAGGTGGCGCAGGCCAGGGACAAGAAGGCCGATGGCCCCGAGGTGATCGCCGGGCGCAACCCCGTCGTCGAGGCGCTGCGGGCCGGCGTGCCGGGCACGACCCTCTACGTCGCGCTGAACATCGACGCCGACGACCGGGTCACCGAGGCCGTGCGGCTGGCGGCGGACCGGGGCATCTCGATCCTGGAGATCCCGCGCGACGAGTTGGACCGCAAGACCAACCGGGCGGTGCACCAGGGTCTCGGGCTCCAGGTGCCGCCGTTCGAGTACGCGCACCCCGACGACCTGCTGGCGACGGCGCGCGACTCGGGTGAGCCGCCGCTGCTGGTCGCATTGGACGGGGTCACGGACCCGCGCAACCTGGGCGCCGTGGTTCGGTCGGCGGCCGCGTTCGGGGCGCACGGCGTGCTGCTCCCGGGGCGGCGCAGCGCCGGGATCACCGCCGTGGCCTGGCGGACCAGCGCGGGTACGGCGGCGCGCCTGCCGATCGCCGTGGCCACGAACCTGACCCGGCAACTGAAGGCGTGGGCGAACGAGGGTCTCATGATCGCCGGCCTCGACGCCGACGGCTCGATCGACATCGACGGCCTCGACCTCGCGGCGGACCCGCTGGTGATCGTGGTCGGGTCCGAGGGCCGCGGCCTGTCCCGGCTGGTCCGCGAGACCTGCGATGTCACGGTGTCCATTCCGATGGCAGCGGGCGTCGAATCGCTCAACGCGTCGGTGGCGGCCGCGGTCCTGCTCGCCGAGGTGGCCCGCCGTCGCCGGGTCGCCGGTCGCGTTTGAGGGCTTGGCCTCGAACCACCGGATCCCTGGAGCGGCGAACCCGCCGTCCGCATGTCCGGCGGGTTCGCCGGACATGCACCGACGACTCAGGCGTTGAAGGTGCGGAGCGCGTCGGGACGATGAATGGTCAGCCGCCGGCGCGCCGTGCTGATCACGCCCGCCTCGCGTAGCGTGCGCAGCGTGCGGGCGGCGGTCTCCCGGGACGCCGCGGTCATCGCGGCGATGTCCTGCTGGCTGATGCGCAGGTCCACCACCACACCCTCCGAAGTGGACACTCCGTAGCGCTCGGCGAGTTCGGCGAGCAGTTCGGCGATCCGGCCGGGCGTGCTGAGCTCGGCGAACTGCCGACGGCGCGCGTCGGCGGCACGCAGGCGACCCGTGATGACCCGCGACACGATCGTGGAGATGTCGGGGTGGGCCCGGATGATGCGGGCGAACCGCTCGACGGAAAGGGCCAGCGCGGTCACCACGTCGACCGCGACGACCGCGCCGGAACGCGGGGCGCCGTCCATCGCCGAGGTCTCGCCCACGATGTCGCCCGGCCCGCACACGTTGAGCACCACCTCGTGCCCGCCCGGCCAGGCCGTGGTGACCTTGGCCCACCCGGATACGAGCACCAGCACGGAGCGGTCCTGGTCGCCCTCGCACATCAGTGCGGTACCCGGGCGGAACCGGCGCACCTGGGCAGCGGCACGGACCGTCTCGCGCTGTGCCTGATTCAACATTTCCCAGAAATCGCCGGCCATCGCCACCCTCCCGCCGACCCCTGAAACGGCGTCTCCGGCCGTAACCCGAACGGCGGAGTCCCCGTGAAGATGGTATGGACAAAACGGCCAGACCGACAGCGGAAGCCTGCGTTACACCGGCGCTGGCCTCGGCCGATGCCGGACGTTTCAGTAACTGGCAATTCGACAGCAGATCGATTCCCCAAGCGTGAAAGCGCCTTCGCCGCGCGTCCTCGGATCGGATATCCGGGTCAGCTGACGCAGAACGAACTCGAATTCATCACCTGATCGGGAAGGACCACCAACGCCGCGGCGACCGTCCGGATGGCCACGGCCGCCCAACCGGGATGGTGGGGCCGACCAGGGCATCGCCGATCAAACTGTGCGCAGCGAGTTCGTCAACGATTACTGACATCGCGTTCAGAACGGTGCCCGTTTGGGTTAAGGTCAGCAGGCTTGTCCGTAACACAGGGGGCCCGCGCACCGATGTCTTTCGCTTCGCCACTGTTCCTGTGGTATTTCCTGCCGGCGGTGCTGGTCGCCGTGCTGGTGTTGCCGCGCAGCTGGCGCAACGGGGTCGTGGGCATCGGCAGCCTGGTGTTCTACGCCAGCGGCGCGGGGGCGTTCACCCTGCTGCTCCTGGCTTGCATGGTGGTGAACTTCGCCGCCGGCCTGGTCCTGGAGCCGGACCGGCCGACCCCGGTCAAGCGGCGGCGGACCCTGCTGATCGGCGTGCTCTGCTTCGATGTGGGAATCCTGGTGATCTGGAAGTACGCCGGGTTCGCCACGCAGCAACTCGACTTCCTGGCCCGGCTGTTCGGCGGGGACTTCCCGGTTACGCATCTCGCGCTGCCCATCGGAATCTCTTTCTTCACCTTCCACCACATTTCCTACGTGGTGGACATCTACCGTGGCGAGCGGAAACCGCTGCGCAACCCCGTGTCCTTCGTCACCTACATCGCGATGTTCCCGCAACTGGTGGCCGGGCCGATCGTGCGTTACCGGGAAATCGCCGACCAGCTCCCGCAGCAGCGTTCGCACCGCCTCGACGACATCGCCGCCGGCTTCCCGAGGTTCGCCCTCGGCCTCTGCAAGAAGACGATCATCGCCGACTCGCTGGGCCCGATGGTCGACGCCTGCTTCGCCACCCCGCCGGCGGATATGACGTTCAGCGTCGCCTGGCTCGGCGCCGTCGGCTACACGCTGCAGCTGTTTTTCGACTTCTCCGGCTATTCCGACATGGCCATCGGTCTCGGTCGCATGCTCGGCTTCCGCCTGCCGGAGAACTTCTCCCGGCCGTACTCGTCGGTCACGATCACCGAGTTCTGGCGCCGATGGCACATGTCGCTGTCCCGTTGGTTCCGGGACTACGTGTACATCCCCCTGGGCGGCAACCGGCTCGGCGCGGCGAAGACCTACCGCAACCTGTGCATCGTGTTCGTGCTGACCGGTTTCTGGCACGGCGCGAACTGGACGTTCCTGGTGTGGGGCTGTTACCACGGCGCCCTGCTGATCATCGAGCGCGCGTTCAACCTGGACCTGTCCCCGGCCGCGCGGCTCCCTCGCCTGGCCCGCCGGGCACTGACGCTGGTGCTCGTCGTGCTGGGGTGGGTGTTCTTCAAGTCCGCCGACATCGGGCACGCGCTGACCATGATCGGGCACATGTTCCTGCCGGACTTCTCCGGGCTGACCGACGTGGTCAACAGCGCGCTGACCAACCAGCGCGTCGTGATCCTGCTCGCCGCACTCCTCGTCGTCCTGCTGCCGACGCAGCCGGTGACCGGACCTCTGCTCGAGTCCTCCCGCAGCCGGCCCGCGATCAGCCTGCGCGTCGGCGTGATGACCGTCGGCCTGGCCTACGCCGCAATCCTCGTCGCCAACGGCACCTTCAGCCCGTTCCTCTATTACCAATTCTGACCGGCGGATCTAGTCTACCTGCCGGTTCCGGATCAATACCGTTTCTGAACCGTCGTTTTCCTGCTCGACGGTTCTCCCGGATTCTCCGGCATACGCTTCGGCTGGGGTTAGGTGGAGCCGGCAAGACCATCGACCGGAGCGTTGGCGGCGACGTGGACGAAGTGCGCGAGCAGTGGCAACTGCCGAGCGCTCTGGAAGAGTTTGGGGTCGGCGTTCCGTCCTTCGTGGATGCGCTGTCGGAGCGTGTCACACGCAGCGACCAGAGCGTGGTGATCGACGAGCGTGAGGTCCCCTTCGGCGAGCAGGCATGCGGTGACGTAGGCGTCGATCTCCGCGGCGATCGGGTCGCCGGTGGCCAGCAAAGCGGGTAGCCGACGGCATTGCCAGAACGCCAACGCGTGGAGGGCTCCCCGGCGGGGTGCGCCGTACCAGCAGCGTGGGCCTTGATTTGGGTTCGGCTCACGTGGGTGCGGACTGCGCTGACCGCGAGCCTTGGCGACCCGGCGGGCTGCGGCGTATCGGCGCAGCTCTGCGTGCCAGCCGGCCCGGCTGGCGGCGAGGGCGTCGAGCGCCCGCAGGAGTGCGGTCCCATCACGTTCGAACGGTCCCGCCAACTGCCGGAGGAAGCTCAAGGTCGCCTCGAAGCCGAGCGGCCGGTACAGCTGAACGCACGAGCGAAGCGCCGAGACCCGGTGCCGGTAGGGCAGCGTCGGGTTACGTACATGGTGACCGTAGGCGCTGAAGCTCACGCGATGAGGCTAAACCCGGCCGCACCGCCCAGGCCGCGTCGGGGACTCGTCGAGCATGTTCAGTCAGCAGGACATTAGCTCGATTCGGTTGCCTTCGGGGTCGGTAACGACGACCATCCGTCCGAGCCCGGGGATCTCCCAAGGGTCGATCGCGATGTTTGCGCCCAGGCGCTGCGCGACGGAAAGCGCCGCGTCGAGGTCTGCAACGGGGAAACAGGCGACCACTCCGGCCGGGTGGCGGTCGCCTTCGCCGGCCTGTCCAATTCCGCCGACAGGTGGCTGTTCACCGTCGCTAACCAGGCCATAGTCCATGTCTTGGTCAACCGCGATGTTCCAGCCGAGCAACTCGGCATAGAAGCGTCGCAGGGTCGGTGCGTCGGCTTCGCACCAAGCGTGGCTGAACGACATGACAACCGGCGAGGACGGCCGGGACGACGGCTGCGGGGTGATCTTCGCGGTGCACGCGCCCTAGGCTGCCACGGTCGAAATCTCCCAGAGCGGCTACGCAGGAGACGCACCGAAGGTGCATACCTGTGATCTGGCGAAACAGGTCGCGGCGGTCATGGAGCCGAAGCTACCGCCATGGCAGGGATAACCGGGCTTTCGCGCGGAGGTTTGTGCGGCGGCGTGCGGGTCGAGGGACGCGCGCATGATCAGGCAACTCGCAATTCGACCCGGAACTCGCTTGGCTGAGCCGGGGACACTGCATCCTCAAGCGGGGACACGGCGCTAGACCTGTAGTTCGACGCGTTCGGCCTCGACGGCATCGTGGACCTTGTGCGCGGGCTGCGCCTGGGTGATCGCCCAGTAGAAGATGGCCAGGTTGAACCCGATGACGACCGCGAGGTCTACCCATTCCGGCAACACCCCGATCTCGCCACTCGCGCCGTACCGGCCGAGGTAGCCGATCAGCAGGTTGCCGAGCAGCCAAGGCGGGATCCACACGGCGGAGCGCCACGCGACCTCGGGCCGGTCGGCGGGGCGCCGGCGCAGGTACGTGATGGCGAAGAGGAGCACGCCTGCCACGATCGCCACCATGATCTTCCAGGTGGTGTCGAACCCGGACCAGTAGATGACCAGGTTGGCCGCGACGAACCCGGCGGGAGCGAGCACGTGCGCCGCGGGAGTGCGGTAGGGACGCGGCCGGTCCGGGTCGCGCCGGCGCAGCGCGATCAGGGAAACGGGGGCGAACGCGTACATGATCGCGGTCGCCAAGGTGACCACGCTGACCAGTGACTGCCAGCTCGGGAACGGCAGGAACGCGATCTCGCCGACCACGAACGAGAGCAGGATCGACCACATCGGAACGCCCCGGATGCTGAGCTTGCCCAGTGCCTCGGGCAGCTGTTTGTCCTTGCCGAGCGCGTAGGACAACCGGGCCGATGTGCCGAGGTACAGCAGGCCGGTACCCGCGGGAGAGACGAATGCGTCCACGTAAAGGACGTAGGCCAGCCAAGCCGCTCCGGCGACGATCGCCAAGGTGGCATACGGGCCGAAGGCGCCCTTCTCGATCGGGTTGGACCAGCCACCGGCGACGCTGCCGGGGTCGAGCGCACCGATGAAGGCGACCTGCAGCAGCAGGTAAACGATTGTTCCGATGACCATCGCGGTAAGAATCGCGCGGGAGAGATCCCGCTGTGGATTGCGCGCCTCGCCGCCTACCTGTACCGCTTGTTCGAAACCTTGCAGGGCGAAGACCACGCCGACCGGCAACGCGGCGAAGACGCCGTGCGCACCGGCCGGTGCGAAACCGCCGCCCGCGGTGAAATTGCCGGGATGGAATCTCAAGTAAAGCAGCACGACGATGGTCAGTACCGGCACCGCCACCTTCCATAGGACGGTCGCGGAATTGCTTTCCGCCAGCATTTTCACGCCCACCAGATTGACGAACGTGAACACCGCCATCAGCACGGTCGCCCAGGCGAACCCGCTGAGGGTCAGCGTGTTGTTGCCGGGATGAAGGAGGTTCAGGTGCTCCTTGATCCAACCGATGTTGTCGAGGTATTGCAGGCTCGCCTCGACCTCGATCGGCGCCAGCGCCACGGCCTGCAACCAGGCCACCCAGCCGCCGGCGAACCCGGCCAGCGCGCCGAAGGCGATACGGGGAAATCGCGCCGTGCCGCCGGCGACCGGATATGCGGCGCCGAGTTCGGCATGGATTAGCGCGAGCGTCATCATGATGACCGCGGTCAGCGCCCAGGACAGAATCGACGCGGGCCCCGCGACCGTCGCCGCGTTCAGCGCGCCGAGCAACCAACCCGAACCGATGATCGACCCGAGAGACACGAACATCAGGCCGTAGAAACCAATCGACCTCTTGAGCCGTGGCGAGTCCGGATTCGCCGACCCAACCGATGTATCCATCAGCCTCCCCGGTTCCGGTTCACCGACAAATCCGCACCCCGCCGGACAAATTGGTCGGACGGCGGGCGCAGATCGCCATCCAACCAGCCCATCGTCACACCGATGTAGGCCATTTATTGCCGAGCGAGCGGCCGATGTCCTTCAGACGAAACGCGAGCAAGGCCTACCGGGAACCGGAACTCAGCAGCCTGAGACGGGGACACGCACGCCTGAAGCGGGGACACACGCGCCTCAAACGAGAACTCAGCCGCCTGAAGCGAGAACTCAGCCGCCGGAGACGGGGACACGCGCGCCTGAAGCGAGAACTCAGCCGCCTGAGACGGGGACACGCGCGCCTGAGGCGGGAATGCAGGGGGCTGAGGCGGGGACACGGCGCGGGGGCCGGGGAAGGTGGTCGGGCCGGCATGTTGCCGCACCGATGGACTTGGTGCGGCGACATGCCGGGTGATGGCCGGCGCCTTGGCGGGCCGTCCGGTCAGGGCCGGGTGGCCGGTCAGGGCCGGGTGGCCGGTCAGGGCCGGTGGGACGGGTACGACGCGATTCAGCCGGCCGGGACCTGCTCCTGGTCGAGGACCTTGAGAGCTTCCTGAAGGGCCTCGTTGGTGGCAGTGAGATGTTGCGTGACCCGCTGCCGGTACTCGAACGCCTGAGTACGGTTGTGCTCGGCCTCGGCGAGTTGACGCTCCGCGTCGGCAACGAGCGTGGACGCCCGCTCCTCCGCTTCGCCCGTCTGCCTGGCCAGCCGCGACTCGGTTTCGGAAACCTTGTTCGCGAGCGCCGACTCGGTCTCGGTGACCTTCTTCTGCAGGGCGGATTCGGTTTCCGTGACCTTCTTGTTCAGCGCCGCCTCGGTCTCGGTGACCTTCTTGTCGAGAGCCGCTTCGGTCTCCGTGACCTTCCGCTCGAGAGCCGATTCGGTCTCGGTGACCTTGCGCTCGAGAGCCGATTCGGTCTCGTTGACCTTCTTCTCCAGGGCCGCCTCGGTCTCGGTGACCTTCCGGGTGAGGGACTCCTCGGTCTCCGAGACCTTCGTCTGCAGGGCCTGCTCCACCTCGGCGGTCTTGCGGGCCAGCGCCTCGTCGGACGCCCGCTTGGCGGCGGCACGGCGCTCGGCCGCCTCGCTGTCGAGCCGGCTCCGCTCAGCTTCCGCCTCGGCGTTGAGCCGGCCGATCTCGCCCTGCGCCCGCTCCATCAGGTCGTCGTGCTCGTCCTTCAGCTTCGCGGTCAGCTGCTGGTAGTGGTTCTCCAGCTCGGCCCGGCGCTCGGCCATCTCCTCCTCCCGCAGGGCGACCCACTTCTCGGTCGACTTGCGGGTGTCCAGGGCGTACTTATCGGCTTCGGCGCGCAGCTGTGCGCACTGTTCCTCCGCCTTGGCGTGTAGCTCGGCGATCTCCTCCTCGGCGAGCGACATCATGGTGCGCACGCGCTCGGTCATGGTGGCGGCGCTGTTCGGGTCCGTCGCCATCCGGGAGAGCGCGGACTTGGTCTCGGCCAGTTCCTTCTGCGCGTAGGACAGGGCCTTGGTCAGCTCGGAAACCGAGGACAGGGCTTCGTCGCGGCTGCCGGCGAGCTCCTTCATCTCGGCGGCGAGCTGGGCGAGCCGTTCGTCGACCGGCGGGCGGTCGTACCCGCGGAAAACCAGGGGGAACTGGGGCGCGGTCGTGGAAGGTTCCATCGACTGAATGGGCTGTGGAGGCATGGCCGAACCTTAGTGGGTCCTCATATCGGTTTCCATACCGCCATTCGGCTGCTTCACCACGCATGGATGGACGACTGAGTTCCATCATCCAGAGTAGCCGAATCGACCGGTTCGACCACTCTCCGACGGTCCACTCAATGGAGTGAACCAGCCACGCGGTGCAAGCCCGCCGCAGCGCGTCACCATAGCGTCGTACTCTTCCGAAGTGGACTGGCCCCTGTACGTCGCGATCCCGTTCGTCGCCGCGCTCATCGGGTACGTCACCAAGCGCGTCGCGATCGAGATGATGTTCCGGCCGATCGACTTCGTCGGCATCAAGCCTTTCTTCGGCTGGCAGGGTGTGGTTCCCCGGCACGGCGGGCGCATGGCCGCGATCGCCACCGACCTGCTCACCGCCAACCTACTCGACTTCGACGAGATCTTCGCGCGGATCGAACCCGACCGGATCACGCGCGAAATCGAGCAGCCGTTGTTGCGTGCCATCGACGAGATCACCCGTGACGTCCTGGCCGAGACCCATCCGGCGCTGTGGGAAGCGCTTCCCGCGATGGCCAAGGAGCTGATCGTCAAGCAGTTGCAGGCGGGGTCACCGCGACTGGTCCGCCTGCTCATGACCGACCTGTCCGGCCATCTCGCCGACGTGCTCGACCTCAAGCACATGACCGTGCAGAACCTCACCCGCGACCGCGCGCTGCTGGTCCGGCTGATCCGGGAGACCTCCCGGCCGGAAATGTCCTTCATCGCCCGCTGCGGCATCTACTTCGGCTTCGTGCTCGGTCTGGTGCAGGCGGCGGTATGGGCCATCACGAAGAACCCGTGGGTACTGCCCGCCTTCGGCGGCTGTATCGGGCTGTTCACCGACTGGCTCGCCATCAAGCTGATCTTCGTGCCGCGCGAGCCGGTGCGGCTGGCCCGGTTCACGGTCCAGGGCAAGTTCCAGCGCCGGCGCGCGGAGGTGGCGCGGCAGTACGGCGAGCTGATCGCGCACGAGGTGCTCACCGTGCCGAACCTGCTGACCGCGATCCTGCGCGGACCCCGGTCGGACCGGCTGGTCGCGCTGGTGCGCCGGGCGGTGGCCAGGGCGATCGACGAACAGACCGGGCGCGTGGGCACGCTGACCATCGGCGCCGCCCGGCTGGCCGAGATCAAGGAGGCCGCCGCAACGCGGGCGCTGGCCCGCCTGCCGGAGACGCTGCGGCACGCCGAGGGTTACCTGACCGAGGCGATGGACGTCGCGAACATGGTGGAAGAGCGGATGCTCGCGCTCGCCCCACGCGAGTACGAGGGCCTGTTGCGGCCGGCGTTCCGGCAGGAGGAGTGGAAGCTGATCGCGGTGGGCGGCCTGATCGGTTTTCTGGTCGGCGAGTTGCAGGTTTTCCTCATGCTGCACTGACCGCACGTTCTTCGAAACGGAAGATGGGTACCCGTGGTCTTCGAAACGTGAAAGTGACCGTCATCGCGGGGAAAGCGCCCACAACCCGACGGCCGAGAGGATAACGTGTTGCCGTGGCGCAAGAGTCCCAACAGCTCCCCGCGGTACACGAGGCATGGCTTCCCAGGGAGCACGCGCTGCATCGCCCGCGGCATGGTGGCCGGCAGCTGATCGCGCTGATCTGCGCGGTGGTGTTCTTCGCGAGCCCAACCTTGATGTGGGTGTTCGGCGCCCGCCCCGCCGAGATCGAGAACCGCCGGCTGACCGGTTTCCCGAGCCTGGCCGACGGCTGGGGATTCTTCACCGGGCTGGCTTCGTGGGGAACCGACCAGCTGGTCTTCCGCCCGTGGGCGATCTCGGCCGCCGACGGAATCAGCGAAATGATCTTCGGTGAATCCGCGCCACACGACCAGAGTGGTACGAACAACGGCGGTCCGCTGCCCGGCAGTGCACCGCCCGCCGGGGCCACGACGCCCGCGCCCTCGAACGGCGGTTCGGGGCCGCTTGATCAGGCCGGCTACCGGCAGGTCGTGGAGGGCAGCGACGGCTGGCTCTACTACGGCCTCGACGCCGAAGCCAAGTGCGCGCCGACCCGGCCGCTGCCCGAGACGATCGCGCGGATCAGCGAACTGCGCAACATCGTGGAAAGCTCGGGGCGGAAGTTCGTGTGGGTGGTGCCCCCCGACAAGTCGACCATGGTGCCGCAGCACCTGCCTTCGAGCTATCCGGGCAAGGAATGCCAGCAGGAGGCCCAAGCACCCACCTGGGCAGCGCTCGATTCGGCCGGCATCGTGGACGTCCGTGCGGGCCTGCAGGAGGCCGAGCGGCAGGTGGGTCGCGCGGTCTACCCGCCCGACGACACGCACTGGAGCGCCGAAGGCGGGCTGGTCATGGCGGCCGCGCTGGCGAACGCGGTCCAGCCCGGCGTGACCCAGACCTGGACGTTCAAGGCGATCGGCAGCTACACCGGTTCGGCCGATCTGCCGCCGCTGCTCGGAAAGCACGGCGACAAGATGGAGGTCGTCTACGACCTTCGTCCGGACGGGGTCAACGACCGCGCCGGCAAGCTCATCGACATCGACACCCCGGCGGTCACGAACGTTCCGCCGGTCACCGGCCAGGTGAGCCAGAAGACCTTGGTGTACGGGGATTCGTTCACCAAGGCGTCCTCGCGCTATCTGCAGGGCGCGTTCTCCAACCTGACCATGCTTTCCTTCTCCTCCAACAAGATCAGCCAGGACCAGGCGATACAGCAGTTCGTCGACTCCGACGTGGTCGTGCTGGAAACGGTGGAGCGCAACGTCTCCGGCAGCTACCTGCCGTTCCTGAGCGACGACATGCTCAACGCACTACGGACGACACTTTCGGCACATCCGCTGAATTGACTGTGTGCGGGTAGCCAAACCGTGACAATCCGTTGTCAGGTGCCGATTGATCGCGGGGACGGCCTGCCTCCCCGCCCACGTGCCGCGTCGTTGTCTATCACCACGGGCACCGACCCTGCGTCTTTGAGCTGTCTCCCGACCCGCGCAGAGTCCCGGCGATAGGCGACGAAGCGGCAGATCAGGTAGATGAGGAACGAGATCGCGGTGACGAAGGCGCTTACCGGTGCGCCAGGCGCCAGCGACAGCACGATCCCGCCAAGCGCGGCCACCTCGGCGAAGACCACCGCCAGCACGGTCGCGCGCCACGGGCTCGCGGTCAGCCGGACGGCCGCCGCGGCCGGGGTGACCATCAGCGCGACCACCAGCAGCGCGCCGACGATCTGCACCCCGAGCGCGGTGGCGACGCCGACGAGAACCGCGAACACCACGGACAACAGGCGAGCGGGCACCCCACGCGCCGCGGCGACGTGCGGGTCGACACTGGCGAACAGCAGCGGCCGGTAGATCACGCCCAGTACCAGCAACACCACCACCGCGGCCGCTACCAGCACGATCAGGTTGGTGGTCTGGATGGACACGATCTGCCCGACCAGGATGCCGAACTTGTTGCCGGTGCGCCCCGGATAGAACCACAGCAGCAGGACGCCCAGCCCGAGACCGAACGACAGGATCGCGCCGATCACCGAGTCCCGTTCGGACTCACGGCCGCCGAGCAGGCCCAGCAGCAGCGCGGCGAGCACCGCGCCCGCGAGCGCCCCGTACTCCACACCGACGCCGACCAGGAGCGCGGCCGCCGCGCCGGTGAAGGCCAGTTCCGAAGTGCCGTGCACGGCAAAGGACATGCGCCGCATGACGATCAGCGGCCCCAGCATGCCGGCGACCAGGCCGAGCACGGCAGCCGCCAGCAACGCGGTCAGCACGAAGGGATAGCCCAGCAACTGCCAGGTCATCCCAAAGTCGAACAGCTTGTCCATTTTCGTCACCTTGGCGAGAATGTGTTGGAACTTGACACGCAAACCGCCTCACAACAGTTTCTGTTCATGATGCGGCGTGGTGGGGCTCGTCTTCGCAGAGCGCGATCTGCGTGCCGGCGACGTGGATCTGGCCGCCGACCCGGAACACGTCGACCTTCGTCCGGAACAGCTCGGACAGCGTCTCAGACGTCATGACCTCGTCCGGTGCGCCGATCCGGAACCGGCCGTCGACGAGGTACAGCACGCGGTCCACATAGGGCAGGATCGGGTTGATTTCGTGCGTCACGAACAACACCGCGGTGCCCGCTTCGCGGCGGCGCCGGTCGATCAGCTCGCTGACCGCCCGCTGGTGTGCGATGTCGAGGGAGAGCAACGGTTCGTCGCACAGCAGCACGTCGGGTTCGCCGACGAGCGCCTGCGCGACCCGCAAGCGCTGCTGCTCGCCGCCGGAAAGCTTGCCCACCGGCGATGCGGCATATGCCTGGGCACCGACCGCATCGATCGCCTCGGCCACGCGCCGTCGGCGCTCGCGCAGCCCGCCGAGACCGAAGCCCCAGCGGTGGCCGTCGAGCCCGAGCCCCACGAGGTCGACCCCGCGCAGGGTCACCGCCTCCTGCATGGCCCGCTGCTGCGGAATGTATCCGGGCGGGCGCCCGCTGGTGATGCGCACCGTCCCCGCCGACGGCTGCTGCAGGCCGAGCAACACCTTGAGGAGGCTGGTCTTGCCCGATCCGTTGGGGCCCAGGATGGCGACGAACTCGCCGGGCGAGACCTCGAGATCGAGCCCGGACCACAGGGTGCGGGAGCCGAAGGCGAGGCTCGCGCGAGTGATCTCCACCGCCGGCTTCGTCATCCGACCGCTCCCGCCAGCGCGTCGACCTGACCGGTCATCCAGGAAAGGTAGTCCGCGGCCCCGGCCGGCAGGGTCTCGGTCACGCCGACCACCGGCAAGCCGGCCTGCCGCGCCTCGTTCACGACCTGTGTGGTGGTCGGAGTGACCGTCTGTTCGTTGTTCAGCACGACCTGAATCTGCTTGCCCGAGATCAACTGGTTCACTTCCGCGAGCGTGGCCGGCGGTACGTCGGTCTCGTTCTCGATCGCGTGGGAGAACGCCTCAGGGGTGGCGTCGGTGAGCTTCGCGATCTCCACCAGGTATTGCGGCACGGGTTCGGTCATCAGCACCTTCGCATCCGGATGGTTCGCGCCGATCCCCGCCGCCTTGGTGGCCAGCGCGTCGACCTTTTCCTTGAAAGCGTTGGCATTGGCGGTGAAGGTCTGCGCGGCCTCCGGCCTGAGTTGGCCGAGTTGCGCCGCAACCTGGTCGGCGACCTTGTTCACGCCGGTGAAGCTGTACCAGACGTGCTCGTTGTCCTCGCCGGTGCCGGCGATGTCGACGGCGACCAGTTTGCGGGCGTTGGGCGCCTGCTCGGTGAGTTTGGTGAAGAAGTCGTCGTACCCGCCACCGTTGCCGAGGGTCAGCTCGGCCTGTCCGGTCGCGACGACGTCGCCGGGTGTCGTCTCGTACGAGTGCGGGTCGGCCGACGGGTCGTGGATGATCGAGGTGACGGAAACCTGGTCCCCGCCGACCGCGGAAACCACGCTTCCCCAGACGTCCGTGGACGTGACCACGCCGATCTTTCCGGTGCCCGGCGCACCCGAAGTGTTAGCACCGCCACATGCCGTGAGGGCAAGGGACAACACCGTCACGCAGGCAAGGACGAGTGTGCTGGGCTTGCGGAAACTCATCTGACACTCCTGAGCAGGGCAGTTGAACCCTGTCGCCTTATTGGAAATGATTTTCGAGTTCACCATACCTCATCGGCGACGAAACGCGCGAACGCTGCCGTGTCGCCTCGGGCACGCTGTGGCGGCGAGGCGTACGACCTCGGTCTTCTGGATTTCGTTCTGAACCGTTACGGTTCCTGTATGGGTCGTCCTATACGCATGAGGCGACAGGCGACGTTGGCGTCGCTCGCCGCGGAACTCGGCGTGTCCAGGACAACCGTGTCCAACGCGTACAACCGCCCGGACCAACTGTCCCCGGAACTCCGCCGTCGTGTGCTGGAAACCGCACGCCGTCTCGGCTACCCCGGTCCCGACCCGGTCGCACGCTCACTGCGCACCCGCAAGGCGGGCGCGGTCGGCCTGCTACTGACCGAGAACCTCTCCTACGCCTTCCGTGACCCGGCCGCCATCGGCGTGCTCGAAGGACTCGCGCTGGCCTGCGAAGGCGCGGGAGTCGGGCTACATCTCGTGCCGGCCAGTCCCGGCCGGGACGACGTCGCCGCCGTGCACCGGGCCGGAGTCGACGGTTTCGTCGTCTATTCGGTCCCCGACGACGACCCGCACCTGGCCGCGGTGCTCGCGCGGCCGGTCCCGACCGTGGTCATCGACCAGCCGCGGGTCGAGGGCGTGGACCGGGTGGGCCCGGACGACGCCGCCGCCATCACCGAACTGGCCGACCATCTGGTCGGACTCGGTCACCGGAAGGTCGGCGTCCTGTGCATGCGGCTGGCCCGCGACCGCAACGACGGGTTCGTTCCGGTGGAACGGCAGCAGAACGCGCACTTCCACGTGCAGCGCACCCGGTTGGAGGCGCTGGCCAAGGCGTTCGCCAGGGTCGGCGTGGACTGGGCAGAGGTGCCGGTCGTCGAGCGCTTCGACCACACCGTGGACGATGGTGCCTCCGCCGCCCGGCAACTGCTCGACTCCTACCCGCAGGTCACCGCGCTGATCTGCACGTCGGACATCCTGGCTCTCGGCGCGCTGGCCGAGGCCGAGCGACGCGGTCTGCGGGTGCCCGCGGACCTGACCGTCACCGGGTTCGACGGAATCGCCGAGGCCGAGCGGGCCGGGCTCACCACGGTCCACCAGCCGGTGCTGGAAAAGGGCCGCGCGGCGGGCAAGCTGCTGCTGGCCTCCGCCGACCACGGCGCGCCGCGCGTGATCACCCTGAACACCGAGCTCCGGATCCGCAACACCTCCGCGCCACCGCGGACCATGGAGGAGCACTGGTTCGGCCCGTGACCAGCGCGACGCACCCCTTGCGGCAGTGATGGCGGCCCGCTCAAATAGACCTATGACCGCCACGGACGTTCTGCTCAAGCGCTACCACGATGCCGAAACCGGACTCCCCGGGGACCGCTCGTCTCCCAACCCTTCCCTGCACGTCAGCATCCTCACGTGCATGGACGCCCGGATCAGGGTGTTCGAGATCTTCGGGCTCATCCAGGGCGAGGCGCACATCCTGCGCAACGCCGGTGGTGTCGTCACCGACGATGTGATCCGCTCACTCGCGTTGAGTCAGCGCAAGCTCGGCACGCGCGAGGTGATGATCGTCCAGCACACCAACTGCGGCCTGTCACTGGTCACCGAGGACGACTTCAAGGACGAACTTGAGGCCGCGACGGGCCTGCGGCCCACCTGGGCGGTGGAGGCGTTCCGCGAGGTCTCCGACAGCGTGCGGCGGTCGATGCAACGGGTGAAGCGCAGTGACTTCCTGTTGCACACCGACAAGGTGCGCGGGTTCGTCTACCACGTGCAAACCGGTGAACTAACCGAAGTGCTGTGACAAGACTGTTTCGAAGCGGCCCAGCACCACCCTCGACGCACGCGGTCCGTACGGCAGCTCCTAATCTGTGGCGGTGTCCATCGACGCCGAGACTCTGATCGACTGGTTCGACGATTGCGGGCGTGACCTGCCATGGCGGCACGCGGAGTGCACTCCGTGGGGTGTGCTGGTCAGCGAGATCATGCTGCAGCAGACGCCGGTCGCACGCGTGGAGCCCGTCTGGCACGAGTGGATGGCACGCTGGCCGGCGCCCTCGGCGCTCGCCGCGGCCAGTCAGGGCGAGGTGCTGCGGGCCTGGGGCAAGCTGGGCTACCCGCGCCGGGCGCTGCGCCTGCACGAAGCCGCTACGGCCATCGCCGCCGAACACGGCGATGTCGTCCCGTCCGATGTGGACGTACTGCTCGCGTTGCCGGGCATCGGCGCGTACACCGCGCGCGCCGTCGCCGCCTTCGCGTACGGCAAGCGGGCTCCGGTCGTGGACACCAACGTCCGCCGTGTCGTGGCTCGCGCGGTGCACGGGGCCGGGGACGCGGGTCCGGCGTCGAACACGCGGGACATGGCCGATGTGGCGGCGCTGCTGCCTGTCGGCCAGGGCCGGGCGGCCCGGTTCTCCGCGGCGCTGATGGAACTCGGCGCGTTGGTCTGCACCGCGCGTTCGCCGCGCTGCGCCGACTGCCCCGTGCACGAGAGGTGCGCGTGGCAACGAGCGGGCCGCCCGGCCTACGCGGGTCCGGCCAAGGCAGTGCAGAAGTTCGCGGGTACGGACCGGCAGGTTCGTGGCCTCCTGCTGGACGTGCTGCGTGGCAGCGAGGGACCCGTGTGGAAGGAAAGCCTCGACGTGGTCTGGCCCGACGCCGGCCAGCGTGACCGTTGCCTCGACTCGCTCCTGGTGGACGGGCTGGTCGAGCAGGCACCGGACGGCCGCTTCGCCCTCCCCGGCGAAACAGGACAAGGTGTTTCATAAGCGGCGAAGCCGCTTGCGGTGAGGCACGCACTTGCACCGCTACCCGCACCGCCACGCAAGCCACAACGTTTACAGTGCTTCGGCCAGGAATTCCTCGACGGCGGTGCGGTACTCGTCCGGCGCGGTGTCGTGCACGACGTGCCCGGCGCCCGTGACGATGAGGTGCCGGCCACCGGGTACGCGCGCGGCCAGCTCCGCCTGCTGGCCCGGTGGCATCGCGGTGTGCTCGGCCTCGATCACCAGCAGCGGGCACGCGATACGGTCCACAAAGGACCAGTAGGCGCGGCGTCCCCATTCCCCGGCGATCTCGTACAGATCTTCGAGATCGGCCATGAGGTGGTAGCCGTCGGCACGCTCGACGACACACTCCGCGAAGTAGTTTCCGGTGTCACCAAAGAATTCCCGCACGTGCGCCAGCGACTGGAACGGCACCGGCCAGGACTCGAAGTACCCGCGCCACGCGTCCACCGTCCGGCCCCGCTGGTCCGGCGCCATGTCCTCCACCACGACCGCGCGGACGAGTTCCGGATGCGTCGCGGCCAGTGCCAACGCGTGCAGGCCGCCCATCGAATGTCCGATCAGCACGGCCGGTTCGCCCAGCGGGCGCACCAGTTCCGCCGCGTCGGCGACGAACCGTTCGGTCGTCCACGGGCCGCCGCGGGGTCCTCGCCCGTGCCCGCGCGCGTCGAAACCGAGCACCTTGCCGTGGCGGGTGAGCCACTGGGCGACGCTCCACCAGGTACGCGCACGGCCCATCAAGCCGTGCAGCAACACGATCGGCTGCCCTTGCCCGCCGAAGTCGACCATCACGGGTTCATTGAACCTCGGTTGGCCTCAGCTGTAACGCTGAGGTGAGTAGGCTTTGTAGCTGCGTTCGCCGACCGCGTGTCTTGAATAACAATTAGTGAGTAGGCTGGTCACATGGCAGTGGTGAAGATCAACGCTATCGAGGTGCCCGAAGGCGCCGGCCCGGAGTTGGAAAAGCGCTTCGCCAACCGGCTGCACGCGGTGGACTCTCAGCCCGGCTTCCTCGGTTTCGAGCTGCTGCGCCCAGTTGCCGGGGAGACCCGCTATTTCGTCTACACCAAGTGGGAGTCCGAAGAGGCCTTCCAGGCATGGGCGAGCGGGCCGGCCAAGGACGCCCACGCCGGGGAGCGGGCGAAACCGGTGGCCAGCGGGGCAAGCCTGCTGGAATTCGAGGTCGTTCCGCTGGACAGTGTCCGGTAGCGATCCGCTGACTCAGGCGGCCGAGCTGATCCGGAGCGCGGACGCGGTGCTGGTGTGCGCGGGCGCCGGGATGGGCGTGGACTCCGGGTTGCCGGACTTCCGCGGAAACGAGGGGTTCTGGCGGAACTACCCGCCTTACGCGCGGCTCGGGCTGAGCTTCGCCGAGGTGGCCGACCCACAACATTTCGCCGAGGACCCGGAACTGGCCTGGGGCTTCTACGGCCACCGGCTCGACCTCTACCGGGCGGCCGAGCCGCACGAAGGGTTCGAAATCCTGCTGAAGTGGGGAGCCCGCCGGCCGTTGGCCGTGCTCACCTCGAACGTGGACGGTCACTTCACCAAGGCCGGTTTCCCGCTCGTCGCCGAGGTACACGGCTCGATCCACCACCTGCAGTGCGTGAAACCGTGCGGCCCGGACATCTGGCCCTCGGACGAAGTGGGGCTGGCCCTCGACGACGACATGCGCGCGAAGCCGCCGCTGCCGGAGTGCCCGCACTGCGGTGCCCTCGCCCGGCCCAACATCCTGATGTTCGGCGACTTCGACTGGGTCTCCCACCGCAGTGACGGTCAGCTGCGCGAGCTGACCGAGTGGCGGCGGAAACACTCGCGCCCGGTCGTCATCGAGATCGGCGCCGGCAAGGCGGTGCCCACGGTGCGTCGTTACGCCGAACTCGCCAGCGCGGCCACCGGCTGGCTCGTCCGGATCAACCCGCGCGACCCGGAAATCCGGCACGGTCGCGGGATTTCGCTGCCCTACGGCGCCCTGGAAACCCTCACCGCGCTCGACGCGCGACTCAAGGAAGAGTGAGTTCGGCGTAGACGGCGTGGTGGTCGGAGTCCGGCACCTCCAAAACGCGGTACGCGTTCACCGTCACCCGCGCATCGACCAGAATGTGATCGATGGTCACCGGTGGCAGGAACCCACGTGACGGCCAGGTCGGTGAGAATCCCGAGCCGGTGCGGTCGGCCGCATCGGTGTAGCCGGCGTCGAGCAACCCGCGGAACGTCGCGTGGTCGAGCGTGGCGTTGAAGTCGCCGGCGAGGATCCGCACCGGCTCGCCGGGCCTTGGCAGCCCCGCGATCTCGCTCTTCCAGGTTCCTGCCGAGGTGGTCGGGGGAAGCACGTGCACGGCGACGACCTCGATCGCCACCCCGCCGAGGTCGACCCGCGCGCTGGGCTGGCGAAGCATGGACGGTCCGGTCAGGTTCAGCTCGGTGAGCGGATAACGGGACGCGATGCCCGACCCCACGCCATTGGACACCGGCTGGAACACCCGGTAGGGCAGCAGGTCGAACAGGCCCGCCCGCTCCAGCTCACCGGCCTCCCGTGGCGTCAGCTCCAGCAGGTTGAGCACGTCGACCCGATGCTCCCGCGCCAGGTCGACGATCGCCTTCGCGTCGGCGCGCCCCAGGTAAAGATTCGACGACATGATCCGCAACTGCCGGCCGGCCGCCGGTGGCTGCTCGGTCGCGGGCACCATTCTGGGCAGCAGGGCGGCCACCAGCGCCACCGCGACCGCCACCGTTCCGGCGCCGATCCACCAGTGCCGCGTGGCCAGCGCCACGATGCCGAGCACCATCCCACAGGCCGTCCAGTACGGCGTGAGCGCCAGCAACGCCGCCGTGTAGCGGTTGCCATCGACTCCGAAGAGCCGCAACGCGGCCAGCGCCAGGAACAGCACGGCCAACACTGTGAACACAAGCATGCGCACAGTGTGCTTGCCGCTTGTTTGTGCGCTGCGAGTAGGGGCGTCGGTCTTGCTTACTGTCACGCGATCACTCTTACCCGAGGCTCACTGAGAGCTTGTCCCGGAGCCGCCGGGTCCCTGGTAAAGGCAAGTCCTCGCTACCCGCCCTCCGGGCCCGAACAAGCACTGAGATCACGGCACAGGCCGCTGTGCGTGCGCTGGCAGCGATCTGCCAGCCGCGAGGAGCATCTTCGACCTCACGCGACTACGAGGAGGACGAGATGTCGCTGGCTATCCAGGCCGAGGGCCTGGTGAAGCGGTTCGGGGAGACCGTCGCGTTGAACGGGGTCGACCTCGAGGTGCCGACCGGCAAGGTGGTCGGTGTGCTGGGCCCGAACGGGGCCGGCAAGACAACGATGGTGCGGATACTGGCCACTCTGCTGCGACCGGACGCCGGGCGCGCCACCATCGCCGGATACGACGTGGCGCGCGATCCCGTGCAGGTGCGCGCGGCCATCGGGCTCACCGGGCAGTACGCCTCGGTGGACGAGGACCTGTCCGGCACGGAAAACCTGGTGCTCATCGGGCGGCTGCTCGGGTTGTCCCGGGCCGGCGCACGGGCACGCGCGGACGAGTTGCTGGCGCGGTTCGAGCTCTCCGAGCCGGCGGGCCGCGCGGCGAAGACCTACTCCGGCGGTATGCGCCGTCGGCTGGACCTGGCGGCGAGCCTGGTCGGCCGTCCGCAGGTGCTGTACCTGGACGAGCCGACCACCGGGTTGGACCCGCACGCGCGCATCGAGGTCTGGAACGTGGTGCGCGGGCTGGTCGCGGACGGCTCGACCGTGCTGCTCACCACGCAGTACCTCGACGAAGCCGACCAGCTCGCCGACCGGATCACGGTGATCGACCACGGCCGCGTGGTCGCCGAAGGGCGCGCGGACGAGCTCAAGCGACGAGTCGGCGGGCAGACCGTGCAGGTGCGGCCGACCTCGCCGGCCGATGTCGACGCGGTGGCCCGGATTCTCGCCGAGCTGACCGGGGTCGAGCCGGCGGCGGACCGGGACATCGGGTTGCTCACCGCGCCCGCACCCGATCCCGTGCTGCTGTCCGCACTGGTTCGAAGGCTGGACGCCGCGGGGATAACGGTGGACGAACTCGCGTTGCGCCTGCCCAGCCTGGACGAGGTTTTCCTCGCCCTCACCGGAAAGCCCGCCGAGGAGGTGCCCGCATGACTGCCGCGATCGTTGACCTTCCCCGGCGGATCAGCCCGGCCAAGGCCGTGCAACACGGGTTCTCCCTCGCCTGGCGAGGGGCGCTGAAGATCCGCAAGAATCCCGAGCAACTGCTCGACGTGACCGTGCAGCCGATCCTGTTCCTGGTGATGTTCGTCTACCTCTTCGGTGGCGCGATCGCCGGTGGCACCGGCGACTACCTGCAGGCCCTCACGCCCGGGTTGATGGTGCAGAACATCATCATGGCCAGCATGTCCGCCGGGGTCGCGCTGAACACCGACGTCAGCAAGGGCGTGTTCGACCGGTTCCGCAGCCTGCCGATCGCCAGGTCGGCGCCGCTGGTGGGCGCGGTGCTCGCGGATCTGGTGCGCTATGCCGTGGCGCTCGGCGTGTTGCTGATCATGGCGACGATCATGGGTTTCCGCATCCACACCAATCCGCTCGCGGCGCTGGCCGCCTGCGCGACGATGGTGCTGGCCGGGCTGTGTTTCTGCTGGATGTCGGTGTTCGTCGGCATGCTCATGCGCACGCCGACCGCCGTGCAGGGCACCATGATCGCGTTCGTGATGCCGCTCACCTTCGGCAGCAACGTGTTCGTGCCGGCCTCGACGATGCCCGGCTGGTTGCGGGCATGGTCGGACATCAACCCGGTCAGCCTGCTCGCCGACGCCATGCGCGGCCTGCTCACCGGCGGTCCGGTCACGGGTCCGCTACTCGGTGGCTTCGCGTGGATGGCCGGGATCGTCGTGGTTTTCTTCCCGCTGGCGATGCGCGCCTACCGCAGGCGGGTGGCCTGAGTTGAATTCGGCCAACAGGAGCCGGCCCGCGTCCGAACGGGACAGCCCGGCGCCGCGACGGTAGGTGTCCACATAGGACTGGTCGCCGAGTTCCGCACGGAGCGCGGCGACCAGTTCACGTAACTCCGGGTCACCGGCGTCGAACGCGCCCCGCAGTGCTTCGGTCATGCCGAGCGCCCACGCGGCCAGTGCCGGGTTTCCTTCGAGGTGGAACAACTTCGCGGCGGTCATCGCGGTTTTGGCAGCGTCCGGCATGTCGTGGCGCTCCGTGGTGGACCGCAGCACCAGCGGCAACCTGGCTCTCGCCTCCGGCGCGTCGCCTTCGGAAATCGCGAGCGCGGCGGCCGCGTGGGCGACCCACTCGGCGCCCATGTTCGCCGGCAGGCGAACCAGCGACAGGTCGGCCTCCAGCCCGTCGAGCAGGTCGTGCGCCTGGGCGAAATCGCCGCACCGGCGCGCCACCTCCAGCCGGAAGAACCGTGCCATCGCCTGGTATCGGGGGTCCCCGCTGTCCGTCGCCATGGCCTGGGCTTCCTCGATGTCACGCCAGGCACCCGCCGCATCGCCCATCCGCATGCGTTCGAGCGCCAGCCGGAACAGCTGGTGGCCGACGTCTTCGCTCGCGGCCAGTTCGCGGGCCATCGCCACACCATCGGTGAGGTTTTCGATCGCCTTCTCGTGCTCGCCGCGCAGGGATCGGACATCGGCCAGCATGACCAGCGAGTTCGAGCTCCCCCAGCGATCGCCCACGGCGCGGAACCCCTGAAACGCCAACTCCTGTGCCCGCTCGCTGCCCGCGAAATCACCGCGATCGGCGAGGATGAATCCCTCGGCCCAGTGCCCGCAGGCACGCGCCCACGGATCCGGGCTCGCCAGGATCCTGCGCAGCTCCCGCTCGGCCAGTTCCGGCTGCCTGCCGAGAAAGCAGAGCATCGGGATGCCGAGCGCGAGTACCGGGTAGTGAGCCGTCGCGTCGGTGCGCAGGCATTCCTCGACATACGACCGGATGTCGAGGTCTGGCTGGATAACCGGCATGGCTCCGATCAGGACGCGCAACGTCGCAAAAGCAGCGACAGCGTGCTCGGGAATCCGGTCCCGCAGCCGGAGAACCTCCGCGAGGAACTCCGTGGGCTGCTCGTCCATGCCCTTGACGACCCAATACCAGAGGAGGGATCCCACAAGCCGGTAGGTGATTTCGGCGTCGGACTTCTCGATCGCGCGCCGCAACGCGGTGATCAGGTTGTCGTGCTCGGCGTCGAAGGCCGCGATCGCCCGGAGTTGGTCATGGGTGCGCAGCTTCGGCTCGTGTTCCTCGGCAAGGCTTGTGAAGTACTCGCCGAACCGCCGCGCGATGGCCTCGCGCTCGCCCGCTTCGTCGAGCCGCTCCCCCGCGAAGACCCGGATGGTCTCGAGCATCCGGTACCGGGAACCAGCGGCCACGGTGTCTACAATGGACTTGTCGACCAGCGAGCCGAGCACGTGGAGCACGTCCGCGACCGGAAGCGACTCGTCCGCACAGATCGCTTCGATCGCGGAAATCGTTGCCGGGGCGGGAAAGACGGCCAGGCGGCGGGCGAGCACGCGTTCCGGCTTCTCCAGCAGGTCCCAGCTCCACTCGACCACCGCGCGCAGGGTGCGCTGCCGGGGCAGCGCGACCCGGCTGCCGGAAGTGAGCAACCGGAACCGATCGTCGAGACGCTGGGCGATCTGCCCGGCGCTCATCGAGCGCAACCGAGCCGCCGCGAGTTCCAGGGCAAGCGGCATCCCGTCGAGCCGTTGGCAGATTTCCGCTACCGCGCCACCGGTTTCGCCGTCCGGCACGAAGCCCGGCCGCACCGCGGCGGCCCGGTCCGTGAACAGTTGCACGGCTTCCGGCTGCGCCAGCGGCCCGAGCTGGCAGAGCACCTCACCGGGAATGGCCAATGGTTCCCGGCTGGTGGCCAGGATGCGCAGGTTCGGCACGCGGCCCAGCAGCTCGTAGACGAACTCGGCGGCGGCTTCGATCACGTGCTCGCAGTTGTCCAGCACCAGCAGGCTTTCGCCGCCGCCCAGCAACTCCGTGATGCGGTCCAGGACGTCGACGGCTTGCGGCACCGGCGAGGCAATCAGGCGTATTTCCGGCGCGTCGAGCGCCCCCAGTACTGCCCCGCTGACGTCGCCACCGTCGCGCACACCGGCGAGTTCCACGAACCACACCCCTCCGCGCTCGTGTGCCGGATGCCGGACCGCGGCCTCGACCGCCAACCGGGTCTTGCCGGCGCCACCGGGGCCGACGAGCGTGACCAGTCGGGCGCTCGTCAACGACTGTCCGATCAGGCCCAGTTCCCGCCCGCGCCCCACGAAACTGGTCAACCGTGCCGGCAGGTTCTCCTGCCTGGCCACCCGAGGCCGGCCCAGTTCACCGCGCAGCACCGCGAGATGGACCTGCGCGAGCTCGGGCGAGGGGTCGACGCCCAGTTCGTCGGCAAGATCGGCACGGAGCCGCTCGTACACGCGAAGCGCCTCCGATTGCCGCCCGGCCGCGTAAAGCGCGCGCATGCGCAGGCCCGCCAGCCGTTCCCGCAGCGGGTACTTCGCGCCGCTCTCCTCCAGATCCGCCAGAACGTCGGCGTGGTGACCGAGTTCCAGCTCGGCTTCGAACCGGTCCTCCAGCGCGGCCGCCCGAAGGTCCGCGAGTCTCGCGGCGGGCGGCTGGGCGAACGGAGCTTCGAGGACGTCGGAAAGGGCTTCGCCCCGCCAAAGTCCCAGGGCCTCGGTCAACGCGTCGGTTGCCTGGCCGAAGCGGCCCGCGGCGAGTTCACGCCGCCCGTGCGTGGCCAGTTCCTCGAACCGGTGCGCGTCGATGTCGCCGGGATCGAGCTGGAGCCGGTATCCGCCGGCGGTCCCGACCAGCAGCGTCGCGTCGCCGAGAACCTTGCGGAGCCTGGACACCAGCGACTGCAACGCGTTCCCGGCATCTGCCGGAGGATCGGCGCCCCACAAGCCGTCCACCAACGCGTCCACGCTCACCACCCGGCCGGCGTCCAGCGCGAGCCTGGCCAGCAGCATGCGCAGGCGGGCACCCCGGATCTCGATCGGCCCCCCACCGTCGGAGAGGAGGACCGGTCCGAGGATCGAGACTCGCAGCACCTGAAGATGCCTACGTGCCGGGCTTTACGTGCTGTTCGAAGTAGTCCACGACGTCCTGCGCCGTCTGGCTGCCTTCGCCACTCAGGTCGATAGAAATGACCATGCCGGCCACGTTCCGGTCGTCCGCACCGAAGACCAGGATGTCGCCGACGATGCCGACCCCGCCCCGGTAATGACCGGACAACCCGTTTCCTTGCCACTCACCCTCGATGGCCTCGCTGGGGTTCTCCAGCTGGGCGTCCACGCTGGTCTTCAAGCTGGAATAGGGCAATCCCTGGTAGTAGACCACCATCGTGGTGGACAACTGCTGGCTCGTGGACGTCATCGTGCAGGTGACTATCGTCGCGTTGCCGGCACCGCCGATGCTCGGCAGGCTCATCCCGTTAAGACCGCTGGAGCAGCCGGCACGGTCGGGCACGTTGCCGGCCAGCTGAAGCAGGCACGGAGTGAAGCCGTGTCCGTCTTTCTCACCCACCTGGTCACAGCTCGCCGGGTCAACGCCACCACCGAACTGATGAACGGTCGTCCCGCCGGCGAGTGGCGGGGAGTCGCCGGACTGCCCGTTGACCAGCACCAGCGTCGTGACCAGGGCAGCGACCAACACCAGCACACCCGCACCCACCAGCATCGGCACCTTGAGGCTCTTGCGCGCCGGGCGCGCCGGCGGAACCTGCACGGGCCGCACTGGCTGCGGCTGCTGCTGAATCGGCGGGTGCCAGGTTTGCGGCCTCATCACCGGAGAAATCGCCGGCATGGTGCGGGGCTCGTCCTGCGGTGGTGCGGCCGGTGCCGTCGGCTCCTCGTGCAAGCCGAAGGCCACCGCCGTCTCCGGCTGGTCCTGCGTGGTGGGCATGACCCCGAGCTTGTCCGCCAGCAGGCTGGCCACCAACGGCATCCGGCTCGGGCCACCCACCAGGTAGACGCCGCTCAGCTGCTGCGGGGTCAACCCGGCGTCGCGAATGGTCGCGGCCATGAGTTCCGCGCTGCGCAACAGGTTCGGGCGCACCAGCGCCTCCAGCTCGGCGCGGGTGACCAGCACGTCCTCGAACGGCTCGGGCATGGGCACCTCGGTGTGCGCATGCCGGGAAAGCGTTTCCTTGGCGTCGCGGACATCCTGCATCAAGGCGCGGCGGATGCGACGGTCGGTGACGCTCTGCGGGCGCAGAACCCGTTGCCACTGCGCAGGATCCAGATGTGAGACCTGCCGGCCGACGTACACCAGCAGCGCCTGATCGATATCGAGGCTGCCCAGGTCGGGCAGTCCGTTGTCGGCGAGCACGGTGAAGCCGTCCCGGGTGACTCCGACGACCGCGCAGTCGAAGGTGCCCGCACCGAGGTCGTACACCGCCAGCGCGCTGCCGGGGGCGAGCGGTTGCGAGCGCAGCGCGGCATAGTGCGCGGCGGCGGCCACGGGCTCGGGCAACAGAGCCGTCGAGGTACCGAAACCGGCCTTGATAGCGGCCTGACGAAGCGTGGTCTGCCGGGTCGAGCCCCAGCGCGCGGGATGCGAGAGGCGCACCGCGTCGGGCCACTGGCCGTTCAACTGGCGCACGGCCTCCTCGCCGACCCGGCGAAGCACCGCGGCCAGCGTGTCGGTCACCTGCACCACGTCGGTGCCGAGCAGGAGGGTGGCCTCGTCGATCCGCCGCTTCGGGTTGGGCTCGAACCGCGCCGGATCCAGCCGCGCCCGGCGCTCGGCATCCTGGCCCACGACGAGCGTGCCGTCTTCGAGCGCGAACACCGCCGACGACATGGTCACCGAGCCGTCGACCTCGATCGCCCGTGGCCCGCGCTCGAACGCGGACAGGACCGCGACCGTGCTCGACGTGCCGAAGTCAATCGTCAAGACGTTCATAGGCCTCCCCTCAGTCGGCTCAGACTCTCACACTCGCCATGCCGTCAATGGCAAGACCCGGCAACATTGCGATATGTTGCCGGGCCACGAAGAGCTCGATCACGCAGGGCCTTCACGCATAACGCGACCGTTGCAAGTGTTGAGCAGGCCGACCGTCGTCCGCACGATCATTCGCCTGGCAAGTTCGGTCTGGCTCACCCCGGCCTCCTCACGAAGTTGCGCCAATCGAAAGCCGAGAACGTACGCCTGAGTCGCCTCGCGGGCTTCAGCGCGGGATGCTTCGACGTCGCGACCGGTTTCCTGATCGCGAACGACCTTGTCGGCCTTCACTTGTTTCCCTGAACGCGCCATGTCTCAGCCCCCTTCAAGTGTTCCCCGTAACGTGCCTCGGGGATCGGTATGGCGACGTCGTACCACCGCTTCCAGTTTCCCGTTTTGTCGCCCGCCGCCAGGAGAATGGCCCGCCGCGCCGGATCGAACCCGAACAGGATCCGAATCTCGCTCGCACCGGCGGAAGCCGGCCGGAGTTCTTTCAGGTTGTGGAGGCGTGCGCGTTTGACGTGGTCTGCCAGCGGGCGCCCGAGCCCTGGCCCCCTCGACGGGACATCAATCGCTTCCGCACGGCTTATAGCCTTCAGTGCCGACACGCCAGGGCCGGGCCCTTGAACACGCGGTAACGCGGGATCTCTCCCAGTGTTGTAGAGGGGCATGGCTTCTTCGCCGGATCAGCGGAAGGCGTTGGCACTGCGGGCGGCCCAGTCCGAGAACGGGCGCGGCGCGCGACCCAGGATCCGCTCGACGTCGGGGCTCACCCGGCGCTCGGCGGGAAGCGGCTCTCCGAGGATGGCGAGGGTGCCCTCCACCACCGGCTCGGGCATGAAC
Organism: Amycolatopsis taiwanensis DSM 45107; assembly: GCF_000519205.1. Lineage (GTDB taxonomy): Bacteria > Actinomycetota > Actinomycetes > Mycobacteriales > Pseudonocardiaceae > Amycolatopsis_E > Amycolatopsis_E taiwanensis. Next base: position 198,763 of record NZ_JAFB01000015.1, on the reverse strand, counting down.
GCGAGCATCTGCGCCCGCGCCTGGCCGCGGGTCTGCTCGACGAACCGGACGGGCTCGCCGATCGCGGCGCCGATCGCCGCGGCCCGCTCGCGCGGGGTGATCAGTGCAGGGCCCGTGAGCTCGTACACGGCGCCGGCGTGGCCGGGCCGTAGCAGCGCGGCGGCGGCGACCTCGGCGACATCCAGCGGGTCGACCGTCGGCAGGCCGACGTCGCCGAACGGGGCGGCGGCCACTCGGTCGGCGTGAATCTGCCCGGCCCACGCGAAGGCGTTGGAATTCAGCCCGCCGGAACGCAGCACGGTCCAGTCGAGGCCCGAACCGTGGAGCGCGTCCTCGAAGGCGGCGGGGTGACGGTAGGCGTCGGGACGGGTGGCGACACCGAGAGACGAGACCAGCACGACCCGGCGGACGCCGCCGGCCTTCGCTGCGTCGAGGATGCCTTGCGGGTCATCGCCGGCCACGAGCAGGAACAACGCGTGAGCGCCATCCAGCGCGGAGCGCAGACTGTCCGGGTCCGCGAGGTCCGCCCGCACATGGCGCACATCAGCAGGAAGGTCACGCGCCTCGCCGCGCGAGATGGCGGTCACCTCCTCGCCTGCGTCGGTGAGAAGACGGACCAGTTCGCGGCCGACGTTCCCGGTGGCTCCAGTAACTGCGATCATGGCGATCTCCGTTCTGAGTTAGTTGACTAACTAAATCCGAGGTTGACCATAGCTCACCGCGATAGCGTTCGTCTACAGTCAGTCAGGTGACTAACTCGACAACGCGGGCCGGCCGCGCGCCCGGCAAGCGTGAGCGGCTGGCCGCCGCCGCGGCCAAGGTGCTGCACGAACAGGGCGTCGAGAAGACCACCCTGGCGGACATCGCACGGGAGGCCGACGTCCCCGTGGGGAACGTGTACTACTACTTCAAGACCAAGAATGAGCTGGTCGAGGCCGCGATCGACACCCACACGCAGAACCTGGCGGGGATGATCGAAGCCCTCGACGCGCTGCCGACGCCGGGCGAGCGGCTGAAGGCGCTCATCGCCGGATGGGTCGAGCAGCGCGACACCGCGGTCCGGTTCGGCTGCCCCACTGGCACGCTCGCGTCCGAGCTGGACAAGCGGGCCGATGGCCTCGACGCGACGGTCGCCGCCCTGATGCGCGCGCTCATCGACTGGACCGAGCGGCAGTTCGCGGAGCTGGGCCGGAGCGACGCCCGCGAGCTCGCAGTCGCACTTATCGCCGCCTACCAGGGCATTTCGGTGCTGACCAATACGCTCCGCGACCCGGAGCTGATGGTGGCCGAAGGCCGCCGTCTGAAGCGGTGGATCGACTCGCTCGCCTGACCTGGAGAACAGCGTGTCGCGCCCCCATGGCGGCCTGCGGCGCGACCTCTAATCCCGCACGCTCGCCGCGGCCGCGAGGATTTCCGCCGAGACGCGTGCGGGATCGGTGAGCATGACGTCGTGGGGGCCGTCAATGCCGACGAGCCGATAGCCGAGGCGCTCGCCCATATCGGCGAAAGGCAGCCGCGGTGGGCGGCAGTAGAGGGCGCTGCCCGGTATTTCCCCGACCGCGCCGGTCAGCCGCGTCGGCTCGGTGAAGGTCCGCAGCGAATGTGGACGCAGGCGCTGCTGGAGCCAGGCGGCGTCCTGAACGTCCTCGATGCCGAAGACGGCCGGCGGAGGGGCCGGCATCCGCCAGCCGTCGATGGGAGCCGGGAGGCGCCAGCCGTCGCCGTCCGCCGCGAACCAGCTGGGTATCAGGGTCCGCATGCTGACCCCATCGGGTCCGGCCCAGCCGTCCACCAAGACGATGTGGGCCACGCGCTCGGGCCGCCGGTCGGCGGCCTGGCGTACGACCAGGCCGCCGTAACTGTGCCCGACCAGGACTGTCGTGCCGTTCGAGACCTGGTCGATGGCGGCGATCACCTCCTCGGCGTGGGCGCTGAGACCGACGTCACGGCCGAGCGTGAGGTCGGGAGCGACGACTCTGGCTCCCGCATCTGCCAGCAACGGGGCGACGCGGTCCCAGGCCCAGCCGCCATGCCAGGCCCCGTGAACGAGCACGAACGTCGTCATCGATCCTCCTGTTAGCTGTTGCTCTAGAACCATGATCTAATACCTTTCACTTCCTGTTTTGAAAGTGCAAGATACTTGAACCGGAAGACCAGAACGGAGCAAGGACATGACAGACGCGAAATACACGGCCGAGGCACGAGTCACGGGCGGACGGGCACACGGGCGCGCGCGCACCACGGACGGCGAAATCGACCTCGCACTCCGCCTGCCGAAGGAACTGGGCGGCGCGGGCGGCGGGGCCAATCCCGAACAGCTCTTCGCGATCGGCTACGCCGCCTGTTTTCAGACCGTGCTGGCCGGCTTGGCCAAGCGCGAGGGCCTCGACGCGGAGGACGCGGTGATCGACGCGAAGGCCATGCTCATCCCGATCGAGGGCGGCCGATTCAAGCTGGGCGCCGAACTCGCCGTCACGCTGCCGTCCATTCAGGACGCAAGCCAGGCCGCGCGGCTAACGCATACCGCACATCAGGTGTGCCCGTATTCGAACGCGACGAGAGGCAACATCGACGTCGCGATCTCGGTCAACGGCGTGCCGTTGACCGACTGACGCGAACGGCTATAGGGGGTTTGAGGGCTTGCCCCCAGTCGGGGGCGTGGGGGCGGAGCCCTCAGCCGCCTCTTCCGCCACCCTGACCTGCGGCTGCGGTAGGCGGAAGAGGCTTCGCAGCTTGCGCAGGAGTTGCTGGTTGCCCGACACCTCGGCAGAGCCCGAGCGCTTGGCCTCGGCGACGCTCAGTTCGCCGGCCATCAACGCGCGGAACACCTCCGCACTCGTCTCGATGACCACGTCCGGCCGCTGAGCCGGGCCGTGCACCGACTCGATCTCCCCGTGCTCCACGCGGACATGGAACACGTCGTCATCCACCCGGAACTCGTAGACCGCCCGGACGTCACGCGCGGCTTCGGCGTCGAAGATGGCCTGCATGCCGAGCACTGTCCAGCCCAGCCGGAACACCTCACCCTCGCGGCGCTCCTCGGCCGCCCACCGCAGCCCCCACCGCGCCAGCGCCAGCACCGTCGGCCCGAGATCCGCCCCGGCCTCGGTCAGTGCGTAGGCGGGAGCCTTGGCCGGCGGCGGAAGCACCACCTGCTGGACCAAGCCCTCTTCCTGCAGATACCGCAACCGCGCGGCAAGCAGGCCCGTGCCCATGCCCGCGAGGTTGGCCAGGAGGTCGCCGAAGCGTTTGGGCCCGGTCAGCAGTTCACGGATGACCAGCAGCGTCCAGCGCTCCCCGACGATGTCCAGCGTCCGGGCGGTGGCGCAGTACTGGTTGTACGTTCGGCGACTCACACTTCACAATAATACACTTAAAACTTCATATTTCTTGACAGGCGCACGCCCGGAGCAGGCGAAGGCCCCCAGGGCAATCCCTGGGGGCCTTCGCCAACGCGTTCGCGCTCTTAGTCGCCTTCGACCTCACGGCCGTCGTTCGATGCGCCGACGCTCACCGGCGGAGCGTCCGGCACCTCGAGCGGCTTCGGCTCGCCGCGGAAGGTGAACGTCGCCTTGTCGTCCTTGTCCTCCGGGTTGCCGCTCCAGCCCTCGACGTCGACGATGACGATCTGGCCCGGCTGCAGCCGACCGAACAGGATCTCCTCGGACAGCTTGTCCTCGATCTCCCGCTGGATGGTGCGGCGCAGCGGCCGGGCGCCGAGCACCGGGTCGAAGCCGCGCTTGGCCAGCAGCGCCTTCCCCTTGTCGGTGAGCTCGATCGCCATGTCCTTGGCCTTGAGCTGGGTCTCCAGCCGCGAGATCATCAGGTCCACCATCTCGATGATCTGCTCCTGAGTGAGCTGGTGGAACACGATGATGTCGTCGATCCGGTTCAGGAACTCCGGCCGGAAGTGCTTCTTCATCTCCTCGTTGACCTTTTGCTTCATCTTGTCGTACCGCGATCCCTCGTCGGTACCCGAAGAGAAGCCGAGGCTCACGGACTTCGAGATGTCCTGCGTGCCCAGGTTCGAGGTGAAGATCAGCACCGTGTTCTTGAAGTCGACCGTGCGGCCCTGACCGTCGGTGAGGCGGCCGTCCTCCAGCACCTGCAGCAGGGTGTTGTAGATCTCCTGGTGCGCCTTCTCGATCTCGTCGAAGAGCACGACGGAGAACGGCTTCCGGCGCACCTTCTCGGTGAGCTGGCCACCCTCTTCGTAGCCCACGTAGCCCGGAGGGGCACCGAACAGCCGCGAGGCGGTGTAGCGGTCGTGGAACTCGCCCATGTCGATCTGGATGAGCGCGTCGTCCTCACCGAACAGGAACTCCGCCAGCGCCTTGGACAGCTCGGTCTTACCGACACCGGACGGGCCGGCGAAGATGAACGAGCCGGACGGGCGCTTGGGGTCCTTCAGCCCGGCGCGGGTGCGGCGGATGGCCTGCGACACGGCCTTGACCGCGTCCTCCTGGCCGATGATCCGCTTGTGCAGCTCGCTCTCCATGCGGAGCAGACGCGTGGTCTCCTCCTCGGTGAGCTTGAACACCGGGATACCGGTCCAGTTGGCCAGGACCTCGGCGATCTGCTCGTCGTCGACCTCGGCGACGACGTCCAGGTCACCGTCCTTCCACTGCTTCTCCCGCTCGGACTTCTGGCCCAGCAGGGTCTTCTCCTCGTCCCGCAGCCGAGCCGCGCGCTCGAAGTCCTGCGCGTCGATCGCGGATTCCTTGTCGCGGCGCACGGCCGCGATCCGCTCGTCGAACTCGCGCAGGTCCGGCGGTGCGGTCATCCGGCGGATCCGCATCCGGGCACCGGCCTCGTCGATCAGGTCGATCGCCTTGTCCGGCAGGAACCGGTCGTTGATGTAGCGGTCGGCCAGCGTCGCCGCGGCGACCAGCGCGGAGTCGGTGATCGAAACGCGGTGGTGCGCCTCGTACCGGTCGCGCAGGCCCTTGAGGATCTCGATGGTGTGCTCCAGCGACGGCTCACCGACCTGGATCGGCTGGAAGCGTCGCTCCAGCGCGGCGTCCTTCTCGATGTACTTGCGGTACTCCTCGAGCGTGGTCGCCCCGATCGTCTGCAGCTCGCCCCGGGCCAGCATCGGCTTGAGGATGGAGGCCGCGTCGATCGCGCCCTCGGCCGCACCGGCGCCGACCAGGGTGTGCAGCTCGTCGATGAACAGGATGATGTCGCCGCGGGTCTTGATCTCCTTGAGCACCTTCTTCAGGCGCTCTTCGAAGTCACCGCGGTAGCGCGACCCGGCGACCAGCGAGCCGAGGTCCAGCGTGTAGAGCTGCTTGTCCTTCAGCGTCTCCGGGACCTCGCCCTTGACGATGTTCTGCGCCAGGCCCTCGACCACGGCGGTCTTGCCGACGCCGGGCTCGCCGATCAGCACGGGGTTGTTCTTCGTGCGACGCGAGAGGACCTGCATGACCCGCTCGATCTCCTTGCTGCGCCCGATCACCGGGTCCAGCTTGCCCTCGCGGGCGGAGACGGTCAGGTTGCGGCCGAACTGGTCGAGCACCAGTGAAGAGGACGGGGTGCCTTCACCGCGTCCCGCGCCGGCCTCGGCCGGCTCCTTGCCCTGGTATCCGGACAGCAACTGGAGCACCTGCTGGCGCACCCGGTTGAGGTCGGCGCCCAGCTTGACCAGCACCTGCGCTGCGACGCCCTCGCCTTCCCGGATCAGCCCGAGCAGGATGTGCTCGGTGCCGATGTAGTTGTGACCGAGCTGCAGCGCCTCGCGCAACGACAGCTCGAGTACCTTCTTGGCACGCGGAGTGAAGGGGATGTGCCCACTCGGGGCCTGCTGCCCCTGGCCGATGATCTCCTCGACCTGCTGGCGGACACCCTCCAGCGCGATACCCAACGATTCGAGCGCCTTGGCGGCGACACCCTCACCCTCGTGGATCAAGCCCAGGAGGATGTGCTCGGTGCCGATGTAGTTGTGGTTGAGCATCCTGGCTTCTTCCTGAGCCAGGACGACCACCCGCCTCGCGCGGTCGGTGAACCTCTCGAACATTCCCACTCCCTCGACTGCTGCGCCGGCGGTGAGCCTCCGCCGCCTTGACGGCGGATTCAGCACCGTAGGACCACTGTAGTAGCCAACCAGCCGGTTACGACTACCACCACGGCCCATCAGGTCGCAGAAGTCGACGCCGACAACTAGCTTCCGGCCTCTTGTCTTCGCTGGTAACTGACATACGGTTTAACGCAGGCCGGGCCCATCGGATTCCACCTGGGCCCGTTGTCCGCTCAGCGCGAACACGATCTCGGTTACCCCATTTGCCGCTCCGGATATGCGTCGTCCGGGGGCGCAACCCGCAGGAAGCCGTGTCGCCTGGGGGGTGCAACCCCACAGGAAGCCGTCTCGTCTGGCGGTGCAATCCCCAGACGCTGGGTCCGCTGGGGCACAAACCCCGGACCCGGCCCTGAGGACAAGCCCTGGCCCCTTTCCCTGCCCTTCGCACGCACAGCGGGCGGGCAGGCCCCTCACTCCAGAACACCCGAACGGGTGAATTCCGGGTCGCGGTGGGGAGCGACGCCACGAACGCACCTGGGTGCACAAGCGGTGACGAGACAGCTGAGATCGAATATGTCGAAGGCCCTGAAGTCCCACTCGGGTGACATTCACCACATAAGGTAAACCGGGCGTTCGCTCCGGGTCGCGACGAACCGTCGATGAGGAAAGGTGGCGACGGCGCGGGAGTTACCGGCCGTCGAGAAAGCCGGAATCACGCTCAAATCAGCGATCGACGGCCACACATCAACAACACCGCACGGCGAGTGCGCGGCGAAGCCGATCGATTACGCGACGCCCACGACGGGGGCCGCGGATATAGCCGGCAGGTGCAGTCCACTCGCGACAACGGAGGGGTCCACTCCGGCTCTAAAACTTTGTTCAAGAATCGCTTCTCACGATTCGGACAAGCGTCCGCCGCCGTACCACTGGCGGCGGCTCGCCCGGCGAGCGGGGCCGCCGACGGTAATCGGGGCCCCGCTCCCGCTTTGTCTCGCTCAGTTCTTCTTGTGGTAAGCCTCGACAACCTCGGACGGGATACGGCCGCGGTCGGACACCTGGAAACCGTTCTTCCGCGCCCAGGCGCGGATGGCCTGGTTCTGCTCACGATCCACCGAAGCCGGCCGCGCCACCGCCGCCTTGGTCGATGGACGGCCCACGGCACGCTTACGACCACCCGCGCGACGCGCGTGCTCGACATACTGCGCAAGCGCGTCCCGCAACTCTTCGGCATTGTCGCTGGAGAGATCGATCTGGTAGCTGATGCCGTCCAAACCGAACTCGACGGTCTCGTCGGCCTCTGAACCGTCGATGTCGTCGACGAGGGAGACCAGGACCTTCTGTGCCATCAGTTTCCTCCTGTTTAACGCTTGAGAATGTTGGGGGTAGGGGCAACCGCCCCCGGGTCAGAAGCCATTGACTAGGACATTAATACCCGGAATCGGGGGCCAAGGCAAATCCTACTTATTGCGGACGCACCAGCGGGAAGAGGATCGTCTCACGGATACCCAGCCCGGTCAGTGCCATGAGCAACCGATCGATCCCCATTCCGACCCCACCGGACGGCGGCATTCCGTACTCGAGCGCCCTGAGGAAATCTTCATCCAGTCGCATGGCTTCGCTATCTCCACCGGCGGCCAAACGAGCCTGCTCAACGAGTCTTTCCCGCTCGATCACCGGGTCGACCAGCTCGGAGTAACCGGTAGCCAGCTCGAATCCGCGAACGTAGAGGTCCCACTTCTCCGCAACCCCGGGCACGCTGCGGTGCTGCCGGGTCAAAGGCGAGGTCTCGATCGGAAAATCCCGGACGAATGTCGGTTCCCGCAGTTGGTCGCCGACCAGGTGTTCCCACAGTTCCTCGACCAGCTTGCCGTGCCCCAGTTTCGGGTCCACCTGCAGGTCACGGGCCTGCGCGAACGACCGCAGCTTCTCCACGGAGGTCTCCGGAGTCACTTCCTCGCCCAGTGCGTCGGACAGCGAACCGTAGATCGTAATGAACTTCCATTCACCCGATAGGTCATAGGGCGTGCCATCGGCGAGCGTGACTTCGGTGCCGCCGAACACGGCTTCCGCCGCCTCCTGGATCAGCTGCCTGGTCAACACCGCGTTGGTGTCATAAGTCGCATACGCCTCGTAGAACTCCAACATGGCGAATTCCGGCGAATGCGTGGAGTCACTGCCCTCGTTACGGAAGTTCCGGTTGATCTCGAAGACCTTCTCCAGTCCACCTACCACACAGCGCTTGAGGTAGAGCTCCGGCGCGATCCGCAGATAGAGGTCGATGTCGAAGGCATTGGAGTGGGTCGTGAACGGCCGGGCCGTCGCGCCACCGTGCAGTGTCTGCAGCATCGGGGTTTCCACCTCGGTGAATCCCCGGCGGTGAAACGAGTCGCGCAACGCGCGCATCACGGTGGCCCGGGTGCGCACCACATCCCGCGCCTTCGGCCGCAGGATGAGATCGACATAACGCTGCCGGACGCGGGTTTCCTCGGCGAGTTCCTTGTGCGCAACCGGCAGCGGCCGAAGCGCTTTGGCCGCGATAGCCCAACTGTCCGCGAACACGGAAAGCTCACCGCGCTTGGAGGTGATCACCTCACCATGCACGAATACGTGGTCGCCGAGATCGACGTCCGATTTCCAGGCGGCAAGTGACTCCGCACCCACCCCGGTCAGACTGATCATCGCCTGCAACTCGGTGCCGTCACCTTCGCGCAGGGTGGCGAAACAGAGTTTGCCGGTGTTGCGCAGGAACATCACGCGGCCGGTTACACCGACCATCTCACCGGTCGCGGTGTCCGCGGCCAACCCGGAATGCGCGGCCCTGATCTCGGCGAGGGTATGCGTCCTCGGCACTTCGACCGGATACGCTTCCCCGCCCTCGGCGATTATCCGGTCGCGCTTGGCCCGGCGGACCTGCATCTGTTCCGGCAGGTCCTCTTCGGGCAGCGAACGATCGGCGGCAGGGGAATCGGTCATGCGCCTAGGGTACGAACCCGCCGGTTAGCTAGGCCAACCGGATTACCTTTGCCGCGTCCGGAGGGCCCAGCCGGGTGCCGGGCCGCATCGGCACCCGGGAAATCGTCGCCGAAATATGATTGCGGTGTGACCGAACACACCTCGGAAGCCAAACTGTGGGCACGCCTCTCCCGCTCTTTCGGCAAGGAAGCCGCCGCTTACGCACAGCACCGGCCCGGCTACCCGGTGGCCGCGCTGCGGTGGGGCCTGCCCTCGAACGCCGAGCACGTCCTCGACCTCGGCGCGGGGACCGGCAAGCTGACCGAAGGGCTGCTGGACCTGGACCTGCGAGTGACCGCGGTGGAGCCGGACCCGGCCATGCTCGCCGAACTCGCCCGGCGCCATCCGGGCGTCCGCGCGCTCGACGGCACGGCCGAAGGAATCCCGCTCGGCGACGCCGAGGTCGATTCGGTGCTCGTCGGCCAGGCGTTCCACTGGTTCGACATGGACCGGGCACTGACCGAGATCGCCCGGGTGCTCAAGCCGGGCGGCACCGTGGTGGCGCTGTGGAACCACCGCGACGACTCCGTGCCGTGGGTGGCCGAACTGGACGCGCTGGCCCGCACCAGCGTCGCCCGGAGCTGGGACCCGCCCGAACCGTTCCCGCCCGTTCATGCCGAATTCGGACCGTTCGAACTCGAGACGTTCCCCAACGGGCACCGGCGCACCGCCGAGACCCTGCTGGAAACCTTCGCCACGCACTCGAAGCTGCTGGTCGCCGCCGAGGACGAGCGCGAAGCGACGCTGGCCCGGCTACGCGATTTCCTCGCCAACAACCCGAAAACCGCCGAAGGCGAGTTCACCTACCCGCTGACCACCAGAACACTGCGCGCCACCCGCCGCTAGGGCCTGCGTCGAGGTCGCTTGGGGTGGGTTGGGCTGACTTTGGTGTTCTTGCCCGAACCCCGTAACTCGTCACAAACCCAGAACTCACCGTCCCTAACCCAGAACTCACCCACCCGAACCCAGAACTCACCGTCCCGAACCCAGAACTCACCGCCCCGAACCCAGAACTCGCCGGCCCTAACCCAGAACTCACCGTCCCGAACCGGGGACACGCCAACACCTGGCGTGTCCCCGGCCCAGGCACCCGAATTCCCCGTCCAGGCGGGCGTGTCCCCGGCCCAGGCACCCGAATTCCCGGTCCAGGCGGGCGTGTCCCCGGTTCAGGTGCTTGAGTTCCGGCTTGGGAACACACACCGAACGCCGGACCACCCCGCCAACATTGCCAGGCACGCCACCAGGACCAGCCCACCTCCCCGCGAGGCACGCCACCAGGACCAGCCCACCTCCCCGCGAGTACGACAAACCCGTGTCCCCAGCCAGGGACACAGCCTCCTGAACTAGCTCGAGACCGTGAGGTGGCTTGCGCGGCGGTGCGGTAGCGAAACCCCCAGGCGTCTTCTCGCTCCGGGACCGCCTCCCATGGATGCCCCGCCGGAGAATTTGGCCGCAGAGTGCAAGCCGACGGCCTCACCGCAAGCGGCCCCGCCGCTTACCCAACCTGGGTGTACCGACCTAGGAATGTGTCCGCGTGTGGCGTTCGAACGCCAGGCGCAGCCCCAGCAGAGTGAGGTCGGGGACGTGTTCGGTGATCGTCTCGGATTCGCCGATCACCAGCGGGGCCAGGCCCCCGGTCGCGAGCACCGCGACCGGGCCGCCGCCGTCCGCGGAAAGCTCCTTCACGAAGCGGCGCACCAGGCCGTCCACCTGCCCGGCGAATCCGTACAGAATTCCGGACTGCAGGCATTCCACGGTGTTCTTGCCGATCACCGACCGCGGCCGCGTGAGCTCCACCTTGCGCAACGCCGCCGCCCGCGCGGCCAGCGCGTCCACCGAGATTTCGATGCCCGGCGCGAACGCGCCGCCGAGGAACTCGCCGCGCGCGGAGATCGCGTCCACGTTCGTCGAAGTCCCGAAATCCACCACCACGCACGCGGTGTTGTGCAGGTGGTGGGCGGCCAGGGTGTTGACCAGCCGGTCGCCACCGACTTCCCGGGGGTTGTCCACCAGTAGCGGCACGCCGGTGCGCACACCGGGCTCGACCACGACCTTCGGCGCGCGCGGGTAATAACGGCGCAACATCACCCGCAGCTCCCGCAGCAGTGCCGGCACCGTGGACAGCGCGCTGATCCCGGTCACCGCCGAGGCTTGCTCGCCGAGCAGCCCGCGCATGGTGAGCGCCAGTTCGTCGGCGGTCATCTGCGCATCGGCGCGCATGCGCCAGTCACCGACGAGGTCGGGCCCGGAATACAGGCCGAGCACGATGTTCGTGTTACCGATGTCGATGGCTAGCAGCACGTGAGGTTCATTCCGTCGCGGTCCCGTCCGTCTGCAACAACGCGTCGAGACGTGCGGCGTCGACCGTTTCGGCCACGGGGAATGCGCTTTCAGCACTTCGCGGCGCCGCGGCGATCGTGCCACTGAGCAGGCCCGAACCCTCCGGTGCGTGCGCGGCGTCGGCGCCCGTGTGCACGATGCGGTTGTCGCCATCGACGAACACGATGCTCGGCCGGAACGCGGCGGCCTCCGCCGAATCCATCTGTGCGTAGGAGATCAGGATGACCAGATCGCCCGGATGCACCAGATGCGCCGCGGCCCCGTTGATGCCGATCACGCCACTGTCTCGCGCGCCCGCGATCACGTAGGTCTCCAGCCGCGCGCCGTTGGTGACGTCCACAATGGACACCTGCTCGCCGGGCAGCAGATCAGCCGCCTCCATCAGCGCCTCGTCGATCGTGACCGAGCCCACGTAGTGCAGGTTCGCCTGGGTGACGGTGGCGCGATGGATCTTCGACTTGAGCATCGTGCGTAGCATGTCTTCCTTTCCTTCCCTGCGGCGTCGACTCCGGCGGCAGGATCATTCCCCGCCGGCGCCGAGCAGGACGGCGGCGTTGTCGATCAACCGGGTGCGCCCGACCCGAGCGGCGACCAGCAATCGTGCCTCGCCGTCGACGGGCGCTGGGCCGAGGTCAGTTCCGCGCAGCTCGAGATAATCGACGGCCACATCGCCGTGCGTGGCCAGAGTTTCCCGCGCGGCGGCCAGCACCGCCCGCGCGCCCCGCGGCCCCGCATGCGCCCCGGCCGTCAGCGCCGCGGACAGCACCACGGCGTCGGACCGCTGGGGCTCGGTCAGGTAGACGTTGCGTGAGGACAGGGCCAGCCCGTCCGGCTCACGGACCGTCGGCACCCCGATCACCCGCGTCGGCATGTTCAGGTCCCGCACCATGCGGCGGATCAGGACCAGCTGCTGGTAGTCCTTCTCCCCGAAGAACGCGTAGTCCGGGCGAACGATGTTGAACAGCTTCGACACCACGGTGAGCACGCCGGTGAAGTGCCCGGGGCGGGCCGCGCCCTCCAACTCGTCACCGAGTGGTCCCGGATGCACCGTCACGACGTGATCCTCGGGGTAGAGGTCGGCCACCTTCGGCACGAACGCCATCTCGACCCCGGCCTCGGCGAGCTTCTCCAGGTCCCGTTCCAGCGGTCGCGGATAGGCTTCGAAGTCCTCGCCCTCGCCGAACTGCAGGGGGTTGACGAAGATCGAGGCCACGACGACGGTGTTCGGCAGCCGCTTGGCACGGCGCAGGAGCTCGCGGTGCCCGGCATGCAGGGCACCCATGGTCGGCACGAGCGCGACCTTCCGGCCGGCCAGCCGCAGGGCGGTGGTGACCCGGCCGACGTCCTCGGGCGTCTGGAACGTGTTCAGCCGGCCGCGGCTGAATTTCGGTGTGGTCACTGGTCTTCCTCAAGCAGTTCGTTCAGTTCGGCGGCGGCACCGGCGTCCAGCAGGCCCGCTTGGCTGGCCCGCCGCACCGTGCGTTGCGCCAGTGCGACGTAACAATCCTCGACCTCCGGGGCCGTCTCGTTCAGCACGGACAGGTGGCCACGCACCGTTCCGGCGTCACCGCGCGCCACCGGCCCGGTGAGCGCCCGGTCTCCGTGCCGCAACGCATTGTCCAGTGCAGCGGAGAGCAACGGCCCGAGTATCCGCTCCGCGTTCGCGACTCCCGAGCCACCAAGGAGATCCACACAGTCGTTGACGAGCGTGACGAGATGGTTCGCGCCGTGCGCCAGTGCCGCGTGATACAGCGGTCGAGCCACCTCCGGCACGCGGACCGGCTCGGCGCCCATCTCCATGGTAAGGGCCTCACCGACATTCCAGGCCGCCTCGTCCCCGGCCTCGGCGGTGACCCCGACACTGCACGCGGCCATGCGCTGCAGGTCCTCCTCGCGGCCGGTGAAGGTCATCACCGGGTGCAGCGCCAAGGGCAACGCACCCGCGTCGGCCGCCGGCCGCAACACCGCGACGCCGTGCGCACCCGAGGTGTGGATGACGATCTGTCCCGCGCGCCACGAGCCGGTGGCGGCGAGCCCGCGAACCAGGCCGGCCAGCGCGTCGTCAGGGACGGCGAGGAGAACGAGATCGGCCGCAGCGACCACCTCGTCCGGCGGCCGCAGCGAAACGCCGGGCAGCAGTCGTTCCGCCCGCTCGCGCGAGGCCGCGGAGATCGCCGAGGCCGCGACGACGGTGTGTCCGGCACGCGTGAGTGCGGCGCCCAGCACGCTGCCCACCCGGCCCGCCGAAACCACGCCGACGGCGAGCCTCGCGGGGCGCGTCATGTGGTGGTGCCCCTGTGGACGCTCATGAGAACTCCTCGGCTCGTTCCAGTCCCGCTCTTCGGTCGCGGGTACCAGACGACGCCGCGAGATTAACCCGGCGCCGGACGGGCCGCGGAGCCGAGGTGACCAGCTTCACCCGAGCCGGGTCAGCACTGCGGGCGGGCCTGGCCCGCCAGCCGGACCGCTTCCGCGCGGGCTGCCCGCAGCCTGGTGAGCAGTTTCTGTTCCCGCTGGACGCGGCCGGGGTTCGCCTCGTGACGATTGAGGAACGCGAGTTCGGTGACGCAGGTCTGATACGCGGCCACGGCCCTGGCCGCGGCCCGGCCGGACTGCCGGCCGGCCTGACGACGCCAGGTGCGGCGACCCTTCAGGCTGGCCAGCAGGTCGACCTCGGAGGCGGCGATCCAGCGTTCCCGCACCATGCCGGGCAGCGCGGCGGCGATGATGCGCTGCTCCCGCCGGCGCTGCAGCAACACCAGCAGCGCCACGGCAATGAAGATCGGCACCATGATCAGGAAGTAGACGTTGAGGAAGGCCTGCGCGCCGCCGAGTGTGGCCGCGCCGTTCCACAGCGCGTGCAGCAAAACCGCGGCGAGATAACCACCGAGCGGGGCGAGGATTCGCAAGGCCCGCCGGCTCGTGGCCGCGGCCACGCCGAGGCCGACACCGGTGAGCGCGGCGAACAGCGGGTGGGTGAACGGGGAAAGCACGCCACGCAGCACGAACGCCGCGATCACGCCGTCGCTCGTGCCGCTGCCGAAACCGTGCTCGGCAAAGGCGCGGCCGAAGTAGTAGATGTTCTCGGTGAAGGCGAACCCGGCCGCGGTGAAACCCGCGTAGACGATGCCGTCGATGACCCCGTCGAACTCGTCGGAACGACGCAGCAGCACGGCGAGCACGAAGAAACCCTTCACGGCTTCCTCGACCAGCGGCGCGGACACCAGCGCGCTGACCTTCCCGCCCTGACCGACGCCGAGCAGCAGGTCACCGACGGCCTCGGCGGTGTCGTTGATCAGCAACGCGACGATCGCGGCGAGGCACGCGCCCCAGGCGAAGGCGAGCAAGAGCAATCTCGCCGGTTCCGGCTCCCAGCGGTCGATCCACAGAAACACCGCCACCACCACGGCGACCGGCACCAGTGCGGCGGCGACACCGATGGCGACCGCGAGCGGACCGACGCGGACCGTGGCGAGGGCGAGCAGGGTCAGCCCGCAGACCGCGAGCACGATGAGCCCGGAGACGGGCAGCAATACCGTAATCCTGCGACGTGCTGTCACGCCCCGGAACTCTACGGTGATCCACTTCGGCGGCACTGTGTCGCATGGTGCACAGCGCCGGCACAACCGCTCCGGTCGCGGTCGTCAGTCCTCCGCGCGGCGCCGACGGCGCGGAGTGGCGGCGTCGGAGCCGTGCGCGGCGAGGAGTTCGCTGACCGAGCGGCCCGACGAATGCGACCCCGTTTCCCCGCTGGTCGCGTCGGTCTTGGCGGCGGCGCGGCGGCCGGTGCGCCCGGGCTCGGCCAGGGGTTCCAGTTCGGGCCGCGAATGCCCGGCCCGCCGCCGGGCGACGCCGTCACCCGCCGCGGGCTGCGTCCAGGACGGCGACTCGTCATCCGGCCTGTGCCGGCGACCGCCGCCTTCCGGCGCGGCCGTGGCGTCCTCCTCCACGGAGCGCCGCCCGAGGAGGCCCGACCGCCCCTGCCGCCGGGCCTCCTCCGGCACCGTGGGATTGCCGGCCGGCGGCTCGGCCGGCTTCTTCGGCTCACGCCGGGCCAACGGCACCGTCTCCTTGGCAGGCGGTGTGAACAGGCTCGTGGGCTGATTGACAGCGCTTTCACCGGCCGGTTCGGCGGGCTTGCGCGGAGGCTTGGCGGCTCCGTTCACGGCGGGGACCTGCCGGGTCGGTGCGGCCGGTGGCGAAGGTTCCCGCTTGACCGTCGGGGCTTCCCAGGCGGGTGCGCGGTCCGCGTCGAGCACCTTGGACACCTGCGTCGGCTGTTCGATCGGGCCGGGGTCGGCCGGCCGCATCGACGGGCGGCTGCGCTCGGACCGGACCGGACCGGACCGGCCGGGCGGCATCGGTTTCTTGCCCGGAGGTGGCGGCGTGGCCGGTTGCTGGACCCGGGTCTGCTCACGAGCCTCGGCGCCTACCGCACGCCTACGTTCGGGGGGAGCGCTCAGCTCACCTTGGCCGGCCCCGTCAGCGCTCTCGAACAGGCTCTCCGGCGCTTTCGCGATGTTGCCGACGGCGTTGGCCCCCCGAGCCGGCACCGGCTCGCCCTTGGTCACCCGGCGCGGCGGCAGGTCCAGCGACCGGTCCGGGCGCCGTGGCTCCGGCGCGGCGGCCCGGCCGGCCGGCCGGGCAGGCTGCTTCTCCCGCACCCTTTCGATCAGCTCGGTCGGCCGGTCGACCAGGTCGCTCGTCGCCGCTTCGAGTGCGGGACGGGCGTTGCCGGCCGCTGGCTCCACCAGCCGCTGCTCGTCCCGCAGCGCCCGCATCCGGGTCGCCTGCGCGGTCAGCGACAGCCGTTCCAGCAGCACTTCGCCACCGAACAGCGATTGCAGATTGTCCCGCAGGGCACCGATTTCGGCGCGCAACGCGTCCAGTTCGGCCCGCGAATCGTCCGCCACGCGCTGCCGGGTCTCGGACTCGATCTCCAGCTCGTACTCGCGGCGAGCCGCGATCTCCCGTTCCAGCTCGAGCTCGTAGACCTGCTGCGCCTGCGCGACCGTCTCCTCCGTGCTCACCGCCTGCTTGCGGTACCGGACCGCGAGATACGCGCCGACGATGGCCGCCCAGAGCGCGGCGACGATTCCGAACCGCAGGTAACGGATGTCGTTCGCGAGCACAAGCGCGACCGTCGCCCCCACGGCGAGGGCCACGCCGCCCCAGAACCACGGCCTGCTCCATGAGCTGGAACGGCCGCGCGCGTCGTCACCCACGCCAGTCATGACCAACACCGTACCCGGTAGTTACCTGCTTGAGATCTACTCAGTACTTCGAGCGGTCACTTCGTCGCGTTAACCGGTTGGGTGATCATCGTGTTTCCGATCACCACCCTCCGGTGTCCGACAGCAATATTCCAACCACAGACCGGCCGCGATCAACACGATCGCGCTGGGAGTACCGACCAGCGCGCTGCGCACGTCGCCCGTGGCCGCGGCCAGGTCTCCCACGCGCGGGAGGAGGGCCGCGAGCACGCCGAGCCAGGCCCCGAGCATCAGCGCGCCCAGCATCGAGGACGCCTTGGCCAGCGCGACCGCCCGCACCACGGCCAGCGCGCTGGTGACCCGCCGCTGCCGAATGCGGGCACGGATGGAAAACGCCAACAGGGCTTCGATCACGGCCAGCACGATGAGCGTGGCCCCGGCCAGCGTCGGCAGGCGCGGCATCGAGCCGTACGCGAACTTGAACGCGATGTAGACGAACGCCAGGGCGACAAGACCGGCCACCACCAGGTCGCGAGGCCGTGTGAAGTGCATAGCGTCACGGTAGCCAATCGGCAGGCGCCGGGTGGGGATCCGGCGGACGGGCGCTACTGGCAAATGGGAGCCTTGACTCTCCAGTCGGTGGAGGGTTGAGCATGGAATTCGTGGGCAGGACGTTCGTCATCGGGGAACTGGCCCGGCGCACGGGGCTGCCCGTCAAGACCATCCGGTTCTATTCCGACGCGGGCCTGCTCCCGCCCACCGATCGCACGCACGCCGGGTACCGGCTCTACGACGTCCGGTCCATGGCCCGCCTGGAGCTGATCAAGACGCTGCGCGAACTCGGACTCGGGCTCGACGACGTGTCGCGGATCCTGTGCGAGCAGGAAACCGTGTCCCAGCTCGCGGCGCGCCACCTGACGGCGCTCGACGAGCAGATCCGGCGGTTGCGGCTGCGCCGGGCCGTGCTGCGGGCGGTCGTGAAACGGGAATCCGAACCGGAAGAAGTGAAACTGATGAACAAGCTGGCTTCGATGTCCGACGACGAGCGGGCGCGTCTGCTCGACGAGTTCTGGGACGAGGTGGCCGCGGGACTCAACGTGGACACGGAGTTCTACGCGCGGATGCGGTCGGCCAAGCCCGTGCTGCCGGACGACCCCACCCCCGAGCAGGTGGAGGCGTGGGTCGAGTTCGCCGAGCTGATCTCCGACCCGGACTTCCGGCGGCTCATCCGCGTTATGAGCGAACGGCACGCGGCGGCGGTGGATGCGGGCGAGAACATTTCGCCGGTGCCACCCGAACAATGGTGCGGGTTCGTGGACCGCGCGAAGGAACACATGGACGCCGGCTTGGCGCCCGATTCCGCCGAGGGACGTGACCTGGCCGTCGAACTCGCCCGGGTCGCCGCCCTCCCCGACCGCGACGGTGACGATCCGCGCTTCCGTGCCGACCTCGCCGAGCGCTTGGCGGAAGGCCTGGACGCCAGGGCGGAACGCTACTGGCAACTCCTCGCGGTCATGAACGGCTGGCCGCCCGTCCCCACCAATCACCCCATCGTCGCCTGGCTCATCGCCGCTGTACGCGCCTCCGCCACCAACGTCAACGTTGTGCATGAATGACCCGTTACTGCCGAAAATCGGCAGGAACGGGTCATTCATCGCTTGAAAAGTGCGCTGAGGCGCCAGTCGTGCCGCATGAAGGGTCCCCTCGTGCGGATCAGCGCAGGCGGCGGTCGGGGCGACGGCGGACACGGCGCGGTCCTCGGCGAGCAGGGCCGCCAGAAGGCCGCGGATGGACCTCGGTTGGCGCGAAGTTAATATGGTCCTCATATCATATGTAGTAGAGAGGACCACGCTGGCCGCCACGAATGGAATGACCCCGGCCGGCGCGGAACAAAGCAGCGGAGAGGAGGTCCCCGCAACGGCAGTCGTCTGAGCCAAATCGGGTCCGGCAGGCCGGAACGTGGGACTCGCACGACGAGAACGAGGGAACTCGCAGGACGGGAGTGTGGGACACGCACGACGGGAAAGGGGGACACGCAGGACGGGAGTGTGGGACACGCACGACGGGAACGGGGGACACGCGCGACGGGAGTGTGGGACACGCGCGACGGGAATGTGGGACACGCGGTGGTGGTCAGCGCAGGCGGAGGTCGGGACGACGGCGGACGCCGGCGCGGTCCTCGGCGGGCAGGGCCGCCAGTAGGTCGCGGATGGGACCGCGGCCGGGAAGCTCGGCGTCGGGAGCGATCTCCAGCCACGGAATCAGCACGGTGGCGCGGTCCGGCGTGCCGGGGTGCGGCAGCAACAGGCGCGGATCCTCGGACGTCACGCCCTCAACGGTGACGACATCGACGTCCAGGGTGCGCGGGCCCCATCGCTGCTCGCGCACCCGGCCGGCCGCCTGCTCCAAGGCCTGCCCGGCCCGCAGCCACGCCCAGTGATCCCGCGCCGGATCGTCCACAATGCACACCGCGTTGAGAAAGTCCGGCTGGTCGGTCACGCCCCACGCGGCCGTCTCGTAGACACTGGAAACCGTCACGACGGCCTCGCCGAGACCGTCGATCACGGACTTCAGAAATCCGAGCCGGTCGCCCAGGTTCGAGCCGAGGGAAAGCACGGCCCTGCTCATCGGCATCGCCGGATGGTCACCGCGACGTCGTCGAAGGTGTGCGGAATCGGGGCCGACGGCTTGTGCACGGTCACCTCGGCCGCGGACAGCCGAGGATCGAGCAGCACCTCGTCGGCGATCCGCCCCGCCACGCTTTCGATCAGGTCATGGGGTTCGCCGCCGACGATGGCCACGGCGAGTTCGGCGAGTTCGCCGTAGTTGACCGTCCGCGCCAGATCGTCGGTCGCGGCGGCCGGGGCCAGGTCCAGCCACACGGTGAGGTCGACGACGAATTCCTGCCCGTCCCGCTTCTCGTGGTCGAAAACCCCGTGCCGCCCGAACACGCGCAGGCCGGTCAACGTGATCCGATCCGTGCCCGAGCCCGGCTCACTCATGCGTTCTCCTCCGCGAGTTTGCGCGCGATCGTGTCCCGTGGCGCCCAGCCCCAGCGCCCCGGTTGAGGGCAAGCCCCCGGACGCCCTTGATCGGGCCGGCCTGGGAGCGGCGGCTTGACACGGGTCTACTCGTGTCCACGCTGCCACGCTGCGACAACGGCCACGGCGTCGCGGGAGGCACCGACCGCGTGCACCCGGACGCCCCAGGCGCCGGCCGCCGCGGCCATCGTCGAGATCGCCATGGTCGCGTCGTCGCGGCCCGCCGGCGGCCGGGGCTCGCCGTCCTCGCCGGCCAGCAGGCGACCGAGGAATCGCTTCCTCGACGCGCCGACCAGGACCGGGAAGCCCAGCGACAGCAAGGAATCCAGCCGGTGCAACAGGGTCCAGTCGTGCTCGGCGCGCTTCGCGAAGCCCAGTCCCGGGTCGATGACGATGTTCTCGCTGGCCACGCCGGCGGACAGCGCCGCGTCCACCCGGGCGGTCAGCTCCGACCGCACCTCGGCGACCACGTCCCGGTACTCGGCCAGCGCGTTCATGTCCTTGCTGTGCCCGCGCCAGTGCATCAGCACCCACGGCGCCCCGCTGCCCGCCGCGACCTTCGCCATCGCGGGGTCGGCCAGGCCGCCGGACACGTCGTTGATGATCCGCGCGCCCGCGTCCAGCGCGGCCTCGGCGACCGCCGCGCGGGTGGTGTCCACGGACAGGCACAGGCCGTCGGCGGCCAGCGTCCTGATCACCGGCAGGATCCGCTCGATCTCGGTCTCGGCGTCCACTCTGGACGCTCCCGGGCGGGTCGACTCACCGCCGACGTCGATGATGTCGGCCCCTTCTGCCCACATTTCGTGTGCGTGCGCGAGGGCCGAGTCGAGGTTGAGGTAGCGGCCGCCGTCGGAGAAGGAATCCGGCGTGACGTTCAGCACGCCGGCCACCACACAACGTCCGGGCCGCGGAAGTGCGCTACTCACCGGCGTCCCTTGATCAGGTCGAGGGCCTCCGCCCGGGTGGATGATGAGGTCTGCAGGAGCCCGCGCACCGCCGAGGTCGTGGTGCGGGCGCCCGGCTTTCGGATGCCGCGCATCGCCATGCACAGGTGCTCCGCCTCGATCACGACGATCACGCCGCGCGGCCGGAGCTTGCGGTCCACCGCGTCCGCGATCTGCGAGGTCAGCCGCTCCTGCACCTGCGGCCGCCGGGCGTAGAGATCGACCAGCCGGACCAGCTTCGAAAGCCCGGTGACCTTCCCGTGCGCGTTCGGGATGTAGCCCACGTGCGCGACGCCGTGGAACGGCACGAGATGGTGCTCGCAGGTCGAATACAACGGAATGTCGGTGAGCAGCACGAGTTCCTCGTGGGCCTCGTCGAATGTGCGATCGAGCACCGAATCAGGGTCGAGGTAGAGGCCCGCGAACATCTCCTGGAAAGCGCGCGCGACCCGGGCCGGGGTCTCCTGGAGACCATCCCGGTCCGGGTCCTCGCCGCATGCCAGCAGCAGCTCACGCACGGCCTTCTCCGCCCGTGCCTGATCGAACACCGGGGCCGACACGCCCGGCTCGCTACCGGCGATCTTGACCGTCCTGTTCGTCCGGATCATGCGGGTGCTGACTTTCTCCCGGAGACCGGCGCCATTCGTCCGATGGCCGCCATCCCGGCTGGCTGCCGGGCTGCGTCGCGGGCTTCCACCCGGGCGGCGCGCCGTAGTTCGGCGGCCCACCGGCGCTGCCGTGCGGCTGGGGCCACTGGCCCGTGCCGTTCGGGTAGGGGCGGCCGCCGTTGGGCGGGGCGTACGGGTTGGCCGGCGGCTCGGGCTGCGCGTGCCCCTCCGGCAGGTCCGACCCACCGCCGGATCCCGAACCCACCGGAGTGGGCGCCGGGCGCGGAGCCTTCTCCGGCTCTTCCTGCGGCGGCGGCCACGGCTCGCCACGTTCCATCGCCAGCTCGCCCGGGGTCTTGATGGGCGGCTTGTCCGACGGCGTGCGCTCACCGAACTCGTTGAACACGGTGATGTGCGGCCGCTTCTCCACGGAGGCGAAGATCCGCTCCAGGTCCTTGCGCTGCAGGGTTTCCTTTTCCAGCAACTCGAAGACCAGGTCGTCGAGCACGTCGCGGTAGGTGTTGAGCACCTCCCACGCCTCGGTGTGCGCGGTCTCGATCAGCTTGCGGACCTCTTCGTCGATCTCGTGCGCCACTTCGAGCGAGTAGTCCGGCTGGCGTCCGGCCGACCGGCCGAGGAACGGGTCACCCTGATCCTGGCCGTACTTCACCGCGCCGAGACGGGCGCTCATGCCGTACTCGGTGACCATCGCCTTCGCGATCTTGGTGGCCTGCTCGATGTCGGAGGACGCCCCGGTGGTCGGCTCGTGGAAGACGAGCTCCTCCGCGGTGCGGCCACCCAGCGCGAAGACCAGCCGGGCGATCATTTCCGAGCGGGTCATCAGCTGCTTGTCATCCTCCGGCACCACGAGCGCGTGCCCGCCGGTCCGCCCGCGCGGCAGGATCGTCAGCTTGTACACCGGTTCCAGGTCCGGCATCGCCCACGCGGCCAGCGCGTGCCCACCCTCGTGGTAGGCGGTGATCTTCTTCTCCTTCTCGGAGATGATCCGGCTCTTGCGTGCCGGACCGCCGATCACCCGGTCCACCGACTCCTCGAGCGCCGCGTCGTTGATCACGTGCCCGCCCTGGCGCGCGGTGAGCAGAGCCGCCTCGTTGATCACGTTGGCCAGGTCGGCGCCGGACATTCCCACGGTGCGCTTGGCCAGCGCGTCCAGGTCGACGTTCTGGGCCAGCGGCTTGCCCTTGGAGTGCACCTGCAGGATCGCCCGCCGGCCCCGCAGGTCCGGCGCGGACACCGGGATCTGCCGGTCGAACCGACCGGGACGCAGCAGCGCCGGGTCGAGGATGTCCGGCCGGTTGGTGGCCGCGATCAGGATGATGCCGCCGCGCGAGTCGAAGCCGTCCATCTCGACCAGCAACTGGTTCAGGGTCTGCTCGCGCTCGTCGTGCCCACCGCCGAGACCCGCCCCGCGCTGCCGGCCGACCGCGTCGATCTCGTCGACGAAAACGATGCACGGCGCGTTCTGCTTGGCCTGCTCGAACAGGTCGCGCACCCGGGAGGCGCCGACACCGACGAACATCTCGACGAAGTCGGAACCGGAGATCGTGTAGAACGGCACCCCGGCTTCCCCGGCCACGGCGCGGGCGAGCAGCGTCTTACCGGTACCGGGCGGGCCGTAGAGCAGCACACCCTTCGGAATCTTCGCGCCGAGCGCCTGGTAGCGCGCCGGGTTCTGCAGGAAGTCCTTGATCTCGTACAGCTCTTCGACCGCCTCGTCGGCGCCCGCGACATCCCCGAAGGTGGTCTTGGGCATGTCCTTGTTGAGCTGCTTCGCCTTCGACTTACCGAAATTGAGAACCCGGTTACCGCCGCCCTGGGCGTTGTTCATCATCCACATCAGCAGCAACAGCAGGAAGCCGAGCGGAATCAGGTAGATCAGCAGCGACTGGAACCACGACTGCTGGGTCACCGTCGTGCTGAACTTGACGTTCTTGCCGATCAGCTCGTCGTAGATGGGCCGGGTCGCGTCCGACGGGTACGGCGAAACGATCTGAGTGACCTGCTGGCCATCAACGTCGATCTTGTTGTTGAGCGACAGCTTGAGCTGCTGCTCCTTGTCCTCGATATTCGCTTCCTTCACATTGCCCGAATTGATCTGGGCAACGGCCTGCGAAGTGGGGACCTGGGTGTAGCCGCGATTGCTGTCGAAGATCGTACTGAAGGCAAAATAGAGCAGCAGAACCGCGACGATCCACAGCAGTGGGTTCCTGAACAGGCGCTTCCGGTCCATATCCTCGGCCGTGCTGGCCTTGACCCTCCCTGGCTAGGCGGTAGATGTAGCCATCCGCCGTCACGGTGCAGACAACAACTGCTGGTGTGTGCGGACACCCGTCTAACCAGGGTACCGTCCGGGCGAGCCGGACACCTGCACGAGTCTCCGGCTGGTCAACGCCCGATCAAGGCCGCGGGTTCCCGGGCTATAGCGCGGCGACCATTTCGCCCAGCCGGCTGCGGAGGGTCTTGGCGTCCGCAGGCGACACGGTGATCCACTCGCGGCCGTCCGCACCCGGCCTGGACAGGCTCAAATAGCGTCCGGTCGCGGTGTCGAACCAGGCCAGCACGGGCGACCTCCGGCGCAGGCCCAAGTCGTCGCGGCTGTTCGCGGCGAGCTGACCGCCACGAAGCCGTGGCTGCCCGGTCAACCTGGCATATGACTCGCGTGGATCGGTGATCCGCTCCGACAGCGAGCCCCGGCGGCGACGGCCCCCGTCGGCCGGCGCGTCCGCGGCCGGCACCGGCACCCGGTTCGGCGGAATGCGCAGCGCCTCGTCGACGGGGAGTGTGATTGACGCCTCAGTTCCCCGCGTTCCGGCCGGCAACAGCTCGACCACCGCGGAGGCCAGTCCCTCGGCGAAGACCGGCCGCAACCAGATGCCATCGGCATCCTGGACGGCGACCACCCCGTTCTCGCCGTCCGCGGCGGCGAGGATGCCCACCGGCGGTTTCTGGAACTCGGGGATGTGCAGCGCGTCGATGGTGACCGAACCCCGAGCCAGCAACTGGACCCATTCCTCGATGCGCGGTTCGAGGCGTCCAGCCTGGTCGCGCAGGCCACGGGCACTGAACTCGACGTTGACGCGCTGGCGCAGCACCGCACGCTCGTCCTCGGTCGCACCGTGTGAGCGCACCCGCAACGGGTACGGCAACTCACCGAGACCGGCCGCCTCCCACAGGAAGTCGAAGGCGAGTGGGGTGAAGTACTCCTGGCCGTTCACCAGGCGCCTCCGGGAGCCGTTTCGCGATCCGCCACACCTGCGAGCATCTCACTCAGGCGATGCCGCAGGGTCGCCGCGTCCGCCGGCGCGACGGTGATCCAGTCGCGGCCGTCGTGGCCGCTGCTGGCCTGCGTGAGATAGCGCCCGGACTCGGTGTCGAACCAGCTCAGCACCGGCGAACGCGTCTTGCCGCCCATCCGGTTGCGGGCATTGGCTCCGAGCTGGCCGCCCCGCAACCGCGGCTGGGCCTGTAGCCGCGCCAGCGTCTTGCGGTCGTCGTCGGCGTTCACCCGCCCGGTCCCCGCGGGTGGGCGCCGCTGCAGGAAGTCCGCCCCGGTGCCGCCGACCAGCTCCGCCAGCGGCACCGTGATCGACTTCTCCGAACCGCGGGGAGCCGGTGGGAACAGCGAAATGATCGCGCTGGCCAGCCCGTCCGGCGGGATCGGCTGGAAGTGGAAGCCACGCTCGTCCTGCACGGCGAGGAGTCCGTTGCCGCCCAGAGCCGAGGCCACGGCGAGCAGCGGCTTGGACCCAGGCTCGCCCAGATGCACCGAATCCAGGCTCACCTCGGGGGTGGCCAGCGTCTCGAAGATGTCCTCGACATGCGGTTCCGGACGCCCTCGGCCGTCCGCCACGCCACGCTGGGCCAGCCCCGCGAGAACCTGCCCCCGCAGTTGCGCCCGCTCGTCGACGGTGGCCCCGTGCGAGCGCAACCGCAGCGGGTAGGGCAGTTCGCCCGCCCCGAAGGACTCCCACAGAAAATCCAACTCCAGCGGAGTAAGCAGTTCCGCTCGTGTCATCGGTTCCCTCCTGCCGCGACCGAGCGCCCCTGGACGGGCCGAGCTCGAATCAGCCTCCTGCTGTGCTGGTCCTGGGCACGCACTCAGTCCTCGTCGTCCCAGGCGCCGATCACCGGCGGCGGGGTCGCCGTGCCCGCTCCGAACGCGGCATCCGGGTCGGCCTCGATGAGGAAGGACGCACGGGTGTGCTCCTTGTCCTCCTCGCGCTGGCCGCCGGCCATGCCACCCATTCCGCCCATTCCAGCGGCGGGCGGCGGCGTGTTCTGCGCGTTGCCGATCGTGCCCTGGGCGTTCATCAGGGGCTGGTTCTGCGCCGGCCCGTGCAGCTGCTCGGCTTCCTGGACGCTCGCGGCGTCGGTGGCGTCGGCGGCCTTCTTCGCGCCGGACTTGTTGCCGCGGCCGAGCACCGCCTTGCCGGCCACCGCGGCCAGGCCCGCGCCCGCGACCCCGAGCCCGATCCCCAGCGCCGAGGAGCCTCCGCCGCCGGCGGAGGAAGTGGGCACCGGCGAGGCGCCGTGCGTGCCGTGGGCCGCCGCGGGGCCACCGTGTGCCGCCGCGGGGGCGCCCGCGGCACCCGGAACGCCGGGCTGGCCGGCTCCGCCGAACTGCCCGCCGAGCGCCCCGGGGGCCGCACCGTGGCCACCGGCCACGTCACCACCCGCGTAACCGACGCCGATCGGACCGGCCGAGCCGGCGCCGTACGCGCCGACAACACCGCTCACGCCCCCCACCGAGGAAGCCCGCGTGACGCTGATGCTGCCGCTGGCCGGCAGCCCGAGGGAGTCGGGGCCGAAGCTCGGCGTGGTTCCGTCCACTTCGGACATTGCCTGGGTGTAGGCATTGAAGTACTGGACCTGCTGCGCGTGCACCGCGTCGGCCTCGTCGGCCTGCTTCTTCATATCCGCGACCATCGCGGCCGGGCCACCGGCCAGCATGGCGGCGGTCTGCTGCGCCGGGTCGAAGTCCTTGGGCGCCGGCATCTTCTTGACCTCTGCCGCGGCGGCGGCCTGCTGCGCCAGCCGGGAGGACATGGTGTGCGCGGCGTCACCGGCCTGCTTGCTGGAGTTGGCGATGCCGACCAGCGCGCCCTGCGCGGACCCGGCACCTCGGCCGACCCAGACGTTACCCAGCTCGCTGATCGCGTTGTAGAGATCGTTGGCGGCCTGGTGCAGCTCCTCGCCGTGCGACCGCCACAGCTGCCCGGTGGCCTCGGCGCTGGCCGGATCGTTGTTCTGGGTCGCGCCGCGGTAGAGCTGGTCGCTCTGCTGGGACGCCCAGTTCGGCGGGTTGCCGATGACGCGATCGGAGCCGTAGTCGAACCCGCCCGCGGAATTACGGGCCTGCCGGACGAGTGCGTCGCTCTCGCCGTTGTCTCCCAATGGCACGTCCGACTGCGTGTTCGGCTGACGGGACGGCCTGGGGTCGCTTGTGTACTCCATCTGGATCAGACCTCCCGGTTACCGGAAAGCGCGTCGGAGGCGTCCTGCTCCATCCGGTGGTAGTGGTTCATCGCCGCGACGATGGCCTGCTCGGCCTGTTCGTACTGGGTGTAGAGGTTCTGCAGCGCCTGGGCGTAGGAGTCACCACCGCCGTCCGCGCGCTCTGCGAACTTGGTCGCGATCGCGTCGCCCACCGGGTTCGCCCCCAGCTTCGGCGGCTCGGCCAGAGAGCCCGCGTTGCGCAGCAGGTTCTCGACCGAATCCTTGCCAGTGCGGATCTTCTTCAGCACGGCCTGCGCGGCGTCGGGGTCCACCCCCAGCTGGCCATTCACGGCGGCGGCACGGAAGGCCGCGGCATCCGCGTTGCTGTTCCCCATCGGTTCACTCCCCTGGCCCAAGTCAGCGCTTTCGCTGCTGTAGTTCGCATAGGTTAACGCACTCGCACCAGCCATAGGACGGCTTTCACCGGCTTCGGGTTCCCGGTTTTTCCTGGTATGCGGTCAGGAGCTGTAGACGTGCGGATCCAGCGTCCCGATGTAGGGCAGGTCGCGGTAGCGCTCGGCATAGTCCAGCCCGTATCCCACGACGAATTCGTTGGGAATATCGAAACCGACGTACCGGACCGAAACGTCGACCTTCACCGCCTCCGGCTTCCGCAGCAACGAGCAGACCTGCAGCGACGCCGGGTTGCGGCTGGCCAGATTCTTCAACAGCCAGGACAGCGTGAGCCCGGAGTCGACGATGTCCTCGACGATGAGCACGTGCCGGCCGGCGATGTCCCGGTCGAGGTCCTTGAGGATGCGCACGACTCCCGACGAGGAAGTGGCCGAACCGTAAGAGGAAACGGCCATGAACTCCAGTTGAGCGGGCATCGGCAGCGCACGGGCGAAGTCGGTCATGAACATGACCGCGCCCTTGAGCACGCCGACCAGCAGGAGGTCTCCGGTCACACCCTCCCGGTCGTAGTCGGCCACGACCTCCTTGGCGAGTTCGGCAATCTTGTCCTGAATCTGCTGCTCGGTAACGAGCACGGAGGCGATCTCGCCTTCGTACACCGGTCATTCCCCTTTTGGTTCTGGTTTTGGTTCTGGTTCGCGACAGTTCACCGCAAGCCTGCCACGTGCCCGGTCGACCACCAAGCTCCCGGGCAGCCAAACGCCACCCTGACCGCGCCAGTCGCCCACCAGCGCGTCGACCGACCGCAGGTGGCCATCGGTCAGATCGCGCGCCCCGGCGTCCAGCAACCACCGGCGCAGCACCCGGCGGCGCAGCGCGGCCGGCTCGCCGGCCAGCACCTCGGTGCGCAGCCGAGCCCCGTCGCGAGCCCTGGCCAGCAAACCCGCGGCGAGGAAATCCAGGGTTTCCAGGTCTTCACGCACCTGAGCGGCGGTGCGGGCCAGCGCGGCGGACACTCCGCCGTTGAGCACCTCCTCCAGCAACGGCAACACCGCGGTGCGCAGCCGCACCCGCGTGAACCGGGAGTCGGCGTTGTGCGGGTCCTCCCAGGGCTCGACCCCGAGTTCCTCGCAGGCCTGGCGAGTCACCGAGCGCGGCACCTGAAGCAGCGGCCTGCCCCACGGCGGATCCAGCGGCTTCATCCCGGCCATTGACCGGGGTCCGGAACCGCGGCCGAGCCCGAGTAGCACGGTCTCGGCCTGATCGTCACGGGTATGGCCGAGCAGGCAAACGGAGTCCGGTCCGGACAGCGCACTGCGCAGCGCGGCGTAGCGGGCGCGGCGTGCGGCGGCTTCGACCCCGCCAGGCCCGGTGACGTCGACGGCGAGCACCTCGGCGGTGTCCGCACCGAGCTTGCGCGCGAGCCCCGCGGCCTCGGCCGCGACCCGGGCCGAACCCTCCTGGAGCCGGTGGTCCACGACCAGCGCCCGAACCGGCATGCCGAGCCGGTGACCCACATGGGCGGTGGCCTCGGTGAGGGCGAGCGAGTCGGCCCCGCCGGACACGGCGACGTTCAGCTCATCGAATCGCACGGGCTCGAGGAACTCCCGCACGGCCCGTCGCACCCGCGCGACCGCCCCCTTCACCTGTGGACGCGCCGGACCCAGGCATCCGGATCGGCGATCTCGGCCCGCGAGGGCAACGTGTTCGGCGAGGTCCACACCGCGTTGAAGCCGTCCATCCCGACCCGGTCCACGACGTGGCGGGTGAACGCGGCGCCCTGTGCGTACTGGCGGATCTTCGCGTCCACCCCCAGCACGCTGCGCAGGAACCGGTCCAGCAGGCCGCCGCCCTTGCGCCGCTGGGTGAACCGGGCGCGGATGATCTCCACGGCGGGCACCACGGACGGCCCCACCGCGTCCATCACGTAGTCGGCATGGCCTTCCAGCAGAGTGGACAGCGCCAGCAGCCGGTCGAACACCTCGCGCTGTTGCGGGGAACGCAGCAGCTGACCGAGCGCCACCACACCGTCCGCCTTGTTGCGCCGCGCTTCCCGCACCGCGTCCGGGATGCGGCCGAGCAGTTCGGTGACGCCGTCGAGGTCGCCGCTGGAGAGTCCGCTCACCAGGCGTTCCACCTCGTCGGCGAAGTACTCCTTGAGCCAGCCGACCGCGGTGAACTGCAGGCGGTGCGTGCTCTCGTGCAGGCACACCCACATCCGGAAGTCGCGGCCCGGCACGTCCAGCGCCTGCTGCGCGGTCACCACGTTCGGCGCGACCAGCAGCAGCCGCCCCGTCCCGTCCGCGCCGAACGGGTCGTACTGCCCGAGCACGCGGGAGGCGAGGAAGGCGAGCACCACCCCGGTCTGCACCCCGGCGGTGCCGGCGAGCAGCGGGCCGAACGGGTTGGCCGGAAGCGACTTCAGGGCCCGTCCGGTCAGCGCGTCGAGCCCGGTCGCGGCCGACCGCACCCAGCCCGGCCGGTCGACGACGTCACCGGGCAGCAGCGGCAACCCGGCACCCAGACCGGTCAGGTCACGGACATGGGCCTCGGCGTCGGGGGTCAGCTCCCGCAGCTCGGTCACCGCCAGATGGGCCTCCTCGCGCGACACCACGGGCCCGCCGCGGACCAGGAAGGCGCCGGTCGCCGCGGCCAGCGACCAGTCGATGACCGGCCGCCCGGTCTCCTGCGGCACATCCGCGCCCGGCTCGTTCACGGTGCTCACCTACCTGACGCTACCTGGCCTTTTCGGCGCTGTCTTCCGCTGCCCGCGGCCGCTCTACAGCAGGTCAACGACAGCCGCAGCCGCGTAGTGCCGCCGTCACCGCGTCGAGTGCGGGCCGGCCGCTCGTGCTGTCGGAGCCGTTGGACATCAGAGCGAACGAGAGCACCCGGCCGTCGACGTCCAGCACCACGCCGGCGAGCGTGTTGACGCCGTCCAGCGTCCCCGTCTTCGCCCGTACCCAGCCCTTGCCCGCCGAGGACGCGGCATCGTGGTACCGGCTGTCCAGGGTGCCGCTGCCGCCGGCCACGGGCAGGCCCTCCAGCAACGGCCGGAGCTTCGCGGTGCGCTGGTCCGTCCCGTCGGGAGCGGCCGCCACGCCGAGCAACTGGGCGAGCAGCCGTGCCGGGACCTTGTTCAAGTTGGATATTCCGCTGGAGTCCCGCAGTTGCATTCCGGTGATGTCGAAACCGTTCTGGGACAACACGTTCATCGCAGCCTGAGCGGCCCCGTCGAAAGTCGCCGGAGCACCGGCCGCGATCGCCGTCTGCCGCCCGAGCATTTCGGCGAGGGTGTCGTCGGAGATCTCGATCGTGGTGTTGATCAGCTCGGTCAACGGAGCCGAGCGCACCTCGCCGAGCACCTTCGCGGTCTTCGCCGCCGTGGTCGTGCCCGCCGGGCTGGCGCCCAGCCGCCGCGCGAACTCCTGGAGCAGTTTGCCCGCAGGGTCGCCGATCCGCGGCGAGTGCTCATTGGCCGGATCGGTCATCCCGCCGTCCAGCATGCCGGGCGTGATGGGGGCGGCGAACGTGGACGGCGCGTCCCCCGGCGCCCAGCCCGCCGCGGTCTGCGGGCCACTGTAGAGCGACAGATCGATCTGCACCTTGCGGACAGCGCCGCCCGTCGCCTTCTTGACCTGCGACACGAGATCGTCGAGGTGCGCGGCGCCGGAGTAGATCGACTTCTGCCCGGCCGGCAGCGCGGACAGGGTCGGGTCACCGCCCGCGACGAGGATCACCGTGTCCGGCGATGAGCCCGCCACCACCTTGGTGCTCAACTGCTGGCCGTGGTCGAGGGTGAGCAGCGCGGCCGCCATGGTGAGGATCTTGGTTGTGGACGCGGGCGTAAGCGGCTGCGTACCGTTCTGGTCCCACAGCATCGTGCCGGTGGCCGGATCGACGACGGCACCGGTCAGCGTGCCCAGCGCCGGGTTGCCGGCCGGACCGGCCACCGCGCCGGCGATGCCGGAGTTCGTCGGGGTCGGAGCCGACGAGTTGGGCGCCTTGAGAGCAAGATTCACCGGCATGGGCTGCGGAGAGTCACCCTTGGGCACGTTCGGTGCCCAAGGCAGGCCCAGCCGGTTCGACACATACGGCAGCGCGGCCGCCACACCGAGCACGACAACGAGTAACAGCGCGGCCCCACTGAGGATCAGCCCACGTCTCCGCCGGCGCGGCGGGGACGTCTCGGGCGGCGCTTGCTCGTCAGCGACAACCTCCGCGGTCGCCGCGATGGCGGCGGGAACCTCCGCGGTCGCTTCGATGCGCATCGGCTCGGCGTGCGCCGCCGAGGCCGGTGGGATCGGGCGCGACGGCGGTGGCTGGGGCGGCTGCGCCGGTCGCGGTGGCCAGACCGGTGGTGGCTGCGGAGACTGGAACACCGGCCGAGGCGCCTGCTCCGGCCGGTTCTGGGTCTGCGCGTTCCGGGTCTGAGCAGGCGGCTGAGGCTCGGGGCGCGCCGGGGGCCGCACCCACATGGTTGCCGACTCCGCCGACTGAGGCAGGTAGGCCGTCTCCTGCTCGGCCTGCCGGTTCTGCGGGTGCTCGGTCTGCCGGTTCTCCGGGTGCTCGGCCGACTGGTTCTGTGGGCGCCCGGCCTGCCGGTTCTCCGGGAGCCCGGCCGGCTGGGGCTGCGGGCGCTCGGCCGGCCGGTTCTGCGGCTGCGCGCGCGGCTGGGACTCGGGCGGGCTCGCCGGTCGGGCCGGACGTGGCACCCACACGGTTCCCGGCTCCGGCAACCGAGACGAAACCGGCAGGTTGGCCGTCTCCTGCTCGGCCGGCCGGTCCGGCTTCTCCGGGCCATCCCGCTCCTCCAGCACCGGAAGATGTGCGGTCTTTCCCCCTTCACCTGGCGTGTCCGAGTCATCCGATGGCCACAGCGGCTCTCCGGGCTCCTGCTCGTGCGGCGGCACGCACCCCTCCTACCTGGTGTCGACGGCCAAGGGGGCAAGGTCACAGTTGTCAGTGCGACATCAGTGCGACTGCCCAGCGGCGCGTGGTCCACACTAGTGAAGTCAAGTAAGTGACACAGTTAGCCGCACGTGCGGCGGGAAAAGACGAGGTCAGCAAGGCCGTGGAGTTCGACGCCACCATCGAGATCCCCAAAGGGGAACGCAACAAGTACGAAGTGGACCACGAAACGGGACGGATCCGCCTGGACCGCACCCTGTTCACGGCCACCCAATACCCCGCCGACTACGGCTTCATCGACGACACGCTCGGCCAGGACGGCGATCCGCTGGACGTGCTGGTGCTGGTGCAGGAACCGACCTTCCCCGGCTGCCTGATCCGGTGCCGGGCCATCGGCATGTTCCGGATGACCGACGAGAAGGGGCCGGACGACAAGGTGCTCGCCGTGCCGGCGGCGGATCCGCGCCTGGAACACCTGCGCGACATCCACCACCTCAACGAGTTCCACAAGCTGGAGATCCAGCACTTCTTCGAGGTCTACAAGGACCTGGAGCCCGCGAAGAGCGTCGAGGGCTCGATGTGGGTGGGCCGGATGGAGGCCGAGGCCGAGATCAAGCGCGCCTACGATCGCGAGGCGGAGCGGCTCGCCGCGGCGACCGCCGGCACGTCCGCGCCCTGATTACGAAGCGGGAACGGTTCTGGGCATGAGTGACCCGTTCATGCCGCATTTCGACAGTAACGGGTCACTCATACCGACCCGTGTGGCCTTCTCGCCGGCGCGATACCGGCGAGAAGGCGACACGGGCAGCGCAAGCTACGGCCGGAAGCCCGGGATCGGGTAAGCGGCAAGCAGGTCACGAACCTCGCCGGCGATCTTGGCGAGCGCGGGCTCGTCCTCGTCGATGGCGGCGGAGATGCTGCGATCGATCCACTCCGCGATCTGCGGCTGGTGCTCCGGGGTCAGGCCGCGGGTGGTGATGGCGGCCGTGCCGAGCCGGATGCCGGACGGATCGAACGGCTTGCGCGGGTCGAACGGCACCGTGTTGTAGTTCAGTTCGATGCCGGCGCGGTCCAGCGCCTGCGCCGCCGGCTTGCCACCGATCTGCTTGCTGGTCAGGTCGACCAGCAGCAGGTGGTTGTCCGTGCCGCCGGAGACCAGATCGAAGCCGCGTTCGAGCAGCGCGGCGGCCAGCGCCTTCGCGTTGGCCACGATCGCGTGCGCGTAGTCGCGGAACTCCGGCTTGGCGGCTTCGCCGAGGGCCACCGCGATGGCCGCCGTGGTGTGGTTGTGCGGGCCGCCCTGAAGGCCGGGGAACACCGCCTTGTCCACCGCCTTGGCGTGCTCCGCGTCGCTGAGGATCATCGCACCGCGCGGGCCGCGCAGGGTCTTGTGCGTGGTGGTGGTGATCACCGGCGCGTGCCCGACCGGCGAGGGGTGCGCGCCGCCGGCGATCAGGCCCGCGATGTGCGCGATGTCGGCGACGAGCACCGCGTCGACCTCGCGCGCGATCTCCGCGAAGGCCGGGAAGTCGATCGTGCGCGGGATGGCCGTGCCACCCGCGAAGATCAGCTTCGGCCGGTGCTCCAGCGCCAGGTCACGGACCTGGTCGAGGTCGACACGGCCGGTTTCCTTGCGGACGCCGTAACGTACCGCGTTGAACCACTTACCGGTCGCCGACACCGTCCAGCCGTGGGTGAGGTGGCCGCCGTCGGGCAGCGCCATGCCGAGCACGGTGTCGCCGGGACTGGCGAAGGCCAGGTACGCGGCGAGGTTCGCCGGCGAGCCGGAGTAGGGCTGGACGTTGGCGTGGTCGACTCCGAAGACGGACTTCGCCCGGTCGATCGCGATCCGCTCGATCGGATCGATGTACTGCTGGCCTTCGTAGTACCGCTTACCGGCGTAGCCCTCGGAGTACTTGTTCGTCAGGACCGTGCCGGTGGCCTCGAGCACGGACTGCGAGACGTAGTTCTCCGAGGCGATCAAGCGGATCTTCTCGGCCTGGCGGCGGGCCTCGCCCTCGACCAGTCCGGCGATCTCGGGATCGGCCGCGGTGAGGGTCGGGATGGTGGGCTGGTGCGTCATGTTCCTAACTCCTGACACGGCCGCACCCAGGCGCGCGGTGCCGGCCTCGTCGGTCGCTCCCCGGTGGTGCTCCACCTCGGTGGCGCCAGTCGCTGCTACGGATCCCGATGTTAGTGCACGTGGGGCCGCTGCGATGCCGGCTGTGGGGCGCGGGACACACCGCGCTGACGCCTCAGTCCTTCACTCGCACCCCCATCGACCGCGCGGTTCCCGCGATGATGCGGACGGCGGCTTCGAGATCGGTGGTGTTGAGGTCGGGAAGCTTCCGTTCGGCGATCTCACTCAGCTGGGCGCGGCTCAGCACACCCGCCTCGTCGTGCCCGGGCCGGCCGGACCCCTTGCCACCCAACGCCTTCTTGATCAGAAAGGCGGTGGGCGGCGTCTTCAGCCGCAGTTCGAACGAGCGGTCCTCGAACACCGAGACCACCGCCGGCACAATGTCGCCGCGCTGGTTCGCGGTGGCGGCATCGTAGGCCCGCTTGACCTCGACGAGGTTGACCCCGGTCTGACCGAGCATCTTGCCCAGGTCCACCACCGGAGCGTCGCCGGCGGCGAGCTGCAGGGTGGCCTGGAACGTCCTTTTCTTCGCTTTGCCTGGCACCCGGAAGACGCTAGGAACTCCAGTTACTGGAGAGTCAACGCGTTACACGGGCTTTGTGCCATCCCGGTGGCGCCGGGCGAGCTGCTGGTAGATCTCGGCGTTGTGGTCGATCCAGGCGCGAGCGGAGTCGCTGAGCGGCACGAACTTCTTCGCCGGGTTGCCCAGCGCGATCACCTCGGCCGGCACCTCCGCGTTGGGAGCGACCGTGGCACCGGCCGCGATCAGCGCGCGCGACCCGATCTTCGCCTGGTCCAGCACCGTGGCCCCGTTGCCGATCAGGGCCTGCTCACCGACCGTGCAGTCGTGCACCAGGCACATGTGCCCGACGGTTACGTTGCGGCCCACCTCGCACACGCCGTCGCCAACGTGGATCACCGAGTTGTCCTGGATGTTGGCACCTTCCCGGATCACGATCTTGCCGAAGTCGGCGCGCACCACCGCGCCGTACCAGATCGAGACGTCCTTTTCGACGACGACGTCGCCGATGAGGGTGGCGGTGGGGGCGATCCAGGCATCCGGGTGCACGGTCGGGCTCACGCCCTCGAAGGAGAACAGAGGCATACCGCAAGCCTAGGGACTGTTTTGAACTCCTTTTGACGACCCACCGCAAGCGGCTCCCCGCTTGTGCCGCGTGCCGGCGTTCTGGTCAAGCAGGTCGGCCTGACCAGAACGCGCAGTGATGGTTGGCGGCGAAGTCCACCTCGCCGATCCGGTCCAAGCCGAGGGAAAGCACCTTCCCGCCGGAGTACCGTGGCCACCCCGGATTCCCGGTCTTCGCGAACGTGACCCAGAATTTGATCAGATTGTCGGAAAGCGCATTCGCCGGACCGAACAGGTAGGGCAGCTCACCCGAGTGCTCGGCGCCCAGGTCGAAGCCGTCCGTACGGTGACCGTCATCCTGCGCGAACTCGTAGGCGTAGACGTCGGTGGTCTGGCCGGCTACCTCGTCGGTCTGCAGCGCCGCGCAGGAGCCGACCTTCGCACCCCAGTCGGTGAGCAACGTGGCCAGCGCGATGCCGGGGCTCGGGTAGCGATCGAGCGGGTACTCGGCGAGCACCGCGGGCGCGTCAGCGCCGAACACCTGGCCCACGACCTGCGGGTATTGCTCGGCCGTCAGCGGGTTTCCTCGCTTGTCGTACTCGTCGGCGACGAAGGAGCGCAACTCGTCGCGCGTGGTGCCCTGAATGACCGGAATCCCCTTGGCCGCGCCCTGCCGCAACGCGTCGATCGGTTGCACCGGGAGGACGGCGGTGCCGGCAACCGGTACCCAGGGCATGTCACGCAGGCGGCCAAGCGGAGTCGACACCTGTTCCTGGTCGACGACGACCACGTCGCTCACCGGTTTCGACCGCAGACAGGCGATATCGGCGCAGCCGAGCGTGCTCGCCCACTGCGCGGCGCGATCGCGGGCCACCTCAGCGGTGACGACCAGGTCCGCACAGGGTCCACTTTGGATGATCGCCTTGTGGAACAAGCCGTGCGCCTGCGGCGAAGCGAGCTGGGTGCACACGCTGAACGCACCCGCGGACTGGCCGAACAACGTGACGTTCTGCGGGTCTCCGCCGAAGGCCTCGACGTTGTCCCGGACCCAGCGCAGCGCAGCCTGCTGATCGGCCAGCCCGAAGTCCCCGGCCGCCGGGTCGTCGCCGTCCAGCAGGAATCCCAGCGCCCCCAGCCGGTAGTTCACCGTGACCACGACGACGCCCTGTTGGACCAAACGTGTCGTGTCGTAGTCGCTCCCGTTGCCGGAAACGAAGCCGCCGCCGTGGACCCACACCATGACCGGTCGCCGGACGCTCGTGTCGGCCGGCGCGTTCACGTTGAGGTACAAGCAGTCCTCGCTGCCGAGCAGCCCACCGCCCCCGTCCGGTTGGGCGCACGAACTGCCGGCCCGGGTGGCGTCCCGTATGCCGTCCCACTCCGGCGGCGGCGCGGGCGCACGCCAGCGCAGGTCGCCCACCGGCGGTGCGGCGTAAGGGATTCCGGAAAACGTGCGGTGATCACCCGCGACGACCCCGCGAAGCATCCCCTGCCGGGTTTGGACGATGTCCCCCCGTGGCGTGGCCGCCGCTCCCGGACCGCACGCGCTGACGATGGCCAGCAATGCGACCACGGCGAGCAACAGCGTCGTCTTTTCCCCAGACCCGTTTCGCATGGTGCGGACATGATGGCATCACCACCGTCTTGACGTGGCGCCAGGACGGAATTGCCGGGTCGGCCACGGGCCGTCAGGCGGACGGCTGAGGCCGGTCGTCGCCGGTGACGTCGGTCAGCACCGCGGTCAACTCGCTCAGGCTCGGACGCTGTTCCGGGTCGGGCTCCAGGCAACGGTCGATCACGTCGGCGAGCGAACGCGGAAGGCGGCGCTCCTTTCGCACGGACGGCGCCCGGACGTCCAACTGCGGGTAATCCAGGTCGTCGTCCTCGGCCGACACGGACTTGTCTTTCTCCGGCGTTTCCTCGACGTCGAAGGGATGAACACCGGTCGCCGCTTCGTACAGCACGAGCCCAACGCCCCAAACGTCGGCCGCTGGACCCAGCACGCCACCTCGGATCTGTTCCGGTGCCATGGCCGTCGGGGTGCCGCTGCCGCCACGGTGGCGTCCCGGGCGTTTCGCGAGGCTCAGGTCGATGATCCGGGCGCTGCCCTCGTTGGCGATGATGTTTCCGGGCTTGATATCGAGGTGCAGGTAACCCTGGTCGTGCATGTAGCGCAGCCCGGCGCACAAGTGCTGCCCCAGGTAGGCCAGATCGCGGGTGGCGAAGCGCCCGCCGGTGTCGATCAGGTAGTCGAGCGTGGAACCCCTCAGCGTTTCGAGCACCAGCACGGCTGGGTGGTCGTCCGCCGGTTCGACGAACTCGTAAGCGCGAACCAGATGCGGATGGGTGAACGACAGCAGCAGCTTGGCTTCGAGCCGGATCCGGCGGATGGTATACGTGTCATCGACCCGATCCGGTCGCGGCGCTTTGAGGAAGCACCGGCAGTAGCGGGCCTCGCTCCACGCGTCGTAGGTGTCCAGGTCCGCGCCTCGGCGCATGTGCTCGATGACCCGGTATCCGGGGGCGATCTCGTCGCCACGCTGGAACGGCGCAGGCGTCTCGGTTTCGGGCTTCTCGGTTTCGGCGACGCTGGTCATGCGGATTCCTGTTCCAGTACGGGTTCGGCAGCATCGGGTTCGTGGAGCCGGAAGAGGCGTGCGTAGCCGCCATCACGGGCGATCAGCTCGGCGTGGGTGCCGGACTCGCTGATGCCACCGTGGTCGAGCATGAGGATCTGATCGGCGTCGCGGACGGTGAGGAGGTCATGGGAGACCACGATCGTGGTCCGACCGTCCATCAGCCGGCGTAGTGGAGCGAGGACGCGCTCGCTGGAGGCGGCATCGAGGCCGACCGTGGGTTCGTCGAGAAGCAGGATCGGAGCGTCACGGATCATGGCGCGGGCGATCGCGACGCGTTGGCGCTGTCCTCCCGACAGCAGCCGTCCGCGTTGACCGACCCTCGTGTCGTAGCCCTGGGGGAGTTCCATGATGAACTCGTGCGCGTCCGCGGCCCGTGCCGCCGCCACGAGTTCCTCCTCGCTGGCGTCCGGCTTGCCCCACAAGATGTTCTCGCGAACCGTGCCGTCGAGCACGAGGGTCTCCTGCATGACGACGGCGATGTTGCGCCGCAACGCCTCCTGCGACAGGTCCCGCAGGTCGTTGCCGTCGAGGGTGATCCTTCCGGCATCCGGGTCGTAGAAGCGCAACAGCAGCTTTCCGATGGTGGTCTTCCCGGCCCCGCTCGGACCGACCAGCGCCACCGTTCGGCCGGGCAGTGCCGCGAAGCTGACCCCGCGCAGGGCGTCCTTGCTGGCCTCGGGGTAGCGGAACGTGACGTCGTCGAAGACGACGACTCCCCAGGCCCGATCTAGCGGTCGAGGGTGCTCGGGATCCCGCACGGTGGGCTTCTGATCGAGCAGTTCGACGATGCGCTCGGCACCGGCGGAGGCCGCGAAGATGGAGTTGGTCAGTCCGCCGAAGCCGCGCACCGGGCTGTAGAGCTGGCTTAGGTAGCCGAGGAACACCAGCAACCCGCCCAAGCTGACCCGCCCATGGGCGAGCTCCCAGGTGGCGAAGCCCAGGACGAGCAGCACACCGGCGAGTTCGAGGAAGTCGACCAGCGGGGAGAACAGTGCCCGCAACCGGGTGCTGGCCATTTCCGCGGCGAAACTGCCGAAGTTCTCGCGGTGGAACCGCTCCACCTCGGCTTTCTCCTGACCGTAAGCGCGCACGAGAGCGACGTTGGACAGGCTCTGCTCGGCCACCACGGTGACCGACCCCATCCGCTGCCGTTTCGCCCGGGACGCCGCCTTGATCATCCGGGAGAATTTGCGAGCGGTGACGAGGAACGCGGGCACCGCGACCAGCGAGAGCAGGGCGAGTTCGGCGTTGATAAAGAACAGCGCTCCGGTGAACATGACGATCTTGAACACGTAGGACAGCGCCTCGGTCACCCCGGACAGGACGAGGCCTTCGATCGCCGCGACATCGCCGGTCATCCGAGACAGTACGTCCCCGATCCGGCGACGCTCGAAGAAACCCACCGACAATTCGTGCAGATGCGTGAAGACCCGGGTGCGCAGGTCGAGCAGGAACCGTTCCGCCACCCAGGTGGACAGGTACGCGTCCGCGAACTCCACGACCGCCATGACCAGCATGAGCACGACGTATGCGGCGCCGAGCACGAAGAACATGCCGAAATCACGGGGAACCAGCACCCGGTCCACGAGGATCTTGAAGAACCACAGCGCCACCGTGTCCAGCGCCGGCGCGATCATCAGGAGGACGAAGGTCACAAACAACCAACGTCGATACTTGCGGGCATACGGCCAGAACCGGCGGAATATCTCGCGCACGCGCATCGGCGGCGCCGACTCGACCAGCTCGGATTCGTTCTCCGACAAACGAAAGAACCTGCGCACCGAGAATCCCAAGAAAACCTCGCCAAGTCGATTTGGAAAGCCCGGCGGCGGTCACGTCACCGCAGAGCCTGCGAACCAGAAGAAGCCGTCGGCATTGCTCCTCGTCCGGCGTTTACCTTTGGAGGCGCTCCCACTCAACAACGAGAGCCGCGATTGTGATGCCCATCGTGACTGATCCAGCATCAGCCTTCCGTCACCTTACTGACGATCGGAGTTGTGTCGGTTCTGCGATGCAGTCCGCGTAGCGTGATCACCACGCAACAGCCTTCCTGCACGAGGGAAAAATCCTGTACAATCGGAACTCCAAGGAAATATCGCCAAGTCGATTTGGAGAGCTCGGCGGCGGCCGTCACCCACCGCCGAGCCCGCGAACCAAAAGAAGCCTTCAGCTCCCGCGGTGACTACCGGCTGATGCTGATGCTCACATGGGTCCGGCTGAAGTGGCGACGGCGACGACGACGGTCGGTCCGGCTGCGACGACGACGCCGGCCGTCATCGCAACGGGGAAACGCGGGCGTCAAACCACGGAACACATCACTCATAGTTACTTACTCCTCATCGGGTGTTTGTTTTCAGGGGCGCCCGGCTCAGCAACCAGAGCCGCAATTGCGATGCCCATAGTGACGGATTCATCATCACCATTCCGTCACACTTGGGTGAACTCGGCAGAGTGAACTAGCCGCCACTCAGCCAGGTTTCCTCACAAAAAGAATCTGCCTTGCGCACACAACTGGAAGGCTCGGCGGTGGCCAACGCCACCGCCGAGCCTACGAACACCAAAAGAAGCCTTCAGCTCCCGTGGTAATTACCGTACTAGCCCTCGGCGGTGTAGCTCACGTGCGTGCGGCTGTAGTGACGACGGCGACGACGACGGTCGGTGCGGCTACGACGACGACGCCGGCCGTCATCGCAACGGGGAAACGCGGGCGTCAAACCACGGAACACATCACTCATAGTTACTTACTCCTCATCGGGGTGTTTGTTTTCAGGGGCGCCCCCGCTCAGCAACGAGAGCCGCAATTGCGATGCCCATGATGACGGATCCATCGTCACCATTCCGTCACACCCTAACCGATGGTCGGCCTTGCTGCCCGGCGCGCGATGAACTCGGTAGAGTGAATACTCACCACCTAGCAGGTTTCCTTACAAAACGAATCTGCACAATCTCCGACCTGCACGATCTTCGAACCTCAAGAAAACCCCAAGAAACACCCACCCAGTCGATTCGGATGCTCGACGGCGGCCGCCACACCACCGCCGAGCTACGAACCGGAAGAAGCCTTCAACTCCGCGGTGACTACCTGTGATGCCGACCAAGACCAAGGCCGAGGCTCAAGCCGTGGCGACGGCGGCCCCGGCGGGAATGATGGCGGCGCCGCCTGCGGCGGTTGGGAGAGGCGGGCGTCAGAGCACGGAACATATCACTCATGGTTACTCCTCGTCGGATTTTTGTTTTTAGGGGCACCCCCGCTCAACAACGAGAGCCGCAATTGCGATACCAATTGTGGCGGATCCAGCATCAGCGTTCCGTCACGTGACCGGTGGTGGCGTTAATATCGATTCGACAGTGCAGCCTGAAGCCGATGCCACAGCGGGCTTCTTTTACAGAACCCGAACTCAGGAAAACCTTGCCAAGTCGATACAGAAAGACTCGGCAGTGGCCGCCACGCCACTGCCGAGCTTACGAACGAGAAGAGCCGTCAGCTCCCGCGCTTACTACCGAACTCTGATGCTGACGAGGGTACGGCGGCGGCGGAATCGAAGGTCGGTGAAGCTACGGCGCCGCCGGCGGCGACGACGCATGCCGGGAAACGCGGGCCGTAGACCGCGGAACACATCATCCATGATTACTCCTCATCGGGGTTTTTTATCTTCGGGGCGCCCCGGCTCAACAACGAGAGCCGCAAAAAAACCCGCCGAGCCGGACCGGAAAGCTCGGCGGTGGCCGTCACGCCACCGCCGAGCCTACAAACCAGAAGAGCCGTCAGCTCCCGCGGTTACTACCGAACCCTGATGCTGATGCTGACGACGGTGCGGCGACGACGCATACGGCGGCGACGGCGGCGACGGCGGGTGAAATCATCAGTGAAGTCGCAGCGCGCACCAGGAAACGCGGGGGTCAGGCCACTGAACACATCACTCATAGCTACTTACTCCTCATCGGGTGTTTCTCTTCAAGAATGCTCCCGCTTGACAACGAGAGCTGCAATTGCTGACTGACGGTCGGCGGCGAGGGCGGCCAAAGTAATCACCGCTTGACAATCCTCCGTTACGAAACGGAACGCCAAGAAAACCCCGCCGAGCCGGACCGGAAAGCTCGGCGGTGGCCGGCACGCCACCGCCGAGCCTGCAAACCAGAAGAGCCGTCAGCTCCCGCGGTTACTACCGAACCCTGATGGCGATGCTGACGAGGGTGCGGCGACGACGCATACGGCGGCGACGGCGACGACGGCGGGTGAAATCATCAGTCAATCGGCCGCGCGCACCAGGAAACGCGGGAGTCAAGCCACTGAACACATCACTCATAGCTACTTACTCCTCATCGGGTTTTTCTTTAGGAATGCTCCCGCTTGACAACGGGAGCTGCAATTGCGAGACCCATAGTGGCAGACCCAGCATCAACCGCCCATCACACCTGATCGAATTCTTTTGGGTGCCCGCCACTTACCAGGGGTCCGTTACAAAAGGGCGGCAGACGACAACGGCCCTGTCCCGCCTCACGAACAAGTCGCGGACCAGTGGCCGACGATTTGCGGCAGACTGGCCACATGGGAATCCTCGATGACAGGGCCGTCGTGATCACCGGCGCGGGCCGGGGCTTGGGCAGGGCCTACGCCGAACACGTGGCGGCGTCCGGTGCCGCGGTAGTGGTCAACGACATCGACAGCGAGTTCGCGGACCAGGTTGTCCGCGGTATCCGGCAGTCGGGCGGTCGCGCCGTCGCCAGCGGCGACTCGGTGGCCGACCCGGACCAGGCCGGCGAACTGATCGAACGGTGCATCACCGAGTTCGGAAAGATTGATGGACTCGTGAACAACGCGGCGATTGGTCACCACGCGCACCCCTGGGAGGACGACCCGGCCCGGATTCGCGAGGTGCTGGAGGTCAATGCGCTCGGATCGATGTACTGCGGTGTCGCCGCCATCAAGCGTATGCACCACCAGGGCCATGGCGTGATCGTCAATACGGCTTCCGGTTCGCTGCTGGGACAGGGCATGGCGGCCGCTTACTCGGCGTCCAAGGGAGCAATCGCGTCGATGACCTACTCGTGGGCGGCGGATTTGGCCCCACACGGAATCCGCGTCAACGCCATCTCCCCGATCGCCTGGACCCGCCTGATGCGCGCCG
Source organism: Amycolatopsis taiwanensis DSM 45107 (assembly GCF_000519205.1). GTDB lineage: Bacteria > Actinomycetota > Actinomycetes > Mycobacteriales > Pseudonocardiaceae > Amycolatopsis_E > Amycolatopsis_E taiwanensis. The sequence goes on along the minus strand of NZ_JAFB01000015.1, from coordinate 155,815 downwards.
ACCCCAAGGCAGACCTGCGGGGCAAGGAGTCGCAGACACCGGAGAAGATCGCGCCACTGGTGACCTATCTGCTCAGCGACCTCTCCGACGGGATCACCGGCCAGCTCATCCGGTTCCTCGGCGAGGAGTTGCACATCGTGCGGCAGTCCGCGATCAAACAACCCGTGCTCCGGCGGGACCACTGGGGCGTCGAGGACATCGCCGAAGCGTTCGCGGGTGAACTCGCCGACGCCTTCGAGCCACCGCCCAGCGCCCGCTGGTCGATCACGATGTGAGCGGATCTCCCCCTGCCTGAACGTGGTTCCTGGGCGTGTGGGATCGCCCCGATAGCGTGACGGATCTGTTGTTACCGAGGCCGAGGAACGGTGATGCCTGTGGGCGTCGTGTGCTCGCGACGGTTGATGCTGCGCGACTGGCGGCGCGCCATCGACGAGGTGGAACGGCTGGCGGCGGCCTGGGGCTGGTCCCAGAGTGCGGTGTCGGTCTGTGCCGATCCGTTCGAGGAGCCCACCAGTGTCTCGTGGGATGGCGCGTGGCTGGGGATGACTTACTACGACGACTGGGATGTCCGGCTGTCGTATCTGATCTTCTACGGAGCGGAGGCCGGGAAGGTGAGCGAGGCGTTCAAGACCGCCGAGGCGCGACTGGACACCTGGTCGCTGGACGAACTCCTTGGTGAGGCACGCGGCGCTTCGGATCCCGACGATCTGGCCGAGGCGGTCGAGCGGGCCGCCTACGGCGCTCCTCTGGAGTTCGATGAGCGTTTTTACGCTCTGATCGACGACGCTCTGCGGCACAACGACGCGCGCGTACGCGAGGGCGGGATATGGGCGGTCTCGATGGCCCAGTATCCACAGTTCCAGCCGCTGATCATGACGATCGCCGAAACCGACGAGGAAGAGATGCTACGGGAGATGGCGGCAGTGCTTGTTGCGGGAACGGACAGCGACGCGGACTGACCGAAAAGGTCGGTGGCGGGGTGGGCTCGATCAGCTCACCCCGCCACCGGTCGTTGCTGCTGAGTCAGCGGAGGGGCTGTCCCGGCGGGACGTTCAGCACCAGCAACTGACCCTTCTCCACGAGTTCCTTGTCGGCGAGCTTCGTGTGGTTCTGCACGTCGAGCAGGTACTTTCCGGCGCCGAGGAACGGCGCGGGGATGATGCCCGAGGACTCTTCGTCGATGGTGTCGAAGACCGGCCCGCCGGGCAGGAACCGCTCCGGATCGTGGTCAGCGATCCGGCGGATCGCGCCGGAGGAGATGTCGTACTGGTAGAGCCCCGCAAGGTAGCTGTTACCGCCCGGGTCCTCCTGAATGAGGACCTGACCGCGGTCGTTGACCGTGATGTTGTCCATCATCCGCGGACCGTCCTGGCCACCGGCTGGGCCCTCGACCAGCATCTCGACGGTGCCGCCCTTCGCAGGGTCGGTGATGTCGTCGAACCGTGCCCGCCACAGCCGGCTGTGCTTGTCCATCGACGCGGTGGTCGTGAAGTAGAGGTCGTTCGGGTTGTTCGGATCCCATGCCGCGTCCTCGGGGCGATCCCACTTCGTGGCCCCGGCGGCGTCCAGCGTGAACGGCAGCGGCCCGGCGGGGACGGGCTTCGCGCCGTCCTCCTGGGGCAAGGCCGGGACGGAGATGCTGTAACGCGTCCCGCCGGTAAGACCGGCCTTTTCGACCGGGTTGCCGGTGGACTTCTTGTCACCGACGTAGATGTAGACAGCGCCGCCGCCCGTGTCACTGGTTCCGGACACGACGGTCTTGTCGCCGGTGCCGGGGTTGGCGACGACGTTCTCAAACGACGCTGTGCCCAGGTCGGCGAGTTGGTAGCTCTCGCCACTGTCGACGACATGCGCGAAGGCGCGGCCGCCGCTCGTCTCCTCACCGTTGGTGAAGATGTGGCCGTTGTAACCCTTGCCGGTGGCCGCGTTGTAGAACGCGCTCACCGACGGCAGGTCGGCCGAGCAGAAGCGGTCGAAGACGGCCCCCGGCGTCTCGGTGAACCGGCCGCCGTCGGACAGAAAGACCTTCTGGATCAGGTCACTACCGGACTTGACCTTGAGGGTCTGCTTGTCGATGACCCACTTCGACACGAATGCGCCCGCGCCACCGTGCGCACGCGGGACGCCCGCGTTCTTCGCAATCTCGTGGTTCATGAGCAGCGTGAACGTGCCGTCGCCATTGTCGTAGGCACCAAGACCATCGGGGATCCCGGCCATGCGATAGCCGCCGACCGAGTCACCAGTGGTGAGGACTGACGTGAAGGTGATACCAGACGTGTGTCGTACCAAGTACGGTGCGTCGCTGCTGCTCGGACCGGTCGAGCCACCAGGTGCCGCCGACGCCGTGCCCGTGGACAAGGCCACCGCGGCGAGGGTCAACACCGCGGCCGCCAGCCGGTTTCTGTTGGTACGCATGGGTTCCTTTCGATGAACGCCCGTGCGGGGTGGTTGACGCAACGCGCTCGGAGGACCCCGACTCAGCCGAGCCACGGACAGCGAATTGTCCATTGTGGACGAGGCTGCGCCCGCCGACAGCTCGTTGCACGCGCCGAACGGTAATGATCGAATTTGAACACCAGATGTCCGGCAGACTTCGACTTTCCGCATTCTCGATGGGCCTACGGTGAAGTCGCGGCGTCCGCGAAAACCTGATGCTCGGTGGTGTAGGACCACCGACAATCAGCAGATGTCCTATTTCGGCATCCAGGGCTACGAGCCCCGATGGCTCACCGGCCGGTCGACGATCACCGCCGGGCACGGTCAGCGGCTCCAGGCGCTGACCGGCCGCCGTCTGCGACGTGGGTGGGTGCTCTGGGACCTCGACGCCGACGAATGGTGCTCTGACGGCCCGGTCCTGCTGGACTTCGACGGCGAACAGGTCGAAATCAACCATCAGAAGTTCGACGAACTGTCCATCACCTGGAACACCACCGACCCGGTCGGGCAGCCTGCCTGGAACTTCGGCGACTACGGCAATCCCGACGACTACATCTCCCACCTCGGCTGGCGGCACGACGCCCGATCGGAACTGGCCGCTCTGCAAGGCCGGCAGCTCATCGCGGCCGAACTGCTCGAGTACGCCGGCGGCGACGTCGCCGACGGCATGGTCGCTGTCAGCTTCGTCTTCTCGAAGGGGCGGGTGACCGTCTCCAACGGCCTCGACGAGAACAGCCTGGAGTTCGGTGGGCCGGACCCCAGCTACCTGCGCTGCCCTCTTCCCCGCTAACGCTTCCTGGCGGCGACGCGCTCAGGCACGGGCGTGGCTGGTGGCCATCTTGACGGCGAAGATGCCCAGGACCGTACCGGCGACGAGCCGCTGCGCGGTCATGGCCTTTGGGCGGTCCTTGAGGTAGTTCGCGATCGCGGCGGCCAGGTAGACGATGAGCCCGTTGACGGTCACCGCGATGACGATCTGCACCGCCCCGAGCTGCAAGAACTGGCCCCACAGGCGGCCGGTGCCGGGGCGCAGGAACTGTGGGAGCAGGGCCGCGTACATGAGCGCGATCTTCGGGTTGAGCAGGTTCGTGACCAGCCCCATCGTGAACAAGCGCTTCCGGGAGTGGGGCGAGAGTTGCTGTGTCTGGAACGGGGACCGCCCGCCAGGGCGCAGCATCCCCCATGCCACGTAGCCCAGATACAGCGCGCCGGCGATCTTGACGAGGTCATACGCGAGAGGCACGGCCATGAACAGCGTGGACAGTCCCGCGGCCGCGGCCAGCAGGTAGCAGAGGAAGCCAACCGCGACACCGGCCAGGGAAACGAGCCCCGCGTCCCTGCCCTGGGAGATCGACCGCGACGCCAGGTAGACCATGTTCGGGCCCGGAGTGAGCACCATGCCCAGCGCGATGACGGCCACACCGGCCAAGGAGGACAAGGGGAGCAAGGGGCTTCCTTTCGACGACCGGACTTCCAGGCTGCCCGTCGGGTCGCATGCAGCACCAGCGCAAGTTTTTGCAGCGAATCATGCACAATTACTTCATGGATGAGTGGCGCGGTCTGCTGGCGCTCGAGGCCTTACGCGATCACGGGACCGTGACGCTGGCCGCCGAGGTTCTTCGGTTGAGCCCTTCGGCCGTCAGCCAGCAACTCAAGCGGCTCGAACACGGCACCGGCCGGACCTTGACCGTCCAAACCGGACGGACCTTGACCCTCACCCCGGCCGCGTACGCGCTGCTCGAGGCCGCGCTGCCCCACGCCCGCGCGCTCAGCGAGCAGCTACGGCCACCGTCGACGTCAGGCACTTCGCTGACCGGACACGTACGGGTGGCAGCCTTCACCACCGCCCTTCGCGCGGGCGTCTTGGCCGGCGTTGCCGATCTGCGCCGAGCCCACCTCAGGCTGACGTGCACGCTCGTCGAGGCCGATCCGGACCGAGCTCACGAGTACCTCGTGCGTGGGACGGTTGATGTCGCTGTCGTGCACCACTGGCACGGGCAGCCACTCCCAGTGCACCCTGAGCTGACGCACACGCCCGTTGCGGCGGACGTGGCCGACATCGTCTGTCGTGACGACGACCCGCTCATGACCAGCGCGCGGTCGTTCGAAGAACTGGCCTCACGTGACTGGATCTCGACCGGCCCGGGCACCATTTGTCACGAATGGCTGTGCCACCTGTTCGCACAGGCCGGGCACCGGCCGACCATCGCCACCCACCTGACCGACTTCGCCCAGCACGTCGACGCCGTCACCGCCGGCCTCGGGATCGCGCTCGTTCCCCGGCTGGGACGCCCCGATCTCCCGGACGGCGTCGCCGCCATCCCGCACCCGTCAGCCCCCAAACGGATGCTCGCGACCGCCACCCGAACCAACCAGGCCGCCGATCCGGCTATCGCCACCGTCCGCGACCACCTCGGCGAAATTCTGGCATCAGGCACCCACGACCGCCCCGACAACTAAGCCTCCCCTGCTCAGGCCCCGGCCCCTACCCGAACGGATGAACTTCGTCGGCAGCGTAGTCGACCAGACCAGCACACTACGTTATTTTATGAACGTTTTGTCAATAATCGCAAAGCTGTCAACTGTCGATTCCGCTTCCGTGAACTTGCGACCCTTCCGTGGTCAAGGGTCACATCAGCGCAAAGCTCAGCACAACAACACACGTAGAAAGCTCACATGCGACCTGCCAGCCGCTGCGCTCGGTAGTCAACGAGAGACAGCGAACCGCCGCCGCCTGCCGTGGCTCAGGGGACAAGATTTCGATTAATCGTGGGCAAACCGACCAGTAGCAGAGAGAATGCACACGCCCCGCCGTGTAACCAACAGGGCGGGGTGCGTGGGTCCCTGCTGCCACAGGAACCCACGCCTGTTCAACGCCCGGATACGGAAGGAGCGATAGAACGTTGGCGACTGTACCGCCGAAGGACGACCACAACAGGCCCATCTCGGCCGAAGATGCGGGATCAGGTGGCGTAGCGGTTCTGGAGACCTGGGGCCAAACCTTGCGCCTCATTACCGTTGTCACCGTGCCACCGATAGTCATCGGTCTCGTTGCGCCCTATATCGCTGGCGCGGTCGGGGTACCGCTGGTTACTGGGGTGATGTTGGTGCTTCGCGCTACCCCCGGTAGGCGCCGCAGGAGGCGTTGAGGTCACAGTGGGGCCTGTGTCGGGTGGTGTTGACCAGGCCCCGCTGTTACAAACCACTTCGAAACCTTCGCTAGGCAGGCGGCCTTCGGGAAGCCTTGAGCCAGCCAGAATTGTTCTGGACGACTCCACACCAACGTCGTGGTCACGACGGTGGGTTCTCCCCGTCGGCCAGACGGGCGTCCACGCGTCGCGGGCCACTACCTATACGTGCGGCTCGTTGGTCACTTGGGGTTCCAAGATCAGTCCGCCGTCCTGGCACCATGCCTGCCATCGCCGGCAGCATCACCCATGGCTTCAATCTGAGCGTTCTGGCGACACTGACGCGCTGAGGCAATACCGGCGGCGAAGGAGCGAGCGCGCTGGATGTGTGCGCGAGTGCCTGGTGGCGCTCGCCTCGTGGGGCGAATGCGGTCGCAGGATCCACGTGCAGCGCATCTCTTCCGGCCGGAGACGCTTCTTCGTCAGACGGTCGAACCCGACATACACGCGCGCCCTGAGTGATCCGCTGGAAAGCGGTCTCGATCTCGCCTCACTGGACGCCCCAAGGGCAGCGCGCGTACGAGCGTCCCGCCCCACAAATAAGTCAGGGGCTCTCCGTGGAGAGCCCCTGACCTGGGAGCCGCCTGGGGGAATCGAACCCCCGACCTGCTCATTACGAGTGAGCCGCTCTGGCCGACTGAGCTAAGGCGGCGAACGAGGCTTAAGTGTACCGGCATGACCTACGTCACTTTCCACCCCCACCGTCGTTAGCGTCCATGAGTCACGGCACCACCACTCGCCAGGAGGAAGGACCCCGCATGCGCCGACGGCTGCCTCGCACGATGGCCCTCCCGGCGGCTGTCGCCTTGCTGTTACTCCTGGCGCCGCCCGCGGTGGCGGACTCCACGATTCCGACGACACCCCTGCCGCAGCCCGTGTCGCCCGGGCAGCCACCCGTGTCCGCTCCGGAAGGGCCACAGCCGCTCGGCCACGCGGTCGGGGACGCGGCGGCATCCCTGGGGATCGTCCGGTTGTTGCCGAACGCGGTGCCCACCGAGTCGATCCTGCCCGGGTTCAGCGAGCAACTGCCCCGGCAGTCGGCGCTCGAGGCAGGCATGGGGCTTTCGAGCGCGCAGGCGAACTCGGAGGCGTACCTCAGCTGGGAGCGGTCGATCGCGAATTCCTCGCCGGGCGGCCTCGCCGTCGCCGGGGACGCGCCGCAAGGCCCGGGAGGCCTGGCGCAGTCCGCGCTGCCGGACAACCCACAGCCTCTGGCCGGTGGCTTGACCGCACCGCCGAATCCGCTGGTCAACGCGGGCCTGCTCAGCGGCAGCGTGCACGCCAGGTGGAACCCGGCTCTCGGGCCCTGCGTCGGCACGATCGCGGACGCGAGCACCTCGGCGGCAAGCATGTCGCTGCTCAACACGATCCCCACGGCGCCGAGCTTGCCGATAGGCAGGCTCAGCGGGCTGCCACCGCTGGCCGGCGGGTTCGACCCATCGACGAGCCTGCAGGCGCTCGGCGGGTTGCTGAGCGGCTCACTCGGCTCCGGCCCGGCTGCCACCGGTGCGCTGGTGAGCCTGCCCGAAACGCTGTCGTCGCATTCCGTCATGCGACTGGTGGACCTGCCGGACTCGGCGAACAAGGCCGTCGAGTCGGTGTCCACGCTCCAGGCCGGCGAGATCGACCTGTTCAAGGGCACGCCGCTGGAGCTGACCTTGAGGGTCACCGGCCAGCCGACGCTGCGGGTGACCTCGACCGGGAACCAGGCCACGTCGAAGGTCGAATACACCGCTCCGGTCATCACCATCGAGCGACAGGGACAAGTGCTGTACACGCTCGACGCCGCGCACCCGACCAAGGACATCCCGATCGGCCTCCCTCTGAAAGCGCTGTCCGACGAGCTCGGGACGGCGGTGCAGGGCCTGCCCGTGGTCGGCGGCCTTGTCGCGACCGCGAACGGTCTGCGACAGCTTTCGACCACGGCCGGCCTGGTCCTCGATATCGGAGTGCTGCGGCTGAACATCGCCGAGCTGAACCAGAACGGGCAACAGCTGACCATCCCGTTCGGCGGCTACCAGCTCGGCGCCTCGGCCCGGTTGCTGGATCTGCGAGTGCTGCCGACGCAGGCACTGCAGGGCCTGCTCCCCACGGGCACCCCTGCGCTGCCGTCCTCCCTCGCCCAGGTGTCCCTCGGCGAGCAGATCGGCCGCGCCTACGCGCCGGCAGGTGGTGTGGTGTGCGGCAGCACGACGCCGGTCGCGGCGCCGGTGGCGCCGCAACCTCCGGACGCCGGCAACCTGCCGAAACAGCTCGCCTACACCTCCGGCGCCTACTCGGCGGTGCCGATGTTCTGGACGGGCACCGCTCTGCTCGTGCTCGGCGCCATCCTGGTCGCCTGCGTCCCGGCCCGTCGTCCGGTCAAGAACCCCGTCAAGCCTTCCCCTCACCCGCGAGTCCCCGGCTCCGGCACCTGAAATCCCGCTCCAGACACCCGAGTTCCCGGCTCAAGCACCCGTGTCCCCGGCTCAAGCACCCGAGTTCCCGGTCCAGGCACCCGAGTTCCCGGTCCAGGCACCCGAGTTCCCGCTCCAGGCACCCGAGTCCCCGGTCCAGGCACCCGAGTCCCCGGTTCAAGCACCCGTGTCCCCGGCTCAGGCACCCGTGTCCCCGGTTCGGGGGCGCGTGTTCCCGGTTCAGGGGCGCGTGTTCGTGCGGTTCAGCCCTGGCGAAGAGCGGTGACCATCGCTTCCACGGCGATGCGGGGTTTGACGTTCCACAGGATGGCCTCGCGGCAGGCGAGCACGGCTTCGAGCCGCCGAAGTGTGGATTCCGGGCTCCACTGGCGCGCGGCGGTCGCGATCTGCGTGGCGTGGTCTGGATGGGTCAGCACCGCCTTGGCGCCGCTCGCGGTGACCAGAACATCCCGGTAGAACCCGACCAGGTCGACCAAGGCCAGGTCGAGGGTGTCGCGCTGGGTCCGGGTCGCGCGGGACTTCTGCCGCTTCTCGAGCGCTTTAACCGCGGCTTCCGCGGCGCGTTTCGCACCGGCGACGCCCTTTCCGGTGGCGTCGCCCCCCATGGCCGTGCGCAATTCGGCCTTCTCGGCCTCGTCGCGGACCTTGCTCTCCTCGACGGCGTCCCCCTCCGCGGCGCTGATCAACTCATCGGCGCAGCCGAAGACGTCCGAGGGGCGGTTCAACCCCAACGGGATCCGCAACACGGTCTCCCGCCGTTTGCGGGAATTCTCGTCGGTAGCAAGGCGCCGGGCCCGGCCGACGTGACCCCCGCACACCGAAGCCGCCCATTGCGCCAGCTCGAGATCGATGCCGTCCTGCTCCAACAAGACCCGTGCGATCGCCTCCGGTGGCGGTGTGCGCAGGTTCACCAGACGGCACCGGGACCGGATCGTCACCGAGACGTCCTCGGGATGGTCCGATGGGGCACACAGCAGGAACACCGTGCGATCCGGCGGCTCCTCGACCGCCTTGAGCAGCGCGTTCGACGCTCCCTCGGTCAACCGGTCGGCATCTTCGATGATCACGACCTGCCACCGCCCGGTGGTCGGGCGGCGCGCCGCCGACTGCACCAGCGCACGCATCTCCGCGACCGAGATGGACAGGCCCTCCGGCACCACCAGGCGGACATCGGCGTGCGTGCCGTGGAGCGCGGTCCGGCAACCGGTGCACTCACCGCAACCGGTGCCGGACAGGCATTGCAGGGCCGCGGCGAAGGTCCGGGCGGCCACCGACCGCCCGGATCCGGGGGGACCGGTCAGCAGCCAGGCATGGGTCATCGCACCCGCCCGGCCACGTTCGTGGACCGCGTCGAGTTCTCCGGCCACGATCCGCGCCGCCGCGGCAGCGGCCGACGAGAGCACCTCGACGGCGGGCTCCTGCCCGACGAGTTGCGACCAGACCGAACTCAAGACCTCTCCTCCGCGAGCGCCCGCGCACTCCGGCCGGGCCACGTCACGGCGCCACCTCGATCGGCGCCAGCCCCGAGCGCCGGCCGACCAGTATCGCCTGCACCGCGCTGCGCACCCGCGCGGCGACCTCATCCTCGTCGCCGTCGCCGTCCACCACCACGTAGTGGTCGGGATCGGCGGCGGCCATTTCGCTGAGCAGATTCTGCACCCGCCACTGGTCCTCTACCGAGACCGGGCCGGCCGCCGCGCCCGTCGGAGCGGCATCGAGCAGGACCGTCACATCCGGCCGCAGGCGGCCGGTGGCCCAATCCGCGAGCCCTTCCAGCTCCTTGGCGTCCAGCCCGGCCACCGCGGACAGGTGCGCAAGCGGCGAATCCACGAACCGTTCCATCACGACGATCGAGCCACCATCCAGTGCCGGTTGCACGTCGCGTTCGACGATGTCCGCGCGCACCGCGGCGGCCGCGAGCGCTTGTGCCCGGGCGCCCGACAGTGACGCGCCGCTGACCAGCTTGGCCAGCCGCTTGTCGTCCAGTGCGGGGTCGGCGGCCAGCACCACCGGGCGTGGCCCGGCCGAACGCAGCCACTCGGCCAGGTGCGCCGCCTGGCTCGCCGTGTCGGCCGCCGTCGTGCCTTCCAACGCGATGAGCAGGCCGTTGACCCGCTTCGGGCGCCGCCGGATCACGTTGCGCAGGTCCGCCATGATCGTCTCGGACCGGCGCGAATCCATCTGACGGTAGGCGACGACGCCGACCAGTGCGGCGAGAATGCCACCGCCGAGCATGACCGGGCGAGTACCGTCGATGATGATCTCGTTGCCCCAGATGGTGATCGTGCGCGGCCTGGTCAACCCGATCAGCAGCGGCACCATGGCCGTCGACCCGAACACGATGATCTTCATCATGGCCTGGTAGATCGCGTTGATCCGGCCGCGGATGGCGTCGTCGACCTGCGAGCCGATGATCGTCACGCCGGTCAGGAAGGCGGCCCCGGCGCAGGCGCCGACGATCGCGACCGCCACCAGCGACACGACCAGGTGTGGCGACAGCGCTACCAGGATCAACGCCAACCCGGCCAGCACGATCGAAATCCCGAAGAGCCGGTCGTGCGGCAGCCGCCGGGCCAGCTTGGGCGCGCCGCCCATGCCCGAGGCGAGCCCCAGGAAGACCGCGACCAGCAGCAGGCCCCAGGCCGAGTCGCCGGCGAGCAGGCTGGCCGCGTACGGCTGGGCAGACCCGACCACCGCGCCGCCCGCCGCGAACGCGCCGGCCGCACCGATCAGCAGGCCGCGCACCAGCGGGGTGCTGCGAACGAACCGGCCGGCGTCCTTCAGCAGCGCACCGAGGCCGGGCGCCTCGGCCTTCGGTTTCGGCGCGCTCACGGCCGCGGCATGCGTGTTGCGCAACGACAGCTCGGGAATCCTGGTGATGATCAGGATCGCGCTGGTCAGGTAGAGCAGCCCGATCAACACCACGATCACCTTGGCGAAACCCAGCTGGCCGAACAGGCTCGCGGGCAGGTGCAGCGCCGGGCCGATCCCGGTGACGAACGAGTAGATCGCCCCCGCGCTGACCACCGCCAGCCCGTAGGTCATCACCATGCCCAGCTGGTTGGCGGTCTCCACCTGGTCCGGCCGGCGCAGCAGGTTCGGCACGGCCGCGTCCTTGGACGGGATCCACATCATCGCGCTGGCGCTGGCCAGGAAGTTCGCCGTGTACAGCCACCAGCCCGTGCCGACCAGGGCGATCGACATGATGAACCCGCAACGCAGCAGGTCCGCACAGAACATGACCTTCCGCCGGTCGAACCGGTCGGCGAGCAGGCCGCCGGCCGGGGCGAACAGCAGCCCGGGCAGCAGCGCCGACAGCAACACCCCGGTGAACGCGAAGTTCTGTGCCGTGTAGTTCTGGGTCAGCTTGGTCGCCATGCTCGTGACGCCCAGAATGGTCAGCCAGTCCGCCACGCTGCACAGGTAGGTGACGCCCCACAGTCTCCGGAATGGCCGGATCGCCAGCACGCGCCGCGCCCGATAGATCGTGGACGCCTCCCGGCCGGCAGGCGCTTCGACGTCAGGTTTGGTCTGTACGACTTCGCTGATCCGACCCACCCCATTAGCTCCCGTGGCGCCGGTGAGCCTCGGCTGGCTAGGCCAATCGGGTCACCGGATCGTGTCGCCAGGGTAGCTCCGTCAACCTGAGCACGCCCGAACCACCGGCGATTCCGCGCGAAAGCGCGCCAATTCGTTCAGCTCGCGGCTCTCCTAACAACCCCCATAATCCCTGATGGGCGCCTTGTCGCCAGGATAGCGCGCCTGCCGGCAGATCCGGCTACGCCCGTCCGCTCGCCCCGAGGGGGCGATCGGCGAGGCCGCCGAGGGTCAGTGGAACAAACCCGTGATGCTGCTGATCAGGCTCGTCACGAACTCGATCGCGAGCACCAAGAACACGATCATCAACACCACCGCGACGATGACCCCGGCCGACCCCGCCGACGGTTTCACGGCGCGGACGGTGCCGGGCTGCGGCAACGTGATCCGCGGCAACCGCAGCGACGGACGGTAACCACGCAGGCCCGGCCGACTGCGCTGTCGCGGGAGAATCCCCAGCGGGGGCGCGGGATCGATCGGCGCGGCCGTGTGCGCGGGAAGCGGAGCCTGGACATCGCCGCCGAGGGGGTCCTCGCCGAGTTCGGCCGCGACCAGGTCGGGCACCCTGCTCGAATCCGGTTTCACCGGTGACGCCACCCGGGTCAACTGGAACTCGTCCGCCGAACCGTTGACCGGGCCCGACAGCGCGTCGCCGAACAGCGACGCCTGGGTGCCGTCGTCCAACGCGTCGTCCTTGGCCATCCGCCCCACTCCCGTTTCCTGTTCGCGGAGCTCCCTGGCCTCCGGGAGCCTCCCGTCCAGGGTAATGGTCATCTTCTGGCAATGGCGCGGCCATCCGGGCTAGACGGCCCGCACCGGCCGGGTACGCAGAGTCACCCATGGACCGCCACCGCCGCCACACACTTGCCCAACCACCACGAAAGCCACCGGTCGTCGACCGGCCGTAGCACCATGCCCGCGTCCCAGGAGGCGAGCACGTGGCGCCCGAGCGCATTGTCGATCACGAGGAACCCGAGCACGGGGAACTCGGCGAAGATGTTGTCGAAGGCGAGCATGTCGAAGATGGCCGTCCCGCGGCGGGGCAGGGCCAGAAACGACCGCAGCCGGTCGACCTCGGCGGCGAAACCCTCCGGTATGACCCCGTCGGCGCCGGCGGGGACGTGGACCACGGCCGAGCGACCGGCATGTTCGCAGGGCAGGAAGCCGAGGAGGGTGTCCAGCACGTCCGGGAAGTGCCCGCCGCACACGTCGGTGCTCTCCTTCCCGAAGTTCCACACCACCCCGACCTCGCGATCCGCGTAGCAGCGAACGTCCAGCGGCACAGCGCTATCGGCGTACACACCGGAGACCGTGAGCCGGATGGGCCCGCGCAGCACAAGATCGAACGCGTGCATCGCCGCTTCGCTCAGGTCGGGGCCGTCGACCAGCGGGGTGCCGCGAAGCCGTGCCATGAACGAGTTGTGCGCCTCGATCTCGGCGACCAGATCCGCCGGATCAGGTGAACCCGAGAACGGGAACCGCAGGCGCTCGACCGCGGCGTCGGCGGCGTCCGGGTCGTAGCCGTCGCGACACGACGGGCGCACCGGCACGGTGTCCAGCACCGGGCCGGCCGCCTCGTACAACAGTTCGAATGTGGTGGTCACGGTCGACAGTGTGCACCGACCCACCGACACTTTCCGGATTCCGGGAAGAACGCCTGTTCGACCAGCAAATGAGCGGCTACTTCGCCTTCGTGGCCTTCGTCGTCTTCTTCCGCTTCGGCGCGGGTCCCTTCGCCCGCTTCTCGGCGAGCAACTCGGCCGCACGCTCGGCGGTCAACTCCTCGATGCTGTCCGTCTTACGCAGGGTTGCGTTGTACTCGCCGTCCGTCACGTAGGGCCCGAAACGGCCGTCCTTGACCACCATCGGCTTGCCTGACGCCGGGTCGTTGCCGAGTTCCTTCAACGGCGGCTTCGCGGTGCCCCGCTGACCCCGGCGCTTCGGCTCGGCATAGATCTTGAGCGCGTCTTCCAGCGTGATCGCGAACAGCTGATCCTCGCTGTCCAGCGACCGCGAGTCGGTGCCCTTCTTCAGGTACGGCCCGTAGCGCCCGTTCTGCGCGGTGATCTCGTCGCCGCTTTCGGGATCCTTGCCGACCACGCGGGGCAGGGAAAGGAGCTTCAGCGCGTCTTCGAGAGTGATCGTCTCGATCGACATCGACTTGAACAGCGATCCCGTGCGTGGCTTCGGCTTCTTCGCCTTGGTGGTCTTCTTCCCGGTCTCCGCGCCTGCCTCCGCCGGCTCCGGCAGGATCTCCGTCACGTAGGGCCCGAACCGGCCGTCCTTGGCCACGATCTCGTGCCCGCTGACCGGGTCCGTGCCGAGCAGCCTGCCCTCCTGCGGAGTGGCGAACAGCTTCTCGGCGATCTCGGCGGTCAGCTCGTCCGGGGGCATGTCCTCAGGCAGGTTCGCCCGCTGGGAGGCGCCGTCCACCTCACGCTCGAGGTACGGTCCGTAGCGGCCGACGCGCACGTACACCGTGCGGTCCTGGTCGTCGGCGAACAGCGGGATCGAGTTGATCTCGCGGGCATCGATGTCCTCGACCCCCGTGCCGACCAGCTTCTTCAGCCCGCCGAGGCGGCCGATCGACCCGTCCACGCCCATGTCGCCGCCGAAGTAGAACTTCGACAGCCAGCGCGTGCGCTGCTCGTCACCGGCCGCGATGCGGTCGAGCTCGTCCTCCATCGCCGCGGTGAAGTCGTAGTCCACCAACCGCTCGAAGTGCCGTTCCAGCAGCCCGACCACGGCGAACGCCACCCACGACGGCACCAGCGCGGAACCCTTCTTCCACACGTAGCCGCGGTCCTGGATGGTCTTGATGATCGAGGCGTAGGTGGACGGGCGCCCGATCCCCAGCTCCTCCAACTTGCTGACCAGGCTCGGCTCGGTGTATCGCGCCGGCGGCGAGGTGGTGTGGCCGTCCGGGACGAGTTCGGTCGCGGTGAGCCCCTGGTCGGTCACCAGGCGCGGCAGCCTGCTCTGCTTGTCGTCGGCCTCACCGCCGGCCTCGGTGTCCACCGCCTCCACGTATGCCTTGAGGAAGCCGGGGAAGGTGATCGTGCGACCTGACGCGGAGAAGACGCACTCCTCGCCGCTGGTCGCGGCGCCGACGATCCGGACCGACATCGTGGTGCCCTTGGCGTCGGCCATCTGGGAGGCGATGGTGCGCTGCCAGATCATCTCGTAGAGCCGGAACTCGTCGGACTCCAGCTCGCCCGCGACCTGGCCTGGCGTGCGAAACACCTCGCCGGACGGACGGATCGCCTCGTGAGCCTCCTGCGAGTTCTTCACCTTGCGCGTGTACTGGCGCGGGCTCGGCGAGACGTACTCCGCGCCGTACAGCTCCCTGGCCTGGTTGCGAGCCGCGGCCAGCGCTGTCTCCGACAGCGTCGTGGAGTCCGTCCGCATATAGGTGATGTAGCCGTTCTCGTACAGCCGTTGCGCGACGCGCATGGTCCGCTCCGAGGAGAACCGCAGCTTGCGGCCGGCCTCCTGCTGCAACGTCGACGTCATGAACGGCGCGTACGGGCGACGCGTGTACGGCTTTTCCTCGACGGAGGCGACTCGGAAATCGCGCTCTCGCAACGCGGCGGCCAGCCGGTTGGCGTCTTCCTCGCCGAGCACCCGGACATCCTTGGCGGTCGCCTTGAGCTGTCCGTTCGCGCCGAAGTCCTTACCGGTCGCCAGGCGCGCGCCGTCGATCGAAACCAGCCGTGCTCCGAAGGAGCGCGGGGACGCGTCCTCCCCCGCGTCCATCGTCGCCGCGATGTCCCAGTAGGAGGCCGAGGTGAAGCGCATCCGCTCCCGCTCGCGCTCCACGATGATCCGCGTGGCGACCGACTGGACCCGGCCGGCCGACAGCTTCGGCATGATCTTCTTCCACAGCACGGGGGATACCTCGTAGCCGTAGAGCCGGTCCAGGATACGGCGGGTCTCCTGCGCGTCGACCAGGTCGGAGTCCAGATCCCGGGTATCGGCCGCGGCCGCCTGGATGGCCTGCTCGGTGACCTCGTGGAACACCATGCGGCGCACCGGCACCTTCGGCTTGAGGGTCTCCAGCAGGTGCCAGGCGATGGCCTCGCCCTCGCGGTCGGGGTCGGTGGCCAGGTAGAGCTCGTCGACGTCTTTGAGCAGGTTCTTCAGCTCGGTGACCTTGGCCTTCTTGTCCGGGGTCACCACGTAGAGCGGCTCGAAGTTGTGCTCGACGTTGACGCCGAGGCGGGCCCACGTCTCCCCTTTGTACTTCGCCGGGACGTCGGCGGCACCGCGCGGGAGGTCGCGAATGTGCCCGACCGAGGACTCGACCACATAGCCGCCACCGAGGTAAGGAGCGATCTTCTTGGCCTTGGTGGGCGACTCGACAATGACGAGCCGCCGACGGCCGGCGCCGTTCACCCCCGCGTCCTTCTTCTTGGTCCGTGCTCCAGCCACGCTGTCCCGCTCTCCTGCCCGTTCCCGTCGCTGCCTCGCGACGCCTGTTCAACCCGCCAGTGTGCACTCTGGTGGCCGGCTGTGTCCGCTCAGGCGGCACAACACGCCGTCCAGGTGGTGTGAAGCGCATCGGCGCTGAGGAGGGCGGCGTTTCCCTTCCACACCTAGCACGTGATAGTCACCACACAATCCCCGGGGTCGATCGGTAACGACTCAACTACACTCCGACGCCGCGGCCCGCCGCCTGGGCATCATCCTTACTACCCTGGTCGCCGCCATCACCATCAGCGGGTTCCTCCGGCGTCCGGCGGCTACACCGACACGATCGCGAAATCGTCCACCGCACCATGACCGGCACAGAGATGACACTGTACCGGCTCGATTCGACCTACCGGCAGATCGAGTACGGGCTCGACGAACTCTTTCCGCATCCGCCAGAAAACGTGGGCGCGCCGATCACTGTGCTGTGCGGTCATTTCCCACGGCCCTGACCCGTGCCGTCGACTGCGTGATTTATTCGCCGCACGAAGCGAAACGTCCTCCGCTTGCGTTTCATCTCCATCTCTGTCCACAAAGGACGCTCTATGGGCAGCGGGCCTACCAGATCGTGGCGGTCATGGATCCCGGCAACGTCCTCGACCTGGCCCGGCGCGGCTGTCTGCCGCGCAAGCCCGCGATCGGCCCGCGCCGTTCCGCCTCATGCTGCCCCGGCCAGGCGCCTTCGGTGGCAGGCGGCGGGGCACCGAGCAGTTCGCCAAGGGCAGCGAGGCGACGACGACCGGTGACCCGGATGGCCGGGCCACCGCCGCGCGGGGTCACCACCTGACAGGGCAACCCCAGACAGCCGAGCGCGTCCGCCAGCGCCGCATGCGTTTGCGGAGCCTGCTCGTCCATCGCGAGCAGGTAGTCGCGCTCGCCCGCCTGTCCGGCCGCCAGTGCCCACAACCGGAGTTCGGCGCCGGTCAGCCGGAACCCGCGCGGCACGACCTTCGCCGGGCCGGAACACCAAGCGTTGGCCAGCCCGATCAGGCCGACCCGGAACGCGGTACGCAGGAGCGGCCGCCCGTCCTCGGTCACCACACCCGCGCCGATCCCGCGACAGGTGAACTCGGCAGCCAGCGCCCGCGCCCGCCACGGCTCATCCACCGCGACGGAGAGCCTGGCCGCGGTCCGGCCGAAAATCTCGATCTGCCCCGGCCCGCACAGCACCCCGGCCAGGTCGGCCGGACGCGGCCCGCTCGCCTCCGCCGAGAAGAACGAAATCTGGTCCATCCGGCCAATGGTAGAACTGCAGTTCGATTAAACGCCAGAGCAAGGTTATCCAAAACGCGAGATGAGCACGCTTGGTGACAGACAACAACACTGCACGTGGGCGGGGAGGCAGGCCGCCATCGTGGTCAACCGGCAGCCGATGATCGACGCCACGGCCTGGCTACCCGAACACGTTCTGAACAAAGGAGTCCGGTCGAAAAAGCCGGCGAAATTCAGTTCCCGCCGGTCCCGGATTGCGGGCTCGCCGCGGTCGTCGATTCCGGCGTCGCATGCGCGGTGAGCTGCCCGCAAACGGGAGCCCGCAACCGCGCGGCGGCCAGCTCGGGATAAGTGTCGAAGCCGGCCAGCAAATCCAGCCTGGACACCTCGTCCAGCGGGCCACGAGCCGCGCCCAGCGTCTGCTGATCGATCCTGCTGTTGTTGGACACGCTGTCGAGTTGCGTCTTGGCCGCCACCGCGTTGGCCCGAACCGTGGTGAAACTCCTCAGTGCGTCCGCGCGCACGCCGTCCCCGCCGGGAACGGGCGAAGGCGGCAGCGCATCCAGGCCCTGCACGGCCTGGTCCAACCCGTTGATCACCGACCCGAGCAGTTCGCTCGAGGTCCGCACGGCGCGTTGCGGCGTGCTCGGGTCGACGGTCGGCATGGCCGCCAGGCCGTCCACCAGCGAGCCGACCGCGATGCAGTAGTCGTTCGCCCAGCGAGTCGCCGCCTCCTGCCGGTCCACGTCGCCCCTGGACAGGCCCGGACCCCCCGGAGACACGGCCGCCGGCGGCTGGCCACAGGCGGCCAGAACCGTGCAGACACCGGTCAGCACCACTAGGAGCAGGTACTTCCCGGCTCGCACGCGCACACCTCCTGACGACGGGTACCACCCCGACGGTACCGATACGTTTACACTTCGCAACTTTCGGGCAGGTTGTCACCGCCGCGCGGAGCCCGTCCGCCGAGGGCGGTGGTGGGCTGGCGCAACAGGGCCCGCCACGTCGACATCCGTGGCGGGCCCCGAGTGTGCCTGCGCTACCCGGCCTTGGCCGGCTCGGCCTTCTCACTCGCGGGTTCCGCGATCACCGTGCTGCGGCGCTTGGAGACGACCACCGCGACCACGATGACCGCGACGGCCACCAGAGCGATCGCGATCCGTACGCCCAGCGAGGCGTCCGGGCCGATCGAGAACTGCACGACCGCCGGCGCGATCAGCACCGACACCAGGTTCATCACCTTGATCAGCGGGTTGATCGCCGGGCCCGCGGTGTCCTTGAACGGGTCGCCGACCGTGTCGCCGATGACCGTCGCGGCGTGGGCCTCGGACCCCTTGCCACCGTGGTTCCCGTCCTCGACCAGCTTCTTCGCGTTGTCCCACGCTCCGCCGGAGTTGGCGAGGAAGATCGCCATCAGGGTGCCGGTCGCGATCGCGCCGGCGAGGTAACCGGCGAGCGCGCCGGTGCCGAGCCCGAACCCGACCGCGATCGGGGCGAACACCGCCAGCAGGCCGGGCGTGGCCAGCTCCCGCAGGGAGTCACGGGTGACGATGTCGACGACCTTGCCGTACTCGGGCCGCGTGGTGCCCTCCATGATCCCCGGGATGTCCCGGAACTGGCGGCGCACCTCGAAGACCACCGCACCCGCCGCACGCGACACCGCGTTCACCGCGAGACCGGAGAACATGAACACCACCGCGGCCCCGATGATCACGCCCACCAGGGTGTTCGCGCTGACGATGTTGTTGAGGAAGGTGGCGGGCAGACTCGCCGCCGCCTGACCGGCCGTGGCGAGCGCCTTGGCGATCGAGTCGGAGTAGGAGCCGAACAGCGCCGTCGCCGCGAGCACGGCGGTGGCGATCGCGATGCCCTTGGTGATCGCCTTGGTGGTGTTGCCGACCGCGTCCAGCTCGGTCAGGATCTGCGCCGCCTTCTCGTCCACCTCGCCGGACATCTCCGCGATGCCCTGCGCGTTGTCCGAAACCGGGCCGAAGGTGTCCATCGCGACGATGACGCCGACGGTGGTCAACAGGCCGGTGCCGGCCAGTGCGACCGCGAACAGCGCGACCATGCCACCCAGCAGATACGCCCCGAACACGGCGGCGGCGATCACCACGGCCGTGTACACGGCCGATTCGAAGCCCACCGAGATCCCGGACAGGATCACCGTCGCGGGACCGGTCTCCGAAGTCTTGCCGACGTTCTTGACCGGCCCGTGCTCGGTGCCGGTGAAGTAGCCGGTCAACCGCAGGATGACCGCGGCCAGTACGATGCCGATGATCACCGAGACGGTCGCGATGACCGCGGGATTGCCGCCGATGCTCGCGTGATCTGCGCCGAAGCCGGCGAACGAACTGGGGAGGAACAGGAACGCAGCGACCGCGCACAGGACCGCGGAGATGATCGCCGAGATGTAGAACGAGCGGTTGATGGTCACCAGGCCGTTCTCGCCAGACCTTGCCTTGGTGATGTACACACCGATCACGGCCGTGATGACGCCGATGCCGGGCACGATCAGCGGGAACAGCAGGCCGTCCTTGCCGAACGCCGTGCTGCCGAGAATCAGCGCGGCCACCAGCGTCACGGCGTAGGACTCGAACAGGTCGGCCGCCATACCGGCACAGTCCCCGACGTTGTCACCGACGTTGTCGGCGATCGTCGCCGCGTTACGCGGGTCGTCCTCGGGGATGTTCTGCTCCACCTTGCCGACCAGGTCCGCGCCCACGTCGGCGGCCTTGGTGAAGATGCCGCCGCCGACACGCATGAACATGGCGATCAGCGCGGCGCCGAACCCGAAGCCCTCCAGGACCTTCGGCGCCTGGCCCGCGTAGGCGAGCACCACGATCGCCGCGCCGAACAGGCCGAGACCAACGGTGATCATGCCGACCACGCCACCGGTCCGGAACGCCACGCGCATCGCCGTTTCCCGGCCACCCGCCTCCCGGGACGCCGCCGCGACCCGCAGGTTCGCCTGGGTCGCCAGCCACATGCCGAGATAGCCGATGGTGAACGAGAACGCCGCACCGACGAGGAAGAACAGCGAGCGGCCGATGCGCTCGCTCCAACCTTCCGCCGGTAGTGCGAACAGCAACAGGAACACGACCACACCGAAGATGGAGAGCGTGTTGCGTTGCCGCTTGAGGTAGGCAGCCGCGCCTTCCTGCACCGCTTTGGCGATCTCCTGCATCTTGGGGGTGCCCTGGCCGGCGGCCAGCACCTCCCTGAGCAGGACATAGCCAACCGCCAGTGCGGCAAGGGCGACCACGGCGACCACGGCCACGACGCCGTAGTCACCTCCGGAAAGCTCGAGGCCTTCCGCGAGGAACTGCCGGGACATCCGTCCTCCTGGAACGTCGCCTTGTGCCAGCGACGGCTTCGCTGCGGACAGCCTTGCCGACGCTGGCGAGGGATCTACACCACATTTGGTGTCATTTGCCGGAGTGTATTGGTACTGGACGCGACACGGTCAGGGCGTCCCCTCATGATTACCATCCGTATATGTGAGACTTCTCACGGTGGGGAACCAAACCCCGGTCGTGATCACTGCCGCCGCGGTAGGGCGATGTCGTACCCCTGTGCCACCCTGAGTGACGTGGCTGAAAGCCTGGCGCCGAATCAGAACGCGGCCTCCGCGGCACCGACCGAGCGGGCGCGGCGGTTGCTGGACCGGATCACCGCGGGCATTCCCGAGGCGGCCGACCCGGTGACCCACGTGGCCGAGCTACCCGCGCGGGAGCCGCGGCATGCGGACTGGCCGTCGTGGGCGGACCCGCGGGTGGTGGCCGCGCTGCGGTCCGCCGGGGCAACGCGGCCGTGGTCGCATCAGATCGAGGCCGCATCGCTCGCGTTCGACGGGCAGCACGTGGTGATCTCGACCGGGACCGCCTCCGGCAAGTCGCTTGCCTACCAGCTCCCCGTGCTGTCCAGCCTCGCCCAGGACGAGCGTGCCTGCGCGCTGTACCTGTCGCCGACCAAAGCGCTCGGCGCGGACCAGCTCCGCGCGGTGTCCTCGTTCGACATCCCGGGTGTGCGTGCAGCCTCCTATGACGGCGACACACCGCTAGCCGAACGGGACTGGGTTCGCGCGCATGCCCGGTGGGTCTTCACCAACCCGGACATGCTGCATCGCGGCATCCTGGCGAACCACGCCAGATGGGCGAGATTCTTCCGCAAGCTCACCTACGTGGTCGTGGACGAGTGCCACAGCTATCGCGGGGTGTTCGGGTCACACGTGGCCTTGCTGCTACGCCGCCTGCGGCGGGTCGCACGGCACTACGGCGCCTCGCCGGTGTTCGTTCTCGCGTCGGCGACCACGGCGGCACCCGCGGACTTCGCCGGGCGGCTCACCGGGGAGGAATGCGCGGCGGTGGTCGACGACGCCTCACCACGCGGAGCACGCGTGGTCGCCCTGTGGGAACCCCCGTTGTTGCCGGACTTCACCGGCGAGAACGGGGCGCCGGTGCGCAGGTCCGCGGGCGCGGAGGCCGGCCGGATCCTGGCGGAACTCGTCGTGGAGGGGGCGCGCTCGCTGGTCTTCGTGCGGTCGCGCCGCGGCGCCGAGCTGACCGCACTGAGCGCCCGCCGGCTGCTGTCCGAAGTCGACTCCGTACTGGCCAAGCAGGTGGCCGCCTACCGCGCGGGCTTCCTGCCGGAGGAGCGGCGGGCATTGGAAAAAGCCCTGCTGTCCGGGGATCTGCTGGGCGTCGCCACGACCAACGCGCTCGAACTCGGTGTGGACATCGCGGGTCTCGACGCCGTCGTGCTCGCCGGGTACCCGGGAACGCTCGCCTCGTTCTGGCAGCAGGCCGGGCGCGCGGGCCGGGCCGCCGACGACGCGCTGGTCGTGTTCGTCGCTCGCGACGACCCGCTGGACACCTATCTCGTGCACCACCCGGCGGCGATCCTCGAACGGCCGGTGGAAACGACGGTGCTGGATCCCGCCAACCCCTACGTGCTGGCGCCGCAGCTGGCCTGCGCCGCCGCGGAGCTCCCCATCACGGCGGGAGAACTTGACACCTTCGGCAGCGCGGCGGCGCGGGATGTGCTCGACTCGCTGGTCGCGGACCGGCTGCTGCGCCGGCGGCCGAGCGGCTGGTACTGGACTTCACGGGATCGCCCACACCACGAGGTGGACATCCGGGGATCGGGCGGAGAGCAGATCGCGGTGGTGGAGGCGGACACGTCGCGACTGCTCGGCACCGTCGATCCCGGATCGGCCTGCACGACGGTGCATCCGGGCGCGGTCTATCTCCACCAGGGTTCTTCCTATGTGGTGGACGAGCTGGACCTGGAATCCGGAATCGCACTGGTACATGCGGAGGATCCGGACTGGACGACCTCGCCACGCGAGGTGGCCGACATCTCGGTCTTGAGCACCCAGGAGCGGATCGACTACGGCGGGGTGAGCGTCTGTCTCGGCGACGTCGCCGTGAGCTCGCAGGTCGTCGGGTACCTGCGCCGGCGGCCGTCCGGTGAAATCCTGGACCAGGTGGCGCTGGACCTGCCCGAGCAGAAGCTGGAGACCCGGGCGGTCTGGTACACGGTGTCAGCCGAGTTACTGGACTGCGGCAGGGCACCGGGGGGCGCCGGTCTTGACCCGGCGCGCGTCCCCGGCGCCCTGCATGCCGCCGAACACGCGGCGATCGGCCTGCTACCGCTGTTCGCTACCTGCGACCGCTGGGACATCGGCGGTGTTTCGACCGCGCTGCACATCGACACCGGGGAGGCAACGGTGTTCGTGCACGATGGCCATCCCGGTGGTGCGGGATTCGCCGATCGCGGTTTCGCCGCTTTGGTCCCGTGGCTGGCCGCTACGCGGGAGGCGATCAACTCCTGCGAGTGCCCGGCGGGATGCCCGTCCTGTGTGCAGTCACCGAAGTGCGGGAACGGCAACGATCCACTGGACAAGGCGGGGGCAGTGGCCGTACTGGACGCCGTGCTCGGGGCGGTACGTCACCACGTCGGCCGGCACGACCACGTTGTTCACGCCGCGGCGGACGCCGCGACCAACTGCTGACCACGCACCTCCCTGTCGTCGGTCTGGTCCAGTGCACGTACGAGCACCGAGTGGACGGCGTCCGCGGCCGGGAGTCGCCAGCCCCAGACGTCCGGCTTGACCCGCCAGTGCACGACACCGTGCTGGTAGGGGGTGGGCGGCAGCGGAACCCAGCCGCCCTCGCCGTGCCAGCGGACCTCGCCGCTGGTGGCGAGCCGGTCCGGGAACCGGTCGGCGACAGTGGTCAGGAACAGCCAGCGGCCGTCCGGAGTCGCCACGATGGGAGCGGGGTGACCGGTCGCGCGGAGCAATCGCGCGGCGCGCTTGCCGAGCGTGTCGCTCACCTCGACGGCGTCCAGCACCTTCCCGGTCGCGACGAGCAGGCTGTACGGCTTGGCCCACCACTCGGCGACCTCGTTCGGGTGTGCGCCGATACGGTCGGCCCAGTCGGCGTGCACCGGCACCGGGCCGGTCCAGGTCTTGCCGCCACTCTGCGGCGTGGTCGGAAAGGTGCCGGGCAGTACCGGCCACCCGTGGCAGGCGAGACCGATCGCCTCCGCACGCAACTCGATGCGGAAGGCGCCCCGCCAGCTATCCGACCAATCCGTGTCCAACATCAGTTCACAACTCCTCGTTCACTCCACCGCCCACGGTGGCTTCCGATTTCACTAAACGGCAAGTTGGTGAGCACCGACAGTGCCCGCTCGACAACCGGCCGATACGGAACGACGAGCAACACGCGGGCATCGGCCGGCCGAACGCCGGTTGACAATCGGTGTGCGACGACCGACGGCGCCTGCCCGACACCCGAAGACGTGACACCACCCACATTTTTTCGTTGCTCCACAACGGTTTTGCCGGTCACCCTTTGGTGCCAAGGCGAGCGCCGGGCGACCGCTCGGCGCATGTGAACGACCGCCCGTCCTCGGGACTACGAGTAGGCCGTGATCGGCCCGCCACGTCCGAAGGTCGTGATTCGCGGGTGAACGTGCCTGCCCGGCAACGTCACCGCCAACGTCGCCGAACCGTCACGGGTCAATGCCCGAAGGTTGAACGTCCAACGGGTGCACGGGGACAGGACCTGCCCGGGCATGAGCGGAAGCGACACCGATCCCACCCGCAACGGCGGCTTCCACTTCGACAAGCGCGTCCCACTGCTGAAACCGGCAGCTCCGCAGGCGGACCGTCATTCCCTCGGCCACGGAACGAGCCCGCTCGCAGGCGGCCTCGCCACCGCTGTCTGCATGCCCGGCCGCGGCCAGTGCCGCCAGGTCGGCGGCGTCGGCCGCGCGCTGGCGGGCCAACACCACCGATCCGAGGGAAAACAGCGCTCCGGCGACCACCAGCAGTGCGACGATCGCGCCGGCCGCCCACACGGTCGCCGTGCCGGAGTCACCCGTTCGCATGGGAAACGCCTGGTTCCAAAACGGTGTGGACCACTGCCACGAGGTTTACGCCGGGCAGCAAACCGGCCACGGCGTTCGCGCGAACCTGGACCATCACGTTGTCTCCCTCCGTGTTAACGCTTAGCTGCGCGCCCTGCGGGGCGATCCGCGCGACCGCCTCCTCGGCGAGTCGCGGCTCTCCACGGGAGATCAGCCGCGCCGCCTCTCTCGCCGCGTCGGCACACCGCAACTGGTCGGTCATGGTGACGGTGCCGGCGAGAAGCAGGGCGAACACCAAGGTCAATGCGCTCAGGGCGATCGCCGCCTCGACGGTGACCGCGCCCCGGTCCGTAACCGGCGGATTGATGCTTGTCCGCGCCGCGGATTGCCGCGTCTGCATTCGCCACGTCCCGCTCTAGAAGGCCACCGTCAGGGCGCGTTGAATGAGTGAGGTGAGCCCTGACACGATCGAGTCACCGGTGACGACGGTATAGAGAATCGCGGCGAGGGCCGCGGCGGCGACGGTGCCGATGGCGTATTCCGCCGTGGTCATTCCGTCGTCGGACGTCCAGTGAGTCCGGTGCAGCCATTCTCGCCCGAGATCCGTGCGCCGGCGACGGTCTTTCCCTGAGCGGCGCCCGTTTGCCAACAATGCCAAAGATCTTGTGCCCCACGGCCGCCACCGAGTGGGCGTGCCACCGACCAGGTCCGGTCCGGACCGCTCGATTTTCCAGAACATCATGGGAATCCTTTCGTTCTCGTTTGTCTGTTGTGGATAGTTATGGGAGCGACAGCCGAGTTGCGAGTCCGAGCACGACCGGCACCACGCCCAGACAGAGAAAGGCGGGCAGAAAACATAAGCCGAGCGGCCCGGCGATCAACACCGCGGCACGTTGTGCTCGTGCCTCGGCCTGGTCTACCGAGGACGACCGCACCTCGCCGGCCAACTCTTCCGCGACCTCCGCGAGTGCGGTTCCCGAGCGGGCGGTGCGCTGGGCCGCCCGCGCGAGTTGCGCGGTACCGGTGCAGGCTCGTGCCGGAGCCCATGCCTCGGCGGGGTCCGCACCGAGCGCGAGCAACCCCGCGACGGCCTTGAGTGCGTCCGCTTCGGGTCCGGAAAGGTCCGCGATCACAGCGCGGATCGCGGTCGGCACGGGTAGCCCGGCACGCAGACACGCGGCTAGCAGGTCCCAGGTGGCCGCGAGCCGGGGGGAGTCGGCTCGCGGCCGGTGCCGGGCGCGAGCGGGCCAGTTCACCCGCACCCGCCGGCGACTCGTGCCGGACAGCACGGACAGCCGGACAGCGGCCGGCCGCGATGCCGGGCAGGCCAGCAAGGCCACCGCGATCAGCGCCGTCACCGCGCTTGCCGCGCTCACCGCGGCGGCCTGAGTCTCGTCAGGCGAGCGCTCCATGCGACTCCCGCCAGGATGAGCAGGGCCCCGACGAGCAGCAGCGACCGGCCGGCCGAGGTGCCGGTCAGCACGTCTACCGGTGCGGCGCCCACGGCCTCACCCAGCAACAGGCCCAAGGCGGGAAGCGTGGCGAGGACGACCGCGCTGGCCCGTGGCCCCGACATGGTCGCGTCGATCCGGGCCGCGAAACGTGCGCTCGCCAGGATGTCCCGGCGGACGGCGTCGAGCAGATCCGCGAGGGGAAGACCGTGCCGGCGACTGAGCGACCAGGCGGTGGCGAGGCCGGCGTGGCCCGGCCCGCGTGCATCGGGGTCACCGGCCGGGAGGTCCGCGCCCAGCCGCGCGGTTCCCGCGAGCGTCCTCATCGCTGCCGCCGCCCGACCCGACGCGTCCGCTGCGGCCGATTCGGCGGCCAGCGCCGCGGGCGCGCCCCGGCGTAGTTCGGCGACCATCATGCGGATCGCTTCCGCCATGTCCTTCGCGCCTGCGATCTCCGCTTTGCCACGCACCGAAACCCTTCGGTGGCAATACCCCGCCGCGCACAGCAGTCCCGCGGAGACCGCGACGGCCGGTCCCAGGAGCGGAACGGCCAGCAACAGGACCAGCCCGACCAGGAACTTGCCGCGAACTCGCACTCGGCGGGTACGTCGCCCCTGCGTGGCCGATCGCGGGCAGAACGCGGCCAGGCGGGCGAGGGCGGTGGGTGGCGCAGGCCAGATTGCGAGCGCTCCGGCCGCGCACCACAAGGCGCCGTTGTGCGCGAAGATCACCATGACGCCCGCACCCCTCTCGCTTCGAGCAGCGCGGACAACAGCACCCGGCGCTTCGTCCACGAGCCGTCGGCCCACACCGGAACCACCCGTACCTCGCCGCGCTCGTCGCGGCTGAGCACACCGACCTCGGCAAGGCGCCGCTGGCCCGCACCGAACCGCCGCATGTGCAGCACGACCTGAACCGCCGCGGCGAGCTGGCTGTGCAGGGCCGAGCGGGAAAGCCCGCCGAGCGCGGCAAGGGCCTCGAGCCGGGCGGGTACTTCGCTGGGAGAGTTGGCATGGAGCGTGCAGGCGCCACCGTCGTGTCCGGTGTTGAGCGCGTTGAGCAACTCGCAAACCTCGAAGCCCCGCACCTCGCCCACGACGAGCCGGTCCGGACGCATCCGCAGCGCCTGCCGGACCAGGTCGCGCAGGGTGATCTCGCCGGCGCCCTCGACGTTCGGCGGCCTGGCGATGAGACGGACGAACTGGGGATGTGCCGGCTGCAACTCACCGACGTCCTCGACGCTGACGATTCGCTCCGCGGGCGAAACCGCGCCGAGCATCGCCGACAGCAGGGTGCTCTTGCCCGCGCCGGTGCCGCCGGTGACCAGGAACGCGAGGCGAGCGGTCACAACGAGTTCGACCAGTTTGGCACCTTCGCCGTCGAAGGTGCCCAAGGTGCGCAGGGTGGGCAGATCGTGTGCGGCGGGCCGGAGCACGCGCAACGAGATGCAGGTGCCACGCGCGGCGATCGGTGGTAGCACCGCATGCAGGCGAACCCGCCCCTGGGGCAGGGAACCAGGAAGCCAACTGTCCACATAGGGCTGAGCGTCGTCGAGCCTCCGGCCCGCCGACAGGGCGAGGCGTTGCGCAAGCCTGCGCACGGCTTCCTCGTCGGCGAACTTGACGCCCGTAGGGTGCAGTCCTCGGCTGTCGTCGACCCACACCTCATCTGGTGCGGTGACCAACACATCCGTCACGCCCGGCTCGGCCAGCAACGGTTCGAGCGGCCCGGCCCCGGTGAACTCCTGGCGCAGCAGACGCAATGCGTCGAGTACCTGCGTGTGGCCGACCGGCCCGCCGGCTTCGGCACGCACCGCCTCGGCGACCGTTGCCGGGTCCGTCTCCGAACCGTTGCCGGCCAAGCGAAGCCGGACGCGTTCGACGAGTTCGCTGGTCATGAGTCCTTCTCCGCGAGTCTGCGCTCGATCGGGTCGACCTGGCGGCTGATGGCCGAGGCCTTGCCACAAAGGCCGGATCGGGCCTCGGACAGCATCAGGCGCGCGGCGGTCACCAGAGGCCCGCGCGACCGGGGCTCGAACCGCCCGGCCTCCAAGGACCTTTCGAGTTGCGGCTCGGGCGGCATGAAGGTCAGCAACGGGAGACCGACGGCCTTCGCGACGTCCTCGGGGCACAGCCCTTTCGACGCCGGCCCGCGAACGACCAGCCGCGTGTGATCGCGGACCTCGGCGATCGTCTCGGCGACCCGGTTGGCCGCGGCGCACGCCCTTACCTCCGCGGGCACGACCAGCACGACCAGATCGGCTCGCCGCAGCACGGCTTCGGCCTGCGGCCCGAGATGCCGGGGCAGGTCGCACACGACCACGCTGCCCGCCCGCCGTCCGGCTTCGACGATGGAGGCGACCGACTCGGCGGTGGGCCCTTGCCCCATGCGATCGCAGGACACGAAGGGCAGGCGACCGCCCCGGTAGCGGCGCTCCGGCAGCGTCTTCGTCAGTGTGGGCAGCGAAATCCGGCCACTGCCGACGAGAACTCCCGGCCAACGCAACCCGTCGTACGCTTCGGCGCCCAGCAACAGGTCGACCCCGCCGCCGAGTGGATCGCAATCGATCAGCAGCGCCTCGCCCTGTTCGGCGGCCACCAGACCGCTCGCCGCGGCGAGCACCGACGCGCCCGCGCCACCACGTCCGCCGAGCACGCCGACGACGCATCCGCCCGGCACCCCTGGTCCCTCGGCGATGTCCGCGAGCACACCGATCAAGGTCGCTTCGCCGTCGGGAAGCGAAACCACCTTTTCGACCCCGGCCTCGAAGGCACGCCGCCAGGTTTCCGCGAGTGGCGACCCCTTGGTCACGAGCAGGATCCCGGGCCGGCGCGGCAACCCGTCATGGACGGCCTGCTCGTCGACGAGCACGAGCGGGGCACGTGCCCAGTACCCTCGGGCGGCGACGAGGTCCGGTGCGTGCTGGGCCGCACAGCCAACGGCCGCGGCGAGCCGCAGGATCTCGTCGAACAAAGTCTCGTCTGCGACGACGACGAGCGGACGGTCGTGACTCATCTGGAGACCCCCGGGAAACGTTTGGCGGTGGAATTCGGCCGGGCTCCACCGTCGCGCGTGGTCGAGGGAACGGACAAGAATGCCCTGAGGTAGTTGTGGACAAGTAGGTGGGTGTGGACAACTGACGGGTGCAGCCTGCCGCAGGAAGGAGATTGTCGGTGCGGCATGGCACAATCGCGCACCCGCGGGCGCAGTAAGGATCACCGCGAGAAGCTGCGGAAACGCCAACGACCCCCGCCAGGGGGAGGACGGGGGTCGCGATGGGTTCAGTCCCGGGTGTCGGACTGAACCGGGCCGGTGGTGCACCGGATCCACCAACTGTAACGCCCGCTTGCGCGTTTTCCAGCCGCACATTTCGATAACGCCCAGGCAATCGATTTCCCACCGGTAATTAATTTTCCTTCGCGGACTGTCTTTTGTGGTCTGCTCACCGGGCGGCCTGGCCTTCTATCCTGAGACGCGTGGCAGAACCCAGCGGCTCGCCCGCGACCCTCCCGAACCGCGTCGCGGCCTTCTTCGACCTCGACAAGACGATCATCGCGTCGTCCAGCGCCCTCGCGTTCAGCAAGCCGATGCTGCGGCACGGGCTGATCAGCCGCCGGGCCGCGCTCAAAAGCGCCTACGCACAGCTCGTGTTCTCGCTCTCCGGCGCGGACGAGGACCGCACCGAACGCATGCGGGCCGAGATTTCCGCCCTGTGCGCGGGTTGGGACGTCGAGCAGGTCCGCGCGATCGTCAACGAAACGCTGCACGACATCGTCGACCCGCTGGTTTACGCGGAAGCGGCGGAACTCATCGCCTCCCATCAGGCGCGCGGCCACGACGTGATCGTGCTGTCGGCCGCCGGCGAAGAGGTGGTGCATCCGATCGCGGGCATGCTCGGTGTCACGCACAGCGTGGCCACCCGGATGGAGGTAGTCGACGGCCGGTACTCCGGGGAGGTGGACTTCTACTGCTACGGCGCGGAGAAGGCGGTCGCCGCCAAGGAGCTGGCCAGCGACCGCGGCTACGACCTGTCCGCCTGCTACGCCTACAGCGACTCGAGCACGGACATCCCGCTGCTGGAGACCGTCGGCAACCCGCACGCGGTCAATCCCGATCGGACACTGCGCCGCCTTGCCGTCGAGCAAGGGTGGCCGATCCTGACCTTCACGAACCCCGTTTCCCTGCGCAGCCGGATCACCGCGCCCTCGGCGGCGGTGCTCGCGTTCGGGGTCGGAATCGGGGCGGTCGCGGCCGGCATGACCTGGTATGGACTGGCGCGCCGGAGGCGCGACAAATAGCAGAACCGGGGCTACAAGCCTAGTCCTCCAGCGTGTCCGTGGCGGCGGATTCAGCCTCTTTACCGGTGCACCCCGCAGACCTCTTGAAGTGACACCCGTCACTGGGTAGAAACGTTATTGCGGACGCCTTTCCTGGCCCGGGACACAGCGAAGAGAAGCCGTGATCCACCCCGAGAAAGGTCTCCGTGCGCGGACGCCAGGCACCCACGCGGGGCACGCCGCGGGAGGCTTGTCGTCAATGGACTGCGTATCGGGACGCCGGACGCCGAGTCCAGGTAGGTACGACACGAGTTCACGCTTGGTCACCTGAGCGGTCCGCGCGGGCGGGCGCCGCCGGCGATTATCACCGGCGGCGCCCGCGCATGTGTATGCGCACCTTCGCGGTCGCGCGAAGCACCGCCGAAGGATGTAGCCCGAACGGTAGACGAGCGTTGACCCTGAGAGTGACAAGTGAGTAGCTTCCCGATGCTGGCTGGTTCAGGTGGAAATTTTTCCAACCCGGCCGGTTCACCGCGAGGGAGGCCGCTTTGCGATCGAGGGGACGTTTGGTTGCCGCGTCCATTTCCGGATTACTCGTCATGACCGGCATGAGCCCCGCCACGGCGGCGCAGGGCGCGAGCGCGGCGAGCTGGGCACGGCAGATGCTGCGCGGTATGACGCTCGAACAGAAGGTCGGGCAACTGTTCGTGGCCGACGTCTGGGGCAGGTCGGCGAACGAGGTCAACCCGGGCAACCAGGCCAAATACGGGGTGGACACGCCCGCACAGGTGATCGAGAAGTACCACCCGGGCGGCGTCATCTATTTCAACAACCCGACCACGGACAACGTCGACGACCCGGTGCAGGTGGCGCGGCTGTCCAACGGGTTGCAGCGGGCCGCGCTCGACAGCGGTGCGCACCTGCCGTTGATCATCTCGATCGACCAGGAGGGTGGCCGGGTGACCCGGATCGGCGCACCGGCCACCGAGTATCCGGCGAGCATGGCGGTCGGTGCCGGCCGGAGCGCGACGGACGCGAACCAGCTGGCCACCGTCAACGGCCACGAGCTGCGCGCCATGGGGATCACGCAGGACTTCGCCCCGGACGCCGATGTCAACTCCAACCCGCTCAACCCGATCATCGGTTCGCGCTCGTTCTCCGCCGATCCCGCACTGGCCGGCCGCCTCGTGGCGGCCGAGATCCACGGCTACCAGGACTCCGGGCCCGCCACCCACACGGTCTCGTCCGCGGCGAAACACTTCCCCGGCCACGGGGACGCCGCCACCGACAGCCACACCGGCCTGCCGGTGATCGGCCGGACCGAACAGCAGTGGCGCGACATCGACCTGCCGCCGTTCCAGGCCGCGATCGACGCCGGCATCGACGTGATCATGACCGCGCACATCACGGTGCCGAGCCTGGATCCCTCCGGTGAACCGGCCACCCTCTCCAAGCCGATCATGACCGGCATCCTGCGGGACGAACTGCATTACGACGGCGTGGTCGTGACCGACTCGCTGCAGATGGACGGGGTGCGGCAGCTGCACCCGGACGCCGAGATCCCGGTGCTGGCGCTGGAAGCCGGCGTTGACCAGATGCTCATGCCACCCGACCTGGGTGTCGCGATCAACGGTGTGCTCGACGCGGTTCACCAAGGCCGGCTCACCGAGCAGCGGATCGACACGAGCGTCCGGCGCATCCTGGAGCTGAAGTTCAAGCGCGGGATCACCGCCCGGCCGCTGGTCAACGAGGCCGCGGTGAACCGCGAGGTCGGCACACCCGCGCACCTGGCCCAGCTACAGGCCATCACCGACCGCACGACCACGGTCCTGCGTAACGACGCCGGCCTGCTGCCGCTGAAGGATCCCGGCGGGATCCTGGTCACGGGCTGGGACAACCCGGCCTATCCGGGCTATCCGGCAGAGCCTGTCGACACGCTCGCCCAGGCGCTCGACGGCACCGCCATGCCGACCGGGGCCGCACCGACCGCGGGGCGGATCGCCGAGGTGACCGAGGCGGCGAAGAACGCGAGCACGGTGGTCGTGCTGACCAACGGCCTGCGGACCAACTCGGCGCAACGAGACCTGGTCGGCGAACTGCTCGCCACCGGACGGCCGGTCGTCGCGGTGGCCGTGCAGGAGCCCTACGACCCCGGCTACGCGGATGTGCCCACCTGGGTAGCCACCTACGACTGGCGGGACGTGACCATGCGATCGCTGGCCAAGGTGCTGCTCGGGCAGCTCTCGCCGCACGGGAGCCTGCCGGTCACGATCCCCACCGGGGACGACCCGGCGAAGACGCTGTACCCGTTCGGGACAGGCCTGACATGGTGAACCGGCGGGCGTTCCTCGCCGCGGGAACGTTTGCCGCGACCTTCGTCGTGGGCGTCACAAGCAGTACGGGAGCTAGCGCGATCGCCGGGCAACAACAGTCGTGGGTGGGCAGGTTCGACCGGCCCCGGCAGGGGTTCGCGCCCGCGAACACGGTGCTGCGGGACGGGTCTCCCGGGCAGGTGGGCCTCGATCCGGCGCCGATCCGCGCCGCGGAGCAGTTCCTGGCGAACTGGACCCGGAACGACCTGAGCACCGGCCATCCGCACTTCTCCGGGGCGGTCGGGCTGCTGGCGCACGACGGCGTGATCGTCGACCGGTACTCGGTGGGCAGCGCCGTGCGTTACGCCGACGCGAACGGCACCGAACTGCCCGCAGACGAGCAGGTGCCGATGCGCGACGACACGATCTTCGACCTGGCTTCGATCACGAAGCTGTTCACCTCGATCGCGGCCATGCAACTCGTCGAGCAGGGTGTCCTCGACCTGGACGCGCCGGTGGCGCGGTACCTACCCGAGTTCGGCACCAACGGCAAGCAGGATGTCATTGTTCGCCAGCTGCTGACCCACACCTCCGGGCTGGACGCCGACCCGGTGCCCCCGCTGTGGCAGGGCGAGCGCGACCTCCCGGCACGCCGGAAGGCGGTGCTCGACAGCCCGCTGAAGAACCCACCGGGCACGACCTACCTGTACTCCGACATCAACCTGATGACCCTGGGCTTCCTGGTGGAGCGGGTAACCGGCGCGACGCTGGACACCGTGGTCCGCGACCGGATCACCACACCGCTGGGCATGGTCGACACGGGATTCAACCCACCGGCCGGCAAGCTCGCCCGGATCGCGGCCACCGAGGACGAGCTGACCCCGCCCCGCGGCATGCTCCGTGGGCAGGTGCACGACGAGAACGCGTGGGCGCTGGGCGGTGTTTCCGGCCATGCTGGGATCTTCTCCACGGCCGGCGACCTGGCGATCGTGGCGCAGGCGATCCTCAACGGCGGCAGCTACCGGGGTGCGCGGATCCTGCGCCCGGACACCGTCCGGGAGATGCTCACCAACTACAACGGCGCCTTCCCGGACGACGCACACGGGCTGGGCTTCGAGCTGGACCAGATGTTCTACATGGGGGGCCTGTCTTCGCCGGTGACCGCCGGTCACACCGGGTACACCGGGACGACCCTGGTCATCGACCCGAAGTCCCGGTCGATCGCCATCCTGCTGACCAACCGCGTGCATCCGAGTAGGAACTGGGGATCGATCAACCTGGCCCGCGAGGCCTGGGCGACCGCGCTGGCACGGGCCTTGACGGTGTGTCCGGCCCAGGGCCGGGACGCCTGGTTCAGCGATGTCGGCAACCTCAGCACGGCCACGCTGACCACCCGCACGCTGCATCCGAGGGGAAGTGTCCACATCACCTTCTCGGCGTTCGTGGACACCGAGGCGACCGACCCGTTGGTGCTCGAGTCGAGCACGGACGGGAGGAGTTGGCAGCCGGTGCCCGTCCGGGCCACGGGACCGGGCGCCCCGGTGGGCGAGGTGAGCGAGCTCGCCGGGCACGGGCATCGTGCCTGGTGGCGGGTGACGGCGGAAATACCGGCGACTGGTCAGGTGATTCTTCGCTGGCGCTACACCACTGACTCGCTGTACACCGGGCGGGGTGTCTATGTGGACGGTATGCGGGTAACCAGCTCTAACGGGATTCTGGTGGACTCCGAACGCAACCCAGAGTCGCTGAGCGCGACCGGTTGGTTCCCCCAAACCCACTAATGTGGAGATCTTTTCGCTACTGAGCGCGTCCTATGATGGAGGTTGGAGCACCTATACCACCGGGACACGAGCCGGGCTACCGACGAACGTCGGCCGTTCGGGAACTCCAGCAAGTTGCCAAGTCGTTAAGCAGTAGACGTTAACGAGAGTGACCTGGTTGGCGACTTTCTGGACAACTGAGTCAGCGCAGCTCGGACGCGCAGGGGCGGAGGAGTTGCGATCATCCCGAAGGATGTGGATTGCCTTGTCACAGATGCCGACGGTTAGTAAGTTTCCCACGGCTAACCCAACCGAACCCGTAACCGACCCGACACACACCGGCGCGGACAACCCGGGGCGCGAGGTCGAAGCGAGCCCACTGGTACGCATTCGGTCCTTGCTGCCCGGCCTCGCCCGAGCGGAGCAACGCGTGGCGAAGGTGGTGCTCGACGACCCATCGTCGGTCGCCCGCCGGAGCATCACGGAAGTAGCTCTCGCGGCCAACACGAGTGAGACGACGGTGACCCGATTCTGCAAGGCGGTCGGGGTCGGCGGCTACCCACAGTTGCGGATCGCGCTCGCCGCGGACACCGCCCGGTCGGAGGCGCGCTCGACGCGCAACATCGGCGGGGAAATCAGCGCCACCGACGATCTGGCCGCGGTGGTCGGCAAGGTCAGCTTCGCCGACGCCCGCGCCGTCGAGGAGACGGCCGACCAGGTCGACATAGCCACCCTGGAGCGCGTGATCAACCTGCTCGCCGAAGCGGGCCGGATCGACGTCTACGGCGTCGGGGCGAGCGCGTTCGTCGCCGCCGACCTCCAGCAGAAGCTGCACCGCATCGGACGGGTGAGCTTCGCCTGGTCGGACACGCACATCATGCTCACCTCGGCCGCGGTACTGAAGGCCGGTGACGTCGCCATCGCCGTGTCGCACAGCGGCGCGACGACCGACACGGTCGAGGCGCTGCGTGTGGCCCGCGAGCGCGGGGCGGCGACGGTCGCGCTGACCAACTTCCCGCGCTCCCCGATCACCGAGGTCGCCGACCACGTGCTCACCACGGCAGCCCGCGAGACGACCTTCCGCTCGGGCGCCACGGCCAGCCGGATCGCCCAGCTCACGGTCATCGACTGCCTGTTCATCGGGGTCGCACAGCGGCACATGACGGACGCCTCGCAAGCCCTCGAGGCCACCCGCGAAGCGGTGGGCAGTCACCGGCTCGGGGTCCGGCCGGACGGGCGACGGCGCCCCCGGGAAACCGGGAAATGAGAACGCTGTTCAACACGAACGTGGCAGAGGAAGAACGGCGCGGTGAGTTCGGCGGACGAAGCGAGGCGCAGATGACGGTGCCACATCCGGCAGTGCAGGTCGATTCCCCCACCGAGCAGCGCAACCCCCGCACCACCGATATCGACCGCATGTCGACCGTCGGCATCCTCGGCCTGATCAACGCCGAGGATCGCCGGGTGCCCGAGGCGGTCAGTGAGGTGCTGCCTCAACTGGCCGTCGCGGTCGACCTCGCGGTGGAGACGCTGCGCGGTGGGCATCGCGTGCACTACGTGGGCGCGGGGACGTCCGGACGGCTCGCCGTGCTGGACGCCGCGGAGCTCGTGCCCACCTTCAACGTGCCACCCGACTGGTTCGTCGCCCACCACGCCGGTGGTGACCGCGCGCTGCGGGAACCGGTCGAAAACGCCGAAGACGACGCGAAGGCGGGTGCGGCGGAGCTGTCGGCCATGGTCGACCCGGGCGACTTCGTGCTGGGCCTGACCGCGTCCGGGCGCACGCCGTACGTGCTGGGCGCGCTGAAGGAGGCCAGTGGCCGGGGGGCCCGGACCGCCCTGGTCTCCTGCAACCCGCGCACAGTCCAGCCCCCCTGGCTGGACGTGCTGATCGGAGTGGACACCGGGCCCGAGGCGATCGCCGGGTCCACCAGGATGAAGGCGGGCACCGCGCAGAAGGTGATCCTCACCTCGTTCTCCACCGCGGCCATGATCAAGCTCGGGCGGACCTACTCGAACCTGATGGTCAGCCTCCGGGCGACGAACGCGAAGCTGCGCGGCCGGACGATCCGCATCCTCCGCGAGGCGACCGGGGCGAGCGAGCAGGACTGTGCGGACGCGCTCGTCGAGGCGGGTGGCGACCTGAAGGTCGCCCTCGTACACCTGTTGTGCGGGGTCGACTCGGCCACGGCCATCTCACTGCTCGAGGCCAACGGTGGTCGCGTCCGGGACACCCTGGGCGCCTGCATTCCCTGACCAACCCTGGTCAGCCGGCGGCCCGGGCGATCCCGCGTGCCTCGTGTGCGCCCTTCTCCAGGGCCTCGCAGCAGAACAGGAGCCATTCCCGGACCCCGGCCGGCTCGCCAGTGGCGAAGCCGGCCGCGGCGTCGCGGTAACGGCGGGACTGCCGCAGACAGGCGACCTCCGGCACGGTCAGCGACTTCGGGTCGACGCCGGTCGCGACCATGGTGAGCCTGGCCGCCGCCCTGGCCACCACCCCGTCCCCGGCGCCGAAGGCCCGCAAGGCCAGAAGCTCCCCATGGACCACGGCGGCGAGCAGCACGCCGGGCACCGAAGTACCTCCGGTGACCAACTGGGCGAGCAGGTCCAGCCGGTCGGCGGCGCCCGCCCGCGGCCGGCCCAGGGTTTCCGGATCGGACACGAGATCGGCCGCGGCGAGCACCTGCATCCGGGCCAGGGCTTGGCGTGGCGCCCGCCGCCAGGTCGGCAACAGGGACTCCAGCGACTCCGCCACCCGCAACGCCCCGGCGAGCACCGGATCGGTGACGGCCGCGTCGGCGGGGATCTCCGGATCGGCCCCCTCGATCGCCGCGGACGCGCGGGCCGCCCGCACCGAGGCTTCGGCGGCGGTCGCCGAGGCGCCACGCAGGTTCGCCGGATGCCGGTGCACCGCGAACACCGCGTCCTGCGCTGCCTTCACGGCGTCGGCCACACCGTCGAGCCCGAGCAGCGGGGCCAGCACATCGGTCACACCTTCTCCTCCGCGAGTTTGCGCGCGACCACGATCGTGTCGACGGGGCGCTCCACCCAAGATAGAGTCACGTTCTCGGCATAGGCGCGCCGCCGCCCCGATAGCTACTCCCGGGCTGCCCTGCGCGAGTCCAAACGCGCTCCGCGCCGAAATGTCCCACCCGTCGAGTACTCCCCGTCCTCCAAACCATCGGCGGCTGGCTCAACCATGTAATGGTCTATCCATTGCCGGGGGGTTTCGCGCTGCGCACTACCGTCATACGGTGCATTCGGCGTCAGCCACAGCACCTAACTCCAGGAGGCCGTGCACCATGACCGAGCAGTCCCCCGCGCTGCAGAACCTGCTCACGGAAAACCGGACGTTCCAGCCGAGCGAAGAGTTTACCCAGCGGGCCAACGCGAAAGCCGATCTCTACGACAAGGCCGATTCCGACCGCGAGGCGTTTTGGGCGGAGCAGGCCGAGCGGCTGCATTGGGACACGAAGTGGTCTCAGGTGTTGGACTGGTCGGAGGCCCCGTTCGCCAAGTGGTTCGTCGGCGGGAAGCTCAACGTCGCCTACAACTGTGTGGACCGGCACGTGAAAGCCGGCTATGGGGACCAGGTGGCGATCCACTGGGTAGGCGAGCCGGGCGACACCCGGGACATCACCTACGCCCAGCTCAAGGACGAGGTGTGCCGGGCGGCGAACGCGTTGCTGTCATTGGGCGTGACCGCGCACGATCGGGTCGCGATCCAGCTGCAGATGGTCCCGGAGGCCATCGTGGCCATGCTCGCCTGCGCCCGGATCGGTGCGCTGCATTCGGTCGTGTTCGGCGGGTTCTCGCCGACGGCGCTGCGGCAGCGAGTGGACGATGCCGAAGCCAAGGTCGTGATCACCTCCGACGGCCAGTACCGGCGTGGCAAGGCGGCGCCGATGAAGGCCAACGTGGACGAGGCCCTGGCCGGGGCGGAGTCGGTGGAGAAGGTGATCGTGGTGCGCCGGACCGGGGCGGAGGTGCCCTGGACCGACGGCCGTGACCTGTGGTGGCACGAGTTGGTCGACGGGCAGCCGGCCGAGCACCAGCCCGAGGCCTTCGACTCCGAGCACCCGCTGTACATCCTCTACACCTCCGGCACCACCGGGAAACCGAAGGGCATCCTGCACACCTCCGGTGGCTATTTGACGCAGGCCTCCTACACCCACCACGTGGCGTTCGACCACAAGCCGGGCGAGGACGTGTACTGGTGCACCGCCGACATCGGCTGGGTGACCGGGCACTCCTACATCGTCTACGGCCCGCTGTCGAACCGCGTGACGCAGGTGGTCTACGAGGGCACCCCGAACACCCCGCACGAGGGCCGGCACTGGGAGATCATCCAGAACTACAAGGTCTCCATCTACTACACCGCACCCACCCTGATCCGCACGTTCATGAAGTGGGGCGACGAGATCCCGGCCAAGTACGACCTGTCCAGCCTGCGGGTACTGGGCAGCGTGGGCGAGCCGATCAACCCGGAGGCGTGGGTCTGGTACCGCGAGCACATCGGCGCGGGCCGCACCCCGGTCGTGGACACCTGGTGGCAGACCGAGACCGGCGCCATCATGATCTCTCCGCTGCCCGGCGTCACCGCCACCAAGCCCGGCTCCGCCCAGCGCCCACTGCCCGGCATCTCGGCCAAGGTGGTCAACGACGCCGGCACCGAAGTTCCGCACGGCGGCGGTGGTTACCTCGTGCTCGACAAGCCGTGGCCGTCGATGCTGCGTGGGATCTGGGGCGACAACGAGCGCTACCAGGAGACGTACTGGTCGCGGTTCGCCGCCCAGGGCTTCTACTTCGCCGGTGATGGTGCCAAGTACGACGACGACGGCGACATCTGGCTGCTCGGCCGGGTCGACGACGTGATGAACGTCTCCGGCCACCGCATCTCCACCACCGAGGTCGAGTCCGCGCTGGTGTCGCATCCGACCGTCGCGGAGGCGGCCGTCGTGGGCGCCAGCGATCCCACCACCGGGCAGGGCATCGTCGCCTTCGTCATCCTGCGTGGCAGCGCGGTGGACGGCGGCGAGGAGGCCGTCCAGGAACTGCGTAACCACGTCGCCAAGGAGATCGGCCCGATCGCCAAGCCACGGCAGATCATGGTCGTCTCGGAACTGCCCAAGACCCGCTCCGGCAAGATCATGCGCCGCCTGCTGCGCGACGTGGCCGAAGACCGCCAGATCGGCGACGTGACCACGCTCGCCGACTCCAGCGTCATGGACCTCATCTCGGCCGGGATGAAGTCCGGCAAGTCCGAAGAGTGAGGCGCTGACGAGCCATGGCCGTCTCGGGAGCGTGGTCGCTCCCGAGACGGCGCTTGGGGACCGGGTGGTCCGGCGGGTCAGCCGGTGACGTCCAGGTGAGCCGGCACCGGGGTCGGCGTCGGGGCCGCGCCGTTGGGCGGCGTCGGGTCGCTGACGGTGGTGCCGCCGTCGCTTTCGGCGGGCACACAGGTGGCGGAGGCGAGGTCCAGCGTCTGGAGGTTGTCGACGTTGATCGACACGGCGGTGACGGTCACCGTGCCGTCGTGGTGCCTGACCTGCTTGTTGAGGGTGACCGAGAGCAGCCCGGGGACCTTTACCGTGGTGTTGGGCGGCGCCTGTACATCCAGGGGGATGTCGCCGAGC
This sequence comes from Amycolatopsis taiwanensis DSM 45107, assembly GCF_000519205.1. GTDB lineage: Bacteria > Actinomycetota > Actinomycetes > Mycobacteriales > Pseudonocardiaceae > Amycolatopsis_E > Amycolatopsis_E taiwanensis. The sequence goes on along the minus strand of NZ_JAFB01000015.1, from coordinate 115,679 downwards.
TTCGCCTTCGCGAGGGATGAGGAGACCTTGCCGCGGTCGCAGTCGGCTTCGACCGCGGATGCGGTCAGCACCGGCTTGCCGAGGCCCAGGCCGACCTTGAGGGCGGCCACGCTCGCCCGCGATTGGCCGGCGCCGGCCCGCGCGTTGAGGGCGCCGAGGTCGGCCAGCAGCGGCAGCTTCAGCTGGGCGAGCGAAGCCTCCGCGAAACCGTCCGAGTCGTCCACCGATGGCGTGCGGTCGTTTCTCAGCAGGCCGGAACCCGAAATCGCGAACGCCGAGTCGGTGCCGGCGGCCTTGCCTTCCGTGGCACCGGCCACGGGAGCGAGCAGAGCGCCGGTCACGAGCACGGCGGAAAGCACGCCGACACGACCGGCGAGCACCGTTCTTCTGGACAAGAAAATCACCTTTCGGTTTTGAATATCACGAGTAGAAATGCTCGTGAGCTATGTGATGTCCACAATGGTGCCCAGCGGCACCTTGACGAGCTGGTCCAGTGCGTCCCGCGGAACCCGGATACATCCGTCACTGCTCGCCTTGCCGACGAAACTGTCGTTGGGCCAGGTGTGCAGGCCCACCGTGCCCGGACCGCCGCCGAATGTCTCCAGGGAATCAGAGTGGTAACTCAGCGGGAGAACGATCGGGCTGTAGGTGTTCTTCGTCTCCGCGATCGAGGCGATGATGTAAGCCCGCCCGGCGGGCGTCGGATGCTCGGGCTTACCGGTCCCGATCGTCCACTTGCCGATCGATTTTCCGTTTTCCGTGATTTCCAGCGTGAACCTGGCGCGGTCGACCTTGATCGCGAATTCGTTCCGCGCCGTTTCGAAGGAGCCGGCTTCCGCGTGCACCCAGCCGGCGGCGGAGTTCGGCCGCGTGGGCAACAACACCTCGACCCAGTCGCCCTGTTCGGCCACCACCGGAGTCCAGGTCGGCGAGCCCATCTGGAGCGCGGGAAGCCTCGCGATGGGAGTGCCGCCCACACCTGCGTAGACGATCATTTCGCGTTTCGGGTGGAAGACCTTTCCGGCTACCGCCCCCACGTCCACCCGCGGGTCGGTGGGGGCGCCGGAAACCGTGCCGAACGTGTCGGCTTCCGGCAGTTTGATCATTTCCTCCTGACCAACCGCGGCCGGCGCCACCGACTCGCCTGAATCAGCGCTGGAACAGGCTCCGCTGAGCAACACAATTATCGTGATGCCAACGGCCGGGAGCAGCCGAATGGGTTTGATCCGCATCTGCGCCATTCCTCAGGACAGTGTTATTCGGAATGTGTTCGGGTAGACAGGCCGTGACTTCTCCTCGCCGGCCGCCGGTTGGCCACGCTGGCGCCTGCCTCCCCGCCCACGTGCAGCGTTGTGCCGTGTCACCAGGAGTGCTCATCTCGCGTTTTGAATAAGTTCATACAACTGGGCAAGAATCACCAAGATCGTGTCCCCCGAGACACTTCGGCACCACCGGTGCGCCTGGCGGTGTTTGACTATCAGCTTTATCCCTGCCGAATCAACTTGCAGCTAGTTTCGGAAAATGCGTCGCCATAGCCTGCGACCTGCGCGAACACATCGTTTCCCAAGGTCGGAAACCAAGATGAGATACACCCGATCGAGTGCTGACGGGTAACGGCCCACGTGGGCCTACACTCCCGTCGAGCGACCCCGCGCGCCCGGTTCGACGGGCCGCTGGTCGCGCCGGCCTGTGCGCCGAACCCACCCTGGGGTGGATCAGGACCCGGGCGGGAGACAATCGATGCTCGCGACCCCGTATTCCCAACGTCGAACGTTTGTTCTAGAATCCGGCCAGTCGCAGCTGGACGACGCCACGAAGAGGGAGACCGTACCCGCAATGAGCCTGGACACCACAACCGCCTCACCGGAGACCGCCGAGACGGAGGCCGCTCCCGCGGACGCCGAGAAGAGCGCCGAGACCACGCAGCCGAAGCGCGGGCGCGCGAAGGGCGCCACGGCCCGCAAGACCCGCACGGTCGAGCTCACGCTGACCGTGACCGGCACCGCCGATGGCGACTGGCAGGCCGAGCTCAAGCACGGCAGCACCTGGGTGGCCCGCGGCCTCGCCGTGTCCTCCTCCGCCGTGTCCCGCGCGGCGAAGGAGCTGCACACGGACCTGTCCACCCCGATCGACGAGGTGATCAACGCGGCCCGCGAGCAGCAGAAAGCCAAGGTCGCCGCACTGGAGGCCGAGCTCGAACAGGCCAAGCAGGCGCTCGCCGAACTCGACTCCTGACCCATCGAGGGGCATCATGTCTCGTCGGGGCGGGCGCTCCCTCGATCAGGCGCCCGCCCCGGCGACCGCTTCCGGCCGGCACCGGACAGTAACCGGGTTCGCCGGCAACTAAATTAAGCCTCACCAAATTAAGGCAAGGCATACTTCAATCGGGAAATTGAATAGGAAATAAGGCTCACCTGAGCCGAAAGAAAATCCCGATGCATGTTTGAATGTGTACATGACCGAAGTCGAGCAAGCCCCTCCGGCGCATGTCCACGAGCCGCACGGTGACGGTCTCGGCAGCCGGCTGAACTGGCTGCGTGCCGGGGTACTGGGCGCCAACGACGGCATCATGTCGGTAGCCGGCCTGGTCGTCGGTGTGGCCGGCGCGACCAGCGACCGCATCGCAATTCTGATGGCGGGAATCGCCGGCTTGGTCGCCGGCGCGCTTTCCATGGCGGGCGGGGAATACGTGTCGGTGAGCACGCAACGCGACACCGAACGTGCAATGCTCCGGCTCGAAAAGCATGAGCTGAAAACCATGCCGGAGGCCGAGGAGCGGGAGCTCGCCGAGATCTACGAGCGCAAGGGCCTGTCGCCGCAGCTGGCGGCCGAGGTGGCGCGCGAACTCACCGTCAAGGACGCGCTGCGCGCACACGCCGAGGCCGAGCTCGGTATCGACCCCGACGACCTGACCAGCCCGTGGCAGGCGGCCGGTGCCTCGTTCGTGTCGTTCGCGATCGGCGCCGCCCTGCCGGTGCTGGCGATCATCCTGCCGCCGGAACCCTGGCGTCTGTGGTCGTGTGGCCTGTCCGTCGCCGCCGGGCTCGTGCTCACCGGGTTCGTCAGTGCCAGGCTGGGCAACGCGGGGCGCGGCCGCGCCGTCCTCCGCAACGTCGCCGTCGGCGCTCTGACCATGCTGCTGACGTACTCCGTCGGCGCGCTGTTCGGCACCACGCTGCATTGATTCGACCTCAGTGGACGCCCGACATCAGCTTGCGGACGAACGGGCTGATGACGGCGAGCAGGACGCCGATCGCGATCGCCACGCCGCCGACGGTGCCGAAGTACCGGAACTCCTGCTGCACGCTGTAGTACTTGGCGAGCGAGCCGGACAGCGCCGTGCCGAGGGCCACCGACAGGAAGTTCAGCGCGACCATCTGGGTCCGGAACGCGTCGGGCGCCAGTTTCGTGGACAGCGACAGGCCCACGGGAGACAGCAGCAGTTCGGCGATGGTGAACACGAGCAGAATGCCGATCAGCCCGAGCAGCGGCGCGCTGTTCGGGCCGCCACCCGCGCTGGGCAGGAACAGCAGGAACGCGACGCCCATGATCGAGGTGGCGAGCGCGAACTTGATCGGTGTCGACGGCTGGCGCGCGCCGAGCTTGGTCCACAGGGTCGCGAAGAGCGGGGCCAGCGCGATGATGAACACCGGGTTGGTCGACAGTACCCAGGACACCGGCATCTGCCAGCCGAACAGGTTCCGGTCGAGCCGCTGGTCCGAATAGATCTCCACCACGGTGAACTGCTGCTGGTACAACGCCCAGAAGGCCGCGCTCGCGATGAACATCGGGATGAACGACAGCACCCGCGAGCGTTCGACCGCGGTGATCTTCCTGCTGGTCAGCATGACCGCGAAATACGCGACCGAGGCCGCGGCGACGACCCACACCACGACGTCCGAGAGGTTCGCCGCGGTGACCAGCCCGGTCAGCAGCAGCGCCGCGATCGCCGCGAGCACCACAACGACAACGGCGGTCACGCCCGGAATCCGTGACGCGGGCAGCCGGTTGGGGACCTCCGACGCCCGCAACGGCAGGTTCTTGCGGCCGAAGGTGTACTGGATCAGGCCGAGCGCCATGCCGATCGCCGCCAGGCCGAAGCCAACGTGAAAACCGATCTCGCTCTGCGCGAGCCCGGTGAGCAGCGGACCGACGAAGGCCCCGAGGTTTACGCCCATGTAGAAGAGCGTGAAACCACCGTCGCGACGCTCGTCTTTCTCGTCGTACAGCGTGCCGACCACGGCGGTTGCGTTGCCCTTGAGCCCGCCGCTGCCGATCGCGACGCACGAAAGGCCGACGCCGATGCCGAGGTAGCCCGGCAGCACGGCCAGCGAGACGTGACCGATCATGATCAGCACCGCGCTGTAGAACAGCGTTCGCTCGCTGCCGAGCAGCCGGTCGGCCACCCACGCGCCGACGATCGTGGACAGGTAGACCAACCCGCCGTAGGCGCCGACGATGCTGGTGGCGGTGACCTGGGGCATCCCTAGACCGCCCCGGGCGACCGAGTAGTAGAGGTAGAGGGGCAGGATGCCGAGCATCCCGTAGAACGAGAAGCGCTCCCACATCTCGACGCCGAAGAGGTTCGCCAGGCCCAGCGGGTGCCCGAAGAACCTGGTGTCGCGCTTGACCTCAATCGTGGCCATATCGCCCCTTTGGTCCAGACAAACCAACCGCCGGCGTTCTCACCCGGCGCGTCAGCGATCGGGGTAACCCGTGAAGTCGAGGTCTAAGCGAGCCCGGCGAAGGAGGACATGGCACGATGACCAACGTGAGCAGCCAGGAGCACGAACGCAACGGCCCGGACGGCCTCGAGGCCGTGCCCTACATCCCGTTGTCCGACGATCACGAGTCGGCCGCCGGAGAACAGTCGATCGGCAGCCTGGTCAGCCAGGCGACCCAGCACATGTCGACGCTGGTCAGGGCCGAGGTCGAGCTGGCAAGGACGGAGATCGTCGGCGAGGTCAAGAAGGGCCTCACGGGCAGCATCTACTTCTTCATCGCCGGTGCCATCGGGCTCTACAGTTCCTTTTTCTTCTTTTTCTTCCTCGCCGAGCTGATTTCCGACCTGTGGGGGCTGCGCTGGCCGGCGTTCCTCATCGTGTTCGTCCTGATGCTGGTGACGACCGCGATGTTCGCCATCCTGGGCTGGCGCAAGGTGAAGAAGGTCAAGGCACCGGAACGCACCATCAGCAGCGTCAAGGAAACCGCCGCGGCTCTCAAGCCACGGCGAGAGACCGTCGCCTGACCGCACCCGCCCCGTGCAATCGCCCGACCCGTCCACTGTCCGGTTGAGGGGGCCGTGGACGCATCGTGACGTGTCCGCCAACGGCATCCGCATGCACATCGCCGAGGCCGGCCACGGGCCCACCGTGCTCCTGCTGCACGGGTTCGCCGAGTTCTGGTGGGCCTGGCGGCATCAACTGCTCACACTGGCCGACGCCGGCTTCCACGTGGTCGCCGCGGACCTGCGGGGCTACGGTGACTCGGACAAACCGCCGCGCGGATACGACGGCTGGACGCTCGCGGGTGACGTCGCGGGCCTGGTGCGCGCCCTCGGGGAACGCCGGGCGCATCTGGTCGGACATGACTGGGGCGGCATGCTCGCGTGGACCGTGGCCGCACTGCATCCGCGGCTGGTCGAGTCGGTGAGCGTGCTCGGCGGGGCGCATCCGCTGGCGTACCGCTCGGCCGTGGGCAGGCAGCGCGGCCAGGCCCGGGCCTCCAGCTACCTGTTCCGGTTCCAGTTGCCGATGGCGCCGGAGCGCCGGCTGGTCGCCGACGACGCGGCGGAGGTCGAGCGGCTGCTGCGCGCCTGGTCCGGGCCCGGCTGGCCCCGGACCGACGATTTCGCCGAAACGGCAAGTGCTTTCCGCCACGCGATGCTCGTGCCCGGTGTCGCGCACAGCGCGCTCGAGTATTACCGATGGGCGTTTCGCGCGCAGTTCCGCGGGGAGGGGCGCCGGTTCCGCGCCGCCGTCCGCGACCGCGTCACCGCACCCGTGCTGCAGTTGCACGGCGACGCCGACCCCTGCGTGCTGCCGGAAACAGCGCGCGCTTCAGCGCCCTGGCAGGGCGCGGGCTCCCGGTTCGAATCGTTCGCCGGTGTCGGGCACTTCCCACATCTCGAGGACCCCGAGCGCACCAGCAAGTCGCTGCTCGCCTTCCTGGCACAGGACTAGCCGAAGCGGCGTCAGCCGCTTGTGGTGCGGCAGCCGGCTTGCGTTGCTACCCACGCAGGTCGCTTCGAAACAGTCTTCTCGCTAGGCGGCGCAGGAGCTTGTGCTCACACGCGAGCTCAACGCGGACGCGTCCTGGATGACCGACCGGACCTGCTTGGCCGTCAGGGTGAAGCCGGTGTCGCCGTCCTCCACCGACGCGCCGAAGACCACGCCGACCACGGTGCCGGACGGGTCGACCAGCGGCCCGCCCGAGTTGCCGCTGCGGACCTGGGCCCGGATGGTGAACACGTCCCGGCGTACCGTGCGAGCGTCGTAGATGTCCGGTCCCTGCAGGGTTATCTCGTTGCGGATCCGGGCCGCGGTCGCGGTGTAGGGGCCGTCGAGCGGATACCCGAGCACGATCGCGCTGTCCCCGGACTTGGCCGCCTCGGCCGAGAGCGAGAGCGGGGACGCCTGCAACCGGGGCACCGCGAGCACCGCGAGGTCCACCGCGGGATCGAAGTACACCACCCGTGCCGACAGCCGCCCCTGCGCCGTCTCGACCGAGGTCTCGTCGGTGCCGGCGACCACGTGCGCGTTGGTCACCACGCGCTGGGGCGCCACGACGAATCCAGTGCCTTCCAGGGCTCTCGAACACGACGACGCCGTGCCACGGATCTTCAACACACTGCCGCGCAGTTGTTGCACGACCGCACTGTCCTGCAGCGCCGTGTCCGGCGGCGCGGTTTCGCTGATCTCCGTCTTCTGGAAGGGGTCCACAATGGACGGGAAGCCGGAGACGTCGAGTAGCTTCCGCAGGTCCGCGGGCAGGCTCTCGGCCGAGGCCGGGACCGCCCGGTCGACCGCACCGAGGACCATGGAGTTGTTGATCGCTCCCGCCAGACCGGGAAGGGCCGCCACGCCGGTGAGCGGAACCGCGATCAGCCAGGCGACCAGCAGCACCACGGTGCCCTGCACGAGCGCGCCGAGCGTCTGGTCGATCCCGGACAGCTTCTGGGTGTTGAACCGGTCCTTGATCGCCCCCTTGAACCGCCGCCCGGCCCACACGCCGACGGTCTCGCCCAGTGCGACCAGGAACACCAGCGTGGCGACCGCGAACGCGACCTTGGCCGCCGGGTTGGTGAACAGGTCGACCACCAGCGGCGCGAGCCGGATGCCGGCGATCGCGCCGCAGGTGACGCCGACCAGCGCGGGCAGCGCGATCACGACACCCTGGCGCGCGCCGGAGATGGCCGCCAGCAGGGCCAGCACGATCACGAGTAGATCGACCCAGTTCACTTCGGCTCCCACCCGGCGAGGTCACGCACGTCGCCTCGATCCCACTCGCGTTCCCAGCCCGCGACGGACAGGAGCGTCGACAGCAGGCCGCCGGTGAAACCCCAGATGAACATGCCGTCCACGGCGAACGCGGGTCCCTTCCAGTTCGTGCCCGCCCGCCGGACCTGGAACCGGTTCGCCGGGTCGACGAGATCGGCCACGGTGACCCGGGCCACCGCAGCCGTCTCACCTGGATCTACGGCGTGCACCGACGATGGGTTCACCCAGTGCGCCAACACCGGCGTGACCGCGAAGCGGGACACCGGCACGAACAGCTCCGGCAGCAGTGCGACCGGCCGCACGCCGGCCGGGTCGACCCCGGTCTCCTCCTCCGCCTCGCGCACCGCTGTCGCCACCGGGCCGTCGTCGTGGTCCTCGGCCCCGCCACCGGGAAAGGCGACCTGACCGGCGTGCGAGCCGAGGGTGTCGGCCCGGCGCAGCAGGAGCACATCCGGACCACGGGCGGATTCGCCGAAGAGGATCAGCACCGACGCCGAGCGGGCCTGCCCGTTCGGCGGCGGACGGACCCGGGTGAAGGCCGAGACATCGAGCTGCGCGCTGGCTTCGACCAGGGGCCGCAGCCAGGAGGGCACGGAGGCCACGTCCACGAGTGGTCCGTTCACCGACCCTCCACCGCCGCGCGCACCTGGTCAGCATTGACGAAGGTGCGTGGGTTCGAGATGAAGCGAACCTGCCCGTCCGCGGTCACCACGTAGGAGGCCGGCAGCGCGGGCGGCACCTTCAACGCCTCGCTCACCGGCCCGGAAGTTCCCATTCCGTCATACACCACCGGCAGGTGTACACCCAACTGGGTGAGTAGCGCGAGTCCGTCCGAGGGATCGCTCGCCGTCTGCACGGCCAGAACCTTCGCGGCGCCGGGTTGGGCCGCGTACGCCTCAAGCACCGGCAGCTCCGTCCGGCACGGCTGGCACCAGGTGGCCCAGACGTTGACCAGCGTGGTGTGTCCAGCTAGCGCCTGTCCCAGGTCGACGGTCGTGCCGTCGCCGAGACACTCCGCGGTGACCCCCTTCAGCTGGGCGATCTCTCCCGTGCCGGTCGGGCAGGGCGCCAGCGCGGCGACCGCTCTGGCCGCGGAGAGGTCGGGCGAAGGGGCGTTCGGCGGAGGCGTCGACTGGCGCGGGAGGATCGCGACGATCAGCCCGAGCACCAGGATTCCGACCGCCAACGCCCACTTCGCCGCCGTGGTCACCGTGCTTGCACCAGAGCCAGCAGATGATCTCGTTCCGGCCCCTTGACCAGCTTCGCGGCCTGCTCGAAGTCGGTCGGGCCGGTGCCGTAGGACGGGCAGTCACGGGCGAGCGGACAGGCGCCACAGGCGGGCTTGCGCGAGTGACACACGCGGCGTCCGTGGAAGATCACGCGGTGCGACAGCTTCGTCCACTCCTTGCGGGGGATCAGCTCGCCGATCACCTTCTCCACCTTGGCCGGGTCCTCCTCCGTGGTCCAGCCCCAGCGCCGCACCAGCCGCCCGAAATGCGTGTCCACCGTGATACCGGGCACCCCGAAGGCGTCGCCGAGCACGACGTTCGCGGTCTTGCGGCCGACGCCGGGGAGTGTGACCAAATCGTCAAGGCGTCCGGGCACCTCGCCGTCGAAGCGCTCCACGAGCGCCGCGCCGAGGCCGAGCAGCGAGTTGGCCTTGGCCCGGAAGAACCCGGTCGGCCGGAGGAACTCCTCCAGTTCGGCGCGGTTCGCCCCGGCGTAGTCGGCCGCGGTCCGGTAACGGGCGAACAAGGCCGGCGTGACTTCGTTCACGCGCTGGTCGGTCGTCTGGGCCGAGAGCACGACCGCGACCAGCAGTTCGAGCGGGTTGCTGAAGTTCAACTCGCAATGCGCGTCCGGATACGCCTCGGTGAGGCAACGCACCATGCGGCGTGCGCGTCTTACCAGAGCTAGCCGAGTCTCCTCACCTTTTCGGGGTGGCTTGTAACGGACGGCGTTGGGCACCCCGATAGCCTACGGAAAGGCCCCGGGACACGTTGACGAGGCCGACTGGCTGCTAGCACTCGAGATCAAAGCGGTAAGCGAGGGTCTGACGTCAATGACTGCTTGGTTCGTAGTCGCAGTGCCTCTGGTGATGATGTTCTTCGCGCTCGCGATGGAGCGCGTGGAAAGCCGCCTCAAGCACGTCGCCGTGCAGGAGGAGGAGGTCGAGGAGTTCCTCGAGCAGGCCCGGCCCAACGAGGTCAGGGCGCTTTACGGGCACGGCATCGGCCGCGCCCTCGAACTGTTCCGGCTGCGCCGGCTCGGCGGAAGGGCAGCCAAGCTGCGTCCTCGTCGCACGCGGAGTTAAGCTGCTCGATCGGACGAGCCCGTTCTCACCCATATGGGCGTTACGAAGGTGCGTTTGGGTGAGCCGTGCAGTGTTCTCGCCCGAACGGCTTACACTGCACGCACGCAAGTGACCGACGCCTTGTCCTGCGCTTCAGGACGCTGCGTCACCGATGAGGAGGCACGAGGTGGACGAGACCCTGGCCCGAGCGGGCATCTTTCAGGGTGTGGAACCAGCCGCGGCCGAGGCGCTCGCACAGACCTTGGAGACCGTGGAGTTCCCGCGTGGCCACGTGATCTTCACCGAGGGCGAGCCCGGCGACAAGCTGTACATCATCCTGTCCGGCAAGGTGAAGATCGGGCGAAAGTCCCCCGATGGACGCGAGAACCTGCTGTGGATCGCCGGTCCGTCGGACATGTTCGGTGAACTGTCCATTTTCGACCCGGGCCCGCGCACTTCCAGTGCCACCACGGTGACCGAGGTTCGTGCGGTGAGCATGGACCGCCCGTCGCTGCGGAAGTGGATTTCCACGCGTCCGGAGATCGCCGAGCAGTTGCTGCGGGTGATCGCGCGGAGACTGCGCCGGACGAACAACATGGTGGCCGAGCTGATCTTCACCGACGTGCCGGGGCGGGTGGCTCGCGCGCTGTTGCAGCTGGCCCAGCGGTTCGGCAGCCAGGAGGCGGGCATCCTGCGGGTCACGCACGACCTCACGCAGGAGGAGATCGCCCAGTACGTCGGTGCGTCGCGGGAGACCGTGAACAAGGCTCTCGCGGACTTCGCGCACCGCGGCTGGCTGCGTCTGGAGGGCAAGAGCGTGCTGATCCTCGACCCCGAGCGCCTGGCCCGCCGCGCCCGCTGACCCCCACCACAACGCCGAAACTCTCCGCCGGGCGGCGCCGACCCACCCAACCGGCACCGCCCGGCGGAAGCGGCTGCCAACGCAACCCCTTCGCAGCCCTGGGCCCTTCGCCTGGCCCACATCCAGTTCTTCTGCTCGCCCTTACCTGGCGGCGCAACGCCCCCAGCCGGCAGCCCAAGCTGCTACCCCTGGCCGGCCAGGCACGCGCGACGTCACGATGAGTTCGCAGTCTCGACGAAGAGCCGCCCCACAAAGCGGCGAAAGCGGCGTGTTGAACAGACTTTGGCGACCAGACGGTTGGTGACCGAACCCACCCAACCGGCACCGAACCGGGGGTCCAGGGGGCTTGCCCCCTGGCGGGGGTCCGGGGGTTCGACCCCCGGTGTAATCCCCGACGTGCGCCCCGGCGAGCGCCCCACGGGCGCGAGTAGGGGGCGCTACGCACGTCGGGCCGGGCGCCACCCCCGACGTGGCGCACCGGCCCTCCGTGTTGCGCGGGCCATCCCCCGACAGTCCGCGCTCCCCGCCCTCCGGCTGTTAGGCCCCGACCCGATATCCGGAGGGATTCTTTGACAACTCAACAATGCCACGGCCCCTACCCCGATGTTCAAGGCCGTTCACCCGCAAAGACGCGGCCGTGGCCGGTTCGTTGCCCCGGCTCGGACAGAAGTCGGTCCTCGTTACCGAATCGAGATAAATCCAGCCGAACCTGATGGCGGGTAACAATTGGTACTACAGTACCACTTTTGGCATACTGGTACGTGTGTCCCAATCTCACCTTCGCCTGAGCGACTATCGCGTCGCGCTCCGCACTCCCGGCATGGCCCGCCCGATCGTGGCCTCGGTCCTGGGGCGCCTGCCGATCGCGATGGTCGGCCTGTCCGCGCTGCTCTACGTCCAGCGCGAGACGGGCTCGTTCGCCGTGGCAGGGCTGGTCTCGGCGGGCAGCCTCGTCGGGGTCTCGCTTGGCGCGGTCGGGCAGGGACGGCTCATCGACCGACTGGGCCCCACCCGGCCGCTGCTCGCCGTGGTGGCGTTGTTCGCGACCGCGATGGCAGGACTCACGCTGGCGATCGAGACGCACGCACCGACTTGGGTGCTCGTGCTGCTCGGCGGCGCGATCGGGATCACCGAGCCGCAGATCGGGTCCGCCTCCCGGGCGCTCTGGGGCCGCGTACTGACTGACGAGGGCGTGCACGGCGCGGCCCTGTCGTACGAGGCGATCAGCATGGAAACGTTCTTCATCCTCGGCCCCGGGTTGGCCGGCCTGCTCGTCGCCGCGCCTTGGCCGGGCACCGGGATGATCGTCGGGGGTCTTTGCATGGTCACCGGCGGGGTGCTGTTCGCGCTCAGCCCTGCGGTGCGGTCCTGGGGCCCGACGAGCACCGAGCGCCGCGCGGCGCTGGGCGCGCTGGCCAGTCCGGGAATGCGCACGCTGGCGCTGGCGGTGCTCGGGTTCGGGGTGGTGATCGGGTTCATCGAAGTGGCGGTGCCGGCCGCGGCGACCGAGGCCGGAGAGCCCACGCTCGGGGGCCTGCTGCTTTCACTGTGGTCGGTGAGTTCGGTCGCCTTCGGCGTGGCCTACAGCCTCCGGCCCTGGCCCCGGCGCATGTCGTTGCGGCTGCCGGCGCTGCTGGCCGGCTTCGCACTGCTGGTGGCGCTTTCGGCGGTGCCGACGACGCTGTGGGGACTCGCCTTGGCCCTGCTCTTGGCGGGTGCGCTGATCACGCCGCAGTCGGCCACCCACTCCGCGGCGATCGAGATCGTGGCTCCGAAGGGAACCGCCGCCGAGGCCTTCGGCTGGGTGATCACCGCGGTGACGCTGGGCCTGGCCTTCGGCCAGTCGGTCAGCGGCTTCCTGGTCGAGCACTACGGCCCCGCGGCGTCCTTCCTGGCCGCCGCCGCGATCGGCCTCACGCTCGCGGCGGGGGTGTGGCTGCTGCGCAGCACCGTCCGCCCGCCGCGGGAGGACTCCTACTCCGCCGGGCTCCGCGAGTCCCACCTTCCCGTCGTGTGAGTCCCCCGTTCCCGTCGTGTGAGTCCCCCGTTCCCGTCTACCGGAGTGTGGAACACGCGCTACCGGAGCGTGGAACACGGAGTACGGGAGTGTGGGACACGCGCTACCGGAGCGTGGAACTCGCGGTACGGGAGNGTGGGACACGCGCTACCGGAGCGTGGAACTCGCGGTACGGGAGTGTGGAACTCGCGGTACGGGAGTGTGGGACACGCGCTACCGGAGCGTGGAACTCGCGGTACGGGAACGTGGGACACGCGCTACCGGAGCGTGGGACACGCGCTACCGGAGCGTGGGACACGCGCTACCGGAGGGTGGGACTCGCGCCGCCGATGAGGTAGTCCAGTTGGGCGCGGACGCTGTGCTCGGCCGGACCCCACAGCGCCGGATCGACGTCGGCGTAGACATGCTCGACGATCTGGCGCGCCGTCGCGTCATCGCCGAGTTCGGCCAGCGCCGCACGGACCTGGTCGAGCCGCTGCTCCCGGTGGGCCAGGTACTCGCGCACGGTGGCCCGCAGGTCGCCGATCTCGGGTCCGTGGCCGGGCAGCCCGGTCAGGCCGGCCGGCAGGAGGAGCAGCTTCCGCAGCGAATTCAGGTAGGAACCGAGGTCGGACAGGACGGTCGTGCCCCGGCCCAGGATCGTGTCACCGGTCAGCAGGTGGTCGCCGAAGCGCAGGCAAGCCGAGTCCGCGGTGTGCCCAGGAGTGTGCACGACCTCGATTTCCAGTCCCGCGGCGGAAATCGTCTCGCCCTCCGCGAGCGGCTCCGCGTCCCGGCACAGGGCGGGATCGAGGGCCCGCACCGGCGCACCGACACGTTCGGCCAGCCAAGGCGCGCCTTCGGCGTGATCGGGATGGTGATGGGTCAGCAGAATCAGCGTCACCGGCCCCGGTTCGGTGAGCTTCGGCAGGTGATCGAGATCTTCGTAGCCCGGGTCGACGATCACGCTCTCCGCCGCGCCGGGCGCACGCAGCACCCAGGTGTTGGTGCCTTCGAGGGTCATCGACGAGGGGTTGTTCTCCAGCAAGACCGAGGCGGTCGCCGAAACCTGACGTAGCTGTCCGTAGGCCGGGTGCTTCACTTCACCACCACCCGAAGTCCGTCCCCGTCGCGGACGATCGTCGGAGTGATCGGCACGATCGTGCGGTCCGCGGCGAGAACATCAGCGGCCGAAGGGAACTTCGCGAGTTCGGTCAACGTGTGCCAGGTCGGCGGCATCAGCATGCTTCGGCCCTCCTCGGCATCGGCCAGCGCGTCCTGGGGACGTTGCCAGCCGGCGGACTCGGCTTCGGTGGTGACGCCGTCGGCATGCTGTCCATCCGGAAGCACGGCGACGAAGAACCTCGTGTCGTAGCGGCGTTTCTCCTGAGCCGGCGTGATCCAGTGCGCCCACGGCCGGAGCAGGTCGGCGCGCAGGATCAAGCCCTCGTCTCGCAGGAACGAGGCCAGCGACAGCTCACGCGACACCAGCGCCTGCCGCGCGTCGCCGAACCGCGTCGCGTCCTCGACCACGCCTTTCTCGGTGCCGGCCAGGAGAACTCCGGACTCCTCGAAGGTTTCCCGTACGGCGGCGCAGACCAGGGCCCGCCCGAGCGGCTCGGTACCCGCGAACTCCTCCGCCCACACGCTGGGCTCCGGCCCCGCCCAGCGCACCGACTCGTCGGCGTCACGCTGGTCCACACCGCCTCCAGGGAAGACGGTCATCCCGGGTGCGAAGGCCATGGCGGCCACCCGGCGGAGCAGGAACACTTCGAGCCCCTGGTCGGAGTCGCGAAGCAGGACAACGGTCGCCGCGTCACGGGGAACGGCCGGGTTCTCCGGCATTTCTTCGGAGAACCGCAGCCGTCCCGGCAGCCGGAAATTCAGTTCGGACACGCTGACAGTGTGACGCACGACAGGCCGGTAACGCACCGATCTTCGCGCGACGCCACAGCCTGCGTTATTCGAAACCCTTGGCCTCAGCCGGAGAAGCCGTCCACCCAGCGCGCTTGGTCATCAGCGGCGCCCGAGCCGTTCAGGTGCACCTTCTCCCCCTCGGCCCGCTCCCGTTCGGCGAGCTCGGCGTGCAGCTCGCGTAAGAGCTGACGATCACGCTCGGACAGCTGCGGGTCGTCCAGGTCGAGCTCGGGAATCTCGATGACCTCGTCGGGGCCGATGGCCGCGGCCGCGATCGCCTTGCCCCGCCGCTCGTCGTCCTCCGCCAGCGCCGCACGCAGCTGCGCGACCTCGGCGGAGGTGAGGTCCATGGTCCGCTCGACGCGGTCGGCGTCCGGTTCCTCCTCGCGGGGGCCGAATATGTGTCCTGGACCACTGGACGCCTGAACCGGCTCCGGGGAAGCGGGTGCGTCCACGGCGACGTGTCGTCCGGCCTGGTCGGTCGTCTCGGTCGTCTCGGGCGAGGAGGGCGGCGAGGAGTGCACGGTGGAGCCGGCCAGCCACACCGCGGTCGCCGAGTTCAGCGCCTGGTCGTAGTACCGGGTCCGCTCGGTGTCCGGACCGGTCACCTCGACGACCGCGCGGATGCCCGCCCGGCGCAATGCGGCGTCGATCCGGTACGCCGCGGCCGGCGGGTTGCCCTCCGGGCCGATCTCGACGAGCACGACCCGCTGCGGGAGCGGCCCGGGCACGCTGCCGGCCGGGGTGTTGCGCCAGATGGCGTGCACCGAGCGCAGATCCGGCAGCACCTGCAGGGTGCGGTCGAGCGCGTCGGCGATGCCCTCCTCAGGGTTGTTGTCACCGGTGAAGCGGTGCAGCACGCCGTTGTCCGCTTCCGCGTCGTCGACCATCAGGTGATCCGCGAGTGCCGCGTCGGAACGGCTCAGCTCGAGGATGAGCCCCAGCTCGTGCTGTTCGGTTTCGCGAACCGGCAGCTGGCCGGCGATCAGCGCGCCGGCGATCAACTCGGCCGCCTCATCCAGCCGGGCTCGCGCGGTCAGCTCTCGCGCTTCGGACAACGCAGTGTCATCCAGCCTCCCGGCCAGCGCGAGCAGTAGGTTGTGCAGCCGCAACGGCACCGCGAACCCGTCGGCCGCGATCCCGTCATGGACGTCCGCCATTTGCCCTTCTCCCTCCAACGGCTCTTGCCGGGCGAGCCGCTATGCGGCGAGCCGGTGACCGCCCTCAGCCGCGCCGGTGCAGACCAGACCGGAACTGGCCAGCGCGGCCTGGTGATAGGTTGGCGGCTCGAACCGCGGCGGCATGACCTCCACGCTGGGCTCCTCGTCCCCCAGCACGCGCAGGACCCGCTGCAGCTCGCCGGTCAACCTCGGCAGGCCGGCCAGTGCGGTGATCAGCAACACCCGCTTCGGTTCCCCTTCACCGTGCCGCCAGCTTTCCCGTACCTCGCCCACATCCGGCCGGCCACGTAACGTGGCGTGAACCAGCGCGGACACTGGATCGACAGAGTTCACCCGATCGGGCGCACTCTCGGTGAATGTGTACCGGTTCTCGCCGATGTCGTCTACCCCGAGCGTCGAACTGACCTGGTGCCAATCCGCGCCGTGCGGAACCAGCCCGGCGACCAGCAGGCGATACTCGGGTTGATCAAGGTCAATGTTGTGCTTTAGCAAAGTGCGCGGAAGGATGCGCGCGAGGGTGGTCATCGCGCCTTCGCCCAGCCAGTCCCGGAATCGCCAGAGCAACTGGTCCGGCATCCGGCCGGCCAGACGCAACAGCAGTTCGTGACAAGCCGCCTCGATGTCCGGATCCATCACTCCACCTCCACGATCAGTTCGATCTCGACAGGTGCCCCCAACGGAAGCTCAGCGACCCCGACGGCCGACCGCGCGTGCGCGCCCGCCGCCCCGAAGATCTCGCCCAGCGCCTCGGACGCGCCGTTGACCACGGCCGGCTGCCCGGTGAACCCCTCCGCCGACGCCACGAACCCGACCAGCTTGACCACGCGGACCACCGAGTCGACGCCGACCAGGGCGTGCACCGCGGCGAGGGCGTTGAGCGCGCACGTGCGGGCGTGCCGCTTGGCCTCCTCCGGACTGACCTCGGCCCCAACCTTGCCGGTCGCGGCGAGTTCCCCCTCGATGAAGGGCAGCTGGCCGGAGGTGTAGACGAGGGATCCGGTACGCACGGCCGGCACGTACGCGGCGACCGGCGCCGCGACGGCGGGCAGGGTGATCCCGAGTTCGGCCAGCCGGGAAGACCAGCTCACGCCAGTCCCTCCGCGAGGAGGCACGCGGGGTGCGCGTGCTGGTCACCGTTATTGCCGCGGCTTGGCACGAGACTGCTCACCCCTTCACCCGCTTGAGGTACGCGACGTGCTGTTCGCCGGTCGGGCTCGGCAGCACGGTGACCAGCTCCCAGCCGTCCTCGCCCCACTGGTCCAGGATCTGCTTGGTCGCGTGAATCAACAGCGGAACAGTGGCGTACTCCCACTTGGTGGCGCTCATGGGCTGAGCGTAACGAGGGGATCAAGTAGGTGCCGAACGACCCGAGCCAGGTAGCGGAGCGTGATCAACCTGCCCGCCGCCGTCGCCAACCCTCCGGGTGCACCGATCTCGACCGTTTGTCCTTTATGGATACTTTATAGACGCGACGGTGACGGGGCGGCACAACAAGATCGCCAAGCGGCGAGACCGTGGTTTGCGTCTCCCCGCGGCCCCCGGCGGACCTCCCGGCTGGCTACGCTTCGCTAGTGACCACACCCCTGGCAGGTTGGACCGACGAACTCGCCCGCGCTCGGCTCCACTTCGTGACCGGGAAGGGCGGCACCGGCAAGACGACCCTTGCCGCGGCCCTCGGCCTCGCGCTGGCCAACCGGGGACGCCGGGTGCTGCTCATCGAGGTCGAAGGGCGACAGGGCTTCGCTCAACTGTTCGACACCGAGCCCCTGCCCTACGCCGAGCAGCGGATCGCGTCCGCGCCGGGCGGCGGCGAGCTGCGCGCCTTGCACATCGACGTGGAGGCCGCGCTGCTCGAATACTTCGACATGTTCTACAACCTGGGGTTCGCCGGGCGCACGTTGCGGCGGATGGGCGCGATCGAGTTCGCCACGACGCTCGCGCCGGGCCTGCGTGACGTGCTGCTCACCGGGAAGATCAAGGAATGTGTCGGGCGGACGGACGCCGACGGCCGGCACACCTATGACGCCGTGGTCGTCGACGCGCCACCGACCGGGCGGGTGGTCAAGTTCCTCGACGTCACCAAGGCGCTGACCGATCTGGCCAAGACGGGACCGATCCGCAGCCAGGCGGAGGGCGTGGTGCGGCTGCTGCACTCCGGCGAGACCGCGGTGCACCTGGTGACGCTGCTGGAGGAGATGCCGGTGCGCGAGACGGTCGAGGCCGTCGCCGAACTGGATGGGGCGGACCTGCGGCCGGGCGCGGTGCTGGTCAACCGGGTGCGCCCGCCCCGGCTGCCCGCGCGCTCGATCAGCCCCGCGGCGGACGGCCGGGTCGACGCCGGCCGGGTACGCGCCGGGCTCGCTTCCGCCGGGCTCGAACTGCCCGAGCACACGATCGACGCGCTGGCCGAGGAAACCGTCGAGCACGCGATCTCACTCGCCGCCGAGCAGCGCGCCCGCGACCAGCTGGCCGAGGCCGACCTGCCTACGCTGGAACTACCCGATCTCACCGGCGGGGTCGACGTGGCCGCCCTGTACGACCTCGCCGAAGCCCTGGTAGACCAGGGGGTGCGGTGATGGCCCGCGCGCCCGGTCGCAACCGCGAAGGAGCTTGGCAGTGAGCCAGCGGGAAATCGACATCGACGCCCTGATCGACGACCCGAAGTCCCGGGTGATCATCTGCTGCGGTTCGGGCGGCGTCGGCAAGACCACGACCGCGGCCGCGCTCGCCCTGCGCGCGGCCGAGCGCGGCCGGCAGACCGTCGTGCTCACCATCGACCCGGCCCGGCGCCTGGCGCAGGCGCTGGGCCTGCGAGAGCTGGGCAACCATCCCCGGCAGGTGCAGGTCGCGGGGTTCGAACCCAAGGGCGAGCTGTGGGCGATGATGCTCGACATGCGACGCACCTTCGACGACATGGTGCGCACGCACGCCGGGCCGGAGCGCGCCGAGCAACTGCTCGCCAATCCCTTCTACCAGACCATTTCCACGTCGTTCTCCGGCACGCAGGAGTACATGGCGATGGAGAAGCTGGGGCAGCTCGCCGCCACCGACGAATGGGACCTCATCGTCGTCGACACCCCGCCGAGCCGCTCGGCGCTGGACTTCCTCGACGCGCCCTCACGGCTGTCCAGCGCGCTCGACGGGCGCATGATCCGGTTGCTCACCGGCCCGGCGAAGGCCGGGGGCTGGGGCATCCGGAAGGTGGTCACCACCGGGTTTTCGATCTTCGCCAAGGCGGTGTCGACGATCATCGGCGGGCAGTTGCTCACCGACGCGTCGGCGTTCATGCAGGCCTTCGACAGCATGTTCGGCGGCTTCCGCGAGCGGGCGCGCAAGACCGCCCAGCTGCTGCGCTCGGACGGCACCGCGTTCCTGGTCGTGGCCGCGCCCGAACCGGATGCCCTGCGGGAGGCCAGTTTCTTCGTCGAACGGTTGTCCGTGGAGTCGATGCCGCTGTCCGGTCTGGTGGTCAACCGAACCCATCCGGTGCTCGCCGAGCTGTCGGCCACCGCGGCCCTGTCCGCGGCGGAGAAGGTCGAGACCACCGCGCCGCTGGCCACCGCGGTCCTGCGCCTGCACGCGGACCGCGTCGCACTGGCGGAACGGGAAGGACGGCTGCTGGCCAGGTTCACCCGGGCGCATCCGGACGTGCCGATCGCCGGCGTGCCCGCGCTTCCCGGCGACGTGCACGACATCGCCGGACTCCGGGAGATCGGCGAACGACTGGCGGCCGGCCCGGTACCCCTTCCTACTCCTCAGGCCGGCGCTTAGCGGGGGCTCCGCCCTCACATCCCCGTCCGAGGGCAAGCCCCATACCCCCTCCTGACTTACTAGGAAATCGCAGCGTAGTCGCGCTTGGCGGATTCGAGCAGGTCGGACCAGGACCCCACCTCCGGACGGCGGCGGAGCAAGGCGCGCCGCTCACGCTCGGTCATCCCACCCCAGATGCCGAAGTCGATGCGGTTGTCCAGGGCCTCGGCCAGGCACTCGGTCCGTACCGGGCAGCCCATGCACACCATCTTGGCCCGGTTCTGCTCCGCTCCGCGCACGAAGAGTTCATCCGGATCGGTGTCCCGGCACAACGCGTCAATACGCCAGCTTTGTTGTTGGTTGGAGTGCATGCCCCCAGCTCCCTCGACTCGGCTCACGTGCCCCTCGTACGTGAGACGTTGACGGACCTTAGGCCCATCTGGTTCCCCTCGCCAAGATGGTAGCCACAATTTGTTACCGGAAGACCTCGCGCCACCCCCGCCTGACGTGGTAAGTCATTCAAAAGTCCGTGTTCGTGCATCGGCGGGTGGAAGACGCGCCGCCGAAGGCTTCGCGAACGCGGCCGCGGGCCGCCAGCCTGGTCGGCCGGATGTGCGTTCCCAGGTCACGGTCCGTAGACGCGTTCGTCGATCGCGCGTTTTGAATGACACAGTGGTAAATGACGTACAGGTCCGGGTGTTGATGTCCGATGCGGCTACCCTGGCTGTTGTGTGGAAGACGGATGCGTTCTTCAAGCTATTCGGCCTGTGTCTGCTCGCGGGGATCCTGGTGGCGGGACTGCTGTTCCCGCTCGCCGGTGGTCTGGGGGTCGCCTCCAACAAGGCCAGCGAGACCGTCGACTCGATGTCGGCGGAGCTGGCGAACGTGCCGCCGCCGTTACTGACCACGATCACCGATTCGGCGGGCAATCCGATCGCCACGCTGTACGACCAGTACCGCATCCCGACCGCGACCAGCGAGATCAACGATGCCATGAAATGGGCGCTGATCTCGGTGGAGGACAGGCGTTTTCTGGACCACCACGGCGTCGACTGGGCGGGGACGCTGCGCGCCGCGCTCAGCAACAGCACCGGCGCCGACACCCAGGGTGCGTCCACATTGACCCAGCAATACGTCAAGAACTACTTGATCAACGTCATCTACCGCAACGACGAAGCGGGACAACGCAAGGCGCAGGAGCAGTCGCTCGCCCGCAAGCTCAAGGAAGCGCGGATCGCGATCCAGCTCGAGACGAAGATGTCGAAGGACCAGATTCTCACCAGCTACCTCAACGTCGTCGAGTTCTCGCGCAAGATCTACGGAATCGGCGCGGCCGCGCGGGCGTACTTCAACACCACGCCCGACAAGCTCACCGTCACCCAGGCGGCGCTGCTCGCCGGGATGGTCAACAACCCGCCCGTCTACGACCCGTGGAACAACCCGGAGCGGGCCATGCAGCGCCGCAACCTGGTGCTCGACCGGATGGTGGACAACAACAAGCTGGCCCCGGAGGACGGGCAACGGCTCAAGGCGGAACCGCTCGGCGTGGTCCCGGATGGACCGTCCAAACCGGCCTCGAACTGCACCGGCGCGGGCCCGGAGAACGGCTTCTTCTGCCAGTACGTCCAGGATTACCTGCTGACGCACGGGATGACGAAGCAAGACCTCTACAGCGGCGGCTACACCATCCGCACCACGATGGACCAGAACGCCAACCACCTGGCGAAGGTCTCCGCCGAGACACAGGTGAAAAAGACCCAGAAGAACGTGGCCAACACGCTTTCCTTGGTACGGCCAGGAAAGGACCGTCACGAGGTGGTCGCCCTGGCGGCCAACCGTGACTACGGCACGGACGCGACCAAGGGCCAGACCACCTACGCGCTGCCGTCGGACGTGTCCAATGTGACCGGTGCCGGGTCGAGCTACAAGATCTTCACCACGGCCGCCGCGATGGAACAACACAAGGTCGGCATTTACAGCACCATCCAAACACCGCAGAGTTACAGCTCAAGGGTGTTTCTCGGCGGCAAGCCGGGTTGCCCGCAAGTCGCGCAAGCCACATATGCCTACTGCATGTCAAATTACGGTGAAGGCAATTATGGGTCCACGATGAGCCTGCAACAGGCGTTGGCGACCTCACCCAACACCGGTTTCGTGATCTTGGAAGAACAGGCCGGAATCGGTGCGGTGCTGGACATGGCCTACCGGCTCGGCATGCGGAACACGATGATGTCGAACGCGGCCAACGGTGGTGCTGTCGACCCCGACGGCCAGTCGCTGGCTTACAAGATGCCGCAGCAGAAGTACTACGGACCGGAAGGCCCCCAGAAGAGCGGGTTCGGTTCGTTCACGCTGGGCGTCAGCCCGACGAGCGGCCTCGAACTGGCGAACGTGGCGGCGACCATCATGAGCGGCGGCGTCTGGTGCCCGCCGACGCCGCTCAGCTCGATCACGGACCGAGAGGGCCAAGCCGTCTCACCCATCCATGAGGATGCGTGCGAGCAGGTGGTGCCCGAAGGACTCGCCAACACCCTGGCCGTCGGGATGAGCAAGGACATCACCGAAGGCACCGCGCACGCAGCGGCCGCCGCGGTCGGATGGAACCGCCCGGCGATCGGCAAGACCGGGACCACCGACGTCAGCGGCTCGTCCGCGTTCGTGGCGGCCGTGCCGCAACTGGCCGGTGCCGCCATGATCTTCCGCCCGGACTTCCCGATCGGCGGGCTGATCGACGGCGGGGTGGGCAATGTCAGCGCGGTGCAGGGTACGGGCGACGGGAACATGTTCGGCGGCAAGACACCCGCACGAACCTGGTTCGGTGCGATGGTCCCCATCCTCGGCAACCAGCCGGCCCTGCCGCTGCCTCCGTCCGACCCGGCCTACGAGCATTGAACCGCTGAGCGCCGTTTCGGCTCGTAAGCCGCCGGAGATTTCCGGCGGCTTACGAGCCGATTGTGACCGTGCTGACGATCGGAATCCCCTGCTGCGTCGCCTGGCAAGGCTGGTGGCGCGGCAGGCCGGCTACGTCGGCCTGAAAGCCTCCCTGCGGGTCACCGTGACCAGACAAAACCGTAAATCGGTCCGGTGCGTAGTTAGCTGATATTGACTTCAATGTGGTTGTTCAACTCCCCCTGGACCACCCAGGTTTGATTCTTACGCCAACCACATGGGCACAGCCGGCGACAATCGGCCGAACAGCGTAAAGGACGCAAGCTTGGCGGTCCCTTTCAAATTCGCACAACGGAGGGCTTCCTTGTTTGCCGCCGCCGAGCGCTCACCTAGACTAGCGGCTAACATGGTCGTGACCGGCGTCCTTGGGCGGTGACTGGTCAGGGGGTTGACGAGCGTGGGTGTCGTCTTGTTCATCCTGCTGCCGATCATGGTGGTCACGATCGGACTGCCACTCATCCCCTGGCGACCGCTGGTACTGCGTCTATTCCTGCTTGTAGCACAGGTCGTCGCCACCGGCTTCCTGATCGCACTGGTGCCACTGCGATGGGAGGTATGGGCCGTCGTCCTCGGCCCGGGAAGCGCGCTGGCGATCCTGCGCGGGCTCGAAGCCGCGCTTGACATGCGGGACAAACACCGTCAGCGCTCGGGCAATCACCTATTCTGGAGACGTGAGCACAGTCGGTAACAAGCACCCAGCGAAGACGGCGACTCGTCTCATCACGGGAACCCTGGCACTCGGTGCGGGCGCACTCGGCTACGCGGTGGGCATCGAGAGACGGCTCTGGACGCTGCGCACCGCCGAACTGCCCGTGCTCGCGCCCGGCGCCCGGCCGATCCGGGTGTTGCACGTGTCCGACCTGCACATGCTGCCCGGGCACGAGTCCAAGCAACGCTGGGTCAGCGCGCTGAACGAACTCGAACCCGACCTCGTCGTCAACACCGGTGACAACCTCGCGCACCAGCAAGCGGTGCCCTACGTGCTCCGCGCCTTCGGCCCGCTGCTGGACCGGCCGGGCGTGTTCATCTTCGGCAGCAACGACTACTACGCGCCCAAGCCGAAGAACCCGGCCCGCTACCTGATGCCCCGCGGCAAGAAGAAGCGCATCCACGGCCGGAAACTGCCCTGGCGTGACCTGCGCGCGGCGTTCCTCGAGCGCGGCTGGGTCGACCTCACCCACGTGCGGCGCACCATCGACGTCGCGGGCCAGACCATCTTCGCCGCCGGACTCGACGACCCGCACCTCCGCCGCGACCGCTACCCCGAGATCGCCGGACAGGCCGACCCCGACGCGGTGCTCCGGCTCGGCGTCACCCACTCACCCGAGCCCCGCGTACTCGACCCGTTCGCCGCCGACGGCTACGACCTCGTCATGGCCGGGCACACCCACGGCGGCCAGCTCCGCATCCCCGGCATCGGCGCCCTCGTCACCAACTGTGAGCTTGATCGCTCCCGCGCCCGCGGCGCCTCCCGCTGGGGCGCGCACATGTGGCTGCACGTCTCGGCCGGACTGGGCACCTCACCCTACGCACCAGCACGTTTCGCCTGCCCACCCGAGGCCAGCCTGCTCACCCTCGTCCCACGCCCCACCCCCACCCGCGAGGCCGAAACCGAAACCCGGAGGAAGGCACCCAGCGACGTCCGCTAGACTCTCCCTCGACCCGCTAAGCAGTACCTCGGGGTGTGGCGCAGCTTGGTAGCGTGCCTCGTTCGGGTCGAGGAGGTCGTGGGTTCAAATCCCGCCACCCCGACGCGTCAGACGGCAGACCCCTGCCTGCGGAAAGCGCAGGCGGGGGTCTGCCGCGTTATTACACTGGGGGTCGAACCCCCAGACCCCCGCCAGGGGGCGAGCCCCCTGGACCCCCCGCGAGGTAGCTGGGGCTTACGGCGAGTGCCGCGCGTGAAGTAAGCGGCGGAGCCGCGAGATGAGCGTTGGCGAGATCCATTTAGTGCGTGGCTGGGTGGAAAGCAGCCGCGATAATGGTTGGGTGGCGGCGGGTGGTGAGCGGGCGGGGGCCGCGAGGTGCGTCTCGCGGGGCGAGGCCTTTGTCGCTGAGAGTTGGGCGTAGTTGTGCCTGTCGGTTATTTGGTGGCGGTTAGTTCTATCCAGCATTGGGTGAAGTCGCCGTCGCCGGAGTGGGACCATGACCAGGCGGAGCGGGCGGCGCTGGCGAGTTGGTCGCGGTCCGTGGTGGAAGCGGTGAGCGCCTCGTCCAGGCGAGTTTCGATATATCTGGCCAACGCCCGGTAGGGCATGTCGGGCCGAAAACGCGCGTGCGTGTTCACGTCCCGGAACCCCGCCCGGCTCACCAGATCAGCCACCTTCCGGCCGGCGAACGGATCCCCGCCCGCGCGACGGCGGAGCAGGTAATGGCCACGCAGAGCCGCGTCGACATTGGCCGTCCTCGGCCGCAACCGGGCGCGACTCCAGTCCGAAGTGGACAAGGCGAGGCGGCCACCGGGTCTGAGTACCCGGCGAAGCTCCGCCAGTGCCTCGGCGGGGCGCGCCAGATGTTCGAACAGGGCGTGCGCGAAAACCACGTCGAAACTGTCCGCGGGAACGGGCAAGGCGTACACCGAACCGGCCACGAAATCCACAGTGGACTCGCCGGGGAACTGGGCGAAATACGGATCGACGCCGAGCACCCGGCCGGAGTCACCGACGAGCGGGGTGAAACCAGAAGTGATCGTGCCGGGGCCGCAGCCGACGTCGAGGACGCGTAACCCGGGCCGCAGCAGGCGCAGCACGAAGGCCGCCCGGTCACTCGCCGTGCGCGCCGACATCATCGACAGCGCGTCATCGGCGTAACCCGCCGCGTATCCCTCCAACACGGGTCCACCGTACGGGTTACACCTGGCAGGATCGAGGGGTGACTACCCAGCATCCGCCCGCTGTGATACCTGACCGGATCTTCGATGACGCCGAGGCCGAGGCACGCTGGCGCGCACGCTTCCGAGCGCCGCGCATGTCGCCGCCGGACTGGGCCGTCGACGCCCCTGACGCCAACATCTACGTGTCGAACGCCAGCGGCGTCTGGGAGGTTTACTCCTGGAACCGCGCCACCGGAGAACACCGGCAGGTCACCGACCGGCCCAACGGCACCCTGTCCGCAACCACCTCGCGCGACGGCGCGTGGATCTGGTGGTTCGATGACACCGACGGTGACGAGTTCGGCTCCTGGGTACGTGAACCGTTCGCCGGGGGCGGCGCCCCGGAGCGGGCCGTGCCGGACGTGCACGACGGCTACCCGGCCGGTCTCGAGATCGGGCACCGGCTGGTCGCGGTCGGCGTGTCCACCGATGACGGCAGTGAGCTGTTCGTCCACCGCGACGGAGAGACCGCCCGCTTCTACGCGAGCAAGGACGACGCGAGCGTGGCCGCGCTGTCCCGGGACGAGCGCCTGCTGGCGATCTCACACTCCGAGCACGGTGACTCGCGCCATCCCGCGGTACGCGTGCTCGCCGCGGACGGGTTCGCGACCGTGGCCGAGAAGTGGGACGGCCCGGGCAAGGGCCTGACCCCGCTGGGGTTCTCACCGGTCGCCGGCGACACCCGCCTGCTCATGTTGCACGAACGGCGTGGCCGCGAGGAGTTGCTGATCTGGGACGTCGAGGGTGACGGTGAGACCGAACTGAGCCTCGACCTGCCCGGCGAGGTCACCGCCGGCTGGTACCCAGAAGCCGACGCGCTGCTCGTCGTGCATTTCCACGAGGGCCGCAGTTCCCTGTACTCCTACCACCTCGCGACCGCCAAGTTGTCCTCTTTGGACACGCCACCCGGGCGGATCGGCGGCGCGGGCGTGCGCGACGACGGCACGGTCGAATACTCTTGGTCCAGCGCGGCCGAGCCCACGGTGATCCGGGCGCGCACGCCGGAGGGCGCCGACCGCGTGCTGCTGACCCCGCCGGGCGAGCCCGCGCCCGGTTCGGCGCCGGTGAGCGACGCGTTCGTCGAAGGCCCCGGTGGCCGCGTCCACGCGCTCGTCTCGCGCCCGTCCGGCGCGCCGGATGGGCCGCTCCCGACCGTGTTCACGCTGCACGGCGGTCCTCACTCGGCCGACGAAGACCGCTTCTCCGCCTACCGGGCGGCGTGGCTGGACGCCGGTTTCGCGGTGGTCGAGGTGAACTACCGCGGTTCGACGGGCTACGGCTCCGCCTGGCGGGACGCGATCGAAGGCAGGCCGGGGCTCACCGAGCTGGCGGACGTGGCCGCGGTACACGACTGGGCCGTCCGAAGTGGACTGTCCGACGCGGAGCGGTGCGTGGTCGCCGGAGGATCCTGGGGCGGCTACCTCACCCTGCTCGCGCTGGGCACCCAACCCGGACTCTGGACGGCGGGCGTGGCCAGCGTGCCCGTGGCGGACTACGTCGCCGCGTACGAGGACGAGATGGAACAGCTACGGGCGTTCGACCGGGCGCTGTTCGGCGGCGACCCGGAAGCCAAGCCCGCGGTGTACCGCGAATGTTCGCCCATCACCTACGTCGACGCGGTGAAGGCGCCGGTGCTCGTGCTGGCCGGTGACAACGACCCGCGCTGCCCGATCCGGCAGATCGAGAACTACCTCGACCGCCTGGCTCGCCGTGGTGCGCCGTACCAGTTCTACCGCTACGACGCGGGTCACGGCTCGCTCGTGATCGAGGAAACGATCAGGCAGACTGCGGCCGAGGTGTGGTTCGCCATGCGCGCGGTGGGTCTGCGCTGACGCGAGTCCCACCTTCCGGTCACGCGAGTCCCCCGTTCCCGACGTCCGAGTTCCACATTCCCGTCTACCGGAACGTGGAACTCACGCTACGGGAGTGGGGGACTCACGCTACGGGAGTGGGGGACTCGCGACCAGGCGTCGGACAGGATTACTTGCGAGGTAATCGACTGCACCGCGTTGGCTTGCCAGCATGGACATTCCGGACAGGGCCGCCCGGCCCGTTCGCGCGGCACCGCCGGAGTGTCAATGTCAATCGTGCTGGAAAGGTAGGACCACCATGAAAACTTCCGAGTTCGTGGACCGCTTCGCTCGCGTGTGGAACGAGAAGGACGCCGAGACCCGTCGCACGGCGGTCGCCGAACTGTGGGCCAGCGATGGTCACTACGCGAACGTGAGCCAACAGTTCCGTGGGCACGAGGAGATCGACGGCGCGATTCGAGAGGCCTACCACGACTTCGTCGCAAAGGGTTTCCGCTTCACGGTGCACGACTATCACGAGAACCACGACGCGGTACGGATCGTCTGGCACATGGTCCCGGCCGCTGGCGGCACCGTCGCGGCCGTGGGAACCGAACACATCATCCGGGATGAGAACGGCCGTATCCGCTCCGACTACCAGTTCATGGACATGAACCCGAGCTAGTAGCTGACGGTGACGTTCCCGCCGGCCGGAGTCGTCGCCGGGTGATCTTCCCGGCGCGATGCAGGGCTAGTGGTGGAAGGCGGTGCTGGTCTCCGGCTTGGCCAACGGACCACTCTGCTGCTCCAACTCGGGCAACAGTCGGGTGAGATCCTGGATCAGCAGATCGGCCAGGTCGTGGGTGAAACCGTTGCGGCACACGATGCGCAGCACCGCCAGGTCCGTCCGGTTCTCCGGGAACGTGTAGGCGGGCACGAGCCAGCCGCGTTCCCGCAGCCGCCGCGAAACACAGAACACGTCGAAGGCGGTGATCTCCGGCTTCGTGGTGAACGCGAAGACCGGCAGTTGGTCTCCAGCGGTGAGCAACCGGAACGGGCCAAGGCTCGCGATGCGCTCGGCCAGGCTGGTCGCCACATCGCGGCAGGCCTGCTGCACCGCCCGGAAACCTTCGCGGCCCAGCCGCACGAACGTGTAGTACTGCGCGGCGACCTCCGCGCCCGGGCGGGAGAAGTTCAACGCGAACGTGGGCATGTTCCCGCCGAGGTAGTTGACGTTGAACACCAGCTCTGAGGGAAGCGCGGCCCGGTCCCGCCACAGCACCCAGCCGACGCCGGGATACACCAGGCCGTACTTGTGGCCCGAGGTGTTGATCGAGGCGACGCGCGGCAGCCGGAAGTCCCACTCCAGGTCGGGGTCCAGGAACGGCGCGATCATCGCCCCGGACGCGCCGTCCACGTGGATCGGGATATCGAGGCCGGTGCGGTCCTGCAGCGCGTCCAGTGCCGCGGCGATCTCGGCCACCGGCTCGTAGCTGCCGTCGAAGGTGGAGCCGAGGATCGCGACCACACCGATGGTGTTCTCGTCGCAGTGGGCGACGGCCTCGTCCGCGGTGAGGTGGAAGCGGTCGCCCTCCATCGGCACCAGCCGTGGCTCGACCTCCCAGTACTCGCAGAACTTCTCCCAGCACACCTGGACGTTGGCGCCCATCACCAGGTTCGGCCGGCCCGGGCGGCCGAGCTTCGACCACCGGCGTTTGAGGGCCATCCCGGCCAGCATGCAAGCCTCGGACGAACCCGTCGTGGAGCAGCCGATGACCGCTGCCGGATCGGGCGCGTGCCAGAGGTCGGCCAGGATGTTCACGCAGCGCCGCTCCAGCTCCGCGGTCTGCGGGTACTCGTCCTTGTCGATCATGTTCTTGGCCACGCACTCGGCCATCAGCTCGTGCGCCTGCGGCTCCATCCACGTGGTGACGAACGTGGCGAGGTTGAGCCGCGCATTGCCGTCGAGCAACAGCTCATCGCGGACGAGTTGCAGCACGGTGTCCGGGGGCAGCGGATCGTCGCCCAGGTGGTTGTGGGGCAAGGTCAGGTTGGCGGCATACGCCGGATCGGTGCCGGCCAGCATCGGGTTGCTGCCGCCCCGTCGCGTGGCGTCCTTGCCCTTGCCCGCATGCAGCACCATGGCCCCGGACCTTATTCCTGTGGAGGTTACGAAGGCCACCCCGGCGCGGCGAGGTGGCCTTCGTCTGACCCGGGTCAGGCCTGCTGGGCCTGCCACATCCAGTGTTCCTTCTCCAGTTCCTCCGTCATCTCGATCAACAGGTCCTGGGTGACCAGGTCACTCTTGTCGGTCTCGTCGATCCGCTTGCGGAGCCGCTGGATGATCGTGCCGAGGGTTTTCACGATCGCGTCGATGGTCGCCTCGACGCTCTGCCAGTTGTCCGGGTACTCGGGCATGCCCGAACTGTCCACGACGGTCTTGGCCTTGCCGTTCGGCGATACACCGATCGCGCTGGCGCGTTCGGCGACCTCGTCAACGTACTTGCGCGCGGCGGTGACCAGTTCGTCGAGCTGAAGGTGTGCGCTGCGGAAGTTCTTGCCCACCACGTTCCAGTGCGCCTGCTTGGCGATCAGCGAGAGGTCGATGAGATCGGCCAGGGTCGCCTGCAGGACGTTACCGGTGACTGTCTTGTCGCTTTCGGCGAGCGGGCTGCTGATCGGAGACTTCGCCATCGTCGGAATTCCTCTCCATGGACTTTGCCCCAGATGACCGTGAAACGGGTACCCCGCTACGCCGGAAGTTATGCCGCCACCGTCACCGGTCCATCAGCGGTCGCGGGCGAATTCCACGACCTGCCGGCCGATCAGGCGCAGGGTGTTCACGATCTTCTCGTCGGACGCGCCGCCGGACTCGTCGAACTTGACCTCGGCGCTGTTGACGGAGCCGCCCAGCGGCGTCGGCCAGCCGCGCAACGCGTGGGTGATGGTGCGCAGCTGTTCCAGGGTGGTGACCGCGGCCTGCCAGCCATAGGCGACCGCGACCAGCCCGACCGGCCGCCCGTGCAGGTAGGGCCGCGCATCCGGGCGCAGGTCTTCGACGTAGTCGAGCGCGTTCTTGATCAACCCGGACAGTGCGCCGTGATAGCCGGGGGAGACGATGATCACCCCGTCGGCCACCCGCAGCGCCTCGACCAGGCGCAGGGCCTCGGGCGGCCGGTCGTCGATGGCGGAGTCGTAGAACGGCAGCACCAGCTCGCTGCCGGTGATCGCACGCGTGCGGGCGCCCGCTTCTTCGGCGCCCTTGAGCGCGATGCGCAGTGCGCGTTCCGACTGGGAGCCCGCACGCAGGGAACCGCCAAGGCCCAGCACGTTGATCGCCGGATTCGATGTCACGCCCTTGAGGCTAACCCCTCCAGTTAGGTAGAGAGCCAGCATGCTCTGACTGCGGCGTTGATCACGTACTGGCACCGGGTTGTACCGACAAGTAATCTCCGTACATGCCGATTTCAGCCCGACGCCGTGCCGAGGCGGCCGCGCTCCAGCTGATCTACTCGTTGCCCCGCGGGGTGCGAAGGCTCATCGCGGGCCGGCCGATCCGCCTGGACGGCCAGGAACTCGCGCTCGACGCGCAGTTGCTGCTCCGGCTCCAGGCGCTGGGCCGCGTGCGGGTGGCCGGCGGCGACCCGGTCCAGGCCAGAGCCCGGCTGGCGAGGTCCCAGCACGCCGCCACCGGCAACCGAATCGAGCCGGTGAACACCCGCGAACTCACCATCAACGACCATCTGCCCGCGACGCTGTACACGCCGGATGGTCTGCCCCGGCCCTCCGGGCTGCTGGTGTTCTTCCACGGCGGTGGCTGGGTGCTGTGCACTCGCGAGAGTCACGACAACGCGGCACGCTACTTCGCCCAGCGCGCCGGGGTTCGGGTGCTGTCGGTGGAATACCGGCTGGCGCCGGAAAACCCGTTCCCGGCCGCCGCCGAAGATGCCGTGACGGCCTTCGACTACGCGTACGCCAAGGCGGACGACCTCGGCGCCGACCCGGACCGGATCGCGGTCGGCGGGGACAGCGCCGGCGGCAACCTGGCCGCCGTCGCCGCGCAGGTGACCACGCGTCGCGGCGGTCCGGCACCCGCCTTCCAGTTGCTGCTGTATCCGGGCGTGGACGCGACCACCCGACGCCGGTCGCGCGAGTTGTTCGGCGACGGGTTCTTCCTCACCGACGCCGACATGACGTGGTACCTGGACCATTACGCGCCGACCGGCGTGGACCGCACGGACACTCGCCTGTCTCCGTTGCTGGCCAAGGACTTCTCCGGCCTGCCACCGGCCTACCTCGCCACCGCCGGATTCGATCCACTCCGTGACGAGGGTGAGGCCTACGCGGAGAAGCTCCGTGCGGCCGGGGTGCCGGTGGCGCTGAGCCGCCAGCCGGACCTCATCCACGGCTACGTCAACCTCTTCGGCGTCGGCACCCGGTTCCGCGAGGCCATGGCCGAGGCCGCGGGAGCGTTACGAACGGGGCTGTCCCGGCCGTCCTGAACGAGCGCACCGTGGGTGGAAAGTGTTGTCCACACAACACTTTCCCCTCTTGGGGCCGCTGGAGTACGTCT
The DNA here is from genome assembly GCF_000519205.1 of Amycolatopsis taiwanensis DSM 45107. Taxonomy (GTDB): domain Bacteria; phylum Actinomycetota; class Actinomycetes; order Mycobacteriales; family Pseudonocardiaceae; genus Amycolatopsis_E; species Amycolatopsis_E taiwanensis. The sequence goes on along the minus strand of NZ_JAFB01000015.1, from coordinate 83,997 downwards.
CAAAGTCCGTGTTTCCGCCCAAAGTACCGATCGTGCGCCCCTTGAAACACTGTCGGTGGAAAAGCAGTTGCGGGAACATGCGAAGCTCGAAGTGTGCGGGCATATCGAAGAGTCCTGGGGGTGCCCGGCGTACCGGGAACGCTTGTCCTGATGTTCCTGGCGCGTATCCCGGTTACCGCCTTCGGGATCACGCTCACCCTGTACGTGGTCGCCGGACTCGGGCGCGGTTACGGCGAGGCCGGCCTGGTCGGTACCGCGACGATGGTCGGCACCGCCCTCGGCGCGCCGGTGATCGGCCGGATGATCGACCGCCACGGCCTGCGCCCGGTCCTCACCGTTTCCGGCCTGGTCACCACGGCGTACTGGGTCAGTACCCCGTGGCTGCCTTACGCGGTCCTGGTCGTGGTCGCGCTTCCGGCCGGCATGCTGGTGGCGCCCATCGCCTCGATCGCCCGGCAGGTGATCGCCGCGCTGGTCCCACCGGAACACCGTCGCGCGGCCTACTCGCTGGACTCGATCGGGCTCGAAGCGTCGTACATGATCGGCCCAGCGGTGGGCATCGCGGTCTCGACGCAGCTCTCCGCGGCGGTCGCGCTCACCGGCCTCGGCGTCGCGTTCGCGCTCCTGATGACCATCCTGTGCCTGCGAAACCCGCCCATCCGGGCCGAGGACGACCCGGGTGAACGGCCACCCCGCCGCGCCTGGCTCACCACCCGGTTCGCCGCGACCCTGCTCGTCGCCATCGGCGTGCTGTTCTGCCTTGCGGGCACGGAGGTGGCCACGCTCGCCGCGCTGCGCGCCAACGGCGAGGTGGCCTGGACCGGGCTGGTGATCGTGCTGATGTGCGTGGCCTCCGCCGCGGGCGGGGCCGTGCACGGGGCGGTGCGCCGGTCGCTGCCCATGCCCGTGCTGATGGCGCTGCTCACCGTGCTGGTCATCCCGGTCGGCCTGTTCGACCACCCCTGGTGGTTACTCGGGCTGGCCCTCCTGCCGACGAACGCCGCCTGCGCGCCGACCCTTTCGTCCACCGTGGAGGAGGTCAGCAGGCTGGTCCCGGCTGGCGCGCGCGGCGAGGCGATGGGCCTGCTCGACTCCGCGACCCGGATCGGCCTGGCGATCGGCACCCCCGCGGTGGGGTTCGTGATCGACCATTCCGCCGCGTCCTGGGGTTTCGCCGCTTCCGGCCTGGGCGGGCTGGCGATCGCCGGCCTCGGGCTGGGGCTGCACCGCTTGGCGCTCGCCACAGCCGCGGAACCAGCCACGGCTGACGCCGCCAAGCGCTGATCAGATCTGGCCGCCGATCTGCCGCGGCAGCGTGATACCTCACGATCGCCGACGCCGCGTCTGCCCCGGGCTGACGCCGCTCGCCACCGTCGGCTTGACGCTGACGGTGATCCTCGCGGCTGGTTTTCATATCACGCGGGGCGAATACGAATTGGTGCCTGCGAATCTCTTACTGGAGGCGTCGCGGCGTTCATCGCGATCGGACGATGGAAGCTCAGGCCCATGGCGCCCGCGATCATCACCACGTCACGCGCACTCAAGTCGCTCGCTGTCCTCGGCGTACTGGCCTTGCTGGCATTCGCTCCGACGTGGTACACGATGACTAACGTCCAATTCTGACCGGAACCGTCTGCCTGGCAATGAATTCAAGATTCGGGACATTAGAGGCAGACGGCGCGGAGGTTGTCCAGGTTGGCCGCATTGCGCTGGATCCAGTCGTTGACATCGGAGAGCCTGTCCACACTGCGCTTCTGCAGCGAAACGTAGGCATCGGCCACCGAGAGCAGATTCTGTTTCAGGTCCTGATCCGCGACCTTCTCCGCCAGTTGCCGCAACTCGTCGGCTTTCTGCCCGGCCACCTCCGGAAGTTGCGACGGGTCGATGTTCGGGTTCAGGTCGGCCAGGCCGAGGGCCTGGCTGCACGCGCTCGCCTTGTCCATCGCCGAGCCGACCTCATCGCAACCCGCCAGCAAAACCCCCAGCCCGATCACCATACCGAGCGCACGTACCAGTTTCATCATGTCACCGTACCGGCCACCTACGCCGCGTTTCCCGGAAAGTTCCGGGATTCCTCGGCGGGAGTCAGCGGTTTTCCGCGATCAGTTCGGCGATCTGAACCGCGTTGAGCGCCGCGCCCTTCCGCAGGTTGTCATTGGAAATGAACATGGCCAGCCCGCGGCCGTCCGCGACACCCGGGTCCACCCGGATTCGCCCGACGTAGCTCGGGTCGCGACCGGCCGCCTGCAGCGGCGTCGGCACGTCGGACAGTTCGACGCCCGGAGCCTTCGCCAGGAGTTCGGTGGCACGCTCGATGGACAGCGGCCGCGCGAACTCGGCGTTGAGCGACAGCGAATGGCCGGAGAACACCGGAACACGCACGCACGTGCCGGACACGAACAGGTCCGGGATGTCGAGGATCTTGCGGCTTTCGTTGCGCAGCTTCTGCTCCTCGTCCGTCTCGAACGAGCCGTCGTCCACAATGGACCCTGCCATCGGGAGGACGTTGAACGCGATCGGCCGCACGTACTTGGCCGGCTCGGGGAAGGGCACGGCCGTACCGTCGTGGGTGAGCTCGGCGGCGCGCGTGCCGACCGCGCCGACCTGGCCCGCGAGCTCCTCGACGCCGGCCAGCCCGCTGCCCGAGACCGCCTGGTAGGTGCTGGCGATCAGACGCACCAGCCCCGCCTCGTCATGCAGCGGCTTGAGCACCGGCATGGCGGCCATCGTGGTGCAGTTGGGGTTGGCGATGATCCCCTTCCGTGCTTCCTTGACCGCCTGCGGGTTGACCTCGCTGACCACCAGCGGAACCTCGGGGTCCATCCGCCACGCGGAGGAGTTGTCGATCACCGTGGCCCCGGCCGCGGCGAACCGCGGGGCCTGCGCCCGGGAGGTGGCCCCACCCGCGGAGAACAACGCGATGTCCAAACCGGACGGATCGGCGGTGGTCGCGTCCTCGACCACGACTTCCTTGCCCTGCCAGGAAATCGTCGAACCGGCCGACCGGGCCGAGGCGAAGAACCGGATCTCGCCGGCCGGGAAGTCCCGTTCGGCCAGCAGCCTGCGCATCACCGCGCCGACCTGCCCGGTCGCGCCGACCACTCCCACTCGCAATGACATCAACGACCACTCCCCGCGTAGACGACGGCTTCCTCGTCACCGCCAAGTTCGAAAGCATCGTGGATCGCGCGGACCGCGTCGTCCAGCTGCACGTCCCTGATCAGCACCGAGATCCGGATCTCCGAGGTGTTGATGATCTCGATGTTCACGCCCACCCTCGCCAGCGCCTCGCAGAAGGTCGCGGTCACCCCGGGGTGTGACCGCATGCCCGCGCCGACCAGCGACACCTTGCCGACCTGGTCGTCGTAGAGCACCGTGCCGAAGCCCAGCTCCTCCTTGAGCTTCTCCAGCTGCGCGACCGCCTTCGGGCCGTTCGCCTTGGACAGGGTGAAGGTGATGTCGGTGCGCCCGGCGGTGTTGGACACGTTCTGCAGCACCATGTCGATGTCGATCTCGGCGTCGGCGATCACCCGGAAGATCCGGGCCGCCGCGCCGGCGTGGTCCGGCACACCGGTGATGGTGACCTTGGCCTCGGAGCGGTCGTGCGCCACACCGGTGATCAACGCTTGCTCCACGGGCATCTCCTCAATCGAACCGGCCACAGTGGTGCCGGCCATGTCACTGTAGGAAGAGCGGACACGAATCGGAACGCCGTAACGGCGCGCGTACTCGACCGAACGCAGGTGCAGGATTTTCGACCCGCTCGCCGCGAGTTCGAGCATCTCCTCGTACGGGATGGTGTCCAGCTTGCGCGCGTTGGGCACGATGCGCGGGTCGGCGGTGTACACACCGTCCACATCGGACAGGATTTCGCACACGTCGGCGCCGAGCGCGGCGGCCAGCGCGACCGCGGTCGTGTCCGAACCGCCGCGGCCGAGCGTCGTGATGTCCTTTGTGTCCTGTGACACTCCCTGGAACCCGGCCACGAGCGCGATGTAGCCCTGCGCCAGCGCCTCGGTGACCCGGCTCGGCGTCACGTCGATGATCCGCGCGTTGCCGTGCACGGACGTGGTCACCACGCCGGCCTGCGAACCGGTGAACGACCAGGCCTCGGCGCCGTGCGCGGAGATCGCCATGGCCACCAGCGCGTTGGAGATCCGCTCACCGGCGGTGAGCAGCATGTCCATCTCGCGCTCCGGCGGGACCGGATTGACCTCCTTGGCCAGCTCCAGCAGTTCGTCCGTGGTGTCGCCCATCGCGGAGCACACCACCACCACGTCGTTACCGGCCTTTCTGGTCGCGACGATTCGCTCGGCCACCCGCTTGATGCGGTCAGCGCTCTCCAACGACGAGCCGCCGTACTTCTGGACAACGAGCGCCACGTGAACTCCGCGGGTAGTAGGTGCGCTTTCGATGCAGCCTACCGGGGCGCCGATGGGGTGCCACCGCGATTTGTGGCGCCAGCCACTCCAATACCCGCAGTGTTATTCAGTGACCAAGCGTGCTCGTCCCGCGTTTGGTCACCCTTCGAGGTCGAGCGTGTGGAAGTATGCCGGGTGATGCGGAAACCAGCTGAGAGCAGCGCCCCGTTGGCGGAGCTCATCGCGCAGCGGTGGAGCCCGCGGGCGCTCGACGAGACCGGCGAAGTGAGCTGGGACCAGTTGCGGTCGTTGCTGGAGGCGGCCCGCTGGGCGGCTTCCTTCGGCAACACCCAGCCCGCCCGTTACCTGGTCGGGCGGCGCGGCGACCCGACATTCCAGCGAATCCTGGGCGCGCTGACCGAGCGCAACCGATCGTGGGCGCACCGGGCGGGCGCACTGCTGATCGCGGTCATGGTCACCCGCAACGAAAAGGGCGACATCCCGTACGCGGAGTACGGCCTGGGCCTGGCCGGGCAGAACCTGGTGCTCCAGGCGGTCCACGAGGGCCTGGTCGCCCACCAGATGGCGGGCTTCGACCCGGAGGCGATCCGCCGGGACTTCGCCGTGCCGCCGGAGGCGGTCCCCCGCGTGGCGATCGCGGTCGGCGTGCAGGCCGACCCGGAGGTGCTCGGCGAAGAACGGGACGTACTCCGCGAACGCTCCCCGCGCCGTCGCATCGCGCTTGCCGACTTCGCCTTCAGCGACTCGTGGGGCAAGCCGACGTTCTGAGTCGGTGCGCAGCCACCACAAGATGGCCGCGATGATGATCTCCGACCGGAACCGTCCGGCCGGCCGATCGATGAGTTTCGGGTCGTGTGGAGGTCATAGTCCGCAGGACCGTTGGCAGACTGCGCTCGTACCTGAAGGGGACGCATGGCAAAGCTCATCTATTCGATGATCACCTCGCTCGACGGCTACGCCGAGGCGGCGGAGGGCGACCTCGGTACCGGGGCCGAAGTCCCGGAGGTGCATACCTTCATCAACGACCTCTTCCGCCCCGTCGGCACGTACCTCTACGGCCGACGGATGTACGAGACGATGGTCTACTGGGAGACCGCGCACACCCTGCCCGACCGGCCGCCGCACATCCTGCAGTACGCCCGCGACTGGCAGGCCGCGGAGAAGATCGTGTACTCCACGACGCTTGAGTCGGTGTCCAGCGCGAAGACCAGGATCGAGCGGACCTTCGACCCGGACGCGGTGCGCAAGCTCAAGGCCGAGGCCGATCACGACCTCACCGTCGACGGCCCGAACCTCGCGGCCCAGGCGATCGCGGCGGGCCTGGTGGACGAGTACCACCTGTTCATCACCACGAGCGTGGTCGGCGGCGGCAAGCGGTTCTTCCCCGACGGCGTGCGGCTCGATCTCGAACTGGTCGAGGAGCGTGCCTTCGACAGCGGACTGATCTACGCGCGCTACCGGACCCGCTGAGCCGCACCGGTTGGTGACGCTGCCGGGGGCCGGGCCAGGTGAGGCCGAGCCGACCAACCGTTCAGTGTGAACCGTCGGCCGGCTCGGGTTGCTGGGGCACGTGTGCGCTGGCCACGATTCGTTCGAGGGCGGCCGCGTGTCGTTGGAAAGCCCGCCGGCCTTCCGGGGTGAGGGTCACGTGGGTGCGCCGCACTCCTTGGTCCCGGCTTTTGCGCAATGAGACGTACCCGGCGCCGGCCAGCGCGGAGAGGTGTTTCGACAACGCGGAGTCGCTGGTTTCGATCGTGTCTCGCAGGAAGCCGAAATCCACCCGGTCGGCCGGGGCCAGCAGCGCGACGATCGACAGCCGGGCCGGGACGTGCAGGAACTCATCGAAGTCGGGATCCATCAGCGGCTCTTCGATCCCGCGACGGCGTGACGGGCGACTGCCCTGAACACCTTCCGGGCCGGGCGGGCGGTTGCCACGACCATCAGGGCGGTCATGGCGGCGGCGAACGTGTGCTGCGCGGGCAAGCCGAATTTCCAGGCGAAGACCACCGCGGCGACCTGGAACGCCACGCAGGCCACGAGGAAGACGATCGCCGCGGCGAGGTGGTACAGGAGTTCCAAGCCGGTGGGCTTCCGGTGGACACGGGCCCGTCGCTGCCAGATGGCCGACACCGTCGCGATCAGGCCGAGCCCGAGCGCGACGGCGAAGGTGTCCCATGGGCCGGGCAGGTCGAACGAGGCGAACGCGACGAACACGGCCAGCGCCGACAGCAGCACGTAGGGACGGGCGAAACCGTGATCGACGTACTCGTCGACGCTGCGGCCCTGGAGGCGCTGAATGGTGTCCAGTGAAGCCTGCGCGTCACGAGGAAGCATGGGTGGCTCCTTGATCGTCCAGCTACTTTCCTGAGAGGAAAGATACCGCCTTCTTTCCTTCGAGGAAAGTAGCTCGAGTCCCCGCGACGCGGCATGATCGTGGGACATGCCCCCGCGATCGCCGGGCGTACGGTCAGGGCGCGCCCCCGCCGATGCGCCGGATGATCCGGGCGACGATGCCGGAGGCGATCAACCAGAACAGCGCGGCGATGCCGAAGTTCACCAGCACGCGCAACTTGGCATCGCCGGGCTCGAAGAGATCCTGGAAGCCGATCGCGAACGTATCGGCCCAGCCCCGCACCCAGGACACGATGGCGTTGGCCGGATTCGCCGACCCGACCACGAAGATCACATGGAGGACCAGGACGGCGGCCAGGAGCAGGCCCGCCCAGCGCACGATGTCGGCGAGCAACCGGAACGCCTGGTTCTTCACCCGGCGCCAGTCCACCTCGCCACCCTTGCCTGCCCGCGGCGTCCCGTCCGTGACGTCGTTTCCTCTGGCATGCTCGGCCATATCGCGAGTCTGACACGTGACCGTAGCGCAGTGCTACCCGTGGGTAACAGTTCTGGTAACGGTTGGATGTCGGACCCGCGTTTCATCGCCGACCCAGCCCGGTTAAGGTGGGTTCGTGGCACGTGCTCTCCTGCTTCGCTGCCGCGACGGGGCCTGATCGGACCGGCCCCCCGTCGCGGGGCTCAGCGACGCCGCCGGTCGCCCAAGCGACAACTCGGCAGGAGAGATTTCCCTGATGAGCACCATCCGCAAGCCATCCCGTCCCGCACCCGCCGATCAGCCGGTGTGGAACCCGCAGCGCGGCAGCTCGATGCCCTTCCACCGGTATCAGCCGTGGTACCGGCTGGTCGAGAACATCGAACTGCCCGATCGCACCTGGCCCGGCCGCCGCATCGAACGCGCGCCGCTGTGGTGCGCGGTCGACCTGCGCGACGGCAACCAGGCCCTGATCGACCCGATGTCCCCCGCCCGCAAGCGCAAGTTCTTCGACCTGCTCGTGAGCATGGGCTACAAGGAGATCGAGGTCGGGTTCCCGGCGGCGAGCCAGGCCGACTTCGACTTCGTCCGCGAGATCATCGAAGAGGACGCCGTCCCGGACGACGTCCGGATCCAGGTGCTGACCCAGTGCCGCCCCGAGCTGATCGAACGCACCTTCCAGTCGCTGGAGGGCGCACCGCGGGCGATCGTCCACATCTACAACTCCACGTCGATCCTCCAGCGCCGCGTGGTCTTCCGCGAAGAGCGTGAAGGTATCAAGAAGATCGCGCTGCAAGGCGCCGAACTCGTCGCGGAGTACGCGTCGAAGTACTCGGACACCGACTTCCGGTTCCAGTACTCGCCCGAGTCCTACACCGGCACGGAACTGTCGTACGCGGCCGAGGTCTGCAACGCGGTCACCGACATCTGGCAGCCGACCCCGGCCCGGCCCGTGATCATCAACCTGCCGTCGACGGTGGAAATGGCCACGCCCAACGTTTACGCCGATTCGATCGAGTGGATGGGCCGCAACCTGGACCGCCGGGACGGCGTGATCCTGTCGCTGCACCCGCACAACGACCGCGGCACCGCGATCGCCGCCGCCGAACTGGGCTACCAGGCGGGCGCGGACCGCATCGAGGGCTGCCTGTTCGGCAACGGCGAACGCACCGGGAACGTGGACCTGGTGGCGCTGGGCATGAACATGTTCAGCCAGGGCATCGACCCACAGATCGACTTCTCCGACATCGACCAGATCAAGCGCACCGTCGAGTACTGCAACCAGCTGCCGGTGCCCGAGCGCTCGCCGTGGGGCGGCGACCTGGTGTTCACCGCGTTCTCCGGCAGCCACCAGGACGCGATCAACAAGGGCTTCGAGGCGCTGAACAAGGCGGCGGAGAAGGCCGGTGTCCCGGTCAACGAGTTCGGTTGGGAGGTGCCGTACCTGCCGATCGACCCCAAGGACGTCGGCCGCACCTACGAGGCCGTCATCCGGGTCAACTCCCAGTCCGGCAAGGGCGGCGTCGCCTACATCATGAAGAGCGAGCACGGGCTCGACCTGCCGCGACGGCTGCAGATCGAGTTCTCCCGGGTGATCCAGCGGCACACCGACACCAATGGTGGCGAGGTGGCCCCGGCCACCATGTGGAACGCGTTCGCGGCCGAGTACCTCGAACCGCGCACCCCGCTGGAGCTGGTCAGCCAGCACGTCACCGCCAACGGCGACTACAAGCTGAACGCCGTCGTCCGGCTGGACGGCGAGGAGCACGAAATCGCCGGCAACGGCAACGGCCCGATCGCGGCGTTCTTCGACGCGCTGTCGAGCATCGGCTTCGACGTGCGGCTGATGGACTACAGCGAGCACACGCTCACCCCGGGCGACGACGCGCAGGCCGCGTCCTACATCGAATGCGCCATCGACGACAAGGTCTACTGGGGCGTGGGCATCAACCCGTCCATCGTCACCGCGTCTCTGCGGGCCGTGGTCTCCGCGATCAACCGCGCGCACCGGTAAGCCATTCGGCTCTCGCGTTCTACGAATGGAGCGCGAGAGCCGCGTCGGTGCACGTCAGGTCTGGCCTGACGAACCTTCTTACGGTGCCCCCGGCGGGCCGAACTCACACCGTGACGTTCCCCTGTTCAAGTCGGGGGACCTGATCGTGCTGGGTTCCGTTCGAATGCTCCTCAGTGGCCAGGGAGTCGTCGGCTCACGGCGATTTCCCGCTCCACGCGCGACAGTTTCTCGGGGTTGCGCACGTGGTAGGCGCCGGTGACGTAGCCATTTTCCACGCGCACCGCCAGCACACCGTCGATCTCCCCGTCGACGCGGATGAGCAACCCCGGGCCACCGTTGACCTGTACCGGCTCGACCGACCTTTCCGCGTCGTGCTTCCACCAGCCGACGGCCAGCAAGCGAGCCACCTTGTCCACGCCCACGACGGGCCGCAGCAGGGCATGTTTGACCCCTCCGCCGTCGCTGAGGGCGACGACGTCCGGCGCGAGGATGTCGAGCAGGCCCTGCAGGTCACCAGTTTCGACCGCTGCTTGGAAGGCTTGGAGTGCGGCCCGGTGCTCGGCAGGGGAGCCGGTGCCGCGCGGTCTGCGCGCGGCGACGTGTGCCCGTGCCCGGTGGGCGATCTGGCGTACGGCAGCGGGGGTTTTGTCGACTGCTTGGGCGATTTCGTCGTAGTCGAGAGCGAAGACCTCGCGCAGCACGAACACGGCCCGCTCGGTCGGCGCGAGCGTCTCCAGCACCAGCAACATCGCCATCGACACGCTGTCGGCCAGCTCCACATCCTCGGCCACGTCGGGTGCGGTCAGCAGCGGCTCGGGCAGCCATGGGCCGACGTAGGACTCCTTGCGCCTGCCGAGCGTCCGCAGTCGTTTGAGCGCCTGCCGGGCGGTGATCCGGACCAGGAACGCGCGCCGGTCCAGCACCGTGTCGAGGTCGACGCCCACCCACCGCAGCCAGGTCTCCTGTAGGACATCCTCGGCATCGGTAGCCGAACCGAGCATCTCGTAGGCCACGGTGAACAGCATGTTGCGATAGGCCACGAACGCCTCGGTGGCCGCGTCCATGGCGCAGTCCACGTGGCTGTCACCAGCGATGGGGCCGGCCGTGTCCTTCGGTGGCGCGCTTCGCTCGCTCATCACCGGTTCCTGCCTGTCCGTTCGCGACCGTGCCATATCCCTACGATCCCGGCCCCCACCGCTTTGTGACACCAACGATCGGTGGCCTGTGCCACACGGCCGGGCTGTCACAGGGAGCGGGTCGCCGGGATCTTTTGCTCGCAACGACGTAACACCACGAGTAAGGGAGTCCCAATCATGTCCACAACGACGACAACGGACCTGCGGTCGCGCATGCCCAACCCTCTCCCGTTCGTCCCCGAAATGGCGGAGGTCGGCGCAGGTCTGCACAACGTCCTCAAGAACGGTGCGATTCCCCCGACGACCATCAGCCTGCTGCAGCTGCGCGCAGGACAGATCCTCGGCAGTACGTATTTCACCATCCGCGAAACCAACAACCTGCGCGCGATCGGGGAATCAGAGGAACGCATTACCGCCGTGGCGACCTGGCAGGACGCCACTTACTTCACCGACGCCGAACGGATCGCGCTGGAGCTGGTGGAGGCTGTCCTCACCCCGAACCCGTCCGGGGAGCGCGTCCCCGACGAGTTGTTCGCCAAGGCGTCCGCGCACTACGACGACAAGGCGCTCTGGACGCTGATCATGGCGATCGCCCATATCGGCTTCTTCACCCCCGCCGCTCTCATCGCCAAACCGATCCCCGGTATGCCGCCCGGCCAGAACTACACCGGCTGACCACCACTCGAACACCGTTCAGCACCCAAGAAAGGCATGATATGAGCAAGTTCGCAGTGGCAGGAGCAACCGGGCGGCTGGGACGACACGTCGTCGACGTCCTCACCGAGCGGGGACACCAAGTGGTGCCGATGTCCCGGGCCACCGGCGTGGACATCATCACCGGTGACGGCCTCGCCGAGGCGCTCACCGGGGCAGACGTCATCATCGACGTCGCCTCGTGGCACGCCTCCGATCAGGAGGCGGCGACGGAGTTCTTCCGCACGTCGGCCCGCAATCTGCACGAGGCGGGTCAGCGGGCCGGAGTCGCCCAGATCACCATGGCCTCCATCATCGGCGTCGACAACGCGACTGCCGGTTTCGTCGCCGCCAAGAAGGTGCACGAGGAGCTCGTCCTGTCCGGCCCGCTCCCCGCTCGCATCCTGCGGGCCGCGCAGTTCCACGAGTTCGTCACTCAGCTCCTGGACTGGCGGCAGGGCGACGTCGCCTACATCCCGGCGCTGCCCACTCAACTCGTGGCCTGCCGCACCGTGGCCGAGGAACTGGTCGACCTGGCCACCGACCCCGGCGGCCCCACCCCGGGAACACCGATCCCGGAGATCGCCGGACCCCGCAGGGAAACCATGGCCCAGGCGGCCCAACTCCTCGGCGCCCGCCGAGGCATCAAGGTCGTCGGCGTCGACGGCTCCGGCATGCCCGACGCCGACATCGCCGCCAACGGCGGGTTCCTGCCCAGCCCGCACGCCAAGCTCGCCGGACCCACGTTCCAGGAGTGGCTCGACGCCCAACCGTGAGCCGATGGCACGGCCTTGCCCTTGTTCCCGAACGCCACCGGAGCTTCGGGAACAAGGGCTTCCTCCCCAAATGCCTCGGGGCACCGCTAGCACGGATGGAGCTGCGCATCGCCTTCCCGGCACTACTGCGGCGCTTCCCCGGCCTCGCCCTCGCCGAGCCGAACGAGCAACTGGACTTCCGCGTTTCCAGCCTCGTGTACGGCCTGCACACACTACGAGTGACCTGGTGAACGGACAGCCGCCCAGACCCAACGCCTCACCCACACCCGGCCGCCAAGGAGTCATCCCATGTCAACATCGACCAAACTGCCCTCCCCAGCTCACGCCGGCCGGCCCGTGCAGCCCCGGTTCTTCGGCCTGATGAAGGCAAGCACGCTGTTCCTGGCCGCCGCACTGCTGGTGCAGGGGATCACCGCTGGACTGCTGCTGTCCAACGAGGGCAGCCGCCAGTTGCACCATGCCACGGGCGCCGTCGTCACGGCCGCAATGGTCCTGCAGATCATCGCCGCGCTCCTGGTGTGGCGGGCGGGCCACGGATCGGCACGATTCCCGGCCATCAGCGCACTTCTGTTTCTGCTGATCAGCGTCCAGTTCGTGGTCGGTTCGAGCGGCAATCTCGCCGTCCACGTCCCGCTCGGTGTGGCGCTGTTCGGCGCGGGTGCGGTCCTGGCGGCACAGGTATGGTCGATCCGCCCTGCCCGCGCGCCCCGACCGAACTGAGAGCCCGCATCACAGCTGGTCGTCGTCACTGCTCATCGGGCATCCGCTGACCGGTAAGGCTCCCGTGCTGTTGGGTCTCCTCGGAGACGGTGTCATGCAGGCAGGACAGGACGGCCGCGACGGCCGGGCGCGCCGAGGCTCCGGTACGGAGTACCGCCTCGACGTGCCGGGCCGCGCGGATACCGGAGAGCGGCCGGCGCGCGAGACGGCCGCCGGTGACGTCGAACGTGTAGCGCGGCATCAGCGCGATGCCGTAGCCCGCCGCGACGAGCGCTTCGGTGATGCGGAAGTCGTTGATGCGCTGGACGATTCGTGGCCGGATGCCGGTGCGAATCGCCAGCGAGCGGAGCACGTCGTCCACCGGGAAGCCGACGTCCACCGAGATCCACGACTCCCGCGCGAGCTCGGCCAGGCCCACGGACCCGCACGAGGCCAGCGGGTGACCGGCGGGCAACGCGATGTCGAGCGGTTCCCGCAGCAGATGGACCACGTCGAGCCGGCCGGATGGGAACGGCTCGGCGTGCTCGTCCCGGTGCGCGACCACGATGTCGAAGTCCGCGAGCAGCCCGGGTACGTCCGGCGGGGTCATGTCGACGTCACGGACCTCGACGTCCAAACCCGGTAACTCGCCGACCCGGCGCAGCAGGCCCGGCAGCAGAAGCAGAGCCGCGGACGGGAAGACGGCCAGCCGGACCAGGCCGCGGGGCGCGCTGCGGTAGGTCTCCAACTCCGCTTCCGCGCGGTCCAGCGCGGCGAGCACTTCGTCGGCGTGGACGACGAGTGCGCGTCCCGCGTCGGTGAGCCTCAGCCCGCGCCCGGCCGGTTCGGTGAGCGGCAGCCCGACCTCCCGTTGCAACACGCGGAGTTGCTGTGAGACCGCCGAAGGCGTGCAGTGCAGGGCCCGTGCGGCGGCCGTCACGGTGCCACGGTCGGCGAACTCCCGCAGCACCCGCAGCCTGCCGATATCCACTCGTCGCAGCCTAGATCTTCTTACTTCGACTGGGCGAGCGTCGGTGCTTCCGCGCGGAGTCAGCCGTGTGGTCCGCCACTCACGTAGAGGACCTGGCCGGTGACGAAGTCGGCGTCTTCGGCGACGAAGAACAGCACGGCACGTGCGATGTCGTGGGGTGTGCCGACTCGGCCTCGGGGGATCGATTCCGCCTGTAGCCGCAGGTGCTGTTCCAGCGTCCGCCCCGCGCGGGCGGCGCTCACCTCGGTCATCGCCGTGTGTACGACACCCGGCCCGACCGCGTTCACCGTGATCCCGTAGGGGGCGAGGTCGGTCGCCGCGGCGCGGGTCAGCCCTTCCAACCCGGCTTTGGCGGCGACGTAGTTGACTCGATTGCCGCCACCGAGCGCGGAGATGCTCGAGATGTTGACGATGCGCCCCCACCCGGCCGAACGCATGGCGCCTGCCGCGGCCTGGAGCATCAGGAAGCTACCCCGCAGGTGCGTGGCCACCACCGCGTCCCAGTCCTCGAGTGGCATGTCCAGAACCATGTTGTCCCTGGCGAATCCGGCGTTGTTGACCAAGATGTCGACCGGTCCCCACGTCGACACCACCTCGTCGATGGCTCGGGTCACGTCGCCGGGTTCGCTGACGTCCGCACGCACCGCCATTGCCGACCCACCGGAGGAGCCGATCTCGTCGACGGTCTGTCTGGCGGTCTCGGCCGCCCGATCAACCACCGCGACCTGATGCCCGAGAGCGGCCAACGATCGGGCGACTTCTGCGCCGATACCAGAACCACCACCGGTGACAAGCGCGACACGTGACTGCACGTCGGTATCTTGCGGGCCGCCTGACCGCTCCCGCCACAAGAATTCATGCGGTCTTAGCCACATCCACGTCTTTGCAGCGTGGCTGAACGGTCATTGCAGTTAATGTCGCTGGTGCTTGATAGTTAGGTCGCGCAAGCTGAGAGTGTTCCACTGATCTGCTCTGGGGAGCCAGCCCTGCCATGTCCCAGCGAGACCGCTTGCTCGCCGTCTTCGTCGCCTTCCTGTGGGGCCTCAACTTCCTGGCCGTCCACGTCATGCTCGGCCACTTCCCGCCGCTGTTCGCGGGCGCGCTGAGGTTCGTGGTACTCGCCGTGCCGACGATCTTGTTCGTCCCGTGGCCGAAGGTGCGGCTGCGGTGGCTGATCGGGTATGGCCTCGGCTTCGGCACCGGACAGTTCGCGTTCCTGTTCATCGCCATGGACACCGGGATGCCGACCGGTCTCGCCTCCCTCGTGCTGCAGGCGTCCGCGCCGTTCACCGTCCTGCTCGGCGCGTTGTTCCTGCGCGAACGCATCACGCCCGCGCAGCTTGCCGGCATCACGCTGGCGGTGGCCGGGATGGCGGTGATCGCCTGGCACCGGGCGGAGAACGCGACGCTGCTCCCCGTCGTGCTCACCGTGCTCGGCGCGCTCTGCTGGGCGATCGGCAACGTCTGCTCGCGGCAGGCCCGCCCGGACAACCCGCTGCACCTGACCCTGTGGATGTCGGTCGTGCCGCCGATACCGATGTTCGTGCTGTCCCTCGTCTTCGAGGGACCATCCGCGCAGTGGCAGTCACTGGCGACCCTCGGCACCGCGAACGGGTGGCAGGGCCTCGCCGCCTTCGGCTACGTGGTGGGGTTCGGCACGGTGGTGGGTGCCGGCATCTGGGTCACGCTCATGCGCCGCAACCCGGCCGGAGTCGTGGCGCCGTTTTCCCTGCTGGTCCCGTTGGTCGGCATGACCACGTCGTTCCTGTTCCTCGACGAGCGTCCCGCGCTGGTCGAGATCCTCGCCGGGATCGTCGTCGTGGCCGGGGTGTTACTGGGCTCGATGCGACGGCGTCAGCGGTCGACGCCGGCCTTGGACCTCGCCGGTTCCCCGTCGTGAGCGTGCTTGCGGCCCATCCGCTTCTTGATCAGCAGGCTGATGATCACCCCGCCGACCACGGCGATGCCGAGCGCCACATACGAGAACCGCGAAAGCCACTGCTCGGCGACGACGCCCAGGTAGTACACCGCGGCGGTGGTGCCGCCGGCCCAGGCGATGCCGCCCAGCGCGTTCGCGGCGAGGAACTTGGGGTAGCGCATGTGCAGCGAGCCGGCCAGGGGGCCGCAGAGGATGCGCAGAAGGGCGACGAACCGGCCGAAGAAGACGGCCCACACGCCACGTTTCTGGAAGATCCGTTCGGCGTTGGCGATATGTTCCGGGCCGAAGTGCTTCGGGAACTTCCGTCCCGCCCAGTCGAAGAGCCGTTTACCACCGACGCGCCCGATCGAATAGCCGATGCTGTCGCCGACGATCGCGCCGATGCTGCCGCTGATGCCCACCCACAACGGATCGATGCCGATGTGCCGTGACGCCAGCAGCGCGGAGCTGACCAGCACGATCTCACCCGGAAGCGGGATGCCGAGGCTTTCGAAACCGATCACCCCGCCCACCAGGAGGTAGACGAGAAGAGGTGGAATCGCCTCTAGCCACTGGTCGATGTGCAAATCCGGCTCCCCTGTCGAAATCCCTTCACCGTGCAGGGTACGCGGAAGCCCGCATCATCGGAGCGGAACGGCCGCATCCCGCCTCACCCGGCCGAGACAAAGGGGGTCTCGGGGCTTGCCCCAGTCGGGGGTGTGGGGGCGGAGCCCCCGCAAAGCAGAGCGTCTGGGGGCTTGCCCCCAGTCGGGGTGTGGGGGGCGGGAGTCCCCATAGGACACCGGTCTGGGGCTTGCCCCAGCCGGGGCGGCGGGGGCGGGAGTCGCCACGGGACACGGGTCCCTGTCGGCGGTGCAGGGGCGGAGCCCCACACCGCCGAACATCAACACAGGTCAGGGTTCCAGCAGTTCGGTGACCGAGGCCGCGTGCGGGATGGCGTCCGACCCGATCGGTGTCGACAGGTCCGCCAACTCGGGCCGCACCTCGTGGGGCTTGATCCGCCCGGCCTGGATGTCCTCGGCGTAATGGCAGGCAACCCGGTGGCCGGTGCCGATCTCCCGCAGTTGCGGCCGTTCGGTGTCGCACCGGGTCTCCTGCCGCCACGGGCAGCGCGTGTGGAACCGGCAACCCGCGGGTGGGGCGGCCGGGGAGGGCAGGTCGCCGGCCAGCAGGATCTGCTCGCGGCTGTCCTCCACCGCGGGATCGGGCACCGGGATCGCCGACAGCAGCGCCCGGGTGTAGGGATGCAGCGGGTCGGTGTAGAGGCGTTCCGAGTCGGTCTCCTCGACCAGCGAACCCAGGTACATCACGCCGATCCGCTCGGAGATGTGGCGCACCACCGCCAGGTCGTGCGCGATCACCAGGTAGGTGAGGCCGAGCGACTCCTGCAACTCCTCCAGCAGGTTGAGCACCTGCGCCTGCACCGAGACGTCCAGCGCCGACACGGGCTCGTCCGCCACGATCAGGTCCGGCTCCACGGCCAGTGCCCGGGCGATGCCGATCCGCTGGCGCTGGCCACCGGAGAACTCGTGCGGATACTTGCGCAGCGAGCCCGCCGGCAGCCCGACCGCCGAGAGCAGCTCCCGCAAACGTTTGCCGGTGCTCTCCTTCGACTTGTCGAGGCCGTGCGCACGCATGCCCTCCACGAGGATCGATTCCACCGACTGCCGGGGATCGAGGCTGGAGAGCGGGTCCTGGAAGACCATCTGCATCCGCCGACGCATCTTCCGCAACGACTCGCCCTTCAATGTCGACAAGTCGATATCGTCGAAGACCGCGCGTCCACCGGTCGGCTCGATCAGGCGCAGCAGGGCGCGGCCCAGCGTGGTCTTCCCACAACCCGACTCGCCGACCAGGCCATAGGTCTCCCCACGACGGATCTCCAGATCCACGCCGTCGACGGCGTAGACGTGGCCGACCGTGCGGTCGAGCACGATGCCACGCTTGATCGGGAAGTGCACTTCGAGGCCTTCCACGCTCACGAGCGCGGTCATGACTGAACCCCCTGCTTCGCCGCGGTCATGGGGCCGACGGGATTGTGGCAGCGCAGCAGGCCGCCGCCGTCCGGTTCCAGCGCCGGGGTCACCTGCCGGCAGCGCTCCAGCGCGTTGGGGCAGCGCGGAGCGAACGCGCAGGCGTCGTCCCACGGGATATTGTCCGCGACCGAACCCTTGATGGGCACCAGCTTGTCCCCACGGGGCGCGTCCAGCCTCGGGATGGACTCGAGCAGGCCGTGCGTGTACGGGTGTCTCGACGAGTTGAACAGCGCGTGCCGCTCGGCTCGTTCGACCACGCGGCCGCCGTACATCACGTTGACCTCGTCACACAGCCCGGCGACCACGCCGAGATCGTGCGTGATCATGATCAGCGCGGTGCCGGTGTCCTTCACCAGTTCGGACAGCAACGCCAGGATCTGCGCCTGGATGGTCACGTCGAGGGCGGTGGTCGGCTCGTCGGCGATCAGCAGCCGCGGGCGGCAGGCCAGCGCGATCGCGATCAACGCGCGCTGCCGCATGCCCCCGGAAAGCTGGTGCGGATACTCGGACAGACGTCGCGACGGATCCGGGATGCCGACGCGGTTCAGCAGGTCGGTCGCCTCCACGCGCGCCTCCCGGCGCGGCATCCCGCGATGCCGCTCCAGCACCTCGGTGATCTGCAGGCCGATCGGGATGACCGGGTTCAGCGAGGACAGCGGGTCCTGGAACACCATCGCCAGATCGCGACCGCGGCGGTCACGCATTTGCTTGTCCGACAAGGAGCGCAGGTCGGTGTCCTCGAACCGCACCGAGCCGCTGACCTCGGCGCCACGCTTGGGCAACAGGCCCATGATCGCCAGCGCGGTGACCGACTTACCGCTGCCCGACTCACCCACCAGTCCGACCGTCTGGCCGGGCTCGACCTCGAAGGTCACGCCGTCCACCGCGGTGAACGGCCTGGTTCCCTTGCGCCGGAACACCACGGACAGGTCCCGGACTTCAAGTAGTGCCATGCGCGCTACCGCCTGTTCTTCGGGTCGAGAGCCTCGCGCAACGACTCTCCGAGCAACGTGAAACCAAGGGCCACCACGATGATCGCAATCGCCGGGTAGAACGCAAGCTCCGGCTTGACGTCCAGGAAGGACTGCGACTTGCCCAGCATCAGACCCCACTCCGCACGGCTCGGGTCGGAGTCGCCGAGACCAAGGAATGACAGTGCGGCGGCATCGATGATCGACGTCGCCAGGGTCAGGGTCGCCTGCACGATCACCGGACCGAGCGAGTTGGGCAGCATGTGCCGGAACACGATGGTGCGCCGGCGCACGCCCAGGGCCGTGGCGGCCAGCACGTGATCGCTCGCGCGCTGGGCCAGCATGGCACCGCGCAGCAACCGCGCGAAGACCGGCACGCTCACCACCGCGACCGCGATGATCACCGTCCACTGTGTACCGTGGAGGAACAGTGCGGCGATCGAGATGGCCAGCAGCAGCGAGGGAATCGCCAGCAGGATGTCGGTGAAGCGCATGAGCAGGGTGTCCACCCAGCCGCCGAAGGCGCCCGCGAAGCCACCGATGATCATGCCGAGGAGCACCCCGATCAGCGTGGCAGCCACCCCGACGATGAGGGTCTGCTGGGAGCCGACCAAAAGCCGCGAGAAGAAGTCGTAGCCGTTCTGGTCACTGCCCAGCAGGAAGCCCGGCATGGGGCCCGGAATGCTGTCCGGACGCAGGGTGTTACGCAACTCGTCGTAGGGGATGTAGGGATTCTTGGGCGCCAGGAACGGCGACAGGATCGCCAACAGTACGAAAAGGACGGTGATGACCGCACCGGTGATGGCCACCGGGCTGCGGCTCATCCGCTTCATCGCGTCGACGGCCAGGCTGTTGCCACCGGACTCACTCAGCTCGTCGATCCGGTCTGCCTTGCGTTTGAGCAGGTTCGGCGTGGTCTTCTGTGTGGTCACCGCACTCGCACCCTCGGATCGATGATCGCGTAGGAAACGTCGACCAGCAGGTTGACGATCACGTACACCAGCGCGGCGAGCAGCAACAACGCCTGCAGCCGCGGGTAATCCCGGCGCTCGATGCCCTCGGCCAGCAGTGAGCCCAGCCCCTGCCAGTTGAACACCTTCTCGGTCAACACCGCGCCGGCGAGCAGGAGGCCGGTTTGCAGGCCGATGGTGGTGGACACCGGCAGCAGCGCGTTACGCAGGATGTGCCGCCGCCGGATGATCGGGGCGGTCAGGCCCTTGGACTCGGCGGTGCGCACGAAGTCCTCCTGCTGCACGTCCAGCACGGACGCCCGGGTGATCCGCACGATCACCGCGAACGGGATGCTGGCCAGTGCGATCGCCGGTAGGATCAGATGCTTTATCGCGTCCCACATGGCGTCGAACTCGCCGGTCAACAGGCCGTCGAGGGTGAAGAACCCGGTGATGTGCGTGGCATCGATGGTCACGTCCTGCCGGCCCGACGGCGGCAGGATGCCGAGTTTCTGCGCGAAGATGTACTTGAGCAGAACGCCGAGGAAGAACACCGGAACAGCGACACCGACCAACGTGGTCATCACCGTGGCGTTGTCCAGGAACCGGCCGCGATAACGGGCGGCGACGTAGCCCAGCGGAATACCGAACACGACCGCGAGCACCAGCGCGCAGACCGACAGCTCGATCGTGGCGGGGAACCGGCGGCCGATCTCGGCCAGCACGCTGTCCCCACTGGCCAGCGAGCTTCCGAATTCGCCGGTCAGCACCCGGCCGAGGAACTTGAAGTACTGCACGAACACGTTCTGATCCAGGCCGAGAACATGGTTCAACGCGGCGACGTTTTCCGGGGTCGCCTTGTCACCGAGCAGCGCGCCCGCCGGGCCGCCGGGCAGCAGGCGCAGCCAGGCGAATACCAGGATGGACAGCACGAACAACGTGGGAATCGCCTGCAGCAAGCGGCGAATGATGAATCGAAGCATGTGATGGGGCCCTTGACGTAGGGCGCAATCGCGGGAAAGTGCCCTCGCGAGGAGGGCACCTTCCCGCAATCAGCGCCTGGATTAGCCCTTCGTGACGGTGTAGAAGCGCTCGTCGGTCAGCGGGGACGGGACGAGGCCGTGGACATTCTTCGCGACCACGAGTGCGGGCGGCGACGAGCAGAGCGGAACGGCCGGGATGTACTGCGAGATCAGCACGCTGGCCTCCTCGTACGCCTTCTTCTTCCCATCGGGGGTGGTCTGAGCGTCCGCGTTGGACAGCGCGTTGAAGATCTCCGGGTTGTTGAACCCGAACTCGGGCTTCTGCCGGCCGAAGAACGTGCCGATGAAGTTGCCCGGGTCGGCGTAGTCACCGGTCCAGCCCAGCAGGTGGAGGTCCTGCTTGCCGGCCTTCTGCACGTCGTCCTTGTAGCCGCCGTTCCACGGCTCCTGCACGACGTTGACCTTGATGCCGACCGCCTTGAGGTCCTCGGTGATCGCCGACGCCATGTCTACCGGGTTGGGCATGTACGGCCGGCTGATCTCGGTGGGCACGTAGAAGTTCAGCGACAGATCGCTTGCGCCGGCTTCGGCGAGCAACTGCTTGGCCTTGTCCGGGTTGTAGGGGAACTTGGCCACCTGGTCGGTGAAGCCGGGAACGTTGTTGGGCAGCAACTGGTCCTGCACATAGGCGCCTTCCGGCATCTTGTTCTTGACCAGCTGGTCCTTGTTGACGGCGTACTCGATCGCCTGCCGCACCCGCACGTCCTGCAGCTTCGGGTTGTTCTTCTGGTTGATGCCCAGGTAGGTGACGCCGAACGCGGGCCGGATCAGCACCTGGTCCCCGGCCTGCTTGAGGGAGTTGTAGTCGGCCGGGTTCGGGAAGTCGTAGGCGTCGATGGTGCCGGCGGCCAGCTCCTGCTTCCGGGCGTTCTCGTCCGGAATGATCTTGAAGATCAGCTTCGCGGTCTTGGCCTTCTCACCCCAGTAGTCGTCGTTGCGCACCAGGGTGATGGTGTTGTTGGTCTTGTCGAAGCTCTCGAACTTGTACGGCCCGGTGCCGGTCGGATGCTGGGTGGCGTAGGCCGGGTAGCTGAAGGAATCACCGGTCTGCGTCACCGCGTCCGCGTCGTACTGCTTCAGCGCGGCCGGGCTGGACATGGACAGCGAGGTCAGGCCGAACGCGTCCGGGAACGCCCCCTTGGCCTTGTTCAGGTGGACCACCGCGGTGTTGTCGTCCTTGGCCTCGCAGGACTTGTACACCGGGTCCCCGTTGGTGTCGCCCTCGTTGTGGGCGAAGCCCTCGAAGACGTCGCCGTAGTAGATCATCTGGCTCTGGGCGGCGGCGCCCTTCATGTTGTACCAGCGGTCGAAGTTGAAGCAGACCGCCGCGGCGTTGAACGGCGTGCCGTCGTGGAACTTCACGCCCTGCCGGAGAGTGAACGTCCAGGTCTTGGCGTCGTCACTCGGGGTCCACGCGGTCGCGAGGTCACCTTCCAGCTCCGTCGTGCCGGCCTTGTAGGTGACCAGCGTTTCGTACATCTGCCGGACCGGGCGGAAGCTCTCCCCGTCGTCATTGAAGATCGGGTCGAAGTTCTTCGGGGCACCGGCGGCGCCGAACACGAACGTGTCGTTGGCGCCACCACCGCCCCCCGAGCCACGCTGGGACGCACATGCCGACATCGTCACCGCGAGTGCGCCAGCGAGCCCGATCAAGGCAACGCGGCGCATTCTGGCCACCGGCTTCGGGAGCATGGTGAAACTCCTTGAGGACTTTGCGGTTGGTGATCGACGACACTAGCGGGAACTTCGCCAATGCTTAAAGCACCCGAGGTTACGATCGCGCTACGTAAGTGGGCACGGCTACACGAACGGCAGGCAAATAGTAACTCTGCGTATGCAAATACGGCGATTCGGCGGCAGGGCGCTACGCCGAATGGGCGAACGTACCGCCCGGTAAGTTTCAGAGCGTCCGGCGACCGGACAGGGCGCGGCCGAGCGTGAGCTCGTCGGCGAACTCGAGATCGCCACCCATGGGCAGCCCCGACGCGAGGCGGGTGACGGTCAGGCCCGGGAAGTCCCGCAGCATGCGCACGAGATAGGTGGCCGTGGCCTCACCTTCGGTGTTCGGATCCGTCGCGATGATCACCTCGGTGACCTCTGCGCCGCCGATCCTGGCCAGCAGTTCACGAATGCGGAGCTGATCGGGCCCGATGCCGGACAGCGGATCGAGCGCACCGCCGAGCACGTGGTAACGCCCCTTGAACTCGCGCGTGCGCTCCACCGCGAGCACGTCCTTCGGCTCCTCGACCACACAGATGACGGTCGTGTCGCGCCGGGTGTCCCGGCAGATCCGGCACTGCTGCTGCTCGGACACGTTGCCGCAGACCTCACAGAACTGCACGCCCTCGCGGACCTTGCCGAGCACCTCCTGCAGCCGCGCGATGTCCGCGTGATCGGCGGTCAGCAGATGGAACGCGATGCGCTGCGCGCTCTTCGGGCCGATGCCCGGCAGACGCCCGAGCTCGTCGATGAGGTCCTGGACAACACCCTCGTACAAGCCTGTATCCCGTCAGTATTGTTCAGAGCCCGCCCCGCCGTGGCGGGCTCAGCCGAGTCCGGGCAGCCCGAGGTCGCCGAGACCGGGCATGCCGCCGCCGAGCGCGCCGGCCACCGGGCCGAGCTTTTCCTCGGTGAGCTTCTGGGCGTTGGCCGTCGCGTCGCGGACCGCGGCGACGACGAGGTCGGCCAGCGTTTCGACGTCCTCGGGATCGACCACCTTGGGGTCGATCGACAGGCTCTTGAGCTCGAGGCTGCCGCTCACGGTCGCGGTCACCAGGCCACCGCCGGCGGTGCCGGTCACCTCGGCTTGCGCCAGCTCCTGCTGCGCGGCCACGAGTTGCTGCTGCATCTGCTGCGCCTGCTGCAGGATCGCCTGCATGTCGGGCATTCCACCACCGGGCTGGACCATGATTGCTTTTTCCGATCCTTGAGGGATTCCGCTCCGGCCCCAGCGTATCTCGCCCGGCTGTGGCACCGTGTTCGCCGTGCGAAGGTGGCGTGTCCTGTTTGTGATTCTCCTGGGTTCGATGGTGCTCACCGGGTGCCGCACCGACCAAGCCTCGCCCGGCGGACCCCGCCCAGCACCGAGCGAGGCGCCTCCGGCCAGCACGACCTCGGCGTCACCGCCCAGCCGGCCGGCACCGGCGTCACCGGCCCGTGTCGTGGTCCTCGACCCGGGACACAACGGCGGAAACGCGCGCGATCCGAAGGCGATCAACCGGCTCGTGCCGGCCGGCCGTGGGCAGACGAAACCGTGCAACACCACCGGGACCGCGACCAACGCCGGGTACGGCGAACACGCCTTCAACTGGGACGTGGCGCAGCGGGTCGGCGCGGACCTGTCGGCGAAGGGCATCTCCGTCGTGTACACGCGGGCCGATGACACCGGCGTCGGCCCGTGCGTCGACGAGCGGGCCGCGACAGGCAATCGGACCGAAGCGGCAGCCGTCGTGTCCATCCACGCGGACGGCTCGAATTCGGCCGGAGCGCACGGCTTTCACGTCGCCTATTCGGCTCCGCCGCTGAACGCCGCCCAAGGGCAGCCGTCGACCTCCCTGGCGAGCACCCTGCGCGACCGGCTTCGCGCGGCCGGCTTCGACGTGTCGAACTATCTGGGCCGCGACGGTCTGGCACCCCGCAACGACCTCGCCGGGCTCAACCTGTCGGAGCGGCCGGCCGCGCTGATCGAATGCGGCAACATGCGTGACCCGGCCGAAGCCGCGCTGATGTCCACATCGGACGGTCGCCAGCGGTACGCGGATGCGATCGCCGACGGCATCCTCGCGTACCTGTCTTGACGCTGTCCCGCAAGTGATGCCGCCCGGACAGCTTTGGGTCAGGTCATGGCAAGCCGGACAACGATGAATCTTCGACGCTGCCGACGTCAGTTTGGACAACACATCGACCGCATTTGGAGGCAACGTGGCGCTGGACCTCTTCGCCGGCATCCCCGTGACCGACTTCGCCGCGGCGCTGCCGTGGTACGAGCGGTTCTTCGGCGGGCGCCCGTCGTTTCTGCCGAACGACACCGAGGCGGTGTGGGAGGTGGCCGAGCATCGCTACGTCTACATCGTGGAGGACCCGGAACGGGCGGGGAACGCCCTGGTGCTTTCGTTCGTCGACGACCTCGACGAACGAGTCGCCGAGATCTCCCGGCGGGGCATCGAGCCCGCGAAACGCGAGACGTACGACGGCGGCGCGACCAAGGTGATCTACCGAGACGCGGATGGCAATGAGATCAGCTTCGGCGGCCCGGGCTGACACCGCTGAGCATCCTGCCGGGCTTGACACCCCCGCCGGTCTGACGCGCGGCAAGGGCGTCCGATCCGGGAGACCTCGGCCGTTGCCGCGATCAGTCGATCGGGCGGGCGCCGAGATGTTCGGCGAGGAGGCGGTGCGCGACGGCCTCGGCATCGAGGGACTCGGCGGGCAGTGAGATCTCCGCCACCCCGCTCGGCTCCTCAACGAACATGCTGTCGTCGTCCTCCGGCTCGGGTGGCAACGGGATGTCCGGCTCCGGGGGAGCCTGCTCCCGCGCCGGCGCCGGGGCGGGCTGCGCCGGTCGCTGGTACGAGCGCTCGGGTGCGGCGGCGCGCGGCGGCGGGTTCGGTTGCGGGCGCGGCCCAGCGGGCCCACGGCCCGCGCCTCCGCCGCCACCGGCGTGTACGCACCGCACCTGCCAGGTTCCGCCGAGCACCTCGTGCAGGGCGGCGGCGATGAAGTCGGTGTTGCGCGGCTCGGACAACCGGCGGGCCAGCGGCTCCGCGGTGTGCGCCAGCACCACCGTCGAGCCGTCCACGCTCTGCACGGTCGCGTGGGTCAGCATGGCCTCGGTGCTGCGGCTGGTCTTCCGGATCGCGGCCAGCAGGTCCGGCCAGACCCGGCGGATCGCGGTCGCGTCGACGGCACCGGTAGCGGCCGGCGGAGACGGTTCCGCCACTGGGGCCGACTCCGGGACCGGCACGGAGACCGGCGCCGAGACCGGGGGCGCGGTCCGGGCTTGCGCGGCGGGCTGCGAAGGCCGGGCGGGCGCGGCGGGCGGTGGCTCGGCGGCGGCACGTTGCGATGGCCGCTGGAACGACCGCTCGGCGTGGGCCGGAGGCTTGGGGGCCGTACCCGCAGACGACGCGGGCGGCTGAGGACCAGGTGTCGCACCCCCAGCGGACACGGGAGCGGCGGACGGGCGCCGCTCCAACTGTTCCAGTCGTTGCAGGAGTGCGGCCTGGTCGGTGGACACCGACGGCAGCATCATCCGCGCGCAGAGCAGTTCGAGCAGCAGCCGCGGCGCGGTCGCGCCCCGCATCTCCAGCAGTCCATTATGGACGATCTCGGCGTAGCGGGTGAGCGTGCCGAGACCGAGCCGCCCCGCCTGCTCGGTCATCCGGGCGAGCTCGTCCTCCGGCGCGGACACCAGGCCGCGCGACGCGGCATCGGGCACCGAGCGCACCAGGATCAGGTCGCGCAGCCGGTCGAGCAGGTCGGAGGCGAACCGCCGTGGATCGTGCCCCGCCTCGGCGAGCCGCTCCACCGTGCCGAACACCGCGGCCGAATCCTCCTCGGCCAGCCCCTTGATCAGGTCGTCGATCAACGCGACGTCGGTGACGCCGAGCAGCGCGACCGCGCGGTGGTAGTCGACCCCCTCCGGGCCGGCCCCGGCCAGCAGCTGGTCGAGCACGGACTGGGTGTCACGCGCGGAGCCGCCTCCGGCGCGGATCACCAGCGGGTACACCGCCGGGTCGACCTCGATGCCCTCGGCGGCCACGTTGCGCTCCAGCAACTCCCGCATCGCACTCGGCGGGATCAGGCGGAACGGGTAGTGGTGGGTACGCGAGCGGATGGTGGGCAACACCTTGTCCGGCTCGGTGGTGGCGAAGATGAAGATCAGGTGTTCCGGCGGCTCTTCGACGATCTTGAGCAGGGCGTTGAAGCCCTGCGTGGTGACCATGTGCGCCTCGTCGATGATGAACACGCGGTAGCGCGATTCGGCCGGCGCGTAGAACGCGCGGTCACGCAGCTCGCGCGCGTCGTCGACGCCGCCGTGGCTGGCCGCGTCCAGTTCGGTGACGTCGATGCTGCCCGGGCCCTCCGGGGCGAGCGCGCGGCAGGAGTCGCACTTGCCGCACGGATCGGGTGTGGGCCCCTCCGCGCAGTTCAGCGATCGGGCCATGATCCGCGCGCTGGAGGTCTTACCGCAGCCACGTGGGCCCGAGAAGAGGTAGGCGTGGTTGATGCGGCCGGATGCCAGCGCGGTGCGCAACGGTTCGGTGACGTGCTCCTGCCCGACGACCTCGGCGAAGGTCGCCGGACGGTACTTGCGGTAGAGCGCCAGAGCCACGACGCGAGACTACCGCCCAACCCCGACACGATCCCCGCGGGCAGAACCGACGCTGGTCACCCCCCACGCACCCAGCGCCACCACACCATCCACCGGGAAGAACAGACCCTGGTCACCCCCACGCACCCAGCACAGCCAGCAAGCCCACCGTCCGCCGGCAAAACAGACCCTAGCCACCACCCCACACGCCCAACGCAGCCAACCACACCACCATCCACCGGGAAAAACGGACGCTAGTCACCACCCCACACGCCCAGCACAGCCAGCCACACCACCACACCGGGAAAAACGGATGCTAGTCACCACCCAACGTGCCCAGCGCCCGCCAAGGTGAGGAGCTCGCACCGTGGGGGGTTTGGGGGGCTCGGCCCCCCAAAATAATGACGAGGTGCGGGCCGGAGGGAAGGTGCGCCCGAAGGGCCACCGAACAAGGGGACCCCCGCACCCGTCAGAGCCTGCTTATCCTTGCTGCCTTCCGGCCCTGGGGAGATTCGCAGGGTGGACGCCGCGGGGGTCCGATTGCAGTATAGGGCAGGACTGGGTGCACCGGTCGGGCAGGTCGCCGCCACTGGTTGTGCGCGGGACCGTAGCCGGATCCGCCGCGCGGTCCGGCCGAGGGCCTAACCGCTGGTCACCAAGGCCGCGATGTCCTCGATGCGCACGATCTCTCCGCCCGCTCCCCAGTTGCCCTCCGGAATCTCATTGATGTGCACCCAGGCGGTGGCGGCCTGACTGAACCGTTCCGGATCCGCGTCGGCGTCGGCGAGTACCCGCGTGACGCGCCGCACGATGTCACGGCGTTTGTCGTCGTTCATCGAACCGGCCGGTACTCCCACTCGCACCACGTATCTCGGCTTCTCTCCGTCGGACAGTTGCCGGCCGCCCACGAACCAGGCGTCGATCTCGTTCACCACCAGCCACGAGATGGACCTTGCCGCCTCGGTGTCCGGGGCACCCTCGGCGAGCATCACCTCCGACACCAGTCGCCCACCGATCTTCTCGCGGCGCTCCTGATCGAGCGAGCCCTTGGGAACGAACAACTCCACGAACGGCACGAGTCAGTCCTTTCATTGAACTCTTAACGTCCGCAACGTACAACGGTGAGTTCAATGAATCAACCCTCTACACTTCAGGCATGCAACGGACCAGCTTCGCGGAGATGCACTGCTCGATCGGGCAGTCCCTGGAACGGGTCGGCGAGTGGTGGACGCCGCTGATCGTGCGGGACCTTTACCTCGGCCTGCATCGCTTCGACGACATCGCGGAGAATCTCGGTATCTCCCGCAACCTGCTCACCCGTCGGCTCGAGACGCTGGTCGCCGGCGGCATCGTGGAGCGCCAGGCGTATCAGGAGCGGCCGCCGCGATACGAGTACCACCTCACCGAGGCCGGCCGCGAACTCGTGCCGGTACTGATGGCGCTGATGGCCTGGGGCGACAAATGGGCGACACCGGCGGGAGGTCCGCCGGTGCGTCTCGTGCACCGTGAATGTGGTGCGGAATTCACCCCGCAGGTCTGCTGTTCGGCGTGCGGGAAGCCGGTGACCACCGCCAATGTGACGTCGCTGCCCGGTCCGGGCGCCGCCTCCGGGCCGGGGACCAGGGTGCTGGCCCGGCGCAGCGGCATCGCGCCCGAGGAGTGGTGACCGGCGAGATCATGGTGGGTTCGCGTAAGGCATCCTGCCGCTGGTCGCGTTCCCCGTGGTGGCGTGGCGGCGAACCTGGGCCCAGGTGGCGGGAAGAGTTCCGGCCACCTGAGTAACTCCACGGTCAATAACACACGAACGTAATTATTCCAGTCAGGACAGGAGATCGAACTGGCCGGCCTTCACGCCGGCCAGGAAGGCCTCCCACTCCCCCGCGTCGAAGACGAACACGGGACTGGCCGACAGCTTCGTGTCGCGGACCCCCA
Organism: Amycolatopsis taiwanensis DSM 45107; assembly: GCF_000519205.1. Classification (GTDB taxonomy): domain Bacteria; phylum Actinomycetota; class Actinomycetes; order Mycobacteriales; family Pseudonocardiaceae; genus Amycolatopsis_E; species Amycolatopsis_E taiwanensis. Next base: position 55,298 of record NZ_JAFB01000015.1, on the reverse strand, counting down.
CCAGCCCGTCGCCGCTGATGTTGACTTCGACGCAGTTGCCCCCGTTGGGCTCACTGGCGAAGGACTTGGCCCACTTCTTCTCGTCGAAGAGACTGCCCGCGGTGTTGGGGTCGTAGTCGTGTGGGTGCAGTTGTTGCGCCATGGGTCGTACCTCCGTGCGTGCTCGGCCGCTCGTCCGAACTGACGAGTTGGCCCCCCGAGATCGCTTGGACCCCCCGTGGGTCCAGCCGGGTGATCTAATCCTTGACCACTCGACACCGAGATTATTCCAGTAGTAAGATTAATCACTGCTGGCGGGTATGCGGTCGCATCCGCCGCCCGATATGGCCTAGACCTGCACTTCTGGGGGAGGTTCCACCGGTGCTCACAGCTGACACCGTTGTCGCGCCCGTGCGCTACGGCGACGGGGCACTCCTCGATGTGTCGCCGGCCCCGGTGCCGGCGACACCGTTCATGGTCGTCGGCCGGGTCAACGGCCGCGAAGAGGCGGTCAGAGCCGCCACCCCCGCCGAGGCGCTGGCCAGAATGCTCGACTGGCTGCGGCGCGACGAGGACGCGTCCGCGGTGTGGTACCTGCGCGAGGACTGGCCGGGCACGGTCACGGTCATCGGCCGGCCAGCGCCCGGCGTGGTCGGTGAGACCCGGCGCTGCGCGCACCTGTTCCCGCTCAGCCCGGGCATGGTGCTGTACGGATCGATGGTCTCCCACTGTGGAGCGGAGCTCTTCCTGACCGACATCGAATGGCTCGGGTTGGGCTCCGGGATGCCCTGCGAATGCTGCCTCGCACTGTCCGAACCGGCACGGCCCTGTTTGGAGGGATCATGACGGTCAGAATTGGGAATGCCGAGCGGACGGGCCAGCCGCGGGGTGACTGCGAGCAGTTGGCCTGGGTGTCCTTCCCCGACGCCGAGCACATCGCGGGACACCGGTCGTTCTCGCCGCGCTGGCTCGTTTGGCGGTTCGCGCCGCACTCGGGCCCGAAACCGAAGAGCTGACGGGAGTTTCGCGCGCTACGCGCCCATCGCCGCGCGGTACTTGTCCGCCAGTTCGCGCAGGAACTCCCGCGTTTCGTGCCGTTCCAGCGCGGCACCGCGGAGCCGGTCCCAGGCGTCCACAAAGATCTGGAAGTCCTTCTGGTCGTCCAGGTAGATGCCGCCCGCGGAGTGTTCGATGTAGACGAAGTCCCGGGTGCGGTCGGGAAACCGCATGATGGTGAAGTCGTTGGGCACGGCGGCCAGCCGTGCGTTGAGTCTGAGCACGTGGACGTACACCCGCTGTCTGCGGTCGAGTTCCAGCAGATGCTCGAGTTGGTCCAGCATCACCGCCGGCGCCTCGCCACCGGGTGCGCGCAGCAACGCGGCTTCGCTGAGGATGAACCGGTAGTACGGCGGCTGCGGCTGGTCGAAGACCGTCTTGCGGTCCAATCTGTTGCGCACCAACGAGGTCACGTCGGTGGCGCCGAACTCGGTGAACTGCTTGAGCATGTAGTGCTCGGACTGCAACGGACCAGGAATGCGCTCGCCGTGCCAGGTCATGATCTCGGCCGCGGCCGGTTCGAGGTCGGTGAAGGTACGGAACCAGTGCGGCACCACCGAGCGGTAACCGGACCAGTGTCCGCGCTGGCCGGCCGCGGCACGGGCCAGGTTCATCAGCGTTTCGGACTCGTCTCCGTTGACGCCGAAGGCTTCCAGCATCGCGCGGACGTCACCCAGCTTGACGCCGACCGCGCCGGATTCGATCTTGTTGACCTTGCCCTGGGTACAACCGAGCACCTCGGCGACCTGTTGCTGTGTCATCTTCGCCGCGATACGCGCGTGTCTGAGCTCGTTCCCCAGTTGCTTGCGGCGGGAGGTAACGGTGCTAGCCATTCCTGCCTCCCCGGGCCGCTCCCGGTCTCTCGTCCATGCTCACAAGTCGCCGACCACATTCGTGTTCACACACCGGATGGACATGGTAACCGGGGGAAGGATGTCAGGAAACCGGGTCCTTCGCCAGTCGGCATCGCACATCCAACCGGAGTTCGATGGGAGAGATAGGCTGACCGATGCGTCTCGCACCTATGGGCGGGGCTCTTGGTCGGACCGCGGCAGTCAGGGTGACCACCACGCGCGCGTCCCGAAGGCCCCGCTATCGGGGCGGCGGGGCGCCCCCGTCGAGGACGTGACGTGTTCTCGGATGGAGCGCCCTGTCGACACGATCGCGGTCGCGCGCAAACTCGCGAAGGAGCGAATACCTATGAGCAAGAAGGCGAGCATCGGCGTCACCGGGCTGGCGGTCATGGGCCGGAATCTGGCCCGGAACCTGGCCCGTCACGGGCACACCGTGGCGCTGCACAACCGCTCCCCGCAGCGGACCCGCGACCTCGTGGAGCAGTTCGGCGACGAGGGCGACTTCATCCCGGCGTACTCGGCCAAGGAGTTCGTGAACTCGCTGGAGCGTCCGCGCCAGGTGGTGATCATGGTCAAGGCGGGTGCGCCGACCGACGCGGTCATCGACGAATTCGCGCCGCTGCTGGAGAAAGGCGACGTGATCGTCGACGCGGGCAACGCGCACTTCGCGGACACCCGCCGGCGCGAAGCCGCGTTGCGGGAACAGGGTTTGCACTTCGTCGGCACCGGGGTGTCCGGCGGTGAGGAGGGCGCGCTGCACGGGCCGAGCATCATGCCCGGCGGCTCGACGGAGTCCTATGAGTCACTCGGGCCGCTGTTCGAGGACATCTCGGCCAAAGTGAACGGTGCGCCGTGCTGCACGCATGTCGGCCCGGACGGCGCCGGTCACTTCGTGAAGATGGTCCACAACGGCATCGAGTACTCGGACATGCAGTTGATCGCCGAGTCTTTCGACCTGTTGCGCGGTGCGCTCGGCTACGAGCCGGCGCAGATCGCGGAGATCTTCCGCACCTGGAACACCGGGCGGCTCGATTCCTACCTGATCGAGATCACCGCGGAGGTGCTCGCGCACACCGATCCCGCGACCGGCAAGCCGTTCGTGGACATCGTGACCGATCAGGCGGAGCAGAAGGGCACCGGCCGCTGGACCGTCCAGATCGGCCTGGATCTCGGCGTGCCGATCAGCGGCATTGCCGAGGCGGTGTTCGCACGCTCACTGTCCGGCCACGCGGATCTGCGCGCCGCGAGCCGCGGGCTGCCGGGTCCCGCGCGGACGCCGCTTTCCGGGGCGGCGGCGGAGACCTTCGCCGACGACGTGGAACGGGCGCTGTACGCGTCGAAGATCGTCGCCTACGCACAGGGGTTCAACCTGATCCAGGCAGGCGACACCGAGTACGACTGGGGTATCGACCTCGGCGCGCTCGCCTCGATCTGGCGCGGCGGCTGCATCATCCGCGCGAAGTTCCTCGATGACATCCGCGCGGCCTACGCCGCCGAGCCGGGGCTGCCGACGCTGCTCAACGCAGGCGAGTTCCGCAAGGCCGTCGAGGACGCGCAGGACTCCTGGCGGGCGGTGGTCGCCACCGCGACCCGCCTTGGCATTCCGACGCCGGGCTTTTCGACCGCGCTCGCCTACTACGACGGCCTGCGCGCCGACCGCCTGCCCGCCGCGTTGGTGCAGGGCCAGCGCGACTTCTTCGGCGCCCACACCTATCGCCGGGTCGACCGGGAGGGCTCGTTCCACACCGCCTGGGCCGCCGAGGGCCGTCCCGAGTCGATCGCGTGACTACTTGATGGTCGACAGGACGGCGAGGATCTCGGCCTCGACCGCGGCCTTGGTGACGCCAAGGTCGGTCAGCAGATCGAAGGCGGGTCCTTCGTGCTGCTCCAGCAGGCCGAGCAGGATGTGCTCGGTGCCGATGTAGTTGTGGCCCAGCCGCAAGGCTTCTCGAACCGTCAGTTCGAGAGCCTTGCGGCCGGCGGGGCTGAACGGAATGCGTTCGGGCATCGTCTCGACGCCCGGCGGCAGAATGGCCGCGACCCGCTTGCCCACCTCCGCCAACGGCCCCGCGAACTTCTCGATCGCCTTGGCGGCCAGCCCCAGCGGCTCGCTCAGCAGCCCGAGCAGCAAGTGCACCGGGTCGATCTGATCGTTCGCCACACCGCGCGCGGACCGCTCCGCGTGTTCGAGCACGTTCTTCGCGCGCAGGGTGAAGCGACTGAAGTCAGTGCCCTGCGATGAGACGAAGAATTCCTTGGGTACGAAGCGTTTCTGGGCGGCCTGCTTGGAGACCCCCATGCTCGTACCGATCTCGGTCCACGAGGCGCCCGAGCGCCGCGCCTGATCCACGAAATGACCGATCAGGTGGTCGGCCACCTCGCCGACCTGGTCGGCGACGAGCACGGCGTCGGACAGTTGCTGGAGGGGCCCGGACCCCGGGTTCTGGTTCTTCACGGACTCGATCAGGTCGTCGAGTCGAACTGGATTCGTCATACGTCAACCATAGGTTGACGATCTCCTTCCGTCAACTTGAGGTTGACGATCAAGCCACATGCCCACTCGGATGTTTCGCGCCCGCCTCGCGAGCAAGTGGAATCAGAATGTTGCTGACACCTGTGTCGGAAACATGGGTTAGGATGCTGACACCCGTGTCGGCATCTTTCGTGTCGACTCCGGCTCCCCCTCCTGTCGGAGGAGATTGGTGTGCAAGCGATGTATACGGTGATGAACCGCATTTCGGTTCCCCTGGCTGATGGGCCTGCGTTCGAGGAGCGTTTCGCGGCGAGCATGCGCGAGACACTGCCCGGGGTGGCCGGCCTGGTCGGCGCGCGGCTGCTGCGTCCCGCGCAGGAGGGGGCGCGTATGTGGCGCTGATGGACTTCACCACCCGTGACGCGTTCACGGAGTGGACCCGGTCACAGTCCTTCCACGCCGCCCACAGCTCCTCCACCCAGGGCATGGCCGGCGGCGTCGAGATGTTCGAGACCGTCGCCGCCGTCGGCGCCTGAGAACCGGACGGATCCATCCCATGTTTCTTGCTGTACGCGACCTGCGGTTCGCCCGCGGGCGCTTCGCACTCATCGGCGCGGTGGTCGCGATGATCGCCGTGCTCGGTGTCATCCTGTCCGGGCTGGCCAGCGGGCTGGCCGACTCCGGCATCTCCGGCCTGCGCGCTCTCCCGGTGACGCATTTGGCCTTCGACAAGTCCGCCGCCGGCGAACTGTTCTCCCGCTCCACCGTCACGAAGACCACCTGGCAGGCCTGGGCGTCCCAGCCCGGTGTGCGTAAGGCTGAGCCGTTCGGCCAGCAGCTCGTCCACGCGCAGCTGGCCGGTTCGGACGGCAAGCAGCTGAACCTGGCCGTGTTCGGGGTCGAACCCAGCGGATTTCTGGCCCCCGTACCGGTGTCGGGCAAGCCCCTGTCGGCCGACCCGAACGGCGTCCTGGTCAGCGAGGACATCGCCAAGGAGGGCGTGAAGATCGGCGACCGGCTCACCGCCGGGCAGGCGGGCACCGCGCTGACCGTGGTCGGCACGATCGGCCACGCCTCGTTCGGCCACGTCGGCGTGGTCTACGTGCCGCTTCCGCTGTGGCAGCAACTGCACTACGGCCTTCCCGGGCCTGTGCCCGCCGCAGCCGCCGACCAGGCGACCGCCGTCGCCGTGCAGCTCGCACCCGGCGCCGACCCGGCCGCGATCGACCACCGGCTCGGCACGCAGAGCGTCGACAAGACCGGCACCTACGCGGCATCCCCGGGCTATACCGCCGAGTCCAGCACCATGACCTTGATTCGCGGCTTCCTCTATGCCATTTCCGCCCTGGTCGTGGGCTCGTTCTTCACGGTGTGGACCATCCAGCGCCGTCAGGAGATCGCCCTGCTCAAGGCCATTGGCGCCGGCACCGGCTACATCCTGCGCGACGCGCTGACCCAGGTCGCCGCCGTCCTGCTCGCGGCTACCGCCGCCGGCACCGCCGTCGGACTCGCGCTCGGCGGAGCCATGAACGGATCCGCACCCTTCTCCCTCGAAACCGGCCAGGTGACCATGGCCGCGGCCCTGCTGATCGTCCTCGGCCTGGCCGGCGCCACCGTCGCGGTCCGCCGCATCACCAAGGTGCAGGCCCTCACCGCCCTCGGAGCCAACCGATGATCCCCACCACTCCCGCCACGTCCCCCAACGCCGGCAGCACGACACTTCCCGCCGCCCTGCGCCTGACCGGGGTCACCCTGCGCCTGGGAGACGAGACCCAGCAGGTCACCGCGGTCGACCGGGTCGACCTGGCCGTCGCACCCGGCGAGTTCCTCGCCGTCACCGGCCCGTCCGGCTCGGGCAAGTCCAGCCTTCTCGCCGTCGCCGGCGGACTACAGAGCCCCACCGAAGGAAGCGTCCACGTCGCCGGCGTCGACCTGACCACCCTCAAGGAACACCAGCGCACCGCCCACCGACGCAATCACATCGGCTACGTCTTCCAGCACGCCAACCTGCTCGCCTCCCTCACCGCCCGCGAACAGCTCCTCCTGCCTGCCCACATCGCAGGCCGACTGGACAACTCCGCCCGCCGACGCGCCGACGACCTGCTGGAGGCGGTCGGCATGAGCGCCCGCGCCGACCGGCGCCCCCACCAGCTGTCGGGAGGCGAGCGTCAGCGCGTCGGACTGGCCCGGGCCCTCCTCCTCGCCCCCGAGATCCTCCTCGTGGACGAACCGACCTCCGCGCTCGACCGCGCCCGGGCCCGCGACATCGTCGACCTGCTCGCCGAGCAGACCCGCGCCCAGAAGACGGCCACTGTCATGGTCACCCACGACACCGAGATACTGGACGCGGCCGACCACGTCCTGTTCCTGAGGGATGGCCGACTGACCTGACCCGAACCTCGAAGGGCGCACCCACGCCATGCCCAAGATCAACGCCGCCACCGTGGCCGAGCACCGCGCCCAGCAACGCGCCGCGTTGATCCAGGCAGCCGTTGACGTCCTGGTCGAGCAGGGCGCCGCCGCCGTCACCCCGGCGGCGGTCGGCGCCCGAGCAGGCCTGGCCCGTTCCAGCTTCTACCAGTACTTCCCCTCCGGCGCTGCCATCCTGGCGGCCATCGTCGAGGACACCTTCACCGCCGCCAACACCGCCCTCGACCAGGCCCTGCGCGGCATCGAAGGCCCGGCGGAACGCATCGACGCCTTTGTCAGAGCGGAACTGCGGCTGGCGGCCCAGGGCCTCCACCGCCCCGCTGCCGCCCTCATGCGCGCCGAACTGCCCCAGGAATGCCGCGACCGGGTCCACGAACTCCACCACCTGCACTACGCGCCCCTGCAGGCAGCGATCGCCGAACGCAACCCGACTGCCCCGCTGCTGACGGCCCAACTCGTCGGCGGCCTTCTCCAAGCAGCCATGACCGCCGTCGAACACGGCGCGGACCCGAACGAAGTCGCCGACCGGGCCCTGCACCTCATCCACCACGGGCTGCGTTGACCAGTGCGCGCGGGCGCGCCTCGCTTTTGCTGATGCGCTGAGAGATCACTCCCCACCCGAAGGCCGTTCGGCTGATGCGTCAGGAGTGGCACCGGTGTACATGGCGTGGATCCGGGCGGCAGCGGCCCGTGCTTCGGCCTCGTCGGTCCCGGCTTCGATGCTCGCCTGGCACCATTGTTCGCTGCTGAGCGCCATGAACCGCTTGCCATCCCCGGATTGGCTCCACGCCGCGCTTTCCGCCGGGTCAATGCCGCGTCCGGACTCCAGGTGCGTGGCCAGCCCGAGCAGCATCATGTCCCAGCCGATGCCGACGGCGCCGGGCCCGAACTCCGCCCACCGCTGGTCGTCGACGTGTGCGACGTGTTCCAACTCCAACCGGGTACGGTCGTCCGGCGTGGCGCTCAGCCGCACCTCGATCCAGCTGACCTCCCCGCCGAACTCCCAGGTAGCGGAGAACCTCTTCGGCGGGTCACAGCTTTCGATCGTCCCACCGGCATTTCCCTCCAGTTGGTAGCGGCCGCCGAGGCGCAGGTCGCCCGAAATCGGCATGAGCCACCGGGGAATGCGCTCGAGATTGGTGCAGGCGTCCCACACGTCGTCCACAGTGGAGTCGTAGGTCTGGCCGATGGTCAGGACCCTGGCTTCGCCGGCTTCGAGCACACGCTTGCCGATCCGCCGCTGGACGGCGCTGACCTGGTGAGTGACGTTGAACATGATGATCTCCTCGGATCGGATCAATCTTCGGGGTTACGGCGACGCCGCTCGCGCTTGCCGCGGGCCAGTTCCGTCTCCAGCGCCAGCAGATGCGGGGTCCAGAATCGACGGAACCGGTCAAGCCACGCGTCCACGTCCCGCAGCGGCTCGGGGTTCACCGCGTAGAGGCGGCGCGCCCCGTCCGGCCGTACCGTCGCGAAATTCGCGTCGCGAAGGACCTTGAGGTGCTGGGACACCGCCGGCTGAGAGATCCCGAACTCCTCGCGGATGACGGCGGTTACCGCGCCGGAGGTCAACTCGCTGTCCGCGAGCAGTTCCAGGATCCGGCGCCGGACCGGATCGCCGAGTACGTCGAACGCGTGCACGGCGGCCATAATGCCGGGCTTGACTTATATAAGTCAAGTCTAAAATTGTGCTGCTTGAGCCAAAGCGGATGATGGCTCGGGCGAAGGGGAGGCCAACGTGGTTCTCGGCGAGGCTCGTGGCGGCGACATGGGACGATCCGGTCGATTCGCTTGTGTCGCAAGAGTTCCACGAGGGCACGCGGAAGTGCCCGGTGTCCAGGCAAGGCGGCCGAACCCCGGAGACCTCAGACTCGACCGGCAAGCCCTTCGCCGCCATCAGGTCGGCCGCGGACATGCGCGAAGTGGGAGGCCCGGACCTACACGGCGATCAGGTCTCTTCGTCCAACATGAGTTTGGCCGTTCGCCGGTAGCGGACGTTGCGGCTGCGAGCGGCATCGCCGAGAAGCTCGACCGAGCCCTCAGCTCGGAGGGCCTTGAGCCATCTGGCGACCGTCTTGTCGGGCACACCGACAATGTCCGTCAACTCTTCGTCAAGCAAACCATCTCACCCCACATGCTCACTCACATGCTCACCTAGCGCAGTGAGCATGTGAGTGAGCATGTGGCGGTCAGGCGAAGGGGAGGCCCACGTAGTTCTCGGCGAGGCTCGTGGCGGCCGCGCGGGAAGACGCGGTGTACCGGAGTTGGGAAAGCTGGAGCCGGCGCCCGAACTCGTCGGCGCCCGGGTCGACGTGCAGCATCGACGTCATGTACCAGGAGAAGTGCTCGGCCCGCCACACCCGCCGCAGACAGATGTCCGAATAGGACTCGGCAAGCTCGCTTCGCTTGTGCCGCAACAGTTCCACCAGCGCCCGGGAGAGCATCCGGACATCGGCGACGGCCAGGTTCATGCCCTTGGCGCCGGTCGGCGGGACGATGTGCGCGGCGTCGCCGGCCAGGAAGAGCCGCCCGTACGACATCGGCTCGGCGACGAAGCTGCGCATCGGGGTGATGCCCTTGTCCAGGATCGGGCCCTCCCGCAGCGAGAAGTCCTGGTTGCTGGTCTCCAGGCGCAGCGACAGCTCCGACCAGATCCGGTCGTCGGACCAGCCCTCGATCTTTTCGTCGTGCGGAACCTGCAGGTACAGCCGGGTGATCTCCGGCGAGCGCATGCTGTGCAGCGCGAATCCGCGCTCGTGATGGGTGTAGATCAGCTCCTCGTGCGAGGGCGGGGTTCGCGCGAGTACCCCGAGCCAGGCGAACGGGTATTCCCGGTCGAAGAACCTGACTTCGCCGGCCGGGATGGCGGGGCGGCTGACGCCGTGGAAGCCGTCGCATCCGGCGATCACGTCACAGTCGAGCCGGCGCGTGGCACCGTCCTCGTCGCGGTAGGCGATCCACGGGTGCTCGGTGTCCAGGCCGTGGGGCCGGACCCCGGAGACCTCGAACTCGACCGGCCAGCCCTTCGCCTCGTGCGCGGCGATCAGGTCCTTGACGATCTCCTGCTGGCCGTAGACGGTGATCGCCTTCCCGGTCAGTTCGGTCAGTGCGATGCGGTGGTCCTCGCCGTCGAACCGGAGGGAGAGCCCGTGGTGCGGCAGTCCTTCGGCGTCCATCCGGGCGCCGACACCGATCTCCCGCAGCAACTGGGTGGTCGGGTGCTCGCACACGCCCGCGCGCACCCGCCGCTCCACATATTCGCGACTGCGTGTTTCGAGCACGACGGCCTCGATGCCTTCGGAGTGGAGCAGGTACGACAACAACAGACCCGCCGGTCCAGCACCGATGATCCCGACCTGCGTGCGCGCCACCGTCAAAGCCTCCAAACGAATCGTCTGTCCGGCCCTCAGCATGCGGCCCTGGCCTCCGATGCGACACGGACCCTTCCACTCACCGGAAGTTCAGCCCGACTGGTACGCGCCGAGCGAGCGTGAAATTCCCCTGGCCGCCGCGCGGACCGCGGGCACCAGCGTGCGCGGGTCGGTGCCATCGGCGGGCACCACGATGGAGATCGCAGCGACCACGTCGTCACCGGGGCCGTACACGGGCGCCGCCACCGACAGCGACACCATTTCGATCTGCCGGTCGCTGATCACGAACCCGTCCCGCCGCACGTCGGCCAGCACCCGCCGAAGCTGCTGAGGCGAAGTGACGGTCTTCGGCGTGTACGCCTTCAGCGGCTGGGACAGGACGTGTTCCTGCACGTCCACGGGTGCGTTGGCGAGCAGCACGAGGCCGACGCCGGTCGCATGCGCGGCCAAGCGCCCACCGACCCGGGATATCACGTTCACCGCGTTCCGGCCGGAAATCAGTTCCACGTAGACGACATCGGGCGCATCGAGCACGGCGAGCTGGACGTTCTCGTGGGTCGCCTCGTAGAGGTCTTCCAGGAACGGCATCGCGTTCTCGCGCAGGCCCACCCCGCGCGGCGAAAGCGAGGCGATCTCCCACAGCCACAGACCGACCCGGTACCGCCCGTCCTCCTGGCGTTCGAGCGCACCGCGCCGGGCAAGTTCGCCGACGATCCGGTGCGTGGTGGACAGCGGCAGCCGGGTGCGCCGGCTCAGCTCGGACAGGCTCAACGCCGACCGCTCCGGAGTGAACGCTCCCAGCACGTCCAGCACCCGGTCCACCACCGATGGCGCCTGCGCCGAAGTGTGCCGCATACGCCCAGGTTACGGGGTATCCGGTGATCTGTCGGCAAGTTCGTGCCGGTGCCGGACGCGGCAAATGTCGCACCGGCAGCCGGGGACGATCAGCCCCAGACCAGCGCGGCGGTCTCGACGATGCGCTCCAGCTTGGCCTTCTGCTCGGCTTCGGTGAGGTCGTTTCCTTCCTCCGTCGAGGAAAACCCGCACTGCGGCGACAGGCAGAGCTGTTCGATGTCCACGAACTTCGACGCCGCGTCGATCCGCTGCCGCAGCGAGTCGACACTCTCCAACTCCCCGCGCTTGGTGGTGACCAGGCCGAGCACGACGTACTTTCCCTTGGGCACGAACCGAAGCGGCTCGAACCCGCCGGACCGCTCGTCGTCGAACTCCAGGAAGTAACCGTCCACGTCGAGCTCGTTGAACAGCGCGTCCGCGACGAAGTCGTACCCGCCCTCGGCCACCCAGGAGGACCGGAAGTTCCCGCGGCACAGGTGCGTGGTGACGGTCAGCCCGGCGGGCTTGCCCGCGAGCGCCGCGTTCATCGTCTTGATGTTGCGCAGGTGCTGCTTGTCCGGGTCCCCGCCCATGCGCGCCACGAGTGCCCGCTGTTCCGGGTCGTTCAGGTACGCCAGGCTGGTGTCGTCGAGCTGGAGGTAGGTGCAGCCGGCCTCGGCCAGTCCGGCGACCTGCCGGGCGTAGGCCTTGGCGAGGTCGTCGTAGAACTCCTCCAGATCCGGGTACACCGTCTCGTCCACCGCCGCCCGGCCGCCACGGTAATAGACCATGCTGGGCGAGGGGATGGTCTGTTTCGGCGTGACCGAAGGTTCCACAATGGACTTCAGGAAGCCGAAGTGCTCGCCGAAGATGACGCGGTCGAGCCCGACCTTGTCGACGACCTTCAGCCCGGACGGGCTGAACTCGATATCACCGGCGGCGTTGTGGAATTTGACGTGCAGCCTCTCGTCGCTCTTTTCGATGCCGTGCAACTGGTAGATGAAGTCCATGTGCCAGGCCGAGCGGCGGAATTCGCCGTCGGTGGCCGACTTCAGCCCGGCCGAGCGCTGCATCTCGACGGCGCCGCGGATCGCGTCGTCCTCGACCGCGCGCAGTTCTTCGGCGCTGATCGCGCCCTTGGTGAACGACTCTCGAGCCTCGTGCAACGCGGGCGGACGGAGCAGGCTGCCCACGTGGTCGGCGCGGAATGGTGGTGCCGTACGCGGAGTCATGTTTCGATCCTGGACGAGGCCGCCGGGGGAAAGCAAGACCGTTCCCATTGCGCGGTATGGCGGGAACCGACTGGCCCGGGGTGTCACTCCTGATCGGCCGGGCGCGTCCGGAGCCAGTACGAGCGAGTGGCGACGGCCAGCGTGACTCCGTACACGCCAAACGCAATCATGCCGATCCAGCTGACCAGCAGCACGGTGGGGTCCAGGCCCGAGGACTCCAGGGTGAGCCAGCTCCCCGATGTCCCGTTGCGTTTGGAGACCGCGAGCACCTCCTCACCACGCACGCCGCTACCGGGCTCACCCAACGCGCCCATCCCTGCCGCGACGGGCTCCCAAGAGAACTGAACTCCCGTCCGCCTTCAGTGATCATGCTCCGATCTCACCCGGACCGCGGGAGCACAGCATGAATCGCGCGAACGAACTTCCTTCCTCCGCAGAGGAAAAAGGGGCTCCTCGCGTTTGTCAGGGAGAGGAGTCGTAGGTATGTGGGCTGTACCAGGCCAGGGCCGCACGAAGTTCACGCGCTTCTCTGCGGCGGCGCCGGAACGAGCCGCGGATCGGGTAGATGCGAAGCCCGCCGTGGTAGGGCCGGTACCTGCTCGGGTGCGGCTGGGCGGTTCCCGGGGTCAGCCAGACGACGACACTTGCCCGTGCGCCGCCGTTTACGCGGGTTCGCGCGATCGTCGACCAGGATGAAAACCCGCTGTGTCGGCCACGGGAGAATCTGAGGCCATCGGCGGCGACATCGAGGGTGTGTCGCGGACGCGCGGCCGCGCCGAACAGCAGTGCCGCGATGATCATGAGTGGTGTGAAGGTGTAGATGCCTCCGGTGGGGAATCCGAAGGGAAACAGGAGATAGCCCCCGCCACTGATCGTGAACGCGACGAGAGTGGTCACACATGCCCACAGCAGCGTGTGGGTCCGCGAAGTTCGGAACCGCGCCGCCTCCTGGGAAGCCGGTTTGGTTGCGGGTGCAGTTTGCTCGTCGTGAGTCCGGCCGAGTTGGCCGTCGGCTACCGTCGGCACGTCCAGTGCGGTGCGCAAGGCCGTCTGGTGTTGGTCGATGAGCGTGTGCACCGGCTGGGGCAGCCACCGGGCGGATGTCGAGGAGCCGTGACCGGTGAGATGGTCGAGCAGTTCCTGGGGGCTGGGTCGACGCCGGGGATCACGCTGCAGGCACATCGCGGCGATCTTGCGTGCAGCGTCGGGAACACCGCTGAGGTCGGGCTCGCTATGCACTGTGCGATATAGCAGGGTCGCCACGTCCCCTTCCCCGAAGGGACCGGTGGCGATGGTGGCGAAAACCAGTACGGCACCGAGAGCGAATATGTCGCTGGCCGGCCCCACCTGGGCGCCGCTGATCTGCTCGGGAGAGAGAAACCCGGGTGTGCCGAAGAAATCGCCCGGGGAGGTCAGTGCCGTGGCCTGAACCGCGTGCGCGATCCCGAAGTCGATCACGCGGGGGCCGTCGCGGTCGAGCAGCACGTTGGACGGCTTGAGGTCGCGGTGCACCAGTCCGGTCTTGTGGAGGGCGGCCAATGCCTCGGCAAGTCCGGCCGCCAGCCGCAATGCGGCGGGCTCGGCCAAGGCGCCGGCTTCGACCACCGCCTGTTGCAGGCTGGGACCGGAAATGTATTCCGTGGCCAGCCAGGGCCGCTCGGCCTCCGGGTCGGCGTCGACCACCGCGCCGGTCCAGAACCCACCGACCTGGCGGGCCATGCCGATCTCGCGACGAAACCGTTCCCGGAAATCGGGTTCGGCCACCAACTCGGCGCGGGCGACCTTCACCGCGACCGGGCGCCCGGCTCGAGTGCGGCCCAGATACACCGACCCCATGCCGCCCTGGCCCAGGCGGTGCAGCAACGTGTAGTCCCCGACCCGCCTGGGGTCGTCCGCCCGAAGTTCCTGCACCATCCATCCCCGTACTCGGCTGAACGAGCCCGGAGTCTAGATCAACAAGTCGGCGTCCACGACAAAAACGGCAAACCCTGCTCGCTGGGGTCAGCCCCAGGCCGCTCTGCCGGGTTCCAGTCAAGTAGCGCTGCGCGGTATGTACCAAAAGTCAGGATAGTGCGGCCGATTTGGGTGCATTTGCTCTACAAGGATGCCTCCACATGGTCTAATCACGGTAGCGAAGCCTTCGGCGGATCGGACTAAACCATGGAGGCAAGGGCCAACCCCCCGTCGCCGGTCGACCATGAGCAGGTGATCGACCTGGCGCTGTCCGCTGACCACGCCGTCGTCTGGTCGCTTGACCTCGCGGCCGGCCGGCTCAGCTGGCACAACGGGATGGCGGAACTGCTGGGTGTGCCGGCGGAGGAACCCGAAACCATCCGGGCCGTGCTGGCGAGGTTGACCGAACCACTCGCGGTCGCCGCGCACACCACCGGACTGTGGCAGGACCTCGATCTGGAACAGTCGTACGAGACGCCATCGGGCCCGCCCCGGTGGATCCGGTTCCGGGCCAGGACCACCGAGAGTGGCTTGCTGGGGATAGCCACCGACGTGACCGATCGACACGACGAGCGACGCGAGCTCGCCGATCTCGCCGATCGGTATCGGCTCCTCGTCGAGCTCAGTCCCGACCTGATCGCCGTGCACTCCGGCGGCGTGCTGGTCTATGCCAATCCGACGCTGGTGCGCTTCGCCGGTGGCACCACCAGCGCCGACCTGCTGGGCCGGCCGATCACCGACTTCGTGGCCGACGAGTCGATCCCGGAGATGCCCAAGCGCATGGCCTCGCTGACCGAGCCGGGGGCCAGCAAACGCACCGAGGCGGTGCTGTCCTTCGCCGGCGGCAGGAAGGCGCCGATGGAGATCGTCTCGGTGCGCACGACCTGGGAAGGCCGGCGCGCCTACCAGGTGATCCTGCGGGATCTCAGCGCGCAGAAGGCGGCCGAGTCCACGCTGCGTTTCCAGGCGGCACTGGTCGAGCACGTCAGCGACGCGATCATCGCCACCGACGCCGAGGGCCGGGTGACCAGCTGGAATCCCGCGGCCGAGGCGATCTACGGGTGGCCGGCCGCCGCCGCGCAGGGGCAGAAGGTCGGCGAACTGGTCGGTGCCCCGCTCGACCCGGCCGAAGTGTTCCACGCCGGCGGCGTGCTCGAGACCACGCACCGGGCGGCCAGCGGCTCGGTCCTGGAGGTCCGGGTGTCGGTGGCGGAGATGAACGACGGGCACGTGCTCGTCTGCGCCGACGAAACCGCACGCCGGCGGGCCGAACGCCAGTACAGCACGGTCGTCGCCGCCCTGGACGAGGGCGTGCTGGTGATCGGCCCGGGCGAGACGGTGCTGTCGGCCAACCCGGCGGCCGAGCGGATCCTCGGGGTTTCCGAGTCCGCGATGAAGAGTTCCTCCCCCGAACAGTGGCTGGTCTACGACGAGCAGGGCAACCGGCTCCGGCGGGAGCAGTTCCCGTCGGCGCAGGTCCGCCGCACCGGCGTGGCGCAGCTGGGCCGCGTGCTGCGGGTCGCGCGGCGCGACGGGCGAACGGCGTGGATTTCGCTCTCCTGCCGGGCGATGCGGCCGGAGGACTTCGCGACCACCTCGTTCGTGGTGTCCTTCAGCGACATCACCGAGCGCCGGGCGATCGGGGAACGCCTCAAGCACGACGCCACCCACGACCCGCTCACCGAACTGGCCAACCGCACCCTCGTGCTCGACCGCCTCACCGCCTCGCTCGGCCAGGCCAAAGTCGCGGTGCTGTTCATCGACCTCGACAAGTTCAAGCTGATCAACGACTCCCTCGGCCACACCGTCGGGGACCGGGTGCTGCGCATCGCGGGCGAACGGCTGCGGCGGGCCGTCCGCTCGTCGGATCTCGTGGGCCGCCTCGGTGGCGACGAGTTCGTCGTGCTCGCCTTCGACGTGCCCGACCGCGCGTGGATCCGGAGCCTCACCGAGCACCTGCGCGAGTCCCTGACCAGGCCGATCTCGATCGACGGCCGGCGGCTGCACGTGGACGCCAGCATCGGCATCGTGCTCGCCGGCCCCGGCGACCCGCGCACCGCGGACGACCTGGTCCGGGACGCCGATGTCGCCATGTACCAGGCGAAGACGCTCGGCCGGGGCCGCTTCGAATTCTTCGACGTGGAACTGCGGGAGCGGGTGCAGCGGCGGCTGGGCCTGGAACAGGACCTGCGCGACGCGGTGCGCCGGGGCAAGCTGTGGGCCGCCTACCAGCCGGTGGTCGACCTGCGTTCGGGCCGGATGGTGGCCGTCGAGGGCCTGCTGCGCTGGACGCATCCGGTGAACGGGCCGGTCTCGCCGACCGAGTTCATCCCGCTGGCCGAGGAAAGCGACCTGATCAACCTGCTGGGCAGCTACGTGCTGGAGGAGACCACCCGCGAACTGGCCGCCCGCCGGGCCGCCGGGATCGACGTGGAACTCAAGATCAATCTGTCGACCCGCCAGCTGGACGATCCGGAGTTCGTGCCGGCGGTGAAGGACGCGCTGGCCAGGACCGGGCTCCCGGCGAAGGCGCTGTGTCTGGAGATCACCGAGAGCGCGTTGATGCGGGATTCGAACGCGGCCGGCGAGGTGCTGGACGCGCTGCGCGGGCTCGGCGTGCGGCTGGCGATCGACGACTTCGGCACGGGCTACTCGTCGCTGGCCCAGTTGCAGCGCCTCACCCTGGACACGCTCAAGATCGACCGGTCGTTCGTCACCGGGCTGGGCACGTCCGCCGATGCCGCCGCGATCGTCAACAGCATCATCGCGATGGCGCATGCGGTGGACCTGACCGTGGTCGCCGAAGGCGTGGAGAACGAAACGCAACTGAAGCTGCTCCGGGATCTGGGCTGCGACCAGGCCCAGGGCTACTACTTCGGCAAGCCGATGCCGGCCGACGAACTCTGGCGGGCCGACGACCGGAGCGCCACCGGCCGTTGACGGCGCCCGGCTACCCACAGTTCGATCGGCGAAGCAACACCTGGTTGTCGCTGACGCGGTCGAGTCCCGGGAACGGGGCCGCGTGCTACGGGCCGTGAGTATTCCGCGTCGGCTGGACAAGTTCCTGTAGCAGGGTACGGAAGTGGCGATACCGCCCTGTGCCGATCCTGGCTTCGTGGCGGGCCTCGATGTCGGCGAGGATGCGGTCGGCCTGCACCTGCTCGTCGCGTCCACGTTCGGTCAGGACAACGAGCTTGCTGCGGCGATCGGTGGGGTCGGGTTCGCGTCTGGCGTACCCGAGGTCCTCCAACTCGTCCAGGACACGACCGACGACCTGTTTGTGCTGGCCGGTTATCCGGGCCAGTTCGGTCGGCCTGGTTCCGATTTCGTCCAGGTACGCCAGTAGCGCCCCGTGGCGGGGTCGTACCTGCTCGTGGCCGCACTCCGCCAGCCGGGCGAAGAGTTCTTCCTCGATCGGCCACAGCAGCCTGGCCGCGAGCATGCCCAGATCGGGCTCGCGCTCCGCTCGATCGATGCGACGGTTCTTGGCCATGTCGAAAGTGTACAGTTGGTGATAGTCACCAATTGTTTACTAACTCTCTCCGGAGCCCTGCTGATGCCGCAGTCATCCTGGCGAGCCAGGATCGGGATGGGTCTGCTCGGCCTGTCCTCACTGATCACCGGTCTCGACTTCACGATCGTTTACGTGGCCCTGCCCGATGTCCAACGTGAGCTGGCCTTCACCGGCGGGCAGGTGCAATGGGTGGTTACCGCGTACGCCCTGGCTTTCGGGGGGTTCCTCCTGCTGTTCGGGCGGCTCAGCGATCTGATCGGCAGGCGCCGGGTCTTCCTGTTCGGCATGCTTCTGTTCCTCGCTGGGTCACTCACCGGTGCCTTCGCCCCCGGGCCTGCGATCCTCCTCGGCTCCCGAGCACTGCAAGGACTCGGCGCCGCTGCCTTGTTCCCCGCCACGCTCGCCCTCGTCGCCTCGACATTCCCGGAGGGACGGCCGCGAAGCCGGGCCATGACGATCTGGGCGGCATCCGGCGCCAGCGGCTTGAGCGTGGGCGCACTTGCCGGTGGGATTTTGACCGAGATGAGCTGGCGCGCTGTGTTCGCCGTCAACGTGCCGCTGGCCGTAATCGCCTTCGCGGGTGGGCTTGCGGTGTTCTCCCGGGACCCATCCCGGACTCGTAGCAGTGGGTTCGATCTTATGGGGGCATGCACCGGTACGGCTGCGGCCACACTGCTGGTGCTGACGATCACCAGCGCTTCCGAGCCCGCCACCTCCCGGACGTGGCTGCTGGCCGGCGCGGCGGGCGCGCTCCTGCTGGCGCTGCTGTTCGTCCGCACCGAGACCAAGACCCGGGACCCCTTGTTGCCCCCGTCCCTGCTGGCGCATCGGCCGTTGCGCGCTGCCCTGGTGCTGATCGCCATCTTCGGAATCAGCCTGCAGTCCATCCCGTACGTCCTCACGATTCACCTACGCACCGGTCTCGGGCTGACCGCGTTGGAGACCGGACTGGCCTTCCTGCTACCGACCGGCGCGATCACTCTCGGCAACATCGCGGGCGAGCAACTCCTGCTGCGCTTCGGACTCCGTACGGTCCTGATCAGCGGATTGATCGGTGGGGCAGTCGGAACTGGTCTCATGACCGCTTCCGGGACCGCCAGCGTCGTAGCGATCGCTCCTGGCGTGCTGCTGGCCGGACTCGGTATGGGCCTGGTGTTCCCTGCGATGTTCACCGCGGCCACCACCGGCGTCCCCGCCGAGCACAGTGGCGTCGCATCAGCGACCGCGTCCAGCGCACTCCAAATCGGAACGGCCATCGGACTCGCCATCGTCACCTGGCTTCTCCACACCGGACCCGATGGCCTTGTCGCCACCCTCGCCATCATCAGCGGCGTTGCTCTGCTCGGGACCGCGCCGGCCTTCTTCATTCCGAGCCGGACACCACGTCCGCGCGATCCGGCCCGGGGTCTGCCGAAGTGACCATTGTGGACTCGCCTGCCATGACACCAGTTGGGCACGCTGGCATGCTTTAGCCATGCGACAAGTCACCGTGCTCGGCAGTTGCGGCGCCTTTCCGGAACCGGGTCGCGCCTGTAGTGGTTTCCTCCTGGACTGGGACGGTTACCGGCTCGTTCTCGACCTGGGCTACGCCACCCTCCCGCAGCTGCTCGCGCACGTGCCCGATGGAGCCGTCGACGCGGTTGTGATCACGCATGACCACCCCGATCACTGCATCGACCTGCATGGGCTGTTCCGCATACGCCACTATGGCTCGGCTGCGGGGAAACTGCCGCTTTACTGCACGCACGGGGTTCTCGACCGCCTCGGTGGTCTGGAACCCGACGTGGATCTGCACGACGTGTTCGACGTCCATCTCCTGCCCGGCCACCATCGGATCGGGCCGTTCGAGCTGACCGGCCTGTCCCTGCCGCACTACGTGCCGAACGCCGGTGTCCGCCTGAGCGCCGACGGCGTCGCCCTGGCCTACACCGGCGACACCGGACCTGACCCGCTGCTGGCCGAACTCGGTCGCGACGCCGACCTGTTCATCGTGGAAGCGACCGACCGGGACGGCGAAACGCGGCGGCCCACGCGCAATCTGATGACCGCGACCGAGGCCGGCGCCTGGGCCCGCCGGGCGGGCGCCCGCAGGTTGCTGCTCACCCACTTCTGGCCGGGCAACGACCGCGCCGCCGCGGTCGCCGCCGCCCGTGCCGAGTTCGACGGTGAGATACTCGCGGCGGATGAAGATCTCGTGGTCACACTCGATCGCTGAACGCGTTCCACGTCCTCCGCTTCGATCGCCTCAGTGCAGGGCCCGATCAGGCGCGGCTCATCCCGTTGCGCCTGACCGGGCCGTCTGCACGGCTGTCAGCGATCGTTTCGATCAAGGGTGTAGGAAACTTCGTACAGGCCTGGGTTGGCCTGGCCGAATGCCTTGTTGCCCTCCAGCATCCCTTGGGACTTCAAAAGCTGGATTACCCGCTGCGCGGCGTCGAGGTCTTCGCTTTGCGCGTAGTTGACCACGCGGGTGCCGTCCAGGCTGCGGTGCAGGCTGGCCGACATCCAGCCGGGCACCTCGCTGGCGACCTGGGCCGCACGGGCAAGGTAGTCGATCAAGGGTCGCTGGCGGCCCGCTTCGACGGTGAAAACGTTGATCTGAGTCACCGCCGAGCCAACACGAATGATGGGCATCATCTCTCCTCTACTTGCGTTGCGCGAGGCGAGGAGCCAAGGCTCAACAGGCATGCGGCGTCAAGCCTCGGCTGCTCGCCGAGTGCTTGTCGCGGGTTCGCCGCCGCAGCAACGAACGGAGCCTCATGTTGAGGGGGCCGGGCTTACCCAATGCCGACCCAGGTCCTTTTCGACCCGAGCAAAGTACCGGGCTTGACGCCGACGCGTCTACCCGGCCTCGATCTCGATGGCTTCGATCACTCGGTGGCCACCTGGCCGATTTACCGGCGTCGTCACGCTCGGCTGACGGCGCGTCCCACGACCGAGAGGTACACACCCATGCCCATGATCAGCAGGGCGATCGGCACGTGCACGATCACCAGTGCGTGTTGCCCGCCCTTGCTGATCGCCTCCCCGAGCCCGGTCTGGATGATCAGCAATACGAGCACCACAGCGGACGGCCCGGCAAGATCGCGGCGCCGCCTGACCATCGCGAAGATGGTGGCCGCCAGCGAACAGAGCACCGCGACAACGGCGAAGATCTCATGCAACTGGCGCCAGTCGACCCCGCCGACACGGCCGAGGAACCCACCTGCCGACAGGCCTTGGAACAACACGCTCAGCAGCATGAGTCCATTTAGGATAGAGAACGCGCGAGTGTTCACCGCTGACCTCCCGGAAGGTGCGAAACTGCGCAGAAATCATCGCGTTTACCCAGGCGTGCATCGCGGGACAGGGTACTCTCCTCCCGGACAACAGACGTCGATTCTGTGAGGTCGTTGCTATGCCGTACCCGCCGATCAGGCAGAAGTTCTCCGACTACGCCCAATGACGGGAGGCCTTCGACTCCCTGAGTGAGCTGCGCGGCTCGCTCAGCCTGAGGCCGCCGCCCACTCGGGCGTAGCCGATCATCGCGGGCTTTGCCGCTGGGGTTCGGCCCGGCCGATGGCCGGAGGTGAACTGCCATGACTTCCTCCCACTGGTGCTGGCCGTTACCTTTCCCTGCTTCGATCCGTCATGTCTTTGACGAACGTGCGCGCGGGAAGGTAACCAGGACGGAGGAGGATGCGGAGATGGCGCGAGAGATCCGGCGCCGCATCATCGGCACGACCGCGGTCGCGGCCACCGCAGCCTTCGCCTGCGGTGCCCTGCTGACCCAAACCGTGATCGTTGTCAACGGCAGCCGAATTTTGACGATCGGCTGGCGCCTCATCCCGCCCGAGCGCCCCGGGTCGCACGCCATTCCAGTACCGCGAACACCGCACACCCCACCGCGAGGGCCACCAGCAAGAACTGTAGCGCCGCCGCCAATCCCGGGAACGCCACCAGCAACACCACCGCCACCACGACCGCTACCGCGTTGGCCACCGCGGTGACCGCCCCTATCTCGGTCATGTTCCGGCCACCGGCAGCCCAGGCGAGCACCCCGGCGAACACCAGACACGCCGCTCCCACCGGCACGAGCACCGGCCACCAGGCCACGCTCACCCCCGCGCCGGCAAACGGCATCGCCACCAGCGCCACTCCGCCCAGTGCATCCCATACCGCATCCGCTGCCAGCACCCGGGCCAGCAGGGGCGAGGCCGTATCGTTCCGGGCCGACATGCCACCTCCAAAATTCTTGAAACAGTCGTGTCAAGAATAGGGTGGTGGAAACCGCCGCATCTGTCCAGTCCCAAAGGATCACCATGGCCCGAACCCCCGACCCGGACCGCCGCGCCCGAGTCCTGGCCGACGCCACCGACTACGTCCTGGCCCACGGCCTCGCCGGGCTGAGCCTGCGTCCGCTCGCCGCCGCCCTGGGCACCAGCACCCGCATGCTGCTGTACGACTTCGGCGACAAGCAGCAACTCGTCGCGGCCACGCTCGCCGAAGCCCGCCGGCGGCTGGCGGAGCTGTTCACCCAGCACATCGAGGGAGCCAGTCGCACCGAGACCCTGAGCGCCATGTGGACCTGGCTCACCGCCCCCGAACAACAGCCCTATCTCCAGTTGTTCTTCGAAATCCACATCGACGCCATGGCCCACCCCGAGCGCTATCCCGATGGTGGACGCGGGCTCATCACCGACTGGCTCGGCTTCTTCACCTCCACCAATCGGGACCAGCCCGTCGACCAGACCACCGCCACCCTGATGATCGCCACCGTCCGCGGCCTGCTACTCGATCGGTTCCTCACCCACGACCACGAGCGCACCCACCAGGCACTCGAACACCTCGCCGCACTCCTGGCCGACTGACCCGCCGCCGCGCGACGACCGGTCACGGATTGGTGCTGTCGATGGCCACGACGCCGGAGAGGATTTCCGTGCGTCCACACGGAAATCCTCCCCGGAAATCGCCTCAGCCGGCCGCGGCGCCGAAGATGTCCTGATCCAGGCCACCCTCGTTCGGGCAGGTGTCCGGACCGGTCGCCGGCGTGCGGCACTGGCGCACGTCGAAGCCCTGGCCACCCTCGGAGCGTGGGTCGACGCCCGGCACGACCTGCCGGTTGTCCGTCCACACGCGATACGCGAACGAGCCCACATTGGACACGTAGTTGTAGTCGCCCTGGAACGGGACGCCGCGGTCGCCGAACATCTCGTAGTTCGGCTGGTGCGACTGGGTGCTCAGCCGGCTCACGGTCCAACTCGCTCCGCCGTTGGTCGACACCGCACCGTAGGCGTCCAGGCCGCCGCCCGGGCTCGCCGTGTGGAAACCGAACTGATCGACCGCGGCACAGTTACCGGGCGGGCTCTGCACGCTGTAACAAGGGTCGTTGCGCGAGTCCGACCACACCGCGTAGAGGTAGCCACCATCGGCGTTGATGTCCGGGAAGAACTGGTGCCCGGAGTTGACGTCGCTGATCGGCACCGGTGAGGACCAGGTGGAACCGCCGTCGACCGACTTGCTGAAGTACGTCGCGCCCTGCCCGACCATCAGCGTGCCGTCAGACGCTACCGGTGCGGAGTTGTACGACGACGTCGAAGGAACTTCGGTGCTGGGTTTCACCGCGTCGTACACCAGGTACAGCGTCTTCGGGTCGCCCTTCGGGTCGGCGGTCACGCGTGGCTGCGTGTCGTGCCGGAAGAAGGTGTACCCGCTGACGCACGCCAACGGCCCCGAACCACAGTCGCGCGCGCCACCCTCGGACGCTTCCGACTCCGGCCCGTCGGCGTTCTCGAACGCCTGATCATGCGCTTCCTCGGCGGCCGCGGCATCACGCGGGTTGTCGGCCGCATCGAAGGTGTCGAACCCGGCAACGGCCTGCCTGGCCGGGCTGAACGTCGCACCGCCGTCGGTCGACCGCACGAACATGACCGCGTCCTGCTGGTGGCCGCGGTTGGAATCGAACTGCCGCCACACCACGTTCACCGTGCCGTCGGAGTTGACCGCGATGTCGGCATACTGGTTGTCCTTGCTGCCGGTCGAAATCTTCACCGGATGCGAGAAGGTCGCGCCGTGATCGGTCGAGCGCGCGAACATGATCTCGTTGTTACCCGAGCCCTGGAACACGCTCCACGCCACGTAAACGTTGCCCGCGAAGCGACTCGACGCGCCACGGTCGACCTCGATCGAGGTCTTGTCGTTGAACTTGCCCGACAACGCGGGTGTTCCGCTGCTGACCAGCACGGTTCCCACGTAGTGCGCGCCGTCCTGGTCGTAGGTCGCGACCCAGACCGACGCGTTTTGTGGCTTCGCCCGGTTGAACGCGTTGCCCATGTAGAACAGCCGGCCGTCGTTGTCCCATGCCTGCACGGGATCGCCGGCGTTGGTGATTCCCTTCGCGTGCAATGGGCTCGCCTGGCCCTCGGGCGAGTTGTCCGTGGGATATCCGGGCAGCAGCGAGTTCGTCCAGGTCCGGCCGGAATCGGTGGAACGGTAATATCCCGCCCAGGTCCCGCCCGCCCTCTCGACGCTGCAATAGTCATTGGAGCCCGCGACGACGACCGCGGGGTTCTTCGGATCGATCGCGACGGACGGTTCGTTCTGCTGTCGCAGGTTCGTGCCACACACTGAGATCGCGTCGTCAGCGGTGATCAGCCGCCCGTTGGCCTTGACGTAGGGGGCATCGACGGTTACCGGCCCGTCGGACGTAGCTGCCGCAGCGAGCCCGGGAACAGCGAGCAGGCTCGAAGCGAATACGGCTAGGACTGTTCTTCGGCGCATGGAAGGGTCCCTCCCGACACACGGTGCTCGCCCCGACTGCCGCGCCCCGTTGCGCGGCTCGAGCAGGGGGACTTTAGGTCAAAAAAGCGCTTTCTCAAAGGTCCGAACGTGATATTCCCCTACAGGGACGCGTCCGTTGGTATGGGCGAGTTCCGCCAGTCAGCCCTGCGCCCGGCTCCGGTGCGCGAGCCCTGAATCAGCCGAGGTCGGCGAGTTTGCGCTCGAGCACCGCCCGCTCACGCGCGTTGCCACACCGCCGCAGCGCGAGTTCCAGTTCGGTACGCGCCTCGTCGCCACGCCCCAGGCGGGCGAGCAACTCCCCGCGAACACTCGGCAGCAGATGCGAATTCGACAGCGTCCCGGCGGCCACCAGCTCGTCCACGATCGTCAGCGCCGCGGCCGGTCCCTGCGCCATGGAGACGGCCACGGCCCGGTTGAGATCGACCACCGGTGACGGCGCCAGCCTGCCGAGCGCCTCGTAGATGAGCACGACGCGCTCCCAGTTCGTTTCCTCGACCGACGAGGCGACGGCGTGGCATTCGGCGATCGCCGCCTGCAAACCGTAGGCGCCCAGGCCCCGGCCGACCTGCTGCGCGCGGGCCAGGGCGGCTCGTCCCCGGCGGATCGCGGCGTGATCCCAGCGGCGCCGGTCCTGGTGCTCCAGCAGCACCGGCTCGCCGTCCGGCCCGGTGCGGGCAGGGAAGCGTGCCGCGGTCAACTCGAGCAGCGCCAGCAGGCCGTGGACCTCGGGCTCGTTCGGCACCAGCCGGGCCAGCACCCGGGCCAGGCGCTGTGCCTCGCTCGCTAGCTCGAGCCGGATCAGATCGTCACCGGAACTGGCCGAGGACCCTTCGGTGAAAATCAGGTAGACCACGGCCAGCACCGAGCCGAGCCGCCCGGCCCGCTCCTCGGGCGGCGGCACCTCGAACGGAACCCGGGCCGCCCCGAGGGTCTTCTTCGCCCGGGTGATCCGGGCCTGCACGGTGGCGGTCGGGACAAGGAACGCCTTGGCGATCTCGTCGCTGGTCAGGCCGCCGACCACCCGCAGGGTGAGCGCCACCCTCGCCTCCCGCGCCAGTACCGGGTGGCACGAGATGAACATCAACGCGAGCACGTCGTCGTCGATCTGATCCGGATCCCACAGCACGTCCTCGGCGTCCCGGGCCGGGTCGGCGGGTGCGTTCCCCGAGACGACGCCGCCCTCGCCCAGGTTCCGGGCAAGGGCGGCGTACCTGTCGTCAAGAGCCGAGCGCCGGCGAAACGCGTCGATGGCGCGGCGCCGGCCGACGGTGAGCAGCCACCCCGCCGGGTTGCGGGGCACGCCATCACGTGGCCAGGTCACGAGCGCCTCGGCCAGTGCCTCCTGGGCGAGGTCCTCCGCGAGCGCGAAGTCGCCGGTGTATCGCGCGAGCGCACCGACGATCCGTGCGGACTCGATCCGCCAGACGGCGGCAACGGCCTCACGGCCGGTCGATCCGCTCAGAGCTGACCGGTGGCTTCCCGCCACGCCCGCTCCTTCTTGACCCACTCGTTGTCCTGCGGGAACTCGTCGATCGTGGTGACCCGGCGAATCTCCGTCTTGAAGCCCGGGCCCATGGTCGGTGCCCGCTTGGCCCACTCGATGGCCTCCTCCTTCGACGCCACGTTGAGGATGTAGAACCCGCCGAACAGCTCCTTGGTCTCACCGTACGGGCCGTCGGTGACCACGGGCGGCTCGGCGGAGTAGTCGACGACCACGCCCTCGGCGGCGTCGTCGAGTCCTTCCGCCGCGACGAGCACACCGGCCCGGATCAGCTCGTCGTTGTACTTGCCGATGGTCTCGAGCATCTCGTTGAAGTCGACGTTCGCCATCTTCGCGAAGGCCTCGTCGGTGGCGCGCATGATCAGCATGAACTTCATGGTCGGCATCCCTGGGTTGTCGGGCCCTCTTTCGGACCCTCTCACCCCTAGGTCGAACGGGGAACCTCGCGGATCGACACAACCGCAGATCTTCTTCTCGCCAGGCTCCCGCAGCATACGACCCGAGCCCCGCACCCGGGCGTGTCCCCGCCTCAGGACGGCAAGTTCCCGCCCCAGGACGGCAAGTTCCCGCCCCAGGCCCGCGAGTTCCCGGTTCAGGCCCGCGTGTCCCCGCCCCAGGACGGCGAGTTCCCACCCCAAGCCCGCGAGCTCCCGCCCCAGGACGGCGAGTTCCCGGTCCAGGCAAGCGAGTTCCCGATCCGGGCGGGCGTGCTCCCGGTCCAGCTCCGGTCAGCCCATGGTTTTGGCGCGGTCGTCATCGGCGCGTAACGGGAGCGACTGGCCCAAGCGAGGCTGGAAACCAGCATCGGGGCTCAGGGGCTCACCAAGTGGTTACGTCGCATGTGTTGTTCGTACCTAGCAAGAATGGCTGCGAATGGTGGCTCGCCAATGCGCGACTCCCGTCGCTGAGCCGGTGACTCGGCTGCCAGAACCAGGAACTCACCCACCCCAACCCGGAACTCGGCTGCCAGAACCAGGAACTCACCCACCCCAACCCGGGACACGGCTGCCCGAACCAGGAACTCACCCACCCCAACCCGGGACACGGCTGCCCGAACCAGGAACTCACCCACCCCAACCCGGGACACGGCTTCTGAAGCGACGCCGCCAGGCTCGCCACCTCCCCGAAGATCGACTCCCGCCTCCGCCGGATCCTCACCTGCGGCGACATCGCTCTCATCACGAGCGACTGGAGCTTCACCTCGGGCTCCGCCACCAGCAAGGGCGTCTCGGTCGAAGTGATCAGACGGCGACCCGACGGCACCTGGAAGTACGCCATCGACGAACCCAGCATCCTGCGCTGACCATGCCGGCAATCGTGACCTGCCCGTCACGCTGAACTTGCCCGCCGGCGCCGCGCTCCGGCCTGTCCCCGCTCCAGCCGCATGAGTTCCCGATCCAGCTCGACCTGTCCCCGATCCAGGCCGGTGATTTCCCGGTTCAGGCGGGCAAGTCCCCGCCCCAGGCCGACGAGTTCCCGACCCAGGCGAGCGTGTCCCCGATCCAGGCGAGCGTGTCCCCGATCCAGGCCGGTGATTTCCCGGTTCAGGCGGGCGTGTCCCCGGTCCAGGCGGGCGAGTTCCTGGTTCGCGCGCCGGTCAGCCCATGGTTTTGGCGCCGTCCAGGGACTCCCGGATGATGTCGGCGTGGCCGGCGTGCTGGGCGGTCTCGGCGATGATGTGTATCAGCACCTGGCGGACCGACCACCGCTCGGGCTGGGGCCACGGGGCCTTCGGCAGCGGGTGGGTGACGTCCAGGTCAGGCAGGACGGCGACCAGCTCATCGGTCCGGCGCGCCGCCTCTTCGTAGTTGGCCAGCACACCGGCCAGCGTGTCACCGGGCAGCATCCGGAACTCGTCGGCCCACCGGGCCTGGTCTTCCTCGGTCATGGCGGTGAAATCGGGCATCGCCGACGGGCCCTCCACGATGAAGTTCGCCCAGCTCCGTTCGACCGCGGTGACATGCTTGATCAGGCCGCCCAAGCACAGCTCGCTGACCGTGGTCCGCCGGCCGGCTTGTTCGTCGGTGAGGTCGCGGGTGGTGAAGCGCAGGAAGTGCCGTTGCTTCGCCAGAGCCGCCAGCAGGTCGGCGCGCTCGCCGGTGACGGCGGGAGTGGTGGTCAACTCGTTGACGGTCATGATCGTTGCCTTCCGTTGTTCTGTCCGTTGAGCACAACGCTAAGCTCGATAGCGGTCACTTCCTGACCTGAATTCGCGGAAGAATCGAGAACGTGGCGAACACGAGTACCCGGACGTTGCGGCTGCTGTCCCTGCTCCAGACTCACCGGTACTGGCCGGGCACCGAACTGGCCGAGCGGCTGGAGGTGTCGGTCCGCACCCTGCGCCGGGACATCGACCGGCTACGCGAGTTGGGCTATCCGGTCGAGGCGCAGCGCGGCGTCGACGGCGGCTACCAACTCGCCGCGGGCGCGGCGCTGCCGCCGCTGGTGGTCGATGACGACGAGGCGGTCGCCTTGGTCGTGGGACTGCAGGCCGCCGCGCAGGGCCCGGTGGAGGGCATCGCGGAGGCCGGCGTACGGGTGCTGGCCAAGGTGGTCCAGGTGATGCCGGCCCGCCTGCGGCACCGGGTCGAGGCGCTGCGCGCCATGACCGTGCCGGCCGTATGGGGTGGCTCGGCCGGAGCGGTCGTCGACCCGAGCGTGCTCACCACGGTCGCGTTGGCCTGCCGGGACAACGAACGTCTTCGCTTCGCCTACCTCGCCGCCGGCGGCCGGCGAACCGACCGGCACGTCGAACCGCATCGGCTGGTCTCGCTCGGCCGCCGCTGGTACCTGGTCGCGTACGACCTCACGCGGCACGCCTGGCGCAACTTCCGGGTCGATCGGCTCACCGCGCCCAATCGCACCGGCTCCCGCTTCCGGACCCGCGACCTGCCCGCCGCCGACGCCGCCGAGTTCGTCCGCTCCGGTCTGGACAACATGCCCCGCCCGTACCAGGTGGAGGCCCAGGTCGACGCCCCGGCCGAAGCCGTGCGGGCGAAGATCGGCAAGTGGAGCACGGTCGAGGAGATCGACGCCGGGCGCTGCCGGGTGCGCATGACAGCCGACTCTCTCGAGTGGCCGATCATGGCGCTCGGCGCGGTCGGCGCGGACTTCCGCGTCCTGGAGCCGCCCGAGTTGCTCGATCAGATCCACGAGTGGGGAGCCCGATTCAACCGGGCATAGCGCCGATCTGCGGGTAAGCAGCCCTGGTTCGCCCAGCTGTCCTGAGTCACCCGCACCGTGCCCGACGACCGCGCCACCGCCTGCATCGTCGACTTCGAGAACCCGGAACTCATCCGCCTGAACCCAGAACTCATTGGCCTGAACCGAGAATTCAGCAGACTGAACCCGGAACTCAGCGGCCGCAGCCATCTTCGCGCTGCTGCTTGGCCGCGAAGGGTTGGTCGATCCCGGCTACGCCAGGTCAGCGAGAAGCGCTTGAACTCGACGGTCGATTTCGTCCCGGATGGGACGGACCTCGTCGACGCTTTTGCCCGCGGGGTCGTCGAGTTCCCAGTCGAGGTAGCGCTTGCCGGGGAACACGGGGCAAGCGTCGCCGCAGCCCATGGTGATGACGACGTCCGCGACTTGGACGGCTTCCGCGGTCAGAAGCTTGGGGATTTCCTTGGACAGATCCAATCCGATCTCGGTCATGGCCTGGGCCACCGCGGGGTTGACGGCGTCGGCGGGCGCGGACCCGGCGGAGCGGACCACGACCCGGCCCTGAGCGTGATGGTCGAGCAGGGCGGCGGCCATTTGTGAACGTCCGGCATTGTGCACGCACACAAAGAGGACTTCCGGCTTGTCGGACACGAGATCTCCTTGGCTCGTGAGCGATGGGAATGGAGGCGTTATCCCCGCACGTGAAGCATGGTTACTCCTCGGTGACGGTGGCGGTGGCGGTGGCGAAGCGGCGGCGCAGCGCGAGGGAGACGTAGACCAGGGCGACGAGCACGGGGACCTCGATCAGCGGGCCGACGACACCGGCGAGGGCCTGCCCGCTGGTGGCGCCGAAGGTCGCGATCGCGACGGCGATGGCGAGTTCGAAGTTGTTGCCCGCGGCGGTGAACGCCAGGGTCGTGGTGCGTTCGTAGCTGAGGCCGACGGCCTTGCCGAAGGCGTAGGACCCGGCCCACATGATCGCGAAGTAGGCCAGCAAGGGCAGGGCGATACGGGCGACGTCCAGGGGCTGGCTGGTGATCTGGTGTCCTTGCAGGGCGAACAGGATGACGATGGTGAACAACAGCCCGTATAGCGCGATGGGGCCGACCTTGGGCAGATACCGCGTTTCGTACCAGGTGCGGCCCTTGCCGCGTTCGCCGAGACGGCGGGAGAGATAGCCGGCCACGAGTGGGATACCGAGGAAGATCAGCACGTTCTTGACGATCTGCCACCCGGACACGGCCAGGTCGCTGGCGGGCAGTCCGAGCCAGCCGGGCAGCACCGAGAGATAGAACCAGCCGAGTGTCCCGAAGGCGATCACCTGGAACACTGAGTTGAGCGCGACGAGGACGGCGGCGGCTTCGGAGTCGCCGCAGGCGAGGTCGTTCCAGATGATGACCATGGCGATGCAGCGGGCGAGCCCGACGATGATCAGCCCGGTGCGGTATTCGGGCAGGTCGGGCAGCAGGAGCCAGGCCAGGCCGAACATCAACGCCGGGCCGATGAGCCAGTTGAGGATCACCGACGGCAGCAGGAGCCGCCGGTCGCGGGTGACCGTGTCGAGGCGGTCGTAGCGAACCTTGGCCAGCACCGGGTACATCATCACCAGCAGCCCCAGTGCGATCGGCAGCGAGACACCGTCGACCGCCACGGCGTCGAGTCCGGCTCCCAGACCGGGAACCCATCGCCCGGCCAGCACGCCGGCCACCATGGCGGCACCGATCCAGACCGGCAGGAGACGGTCCAGAGTGGACAGTTTCCCGACGACGGCCGTGTCGGTGCTGGTCACGCCGTCACCACCGTGGTCTGGCCGGGCTGCAGGACGGCGGACAGTCGGGCAAGCGCCTCGGGCTGGACCCGGTAGTAGATCCAGGTTCCCCGCCGCTCCCCGGTGATCAGCCCCGATTCGCGCAGCACCTTGAGGTGGTGCGAGATCGTCGGCCCGGTCAGATCGAAGGTGTCGGTCAGCTCGCAGACGCACGTCTCGCCCCCTTCGTGGGAGGCGATCAGCGACAGCAGTCGCAACCGCACCGGATCGCCGACCGCCTTGAACACCCGCGCCAGCTCGGCCGCCTGCGACTCGGACAACGGTTCTCGAACCAAGGGTGGGCAGCACTCCCCGGCACCGCCGTCCACCACGATCGGCAACTGTTTCGACATGGCTCTATTTAAGCAGACTTCTATCTTGACGAGAATCGAGACAAGAGGCAAGCTAACTTCATCGACAGACATCGATTAAACCGGAGGGCAGAATGATGTCGGATTCGTCGGCCGAACTGCGGGAGCGAGTGCGCGATCGCTATGCCGCGGCCGCGATCGCGGTGACCACCGGACGTGCGGCCTCGTGCTGCGGCGGGGAATCCTGTTCGACGGAAGACCTGACCGGCGGCCACTACGGGGAGGCCGAGCGGGCCGAACTGCCGGAGGAGGCGGTGTTGGCCAGCCTGGGCTGCGGCAACCCGCTCGCGGTCGCCGAACTACGCGCGGGCGAGACCGTGCTCGACCTCGGCTCCGGGGGCGGCATCGACGTGCTGTTGTCCGCCGTCCGCGTCGGCCCGGAAGGCAAGGTCTACGGGCTGGACATGACCGAGGAGATGCTCGCCCTCGCACTCGCCAACAAGGCAAAGGCCCGGGCCGAAAACGTGGAGTTCCTCAAGGGACACATCGAGGCCGTCCCGCTACCCGCGAACACCGTCGACGTGATCATCTCCAACTGCGTGATCAACCTGTCCACCGACAAGCCGGCCGTGTTCGCCGAGGCGTTCCGGGTGCTCAAGCCCGGTGGACGGCTCGGCATCAGCGATGTGGTGGCGGAGGACCACCTCACCGCCGCGGACCGAGCCGAGCGTGGCGACTACGTCGGCTGCATCGCCGGAGCGCTGTCGTTCGCCGAGTACCGCGAGGGCCTGGTGGCGGCCGGGTTCACCGACGTGGAAATCACCCCGACCCACGAAGCGGTGGAAGGCATGCACTCCGCCATCGTCCGCGCCACCAAACCGGCCGACGCACCCACGCTGCGGGAGCTGCCGCTCACGGCCACGGGCGAGGGCTGCTGCAGTTGAGCCGTCAGCTTGATCGGAGGCCGCGCGCGACGTAGATCGCGTCGCGGCCGACTCCGCGGAGGGTGGAGGCGGTGCCGTCATGGGTGGCCGAAGCGACGCGGTGGCCGGTATGAACGGCGACATCGAGACCACATCGCCCATCGCGGACTGTCCTTTTTAGATGGTGTGCTGCCGGGGCCGGACAAAGCGGTGTCCGGCCCGGCTCACACCACGACTACCCGCACCCCAGCCATACCACCGCACATCTCTTTGTCGATGAGGATCGACAGATGCGATCGCCGATACTGGAGGCATGACCGCCGCGCCCGACGCCCCGCTTCTCGCCGACGCTGACGCCGCCACCTACGCCAGTTGGTTTGCCTGCCTGGCCGAACCCACCCGGGTCCGCCTGCTGCACGCCGTCGCCACGTCCCGCCGCGGCCGCACCGTCGGACAGCTCACCGAGATCCTCGGCATCAGCCAGTCGACCTGCTCCCACCACGTGCGCAAGCTCGCCGAGGTCGGCTTCCTGCGGCTGCACAAGGAAGGCACCGCGACCTGGGTGACCGTCAACGCCGCCTGCTGCACCGGGCTGCCGCACGCCGCCGATGCCGTGATGGGCCTGCTCGCGCCCCGGCCCTGCTGTCCGGACGACGTTCCGACCGACGTGACCGTGCGCGCCTTGGGCGACGATGACTGGCCGGCGGTGCGGAGGATCTATGGCGAGGGCATCGCCACCGGCATCGCGACCTTCGAAACGACCGTGCCCAGCCGGTCCAGCCTCGACGCGAAATGGCTGCCCGGCCACCGGTGGATCGCCGAACTCGATGGCGCGGTGGTCGGCTGGGCCGCCGCGACGCCTACCTCTGCGCGCGAGTGCTACTCCGGTGTCGCCGAAACATCGATCTATGTCGCCAACGGTCACCACGGCCGCGGGATCGGCAAAGCCTTGATCCGCAAGCAGGTCATGGCCGCCGACGAGGCCGGGCTGTGGACCCTGCAAACCTCGATCTTCACGGAAAACCGCGCCAGCCTTGGTCTGCACCATGCTGCCGGATTCCGCACCGTCGGCATCCGTGAACGCATCGCCCAACGCGACGGCGTCTGGCACGACACCGTCCTCCTCGAACGGCGCTCGGCTGCCTGCTAAGCCCGCCAAGCCGGCATCCCCGTTGGGGTAGGCCAAGATGTGCCCATGGATTTCGAGCCTTACCGGGGTGAGCTGGTGGCGTACTGCTACCGGATGGTCGGCTCGTTCCATGAAGCCGAGGATCTGGTGCAGGAGACGGTGCTGCGCGCGTGGAAGGCCCGCGACCGATACGACCCCGGTCGCGCGTCGGTACGGACCTGGCTGTACCGGATCGCGACCAACGCGTGCCTGACCGCACTCGAGGGGCGCGCGCGGAGGCCGTTGCCGTCCGGGCTGGGCGCGCCGAGCGACGATCCCGAAGCGCCGTTGAAGCCGGCGTTCGACATTCCCTGGCTGCAGCCGTTTCCCGACGCGCGGTTCGACCTTGGGGCGCGGACCGACCTGCGGCTCGCGCTGGTGGCTGCGATGCAGGTGCTGCCGCCACGGCAACGGGCCGTGCTCGTGCTCCGTGAGGTACTCGAGTTCAGTGCCGCCGAGGTCGCCACGCAACTGGGGACGACGGTCGCGGCCGTCAACAGCGCTTTGCAACGGGCCCGGGCCGCCCTCATGGACATGGGCGAGGTGGACGAAGTCACCGAGCCGGACGACCCGAAGGTACGGGCGGCGATTCAACGGTACGTGCGGGCGTTCGAGGCTGGCGACGTCGGCGCGCTCGTGCGGCTGCTTGCCGATGATGCGGTCCTGGAGATGCCGCCAGTGCCACTGTGGTACCGAGGCCGCCACGATTACGGCCTGTTCATGCGCCGCGTGTTCGCTATGCGCGGGACGGGCTGGAAGATGCGGCAGTTGACCGCCAGCGGGCAACCCGCGCTCGCCGCGTACGCGCCGGAGCCCGGCGGCGGGCACCGGCTGCACACGCTACAGGTCTTCACCGTCACCGGCGGCCAGGTAGCCCGCAACGTGGCGTTCGCCGATCCACGTGTGGTCGAGGCCTTTGACGACCTGCCCCAACGGATTTCTTTCCACGAGTTCGACGCGGCGCGATGAGTCCGGCCGATGCCGCCGGTAGCTACCGGTGAGCATCGACCGAAAGGACAGTCATCGTGAGCGTCATCGTCATTGAGTTCATCACCCTGGACGGAATCGTGTCCGACCCGGACGGGTCCGCGGGCACGCCGACCGGCGGCTGGGCGTTCCGGCACGGCCCCGAGACGGTCGCCGGGGACAAGTTCCGGCTCGGGAGCACGCTGGACGACGGGGTCCTGCTGTTGGGGCGGAGCACCTGGCAGTTGTTCTCACGGATCTGGCCGAGACGCGAGGACCCGTTCTCCGCACGGATGAACGCCGCGCCGAAGCTGGTCGCCACCCGCACGCTCTCCGACACCACGGCATGGGCGAACTCGAAGGTCGTCGACGGCGACCTGATCGACGTCGTCAAACGCGAGCAGCGCGACGTCGTCATTACGGGCAGCCTGAGCGTCGTGCATGCACTGATGGGCGAGGACTTGATCGACGAATACCGGCTGTTGACCTTCCCCACGGTCCTCGGGACCGGCCGCCGCCTTTTTCCCACGGACACCTCACCCGCATACCTGGAATGCCTGTCGGCCGAACAGGTCGGCGCCACCGTCCTCTCCCGGTACGGGAAGGCAGCACGATGAGGTGTCGTTTTCGAGCGCCCTCGCCGTCGTGAGACGGTCAGGGTCGCGTGGCGGACCACACGCTGAGTGCCAGTTCGGCGGTTTCGGTCAGCTCGGCGGCCGTGGCCCCGTCGCGGGCGCGCTGCGACATGCCCTGGATGACTGCGGCGAAGTACGCGGCCAGCGAGCTGGGGTCGGCTGTAGGAGGTAGCTCGCCCGCCTGTTGCGCCTGCCGGAGGCGGGTTTCGAAGGCCGACAGGTTCTCGTTTCGCAGGTCGCGCAGGAACACCTCGATCTCGGCGTCTTGCGGGGTGATGTTGGTGGCCGCGCTGATCGTCAGGCAGCCGGCCGGGTGGCCCGGGTCGGGATAGATCACCGCTGCCTCTCGCAGGATGCGGGCGAACGCGCCGTAGGCCGTGGCCTCCTCCTCCAGGGCGACACCCATGAAGGCGCCGACGGGTGAGCGGCCGTAGCTGTGCACGACTTCCTGGAACAGGGACTTCTTGTCGCCGAAGGCCGCGTACAAGCTGCCAGGCCTGATGCCCATCGCCTCCGTCAGCTCACCGATGGAAGTGGCTTCGTACCCGCGCTCCCAGAACAGCAGGGTGGCCGCGGCCAAGGCCGCGTCGCGGTCGAAGGTCCGCGGCCGCCCGCGCTTGGCGTCGGTGTCACTCACACCACGATTCTAGATCGATCGCTCAACAAACATGATAGCGTCTTTCTTGAGTGATCCACCAACAAATAGAAAGCGGTCGAGCTTCATGGGTACGCAGCAGCTTGAGGGCAAGGTCGCGCTGGTCACCGGCGGCAGCCGGGGCATCGGGCGGGCCATCGCGGAACGACTCGGCCGGGACGGCGCCACGGTCGCGATTACTTACGCTCGCAACGAGGCCGCGGCGAACGATGTCGTCGAGCGCATCCGCAAGGACGGCGGCCGAGCCGTTGCCCTGCATGCACCGTTGGGCCAACCTGGCGACGCGGCGGCCCTGTGGGCGGCCTTCGATGCTCAAGCAGACGAGTACGCACCGGACAGGGCCGTCGACATCATCGTCAACAACGCAGGCATCGGACGCAGTTCGGATCTGGCTTCGCTGACCGAAGAGGAGTTCGACGAAGTCTTCGCGGTGAACGTCCGGGCGCCCTTCTTCATCGTGCAGGAAGGGCTGAAACGACTACGCGATGGGGGACGCATCATCAACATTTCCAGTGGCGTGGCCCGTATCGCCATGCCGGAGATCATCGCCTACGGCTCCACCAAGGGCGCCCTGGACACGTTCACCCTCAACCTCGCCAAGGAACTGGGCGCCCGCGGCATCA
Organism: Amycolatopsis taiwanensis DSM 45107; assembly: GCF_000519205.1. Classification (GTDB taxonomy): domain Bacteria; phylum Actinomycetota; class Actinomycetes; order Mycobacteriales; family Pseudonocardiaceae; genus Amycolatopsis_E; species Amycolatopsis_E taiwanensis. The sequence goes on along the minus strand of NZ_JAFB01000015.1, from coordinate 19,071 downwards.
CGGCGAACTCGGTGGCTCCCGGTGTCATCGACACGGACGTCAACGCGAGTTGGCTGCGCGGCAATCCGGAAGTCGAAGCTCACGTGGCCTCCATGGCCGCGCTGGGCCGGGTCGGGCAGCCGGAAGACGTGGCTGACATCGTGGCCTTCCTCGCCTCGGACGACGCGCGGTGGGTGACCGGACAGGTGATCGACGCGACCGGTGGCTACGGGCTTTGATCCTTCCGACCGCGACCTGACGAGGGGCTGCCTGAACGCGCGCCGGTGTGAGAACCCGCGACGATAGCGTGGCCATCGACGACCTGAGCGAGTTGGAGACGGTCGCCTGGGATCCCGACACCGGTTGAACAGCGCTTTTCGCAGTGGTGCGGTCGTGGGGGCCTGCCGCATCGCCTCCCACCGGGGAAGCCGGAAGCCGACCTTGCTGGATCAGGGTTTTCCGGCACCCGGTGCGGGCGCCGGGAACGCGAAAACCCGCCCGCTGGGTTGCCGCGACTCGGGCCCGCCCCAGGTCTGGCCGACGACGAACAGGCGAGGATCGTCGCCACGGCTGAGCGCGCAGGCGAAGGCGCCGCGATCAAGGTTGACGGCAGCGAGCACTTCGCCGCCCTCGCGCACCCGGACGCAGTGCTGGTTGCCCACGTCGGCGTACCAGACGGCCCCTTCGGCATCCATGCAGATTCCATCCGGGTGGTCGTCCGGGGTCTGCGCCCACACGCGTCGGTTGCCGAGGCGGCCGTCGCTGCCGATGTCGAAGGCGGTGAGCCGATTCGCATACGACTCAGCGACGACCAGCGTCGTGCCGTCCGGACTGATCGCCATGCCGTTGGGGAACGCGAGATCATCGGCCCCCCATTCGACGTTGCCGTCCGGGGTGACGAGCACGACCATGCCCGGCGCGAACTCACCGCCAGGAAAGTCGAAACCGATCGTGTTGACATAGGCGTTGCCTCGGTCGTCGACCACGATGTCGTTCCACGGCTTCTCCGAGACCTGGGAGAGGTCTGCATGCGGGACGAGTGATCCGTCGGGGTCACGACGCAGCAACCGGCGCTGTGCCGAATCCACGACGAGCAGTCGTCCGTCGGGCAGGAAGTCGATGCACATCGGGAACGAACGGACGGTGGTCACCACCTCGTGGCGGCCGTCGGCGTCCAGCACGATCACCTGGTTCGCACCCCAGTCCGAGAACCAGAGCCGCCCGTCGTGCCAGCGTGGTGACTCGCCGAACAGGACGCCTTCCAGCAGAACTTCTGGTGCGGTCATGACACTTCTCCCGGTCGCCTTTGCGTACGTCGGATAGACCTGCCATGGCACCGATACTCATCGCGGCCCGCAAAGATCGCGCCGCATGGACATGCACCAAGAAACAATCGCCTACTGCCGCGGCCGTGCCTTCCAGCATCCGGTGCACCGCAACCAGTCAGAGACAGTCTTCTTCGCGCAGCCACGACAGGATGGCGTCAGCATGGGCGCGCTGGAAGGCGCGCAGAGTCGGTAGGCCCGGTGGCGGTGGCCGGCGGGCGGAGTCGGTGAAGAAACCGGCCAGCGCCACCAGCACGGCGAGAAGATCGTCCAGGGGCGCGTCGTGGGCGGCGGCTTGCTCGGTGAGCAGCTGGTGAGTGTCGTGCCCGCCGTGGAGCCGGACGTTGAGCAACAGCAGAAGGCTGTCCAGCCACCGCGGCCCCCGGCAGGCCGCCGGCCAGTCGACCACGGTCACCGCGCCGTCCTCGCTCAGCAGGAGGTTGTCCGCCCGCAGATCCGCGTGGACGAGGGTGTCGCCGGCCAGTGCCGCCAGTCCGCGGTCGGCCAGCGCGCAGAGTTCGTCGAGGTGCCGCGCAGCCCAGGGCCGCAGGTTGTCCGGAGGGTCATTCGCGATCCGTCGCCAGCCGCCGAACTCTTCGGCGAGCGTGTCAGCCGCCGTGGCCAGGCCGGGCAGTGGCGACGGTGTGGCTCGGGTCGCGAACTCATCGAGCACGTCCAGGACCAGCCGCAGTTCGTCGGCCAGCCATGGCGTACTGGGTTGGCGGCCGTCGATATCCTGCAGCACCAGGGCTACCCAGGTGCCGTCGTCATGGCAGCCGAGCAGTTCGGGGACAGGCGCCCAGGACGGCATGGCCGCGGTGATTCGCGCTTCCCTGCGGTGCATGTTGGGCGAGTGGGCGTTCTGAGCGGTGCTCACCGCCTTCACGAACGCGCGGCGTCCATCGGCAATGCGGACCCGGTCGGCCGTGCCGGGCGAGAACCCACCGGCCTGGGACACGGCTTCGACAACCGTGCCGCCAAGAATCGACTCAACGGCGTACTGAACGTCGCGCGGGAGACCCGCCCACCCGATCCGCACACCCGACGCCATGATCACGCCGGACATGGTGACACCGGAGCCGTGATCAGCGCACCGGCATTTCCGAGCCGCTTGCGGCTGTCAGACGTGACGAACGCGCATAACTTCCGTCCTGGCTACGCAGGCATCGCGTCGCGCGCTCATGGCGAGCCGGTCCGGATCGTCCAGGTACGCCGTGAGCGCGGCCTCGCTCGGAAGGTCGATGATCTGTACCTCGGTGGGCTGGCCAACCGGCCCCGTGGTGGTGTGCACCCGTGCCACCAGCCGCGCACCATGTCGATCGAGCAGCGCCAGGACATCGTCTTCGTAGGCCGTCAGGTCAGGCATCAGTGCACTACAGAAGCGTGGCCAACGGGCTGCCGCCCGGTGTCCGGTCCGTCATCGCCGCACGTGACCTCGTTGCTCGATCTCGGCCAGGAACTCCAGCACCCGGGCGTTGACCTCGGTGGCCGACTCGCCCGCGATCGCGTGGGTCGCCGCCGGCCACAGCTCAACCCGGCCGTCGGGGAGCAGCTCGCGGGCGCGAGTGGCCGCGCGCCGGCTGTCATGTATGGCGCTGCGGCCCGCGATGAGTGCGAGCACCGGGACCGTCACGCCGTGCAGTTGCGCGTCGGTGAACAGGGTCGGGGTCGGCAGTGCGATCTGATAGGTCCGCATGCCTTCGTTGATCACGGTTGCCACCGGGTCGTCCTCGGCCACTTCGGCCGCACCGGAGATCCAGGCCAGGAAGGACGATCGTGCCCGGCGACGGATGCCTGGAACGAGGGTGAGCGCGGTGCGCACGAGCAACGAGGCCGGGAACCGGGCGAAGGTCTGCACGGGGTCGATCAAGGTCAGCGAGGCGAGCCGGTCCGGCGCTCGCACGGCCTGGTTGGCGGCGACCCAGCCACCGAAGGAATAGCCGACGAGATGCATCTTGCGCAGGGCCAGCGTGGTGAACACGGTGTCGAGCCAAGCGGCCTGGTCTTCGGCGTTCCGGATGGGAGCGGTCTGTTCGCTGCGTCCTGGCTCGCCGATCAAGTCGACCGCGTACACCGGGCCGCGCGCGGCGAGCGCGGGGAGATTGGGCTTCCACATGATCGTCGTGCCGGCCCGGCCGTGGAGCAGCACCACCGGGACAGGCCCGGGCTCGCCGAAGCGGTATACCCGCGCGGTACCGAACGCCGTCGGGACATCGTGCTGTTCGACGGGGGCGGGCAGCGTGGCGAACCCCCGGTCGTATGCCGTGTCGTACTCGACGCGAGCCTGCGGCGAGATGAATCCGCCGAGTGTCATCCGGAGGCCTCCCTGTTTGGCGATACGCTCGTATCGTAAACGGCTTCGCGACGGTTTGCAATCCGATCGTATTGTGAAAGGTGGTGTGATGCCCAAGCGCGTCGATCACGAGCAGCGGCGACGGCTCATCGCCGACGCGGTCTGCCGCATCGCGGCCGATCGGGGCCTGGAAGCGGTGAGCCTCGGCGAGGTCGCGGCCGAGGCCGGCATCTCGAAGGGCCTGGTACAGCACTACTTCCCGGGCAAAGACGCCATGCTGCGCTACGCCACGGGAACACTGCGCGACTGGGTGGAAAACCGATTGCGGACCGAGTTCGCCGACGGGCCGACCGACCTGCGCGCCGCACTGATCGCTCTCCTCCCCTTCAAGGACGAAAGCCGGACCGAGGCGCTGGTCGCGAACGCGTTCGTCGTACGCGCTCTGAAGGACCCGGAGATCGCCAACCGATTCCGCGTCGGTCACACACAACTCCGCGACGCCGTCGCCGCCATGATCACCGCTGCCCAGGCAGACGGCCGGCTGCACCCGAAGCTGGACCCGCTCCAGGAAACAGACCTCCTGCTGGCCCTCGTCGCCGGCCTCGGCGAGGCGGTCCTGCTCGGCCACCGAACGCCGGCGGAAGTGATCTCGCTCGTGGACCATCACCTGTCCCGCCTGCTGCCGTAACCCCCACGAGCCGGGTGGCGAACCTGAATCTTGATCTCCACCGTGCCCGTGACCTGCCGTTGTGTCCGGTGGCGGCGCCGTGTCAGGGGCCGCGTCAGCACGGTGGCGTTCCGGTGTCAGGACAGCGGGCGATCGTGGTTTCCGTGATCAGCTCATCGATCGCACCCGCAGCCACCACAGGCATCCCCACCAGCTGGGACGCAACGAACCGTCAGGAGACCACGATGCAGAAGTTCGACACCCCCGCCCCGATCTCCGCCATCCTGGACATCCCCGCGGGGCAGGTCCAGCTCATCGCCGGCGACCGGGCCGACACCGTGGTCGAGGTCCTGCCCGCCGACGCCTCGAAGGGCCGCGACGTGAAGGCGGCGGAGCGCACCACCGTCGCCTACGCCGACGGCGTCCTGCGGATCCACACCTCCGAGCCCAAGAACCAGTACTTCGGTCCCTCCGGAGCCCTGCAGGTCACCGTCCAACTGCCCGCCGACTCCCGCATCGAGGCCAAAACCGCCAGCGCCGAACTCCGCAGCGTCGGCCGCCTTGGCGACGTCGCCTTCGAAGGCGCCTACCGCCAGATCAAGATCGACGACGCCGCGAGCGTCCGCCTCACCGCAGTCGACGGCGACGTCGAAGTCGGCCGGCTGGACGGCCCCGCCGAGATCAGCACCACCCGGGGAGACATCCGGATCCTCGAGGCCGCACGCGGCACGGTCGTGCTGCGCACCCAGTCCGGCGGCATCTCGGTCGGCGCCGCCGCCGGCGTCTCAGCCTCCCTGGACGCCAGCACCGGCCACGGCCGCATCAGCAACGCCCTCAAGAACGACGGCACCACCGAACTCGACATCCACGCCACCACCTCCCACGGCGACATCGTCGCCCGCAGCCGCTGAAGAACACCAGCCGACCAGCTCGGCTGCCCGCAATCCCAGCCGAGCCGGGCCGTCCGAGGGCGAAATCCCCTCGGACGGCCCGGCTCGGCAGGATGGTGCGGATCGACGACCCGGGCCTTGCGAGGTAGGGCTTTCCCCCGCAAGGATTGGGGGTGTACAGGCTTATCGCGGGCCTGGCCGGTGACCAGACTCAGCGGAGTGACCAGCACCGAAGAAACCATGCGTGGCAGCGACTTTTCCCGGTTGTCACGGCGCATTTCCGAGGCCGGCCTGTTCCGGCGACGACCCGGCTACTACATCCTGCGTTTCGGGCTGGTCGGCGGATCACTCGCCGCAGGGTGGGCCGCGTTCTTCGCGATCGGCGACTCGTGGCTGCAACTTCTCGTCGCCGCGTTCTTGGCGGTCGTGTTCGGCCAGATCGCCTTGCTGGCGCACGATCTCGCGCACCGCCAGGTCCTGCGCACTCGCCGGGCCACGGCAACCCTCGGGCGAATCGTTGGCAACCTCGGCATCGGCATGAGTTACGGCTGGTGGATGGACAAGCACACGCGCCACCACGCCAACCCGAACCACGAAGACCTCGACCCCGACGTGATCCCGGACATCCTGGTGTGGTCGAAGAAACAGGCACGCCAGAGCCGGGGCGTGCCACGTTTCATCGGACGCAGGCAGGCCTTTCTGTTCTTCCCGTTGCTCACCCTGGAAGGACTGAATCTGCACTACTCGGGGTTCCGCGCCTTGTTCGCACCGACGCTGAAACAGCGTGCGGTTGAAGCGACACTGCTGATCGCCCACGTCGTCGGTTACCTGGGCATGGTCTTCCTGGTGCTCTCGCCAGGCAAGGCACTCGCGTTCGTGGCCGTGCACCAGGGACTTTGGGGCATCTACATGGGTTCGATCTTCGCCCCGAACCACAAGGGGATGCCGATGTTCAGCGGCACCGACCGTCCTGATTTCCTGCGCCGCCAGGTGCTGACCTCGCGGAACGTGCGCGGTGGCCGGCTCGTGGATCTCGCACTGGGCGGCCTCAACTATCAGATCGAGCACCACCTGTTCCCGAGCATGCCCTCGCCACATCTTCGTCGTGCGCAGCCGATCGTGCGGGACTACTGCGCGGAGATCGGGGTGCCCTACCACGAGACCGGCCTGATCGCTTCCTACGGCGAGGCCCTGCGCCACCTACATCAGGCCGGCGCCCCGCTTCGCGAGAACAGGTAGCGGCGTTGGCCTCCGCCGGCATGCACGCTCATTCCGGAGATCATGCGGATGCGCTGGCAATCGGTCAGGCGCGCCCGGTGCGAAACTTGTCGAGAACCCGGCGTTCTCGTTTCGTTGGTCGTCCGGCGCCTCGGTCGCGGCGGGCGACGGGCAAGGACGTCTCCGGGGGCGGCGCGGGTGTCCGGTCGATGAAACAGGCGGAGGCATCGGCCGCGCCGACGCGTTTCTGGATCACCCGCACCACCTCGACGATTCGGGTCGTGCCGCCCACGCGTGCGCGTACCTCGTCGCCGGGGGACACCGTCGTCGCGGGCTTGGCGGGCCGGTCGTTGATGCGCACGTGCCCGCCGCGGCAGGCCGCGGCGGCGTCCGGTCGGGTCTTGGTCAGCCGGACCGCCCACAGCCAGCGATCCACACGGGTGGACTCCACAACCACACATGATGGTCCATGGACGGCCGTTCTTGAAGCCGTAGTTGCCGTGCAGCAGGACCTCGCCGCGGTCGACACGCCCCAAGACGCCGACCGGGCCCACCGGGTTTCAATCCTCGGACAGGTCGATGGTGAACGCCACGCGATCGAGTCCGGGGCCGTCGTAATCCGGCTTGACCGCTGAGGTTGTGAAGCCGAGCCGCGCATGAAATGCCTGCGACCCAGTGTTACCCGGGCTCGTGATGCAGTGCACGTAACGGCGTCCATGCGACCGAGCGAGCGCGAAAAAGGACCGATACAGAGCACGTCCGATGCCCTGCCCGTGCAGCGCAGGGTCGACGCCGACGAAGTGCACATACGCGGTTTCGGGGTCCGTCTGCGAAAGGAAGCCGACCAGGAAGGCAACCATCTGCCCACCGTCACGTTCCACCAGGAAGCTGGTGGTGGTGAAGTGCTGGAAGTACAGCCGAGGCAGCAGGAGCGCACGTTCTTTCGCTCCCGCCTCGCCCTTCAGACCGCCCCACCACGTGTCCAGTACGGCCAGCACTCGGAGATGGTCTTCTTCGGTCAGGTGCCGAGCCCTGAGGCCGGCAGGGAGATCATCGATCACCTGCTCAGTCTGTCATCCGCTGAGGCGCGGCAGCCCGCCTGTGGCAGGACGCGACGACGCCACCCGCACCGTCATGCAAGCCACTTCAAAACAGTCTCTAGCGCCGTCCGACGCGGATCAGGTACGTGCGGCTGGCCCATTCCGGGCCGGCGATGGCGTAGTCGTCGGTGGCGAGCAGCTCGGAACCCATGTGTTCGAACACCGAACGCACCAGGGGAGCGGGCACCGGGTGCATCTCGATGCCCTCGGTCTCGTCGGGCTCGCCGGCGATGGCCGGGTCCACCTGCGCGGCGGGCTCGGGCGCGCTGAACGCGAGCTGGCTGGGCCGGGCGTCCTCGCCGACGGTCACGCCGAGCCGTGCGACCGCGCTGCCGTGGTCGGACCACCAGGCGACGAACTCCTCGACCATGTCCAGCACCAGTTCGTACTGCCCGGGCTCGTCCGGCGCGCACACGGCCAGCTCCAACTCCACCGACTCGCCCGGCGAAACCTTGCGCGGCAGCTCAGTGCGGCCATCGTCTCGCACCACCATTTCACCGTCGCGGAACCAGTGGTTGGCGAACTTGATGTCGTGGTCGGGCGTCCAGGCCGCCGGGCCGGTGTTGGTCACGGTGGCCAGCACGGTGCCGATCCCGTTGGGTGGCAAGGAATCCGGGCCCTCGAGGAGGGTGATCTCCGCGCGGCAGTTCTCCGCCACCAGCGGATGCTCGGACCGCGGCGCACGCGGCGCCTGGAAGACCAGCAGGCCGCCGGGGCGCACGACGCGGTTGAGTTCCAGCATCGTCGACAGCTGTACGGCGGGCGGCATGTGCTGCACCACGATCAGGCTCATCGCGGAGTCGAAACTGCCATCCTCGAAAGGAAGCAGCCTGCCGTCGTAGTGCTCGTAGGAAACCTTGTCACCGAAGGAGTTCAGCTCCCGGGCCTTGTCGATCATCGAGGAGGCGATGTCCACACCCGTCACGTGCGGCACGTGCGCGGCCAGCGCCTGCGACAGCCGCCCGACGCCGCAGCCGAAGTCCAGTACACGCTCGCCGAACGTGAGTTCGTGCCGCTCCAGCAGGCCCCGCACGTAGTCGACGTGCTCCTGCCCAGTGGCCATGAACTCCTCGATGTCCCACCGGCCGCCCTTGCGCCCGGGGTCGGAAAGCACCGCCCACAACGGATCGTCATTGCCGAGCTTTTCCCAGACCGCCTGCAGTTCGCTCACTCTCACCCGCACATTGTGCCGGTCGCCCGATTCCGGGCAGTGCCGGGCCAGGCGCCGAGACGGTCGGCGAGTTCGCTCAGCGCAGGGCCGAGTGCGCGCTTTCCGGTGGTTTCGCCGAGCATTAACTGCCCCGAGCCGATGGAAATCTTGATCTTTGCGGACGGCAGCCGGTTGAGGTGCGGCAGCGGGCGGTCCGGCTGGTGGCTTGGCACCGGGGTAAGTACGACTCGGAGTGGGCGGCGATCTATTCGCTTCGCCACGTAGTCCAGAGAATAAGCGAACGACCCGTGAAATTGCCTGGGGGCACCGACGGCCGCTATGAGCAGAACTGCGGTAAGGCGCATGCCCATCACTACGGTGACGCGCATGATCGACAACAGTTACTGGACCTGCCCGCCTGACCGTGAAGTCCACGGATGGGGCGAGTACACCATCACCATCCTCCACCCTCCCTTCCCCACGACCACCGACCGCAGCACGATTGCGGAACTCGCTCCCCACGACCCCGCACGGGCCCGCCAGGTCGCCGAGACCTTCGGCCCCGTCGAGGCCGTCCTCGAAGAACTGCCCCTCGTCACGACCGTCTCCGACTTTCCGGCGACACGTGCCGACCTGGACATCATCAAGGTCGGCTGCTGGGGCAACATCATCGGCATCTCCGATCCCGCGCTCGCCGACAACGGGAACGAGTGCCCACTGCTGGCTGAAACCGAAGCTTTCCACCAGCGCTACCCGGACGCCCGGATCATCGGATCGGTAAGCAGCGACATGGGAGAGTCCCACTCCGAAAACACCATCCACCTACCCGACGGACCGATGCTGCACTACACGGGCTGGGACAGCGAACTGTGGGAGCTGACCGGCGACCCCCGCGCCATCCTGCACGCACTCGGCATCCCGCCCGAGTCCCTGGCCGGGCAGGACGCCGAACTGGACGAGGAGGACCCCTCCCGCACCAACTGGCACGCCTTCGGCGACCTCGCACTCGGCCCCTGCGCCCCCTGGCATTTCGAAGCCGTCCAGATGTCCGCCTTCCGCGTCCGCCGCACCAAGGACTACACGACCCTGATGGAAGAGATCTGGCGCTTCGAAGACTGACGCGGCAACCTGCCCTGAGGCCGACGTGGCCTGGTCGGCGGCCGGGTCGGTCTAGACTGCCTCGCATGTCGACGCGTCCGGCGCGCTGGTTCACGAGGCTGGCGGCCGATCCCGTGCTCGCCCTCGTGTTCACCGTTTTCAGTTTCCTGCCGTTCACGGCGCTTCTCGGTACGACCTTGGGTGACCTGCCGAAACGACCTGTCGATGTGTTCGCGGTGGTCCTCACACTGGGCATGACGCTGCCGCTGGCCGTCCGCCGGCGCTGGCCCGCCGGGTCGTTCGCGGTGGTCGCAGTGTGCTTCGCCGTCCACGAGTCGGTCGCATACCCGGCCACGGCCGGCACGCTCGGGCTGCTGATCGCGCTCTACTCGGTCGGCGCGCTCCAAGACGGCTACCGCAGGACCGTGGCGATCGCGAGCACCGTCGGCTACGCGGTGTTCTGCGTCGTCCTGTACCTGCGGCACTCGCCGAACGGGCTCGCGGACTTCGTGCTGTTCTACGCGGCGGCCCTGGCGGGCGTCACGATCGGAATGCTGGTGCGGACCCGACGGGCCGAGGAGGTCGCTCGCCGGCGGCTGGAGGCCGAGACGGCGAAGGCGGCAGAGCGCTCGCGCATCGCCCGCGAGCTGCACGACGTGGTGACCCACCACGTGACCGCGATGGTGGTGCAGTCCAGCGCCACCAAGTACCTGACCGGTTCGCCACAGCAGGTCGCCGAATCGCTCGACACCATCGGCGACACCGGTCGCCGGGCGCTCAAGGAGCTGCGGTCGCTGCTCAGCGTGCTGGAGGCCACCGGCGACCAGCCGTCGGCGGGCAAGTCCCCGGCGCTCGACGACGTCGCGGATCTCGTGGCCGTCATCAGAAACGGCGGGCAGCCGGTCGAGTTGGTCGAGGAGGGCGAACGGACGGCGCTGCCGAAAGCCGCCGGACTCGCGGGCTACCGGGTGGTGCAGGAGGCACTCACCAACGCGGTCAAGTACGCCGGTGGTCATCGCACGGTCGTCCGCATCGGGTACCGCGCGGACGAGGTGGACATCGAGGTCGCCAGCGAGGGCGCCGCGGCGACGCCGGACTGGAGCCTCTCCGGCGGCCGCGGGCTGAGCGGGCTGAGGGAGCGCGTGCAGGAGGTCGGCGGGAAGCTGAGCGCCGGCGCCGCGGCCGACGGGGTGTTCCGGGTGCGCGCATCGATTCCGACCGGGAGCAGGGCATGACCGCGCCGATCCGGGTACTGATCTGCGAGGACCAGGCGCTCATCCGCGCCGGCTACGTCGCGATCTTCAACGCGCAGCCCGACATGGAAGTCGTCGGCGAGGCGGCGGACGGTCCCGCCGGCTTGGAGGCCGCCCAGCTGCTTGAGCCGGACGTCATCGTGATGGACATCCGGATGCCCTTGATGGACGGCATCGAGGTCACGAAGCGGCTGGCCGGCGCCGGTGCGGCGAACCCGGCGAAGATCCTCGTCATCACGACCTTCAACGTCGACGAGTACGTCTACGCGGCGTTGCGGGCCGGGGCCAGCGGTTTCCTGCTGAAGGACTCGCCCCCGGACGAGCTGATCAACGGCGTCCGCACCATCGCCCGCGGTGAGTCGCTGCTGGCCCCGGCCGTCACTCGCACCCTGATCGGTCAGTTTGCCGAGCGCATCCGCCCGACCGCCGGCGCCCCCAGCCGGCAGGTCCTCGAGGTCCTTGCGCCCCGCGAGCGGGAGGTGCTGGGCCTCATCGCGAAGGGCCTGTCGAACGTGGAGATAGCGGCCGAGCTGGTCATCAGTGCCGAGACCGTGAAGACCTACGTGTCGCGGATCCTGACGAAGCTCGATCTGCGCGACCGGGTCCAGGCTGTCGTCCTGGCCTACCGGACGGGACTCGTCGAGGTTCACGACTGAACCTCAAGCCCCGCGGTGGCCTCGGTCTTCTTCGAGCGGAACGGCACGACCAGGCCCTGGCGCGAGGCCTTGCGGAAGAGGAAAACGGCGGGCACCACGCAGGTGAGCACGGCGATCAGGCTGGCCTCCGGGCCGAACGACCCGCCGGTCAGCACGGCGGGACCGGACAGCGCGGTGTTGAGCAGGCCGTCCGGGGTGTTCGAGGCGCCGGAGACGGTGGTGCCGAAGACGCCGGACTCGAACAGGTTCCAGGCGAAGTGGAAGCCGATCGGCAGCCACAGCGAGCGGGTGAAGACGTAGCAGACGCCCAGCATGATCCCGGCCTCGATGGCGATGGAGATCGCGCCCCACAGCGTCGCACCGGAGTTGAGCAGGTGCGATCCGCCGAACAGCACGGCCGACAGCGCGAGCGCGTTCCACGTGCCGAACCGGTCCTGGGCGAACCGGAAGATGACCCCGCGAAAGAGCAGCTCCTCGTTGACCGCGGCGCTCGCCATCATCCCGATGCTCGCCACGAAGCCCCAGAACGAGCCGCCGGAGAAGTGGTCCCAGCCGCCGAACATCCCGATCAGCAGCATCGTCGCGACGAAGGCGCCGGCGCCGATGGCAGTTCCGCGCAGGAGGCCTGGTCTGGCCTTCTCACGGGCCAGCTCGCCGACGCTGTCGCGCTGCTCGAGCCACCGAGACAGCCGGGTGTAGGCGAACAACCCGGCCGCCGCGGTGCCGAGGCCGACGACGAGCGAGAGGAGACCGAGGCCGCCGACCGCGGCGTTGACGAGGCTCGCCACCACCATCACGGCGATCATGGCGACCAGCAGGATCGGAAACCGGAACTTGCGGAAGGAGTCGTTTTTCGTTGTCATGCCGGGAAAACTAGGCTCCCGTGGGCTGCCGGGAATCCCCTTGGGAAGGACACTCGCGTGTAGCTCCCACGGGGGACAAGCCCTCAGACGCTGACCCCCTCAACAGTCCGCAGCACCGTCCTCAGCAGCTCGGCCAACTCCTTGCGCTCGGGCTCGGCGAGGTTGTCGCGATGAACACGTCGGCAGCCAACGGCCACCGGAACGTGCCCATCGGCAACACCGGATGGTCCTCCGACCTCACGGGACCAGCGTCCAGCCACGACGGTGAAGCTCGCTTAGCAACTCGTCCGTTTCCAGCACGTACCCGCATCGAGGGCTGCTATGCACTCGCGGGACCATCGCCGGCCGCTTCTCGTTCGGCCAGGAATTCGTCCAGCAACTCGAACAGCACGCTGATCGCGTGCGCGTTTTCGTCGGCCGTGAGGTCGAAGGCACTCGCGCGGAATGCGCCATCAGGAAAGGCAAGCCACAGCACCTCGCCACTCCACACCAGAGGGCTACTCTTGAGGCCGCGTTTCCGCAGGACCCAATCGTGAAATTCGGTCAGCCATCCGCCACCGTCGCGCATGGCGTGCCGGTCGTATCCGTCGATGAAGGAACTGATCGCGTGGTAGGTCGCGCGCCCGACGAACATGCCGGGCCGCCGACCGACATCGGCGAAGAACTCCCGTTCGCTCATCGTCTCGAGTGGCGTCATGCCGATCTCCCTCGGTCGAGTCGAACAGAGCATATGAACGAGCGCCCTGCAGTGGCGCCGCAGGTCGACACGGACCCGGACAAGGTCGAGGGGTCGCACGGCCTGCCGCTCCGCTTCGGTCGGCGGTCCCGTTGCGTTATGCCGCGCCCTTGTTCGCAGGAAGCTGCGGCTCATCGACCCGGCTGAAATTGGATCGTGCGCCCGCCTTCGGCCCACTAACCTGGCCCCATGAACGAGGAGCTCGTCGACCGGATCCGGGGCGCGCGGCGGATAGCCGTGCTGACCGGGGCGGGCATCTCGACGGGCTCCGGGATTCCCGACTACCGCGGACCGGAGGGCGTGTGGACCCGGGACCCGGCCGCGGCGAACGCGTTCACGCTCGAGAACTTCATGTCGGATCCGGCGGTCCGGCGACAATTCTGGCGCACTTACGCCAGGCACGCCGCCTGGCGCGCCGAGCCGAACGCGGCGCATCGCGCGGTCGCAGGGCTGGACCGTGAGGGCGTCGCCGTTCGGGTGCTCACGCAGAACATCGACGGCCTGCACCAGCGCGCCGGGCTCGCCGCCCGCAAGGTGCTGGAGTTGCACGGCAGCATGCGCACCGCGGTGTGCACCCGATGTCCGGCGCGGTTCGAGACGGCGGAGGTGCTCGCGCGGGTCGAAGGCGGCGACGAGGATCCGTCATGCCCCGACTGTGGTGGCATCGTCAAGCTCGACATCGTCCTTTTCGGACAGAACCTCGATGCCGACGTGCTCGGCCACGCACGGAACATCGCTGCGGCGAGCCGGCTTTTCCTGGCTGTCGGCAGTTCGCTGATGGTCGAGCCCGCGGCCTCGCTGTGCACGCTGGCCGTCCGCGCCGGGGCGACGCTAGTGATCGTCAACCGCGATCCGACGCCGTACGACGCCGAAGCCGCCTTCGTGCTGCGGGAGAACATCGAGGATGTCGTTCCGGAGCTCTGCGCGGCCGTGTGACGCGAGTGGCGTCGTCCGCTGCATCCACAGCGAGAGCCTTCCAAGGGTCTCCTCAGATCTGCCACCCGCCGTTGCGCATGAGGGTGCGGCCGGCGATCTCGTTGGCCTCGCGCCACGCCTGCACTCGGACGGGACGGAGGACGAAGTAGATGTAGGTGGGGTCGCGGCGCGGATCCCAGTCGGCGTGTGCGGCGAACGTTTCGGCCAGGGCGGCGTCTTCGGCTGCGCTGGCGGCCTTGTCAACGACGGCGTCGATCATCACCACGTCGCCCGTCGGGCCTACCGCGAGCCGGGCGGCGCCGGTTTCGCCCAGGTTATGGGCAGTGACCGATGACTTCGGGATCGCAATGATCACTCGCTCATCAGCCCACGCCAATGACAACGGGATGAGATGCGGCGCGCCTGTGCTCGAGGCGGTCGCGACCCAGACATCGACCTCGGCAGCCAGCATTGCCAACGCGTCTGCCTTCCTGGTCGCGCGGTCACGCGGTTCGGCCATGCGATCAGCCGGCCTGGCTGATGCGGACCACGGTGCCGGCTGGATCGCGGAAGGCGCAGTCGCGGACCCCCCAACCCTGGTCTGTCGGCTCCTGGACGACCTCGGCACCGCTCGCCTGGATCTTGTCGAACGTGCCGTCAACGTCCTCGGTGGACAGGAGCAGCATGGCGTAGCGGCCCCCGGCCATCATCTCGGTGATGGTGCGCCGCTCGTCGTCGGTGACGTCGGGGCCGACTGCGGGCGGCGCGAGGACGATGTTGGTGTCGGGCTGACCTGCTGGGCCCATCGTGAGCCAGCGCATGACCCCGGAGCCGACGTCCTTGCGCAACTCGAAGCCAAGAATGTCGCGGTAGAAGGCGAGGGACGCCTCGGGGTCGGTGTGGGGGAAGAAGCTTGCGTTGATGGTGATGTCCATGGCGATCACGCTAATTGTGTTGTGACCGCTAAGGCTTCTCGATTCCTGACCGGTTGCCTGGTCGGTTCCTCACCGGCCTGGTGACCTTCTTCGCCACGCAGGCCGGTGGTCCCCGCATGCCGGCTCTCGGTTCTTTCGCCGGCCGGCGGTCGGCACCGGTGGCATGCCACCCGACCGCACAGACCATGCGCGTTGGGCCCGAAGCGCCACGGGGGTCTCGCCGAAGTGGACGTGAAGTCCCGAGGTGGCCGGCGCGGCATCGTCCTGCCCGACCGCCTGTACGACCTACTGATCATGCACGAGGAGCAACAGTGAACTTGACGGTTCCGAGTGGCACAGGGCGGCTCGATGTTCGCGCAGCCGACCGGAAAGCCCTCGACCCACGCCGCGACCTCGACGACCGACCTCTGGAACCCAAACCGAACCAGCGTGGACGCAAAACGGCTCGGCAACACGCAGGGCCGCTTTCCCTTTCTCTTCTCACTGCAACGTCCGCTTATGCCGAGTCGCGGTTGCGCGGACCGTGCAGGCTCTTCCACCGGCGTATGGGAGCCTTGGCACATGACCGACCGCCGCACCAGGCCGGACGTGCGCATCGTGCACCTGAACGGTCCTACGTTCCACGCTCTCGCCGAAGGCGACCTGGCCGCGGCAAACGCCGTCAGCCCTGTCCCCCTATCCGCTTACTTCGCGGGCCCGGACAGCCGTGGAGTGTGGCAGAGGCGCCACAGGCAAGTCGAGGAAGATCCCACCAGCGCAGCATGGGTAACCGGCGTCATCTGGGACGAACAACAGCAACTGGCGGTGGGCAAGGCCGGCTACCACGGAGCTCCCGACCCGACGGGAATGGTGGAGATCGGCTACGCCGTCGACCCGGCCTACCAGCGACGCGGCTACGCTCGCGCCGCTCTGGAAGCCCTGCTGGGCCGTGCCGCCGACGAGCCGCAGGTACACACCGTTCGGGTCACCATCAGCCCCGACAACCTTGCCTCCTACCAACTTGCATCGCAATACGGCTTCGTCGAGGTCGGCGAGCAATGGGACGACGAGGACGGCTTGGAGATCATTTACGAGGTCGCCGCAGGGCTCTACAGCGATCCCCGCAACCCCAACTAAGACGGAAACTGAGACGGCCCAGTACGCGAAACGGCCCTCGCCGTAGTCGGTGAGGGCCATTTATGCTGGTCAAATGGGATGGCCAGGGCCGGGGTCGAACCGGCGACCTTCCGCTTTTCAGATCTCCGATCCTCCGTACACCACCGTTCGCAAACGAAGTATTACCTGGTCGTATGGGCAGGATACGTCGCGCTGAACCATCGCGACCAGCAATGAACGAGACGGAAACTGAGACGGGCAAACAACGGTCGCGAGTAAAGCCGAGGACGCGAACAACCGAAAGCCGACGAGGTGCTTGCGTCAGCAACCGTTCGTATCCGGCGTGAGACGCGACGAACAGTTCACTCAGACGGACGGGAGCGAGTCGCGTAAGTAAGGGTCCTGGCCTCGACCAGCAGATGTCAGTCGACACGGCCCTGCCGGTAAAGCCTGCGCGCGAGGACGTCCGGCTTGGTCAGCACGTCGAGTAAATACAGATAGGCCAGCAGGACCAGGTCATGTGGGAGGACACCGTTGTGGTGGGCAAGCAGACTGTTGGCATAGGCCACCTGACCTGCCTTCCGGGTCCCGAACCCGTGGGTCGCATTGCGCAGCATTTTGACGTAAGCGGCAGCAGCCTTGTCCAGCGACATCTGGGCAACGACGGTTCCGTGATCGAGCACCTCGATCTCCGACTTCCCCAGTTGCCGGGCAAGATAGAAGCCGTCCTGGAGTTCCCGCAGCGCTGTGACAGCGCGTTCGGCGGGTGGGAGCAAGAGCTGAGCCGCCGCCGACGGTATCTCCGTTCTCAAGTGTTGCAGCGTCGCCTCGGCTACCCGAAGGGTGCAGTAACTCTCGATGTCCCGGCCGACCAAGCGTTCAAGCATGTCCAGTGAGGAGAAGAACAGCACCCGCTGCGCGACCTCGTCCCGATGAGCACCCTGCAGCGACGTAATTCGTCTGAACAACTGCTCCGCGCTGCTGACGGCCTGAATGTGCTTGATCGGGACGTAATGGTCCTCCTGATCGGTGAAAACGGCGGGGTTTGTCAACACGCCGAACAGGCGGTCAAGTCGGGTCGCCCACCACTCGATCGCCTCCGAACAGGATCGTGGCTCGACATGAGGATTCCGGACTGACTCGCACGGACCAGTTGTAGGGAGGAGCTGGAGCAGTTCGGCGGCCTCACCCTTGGTGCCAGCAATCGGTCGCCCAAGGCTGTACACGACCAGCCCAATCTCCCGCGCCGTGTGGAAGCCCCATATCGCCGGCGACAGCGCACCGAGCAGCGGCCCGAAGTAGGCGTCGAGGAACATCGCCCCGCGTAGAAGAGACTCGGACGACGAAAACACCAGGTCGTCGGCAGCATGGGCGTCCTGGACACCCTTCAGGTCTCCTGCGGCCAGTTGCGCGTCGTGCTCGACCCGCACGAGCACGCCAGCCATCTTGATCCGGCGCACGAGTTCTTCGCGACGCCACACGACATGGACCGACGCATGCGGGAAAGCCTGTTCCGCTGGGTCCCCCGGCAGCCGGAACGACCTCAGCTCGTCGTAGACATGCTCCGCCATCTCCGGAAGCTGCGCCTGGTCGGCAAGCATAGTCTGCAGGGTGTAGACGTTGAACGCGTCGACGAGTTCGTTACTAGCGACGGCGCGCTCGGTTCGTTCGTCGAGCGCGTCCTTCTCCCGTTGGGTCACGGGGCCGCGAAGGCGTGGCCCCGCGAACTTGTCCATTCGATCGAATAACGGTTGTGCCTGCCCGGGCCCCGCGATGGGATGAACTTCCACGAGTCCTGGCAGCACTCGCCGCAGGTGCTGTTCCTCAGTTTTGACGGCCCAGGTGCCGCTCGTACGGTCGCGTTCGCGGGCGTGCAACCGGGCACTGAGGTGATCTCACCAAGATTGCGGTGTTGAAGGCCGAAGAAGCGCGCACGAGTCATGTGGACAGGCGCCGGGACACAGGTCGGGGCTCGGGGGAAGTCGGGCGGGGAGCCCCTGGTAGGACTGGATTTGCGAAGATCAAGTCCGAAACCAGGAAGCTCCCCGTGATCAGCTATCGTGCCACACTCGACGTGCCCCGCGAACTGGCCCAGTACCTGGGTAGACTGCTACACGCCGAACGCCGCCGACGCGGCACCCGCAAAACCACCCGGGCGTTGACCTGCTTCCGGCAGGCCGTGCTGGGCCTGCGTTGGTTCCGCCAGGACGTCGATGTCACCTCGCTGGCCCGCGATCACGGGATCTCTCGCGCGACCGGTTATCGCTATCTGGACGAGGTCATCACCGTCCTCGCCGATCAGGCACCGGACCTCCACGAAGCCTTACGGAAAGCCAAAGACGATGGCATGACCCACCTGATCTTGGATGGAAAACTCTTCTCCACCGACCGCTGCGGCGAGCAAACCACCAGTGTGAAAGGGGAACAGATTGACGCGTGGTACTCGGGAAAGGCCCACGAGCACGGCGGCAACATCCAAGCGCTCTCGGCGCCGACCGGGTTTCCGCTGTGGGTCAGTGACGTCGAGCCCGGCTCGGCCCACGACCTGACCACCGCCCAGGACCACGTGCTGGGCGCCTTGTACTGGGCAGCCTCCCAACTGGATCTGCCCACACTGGCCGACGGCGGCTACACCGGGGCCGGCATCGGTATCCTCACCCCGATCAGACAACCCGCCGGCGGCCAGGTCCTCGATGTCGACAACCGGTCCTACAACGCCCTGCTGCGGGGCCTGCGATGCTTGGGCGAACGCGGCTTTGCCCTGCTCACCGGACGCTGGCGAACACTACGCCATATCACCACCAGCCCACGCAAAATCGGCAATATCGTCAAAGCCGCACTCGTACTCACCCATTTCGAGCACGACAAAATCACGTGAAAGTCACTGAGATCACCTCA